>JANQNT010000025.1 GCA_028279445.1 Tepidamorphaceae bacterium | reverse complement strand
CCGTCATCGGCTTCGACGACACCTACGCCGCCCGCCTGTCGCCGCCCTTGACGACGGTGACCCTGCCCATGCGCGAGATCGGCGAACGGGCTGCGGACCTGGTGTTTCGATATATGCCCGCACCTTCCGACGCCACGACCGAACCCGACATCGTCACCCTACCCTCACGACTGACCATTCGTGCCTCGACGTCTGCGCCAGTGTCGCAATAGCGCTGGGACCGATTGTCAAGTCGCTAGGCCGCTGTTAGCATGGCTGATGAAAACCCGTTCGCACTCGTTTTTTGAACCAATATGTCATCGATGACACATCAGCAATACTGCCACTTCCAGCGACATGCGCCATCTCTTTGGCCAGATATGTCATCGATGACACAACAGGCGTCGGGTCACATTGCCCCGGTCGGCCGCACGACGTCGCCGAGGGTCGGCGATCAGCCGTCGACAACCACCACGAAACCAGAACAAGATCACAACTGAGGAGGAAACCAGCCATGTTGAAGAGATCATCCCTACTCTGCGCCGCCACCGCCGCTGCACTGCTGACCGGCAGCCTGGCAGCCCAAGCCCAGACGGAAGTCGTCTTCTGGCAGTTCAGTACCCGCGATGCCTATGTCCAGGCCTGGAACGACGCGATCGCGGCCTTCGAGGCGCAGAACCCGGACATCGACGTGGTCATGGAGATCGTGCCCTGGTCGGAACAGCAGCAGCGGCTGGTCAGCGCACTGGCCTCCGGTGGATTGCCGGACGTGTCGTTCCTCGGCAACAATGTCGTCGCCCAGTTCCAGGCGATCGGTGCGCTGGCCCCGCTGGACGCCTATTTCGAGGCCTATTCCGAAGCGGAAGGCTATAGCGTCGCTGACGACATCTGGCCTGGCGATCGTGGCTATTACAATCTGGACGGCCAATGGTGGGCATCCCCCTTGGCCGTAGAGACGCGTGCACTCTATTACCGGCGCGACCTGTTCGAGCAGGCGGGACTTGACCCGGATGCACCGCCTCAGACCTGGTCGGAGATGCTTGACGCGGCCGAAGCGATAACTGAGGCCACGGACGGCGAGGTTTATGGCTGGGCCGCGCCGATGAGCATCGACTATCTGACCCTGCACAACTTCATGAGCGTCTATCTCTCGCACGGCGCCCGGCTGTTGAACGATGAGGGCCAATGCGGGCTGGACAGTGATGAGTTCCGCCAAGCGCTTGGCGCTTATGTTGGGGCCTACGAGGCCGGTGTGACCCACCCGGACGCCGCCACCATGCCAGGCAACGAAATGCGTCGCGGTTTCCTGGACGGCCGGTTCGCCATGATCGTCGACTATCCCGGTATTTGGGCCGACCTGCACAATGAAGGCGCGGCGTTTGCCGACGATGTCGCTGTCGCCATGGTGCCGGAAGGCCCCGAGGGACGCTTCGCCTTCCTGGGCGGCTGGCCGCTCGTTCTGTGGGCGGAGTCCGATGTGAAGGACGCGGCGGCGGCATGGATCCTCTATGCCACTCGCCCAGAGGGCGCGCTGCGCGAGCTGTCAGTCAGTTCGGGCATGATCCCGGGCAGCGCACGCATGGCCCAGCAGGACCCGTGGGACGAATACCCCTTCACGGTCTTTGTTGAGCAGTTACAGCAGGCCTATCCCTATCAGCATCCCGACCAGGCGATCGCCGAGATGGGCCAGCTTGAGGTCGATACGATCCAGACCGCGATCCAGACGGTCGCGCTGGGCCAAAGCGGTGTCGACGATGCCGTCGCCGCCCTATGCGACGACATCAATGAGGTGTTGAGCCGCTAGGTCCCTCACCCACCCGGCGTTGATTGCCATGCCGAGAAGCGCCGCCGTCGCCGCCACCCGGTCCCGGGCCCAGACCTCGGGCCGGGCCTGGCGGCGACGGCAACGGCGCCTGCCCTACTATCTGGTGGCGCCGGCCGTTGCCGTGGCCCTGGCGGTCGCGGTGCTGCCGCTGATCTACGGCCTGTGGCTGTCGTTTCAGGACTGGTACCTGCTGCGCAGCCCGACGCCTGAATGGACGGGACTTGGCAACTATGCCGACCTGTTCCGGGACACGGCGTTTTGGGACGCCTTTGTGCGCACCTGGATCTGGACCTTGGGCACGGTGGCGGTGGAATTCGGGCTCGGCCTGCCGCTGGCCCTGCTGTTGAACCGCGACACGCCCATTTGCCGCAGCCTGTCGGCGCTGATCCTGACACCCTGGGTGACACCCTTCATCGTCGTTGCCTATGGCTGGCGCTTCCTCTTGGACAGTGAGGTCGGCAGCCTGCATGCGGTCTTCGCCTTCCTCGGCATCGTGGGCGACCGCTCGATCTTGAGTGAGCCGGGCCTGAACCTGGCGATGGTCACCTTCATCTCCGGCTGGAAAGGCACGCCGTTCATGGTGATCGCCCTGCTGGCCGCCTTGAAAAACATCCCGGACGAGCTTTACGAGGCGGCACGCATCGACGGCGCCGGGGCCTGGCAAAGGCTGCGCTACATTACCTTGCCGCTGATCCGCAACACCGCCATCGCCATCGGCCTGGTGCTGGGCATCCTCGCCTTCTACAGCTTCGATCTCGCCTGGATCATGACCCGTGGCGGGCCCGGCGAGAGCACGACCATCGTCGGCATCATGATCTTCCAGGTCTTCTTCACAGAGCTTCGGCCCGCCTACGCCGCGACCATCAGCACGGCCATGCTGCTGGTCCTGCTGATCGCCTCGTGGCTGACCTTGCGCACCCGCGGCGAGGAGACCGCCGCATGAGCCGGCGGCGCAAACTGAAGGATGCCGGCCTGGACGTGGTGACGCTTGTCGCCGTCATCCTGCTGCTGTTCCCCGTGATCTGGGTGATCGTCGCCTCGTTCAAACCGAACAGCGAGATCCTGGCCGGCGGGTTCTGGCCGGAAGAGCTGACGTTTGAGCATTACCGCGCGATCCTAGCCCGATCGGACTTTCTGATCGCGCTGCGCAACAGCCTGATCGTCGGCCTGGCCAGCGCCATCGTCTCCACCCTGGTGGCGCTGCCCGCCGCATACAGTCTGGCGCGCTTCAAGTATCGCGGGCGCGAGGGGTTCGGGCTGCTGATTCTCAGCACCCAGATGCTGCCGCATGTCGCGATCCTGGTGCCGCTTGTCATCGTCATGCGCAGCCTGGAGCTAAGCAACACCCTGACGGGGCTGGCCATCACCCATCTCACGCTCGGCCTGCCGATCGCGGTGTGGATGCTGCGTGGTTACATCGCCGAGGTGCCGGTCGAACTGGAAGAGGCGGCGATGATCGACGGTTGCAGCCGCCTGGGCGCCATGGTCCGGGTCGTGCTGCCCCTCGTGGCGCCGGCCATCGTTGCGGTTGCGACCTTCGCCTTCGTGCTGTCCTGGGGCGAGTATCTGCTGGCGCTGGCCCTGATCACCTCGACGGACGTAAAGACCCTGCCGTTAGCACTGCAGGCGCTGTTCGACCCCTACTCGTTCAGCTGGGGCGAGGTCATGGCCGGCGGCGTGATCATCGCCCTGCCCGCCATCATCCTGTTTCAGATCGTCCGACGCTACATGATCGGCGGTCTGGTCGCCGGCGGCGTCAAGGGCTGAACAAGGGACATCCATGATCAAGACCGAAGCCCTTTATTTCACCGCCCCCCGCAAGGCCGAGGTGCGCGAGATCACGATCGATCCGCCGGGACCGGGCCAGGTGCTGGTCGAGGCGATCGTCTCCGGCATCAGCGCGGGCACCGAGATGAACGTCTATCGCGGCCTGGCCCCGCAATGGCGCAAACGCATGGACCCTGCGACGCGCCTGTTCGTCGATACCGACCAGCCCGACTGGCAATACCCGGCGCGCTATGGCTATGCCAGCGTCGGGTACGTCCGCGCACTTGGGGCCGACGTCACCATACTGCGCGAGGGCGATCTCGTCTTTTGCTATGCGCCGCACGGTCGGCACGCCGTGGTCGGTGAAGGCCAGGCCATTCCGCTCACGGGACTTAAGCAGCCCGAGCTTGGTGTTTTCTTCGCCAATCTGAGCACGGCTCTGAACGGCGTTCTCGACGGCCGGCCGCCGATCGGTGCCGAGGTGACCGTCATGGGCCTGGGCGTGATCGGGCAGCTTGTGGTCAGGCTGCTGGCCTTGGCGGGCGCGCGGACGATCATCGCCATCGACGGTATTGCCGGCCGCCGCGATCTGGCGGTTGGCGGCGCTGCGACACACGCGCTCGACCCAGCCGGCGATGACGTGGCCAAGGCCGTCCACGATCTGACGAACGGCCGAGGTGCGGACCTCGTGTTTGAAGTTTCGGGCGCTGCCCCGGCACTGAACGAAGCCATCCGTACCGTAGGCTACAACGGCACAGTGGTCGCGATGTCCTGGTATGGCGGTTCGTTCGAAAGCCTCAGCCTGGCCGGCGAGTTTCACCATAACCGGGTCAAGGTTGTCTGCTCGCAGGTCGCGACGGTGAATCCGGAGCTGGGGCCACTATGGACGGTTGAGCGGCGGAGCGCCCTGGTTCGGGACTATCTCGGCACACTGGATCTGGCGGCCCTGATCAGCCATCGCGTGCCGTTTGACGAGGCGCCGGAAGCCTACGATCTGGTCGACCGGCGGGGCGCGGAAGCCATGCAGGTGCTGCTGACCTATGGCGAACCGTCATGACCATTCAGTTTTCAGCCTGCATCGAGCTGCTGTTCGCTGCCGAGGCCAATGATCCGGCCGAACGCATCCGGCTGGCCGCGGCGGCTGGCCTGACGGCTGTCGAATTCTGGTCCTGGCGCGACAAGGACCTGCCGTCGATCGTGGCTGCCCTGCAAGACACCGGGCTGACCCTGACCGGCTTCGTCAGCGAACCCATGGCGCCATTGACCGACCCGGCGCAGCACGGCGCGTTTCTTGACGGGCTGGCAGAATCGATCGCGATCGCGCAAAAACTGGGCTGCGGCACGCTGATTGCCCAGGCGGGCCCCCTCCGCCCCCACGTGCCCCGCGAGGATCAGCACGCGGCCATTGTCGAGTGCCTCGCCAGAGCGACTGAGGTCCTAAAAGGCACGGGCGTAACCCTGCTCTTGGAGCCACTGAACACGCGCGTGGACCACCCCGGTTACTTCTTGCCCTTCACGCCCGAGGCGCTCGATATCATTGATGCGGTAGGGATGCCCGAGATCCGCCTGCTCTACGACCTTTACCACTCAGCGGTGATGGGCGAGACGCCGCAAGCGGTGCTCGCCGGCCGAATCGATCGGATCGGCCATGTGCATCTGGCGGACGCGCCCGGCCGGCAGGAACCGGGCACCGGCTCCCTGGACTGGCGCGACCAGCTCGCCTGGCTGGAACAGCGGGGCTATGACGGGTTCGTCGGGCTGGAATACCGACCGTCGCAAGGGACGGTCGATAGCCTGTCGGCACTGATGGGGTGAAGCGACGCTTCGGCCCCCATCGACTAGCTGGCCCGGACTACTCCTCGTCGTCTTCGTCGCGCTCAGCTTCGACGCGCGCAAGATCCTCGGCGCCCTTCGCCGACTCATCCCGGTCGACCAGCTCGATCACAGCCATCGGCGCGGCATCGCCGTAGCGAAAGCCCGCCTTCAGAACGCGGGTGTAACCGCCCGGACGATCCTGATAGCGATCGGCCAGGGCGTCGAACAGCTTGGCCACCATGTCCTTGTCGCGCAGACGGGCATAGGCCAGCCGCCGGTTGGCCAGGCCACCCTTCTTGGACAAGGTGATCAGCCGATCGACCACGCCGCGCAGCTCTTTGGCTTTCGGCAGCGTGGTGACGATCTGCTCGTGGCGGATCAGCGAGGCGGCCATGTTGGCGAACATCGCCTTGCGATGGGTGCTGGTCCGGTTGAGTTTGCGTCCGCTCAGGCCATGGCGCATGACCGTCCTCCTTCTGATCTAGGCCTCGCCGCGCGAAGCCGATAAGCGTCACCCCCGCCCGCTCATCCGGTACGGAGGGGTCGGGCCACCGCGGCCCCAGGGTAAGACAGAGCCGCCTTAGTACGGCTCTTCCAGCTTCTTGGCCATGTCCTCGATGTTCTCGGGCGGCCAGTTCGGGATCTCCATGCCCAGATGCAGACCCATCTGGGACAGGACCTCCTTGATCTCGTTCAGCGACTTGCGGCCGAAGTTCGGCGTGCGCAGCATCTCGGCCTCGGTCTTCTGAACCAGATCGCCGATATAGACGATGTTGTCGTTCTTCAGGCAGTTGGCCGAACGCACCGACAGCTCCAGTTCGTCGACCTTCTTCAGGAGAGCCGGGTTGAAGGCAAGCTCGGGCACTTCTGGCTGGGTGACTTCGGGCTTGGGCTCGTCGAAGTTGACGAACACCGAAAGCTGGTCCTGCAGGATGCGCGCGGCGAAGGCCACAGCGTCTTCCGGCGCAACCGAGCCGTTGGTCTCGATCTCCATGGTCAGCTTGTCGTAGTCGAGGATCTGGCCCTCGCGGGTCGGCTCGACCTTGTAGGAGACGCGCTTGACGGGTGAGTAGATGCTATCGACCGGGATCAGGCCGATCGGCGCATCGTCGGGACGATTGCGGTCGGAGGCCACGTAGCCCTTGCCGGTGTCGACGGTGAACTCGATGCGGATTTCCGCGCCGTCATCGAGCGTGCACAGCACCAGCTCCGGGTTGAGCACCTCGATGTCGCCCACGGTCTGGATGTCGCCGGCAGTCACCTGACCGGGGCCCTCGCCACGCAGCACCATGCGCTTGGGGCCGTCGCCTTCCATGCGGATGGCGATGTCCTTGATGTTGAGGACGATGTCGGTGACATCCTCGCGCACGCCGGAGATCGAGGAGAACTCGTGCAGCACGCCGTCGATCTGCACGGAGTTCACCGCCGCCCCCTGCAGCGACGACAGCAGGATGCGCCTGAGCGAATTGCCGAGCGTCAGCCCGAAGCCGCGCTCCAGCGGTTCGGCGACCAGCGTCGCCTGCCGCTTGGGGTCGTGACCGGGAATGATGTCGAGCTTGTTCGGTCGGATCAGCTCTTGCCAGTTCTTTTCGATCACCAGGACACCTCTTTGAATTCGTTTCGCCGGGACCAGCCCGGGGCGGCCCTGCCGCCTGTCTGTCGGTTCACCGTCGGTTCCGCGACCTGCCCCGCCGGGTCTTCGTGCGCTCCGCGGCCAACCGCTCAAAGCCCGCGCGGGCAGGCCTCTCGTCGTTACACCCGGCGCTTCTTGCGCGGACGGCAGCCGTTGTGCGGGATCGGCGTCACATCGCGGATCGACGTGATGGCAAAACCCGCCGCCTGCAGCGCCCTGAGCGCCGATTCACGGCCCGAACCGGGGCCGCGCACTTCCACTTCCAGCGTGCGCATGCCGTGCTCGGACGCCTTCTTGGCGGCATCCTCGGCGGCCAACTGCGCCGCGTAGGGCGTCGACTTGCGCGATCCCTTGAACCCCATGCCACCGGCGGATGCCCAGGAGATCGTGTTCCCCTGCACATCGGTGATGGTGATCATGGTGTTGTTGAAGCTCGCGTTCACATGCGCCACGCCCGAGGCGATGTTCTTACGCTCGCGCCTGGCGACGCGTTTGGTGTCCTTGGCCATGACGGATGATCGTGTCCCTGATGCCAGCGCACCGCCACAAGGGCGGCGCGATGGGAAATACCTATTTCTTCTTGCCCGCGATGGCCTTGGCCGGACCTTTTCGCGTGCGCGCATTGGTGTGCGTGCGCTGTCCGCGCACCGGCAGGCCACGGCGATGGCGCAGGCCGCGGTAGCAACCCAGATCCATCAGCCGCTTGACGTTCATCGCCACGTCGCGGCGCAGGTCACCCTCGACCAGATAGTCGCGATCGATCACTTCGCGCACCTTGAGCACTTCCGCGTCGGTCAGTTCGTTGACGCGGCGCGGAGCCGCGATGTTGACCTTCTCGCAGATCTCCTGCGCCTTCCGGGACCCGATGCCATGAATATACTGCAGCGCGATCACCACGCGCTTGTTGGTCGGGATATTGACGCCTGCGATGCGGGCCATGTTCTGTCTCCACCGTGGCCGGATACCCGGCCGGGTCTACCGTTCCTGAAAGCCAGCGATGTCCAACGCGCCGGACGGCAAGCAACACAAATATCGCAAGACGAAAAACCGGCTCCCCGAAGGCGCATGGGCCCCTCCGAATCCGGTTCTGGTCATCTTACGAATAAGAGAGCCGAGAAATATCGATCACCGGCCCGCTCGTCAACCATCCAAACGCCCCGTTTTCCTAACTTTCTATCCATCCAGCGCGGCATTCACCGCGGTGCTCACCTCGTCGATCGAACGCATGCCGTCGACGGTCTTCAACAGCCCCGTGCCGCGATAGTAGTCCGACAGCGGCGCGGTCTGCTCGCGGTAGGCGACCAGACGCTTGCGGAACGCATCCGGATTGTCGTCGGCGCGCACCGTTCCGCCGGCCGCCCTGGTCTCGGCGACGCGCGTTTCCATACGCTTGACCAGCTCGTCCTCGTTGACGGTCAGCTCCAGCACCGCGTCGAGTGCGATCCCCTTCTCCGACAACATGGCGTCGAGCGCCTTGGCCTGGCCGACCGTGCGGGGAAAGCCATCGAGAATGAAACCCTGTGCCGCATCGGGCTCCTCGAGCCTCTCGGCGATGATGCCGACAACGATCTCGTCGGGAACCAGCCCGCCGCCTTCCATGATCGGCTGCGCCTTCAGGCCGACCGGCGTCTTCGCCGCGACGGCGGCGCGCAACATGTCGCCGGTGGATAGCTGAACCGCGCTGTAGCGCTCTTCGATACGCTTTGCCTGGGTACCCTTGCCCGCCCCCGGCGGCCCCAGAAGAACCAGTCTCATCGACGCTTGCCCCCACGAAGTTTGGCCTTCTTGATGAGACCTTCGTACTGGTGCGCCAGCAGATGGCCCTGCACCTGCGACACGGTATCCATGGTCACCGACACGACGATCAGCAGCGACGTGCCGCCGAGATAGAACGGAATGCCCGAATAGCCGATCAGGAACTCCGGCAGCAGGCAGACCAGCGCCAGATAGGCAGCGCCCACGGTGGTGATGCGTGTCAGCACGAAATCGATGTGTTCAGCCGTTTTCTCGCCCGGCCGGATACCGGGAATGAAGCCGCCATGCTTCTTCAGGTTGTCGGCGGTGTCCTTCGGGTTGAACACGATCGCCGTGTAGAAGAAGGCGAAGAAGATGATCATCGCCGCGTAGAAGGTCAGATAGAGCGGCTGGCCGTGCCCCAATAGCGCGGTGATGGTCACCAGCCATTCCGGACCCTGGCCGGCGGAGAAGTTGGCCACCGTGATCGGCAGCAACAACAACGACGAGGCGAAGATCGGCGGGATCACGCCGGCGGTGTTGAGCTTCAGCGGCAGGTGCGAGGAATCGCCCTGGAACATGCGGTTGCCCACCTGGCGCTTGGGATACTGGATCAGCAGCCGGCGCTGGGCGCGCTCCACAAAGACGATCAGGATGACGACGGCGATCAGCAGCACGATGATGCCGAGGATCAGCGGGGTCGACAGCGCGCCCTGGCGGCCCAGTTCCAGCATGCCGGCGATGGCACCGGGGAACGAGGCGACGATGCCGGCGAAGATGATCAGCGAGATGCCGTTGCCCACGCCGCGCTGGGTGACCTGCTCGCCGAGCCACATCAGGAACACGGTGCCGCCAACCAGCGTGATGACGGTGGAGATGCGGAAGAACCAGCCCGGATCGATCACCACCGTGCCGGTGCCCTCAAGCCCCACGGAGATGCCGTAGGCCTGGATCGCGGCCAGGAACACGGTGCCGTAGCGAGTGTACTGGTTGATCTGCTTGCGGCCCTGCTCGCCTTCTTTCTTGAGCTGCTCAAGATGCGGCGAGACGGTGGTCAGGAGCTGTACGATGATCGATGCCGAGATGTACGGCATGATGTTGAGCGCGAAGATCGCCATGCGCTCCACCGCACCGCCGGCAAAGACGTTGAACAGGCCGAGAATGCCGCTCGCCTGGCGATTGAACAGTTCGGAGACGGCCTGCGGGTCGATACCGGGAAGCGGGATGTAGGTGCCGATGCGATAGATCAGCAACGCGCCGAGCGTGAACCAGATGCGCTTCTTCAGTTCCTCGGCCTTGGCCAGGGCACCAAAGTTGATATTGGCGGCAAGTTGCTCGGCGGCTGATGCCATTATCGTCTCCGCAATCGGTATCCGGTTGTGCCGGCTTGAAGACCGGCGGCTAGCCCCCGCCTACCGTGTGCACGCGCTTCGGCCCGGCGCTCCCCGCACCGTTAGCCTTCGTCGGTCTTATCAGACTTGTCACCCGACTGGTCGGCCTTTTCCGCCTTCGTTTCCTTTGGCGTCCCGGCCTTCTCGTCGTCCTTCGTCTTGGCCTTCTTCTCGGTCTTGACCGGATCGGTCTTGGCCGCGTCACTGTCCGCCTTGGCTTCAATCAGTTCGACGCTGCCACCGGCCTTCTCGATCGCCGCCTTCGCCGTGGCGCTGGCACCGGCGACCTTGAACGCGATCTTCGCCTTCAACTCGCCGCGGCCCAGGATACGCACACCATCGAGCGCCCTGCGCACCACGCCGGCCGCGACCAGCGCCGCCACGTCCACCGGCTTCTTGGCGTCAAGCCTGCCCGCATCGACCGCCTGCTGAATCCGGTCCAGATTGACGGCGGTATACTCCTTGCGGAACGGCTTGTTGAAGCCACGCTTGGGCAGCCGCCGATGGATCGGCATCTGACCACCCTCAAAACCCTTGATGGCCACGCCCGAACGCGATTTCTGGCCCTTGTGACCGCGCCCGGCGGTCTTGCCGGTGCCCGAACCGATGCCGCGCCCGACCCGCTTGCGCGCCTTCACCGCGCCGGGATTATCGCTGATCTCGTTGAGCTTCATATCTGTCACTCCGGCCGCAACCGCAATGCGGCAAGCAAAATTGTGATCGCCTCAAAAGGCCCAACGAACTGGGCATTAGAGGCAGTTTGTTCTGGCGCGTATTCTTGTCCAAAAACCGGTTTCCGCTTTTCGGGAATACGCGTCAATCCTCGACCACGCGGACGAGGTGCTGGACCTTCTTGATCATGCCGCGCACGGCCGGGGTGTCCTCCAGCGTGCGGCGGCGGTTCATCTTGTTCAGACCCAGACCGACGAGCGTCGCGCGCTGGTCCCTTGGGCGGCGCAGCGGGCTGCCGATCTGTTCAACCGTGATGGTCTTCTTGGCCATGGTCCGTTGCCTTTCCCGATGCGCGCCGCTCAAGCCTCGGCGACATCGCTGCCGTCACGCCGGCGCGACTGCAGCGTGGAGACCTTCAGGCCCCGACGCGCCGCCACCGAGCGCGGGCTATCTTCTTCCTTCAGCGCCTCGAACGTGGCGCGCACCATGTTGTAGGGGTTCGACGACCCCAGCGCCTTGGCGACCACGTCCTGCACGCCCAGCGTCTCGAACACCGCGCGCATCGGACCGCCAGCGATGATGCCGGTGCCGGGCGGTGCGGCGCGCAGGACCACGCGGCCCGCGCCGTGGCGTCCATAGACGTCGTGATGCAGCGTACGGCCCTCGCGCAGCGGCACGCGGATCATCTGCCGCTTGGCGGATTCGGTCGCCTTGCGGATCGCCTCCGGCACCTCGCGCGCCTTGCCGTGGCCGAAGCCGACACGGCCCTTCTGGTCGCCCACGACCACCAGCGCGGCGAAACCGAAGCGCCGGCCGCCCTTGACCACCTTGGCGACGCGGTTGATGTGCACCAGCCGGTCGACGAACTCGCTGTCGCGCTCATCGCGCTGATTGGGTCGCATGTTCGGATTTGCCATTCGTTCAATGTCCGTTTGCAGCAGCCAGCGCCGCCTGAATTAGAACTCCAGCCCGGCCTCGCGGGCACCGTCCGCAAGCGCCTTGATGCGGCCGTGATAGATGTAGGGACCACGGTCGAAGACGACCTTGGAGATACCCTTTTCCTTCGCCCGCTCGGCGACCAGCTTGCCGACCATGCCCGCCGCCGCGGTATCCGCGCCGGTCTTCAGCTTGGCCTTGAGGTCTTTCTCCGCCGTCGAGGCGGACGCGACCGTGACGCCGGCGACATCGTCAATCACCTGGGCATAGATGTTCTTCGAGGAGCGGAACACCGACAGACGCGGACGCCCGGCGTTGTTCCTGGCAAGCCGCCGGCGCACCCGCCCGGCGCGGCGCTGCTGAATGCTCAAGCTCTTGCTGCTCATGGCCGTTACTTCTTCTTGCCTTCCTTGCGCACGATGTGCTCGTCCGCGTACTTGATCCCCTTGCCCTTGTAGGGTTCGGGCTGGCGCCATTTGCGGATATCCGCGGCCACCTGGCCGACGCGCTGCTTATCGATGCCGCTGACCACGATCTCGGTCGGCTTGGGGCACTGGATCTGCACGTCGTCGGGAATCTCGAAATTGACGTCGTGGCTGTAGCCCAGCGACAACTGCAGCGCCTTGCCCTGCACGGCGGCACGATAACCCACGCCGTTGATCTCCAGCTTCTTCTCGAAGCCCTTCGAGACGCCTTCGACGATGTTGGACACCAGCGTGCGCGACATGCCCCAGGCCGAGCGCGACGTCTTCGACAGATCGCGCGGCGTGACCTCGACACCGCCCTCGCCCATCGCGGCGAGCACGTGCTCCACCAGCGTCACCGACAGCTCGCCCTTCGGCCCCTTGGCCGAAACCTGCTGGCCATCCACCGAAACGGTGACGCCACTCGGTACCTCGACCGGTCTCTTACCAATGCGCGACATCGTTCATCATTTCCGTTCGTTGCGTGCGGCCACAGCGCCTAGAAGACGCGGCAGAGCACCTCGCCGCCGACATTTTCCTCGCGCGCCTGCCAGTCGCACATCACGCCCTTGGGCGTGGAGACGATGGACACGCCAAGGCCGTTGTTGATCTGCGGCAGGTTCTTCACCGACGAGTAGACCCGCCGGCCCGGCTTGGAGACCCGCTGGATGTCGCGGATCACCGGCTTGCCGTCGAAGTACTTCAATTCGATATCGAATTCCGTGCGGCCGTTATCATAATCGGTCTTGGAAAAGCCACGGATGTAGCCTTCCGACTCCAGCACATGCAGCACGCGCTCGCGCAGCCGCGAGGCCGGCGTCTTGACCACCGACTTGCCGCGCATTTGCGCATTGCGGATGCGCGTGAGCATATCGCCCAAAGGATCACCGATCGACATGCTTCAGGTCTCCTTACCAGCTCGACTTGACCATGCCGGGGATCAGGCCCTTGGAGCCCAGTTCCCGCAGCGCGATGCGTGACATTTTCAGCTTGCGGTAGAAGCCGCGCGGCCTGCCCGACACCTGACAGCGGTTGCGCAGCCGCGTCTTGGAGGAGTTGCGCGGCAATTCGGCGAGCTTGAGCTGCGCCTTGAACCGCTCCTCCATCGACAGCGACTGGTCGGTGGTCAGGGCCTTGAGCTCCGCGCGCTTTTGCGCGTAGCGCTTGACCAGACGCGCGCGCCGCTTGTTCTTCTCGACCGCACTCTTCTTCGCCATGCCTTCCTCCTGTTCCCGTGTCCGCGTCGCTTAGGCGCGGAACGGGAAGTTGAAGCCGCGCAGCAGTTCGCACGCTTCCTCATCCGTGTTCGCCGTGGTGCACACCACCACGTCCAGACCCATGATGTTGTCGACCTTGTCGTAGTCGATTTCCGGGAAAACGATGTGCTCCTTGATGCCGAGCGCATAGTTGCCGCGCCCGTCGAAGCTCTTCGGGTTCAGTCCCCGGAAATCGCGCACCCGCGGCAGCGCGATGGTCACCAGCCGGTCCAGGAACTCGTACATGCGCGCCTTGCGCAACGTCACCTTGGCGCCGATGGCCATGCCCTCGCGCAGCTTGAAGCCGGCGATCGACTTGCGCGCCTTGGTCACCACCGGACGCTGACCGGCGATCAGCCCCAGGTCGCCGGCGGCCGCGCCCACCCGCTTGGAATCGCCGACCGCCTCGCCAACACCCATGTTGATGACGATCTTCTCCATCCGCGGCACCTGCATCGGATTGGCATAGCCGAACTTCTCCACCAGCGCCGGACGGATGGTGTCGGCGTACTGGCGCTTCAGCCGCGGCTCGTAAGCGGTGTCAGCCATCGATCTCTTCTCCCGAGCGCTTGGCGTACCGCACCTTGCGCCCATCTTTCAGAGCCTTGAACCCGACCCGGGTCGGCTTGTCGTCCTTGGGATCGGCGATCGCCAGGTTCGACAAGTGTACGGGCGCCTCGCGGCGGATGATGCCGCCTTCCTGCGCCGCGGTCTGGCGCTGGTGGCGCTGGATCATGTTGATGCCACGCACCAGCGCGCGCGCGTCGCTGGGGCGCACCTCGATCACCTCGCCAGTGCGGCCCTTGTCCTTGCCGGCCAGCACGACGACCTTGTCGCCCTTCCTGATCTTGGCGGCCATCACAGCACCTCCGGAGCAAGCGACACGATCTTCATGTGGTGCTTGGCGCGCAGTTCGCGCGGCACCGGACCGAAGATGCGCGTGCCGATCGGCTCCTTGTTGTTGTTCACCAGCACCGCGGCGTTGCGATCGAAGCGGATCACGCTGCCGTCGTTGCGGCGGATGTCCTTGGCGGTGCGCACGACGACGGCGCGCAGCACATCGCCCTTCTTGACGCGGCCGCGCGGGATCGCCTCCTTCACCGACACCACGATGATGTCGCCGACGCGGGCATACTTGCGCTTCGAGCCACCGAGCACCTTGATGCACATGACGCGGCGCGCGCCGGAATTGTCGGCAACGTCGAGCTGGGTCTGCATCTGGATCATGGCTGACCTCTTGTTCCTCTACCGGGGCAACGCTGCCCGCGCCTGAAATCAGGCGCCGCCTTCCGCAATCACCGTCCAGCGCTTGTTGCGCGAGATCGGTGCACATTCCTCAATCCGCACCAGATCGCCCACCTTGTGCGCGTTCTGCGCGTCATGGGCGCGGTAGCGCTTGGTGCGCCGCACGGTCTTCTTGAACAGCGGGTGCGTGAAGCGGCGCTCGACAAGCACGGTCACCGTCTTGTCGTTCTTGTCGCCGACCACGACGCCCTGGAGAATGCGTTTTGGCATTCGAAACGTCCCTTAGCCTTGCGCGCCCTGGCGCGCCTGTTGCTTGATCACCGTCTGCACGCGCGCGATATCGCGACGCACCTGACGCACCCGCGCGGTGTTTTCCAACTGGCCGGTGGCCTGCTGGAAGCGCAGGTTGAACTGCTCTTTTTTCAGCTTCGCCAGCTCGTCCTTGAGCTGGTCCGCCGTCATGCCGCGTACGTCTTCGCCCTTCATAACGTCGCTTCCCTACTCGCCCACACGGCTGACAACCTTGGTGCGCACCGGCAGCTTGGCGGCTCCAAGCCGCAGCGCCTCGTGCGCGACCTCGGTGGGCACGCCGTCGATCTCAAACATGATCCGCCCGGGCTTGACCTTGGCCGCCCAGTATTCCGGCGCGCCCTTGCCCTTACCCATGCGCACTTCCGTCGGCTTCTTCGACACCGGCACATCCGGGAAGATGCGAATCCACACCCGCC
The DNA here is from genome assembly GCA_028279445.1 of Tepidamorphaceae bacterium. Classification (GTDB taxonomy): domain Bacteria; phylum Pseudomonadota; class Alphaproteobacteria; order Rhizobiales; family Tepidamorphaceae; genus JANQNT01. The sequence goes on along the minus strand of JANQNT010000025.1, from coordinate 55,602 downwards.
CCGCGCGCTTCATGTGGCGCGTAATGGCGCGCCGCGCCGCCTCGATCTGGCGCGCGGTCACCCGCTCGGGCTCCAGCGCCTTGAGCCCATAGGCGCCGAAGTTGAGGTTCACGCCGCGGCTGGCCACACCCTTGATGCGGCCCTTGTGCTGCTTGCGGAACTTTGTGCGCTTTGGCTGCAGCATTGCTGATCTCCTGAAACCCCGTCTCTCAAGCGGAAAGCCGTCAGGCTCCCGCTCTGGCGCCCGCGCCTGCTCCGCCGCCCTCGCGCCGGCGCCCGGCCGTCTCGCCGCCTTCCAGCGAGCGCCGCTCGGACGCCGTCGGGTCGTGCTCCATGATCTCGCCCTTGAAGATCCACACCTTGACGCCGTTGGTGCCGTAGGCGGTCACCGCCGTCGCCTCGCCGTAATCGACGTCGGCGCGCAGCGTGTGCAGCGGCACCCGGCCCTCGCGATACCATTCGGTACGCGCGATCTCCGCGCCACCCAGGCGCCCGCCGCAATTGATGCGGATGCCGCCGGCGCCGAGCCGGATCGCCGACTGAACCGCACGCTTCATGGCGCGGCGGAACGACACGCGGCGCTCAAGCTGCTGGGCGATGGATTCGGCGACGAGCTGAGCGTCCAGTTCCGGCTTGCGCACCTCGACGATGTTGAGGTGGACCTCGGAGTCGGTCATCGAGGCGATCTTCTTGCGCAGCCGCTCGATGTCGGCGCCCTTCTTGCCGATGACGATGCCCGGACGCGCGGTGTGGATCGTGACGCGGCACTTCTTGTGCGGGCGCTCGATGACGATGCGCGCGACGGCGGCCTGCTTGAGCTGCTGCTTCAGCCAGTCGCGGATGCGCACGTCCTCGTGCAGCAGGTCGCCGTATTCGCCCTTGTCGGCGAACCAGCGCGAATCCCACGTCTTGTTGATCCCAAGGCGCAGACCGATCGGATTGACTTTCTGGCCCATCAGGCGGCCTCCTCGACCTGGCGAACGACGATGGTGATGTTGGCGAACGGCTTCATGATGCGCCCGACGCGTCCGCGCGCACGGGGACGAAAGCGCTTCATGACAAGTGCCTTGCCTACGTAGGCCTCCGCCACCACCAGATCGTCGACATCCAGCGAATGGTTGTTCTCGGCGTTGGCGATCGCCGACTCGAGTGTTTTCTTCACGTCACGGGCGATGCGCTTGCGCGAAAACGTCAGGTCGGCCAACGCCTTGTCGACCTTCTTGCCGCGGATGAGCTGCGCCACGAGGTTGAGCTTCTGCGGGCTGACGCGCAGGTTGCGCGTCACCGCCTTGGCCTCGTTCTCGGCCAGCGTCCGAGGTGTCTTCGCCTTGCCCATGACTACTTCCTTCTGGCCTTCTTGTCGGCGGCGTGACCGTAATAGGTACGGGTCGGTGCGAACTCGCCGAACTTGTGGCCGATCATGTCCTCGGTGACGAGGACAGGGATGTGCTTCTGGCCGTTGTAGACACCGAAGGTCAGGCCGACGAACTGGGGCAGGATCGTCGAGCGCCGGCTCCAGATCTTGATGATGTCCTTGCGGCCGGATTCCCGCGCGGCATCTGCCTTTTTGAGCAGATAGCCATCAACGAAGGGACCCTTCCAAACCGAACGCGCCATGACGCATCAACCCCGTTTTTTCTTCGCCATATGGCGGCTGCGCAGGATGTACTTGTCGGTCGACTTGTTGCTGCGCGTGCGCTTGCCCTTGGTCGGCTTGCCCCACGGCGTCACCGGGTGACGACCGCCGGAACTGCGGCCTTCGCCGCCGCCATGCGGGTGATCGACCGGGTTCATGACGACGCCGCGCACCGCGGGGCGCTTGCCCGCCCAGCGGTTGCGGCCCGCCTTGCCCATGTTGGTGTTCAGGTTGTCCGGGTTGGACACCGCGCCGATGGTCGCCATGCAGCGCGCCGGAACCCGGCGCTGCTCGCCGGAATTGAGCCGCAGGATGGCGTAGCCCTGGTCGCGACCGACGAGCTGCACATAGGCGCCCGCCGCGCGCGCGATCTGGCCGCCCTTCATCGGCTTCATCTCCACGTTGTGGACGATGGTGCCGATCGGGATATTGGCCAGCGGCATGGCATTGCCGGGCTTCACGTCGACCTGCTCGCCGGCCACGACAGTGTCGCCCACGCCGAGGCGCTGCGGCGCCAGGATATAGGCCTTCTCGCCATCCTCGTAGACGATCAGCGCGATGAAGGCGGTGCGGTTGGGATCGTATTCCAGCCGTTCCACCTTGCCCGGCACATCCGCCTTGCGGCGCTTGAAATCGACCGCGCGGTAGAGGCGCTTGTGGCCGCCGCCGCGCCGCCGCGCGGTGATGCGCCCGTGGTTGTTGCGCCCGCCCGACTTGGTCAGGCCCTCGGTCAGCGTCTTCTCCGGATCGCCCTTCCACAGGCCGGACCGGTCGACGATGACGAGCTGGCGCAGGCCCGGCGTCTTGGGATTGAATTTCTTCAGTGCCATTGCCCTACAGCCCCGTCGTCACGTCGATGGAGTCACCCTCGGCGAGCGTCACGATCGCTTTCTTGACGTCGCTCTGACGCCCGGTGCGGCCGCGAAAGCGCTTCACCTTGCCCTTGCGCACCATCGTGTTGACCGCCGTCACCTTGACGCCGAACAGCGCCTCGACCGCCTGCTTGATCGCGGGCTTGGTGGCGTCCGGCGCGACGTTGAACATCACCTGGTTGTTCTCCGAAGCCATGGTCGACTTCTCGGTGATGATCGGCGCGCGGATCACGTCGTAATGGCGTGTGTCAGTGCTCATTTGAACCGCTCCTTCAGCGCATCAAGCGCCGCCCGCGTCAGCACCAGCGTGTCCCGGCGCAGGATGTCGTAGACGTTGATACCCTGAACGGGGAGCACGTCGAGATGGGCCAGGTTCTGCGCCGCCAGCTTGAAGTTGCCGTTGACCTCGGCGCCGTCGATGACCAGGGCCGAAGCAACGCCCAGCTTGCCGAGCCCGGCGGAAAGCGCCTTGGTCTTGGGCTCTTTCAGCTCGGTGTTGTCCAGGATCACCAGCGCCTTGTTCTTGGCCTTGGTCGACAGCGCGTGCTTGAGCGCCAGGGCGCGCACCTTCTTGGGCAGGTCGTGCGCGTGGCTGCGCACCTGCGGCCCGAAGGCGCGTCCGCCGCCACGGAAGATGCCGGCGCGCGCCGATCCGTGGCGTGCACGTCCGGTACCCTTCTGGCGGAACATCTTCGCGCCAGTGCGGCTGGTGATCTCGCCGCGGTTCTTGACCTTGTGCGTGCCGGCCTGACGCTTGGCGAGCTGGTAGCGAACCATGCGATGCAGGATGTCCGTGCGCGGATCGAGCCCGAAGATCGCCTCGTCGAGGTCGACCGAACCGGCTTTCTTGCCATCGAGGGAGACGACATCGTGCTTCATCACGAGCCCTCCTTCTTCTCGGCATCGCCATCATTGGCATCGCCGGTGTCAGCGCTGTCCTCGGCCGGCGCGTCATCGGTGGGAGACGCCTCAACAGGAGCCTCCTCCGCCGGCGCAACGTCGACCTGTGTAGCCTCATCCACCGGGGCCGCTTCGGCTGGTGCCTCTTCGGCCGGAGCGGCCTCCGCAGCAGGCGTCTCTTCTACGCTGCCATCGGTGCGGAACGCGCCGGGGAACGGCACACCGTCGGGCAGCCGCTTCTTGATGGCGTCGCGCAGCAGCACGAACCCGCCCTTGGAACCGGGCACCGCGCCCTTGACCAGGATCAGGCCGCGCTCGACGTCGGTCTGCACCACTTCCAGGTTCTGCGTGGTCACCCGCGCGTCACCCATGTGGCCGGCCATCTTCTTGCCCTTGAACACCTTGCCCGGGTCCTGGCTGTTGCCGGTGGAGCCGTGCGAGCGGTGCGAGATGGACACGCCGTGCGAGGCGCGAAGGCCGCCGAAATTGTGCCGCTTCATGGCGCCGGCGAAACCCTTACCGACAGAGGTGCCGGTGATGTCGACGAACTGGCCGGCGATGAAATGGTCGGCCGTCAGTTCGGCGCCGACATCGATCATGTTGTCGGAGCTGACGCGGAACTCGGCCATCCGCCGCTTGGGCTCGACCTTGGCGACGGCGAAGTGGCCGCGCTCGGCGCGCGCGGTGTTCTTCGCCTTGCGCTTGCCGGTGCCGAGCTGCAACGCGTTATAGCCGTTCTTTTCTTCCGTGCACTGCGCAACGACCTGGCAATTGTCGACCTTCAGCACCGTGACGGGGATATCCTGCCCGTCTTCGGTGAAGACTCGCGACATGCCGAGTTTTTGCGCGATCAATCCAGAGCGCATGGCGAACTTATCTCTCTCAGGCTCTACAGCTTGATCTCGACGTCGACGCCGGCAGCCAGGTCGAGCTTCATAAGCGCGTCGACGGTCTGCGGTGTCGGGTCGATGATGTCCAGGAGCCGCTTGTGGGTGCGCATTTCGAACTGCTCGCGGCTCTTCTTGTCGATATGCGGCGAGCGGTTCACCGTGAACCGTTCGATCCGTGTCGGCAGCGGAATAGGCCCGCGCACCTGGGCGCCCGTGCGCCGCGCGGTGTTGACGATCTCGCGCGTCGAATTGTCGAGCACGCGGTGATCGAAGGCCTTGAGCCGGATGCGGATGTTCTGACCGTTCATCGGTTAGCGTCCCAAGCGGGTTGATCGAACGAAGCGGCGCGCCGTGTTCGCGACGCGCCGCCTCAAGTCTCTTTGCAGCGTTACTCGATGATCTGCGAGACGACGCCGGCACCCACGGTGCGGCCGCCCTCGCGGATAGCGAAACGCAGTTTCTCTTCCATGGCGATCGGCACGATCAGTTCCACGTCCATGGCCACGTTGTCGCCCGGCATGACCATCTCGGTGCCCTCGGGCAGCGAGACGACGCCGGTGACGTCGGTGGTGCGGAAGTAGAACTGCGGCCGGTAGTTGGTGAAGAACGGCGTATGGCGACCGCCCTCCTCCTTGGTGAGGATGTAGGCCTCGGCCTTGAACTTGGTGTGCGGGGTCACGGAACCGGGCTTGCACAGCACCTGGCCACGCTCCACGCCCTCGCGCTCCACGCCGCGCAGCAGCGCGCCGATGTTGTCGCCGGCCTGGCCCTGGTCGAGCAGCTTGCGGAACATCTCGACGCCCGTGCAGGTCGTCTTGGTGGTGTCGCGGATACCGACGATCTCGATTTCCTCGCCAACCTTGATGATGCCGCGCTCGACGCGGCCGGTGACCACCGTGCCGCGGCCGGAAATCGAGAACACGTCCTCGATCGGCATCAGGAACGGCTGGTCGATCGGGCGCTCCGGAGTCGGGATGTACTGATCGACCTCGGCCATCAGCGCACGCACCGAATCCTCGCCCATCGCCTTGTCGCCGTCTTCCAGAGCCACCAGGGCCGAGCCCTTGACGATCGGGATGTCGTCGCCGGGGAACTCGTAGGAGGACAGCAACTCGCGCACCTCCAGCTCGACAAGCTCGAGCAGCTCCTCGTCGTCGACCTGGTCGACCTTGTTGAGATAGACGACGATCGCCGGAACGCCGACCTGACGGGCGAGCAGGATGTGCTCGCGGGTCTGCGGCATCGGGCCGTCGGCGGCCGACACGACCAGGATCGCGCCGTCCATCTGGGCGGCACCGGTGATCATGTTCTTGACGTAGTCCGCGTGGCCCGGGCAGTCGACGTGGGCGTAGTGGCGGTTTTCCGTCTCGTATTCCACGTGGGCGGTCGAGATCGTGATGCCGCGCGCCTTTTCCTCCGGCGCCGCATCGATCTGGTCATACGCCTTGAACTCGCCGAAGAACTTGGTGATCGCGGCCGTCAACGACGTCTTGCCGTGGTCAACGTGGCCGATCGTGCCGATGTTCACATGCGGCTTATTCCGCTCGAACTTCTCCTTGGCCATTGGGTATCTCCGTCTCTAGCCCTGTTTCCCCGTGGAAACCGTTGGTGACTTGATCAGGCGAACTTCGCCTGAACCTCCTGAGCAACCGCCTGCGGCACCTGCTCGTAATGGTCGAACTGCATGGTGTACTGCGCCCGGCCCTGGCTCATGGAGCGCAGGGTATTGACGTAACCGAACATGTTGGCGAGCGGCACCATGGCGTTGACCACGGTGGCGATACCGCGCGCCTCGGTGCCCTGGATCTGGCCACGCCGCGAATTCAGATCGCCGATGATATCGCCCATGTACTCTTCCGGCGTCACCACCTCGACCTTCATGATCGGCTCAAGCAGCTTCGGCGACGCCTTCTGCACGCCCTCGCGGAAAGCCGCGCGCGAGGCGATCTCGAAGGCCATGACGCTGGAATCCACGTCGTGATAGGCGCCGTCGATGAGACGCACCTTGACGTCGACCATCGGGAAGCCCGCCAGCACGCCGGAGGTCATCACGCTCTCGATGCCCTTCTGCACGCCGGGGATGTACTCCTTGGGCACATTGCCGCCGACGATCTCGCTGGCGAACTCGAAGCCCTCGCCGGCCTGCTGCGGCTCCAGCACCAGCTTGACGCGGGCGAACTGGCCCGAACCGCCGGTCTGTTTCTTGTGCGTGTAGTCGATCTCGTTGAGCTGCGTGATGGTCTCGCGATAGGCGACCTGCGGCGCGCCGATATTGGCCTCGACCTTGAACTCCCGCTTCATGCGGTCGACCAGGATGTCGAGGTGCAATTCGCCCATGCCCGCAAGAATGGTCTGACCGGATTCCTCGTCCGTCTTGACGCGGAAGGAGGGATCCTCGGCCGCCAGGCGGTTGAGCGCCATGCCCATCTTCTCCTGGTCGCCCTTGGTCTTGGGTTCGACCGCGATCTCGATCACCGGATCGGGGAACTCCATGCGCTCCAGGATCACCGGCTTGGTGGCGTCGCACAGCGTATCGCCGGTGGTGGTTTCCTTCAGCCCCGCGATGGCGACGATGTCGCCGGCATAGGCTTCCTTGATGTCCTCGCGGTGGTTGGAGTGCATCTGCAGCATGCGCCCGACACGCTCGCGCTTCTCCTTCACCGTGTTGAGCAGCGACACGCCCGCGTCGAGCTTGCCGGAATAGATGCGGCAGAAGGTCAGCGAGCCGACGAAGGGGTCGTTCATGATCTTGAACGCCAGCAGCGACAGCGGCTCGTCGTCGCTCGACTTGCGCTCGATGGTCTCTTCGCTCTTCGGGTCGATGCCCTTGATCGCCGGCACGTCCACCGGGCTCGGCAGGAAGTCGACGACCGCATCGAGCAACGGCTGCACGCCCTTGTTCTTGAAGGCGGAACCGCACAGGATCGGAATGAAGTCGGTGCTGACGGTGCCCTTGCGGATCAGCGCCTTTAGCTGGTCCACGTCCGGCTCCTCGCCTTCCAGATAGGCTTCCAGCGCCGCCTCGTCCTGCTCGACCGCCGTCTCGACGAGTTGCTCGCGGTACTCCGCGGCCTTGTCGGCGAGGTCGGCTGGAATATCGACATAGTCGAACTTGGCGCCGAGGCTTTCGTCTTCCCACACGATCGCCTGCATGCGGATCAGGTCAACGCAGCCGGCGAACTCGCTTTCCGCGCCGATCGGCAGTTGCAGCACCACAGGCCGCGCCCCGAGGCGCTCCTTGATCATGTCGACACAGCGAAAGAAGTCGGCGCCGATCTTGTCCATCTTGTTGACGAAGATCATGCGCGGCACTTTGTACTTGTCCGCCTGGCGCCACACGGTCTCGGTCTGCGGCTCGACGCCGGCATTGGCATCGAGCAGCGCCACCGCCCCGTCGAGCACGCGCAGCGAGCGCTCCACCTCGATGGTGAAGTCGACGTGGCCGGGGGTGTCGATGATGTTGAGGCGCTTGTCGTTCCAGAACGTCGTGGTGGCCGCCGACGTGATGGTGATGCCGCGCTCCTGCTCCTGCTCCATCCAGTCCATGGTGGCCGCACCATCGTGGACTTCGCCGATTTTGTGGCTCTTGCCGGAGTAGTACAGGACCCGCTCGGTCGTCGTCGTCTTGCCGGCATCGATATGGGCCATGATGCCGAAGTTGCGGTAGTCCTCGATCGGATGAGTGCGGGGCATTGGGGGTCTCTCCGGAACCGTTACCAGCGGTAATGCGAGAAAGCGCGGTTCGCTTCCGCCATGCGGTGCGTGTCCTCGCGCTTCTTCACCGCGGCGCCGCGATTGTTGAAGGCATCCAGGATTTCGCCGGACAGCCGCTCCACCATGGTGCGCTCGTTGCGCGACCGCGCCGCGCCGATCATCCAGCGGATGGCCAGCGCCTGGCGGCGTTCGTTGCGCACCTCGACGGGCACCTGGTAGGTGGCGCCGCCGACGCGGCGCGAACGCACCTCGACCGCCGGCATGACGTTGTCGAGCGCCTGATGGAACACACCGAGCGGGTCGGCCTTGGCCTTGCTCTCGACCTGGTCGAAAGCGCCATAGACAATGCTCTCGGCGGTCGACTTCTTGCCGTCGCGCATCACCGAGTTCATGAATTTCGTCACCACGATATCGCCGAACTTCGGGTCCGGCAGGATCTCGCGTTTTTCAGCCTGACGACGACGGGACATGTGTGTATCGAACCTTCTCGCCTGGACGACTTACTTCGGCCGCTTGGCGCCGTACTTGGAGCGGCGCTGCTTGCGGTCCTTGACGCCCTGGGTGTCGAGCACGCCACGGATGATGTGGTAGCGCACGCCGGGCAGGTCCTTGACGCGGCCGCCGCGGATCATCACCACCGAGTGCTCCTGCAGGTTGTGGCCCTCGCCGGGGATGTAGCCGATCACCTCGAAACCGTTGGTCAGCCGGATCTTGGCGACCTTGCGCAACGCCGAGTTGGGCTTCTTCGGCGTCGTCGTATAGACGCGGGTGCACACGCCACGCTTCTGCGGACACGCCTCCATGGCCGGCACCTTGTTGCGCCGGGGCTTGTCCTTACGCGGCTTGCGGATCAACTGGTTGATCGTCGGCATCGCTCAACTTCTCTTTGTCGGCACCGCGCTGCAGTCGCGGCACGCGTTCAAACCTCGCCTCCAGCGCGCCAAACAAACGAAAACACCCGGCAGGACTCAAAGCCCCTGGGTGCCCTGGAAACACAGAGGACCCGAGCAGCGCCCGGATCGTGACCTCAGCTTGTTCTCGCTTGCGCGGCGACAGCGTTTAAGCCCTTGATTTTGCGGCTCTAGGCGACCCGCAAAGGACGAGGCTTACCACCCGTCGCTGAAGTGGCGCGGACAATACTCATGAGCCCCTCACCCGTCAACAGGGTGGCGCGGCAATTTTTCGTCGTTTCGCCGGTATTTGGCGACAGTTTCTGTTGCGCCGCAGCAAAGCGCCCTTAGGCCAAGCAGAAAGGGGCTGCCGAAGCAGCCCCTCTCGCCTTCGATCTGAATCGGTACGCGGGAGATCAGCCTTCCGCAACGATCTCGTCTTCCGCACCCGCCTCGGCCTGCTGGGCGGCAGCAAGGGCGGCAGCCTGACGGGCCTTTTCTTCCACGATCAACGCATCACGCTGCTGGGCGACGTTACGAAGCTGGTTCATCATCGCGCCGGTTCCCGCCGGGATCAGCCGGCCGACGATGACGTTCTCCTTCAACCCATCGAGCGTATCGCGCTTGCCGTTGACGGCCGCCTCTGTGAGGACCCGCGTGGTCTCCTGGAACGAGGCCGCCGAGACGAAGCTGCGGGTCTGCAGGCTCGCCTTGGTGATACCGAGCAGCACCGGCACGCCGGCAGCCTGCTTCTTGCCCTCGTCCTTGAGCCGCTCGTTGGTCTCGTTGAAGTCGATGCGGTCGACCTGCTCGTCCTTGAGGAAGCTGGACTCGCCTGGATCGGTGATCTCCACCTTCTGCAGCATCTGCCGGACGATGACCTCGATGTGCTTGTCGTTGATTAGCACGCCCTGCAGCCGGTAGACCTCCTGGATCTCGTTGACGAGGTACGAGGCAAGCTCCTCCACGCCCTTGATGGCCAGGATGTCGTGCGGAGCGGGGTTGCCATCGAGGATGAACTCGCCGCGCTCGATGAAGTCGCCCTCCTGCACATGCAGGTGGCGGCCCTTCGGGATCAGGTATTCGACCGTCTCCGCATCTTCGCCTTCCGGCACGATCATGATGCGGCGCTTGTTCTTGTAGTCGCGGCCGAACTGCACGGTGCCGGTGGCCTCGGCGATGATCGCCGCGTCCTTGGGCCGGCGCGCCTCGAACAGCTCGGCAACACGCGGCAGACCGCCGGTGATGTCGCGCGTCTTGGCGCCTTCGGTGGGGATACGCGCCAGCACATCGCCAGCCTTGACCGTATCGCCCGGCGACACCGACAGGATCGCATCCACAGGCAGGATGTGACGAGCGTCGACACCACGGCTCATCCGGGCGATTTCGCCCTTCTTGTCCTTGATGACGATCGCGGGCCGGAGATCGGCGCCACGCGGCGTCGCCCGCCAGTCGATCACCGAACGCTTGGTGATGCCGGTGGACTCGTCGGTCGATTCCGACATCGACACGTTGTCGACCAGGTCCTCGAAATCGACGGTGCCGTCGACCTCGGTGAGGATCGGACGCGTATAGGGGTCCCATTCGGCGATCCGCTGGCCGCGAGAGACATCTTCGCCCTCGTCGACGCGCAGCCGCGCGCCATAGTTGAGGCGCTGCACGGAACGCTCGTTGCCGTCCGCGTCGATGATCGCCACCGAGACGTTGCGCGCGGTGACCATCAGATGGCCGTCGGTATTCTTGGCCACCGACCGGTTGCGGATCTCCACCTTGCCGTCGAAGTTCGACTCCATGAACGACTGGTCGACGACCTGCGCCGTGCCGCCGATGTGGAAGGTGCGCATGGTGAGCTGGGTGCCCGGCTCGCCGATCGACTGGGCCGCGATGACGCCGACTGCCTCGCCGATATTGACCGGCGTGCCGCGTGCCAGATCGCGGCCGTAGCAGGCCCCGCACACGCCGTTGGCGGTCTCGCAGGTCAGCACCGAACGGATCTTCACGACCGGCGGCTGAGCCTTCTCGATGATATCCGCCTCGACTTCGCCGACCAGCGTACCCGCAGGCACGATGACATCGCCGGAGGCCGAGTCCTTCACGTCCTCGGCAATGGTGCGGCCGAGCACGCGCTGACCCAGCGAGACGATCACCTCGCCCGCATCGACCACCGCCGAAATGGAGATGCCTCCGTCGGTGCCGCAATCCTCTTCGGTGATGATCGAATCCTGCGCGACATCGACAAGCCGGCGCGTCAGATAGCCGGAGTTGGCCGTCTTGAGCGCCGTATCGGCGAGGCCCTTGCGCGCGCCGTGGGTGGAGTTGAAGTACTCCAGCACCGACAGGCCTTCCTTGAAGTTGGAGATGATCGGGCTTTCAATGATCTCGCCCGACGGCTTGGCCATCAGACCACGCATGCCGGCAAGCTGCTTCATCTGCGCCGGCGAACCGCGCGCGCCCGAGTGCGACATCATGTAGATGGAGTTGATCGCCTGCTCGCGACCGGACTCCTCCTCGTGCTGCACGGAGGAAATGCGCGCCATCATCTCGTCGGCGACCCGGTCGGTGCACTTCGCCCAGGCGTCGACCACCTTGTTGTACTTCTCGCCCTGGGTGATGAAGCCCTCGTTGTACTGGGTCTCGTATTCTGCAACGAGCTGGCGGGTCTCCTCGACAAACTTCCACTTGCTGTCGGGCACCACCATGTCGTCCTTGCCGAACGAGATGCCGGCAAGACAGGCGTGCTTGAAGCCAAGCTGCATGACCCGGTCGCAGAAGATGACCGTGTCCTTCTGCCCGCAGTGGCGGTAGACCGCATCGATCATCGACGAGATCTGCTTCTTGGTCATGAGCTGATTGACGACGTCGAAGGGCACGTTGGCCTGACGCGGCAGGAACTGACCGATCAGCATGCGGCCCGGCGTGGTCTCGTGCAGCTCGCTTTGCTCGTTGCCCTCTTCGTCGACGGTGACGAAGCGGCCCTTGACCTTGGCGTGCAGGCTCACCGCGCCGGCGTTGAGCGCATGCTCGACCTCGGCAACCGTGCCAAAGGACAGCCCCTCGCCCGGCTCGCTATCGCGCATCTGCGACAGGTAGTAGAGCCCCAGCACGATGTCCTGGGAGGGCACGATGATCGGCTGGCCGTTGGCCGGGTGCAGGATGTTGTTGGTCGACATCATCAGCACGCGCGCTTCGAGCTGCGCTTCCAGCGACAGCGGCACGTGAACGGCCATCTGGTCGCCGTCGAAATCGGCGTTGAAGGCGGCGCAGACCAGCGGATGCAACTGGATCGCCTTGCCCTCGATGAGCACCGGCTCGAAGGCCTGGATGCCGAGGCGATGCAGCGTCGGCGCCCGGTTGAGCAGAACCGGGTGCTCGCGGATGACCTCGTCGAGGATGTCCCAGACTTCGGGCTTTTCCTTCTCCACCAGCTTCTTGGCCTGCTTGACGGTGGAGGAATAGCCCTTGGCGTCGAGCCGCGAATAGATGAACGGCTTGAACAGCTCCAGCGCCATCTTCTTGGGCAGGCCGCACTGGTGCAGCTTGAGCTCCGGACCGACCACGATGACCGAGCGCCCGGAATAGTCGACGCGCTTGCCGAGCAGGTTCTGGCGGAAACGGCCCTGCTTGCCCTTCAGCATGTCGGCAAGCGATTTCAGCGGGCGCTTGTTGGCACCGGTGATGACGCGGCCGCGGCGACCGTTGTCGAACAGCGCATCGACGGATTCCTGCAGCATCCGCTTCTCGTTGCGGATGATGATGTCGGGGGCGCGCAGTTCGATCAGCCGCTTGAGGCGGTTGTTGCGGTTGATGACCCGGCGATACAGGTCATTCAGGTCCGAGGTCGCGAAGCGTCCGCCATCCAGCGGCACCAGCGGGCGCAGGTCCGGCGGGATCACCGGCACCACCGACAGGATCATCCATTCCGGCCGGTTGCCCGACTCAAGGAACGCCTCAACCAGCTTCAGCCGCTTGGCCAGCTTCTTGGGCTTCAACTCGGAGGTGGATTCGGCGATTTCCACGCGCAGGCTGTCGCGCAGGCCCTCAAGGTCGAGGTTGCGCAGGATCTCGCGCACCGCTTCCGCGCCGATCATCGCCGTGAAGCTGTCGACGCCGAACTCGTCCTGGGCGTCGATGTACTCGTCCTCGGTCAGTAGCTGATTTTCCTTCAGCGGCGTCAGACCCGGCTCGATGACGATGTAGTTCTCGAAATAGAGGACGCGCTCCAGATCCTTCAGCGTCATGTCGAGGATCATGCCGATGCGGCTCGGCAGCGACTTCAGGAACCAGATGTGGGCGACGGGTGCTGCAAGCTGAATATGGCCCATGCGCTCGCGGCGCACCCGGCTCAGCGTCACCTCGACACCGCACTTTTCGCAGATGATGCCCTTGTACTTCATCCGCTTGTACTTGCCGCACAGGCACTCGTAGTCCTTCACCGGACCGAAGATGCGCGCGCAGAACAACCCGTCACGCTCCGGCTTGAACGTGCGGTAGTTGATCGTTTCGGGCTTCTTGATCTCGCCGAACGACCAGCTCAGAATCTTCTCAGGGCTGGCCAGCGAAATGCGGATGTTGTCGAAGGTCTGCGCCGGCTCCTGGTTGCCGAAGACGTTGAGGACCTCTTGGTTCATCCTGATCTCCTTTGTCGCGTACACCGCGCCGGCGACCTCTGCCGGCACATCACGCGGAAAAACGTGGTCGTTGCGTAGGCTGTCGCGGGGCTACTCGGCCGCGTCTGCCGGCGGCAGCGCCGGGCCACTCGGCTCGGCGTCGGATTTCGGCTTCTCGTCCACAAGCTCGACGTTGAGGCCGAGCGAACGCATTTCCTTCACCAGCACGTTGAACGATTCCGGAATGCCCGCCTCGAATGTGTCGTCGCCGCGCACGATGGCCTCGTAGACCTTGGTGCGGCCGGCCACGTCGTCCGACTTGACGGTGAGCATTTCCTGCAGCGTGTAGGCGGCGCCATAGGCCTCCAGCGCCCACACCTCCATCTCGCCGAAGCGCTGGCCGCCGAACTGCGCCTTGCCGCCCAGCGGCTGCTGGGTGACCAGACTGTAGGGGCCGATGGAGCGGGCGTGGATCTTGTCGTCCACCAGGTGATGCAGCTTCAGCATGTAGATGTAGCCGACGGTCACCGGACGGTCGAAGAGCTCGCCGGTACGCCCGTCATAGAGCTCCGACTGGCCGGAGTCGTCGAAGCCCGCCGCCTCCAGCAGTTCCTCGATATCCGCCTCCTTGGCGCCATCGAAGACAGGCGTCGCCACCGGAATGCCGTTGCGCTGGTTCTGCGCCAGTTCGACCAGCTGATCCTCGTCCAGCTCGGCGATGGTCGCGTCCTTGCCGTAGATGCCGGTCAGCTCCTTCTTGAGCTGCGTGATCCGGCCCTCGCGGTAATAGGCGTCGACCGCCTGCGCCACCTTGCGGCCAAGCCCAGCCGAGGCCCATCCCAGATGGGTTTCAAGGATCTGCCCCACATTCATGCGGCTCGGCACACCAAGCGGATTGAGCACGATGTCGACCTGCGTGCCGTCCTCCAGGAACGGCATGTCCTCCACCGGCACGATGCGGCTGACCACACCCTTGTTGCCGTGGCGGCCGGCCATCTTGTCGCCGGGCTGGATCTTGCGCTTCACCGCGACGAAGACCTTGACCATCTTCATCACGCCCGGCAGCAGCTCGTCGCCGCGCTGCAGCTTCTCGACCTTGTCCATGAAGCGCTGCTCGAGCTGCTTCTTGGACTCGTCATACTGGTTCTTCAGCGCCTCGATCTCGGCCATCGCCTTGTCGTTGGCCAGACCGAACTGCCACCAGGTGCCGCGCGGATGGGCATCGAGTACGTCCTGCGTGACCTTGTCGCCTTTCTTGAAGCCCTTCGGCCCGGATTCCGCCTTCTTGCCGGTCAGCATCTCGGCCAGCCGTCCGAACACGTTGCGGTCGAGGATCGCCTGCTCGTCGTCGCGGTCCTTGGCGAGTCGTTCGATCTCCTCGCGCTCGATCGCCTGGGCGCGCTCGTCCTTGTCGATACCGTGGCGGTTGAAGACACGCACCTCGACAACGGTGCCGGTGACGCCTGGCGGGACGCGCAAGGAAGTGTCGCGCACGTCGGAGGCCTTCTCGCCGAAGATCGCCCGCAGGAGCTTTTCCTCCGGCGTCATCGGGCTTTCGCCCTTCGGCGTGATCTTGCCGACGAGGATGTCGCTGGGCTGAACCTCCGCGCCGATATAGACGATACCGGCCTCGTCAAGGTTCTTCAGCGCCTCCTCCGAGACGTTGGGAATGTCGCGGGTGATCTCCTCCGGCCCCAGCTTGGTATCGCGGGCCATCACCTCGAACTCCTCGATGTGGATCGAGGTGAAGACGTCGTCGGAGACGACGCGTTCCGACAGCAGGATGGAATCCTCGAAGTTGTAGCCCATCCACGGCATGAACGCGACGAGCACGTTGCGCCCCAGCGCCAGTTCGCCGAGGTCGGTGGAGGGTCCGTCGGCAATGATATCGCCAGCCACCACCCGGTCGCCGACGCGCACCAGCGGGCGCTGCGTGATGCAGGTGTTCTGGTTGGAACGCTGGAACTTCAGCAGCCGGTAGATGTCGACGCCGGGCTTGGCCGGATCGAGCTCCTCGGTGGCGCGGATGACGATACGGGTGGCATCCACCTGATCGACCACGCCGGCGCGCCGTGCGGCAATCGCAGCGCCTGAATCGCGCGCCACGACGCCTTCCATGCCGGTGCCGACCAGCGGCGCCTGCGCCTTGATCAGCGGCACCGCCTGGCGCTGCATGTTGGAGCCCATCAGGGCGCGGTTGGCGTCATCGTTCTCAAGGAAGGGAATGAGCGCGGCGGCAACCGAAACAAGCTGCTTGGGCGACACGTCCATGTAATCGACGCGCTCGCGCGGCACCAGCATGACATCGCCACCATGGCGCGCCACGACCAGTTCCTCGACGAACTGGCCCTTCTTGTCGAGGTCCGCGTTGGCCTGGCCGATATAGTGCTTGGTCTCCTCCATGGCGGAGAGATAGGCAACCTCGTCGGTGACCTTGCCGTCCTTGACCTTGCGGTAGGGCGTCTCGATGAAGCCGTACTTGTTGACCCGCGCGAAGGTGGCCAGCGAATTGATCAGGCCGATATTGGGACCTTCCGGCGTCTCGATCGGGCAGATGCGGCCGTAATGGGTCGGGTGCACGTCGCGCACCTCGAAGCCGGCCCGCTCGCGCGTCAGACCGCCCGGCCCAAGCGCCGAGAGACGCCGCTTGTGGGTGATCTCGCTAAGCGGATTGGTCTGGTCCATGAACTGGGAGAGCTGCGAGGAGCCGAAGAACTCGCGCACCGCGGCCGCCGCCGGCTTGGCGTTGATCAGGTCCTGGGGCATCGCCGCGTCGATGTCGACGGAGCTCATGCGCTCCTTTATGGCACGCTCCATGCGCACCAGCCCGACGCGGTACTGGTTTTCCATCAACTCGCCCACCGAGCGCACCCGGCGGTTGCCGAGATGGTCGATGTCGTCGATGTCGCCACGTCCGTCGCGCAGACCGACCAGCGTCTGGATAACCGCCAGGATGTCCTCCTTGCGCAGCACCCGCATGGTGTCGGGGGCGTCAAGGTCGAGGCGCATGTTCATCTTCACCCGGCCAACGGCGGAGAGATCGTAACGCTCCGGGTCGAAGAACAGGCTCTCGAAGATGGTCTCGGCCGCCTCGATCGTCGGCGGCTCACCGGGACGCATGACGCGGTAGATGTCGAACAGCGCGTCCTGACGCGTCTCCGACTTGTCGAGCGCCAGCGTGTTGCGGATGTAGGGACCCACCGTGACGTGGTCGATGTCGAGCACCGGGATCATGTCGAAGCCGGCTTCCACCAGCTTTTCCAGCACCTTCTCATCGATCTCGTCGCCGGCCTCAGAATAGATCTCGCCGGTCTCCGCGTTGACCATGTCCACGGCGATGTAATGGCCGTGCATCTCCTCGTCGCTGACCCGCAGCGCCTTCAGCCCGCCCTCGGTGAGGTCGCGGGCCTTGCGCGCGGTCAGCTTGCGGCCGGCCTCCAAGATCACCTTGCCCTTGTCGGCGTCGATCAGGTCGGCGGTCGCCTTGACGCCGCGCATGCGCTCGGCGTTGAACGGCCGGCGCCAGCCTTCCTTCTTGTCCTTGGTGATCTCTATGGTGTCGTAGAAGGTCGACAGGATCTCCTCGGAATCCAGGCCCAGCGCGTACATCAGCGTCGTCACCGGCAGCTTGCGGCGCCGGTCGATGCGCACATGGACGATGTCCTTGGCGTCGAACTCGATGTCGAGCCAGGAACCGCGATAGGGAATGATGCGCGCGGCGAAGAGCAACTTGCCCGACGCGTGCGTCTTGCCCTTGTCATGGTCGAAGAAGACGCCCGGCGAACGGTGCATCTGCGAGACGATGACGCGCTCGGTGCCGTTGACGATGAACGTGCCGTTGGACGTCATCAGCGGCATGTCGCCCATGTAGACGTCCTGCTCCTTGATGTCCTTGACGGACTTCGCACCGGTCTCCTCGTCCACATCGAACACGATCAGCCGCAGCGTCACCTTGAGCTGCGCGGCGTAGGTCATGTCGCGCTGACGGCACTCGTCGACGTCGTACTTCGGAGCCTCGAACTCGAAGTCGACGAACTCCAGCATCGCCGAACCGGAGAAATCCGAGATCGGGAACACCGAGTTGAACACCGCCTGCAGGCCCTCGTCGAGACGTCCGCCCTCGGGCCTCTCCACCTGCAGGAACGCGTCGTAAGAGGCCTTCTGCACCTCGATCAGGTTGGGAAGTGCCGCCACCTCCCGGATCGAGCCGAAGGACTTGCGGACACGTTTGCGGTCAATAAACGACTGCGCCATCGTCGCTCCTTAGGAATTCTTGTCTGCGGCCCGGACCGGGCCTGTTCAACGCGCTTCTTCACCTGCTCAGGCGATGCCTGCCGCGGGTGATACCTGTTCAGGTGATGCCTCAAACGCGCCTTGCGCGCCTGGGGCATCGCCTGCCGACTGCATCTCCCCGGCCCTCAGGCCGGAGACGCGTCATCGGGCGCACCGGTTCCGCGTGTCTTGACGCAGAACCGGCACAACCCGACGCAACATGTGCTGCCGCAGCGTGTAACCGCGGCGGCGACTTACTTCAGTTCGACCTTGGCGCCGGCCTCTTCGAGCTGGGTCTTCAGCTTCTCGGCCTCTTCCTTGTCGACACCTTCCTTGACCGGCTTCGGTGCGGCTTCCACCAGGTCCTTGGCTTCCTTGAGGCCAAGTCCGGTAATCGCGCGCACTTCCTTGATCACGTTGATCTTCTGGGCGCCTGCCTCGGCCAGGACGACGTCGAATTCGTCCTTTTCCTCGGCCGCAGCAGCCTCGCCGCCGCCGGCGGCACCGCCAACGGCTGCCACCGCGACCGGGGCCGCGGCGGAAACGCCCCACTTCTCCTCAAGCATCTTGGAAAGCTCGGCGGCCTCCAGGACGGTGAGGTTGGACAGGTCTTCGACGATCTTCTCCAGATCAGCCATGTTACTTGCTCCTAATCGGTTCGAACCAGTTACGGGAGGCCGGCCTATGCCGCCTCGCCCTGATCGGCCTTTGCCTGGATCACGCGGGCAAGCTGCCCGCCCGGCGCGTTGACGACCTGCGCGATACGCGTCGCCGGGGTGGCAATCATCCCGACGATCTTGGCGCGCAGCTCGTCGATCGACGGCAGCGAGGCGAGTGCCTTCACGCCGTCCGCATCGAGCGAGGTCTGCCCCATGCCGCCACCGACAATCCTGAGATTCTCGTTGGCCTTGGCGAAATCCACCGCCGTCTTCGGTGCTGCGACGGGATCGTCGGAAAAGGCGATCAGCGTCTGCCCCTCGAACAGCGGCTTCATGTGGTCCAGGTCGGTGCCGTCAAGAGCGATCTTGGCGAGCCGGTTCTTGGCCACCTTGACCCGCGCGCCCGCGTCCTTCATGCGGCCGCGAAGGCTCGTCATGTCGGCGACGGACAGGCCGGCATAGTGGGCGACCACGACGACTCCGGTGTTCTGGAAGACGTCGTTAAGCGTCGAGACGAGCTCTTGCTTTTGCGCTCTATCCACTTGCTCTCTCCGGTCTGGCGGCGGCCTTGCGAACAAACCCGCCACCGGTTGCACCAACTGCGCGACGCTTCCCCTGACCCGCTTCAAGCCGGACAGGCGCAGCAATCGCCAGCGCAAACCCTGTCCGCCTTGCAAACGAACGGACCCAAGCGGCCCGCCGCCGTGAGGCAACGTGGTTCGAACCAATCTTCCGGGGCGCCCTTGAGCGCACCCGTTAAATCCGTTCGTCCCCGTCTCATGCAGGCCGGCGAACCGATTAGGCCCTCGTGGGGCACCCGCAATCTCGGACAGGCACCGGACCGCGCGGATCGATGATCCTTGTGGTCCGGCCTTCCAGCGCGAGGACACCTCCCCGCGCCGAAACTCGTGTTGCCGCCTAGAGCAACCTGCGTCGGGACTTACCCGGCCGACAGGCTCGACGGCTCGACGCGCACGCCCGGCCCCATCGTGGAGCTCAGCGCGACGCGCTTCAGATAGGTTCCCTTGGCGCCGGTCGGCTTGGCCTTGACGACCGCATCGATGAAGGCGCGCACGTTCTCCACCAGCTTGTCCTCGGCGAAGCTCGCCTTGCCGACGCCGGCATGAACGATGCCGGCCTTCTCGACACGAAACTCCACCGAGCCGCCACGGGAGGCTTCCACCGCCGCCGCGACATCCGGTGTCACGGTGCCGACCTTGGGGTTCGGCATCAGGCCGCGAGGGCCCAGCACCTTTCCCAGCCGGCCGACCAGCGGCATCATGTCCGGCGTGGCGATGCAGCGATCAAAGTTGATCTCGCCCTTCTGGACGGTTTCGACCAGATCCTCCGCGCCGACCACGTCGGCACCGGCGGCCTTGGCCTCGTCGGCCTTGTCGCCGCGCGCGAACACCGCCACGCGCAGGGTGCGTCCGGTGCCGTTCGGCAACTGGCACACGCCGCGCACCATCTGGTCGGCATGGCGCGGGTCAACGCCCAGGTTGAGCGCCACCTCGACGGTCTCGTCGAACTTCGCCTTGGCGCGCTCCTTGACCGCCTTGACCGCGTCTTCCAGCGCCAGCGCGGCGCCCGGTTCCAGCCCTTCGCGGGCGCTGTTCATGCGCTTTCCTGTCTTCGCCATGACGCTTACCCCTGAACCTCAAGGCCCATCGAACGGGCCGAGCCCTCGATGATGCGCATCGCCGCATCGATATCGCCGGCGTTCAGATCCACCATCTTGGCCTCGGCGATGCTGCGCACCTGATCGCGGGTCACCTGACCGACAGTCTCGCGGCCCGGCTCGCTGGCGCCGGAATTGACCTTGGCGGCCTGCTTCAGCAGGTAGGAGGCCGGCGGCGTCTTGATCTCGAAGGAAAACGACTTGTCCTGATAGATCGTGATGATCGTCGGACACGGCGCGTTCTTCTCGAAGTTCTGGCTCTTGGCGTTGAAATCCTTGCAGAACTGCATGATGTTCAGCCCGCGCTGACCAAGCGCGGGGCCGATCGGCGGCGACGGCGACGCCGCGCCTGCCGGCACCTGCAGTTTCAGGTAGCCGATAATCTTCTTTGCCATCTCACTCGCTCTTCCGTGGGACGGTCAGCACCCCTCAAGGCACCGCTGTCCGGATTGCGTCGCGTGGTACGGAGCGAAACGGTTGGCGACCGCAATGCCCCTTCCACACTGTTGTCTGGAACCGCTCAGGTCTTCTCGACCTGCCCGTATTCCAGCTCGACCGGGGTCGCCCGGCCGAAAATGGACACGGCCACCTTGAGCCGCGCCCGCTCCTCGTCGATCTCCTCCACATGGCCGGAGAACGACGCGAAAGGCCCGTCGGACACGCGCACCTGCTCGCCGATCTCGAAGCTGATCGACGGTTTCGGGCGCTCGATGCCCTCCTGCACCTGATGCTGGATACGCATGGCCTCCGCCTCGGGAATCGGCGTCGGCTTGTTGTTGGTGCCCAGAAAGCCGGTCACCTTCGGCGTATTCTTGATCAGGTGATAGGTCACATCGGTCATGTCCATCTTCACCAGGACATAACCGGGAAAGAACTTGCGCTCGGAGTCGACCTTGCGGCCGCGGCGCACCTCGACGACCTTCTCGGTCGGCACGAGGATTTCCTCGAACTGATCGCCGACGCCGGTCTGGTCCGCCTTTTCGCGGATGGCTTCGGCCACCTTTTTCTCGAAGTTCGAGTAGGTGTGAACGATGTACCAGCGCTTGGCCACGCGCTTCTCCGTTAGCCGCCGAGACCGAGCAGCCGGGCAACCAGCCAGCCGATCGTCTGGTCCACGAGCAGGAAGAACAGCATCGCCAGCACGACCATGATGAACACCATCACCGTGGTGATCATGGTCTCGCGCCGCGTCGGCCAGGTGACCTTCGCGATTTCCGCGCGCACCTGCTGCAGGAACGCGAACGGATTGGTCTTCGATGCCATGGACTTCCCGAAAGACTTCGTATGTCGACATACTACGTATGGGGACAGCACGCCGAACTCTTGCCGGATAACCCAATATCGGGACACCCGACACCGCTTCCGCGCACGACGCAAAGGTGCGCAAGACCTGCACCGATCTTGCGCACCCACGCTGTCACGGGTGTTTATTAAGGGCTCATTGCGCGATGCACAAGGGGGCCGGCGCAAAAATGTGGCTTTCTTGCTGGCCGCCCGGCGCACCCTGCCTCACGACGGCCGACGACAAGGGGCAGGCAGATCGTCCCGATGACGACGATCTGCGCAGCATCCCAAGGCGATTGCGGGCACAGCAACACACCGCCGCCATATAACGCTCCGGCACACCGCCCTGCCCCGCAAGACCCCGCGCGGCAGGCGCGCAGTACAGCCATCGACGAACAACAACCGAAGACCAATCGAGCCGGGCCATTCAATGGCGCTTGATCGGCGCAAATTGTTGGCCTATGATAATATCGTTCTATTCTTAGATAAAATATATAGAATGAGAGCGGGCGGCCGTAGACCATCCCTGCGCCCGCCGTAACCAGAGGGAACTGGACAATGAACAGGTGGTCAAAACTTGCGACTGTGCTGATCGGAGCAGCGTCGCTGATTGCAGGCTCGGCCGCGGCCGAGGACACCGTACGCATCGGTGTCAACCAACCGCTTACCGGAGCGGTCGCCGCCTCCGGAAACTACGTAACTGACGGAGCGCGCATCGCGGCCGATCTGATCAATGCCTCCGGCGGCATTCTCGGCAAGCCGGTCGAGCTCATCATCGAAGACAACAAGTCGAACCCCAAAGACGCCGTGGCTGCGGCCGAGAAGCTGATCGTCAAGGACGAGGTTCCCGTGATGATGGGCGCCTGGAGCTCGACCTACACGCTCGCGGTGATGCCGAAGCTGATGGAGTATGGCGTCCCGATGGTCGTCGAGACCTCCTCCTCCGGCAAGATCACCGTTTCGGGCAACCCGTGGGTCTTCCGCATCAGCCCGACGTCGGAGATGGAAGCCATCGCGTTCGGCCAGAAGCTCGGTCAGTTCAAGATCGAGAAGGCCAACTTCCTGGTCGTCAACAATGACTGGGGCCGGGGTGCGGCCGACGAGTTCACTGCCATGCTCAAGGGCAATGGCATTGACGTCGGCGTTATCGAAACGATGGACGCCAAGGCAACCGATCTGTCGGCGCAGATCGCGTCAATCAAGGCGGCCGGCGGCGACACCTTGTTCGTCACCACCGGCGTGGAGCAACTCACCCTTGCGCTGCGGCAGTTCAAGGAACAGCGCCTTGATGCTCAGGTCATCACCACCGGCGGGTCGTCCTCGCCCGATCAGTTGATCGAGCAGGCGGGCGCTGCTGCCGAGGATTCCCTGCACATCCTGTTCTTCGCACCGTGGTTCCCCGAAAAGGCACCGCATCCGGAGATCGCCCAGGGTTTCGTCAAGGAATGGAATGACCGCGGACTGAACTTCGCTGGCCTGACCGAGGGTTTCCGCGGGTTCGATGGCATCATGACCATCAAGGCGGCCATTGAGTCGGCCAACTCGCTGGAACCGAAAGCCATTCGCGACGCTCTGTGGGGCGTTCAGGTTCAGGGCATCAACGGCGACATTTCGTTCATCAAGCAGGGACCCGAAGGCCAGGAGAGCGGCCAGAACCAGCCCAACATCTACTTGGTGACGATCAAGGACGGCAAGGTGGCTTCCGCAGAGTAGCCCTTTGCCCGCGCGCGGTTTCTCCTCTCGCCGCGCGCATTTTTCGGACCCGGCGTTGGTATGCAGAATACGGCGCCACCGCCGGGTCCGTCCAATCTGCCGACAAACCGGCGTTTCTGCCTGCGTGCGGCCTGTGCCGGACTTCTAGGGCAATGCGCACCGATGAGACGTGACCTGACGGCCGGATGTGCCCGACGGACGTCTGCCAACGAGGGCCGCGGCTGCAACCTCGCACCGCCGCACGTTTATTGGGGGGCACCTTGGACCAACTGCTCCAGCACGCTCTGAACGCGACGATCCTGGGTGGCACCTACGCGCTGCTCGGCATCGGACTGACGATGATCTTCGGCATCATGAAGATCGTCAACTTCACCCACGGCGAGCTCTACACGTTCGGCGCCTACATGATGTTCTTCTTCGTCATGGTTCTGGGCACCAACTTCTTCCTGGGCCTGGTCATGGCGATCGCGCTCGGGCTCCTGCTCGGCGCGCTGATCGAGCTGGCGTTGCTGCGCCCGCTCCGCGATGCCGACATCGACACCACCATGCTCGTCATGATCGGTGCGTGGATCGCTCTCCAGAACACGCAACAATTCACCTGGACCGGCATCGCCAAGTCGATCAACACGCCGTTTCCGCTCGACCCGCTGGTCATCGGAAGCGTGTCGGTGTCCTGGTCGCGCGTGTTCGTTTTCGTCGTCGCCATCATGATGATCATCGGCACGCACATGCTGATTCACCACACCCGCCTGGGCAAAGCCATGCGGGCCACCTTCCAGGACCGCGACACGGCCGCCCTGATGGGCGTCAAGATCAACCGCATCTACACCGCGACCTTCGCGCTTGGCTCGGGCCTAGCGGCGGCTGCCGGCGCCCTCCTTGCACCGATCTTCGTCGTCTACCCGACGATGGGTGACGCGGTCGCCGCCAAGTCCTTCGCGATCGTCATCCTTGGCGGCCTCGGCAACTTCTGGGGGGCTGCGATCGGCGGCTTCATTCTCGCCTTCGCCGAGGAATTCGGCGCCGGCTACATCTCGTCGGGCTACCGCGACGCGATGGGCTTCATTCTGATCATCCTCATCCTGATCTTCCGCCCGACCGGCCTGTTCGCCCAGAGGGAGCGCATCGGATGACCTCTCCTGGCACAAATCGCCTTGCAATGGGCCGGTTCGCTCCCTTCGCGGTCCTGGCGTTCTTCGCCCTGCTGCCGTTCTGGATGACCGATCAGTACTTCCTGCACGTCCTGATCATCACCGGCATCTTCATCATTGCCGCGATCAGCCTGAACCTGCTGCTCGGCTACACCGGTCAACTCTCGCTCGGTCACGTCGCCTTCTTCGGCATCGGGTCCTATGCCAGTGCGCTGATGTCGATCGGCTTCGATCTGAACGTCTTCGGATGGATGCTTGTCGTCACGCCGAAGCCGGTCTGGTTCTGTATCCTGTGCGGTATCTTCGTGGCTGGCCTCGCCGGCTGGCTGATCGGCAAGGTGTCGTTCAAGATCCGCGGCGCCTACTTCGTCATCGTCACCATCTCGTTCGCCGAGGTGATGCGCCTGGTGGCGCTGAACTGGATCGACCTGACTGAGGGCCCCATGGCCCTCAACAACATCCCGCCGCTGACGCTGTGGCTGCCGTTCGCCGGCGAGACCACGTTCTGGAGCAAGGTGCCCAACTACTTCCTGGTGCTGAGCATTGCCGCCATTTGCTTCGAGATCGTCCGCCGCATCGTCGTCTCGCGGGTCGGCCGGGCGGTCATCGCACTGCGCGAGAACGAGCCGCTGGCCATGTCCGTCGGCATCGACGTCACCCGCTACCTCCTGATCATCACGGTGATCTCGGCGGCGATGGCGGGCGCGGCGGGCGGTCTGTATTCGCACTATGTGCGCATCATCGACCCCGATGTCTTCCTGTTCATCTTCACCGTGACGATGGTGATCATGGTTGTCGTCGGCGGCAAGGGCACGCTGTGGGGGCCAATCGTCGGCGGACTGCTGTTCGGCATCATGCCCGAGGCGCTGCGCGAATTCGCGGCCCCCGAAGTGCAATGGATCATCTACGGCGTCGCCATGATCATCGTGTTGATCTTCCTGCCGCAGGGCATCGTGCCGGCGGTCGGTTCCTGGCTGCAATCGCGGCGCCACGGGTCTGAACCCCCAGCCACCCCCGAACCACCAGGTGCAAAGGGAGCAGCGGACCCGTCATGAGCCAGGCACCTCCCAGGACCGTCCTCGAAATCGACCAGCTCTGCGTCAAGTTCGGAGGGTTGGTCGCGATTTCCTCGATGTCGTTCCATGTCGATCATGGCGAGATCGTTAGCCTTATCGGCCCCAACGGGGCCGGCAAGACGACGGCATTCAACGCGATCACCGGTTACCTTCAGCCCAGCAGCGGCGAAGCGCGATTCCTCGACAAGTCGCTCAACGGCCTGAAACCGAACCAGATCGCCGAGCTTGGCGTCGTGCGCACGTTCCAGAAGACCAGCCTGTTCGGTGGCAACACGGCCTTCGAGAACATCATGATCGCCCTGCACCGGCAGGGGCGTCAGGAGTTGTTCGGATCGTTGCTGCGTCTGCCGAACATGCATGCCGAGGAACGCCGGCTGCGCGATCGCGCCGACGAAATCCTGGAGTTCTTCGGTATTGCGGCACGGCGCGACGAGTTGGCCTCGGCCATGCCGTACGGCGAGCAGCGGCTGCTTGAAGTCGCCATCGGTCTGGCCACGGAACCGGAGGTTCTGCTGCTCGACGAACCCGCCTCCGGCATGAATCCGACCGAGACGATGAGCTTCGTGCGCATGGTCGAGCGCATCCGCGAGCAGGACATCACGATCCTGCTCGTCGAGCACGATATGCGCATGGTGATGGGCGTGTCCGACCGCGTCGTCGTCCTCAATCAGGGCGAGATCATCGCCTCCGGTCCACCATCGGAAATCAAGCACGACCCCGAAGTCGTCCGTGCCTATCTTGGAACCAGTGCGCCCCATGCTTGAACTCAAAGATATCGAATGCCGCTATGGCAAGATTTCCGCCGTGCGCGGGCTTTCGCTCGAAGTCAAGGAGGGCGAGTTCGTCACGCTGATCGGCGCCAATGGTGCCGGCAAGACAACGACCCTGAAGTGCATTTCCGGCCTGCTGCCGGCGGCGAAAGGCACGATCACGTTCCAGGGCAAGGACATCAGCAACGCCCCGGCCGCCGACATCCTGGCCATGGGCATCGGGCACTGCCCGGAAGGACGGCGGGTGTTCCCCTACATGAGCGTCGAGGAAAACCTCGAAATGGGGTGCTATCTGCGCAAGGACAAAGACGCCATCCACGAGGACATGGAGCAGTTGTTCGACCGCTTCCCGGTCCTCAAGGAACGCCGCAAGCAGGCGGCGGGAACGCTGTCGGGCGGCGAACAGCAGATGCTGGCCATCAGCCGCGCGCTGATGTCGCGGCCCAAGCTGGTGCTGTTCGACGAGCCCTCGCTTGGTCTGGCGCCCAATCTGGTCGATCGCATGTTCCAGATCGTCCGCGACATTCGCGACCAGGGCGTGACCGTGCTCATGGTGGAACAGAATGCCTATGCGGCGCTGGAGCTATGCGACCACGCCTATGTGCTTGAATCCGGGGAGGTCACGCTCAAGGGCACCGGCTCGGAGCTTCTGGAAAACCCGAACGTTCGCGAAGCCTATCTGGGCACCTGATGACGCGTCAGGATTGGGCGGTTTGCCCGTGCGCCCGGCGCGGCAAACGACCGCCTATCCGGCCTTGGCTGCGAGCGCCTGCGCCGATGTGAACGGCGTTTCCTCGGTGGGCGCCAGCGGAGCGGCACCGCGCGCCGCCGCGCGGCGCTTGGCGGGCACCTCGCCGTACAGCGTGTTGCGCTGGCGCGCCCGCCTGCCGGTTTCCCCGATCAGCGCCTCCAGCTCCCGCGGCCCCATCTCCTGTCCATAGGACGCGCCCGCCGCGCGGGTAATCGATTCATTCATCAGAACCCCGCCAACGTCATTGGCGCCGGCCTGAAGGCACAGGGCCGCACCCTTCGGCCCCATCTTGACCCATGACGTCTGCACGTTGGCGAACACCGGATGCAGAGCCAGGCGCGCGACGGCATGCATCAGGACCGCCTCACGGAGGGTTGGCCCCGGGCGCGCACGCCCCTTGAGCCAGATCGGCGATTCCATATGCACGAACGGTAGCGGCACGAACTCCGTGAAACCGCCGGTGCGGCTTTGCAGGGTACGCACGCGAAGCAGATGACGCGCGATGTGTTCGGGAGCCTCGACGTGGCCGAACATGATCGTCGCCGTACTGCGTAGCCCTACCCCGTGTGCGGTCTCCATCACCTCCAGCCACTGCGAGGTGTTGACCTTGTCCGGGCAGATGATCGCGCGCACCTCTTCGTCGAGAATCTCCGCGGCGGTTCCCGGAAGCGACGCCAGACCGGCATCCTTGAGCCGGCGCAGGTAGCCGTCGAGCGGCATGCCGAGCGTCTGCGCGCCATGGAAGACCTCAAGCGGCGAGAAGGCATGGACATGGATGTCCGGCGCGGCGGATTTGACGATGTCCAGGATGCGAAGATAGGTCTCGCCGGTGTATCGCGGATGGACACCGCCCTGCAGACAGACCTCGGTCGCGCCGCGCCGCCAGGCTTCCTCGACCCGGCGGGCGATCTCGCGCTCCGACAGATCGTATGGCTTTCCGCGCAGTGCCTCGGTGGTGCGCCCTTTCGAGAAAGCACAGAATCCGCAGCGGTAGGTGCACACGTTGGTGTAGTTGAGGTTGCGGTTGACGACATAGGTCACGTCTTCGCCGGCAGCACGCGCGCGCAGGGTATCGGCGGCCGCGATCACATGCCCGATATCGCCGCCGCGCGCGGTCAGCAGCGCCACCACATCGCTTTCGCCGAGCGTATCGCCGCGCTGCGCACTGGCGAGCGCCCTGGCGACCCGGTCGCTTGGCGTTCCCGAAGCGCTGTGATGTGCCGGTGCCGGCAGCTCCCCACCCTCCGCTTCCGGCGCGCCGGCCTTCCAGTCGTCACAGCGCGCCAGTCCCTCCCCGTCGGCCATCTGGAGAACCGGCCCGATCAGGGATGTGTCGATCCAGGACCATGGCGCGCGCAGATAACGCGGATAGACCGTCAGGCGTTCCACCAGCGTGCGGCCATGCTCTTCGCTCACCACCGCCAGCCTGTCGAGATGGGGCCAGGGCGCCTCCGGATTGACGTGATCGGGGGTGACCGGCGATACGCCGCCCCAATCGTTGATACCCGCGTCGATCAACGCGCCCATGTTGTCGGTCTGAAGGTTCGGCGGTGCCTGAATGCTCATCTGCGGGCCGAAGACGAGCCGCGCCACCGCGATCGTCCACAGATGGTCCGCCTGGCTCGGCTCCGGCGCATTGGCCATCCGGGTGTCAGGCTTGGCACGGAAGTTCTGAATGATGATTTCCTGGATGTGGCCGTGCCGGTCATGGGCGTCGCGCAGCTCAAGCATTGCCTGAATGCGCTCGGCACGAGTCTCGCCGATGCCGATCAGCAGCCCGGTCGTGAACGGCACGCGGCACTGACCGGCCGCCTCGATCGTCGCCATCCGCACACCCGGCAACTTGTCGGGCGAGCCCCAATGCGGAGCCCCCTTCTGGCACAACCGCTCCGAGCCCGATTCCAGCATCAATCCCATCGACGGAGACACCGGGCGCAGCATCTCGATGTCATCTTCATCCATCACGCCAGGATTGACGTGCGGCAGAAGCCCGGTCTCCTCCAATACGAGCCCGGCCATCGCGGCGACATAGGACAGCGTCGTCTCATGCCCCAGTTCGGCCAGTTCATCACGCGCCACCCGGTAGCGCAGTTCGGGCTTGTCGCCGAGCGTGAACAGGGCCTCGCGGCATCCGGTCCGCTTGCCGGCACGCGCGATCGACAGCACCTGCTCGGGCGTCAGATATGCGCGCTGGCCGCGCTTGGGCGGCTTGGCGAACGTGCAGTAGTGGCACACATCGCGGCACAGCTGGGTGAGCGGTATGAAGACCTTGCGCGAATAGCTGACATTCGTGCCGAACCCTTCTCGGGCGAGTTCGGAAGCCGCCTCCATGAGCGGCTCCAGATGTTGCAGATCGGCCAGCGCTGCGGCGTCCTCTCCGGTCGGCCTGTGGCCGGAGCGGATGGCCTGAACGATGTCCAGGGCGTCGGTGCCGGCCATCATACGACCTCCATCTCGAGGGGCTGGTGCGCTGCGCGTGCCGGCGCCCAGGCGGTCAGCATCCGGTAGCGGGCGAGATCATCCGGCGTATCCACATCGAAGCCGATGCCGGAAAGGGTGAGGCTGGACGCGGCGAGACCCGCCTGACGGGCGCGCTCCATGTGTCGGCCGAAGCTGTTCACACCGAAGCCGGGTGCCAGTCCGGAAGGCAGGGCCAGGCCCAGGGCATTGGTGCCCCTGCCGTGCCGATCGGGCACCACAACGACCGGCCGTTCACGCAGTGCGCGCAGGAGGCACTCGATCTCACTTGCCTCGGCGAGCGGTACATCTCCGGGTATCACAAGCGCCCCATCAGCGCCCCATCCGCCAAGCGTGCGCAGTCCGTGGGCGCAGGCCGCGTTGAGGCCGCCGCCCGGATCCTCGATCCGATGCGCGCGCGCGCCGGCGGGAAGGTCGTCGCGCGTCACAACGGCGACGCCGGCAAGCCCCGAGACCTGTGTCAGCATGCCGAGCACGCCGGCCAGCATGTGCTCGACAAGTTCGTACCGCTCGACCGGTGCCAGTACACCGCTCAAGCGCTGCTTGGCATGGCACAGCGGTTTTGCCGGAACGAGCGCCCAGGTCTTCATTGCGCCGCACTCGCCGCATGTGCCGGACTGCGAAGCGAACGGGCGAAGGAGATAACTGTCTCGGCCAGCGAGCGCTTGTCCTGCAAGCTCGACATTAGCGTGTCCGTCACCAGCGCCGGAACGTCGATACTGTCGCGCAGGTCGGCATCGGCGGTATCGAGCACGAAACCGTCGATCAGCCCGCCATAGTGACGCGCGACGCTCAGTGGCGAGACCTCGATGCCCAGTTCCGTCATGATCTTGGCGGTCGGTCCCTTTACGGCCGCACCGCCGATAATCGGTGTGACGGCCACGACCGGCGCCACCGCGACGCCCAGAGCATCCCGAAGCTCCGCGATCGCCAGCATCGGGTCGACGCTGAGATAGGGATTGGAGGGCGCGATGATGATCGCCTTCGTGTCCGGCGACGCAAGCGCCTCCAGTGCTGCCGGATTGGCACGCGCCCGTTCGGCCCCCTCGAAGCGGATCGACACAACACGCGGTGCGCATTTGCGCGCGACGAAATAATCCTGAAACGCCAGCAGCCCCTGGTCGGTCTGCACCATGGTGCGGACAGGATCGTCGCTGGCCGGAAGAAGCCGCGTGGCGAGGCCCCAGCACTCGGCGAACCGCGCGGTGATCCGGGTCAGACTCTCGCCACCACGCAGCCGGCGCGTGCGCTCCACATGCAGCGCAAGGTCACCGTCTCCCAACTGGAACCAGGTCTCGCCGCCGAGACTCTCCAGCACCGCGCTGAAGGTCCAGGTCTCGTCCCGGCGGCCCCATCCCGTCTGCGGGTTGGCCAGACCCGACAGCGTGTACAGCAAGGTGTCGAGGTCCGGACAAACCGTCAGGCCGAGGTGTTCAAAATCATCGCCCGTGTTGGCAATCACCGTCAGTTCCCCGTCGGGAAGCACGGCGGACAGCCCCAGCGCCAGTTTGGCGCCGCCAATCCCGCCGGAAAGCACCACGATTCTGTTGCCGCTCACCGGAACATATCCTCCTCGCAAGGGCGAAGCAGCGCGGCCGCGGACAGCCCGTCACCGTCACCATGCCATTCGGCGCCGCGCACATGCACCACGGGCGATCCTTCGCCCCCCTCGCCCATGACAAGTGCAGCGCCCGCGGCAAGCGCGTCAGCAAACGCGATCTCGGTCACTTCGAGCAATCTGCCATCCCGATCGTGCCGGCCGCGCGCGTCGACCAGCGCCGGCAAGCCCGCAACGCCCAGCGCCACGTTGACCACGCCGTTGCGCCAGGCCCGGCCAAAACTGTCGCTGATTATAATGCCCAGCGGCACGCCGTAACGCGCCTCCAGCGCGGTGCGCAGCACCGCCGCCGAACCGTCCGGATCACGCGGCAGCAACAGCACCGTATCCGGGCCCCGGCCGACGCCGATATTCGACCGGTCGATGCCCGCATTGGCCATCACGTATCCGAGCCGATGCTCGACGACGATCACGCCCGGCTTGTACCGCAGGACCGACCGTGATTCCGACAGGATCGCCTCGACCAGACGCGGGTCCTTCCCAGTCTCGGTAGCCAGTTTCCGCGCTTCGGCACCCGGTGTCAGCTTCGACAGATCGACGAACCGATCCTCCGCCTTGGACACCACCTTCTGCGCCACCACGAGAACGCCCTGGGGCTGCGGCTGCAGCCCGTCACGCGTGAGCGCATCCGCGATGATCGACGGCAACTCGTCTCCCGGCGCGATCTCCGGTATTGCGCTCAGTGCCTGGAAGGCGACCGCCATGGTCAAGCATCCAGGATCGGCTTCAGTTCGCCGGTGATGCGGATGCCGGCACCATCGGCCCCATGAGCGCGGTTTATGAAGATAAGCACCGAGGTCAGCGCCTCCGCAGCCGCCGAGTTGGCAAGCGGGCCGCCGTGGATGCCGCGAAGCCCGAGCGCCGAAACGAGGTCTGCGACGCGGATGCGAGCGGCTTTGGAATCGCCGAAGATCAACACGTCGCAGCCGACGTCCTCGTCGGTGGCCAGCTTGTGCGCGGCAACGTTGTGAAACGCGGACACGAGTTCGGTGTCATCTCCCAGCATGCCGCGGGCGCGCAACGCGGCGCAGCCTTCAGCGGGCAGTTGCACGCGGGCCACCTTCGGCGGAACGAGCGGGACAGTGGCGTCCACAACGATCTTGCCGCCGGTCACTGGCGCGATCTCCCGGTAGATAGCCTCATGGCTGGCGAAGGGCACCGCTACGACGACGACATCGCCGTCTGCCGCCGCATCGCGGTTCGCCGCGCCGCTCAGCCACCAGCCCTGCTCGACCATCTCGCCGGCCACCGTGGCGGCGCGCTCGGCATCCCGCGAGCCGATCACGACGCGAAAGCCGGCCTTTGCCCAGCGGCGCGCCAGCGCTGCGCCGAGGTTTCCCGTACCACCTATGACGGCGATGGTCGGCTTCGATTGCGTCATGTTTCCTCCTCGTCGGCCGTACCATTCGGATGCGCCGGCGCCAAATCCATACCTGCCGGCGCCCGCGACCCTGTTCTTTTTTCCGGACCATTCCGGCGACACAAAGCGGCATCACGAACGCTCGCTCAAGTCCATGGTATTAAGTTTAGAATGATAGTACAATATCGGATAGACCATAACGCCAAATCATGATCGTTATGCGACCGGATAACTGGAGCATGTCAGACAACGGGGACGTCCGACGCGATGCAAAAACAGGGAATCGGCAAATCCGTGCCGCGCAAGGAGGACGACCGGTATCTGCGTGGCAAGGGTCAGTTCGTCGGCGACATCCGGTTGGACGGCATGGTCGAGGCCGCTTTCGTTCGCAGCCCGCTGGCCCACGCCCGCATCAAGGCCATCGACATACCGGAACGGTTGCGCGGCCAAGTCTACACAATGGACGATCTTGAGGGCGTGAAGCCGATTGTCGCGAGTTCCGCCCTGCCCGGCTACAAGCCAAGCCGTCAGTGGCCGCTTGCCCGCGGCAAGGTGCGCCAGGTCGGCGAGCTGATCGCGGTCTGCATCGCACCAACCAGAGCGCAGGCCGAGGACATTGCCGCCGAAATCGAGGTCGACCTGGAGGAACTTCCCGCCGTCGTCGACATGCTGAAGGGCCGCCAACCCGACGCGCCGCTGCTGCATGAGGAGTTCGGCGACAACCTGTATCTGGTGTCTTCCGTGGCCGGAGACATCGCACCGGCCGCCAAACGCGCCGACGTCACCGTGACGCGCGAAATCCGCACGGCGCGCCAGTGCATGGCACCGATGGAGGGGCGCGGCGTCGTTGCCGAATGGCACGAACGCCTGGGTCAACTGACGCTTTGGACATCGACACAGATGCCGCACATCGTGCGCAACGGCCTGTGCGATGTGCTTGGTCTGGAGCAGCGGCAGGTCCGTGTTGTCCCCCCCGACGTTGGTGGCGGGTTCGGCTACAAGGGCATTCTTCTGCCGGAGGAGATATGCCTCGGCTGGCTCGCGATGCACCTGGGCAAACCGGTCCGCTGGCTGGAAGACCGTCGCGAGCACCTGACCGCGAACGCCAATTGCCGTGAACATCACTATGTGATCACGGGCTATGCCACCAGGGACGGCAAACTGCTTGGGGTGGAGGCGGAAGCCAGCGTCGATAGCGGTGCCTATTCGATCTACCCGTTCTCCGCCTGCCTGGAAGCCGGCCAGGTGGCGACCAACCTGCCGGCGGTCTACGACTTCGAGTCCTATCGCGCCGATGCTTACGCCGTCGCCACGAACAAGCCGCCGATCCTTCCCTACCGCGGCGTGGCGCGCACCGGCGTGTGCTTCGCGATCGAGCTGCTGGTGGATGCCCTGGCCCGCGAGATCGGCATGGAGCCGCACGAGTTCCGCCAGCGGAACCTGGTCCGCCCCGAGCAGATGCCGTTCGAGAACATCGCCAAGAAGTACCTCGATTCCGGCGACTACCCGACCTGTCTGGAAAAGGCCGTGAAGTCGCTCGACATCGAGACATGGCGCAAGCGCCAGAAAGAAGGCCTGCCGGACGGGCGGCGCATCGGTATCGGCGTTGCCATGTACTGCGAGCAGGCAGCGCACGGCACCTCGGTCTATGCCGCCTGGGGCGTGCCGATGATCCCCGGTTTCGAGCAAGCCGGCGTGCGCATAACGCCGGACGGTGGCGTCGAGTTGCGGGTCGGCAGCCATTCCCATGGCCAAAGCCACGAGACCACTTTCGCGCAGATCGTCAATGAGATGCTCGGCGTGCCGGTCGACCGCGTCAACCTGGTGCACGGAGACACCGAATACACCCCCTATTCCACCGGAACCTGGGGATCGCGCGTCATGGTGATGGCCGGCGGCGCGATTGCCGCGGCCTGCGAGGAACTGATCCCCCGCATCCTGGTGATCGGCGCGCACCTGCTGCAAGTGCCGGTCGGAAAGGTGCGGTTCGAGGATGGCGCGGTCGTTGCAGACGGGAGCCGCGTGACCTTAAGCGAAGTGGCGCATGTCTGGTATCTCGCTCCGCAAAACCTGCCCGACAATGCCGATGACCGGGGCCTCGAGACCACCAAGGGCTACAAGCTGAAACGCGACACCGGCACGTTCAGTTACGCGACGCACGCCGTGGCGGTCGCGGTGGACTGCCAGACCGGGATGCTCGAAGTGCTCGACTACGTGATCGTCGAGGACGGCGGCACGCTGGTCAATCCGATGGTCGTCGATGGTCAGATACTGGGTGGCCTGGCCCAGGGCATCGGGACGGCCATCTACGAGGAGATGCCCTTTGACGGTCAAGGCCAGCCGTTGGCATCGACCTTCTCCGACTACATAGTACCCGGCCCGACCGAAGTGCCCGATGCGCGGATCGAGCACATGGAGACGCCATCGCCGCTGAGCCGTTTCGGCATCAAGGGTGTCGGCGAAGGCGGAGCGATCGCTCCTCCTGCCGCGATCGTCAACGCAGTCAACGACGCGCTGGCGCCTCTGGGTGCCGAGATAACCGAATCCCCGGTTACGCCGCGCCGTCTGCTGTCGGCAATTGCCGCAGCGCAGGACGGAGCGGGATCATGAAGCCGGCACGGTTCGACTATATGGCGCCCTCGACGCTGAGCGAGGCATTGGGACTGCTGGAGTCGGTTCCGGGCGCAAAGGTGATTGCCGGCGGACAGTCGCTGGGTCCCATGCTGAACCTGCGCCTCGTGCAACCGCAACTGATCGTCGACATCTCCCGCATTCCGGAAATGTCGGCCGTGGAGGATGACGGCGACTGCACCGTCTACGGCGCCTGCGTCACCCACGCGGCCATCGAGGACGGCCGGGCCGCCGACGGCACCGGTGGCGTATTGGCGCGGGTGGCTTCCGGAATCGCATACCGCGCGGTCAGGACCCGGGGCACCATCGGTGGCAGCCTCGCCCATGCCGACCCCGCCGCCGACTGGCTCTCTGCACTGACCGCGCTTGGCGCGGAAATCACCGCGGCCGACGGCAAGCAGGAACGCCGGATACCGATCGAAGCGCTCATGACGGGGGTCTTCGAGACCGCGATCGGCTCAGCGGAGTTGCTGACCGGCGTGCGCGTACCGAAGCTCTCCGCGAACGCCCGCTTCGGCTACTACAAGATCTGCCGCAAGACCGGTGAGTTTGCCGAAGCGATCGGTGTCGCGCTGCAGGACCCCGAGCGTGGACGTTATCGCGGCGTCGTAGGCGCCACGGAAGGTTCTCCCATCGTGCTCGATGACCTGCCAAGCCTGAAAGCCGGCACCGAAGCGGACCCAGGAGAACTGCGCGAGCGGCTGAAAGGTCACGGCATGGACGATCCATACGAGATCCAACTCCACGCCGTGGCCCTGGAACGGGCAATACAGGAGGCGCTCGCGTGAAGACGATCAATCTCACCGTCAACGGACAGCCGGTCTGTGCCGAGGTCGAACCGCGAACGCATCTTGCCGATTTCCTGCGCGAGCAACTGCGGCTGACCGGAACGCATATCGGCTGCGAACACGGTATCTGCGGCGCCTGCACGGTCGACATCAACGGCGAGATGAGCCGTTCCTGCATCACCTTCGCCGTGCAGTGCGACGGCGCCGACATCACGACGATCGAGGGCTTTGACGATGACCCGCTCATGGCGCGGCTGCGCGAGGCGTTCACCAGCGAGCACGCGCTGCAATGTGGCTACTGCACGCCCGGAATGATCATCGCCGCACGCGATCTGATCCGTCGCAAGGGCGCGCTCGAACCGCAGCAGATCCGCTATGAAATGAGCGGAAACCTGTGCCGCTGCACCGGGTATGCGGGGATCACGGCGGCGATCGGTCAGGTCATGGCCGAGCGCGATGCGTTGCCCCTGCCGCCGGCGCACGAGGCCTGCATCGGCCCGGCGCCCGGCCCTGGCGCGAAACGCACCGCGCAGAACACATCGAACGCTGCTGCGGATGACGCCGGAAAGCCGGATGATGACAGCCCGTCGACAAGCCTGTCGCCGGGTGCGGCTTTCGAGACCTTCTCCGAGGACGGGCTGACGACCCTGACCGAACACGTCATCGTGCCCCACGATGCAGACCGGGTCTGGGCATTTCTCGGCGACCTGGAAACCGTCGCCGCGTGCCTGCCGGGCGCGCGGCTCATCCAGCAGGACGGCGACCTCATCGCGGGGGAAATGCGCGTCAAGCTTGGTCCCATGACACCGCGTTTCGCCGGCGAAGGCATGATCCGCCGGGATGACGAGAACCGGAGCGCGCGCATCGTGGGCCATGCCAAGGACACGGGCAGCGCCTCGCGGGCACGCGGGCGCATTGTCTATGCCCTGCAGGACACCGGCGAGGGCACCCGGATCGATATCGAGATCGGTTACGCGCTGACCGGCGCGCTGGCCCAGTTCAGCCGCGGAGCCATCGCCAAGGACCTCGTCGGGCGCCTGACCAGGGCATTCGCCGAGAACCTGCAGGGGGCCATTTCCGGCAACGGGCCGGCGGCAGGCGGTTCCGCCGACGGCGGTTCCGACGCGCTGGATGCCGGAGGCCTGCTCGGCGCGGTCATCTGGGGACAGATCAAGAGCATCTTCGCCGCCATCTTCGGACGACGGAACTAGGGGAGACCCTAGCTCATGTCGATATCGAACTTGATGCAATCGCCGCGATAGATGATGTCCGCCACATAGATGGCGATGCCGTCCTTGTCGGTGACGACGCAGCGCGCCTCGGCGGTCGGCGCATTGAGCGCCATCTTGAGATGATGCGCGGCCTCCAGATCGGCAATCCCGATCACCATCGTCTGCCTGACGCGGCCGATACTGACCTCATCAAGTTCCTGCAGGATCGGCAGCGCCGTGTGCTTGATGAAATCGTCCCTGGCAAGGTCGAAGACCTCCCGGGCGACATGAACACTGACGAGACCAAACGGCTCCCGATCCCGAAACTGAACGCTCTTGAGATGAATGTACGTCTCGGCCGGCCGGCCCTCGTCGGTGCGCAGCAGCGGCGGCGTGTCGTCATCGGTCACGAGGAACTTCGGCACATTGTCCTTTATCGTATCGAGCCAGGACGACAGGTTCAGGTCCAGCGTCAGCCAGCGGTTGTCCTTGACCTTCTTGGACACGAAGGTGCCCCTGCCCTGCTGACGGCGCACCAGCCCCTCGTCGTTGAGAATCTCGACCGCCTGGCGGATGGTGATCCGCGCGACGCCAAACTCGCGTTCCAGTTCCTCAATGGTCGAGATCTTGTCGCCCGGCTGCCAGTAACCGGTCTCGATGCGACGACGCAGTGTCGATGCAACCTGGAGATACAGCGGGACGTTGCCGCGCTGACTGGCTCTTTGCATCAATCGTTCCATCGCTAGCCATCCCCTTCCAAGTGCAGCCGCTCCAGGTACTTACTTCGATTCCGGGCGGCAACGCGACAACTGCCGAACATGCGAATCAACGTCCGGAAAAGTCGCTCAAAACCGTCGATACAGTCTAACGGCGGCCCTGAACGTCCAGGCTGTCATCAAGCGCTTCCATCATATCCACCCATCAATAGCATGATCACTTTATTATAGCCGGCTTTCCGCAGTCTCGGTCGCGAACGTGATGGCGGGTCTGTCCACAGCAGGGGCTGAAGCGGTCGCTACAGCGAGGGATCGAACTGCCGTGGCAGGAACAGCGTGACGCTTGGGAAATAGGTGATGATGGCAAGCGACATCAGCGCCAGCACAAACCACGGCAACACGGCGCGCACCACAAAGAAATAGGACTTCTCGAATGTCGCCGCCGCGACGAACAGATTCAGTCCGAATGGCGGCGTCACATTGCCGATATCGACATTGACGGTCGTCACGATGCCCAGA
Source organism: Tepidamorphaceae bacterium (assembly GCA_028279445.1). Classification (GTDB taxonomy): domain Bacteria; phylum Pseudomonadota; class Alphaproteobacteria; order Rhizobiales; family Tepidamorphaceae; genus JANQNT01. The sequence continues at coordinate 17,418 of JANQNT010000025.1, read as the reverse complement.
TGCACCGGATGGACACCCGCGGCGGCCAGAGGCGCGAGGATGATCGGAACCAGGATGAGAATGTTCGAGAACACGTCGATGAACATGCCGCTGAAGAGCATGATGGCGTTGACGAAGAGCAGCATGAGGTTCGGCTGATCCGTCATGGCCGACAGCGGCGCCGACACCGTCGCGGCGGTCTGGGAGATTGTCATCAGCCAGGAGAACAGGCTGGCCGCACCGACCATGATGAGGATGCGCGCCGAGTTCAGTCCCGCCTCGATCGACACCTCCCAGAGGTCGGCAAGCGTCAGTTCCCGATAGATGACGATCGTCACGAACGCCGCGTAGACGACCGATACAGCGGCCGCCTCGGTCGCGGTGAAGACGCCCCCATAGATGCCGCCCAGAATGATGATCGGCAGCCCGATGCCCCAGATGACATCCTTGGTGGCGGCGATGATCTCGCGCAGCGTGGCGCGGGCGGTGCGCGGCACCCCGTTGCGGATCGCCCAGACGACACTGTATGCGCAATAGGCGAATGTGAACACCGCGCCGGCGCCGATGCCGGAAATGAACAGGGCGCCGATCGATACGTTGGCGACCGCGCCGTAGACGATCATGGCGTTGCTCGGCGGCACGATCATGCCGATCAGCGCCGAGCATGTGATGACGCCCACCGCGAAGCGCTCGCCATAGCCGGCGGCGATCAGCGCCGGCGCCAGGATTGTGCCGACCGCGACGATCGTCGCGGCGCTCGACCCGGTGATCGATCCGAACAGCATGCAGACCAGCACCACGGTCACGCCGAGCCCGCCCGGCAGATGCCCGACCAGCGCCCGCACGAAATCGATCAGCCGCCGCGACAGGCCGCCCTTGCTCATGATCGTCGCAGCGTAGAAGAAAAACGGAATCGCCAGCAGCGGGAAGCTCTCCAGCCCGGCGAAGATACGCTGTGCCAGGATGGACAGCGGGATCGTGGTCGTGGTGGCGAAGACGGCGAACGACGTCCCGGCAAGCACGATGAAAATCGGGATCGATACCGTCAGGCCGGCAAGCAGCAGCCCGAATGTCAGCAGTGCGGTCATCGGGCCGGTGACCGGCAATGGCCTGGCGGCGGCGACATCATTCAAATGTACCGCTGCGCACAACCTCATCGCGCGAACTGCGCAAGGCGGTAACGGCGAGTTGCATGGACCGGATGAACATCAGCGCAGCGCCGACCGGAACGGCGAGGTAGGCCAGCCACATCGGGGCTTGCAGAACGGGCATCACCTGACCGCTGCGCATGACGCGCAATGTGTGTTCCGACCCGTACAGGACAAGGGCAGCGAAGAAGGCGACGCCGACCGCCTGCACCGCGCAGAACAGACGCCGCCGCCCTGTTTCCGACAGCACGCGCGGCAGCAGGTCGATCGCCAGATGCCCTTTCAGCCGGATGACCGCACTACTGCCGATGAAGACGACCCAGATCATCAGATAGATCGTCAGTTCCTCCGCCCAGGCGATCGGCGACAGGAAGAGGTAGCGCATCAATACGTTGGCGAAGAGAAGAATGCTCGCGAATATCATCGCCAGGGCGACGAAACCGTTCTCAAGGACGGTGAGGAGGGCATCGAGACGCCCTCCCCAACCCTGCACGGTCTTGTCTTCCGGCCGCGGCATGAGAACCGCCTCCCCGCCTGGCGTTGCTTACTCGCCCGCCACCTCGGCGATGGCCGACTGCAGCCTCGACAGCACCTCACCGCCGTATGTTTGCGCGTACCACTCGTAGACGCGCTGCGACGCGGTGACGAATTCGCCGCGGGCATCCTCCGACAGCTCGTCGATCGCCAGCCCCGCGCCCGCGAAGGTCTTCAGGTGCTCCGCTTCCGCTTGCGCGATCAGCTCGCGCTGATAGTCGCGCGCCTCGGCGGCCGCCGCAACGAGCACATCGCGAACCTCAGGCGCCAATCCATCGAGCATCGCCTTGTTGAACATGAACACATAGGCCAGGAATCCGTGATCGGAGAGTGTCATGTGCTCCTGCACTTCGTAGAAGCGCATCGAGGCGATGGTCGCGATCGGGTTCTCCTGACCATCGACCACGTTCTGCTGCAATGCCGTGTAGAGCTCCGAGAACGCGATGGAAACCGGTGCGGCACCAAAGGCCTTGAACTGCTCCTGGATGACCGGAGCGGGCATGGTGCGTATCTTCTGTCCCTCGTAGCTGGCGGGACGCTCGATGCGGAAGTTTCCGGTCAGTTGCTTGAAGCCGCTTTCCCAGAAGGCCACGCCGGCAATGCCGACATCATTGAGCGGCGCGAGGATCTGGGTCCCCATCTCTCCGTCAATGACCTTGTATGCCACCTCACGGCTGGGAAAGAGGAACGGCAGGTCCAGCACGCTGATGCTGGGAACCAGCGGTGCGATCCAGCCCGTCGGCAGGGCGGCGGCTTCCAGTGCGCCGGCCTGAAGCTGCTCCACCATCTGGGTGCCGCTGCCAAGCTGGTTGGACGGGAATATCTGCACCGTGACCTCGCCGCCGGTCCCGGCCTCGACGAGTTCCTTCCATTTCAGCGCAGCTTGGTGGTGCGGACTGGCTTCAGGCTGGTCGTGCCCGAACTTGATCACCGTCGCCGCCAGGGCATTTCCGGCCGACAACGCGGCCGCCAAGGCAGCAGCCCCCGCAAAGATGCCCAGCCTGCGCAAGATGGACGTTCCGCGTGTTGCAGTTCCCTTCATGATCTCCTCCCGAGACCGCCCGTTACGGGCGCCGAACATCCGGAAGCCTGGGCGGTGCGATCTCCCGGATTCTCGTCTGCGTTCGACACTTCAGGCCGGACCGTGCGGAAGGACCGCGCCGGCGCGGCGGTTCAGCCGTTGCACCAATCGTGGATGCTCAGCGCCATGACCTTGATCGACGTGATGTAGTCCTCAACCGACACATATTCGTTGTCCGCGTGCATGACCGACGTGGAACCGGGACCGAAGATGACCGTCGGCGTGTTGCCGTAGCTGTTGAGAAACCGGGTGTCGGCGGCGCCCTGACGGCCGCTGATTGTGGGTTCCTTGCCCGTGACTTCGGTGAAGATGCGCCCAACGGTTTCCACGATCGGGTGGTTCTGCGGAATCTCCGAGGCCTCCGCATCGTATCCCTTGAAACGCACCACCGGCGGGTGGCCCTTCATCCAGGGATCCTTGGCGGCGGTCTCGGCGATCTTGTCGACGAGGCTCTGTTTGACGCCCTCGTGATCCTCGCCGGGCACGGTGCCGATGCTGCCCTTGAGCAGGGCCGTAGCCGGAAACGCGCTCGGATAGGTCCCCGCCTGGAAGCTGCCGATCAGGCAGGGCAGCGAGTCGAGCGCATCGGGATAGAGCGGATGCGTCACCGTGGCGACGCGGTGATCCTCCAGTTCCTGCACAGCCGCCACGATCTTCTGCCCCAGCGCGATGGCGCTGACGCCTTCGTAGCGCTGCTGCACGCCGGCCGGCTTGCCCTGGACGTCGATTTCGAACCAGATGCGGCCGATACAGGCCGGCTGCACCATCAGATCGCTCGTCTCACCGGAAATGCCGGCATCCGCGCCATAACCGCGGATCACCGTGTCCAGCGTGCCATGGCCGCTGACCTCCTCGTCGATGACGATGTTGATCAGCACGTCGCCCTTCGGCGTGAGGCCGAGTTCCTTCAGGTATTGGGCCGCCAGGATGTGACTGGCCACGCCGCTCTTCATGTCGCAGGAGCCACGCCCCCACAGCTTTCCCTCGCGCACCGTGGCCGACCAGGGATCGTCGTTCCAGCCCTCGCCATTGCCGACCGGAATGACGTCCGTATGGCCGTTCAGCAGCAGCGAGCGGCCACCGCCGGTCCCCTTCAGCTTGGCGACGATATTGGGACGTCCCTCATAGCCAAGCTCGACCGGGCGGTAGCCGGGGTGCTTCTTGATCTCGTCCCAGTCGGTCTCCCACATGTCGACCTCAAGACCGATGTCCTTGAGATAGCCGTGCAGAAAGGTCTGGATCGCCAGTTCGTCGCCGGTGACGCTGGGGATGGATACCATCTTGCGCAGCAGCTCGACCGCCTGCTCGCGCGAGTCGTCCACCTTGGCCAGAATGGCGGCTCGATTATCGTCTGTCATGACACGTCTCCCGCTGGCACCATCCACTAAAGGCTGCGAAGGCGGGGCAGAATCTCCCGCGCGATCGTCTCAACCTGCTCATTTTCATACTTGTATGGAACGAAGATGATCTTCTGCACGCCCGCATCGAGATGTTCCTTCAACTGGGCCACGCATTCATCGACCGTCCCCATGATCGCACTGTCGCGGCTGCAGTCGCTGTGGGAGGGGAAGTCCCACTCCTTGTTGAGCCAGTCGATCATCTCGTCGTGAACCGCCTCGCGCGAAGGCCCCACCCGGATCGGGAGCTGGGAGGCGTTCTTCAGCGTGTCGGGGTCCTTGCCGCCCTCCGCGGCGAAATTGCGGATCTTGTCCCAGGAGCGCTTGAAAGCCTCGGGCGTGTAGAAATAGGTCAGCCAGCCATCGCCATTGATCGCCGCGCGCTTGAGAACGCGGTCGACATAACCGCCGATCAGGATGGGCAGCGGCGACTGCTTCGGCTTGGGATACATCACCGCCTTGGAGATGTTGTGGCGCATGTACTCGCCACTGACGGAGTGCTCGGTCCACAGCTTGCGCATGATGTCGAGGTTCTCGTCCATCAGCTTGCCGCGCTTGTCGAAAGGAATGCCGACCGCATCGAATTCGCGCTTGTACCAGCCCGACGCCATGCCCATGTAGAGCCGCCCTTCGGACAGGTCGTCCATGCTGGCCAGTTGCTTGGCGAGCGCAACGGGATTGCGCAACGGCAGAACCAGAATGCCGGTTCCAAGCTGGATGCGCGACGTGCGCGCGGCAATCGCCGTCAGCGCGGTCAGCGAATCGATGATCGGGAAGTTGGGCTCGACGCCCAGCAGGATATGGTCCCAGACCCAGATGCTGTCGTAACCCAGCTCCTCCACCCATACGCCGTACTCGACGAGTTCACGGGCAGACGGCATGTCCGGATAGGCCTTGAAGTTGCGCGCCGCGATGCCGAATGTGTGTTGATTGGCCGTCATGAGTTAACCTCTTGATATTGTTTATATTCTGGCATCAAATACCGAGCCTTGTGAACCGGATTCCTGGTTGTCTCGCCATCATCTAGTCGGTGAACAGCCGTTCCGGATCGACCGTGCGCAGTTCTGCCAGTTCCCGCTGCGTGGGTGCGGGCGTCTCGCTGAGTTCGGGGCTGAAGTCGAGCCTGATGCCGGTGTTGTCCTGAAGCTTCTCGCGGCTGACGCCCGGATTGAGGCTGAGCACCTCGATCCTGCGGGTCTGCTCGTGGAACCCGAGGATCGCCAGGTCGGTCACCACCCGGTACATCCCGCCGGACAGCAGTCCGCTGTCACGCCGGCTTTCGCCGCCCTGCAGAAAACCCGGACTGGTGATGAAATCGACCTCCTCGACGAAGCGGCGCTTCTCGTGCTTCATCGCCACGATCATCCGCGTAAGGCTCGCGATATCGTTGCCGCCGCCGCTGCCCGGCAGGCGCACACTGGGGTTGGTGCTGTCGCCGATGAACGACGAGTTCAGATTGCCGTACTGGTCGATCTGCGCACCGCCCATGAAGCCCACATCGACGTAACCGCGCTGCATCAGAAGCAGAACCTCGGCGGAGCCGAGCACCATGTTGGCGCTCTTGGTGCAGCGCTGATCGTTGGTGGATGGCGGCAGCTTGCCGGGCTCGACGAGCGCGCCCACGACGCCGCCCTCGAAAAGGATCGTCAGATTCGGGCAATCGAGCCGCTGCGCCAGGGTGGCCGCCAGCAGTGGAATACCGACACCAGCGAACACCACCTGGCCGTCCTTGAGTTGGCGCGCCGCCAGGATCGCCAGATACTCGTTGGCCGTGTAATCGCGCGGCTCAGTCATTGTAGATACTCCGCCCGTGCTGGGTCGCGCCGACGATCTCGTGCAGGCCGATCTTGGCCAGGAAGTCATTCCATGACTCGCAGCCGTGGACGTACTCGTCGAGATAGCGTTCAAACCCGTCGACCGGGTCGGCATTCACCTGTTCAACGTAGGCGTTCAGGTGCCCCATCATCGGCTCGTACTGGCCGTAGCATTCGTGCGGCGCGGCTCCGTAGGGAACCTCGACGACCGCATCGACGCTGAGAAACGGAATCTTGGTGAGATGCGGCTCGCGCCGGATCTGATCGTTGGAAACGATACGCTCGGTGGTCAGGATGACGCTGTCAGCGGCGAGCGCGAGGTCGATATCCATGAACTGGAGCCCATCGATCTGCGCATTTCCGAACGGATCGGCGCGCTGCACATGGATCAGCGCAACGTCCGGATTGAGCGCCGGCACGAGCAGCAGCTTCTCTCCGGTAAAGGGGCAGTCGATCTGTTTCGTCTCCGGGCGCAAAGGCACCAGGTCGGAGCCAAGCATGGAGCGCATCGGCATGAACGGAACACCCATGCCGCCGGCGCGGAACCGCATGCCGATCGCCATGTGGCTCCACTCCTCGTAAATCTTGCCAAGGCCCTCCACGCGGTGCCGCATCACCTTGGACAGGCCCCACAGAATGCCCTGAGCGAACCAGCTCGTGATGATGTGGTCGCTGACGCCGGAGCCGAGCAGCAAGTCGCCGTCGGTCGAAACGATGCAGCGCGAACAGGTCAGCCCGCGGCGGCGTTGGCGGATCAATTCCCAGATCAGCGCCATCGGCGTGCGCGACATGGTGGAGCCGCCGATGCCGACGCTGGCGCCGTCGGGCACCAGCGCGACGGCATCCTCCAGCGTCATCACCTTCTCGCGCAGACTGCGATCGCGCTGCGCCATGCGCTCGCGCAGCCGATCGTAGGATTCGACCTGACCTTCACTCACCTGCCGCACTCCTGCCGTCCGCCGGTTTCCTCATGATCATTCTTCCGTGAACCCCGCATCCGCGTTGAATGCACGGATTTCCTCGTCCCACCGCTCGGCCGAATCGGCGACGCCATTCCAGAACGACTGGTCTCTGCGGCGGTCGAATTCCTCGACACTGACGCCCTGCTGTTCGACCCAGGTGTAGTAGCCCAGATTGAAGATGCGCCGCCGGTCGCGCGCGGTCGTCTCGACGACGTTCCAGTCGTCGCGCGCGCGCAGGAAATCCTCCACGGTGCGCACGATGTCGTCGTCGCCGATGCCCTCGGGGAAATACCGCTCGCGGGCCGATTGCTGCTCCGTGACGTAGAGCCCGGCATTGTCGGTCGCGATGGTGACGACTATGTCCTGGGCGCCGTAGTTCATGTTGCGCGCAAGCCGTATCGAGGCGGCCACATTGGCCAGTCCTGAGATGCCGAGACTCGGCAGCGCGCCGGCCAGGTCTTCGTCGATGCCCAGCGCAGCGGCCAGCCGGGGCCGGCTGTCATCGCTGTTGAATACGACGTTCAGGCGATCAGTCGCCTCGTCCGATATCCCGATCACGAAATCGGTGTTCATGACGTTGTGGATCAGCGGGATGTGCTTGTCGCCGATGCCCTGGATGTTGTGCTCGCCGTAGCCGCCTTCGAGCATGGTCGGGCATTCCAGCGCCTCCACCGCGGCAATCCGCGTGCCGTAGCGCTTCTTGAGATAATCGCCCGCTGCAATGGTGCCGGCAGACCCGGTGGCCGAAACGAAGGCGACCGGGCGGGCATCGGCATCGCGCGTGCGAACGTGCTGGATGACGCTTTCGGCCGCCGTTCCCGTGCAGGCATAGTGCACCATGTAGTTGGAGAATGCCGAGAACTGGTTGAGAATGATGTTCTCTTCGCTTTCGGCCAGTTCATTGCACTTGTCGTAGATTTCCTTGACGTTGCTCTCGGTGCCGTATGTCCGCACGATATGCGATGGATCGCTGACCCAGCGCTCCAGCCACGCGTAGCGCTCGCGGCTCATGCCCTCCGGCAGCACCGCAATGCCGTCACAGCCCAGAATACGCGAGATGGCCACGCCACCGCGACAGTAGTTGCCTGTCGACGGCCAGATGGCACGATGGCGTTCGACATCGAACCCGCCGGAGACCAGCAGGGTCACCAACCCGGCATAGGCCGGCAGCACCTTGTGGGCGCCGATCATCGGAAAGTTCTCGCCCAGCAGAACAACGATCGGGCAGTCGGCGCCGGTCAGTTCGCCGGGCAGAACCAGATGCTCCGGGACATCACAGTGGCCGCGGCCGCCGGCCGCGTTGCGCCAGTGTACACGCCACAGGTTGAGCGGATCGGGCGCTTGTGGATCAACGTCTTGCAGGCGCTGGTAAATCGGATCGGGAATGGCTTCGTGGCCGGCCAACTGCGCGATCGTGGGCAGCCGCATGCCGCGCTCGCGCGCGCGCCGAACCGCTGCCTCCCTCGCATCGGCGCCGGATCGCCCAGCCGCCGCAATTTCCGGACCAGCGATGTCCATACGCCCCCTCCCGATTCTTCTATTCTGGCACCATCGGCCATTTATGTATCGATCATAACATTGTTCTAATGATAGAACAATATCATAAAGCCGCGTGATGGCTTATTGACTTGATCAAAGCGGACGGCAAACACGATAGCAGGCGCAGGATACCCGGCCTGTTATGAAGTCACCACCATGGGTGACGACCAGGCCGGGCGTACGCCCGATAAAACCGCATGAAATGAACGGATTCCGGCCCCGGGTCCCATCCGCGATCAGGTTACCCAGCCTGCGGCGTGTAGACGATGGCCCGGATCGGCGTCGGCTCGTAACCGGCGGCCGCATTGTCCCGTTCGGGGCAGTTGGAAACGACGACCAGCACATCCCGCTCCGCCCGCAGATCCACATAATCGCCGGGCCTGGAAAGGCCATCCGCAATGCCGATATGGCCATCTTCGCGGACCGGCACGTACATGAAGAAATTCACGTTCGCGGCGATGTCCTTCTCGCCCATGCCGTGCCTGGCCAGTTCCTTCTCGAAATTCTGCTGACAGCCCCAGTCGTTCTCCTTTTCGAAGCGCACGCGATCGATCTCGATCGAGCAGCATCCGTACAAGGTGTCATGCGACCCGCAGGTGTCGGCAATGATCGTCATCATCGGGCGGGCGCGCACCGACCACAGGACGCTGCCCTCTCCCAGATAGATATTGTTGTTGAGTTTGATCGTGTTGGCCGCGTTGTAGCGCTCTGCCCTGTCGTCCAGGTCGTAGCAGAGAAAATCGGCCGCCTGCTGTCCTTCCAGGTCGACCAGCCGGACGACATCTCCCTTGCGCACCTGCGCGCTCCACGGCTCGCAGGCCGGTACAACGGTGTCTTCGATCACCTGTCCGCCGACCTGTCCGGCAACTGTCATCCGCTCTTCAGCCATGAAACCACGATCTCCCCACTTGCTGCCGACCGCCATTCATCGTCGACATTCAGAACGTGCCCCTCCCGGAACGTGACTCGTCCTTGGACATAGCCACCGCCTCGCCAGCCATTTTTCCAGGCAAATGGGCCGTATCGTGTGGCACACGATATTAATCATATTAATGTTAGTATAATAATATGTTTTGAACAAGCTCGCCGTAGTCCGCCCCCGCGACAAGCGATATGCATGATGTGAATGTGCACCCGCCGGATGTCGGCCGCGTCACACGCTGACTGCGTCACCGATATTGTCGGAACTCAGGTGTATCCGTCCCGGCTGCATGTGCGCGCGTGTAACGGTCGTGTAAGGAGTGTTTTCGGAGGACGGAGCATAAATCGTCCATCCAGGTTATTGATTTGGATTGATTTTTGGCAGGGGCAGAGGGACTCGAACCCCCGACCTACGGTTTTGGAGACCGTCGCTCTACCAGCTGAGCTATACCCCTATCAAACGCGGCGACATCACCGTGCGCCTGCAGGGAAGCCTCTATCAACGCTTCCATTCCGCGGCAAGCGCCATCCCGCGCAGCGGCATAATCCGCCGGCAAGAACCGCATGGCACCTAATGGCAGTGCACGGTGCCGGTGCTGTTGTCCATGTGACAGCACTGACCTTGTGGCGAGCTCTTGCGGCAGCCGCCGCCATGTGCCGTCGCCGCGGACGCGCTCATCAGCAGCGTGAGCGCAAAGGCCATAATCCTCATGGCCACCTCCGTTCGCACCCACACAAGATACAATCCGAGGACCGCAGTCGCAAGTTGCGGGCCCGACCCCGATTCTATTTCTGCGGCTAAATTGGAGCGGGTAGCGGGAATCGAACCCGCATATTCAGCTTGGAAGGCTGCTGCTCTACCATTGAGCTATACCCGCATCAGAGGTCGGATATCAGAAGACGGTGGACAGAATGTAAGCCCTAGCGGCGGACATCCTGTCTACAATTCTCGATCCTCCGTCCTGAAAAGCCATTCGCGCGGCTGGGCCATGCGAAGCCCGTAAGGGCGAAGCAGGATGGTGGGGGAGGTAGGACTCGAACCTACGAAGGCTTACGCCAGCGGATTTACAGTCCGCCCCCTTTGCCGCTCGGGACACTCCCCCGCACCTTGAACCAAACACCCGCGGGCAAGCGGTTCTGACGGGCGCCGTATATGCGCGGGCCTCATGGACCTGTCAATCGCGGCCGTAAGGCTTGGTCGCCGCCTTGGCCGCGGCTAAAACGCCCCGATGGGCGAACAGGGATGAACGAGCGGCGCGGTAGGCGGACTCGCATCGCGACGCGGCACGCTAGCGACCAGCCTCAGACGATCTATGGCTGGCACAGCGCGCTTGCGGCGCTGAAGAACCCACGCCGTCATGTCCGCCGTGTGCTGGCGACGAAGAACGCGCTCACTCGCCTTCGCGCTGAGGGCATTGCCGATCTGCCGGAGCCGGTGGAGGCGCGCGAGATCGATCGCACGGCCGGCGCTGGCGCCGTACATCAGGGGATTGTCGTCGTCGCCGATCCCCTCCCCGCTCCCGACATCACGGATCTCGGCGACGCGCGCCTCGTTGTCGTGCTGGACCAGGTGACCGACCCGCACAATGTCGGGGCGGTGCTCCGCTCAGCCGCGGCGTTCGGAGCCGACGCGCTCGTGCTTGCCGAGCGTCACAGCCCGGCGGAATCTGGAGTGCTCGCCAAAGCCGCCTCGGGCGGACTGGAGCATGTGGTGCTCGTGCGCGCAAAGAACCTCGCGCGGGCGCTCCGCGCGCTGGCTGATCTCGGCTTTGAGCGGATCGGCCTCGACAGCGATGGCCCCGATGGACTGGAGGCTGTCGCCGCCGGCGACAAGGTCGCAATCGTGCTTGGCGCGGAGGGCAAGGGTTTGCGCCGGCTTACGCGCGAGACCTGCGATCGGCTGGTCAGCCTCGCCATGCCCGGCCCCATCGCCAGCCTCAATGTCTCCAACGCGGCGGCGGTGGCGCTTTATGCGTTGACGCGGCGAAAACCGGAGCGGGACGGCTGAGATATGCCGCCCACATTGGATGAGGGACGCCAGCGGGTTGGGACGTATCCTATCGCGGCACCAGTCGGTGCCATCGCGGGCGCTGCACGGCTTGTCTTTGTCCTCTCTGCTTCCGGACTATCGCTTTCAACTGCGCGCGAACTTCACTAACCGTCTTGCCACAATCGGCGGTTGCAACGAAGTTGGATTGCGGCGTCACGAGTGAGCCGTGCACATAATAGGGCTTGGGAGGCTTGGACAATTCGTACAAGCACTTTTCTGCGGCATTCGCCGAATGTCCTGCCACCAGGGCAGCCAGCAACGGCAGCTTCAAGAATCCGCTTCGCATCCAACAGTTGTTGAAACATCTTTCTTTACGAGCGGTTACCGCCCGTCGTCTCGGTGGGAAGAGAGCGAGGCCGATTCAGGTCGACAAGTCCGTGCCGCTTAACGCGATGGCAACCATATCGCGAGAGACTTGGCGTCTGTTGCGTTGGAGTCTGAGTTCGCAAAATGAGTATGGAGTCGCGCCGGGCCCGTAGGCTGGATGCCATCCGCTCGGTCAGTATCGAGGACATCGTGAACGGCCGGCATACGCGTTGGCATCGGTTTCTGAAGAAAGCCAGGCGCTGGGTCCTGGCCTTCAGCCTCGTCGCCTTTACGGCGGCGGCCGGAAGCGCCGCCTATGTACTAACGAGCGGCTCCGGCGACAATGTGCAGCTCACGGCCTTTAAACAAGATGCCGCGTCGGAACGCACGGCGGCGGAGGTTGAGATAGCGGCGGCGCCACGCGCGCCAAAGTCACGGCCTGAGCCCCCGAAAGTCCCGGCGGCCCCAAGCGAGACCGTCGACCTTGCCGTAGCGCCACCTGCATCGGAAACGCAGCTCGCACTGAAGACGCTGCTTGCCAACCCGAGCGAGCCTATCGAAATCGCGATGGCCGATGCGGAGGTTGCCCGGACACCGAAACCGCGGCCCGACGAACCACCCATCATCACCGGCAGCATCAAGCGCGCCGATCGCGTCGAGCGACACGAGAAGCTGATCGTCATCGGTCGCGTTGAGCAACGCCCGATCGTGCTCCGCCCCTGCCGCATGTTCAATCACGTCGCCGCGACGCTGCGTATCCCACGCCGCTGCTGACGCTGAGCGCCGGTTCGCTCACCGACACCCGACCGGTCTGGAGCAATAGCGATAATACTGGCCGGCGCGCGGTGTCGGCGTGTGGTATTCGATGAGCGGCGAAACGGGCTCGGGCATGATGATCTTGGGCCGCGTCGACGGATTAAGCCGAATGCCGCGCTGGCCGGGCGGCTCCGGGCGGAAGCCGAATTGCAGGCCGGAATAGGGTTGGTAGGAGCGCATCTCGGGACGCTGCGGTGCTAAACCGAACGACAGACTGCCAGCCAGGGCGGCCGCCGAACCGGTGAACAAAACGGCGGTAAACACGGCAAGGACCGCCGCGGATTTTGTTGCTCTGCTCGGCGCGTAATTGGAAACCATGCGTATTATATAGGAGCGCGACAGACGTGGTCGGCCGCATGCGCCTGGACAGCGCGGCAGAGCTGACTTAACGCCCCTCATGTCGGCCGGCTTAGCTCAGTTGGTAGAGCACCTGATTTGTAATCAGGGGGTCGGGGGTTCGAGTCCCTCAGCCGGCACCACGACCTTCATCCAATACCGTCCACACCCTCATCCGCTACAACAAAGGCCCGACCTGGGTGAAGCCGCAATCATCCCACGCCGAAATGTTGGCCGAACACGGCTTTGAGTAGGCGCCACGGAAGGAACCTCGCACCGGCCCGACGATTGAACAAAGCTGCAAGGGATTGCGATCACTGCGACCCTATTGGCGATGCTGTTGCTCATCGGCGGGCGGAGGTATTTAGTGTTGTTGGGCACCGGCCGCAGGTGGACGTTGGCCACGCCGGCGGGCTCAGTGAAACATCGGTGCATTGGGGAGTTCAACATCAGAGGAAGTGCGCAAAAGGCACCGCGTAGCCAACTCTAACGTTGCCAATGCTGATTATCTGATCAGGTCATGCTGAAGTGATTTCAAAGCTAGATCGGTCGTGCTTAGACAATCCGGTATAAAGCATTCGGCAATGCACCTCGCGCTCTGGGTTGTACGCTCGTTGCGGAAAGGCGGCAACATCTCGTCTGAAGCTAAATTGGAGGGATTCCTCAATAGACGATGCATTCCGTGAGCTGGTCGATCCAGAGGTTGAGAGGCCCTCCAGGACAATTATCCCCGATTATCAGCGCCCTAGTGCGCTCATGGTACCGTATTGCAAGACGCATTTGCTTTCCTGCCTGGAGTCCATTGCGGCGACCGCTGCAACAAGTATCGGTGTGATACTGCTATCCAACGATCCCGAGGCATCGAGTTCGTTTGTAGAATCACAGCCACACCCCGACCGCTTTACCATTGTCGCGGCCAGCTACGACACGCCTTGGATTAGGGACCGCGCGCCGATCGCCGCGTACGAGTCGGGAATGGTTCGCTGGATTCTGCCGCGCTTGCCCGCTGGGAACAGGGCGCTTGACGATAGACTGTTCGCATCCATTTCAGCAAGAGAAACGGTTACAGCGCCGCTGATCGCCGCGCAGGGCAATATCGTTGCAGGTCCGAACGGCCTTGCGCTGTCCACAGACCGCCTCCTCCACGAGAATGGCCTCAGTAGCGCAGCAGAGCTTAGCGCGCATGGCCCTGTGTTTGGTATTCGTAGATGGTTGGTTTTTGAGTCTTTTCCGGACGAACCAAGCCGCCATGCAGATGTTCATGTTCGGTTCCTAAAGCCTGATCTAATGGCCGTTGCTTGGCACCGCAGCGAGCGTCGCATCCAGAGCATAGCCAGAGCGATCGAAGAACGGGTTCGCGCAGAGATCCCTGACATTAGGATTGTTCGTATCCCCATCACCAGAGAACGAGACAAGTATGCAAGTCTGGTAAACTGGATTCAGGTCGGTCACGACCTGTTTCTACCTGCGTATGAGCTCACGCCTGATTCAGATATCAAAGCTGTTTCAGGAAAGCTCAAGAAGCTGGGGTTTCGTACGAAAAAGATCGCATCACCAACGATTGATCTCGGCGGCTCATTGCATTGCCTGACCGCTTCTATCTATGTCTAGCGACACGTGAAACGACAAAGGCTATTGCTAAACTCTAGGTCGTTGCGCCATTATTCGTTGCGGTGAGACCCGGTCCATCTGTATACGGCTTACACCGACCAAGAACAGGAACGAGGGGGAGTAAAGATGAGCGTTTCGAGTAAGATAACCTCAGCACTGGCGCTTGCTACAGCCGCCTTCGTTTCAATCCCCACAACCGGTCAAGCCGGCTCTACTACGCCGGCACATCAACTTAAACGGCGTCGCAGAGTTTCTGACGTGCCGGCCCCCCGGGTCGTGCCTGATCCGGAGCCTTGGATCATCCCTCCGAAGCACAGGTTCCGATCGGACAATCCGCACTGGGTGCCATTCAGCAATACTTCGACGGCAGTTGACGGCAGCTCATCAACGACGTCGGGGGGCAGCTCGTCCTCGGTGTCAGAAAGCGACCCGTCAGCTGAGGGTCGAGACTGAACTCTCTGGGCAGCACTTATGTACCGCTTATCGATGGACTAGCTCCGCTGGTCGGCGTCTACTTCGGCACCGTGACGCGAGCGCGGCTTCAATCCGGAATAAAGCGCAACCGGGCGTCTTTGAAGCCTTTGCCCGCGTGCGCGATCTGTAAGCCCGGTCGCACAAAGAATGATTTTTTGTGAGCGAGCTTCAGGTGGAGAGATATCGGGCTCGCGGACGAGTTGTTGCGGCGCGCGAACCTCAGAATGCTAGCATATGCTCATCAGCAGGAGCGGCCTCCAACACTTGCGAGGCTGCACAGTTGCTTTCATCGTCATCCGCATTTGCCGGCAATCTAGAAACTGTTGTTGGTATTGTTGTTGGTATCTCTTCTCTGGCGACAATAGAAATTTTCTTTATTTCAGTATGTTATAGCGCTAAGTCGAGTCCCTCAGCCGCACCAGGATTTTCTACGCAACGGCCTGCTCTCGCGGCGAAGACGGCGGTCACGTGTCGTGGCACCGACCTTTCTAAACCAAAGCGTCGACCCTTTGAGCGTACGATCGCTTGATATCGGCGACCTCGACGCGCAGTCCCTCTACGATTGACGGCCTGAGAGCGAACCAAAGTGGTATGGCGTAAAGCCATTGTATGCCCCTGGGTTTGGCCTCAAGAGACATCGATAGCCGGGTCTTGCCGCCGATAGAGGCAAGCTGGTGATCGCACCAAACTTCGACACCCAAGACGGCGAACGACACGGAAAATCGTGATGACGGCTGCCAAAGCGTGATGGTCACATCCCGTTGCACCGGGATGCCCAGTAGCCGTCTCTCATGTAGAAACCGCGATCCCAGCCCTATCGGACCGGAGTTCAGCATCGTGAGCTTGCTGATGTCAGATACGTGACGATGCAGCCCGGCTATGTCGGTCCAAAACTCGAACACGTCGTCACGCGACGCGTTGACCAGTGCTGAGACGGAAAATCGCATCCGACGCATCAACGCGACGCGACGATCTGCTCCCCGGCTACGGGGTCCTGGTTCGGATACCAAGTGGCTTCGCCCGTTCAGAAACGCAACGCAGCGATGGCATAGGGGCTGAGCGTCAGCTTGCCATCGCCCACCGTCGTGCGCGGGGCGCTCGTTGTCCAGCCGGGATCGCGGCAGGCCGCCTCGAAGCTAGCCTCGTCGAGGACGAGGCTCTCTGCAGCACCGTTGACGCCGGACAGGCTGATTGTCTGCGGCGTGCCGGTGAGGTTGGTGAGCCACAGGCGCATGCCGCCCTCGCCCGAGACAGCGAGCGCTTGAACCGCACGCGGATCGCTGACTGTCGCTTCATGCACGGCTGCACCCTGCAATTCGGCGTGGCCGGCGATGACATGAAAATGCGGAAAGACCGCCACGCCGGCCTCGTCGAACCAAGGCTGCGCGTGCGGCTGCTTCGTGTAGATCACGCCCGACGGACCGGCGACAGCGGCAAGCGTCACCGCGTCGACGCCGGCATTGGCGGCATGCGCCAGATAGCCGGCATACCAGGCCGCGCCGATCAGCCCGCGCTCGCGCGGGTCAACGCGGCTCATGGCCTGGCGGGTGTTGTCGGGGTTCTCCAAAGGCGCCGCGCCGTAAGGGTTCTGGCGCATGGAGATCGCGGTGGGGAACACCCAATAAGGCTTGCCGCCGCCAAAGGCGCGCACGGAAGCGAAGATGGACGGCAGGGCCTCCAGCGTTTCGGTGACGGAGACGTCGTCTCCGGCATGCACGATGGCCGAGCCGGTATGGCAGATGAAATCGAGCAGCTCGGCCGGCGGCCGCTTGCGGTTCAGCTCGGTGAAGTAGCTGAACATGCCGCCGCCGATGATGGCATCGGGAAACGCGGCGCGCGCCGCGTCGAAGAGTTCCGCCCAGCTGGGGGCCGGCGGGAAGGTCGCGCCCGGCAGCGTGCATTTGAGATCGGACGACGGCGAAACAGCGACGCGCGCGAAGGAAACGCCTGCCGCCGCGTCGGCGATCGCCGCCATGTCGCGTTTGAGGATCGCGTTGTCGGCGCTTGGATTGCCTTCGGCATCGAGGCACGGAACCACCGCTTCAAGCACCAACTCCGCATCAAGCGCTGCGCCGAGCTTGCCGTAGCTCCGCATCGTCGCCGCGTCATGTCCCTGCCGCGAGTCGAAGTGGCAGACAAGGAAGCCCGCGCCCACGGCCTTAAGCGTTTTCGCCTGCGCAAGCGCTGCCTCGGCGTGCTCCGCCGGGACAGCCAGGCCGAGGGGCGGCATCACCTTGCCGCTTGCTTCGCCGATGGAGACGGTGACCTCCGAGCCAGCGGGAGCGGCGGCGCTGGGCGTGCCCTCCACTTTCAGCATCACGCGCTGCGGCGCTTTCTCGCCCTTGGCGATCGTGTAGGGCCAAGGCAACGCCAGTGGCCGCACATAGGTCTTGTAGGAGGCGTCCATCCAGTTGCGGTGGTCCTCCATCTCAAAGGCGTCGCCCTCCATG
>JANQNT010000008.1 GCA_028279445.1 Tepidamorphaceae bacterium | reverse complement strand
CTAGGCTGTATCGACAGTCAGGTTTCGGGCGTGGCGCGTGTCGGATTTTGTCGCTGACAAGGCGAAGGGACCGACATGGTGCCAACCACCATTAGGTCGCTTCAACGCCGTCAGGGGCAAAATCCGCCGCGTCCGGTGAGGATATGGCCAAAATCGCCCATTTCGGCGTTGCAAAGCACTAGCAAGGGATGACCCTGGCTTCGGCTTTGCGCCTGGAACTGAACGATTTTGGCGCATACCACGCTCCAAATCCTAAATGTCGATACAGCCTAGGGGCCGGACCCCAAGTCAGGCCGACATGGCCGACGGCCTGGGCATGTCTTCCGCAACTGCCGTGCCATGGCGCACGACGTCGGACACCGGAATGCGCAGATAGAAGTCAGTACCGTGTTGTGGCGCGGCACGCGCCGCGATGCGCCAGCCGTGGCGTTGCACCACAAGCCGGCAGATGGCAAGGCCGATGCCGCTGCCGGGAACGCCGTTGCGGCTGCACAGACGCCGGAACGGCTCGAAGATGCGCTCTGCCTGGTCCTGCGGAATTCCGATGCCGTTGTCGCGCACGACAAGCTCGATCTCGCGTTCCCGCGATTTGGATTCGGCAAAGATCCGCACCTTCGGCGCACGCTCCGGATCGCAATACTTGATCGCGTTCGAAAGCAGGTTTTGCAGCAGTTGTTCAATCGGCACCCGGCCGCCGCGCACCACCGGCAGCGCATCGATCTCGAATGTCGCGGGACAAAGGTCCGAGCCGTCGATCATCGTGGCGATGACGTCCTGCACGGTGGTGGTCAGCTCGATTTGCTCGAACTCGAAGGTCTCGTTGCTCTGCCTGGTATAGGCCAGCAGATCGCTGACCAGGTCCGAAAGCCGCTGCGAGGTCTGGTGGATGGCCTTCAGGGCATAGAGCGATTCTTCGTCAGCCGTGTCGCCAAGGTCGTCCGTCAGCATCGAACTGAACAGCCGAAGCTTGCGCAGCGGCTCCTCCAGGTCGTGCGATGCCATCATGTTGAAGCGCTTCAGCCCTTCGTTGGCGCGAATGAGCTGTGCATTGGCATAGGCAAACGAGCGCTGCGCCCGGTTGCGCGCGGTGACATCGACGAGCACGCAAAGCGATGTCTCGGGCGCGATGCTGTCCTCCGCAAGGCCGAAACCGTCCGTATCCATCGGCAGGCCGGACCAGACACCGATCGCCGACATCTCCGTCTCGATCGTGGCGCCGTTCTTGCGGCGGAAGACATACGGTTCTGCACGTGCCTGATAGGCAGCCTTGTTGCCGGCGAGGCGTTCCGTCAGCGCCTTGAGCCGGGATTCTTCGGTCATGAACTCGATCGCCTGTCGCCCGATCACTTCCTCGCGCGTGTAGCCCAACTGCTCCAGCCATGTATCGCTGACCTCTACCAGGCGTCCGGACCAGTCGAGCGAATGCATCATCACCGGTGTGCTCCGGTAGAGCTTTCGATAGCGCTCTTCGCGCATCTCCAGTTGCCGCGCCTTCTCGCGCGCGGTCAGCTCATAGCCAAGCCATTGCGCCACCAGCGAAAGCACGCTGAGCTGCTCGCCGGCGAACGGTTCCTGGCGCACGTTGACATCGCCGAAGAACACCGCGCCGTAGATTCGCCCGGCGACATGGACCGGCGCGCTGAGAAAGCTGCCCAGCGCGATGCGCCGGAAGCAGTCCTTCTGGTGGAAGGGCGAGTTGACCACATCGGCAACAACGGTGGTCTGGCCGTTCAGAATTGAGTCGGCGCAATAAGCCGCCGACAAGGGGAGTTTCTCCCCTTCTCCCAATTCGCCGGTGGGATCGGCGATGCACTCCACCACCAGCGAATCGCCGTTGGCGCGGTTGAGCACGCCGAACCGCATCCCGAAATAGCAGTGCGCGATGCTCAGGATACGCGGAATCCGTCGTTCCAGCTCGGTCTGATCGTCGCTGCCGACGGCGATCAGCCGCTGTAGCGCCGTGCGATAAGCCAGTTGCCCGGTGGTGTCACGACCGATGATCAGGAAGGTCCGCGATCCCTCGGCGGTGTCTTCCCCGAGGATCGCTGTCCACTCGATGACGCATTCGCGATCCGTCGATCCCCACAAGGTGGTTTCGAGCAACCGCGTCACCACCCCTTCGGCAAGTTCGGCCAGGAACGCCTCGACCGCCACGCGCACGGACCCGTCGGTCAATTGCGGCAACCGCCGGCCGACGACGTTTCCGCCGGCGCTGGTGAACAGGTCAGCGAACGCGGTATTCGCTTCGATGATCGTGCCGTCCGCTGTCAGCCTGCAATAGGGCGAATGCACCGCTCGCCACTCCCCAATGACCTGCCCGCACCACGCATCCGAGCAATGCCGAGCGTGACCATCCAAGCTGCGCTTGCTTGCGTTAAGAAGCCATTAACCAAGTTTGCATGCCGTCCGGGATGGCGTTGGGATGGGCCAAGGGCATATAATCAATGGAAATGAAGAGGCCCGAGATGGCACACGTGCTGCTGGTCGAGGATGACCCTCACGACGTCATGGTGATTCGCAAGGTGCTGAAACGCGCGCCGATCGATGTCGAACTCACCGTCGTCGAGAACGGCCGCGCTGCGCTTGAAGTCCTCGACAGCTACGACAGTATTCACGGTGAAAATGTTCCCGCGCTGGTGCTGCTGGACCTGAACATGCCGATCATGGACGGGCACGAGTTCGTCGCCGCGTTGCGCAAGCACCCCGTCTTCTACGCCCTGCCGGTCGTGGTGCTGACCACCTCGTCGGATCCCGATGTTCTCGCCCGGGCCTATCAGGAGGGCGCCAACGCGGTCATAACCAAGGTCGATTCGCTGGAGGGAATGAGCGAGATCGTCAACGCGATCAGCGATTTCTGGTTCCACACCGCCAAGCCCTACAACGTCCACTGAAACCTGCGCTGGGCAGGGCAGGCGCTGTCGAGAACCGCTATCAGCGTTCTCCACCCAGGCGCTTCAATGGAGCCTGGTCGGACTTGGGCTGCGTCTCCATCAACCGTGCAATGCGCGCATGCAGCGTCCGCGCCGCGAATGGCTTGATCAGGAACGCGTTTGCGCCGAGCCGTGCCGCCTGCACGATCGCCTCGCGGGTCGCCAGCGTCGAGGTGACGATGACGTGGCATTCGGGCGGCAACAACGCTTCCGCATTCAGCGCTTGCAGCGTTTGCTCGCCGTCCATGCCGGGCATGACCCAATCGATCAGGATCAGCTCCGGACTCAACGTCCTTGCGATGCTGACCGCTTGCCGGCCACCGGATGCCTCGGTCACCTCGGTGATGCCGGCCTTGGCCAGCATGGTTCGCGTCAGTTTGCGTGAGAAATGGTCATCATCAATAAGCAGCGTATCGGGCATGCAACTGGCTTCGCGCAGCATCCAGGGATGCCAGCCGCTTGACTGGCGGCTCAACGGTGCATGGTGGCGGTTAACGCGCCGTTAACCGCTGCGACACCGTGGCCAGCGTCAAACGGTCGCTGGCCTTGCTAGGGTCCGAACCCTGCATGAAAACCGTATCGCTTGCGCTGCGTAGACTTACTGCACATCCCCACAGGCGACCGTCAGATGTCGCTCAACCGTACGGACACACGCTTATGAACCAGATGAACCTGCAACTGGGATTTTCCGGCGCGCCGCGACGTCTCCCGGCCGACCACCCGCCCGTGAAGTGTGGTCGCATCGGTGTTCTTCTGGTCAATCTCGGCACGCCGGACGCCACCAGTTATTGGCCCATGCGCCGCTACCTCAAGGAGTTCCTGTCCGACAAGCGCGTCATCGAATGGCCGAAAGCGCTGTGGTGGCCGATCCTCAATGGCATCGTCTTGTCGGTGCGCCCGCAGAAGAGCGGCCGGGCCTATGAGGAGATCTGGAACCACGAGATGAACGAGTCGCCGCTGCGCACCTTCACCCGCAGCCAGAGCGACAAGCTTGCCGCGGTGATGGATGCAGCCAACGGGCGCATCGTGATCGATTGGGCGATGCGCTACGGCAACCCGTCGATCCGCTCCAAGATGGACGCCCTGCAGGCAGAGGGCTGCGAGCGCATCCTCGTCGTGCCGCTCTACCCGCAATACGCCGCAGCGACCACCGCGACCGTCAACGACAAGGTGTTCGAGGCGCTGATGGACATGCGCTGGCAGCCAGCCGTGCGCACCGCACCGCCATATCATGACGATCCCGCCTATATCGAAGCGCTGGCACGCACCATGGAACGCTCGCTCGGCGCGCTCGACTTCGAACCGGAGGTGATACTCGCCTCCTTCCACGGCATCCCGCAGTCCTATTTCCGCAAGGGCGACCCTTATCACTGCCATTGCCAGAAGACGGCGCGGCTGCTGCGCGAGCGGCTCGGCTGGCGCGAAGGCCGGTTGCGGGTGACGTTCCAGTCGCGCTTCGGTCCGGAAGAATGGCTGCAGCCCTACACCGACCAAACCATCGAGCAGCTTGCCCGCGACGGCGTGAAATCGATCGCCGTGGTGACGCCGGGCTTTGCCGCCGACTGCCTGGAGACGCTCGAGGAGATCGCCGGCGAGGGCGGCGAGATTTTCCACGAGAACGGTGGCGAGAGCTTCGCCTTCATCCCCAGCCTGAACGACAGCGAAGAGGGGATGGCGGTGATCGAGACCATCGTGCGCCGCGAGCTCGCCGGCTGGTTGTAGGGGGATTTGTCTCGCTCACGACATTTTTGCTGGCCGTTCGGCTTTCTTGTTCCCTGTCGCGCCTTCGGCGCTCCACGCCTCTTGCCCGAAAACCGGTTCCCACATCACACGATGTGTGTTTCGAGGCTCACGGCATCATCCTGCTCGGGCCGAGTTTGAGGCACCCAGGCGCACGACCGTGCGCCCGGCCTTGATCCGGGGGAACTCGCCGTGAGCGAAGTCAAAGTCCGGCGAGCAAAAGTTCCACCCGGTTGCAGCCTGCCCGACGGACAGGAATACTCCCGCGCGAACGTCCCGCCACAAGGTGATTCGCTGGAGACGGCCATGCCGCTCGGTCTCGACATCTTCGCCCTTGTTTTCGTTGTCCTGCTGCTGCTGGTGGTCCTGTCGGCGGTCAAGCTGGTACCGCAGGGCTACAACTACACCGTTGAGCGTTTCGGGCGCTACACCAAGACGCTCACGCCGGGCCTCAGCCTGATTGTTCCCTTCGTTGACCGTATCGGCCACAAGGTCAACGTCATGGAGCAGTTCCTGGACGTGCCCAGCCAGGAGGTGATCACCAAGGACAACGCCACCGTGGTGGTCGATGGCGTCACCTTCTTCCAGGTGCTCGACGCGGCGCGGGCAAGCTACGAGGTGGCCCAACTGGAAGCCGCGATCCTCAACCTGACCATGACCAACGTGCGCACGGTGATGGGCTCGATGGACCTGGACGAGCTGCTGTCCAACCGCGACGAGATCAACCACCGGCTGCTCAAGGTCGTCGACGCGGCGACCGAGCCGTGGGGGCTGAAGGTCACCCGCGTCGAGATCAAGGACATCAACCCGCCGCGCGATCTGGTCGACTCCATGGCCCGGCAGATGAAGGCCGAGCGCGACCGCCGCGCCGTCATCCTGGAAGCGGAAGGCGAACGCCAGTCGGAGGTCCTGAAGGCGGAGGGCGAGAAGAAATCGCTGATCCTGGAAGCCGAAGGCCGCCGCGAAGCGGCTTTCCGCGATGCCGAGGCGCGCGAGCGCCTGGCCGAAGCCGAGGCCAAGGCGACCGAGATGGTCTCCGACGCGATCCAGGCCGGCGATCCGCAAGCCATCAACTACTTCGTCGCCCAGAAGTACGTTGCCGCGATCGAGGCCCTGGCCGGCGCGCCCAATCAGAAGGTGCTGATCCTTCCGATGGAGACGTCCTCGGTAATCGGCACGCTCGGTGGTGTCGCCGAGATCGTCAAGGACGTGTTCGGCCCGGACGCACCCCCGCGCCGCCGGCCTGTAGACCGGGTGCCCCAGACCGGCAACGAAGGATAGGCCCCATGGGCATCGTCCAGTCGATCATCGCGCTTGGGCCCTGGGCCTGGGTCATTCTCGGCCTGATCCTGTTCGGTCTGGAACTGCTGGCGCCGGGCCACGTCTTCCTGTGGATCGGCCTGTCGGCGCTGACAATCGGAGCCGTGGAGTTCGCAGTCGACCTTCCCTGGCAGGCGGAGGTGATCGGTTTCGGGGTCCTGTCGCTGGCCTCGGTGCTGGTCTACCGGGTCTACTTCCGCGGTCAGGCGGAAACCAGCGACCGGCCGTTCCTGAACCAGCGCGCCGATGCGCTCATCGGGCGGCGTTGCCTTGTGCACGAGCCGATCCGCAATGGCGCCGGCAAGGTGAAGGTGGACGATACGGTTTGGCGGGTGCACGGGCCCGATCTTCCCAAGGGCGCGCCGGTCACGATCGTCGGTGCCGACGGCGCCCTGCTGACCGTTGAGTCTGACGACAGCTAAGGCTGGTGATCGCTCGGCAAGGGCGGCGCTTCATGCAAAAGCAGGATCGAGATGCGCCGGTTGGCGGCCAGGAACGTGTCCTCGGGAAACAGCGGATCGGTGTCCGCCTTGCCGGCGACTTCCGCGAAGCGGTTCTCCGCCACGCCGAACTCGGCCAGCATGCGACGCACCGCGTTGGCACGGTCTGCCGACAGTTCCCAACGCCCGTAGCCCGGACGTTCCTCGCCTCGGTCAGAACTGGTGTGCCCGCTGATCACCATGCGGTTCGGCAGCTTGGCGATGATCGGCGCCATGGCGCGAATGATCATCCGGGTGCGTTCATAGGGGTATTTCGAACCGTCCGGGAACATCGAGCGGCCGTCCTCGTCGACAAGCTGGATGTTGAGCCCCTCGGGCACTTCCTCGACGATGATCTGTGAGGAGATTTCCATCAGTTCCGGCATTTCCTGCCAGGCCTGGCGCAACGATGCGGCCGCGGTCGCGAACTGGCGCGGCTTTTCGACTTCCGAGCTCTGGATTTCGTGCGTATTCGCCTCCGCACCCTGCTGGCGATGCAGGTCGTGACGCTCCACGGCGAAATCGGTGTCTTCTTCCTGCGGCGTCGGACTGACCTGACGCACGTAGTCGCGCACCGGCGCGCCCTCGATCTCGATCATACCGGCCTTGCGCTCTTCCTTCTTGACGCCAAAGGCTTCGCGCATCGAGCCGGCGACGACCTGCAGCTTCAGGGTATCCTGGATCGAGAACGAGATGATCAACACGAAGAAACAGGCGAGCAGCGCCATCAGGTCGGAGAACGTGACGATCCAGTCGGGCGGCCCGGATTTCTGAGCTTTCTGCTTGCGCGCCATCGATGCGTACCGAACCTACGCCGTCGCCTCGACCAGGTCGCTGCGGTGATGCTCCGGCAGATAGGAGGTCAGCATCTCGCGCACCAGGTTGGGGCTCTTGGCATCGCGCAACTGCAGGACACCATCGAGGATCAGCGACAGATTGACGTCCTCGATGTTGGATTTCAGTTCCAGCTTGTCGGCGATCGGCAGGCAGACCAGGTTGGCGATGATGGCGCCGTACAGCGTGGTCAGCAGGGCGATCGCCATGGACGGCCCGATCTTCGAGGGGTCGTCCATATTGGCCAGCATCGCCACCAGGCCAACCAGCGTGCCGATCATGCCGAAAGCGGGAGCCGCGTCGCCAATTGCCTTGAAGATGCGCTGGCCGTCCTGCAGCCGCTCAAGCATCAGGTCGCGCTCCTTCTCCAGCGCATCGCGGATGAAGGCCGCGTCGTAGCCATCGGCGATGTACTGGACGCCCTTGGCGAGGAATTCGTGATCGACCTCCGCCGTCTCCAGCCCGAGTGGTCCCTGCTTGCGCGCGATATCGGCGAGTTCGGCGATCTCGTCGATCAGCATGCGCGGTTCGAGCTTGCGGTGAGTGAAGGCGACCTTTCCTCCCAGCACCAGCGCGGAAAACACGTTCGAGAGCGGAAACCGCACGAATGTGGCGGCCGACGCGCCACCAATGACGATCAGCGCCGAAGGCAGATCGGCGAAGGTCTGCAACTCGCCGCCCAGGAAAATCGCCAGCCCGACAATGAACGAGCCGAACAAGATGCCAATGATGGTCGCCAGATCCATGGAGTACGCCCGAACATGAGGGGGTGCCGCAGGGGTGCAGCCGCAGCCCCTCGCAGACTAAGCGGTGGCTTCCTAACCAACGCTTAACCCTGGCATTCGGGTTCGATGGGATTCCTGGCGTATCGGCACCGCTTTCGCGGCCCCGTCAGGCAACGCCGGCGCGCAGCAGATCGTGGATGTGCACAAGCCCCACGGGCCGGCCTGCGTCATCGACCACGAACATCGCGGTGATCTTCGCGGCATTGAGCATTTCCAGCGTCGCCGAAGCGAGTGTGTCCGCCGTGACGGTCTTCGGTGAGGCCGTCATGACGGCGGCGACGCTGCGTGTCAGCAGATCGTCGGTCATGTGGCGCCGCAGGTCGCCATCGGTGACGATGCCCGTCAGCTTGCCCGCGCCGTCGACGACGCCGAGGCAGCCGAAGCTCTTCTCGGTCATGGTCACCAGCGCCGCGCTCATGGGTGCGTCGGCGTCCGCCAGGGGCAGCGTGTCGGGGCCGTGCATGATGTCGGCGACGAACCGCAGATTGGCGCCGAGCTGGCCGCCAGGGTGGAACACCTTGAAGTCGTGCGCTGTGAAGCCATGCGCCTCCAGCAGCGCAATCGCCAGCGCATCGCCAAGCGCCAACTGCATCACCGCGGATGTGGTCGGTGCCAGCCCGTGCGGACAGGCCTCGTCGGCGGGCGGCAGGATCAGCGCCTCGTCGGCCGCCGCGGCGAGCGTTGAGTCCGCCCGTGAGGTGAAGGCGATCAACCCGACCCGGAAACGGCGCGAATAGTCGATCATCGCACGCAGTTCCGCCGTCTCGCCGGACCACGACAGCGCCACGATCACATCGCGGGCGGTGATCATGCCGAGGTCGCCGTGGCTTGCCTCGCTGGGATGGACGAAGTGCGCGGGCGTGCCCGTCGAGGCAAGCGTCGCCGCGAGCTTCTGGCCCACATGACCGCTTTTCCCCATGCCGGTGACGATGACGCGGCCGGACGCCTTTCGGATGCGCTCCACGGCGCGCGCGAGCGCCTGGCCGAGACCATCGGCAAGCGCGGCATCGAGCGCGGCAAGCCCGGCAGCCTCGGTCGCCACCGTGCGACGCGCCGATCCGGCAGCATCGCTGGTCCCGTCGCGGTCCGCCTGTAACGCTTTTGGCTCCGCCATCGTCTCGATCCGTCATCACGCGCGGCGTACCGCCGGCGCCTGCCATCGGCAGGAACGCCCGGCATCCGCGACCCTCTCGGCGCGGCATAGCAGATCGGTCCGCATCAGGCCAGCCACCGGGCGCCGCACGATGACCCTGGAAAAGCCCCGACTTAACGGGGAATTAACCATAAATCGGCGATCAACAAAGGCTGGGGGCGGTGTGTTCCGTCCTGGCTGACCGCATGGAGCCGGGGACCGGCCCATGGACACGTCCTAGAGCAACCTGCGCCGGGACCGGCGCAGACAAGTTGCTCTACTCTTTTGATGTAGATCATCCTGCATTTGGGCGATTCAACCCAAATGCAGGATGATCTAGGCGCAGCGAGGCCTTGACCGGCTTGACTGAAAAAGCCCTCAGGATTGTGCCGATCGCATCACGCGCCGCAGCGACCGCGCTGGCGCTGGTCATGGCGTCGGGCTTGCCGGCATCGGCGCAGACGTCCGGCCAAAGCGCCGAAGCCTGGGAAGAACAACTGCGCCTCGGCGACCGCGACGCGCCTGCGTGGGATACGGAGCAGGCACAGGCTCGCTCACAGATAGCCGCCCAATCGGGTTCGGCACCGATCCCTCCACGCCTGCCCGCCAACTCACGTCCCTGGCCGCAATCGGGCGGCGGCGAGGCCGCCGGACGCATCGGCTTGCCCGGCTCAAGCCGCGCCGCGGAACAAACGCCACAGGTGACGGGTTCGGCGCCTGGCCAGCCGCAAGCCCTGGGCGCCAACCGGCGGACCGGGGACAACCCGGTCTTGCGCGACACCGGATTGCAACCGCTGTCCGACCGTGCCGGCGATGATGCTCTGCGCCTGCGGCGACTGGGGGAACGCCGCGACGAGGACAGCCTGGTGCCCAATTTCGACCAGGAAACCGGCGCCGGCTTCGCCAGGGCGACACGCAATCGCGTACAGGCGGACGAAGGCGACCCTTACGCGCCGCTGGGCGTGCGCGTCGGCACCTTCACCCTGCTGCCGGCATTCGAGGTGCGTGGCGGCCTCAATTCCGAGGAAGGCGGCGACGACAGCGCTTTCCTGCGGCTGCAACCGGAGCTGCGTGCCAACAGCGACTGGAGCCGTCATGCCCTGCGCGGCGCGTTCAGCCTGCGCCATGACAGCTTCGAGGACGATGCCGAAGAGGACGAGACCACCATCGATGCCAGCATCGGCGGCCGCATCGACATCAACCGCGACACGACGCTCGATGTCGAGCTCGGCTTCGAGCGCGACCGCGTCAGCCCGATCGATCCGGACCTGCCGGCGACCGCGCTGGAGGAGACCAGCGTCGACACCTTGTCCCTGACCGCGTCGCTGGCGCGCCGCTTCGGACGCGTGATCGCGACGATCCGCGGCGAGGTCGGCGATTACAGCTATGACGACACGAGGCTTGCCGGCGGCAGCATCGCCGACACAAGCGAACAGGACTTCCGCGAATACGAGGCAGGGCTTCGGCTCGACTACGACATCACCGACCGGCTCGGCGTTTTCGTGGAAGGCGACGGCAACGTGCGCGACTTCGACACCGAGATCAGCAGCGGCGGCCGCCGGCTCGGTTCCGATGGCTTCAGCGTTCTCGCCGGGATGACCGCCAACAACGGCAAACTGGATGGCGAACTGGGGCTCGGCTACCAGCGCCAGAGCTTCGACGATACGGCACTCGATGCGGTCGATGCATTGCTGGTGCGCGGTTCGCTCGTCTGGCAGGCGTCCGGCCTGACGAGTGTCACGCTGAGCGCGGAATCGGAAATCGACGAAACGATCGGCGGCACCGAGGGTGGCTTTGTCGTCTACGCGCTGCGCGCCGGCGTCGCCCATGCCCTGCGGCGCAACCTGCTGCTCGATGCCGGCGTCGGCTTCGAGCAGGAAGACGACAACCGCGAGGTGACGCTGGAAGCGGGCATGGAATACCGCATCAACCGATCGGTCGCCATCGTCGGCGATATCGAGCACCGCTTCGAGGACAACGATGGCGCTGACGAGGATGAGACGACCGTCTCCGTCGGGCTGCGCCTGCAGCGCTGATTAGGACCGGGACTCCAGGGTCCGGACCCTTAGTTCTTCAGCAGGTCCTTGAGCGCATCGCGAAATTCCGGCGCGATGTCGTCGCGCGCCAATGCGAGGGCGACATTGGCGCTCAGAAAACCGATCTTGCTGCCGCAGTCGAACGAACGCCCCCCGAAGCGGTAGCCGTAGAACGGCTGGCGTTCGGCAAGCTGGATCATCGCGTCGGTCAACTGGATTTCACCGCCGGCCCCGGCCTGTTGCCTGGCCAGCAGATCGAAGATCTCCGGCTGCAGGATATAGCGCCCCGAGATGATCAGGTTGGAGGGCGCAGTCCCCGGCGCCGGCTTCTCGACCATCCCCGTGACCCGGAAGGCGTCGCCGACATCCTCGCCCACGGCGACAATACCGTATTGATGTGTACGGTCCTCGGCGACCTCTTCGGTGGCGATCAGATTGGCCGGTGCCTCCAGCCCCGCATGGGCATCGAGCATCTGCTTCAGGCAGCCGGGCGTGTCCTGCATCACCATGTCCGGCAGCAGCAGGGCGAACGGCTCGTTGCCGACAATCTCCCGGGCACACCACACCGCATGTCCCAGACCAAGCGGCGCCTGCTGGCGGGTGTAGCTGGTCTGGCCGGGACCGGGCAGACTTGCCGCCAGTTCGGCCAGTTCGGCCGACTTGGAGCGCTCGGTGAGGGTTGCTTCCAGTTCCACCTGCTTGTCGAAGTGGTCCTCGATGACGCTCTTGTTGCGGCCGGTCACGAAGACGAAGTGCTCGATGCCGGCCTCGCGCGCCTCATCGACCACGTGCTGGATCACCGGCCGGTCGACGACGGTCAGCATTTCCTTTGGCATCGCCTTGGTCGCCGGCAGGAACCGGGTGCCCAGTCCGGCGACCGGAAAGACGGCTTTGCGGATACGTGTCATGCTGTGATCTCGCGGGCTTGAGCAGGCGTGATTTTCCGACAGGCGCGTCTGAAAGGCATAACGCGATCTGCGATATGTGCGAATCGCGCTGTTTGGTTACCAGAACGTAACGCTCAGCCGCCAGACTATATCAGACAGAGGCCAACGACAGCCCGCGTCGGCAACCCCGGCGCGGCGCGAATTGTGCCTGGAGGAACACTCATGAGCGTGCTCGTCACCGGAGGCGCCGGCTATATCGGCAGCCACATGGTGCTCGCATTGGCCGACCGCGGCGAGGATGTCGTCGTGCTGGACGATCTGAGCACCGGCGTGCGCGACAACGTCGACGTCCGCGCCAGGCTGGTGGTCGGCGACATCGCCGACACCGTCCGCGTCGTCGATCTGCTGCGCAGCCACAAGGTCGACGCCATCGTGCACTTCGCCGGATCGATCGTGGTACCGGATTCGGTGGCCGATCCGCTCGGCTACTATCTCAACAACACGGTCAAATCGCGCGCGCTGATCGAGGCGGCGGTCACCGCCGGCATTCCCCGGTTCATCTTCTCCTCGACGGCGGCCGTCTACGGCATGCCGGAGACGAATCCGGTCTTCGAGGACGCAAGGCTTGCCCCGATCTCGCCTTACGGCACGTCCAAGATGATGACCGAGATGATGCTGCGCGACGTCACCCATGCACACGGGCTTGGGCATGTTGCCCTGCGCTATTTCAACGTCGCCGGCGCAGACCCGGCCGGGCGCAGCGGCCAATCGACCCCCCGCGCCACGCACCTGATCAAGGTTGCAAGCCAGGTCGCGCTGGGCGAGCGGTCCCATCTGGAGGTCTACGGCACCGACTACGACACGCCGGATGGCACATGCATTCGCGACTACATCCATGTCAGCGACCTGATCGCGGCCCATGTCCTGGCGCTCGACCACCTGCGTGACGGCGGCCAGCCGCTGACCCTGAACTGCGGTTACGGCACCGGCTACTCGGTGCTGCAGGTCCTGGACGCGGTGAAGGCGGCTTGCGGAACGGATTTCCAGGTGCGTCTCGGCGAACGCCGGCCCGGCGATCCTCCAGCACTTGTCGCCGGCGCAAAGCGCATCCGCGACGAGCTCGGCTGGCAGCCGGAATACGATGATCTGGACCGCATCGTTTCCGACGCGCTCAATTGGGAGCGCACCATTCACACCGCCGGATCGGCGGCCTGAGACCCCCGCGGACGAACCCGTTCGCCTGCCTTTGCTTGAGGATCACCCCGATGCGCATTGCTCCGATTTTCGCAGCCCTGATGCTGGCGTTTGCGGGCCTGGCCACAACGCCCGCGCCGGCCGCCGCCAATTTCGGCCAGTTCATCAACGGCCTGTGGCCGGAAGCGCGCGCCAAGGGCGTCAGCAGGGCCACGTTCGAACGCGCCTTCGCCGGCCTGACACCGGACAGCAAGGTGATCGCCCAGTCGAAGAAGCAGGCGGAATTCGTCAAGCCGATCTGGGAATATCTGGGAACCGCGGTGTCCGACAACCGGGTCACCAACGGCCGCGCCAACAAGCGCAAATACGCCAACGTGCTGCGTCAGATCGAGCAGCGCTTCGGCGTCGAGGGCCACGTCGTGCTGGCGATCTGGGGCATGGAGACCAATTACGGCGGCTACATGGGCAAGAACAACGCCATCCGCGCGCTGGCGACCCTTGCCTATGACAGCCATCGCCGCGCCTTCTTCCGCAACGAACTGCTCAACGCACTGCTCATTCTGGAACAGGGCCACACGACACCGGACCGCATGGAAGGCTCCTGGGCCGGCGCCATGGGCCACACCCAGTTCATGCCGTCGAGCTTCATGAGCTATTCCGCCGATTTCAACGGCGACGGCCGACGTGACATCTGGACCAATATTCCGGACGCCCTGGCCTCGACCGCCAACTACCTGCGCGCCTTCGGCTGGCGCACCGGGGAGACCTGGGGCTACGAGGTCCGCCTGCCGCGCGGCTTCAACTACGCGCTGGCCGACGAACGCACCGAGCGCACGCTGCGCCAATGGTCGGAGCTTGGCATCCGCCGTGTCCGCGACCGTGCGTTTCCCCGCCCCGGCGACAAGGCGGTCCTCGTGGTGCCCGCCGGCGCCCGTGGTCCCGCCTTCCTGATGCTGCCCAACTTCAAGGTCATCAAGCGCTACAACAACGCAACCTCCTATGCGCTGGGCGTCGGCCACCTGGCCGACCGGATCCTCGGCGGCGGGTCGTTTGCCGCAAGCTGGCCGAACGAACCGGGCATGCGCCGCGCCGACATCAAGCAGATGCAGACCCTGCTGGCCCAGCGCGGGTTCTCCGCCGGCGGCGCGGACGGCAAGGCCGGCCCGAAGACCCGCGCGGCGATCCGCGCCTATCAGCAATCGGTTGGCCTTGAGGCGGATGGTTTTCCAAGCCAGGGCCTGCTGCGGCGGTTGCGCACTGGCGGCTGACGAGCGCTCACATCGCCGGGATTAGCCATAGACGGCCCTTGCGATCCGGAGCCCGCAGTATTTTGGCGCTTGCGCTTCCACTACGCGCGATCAGCGGATAGGGTCGCGCGTAGTCCTGCTGGGCAAGGATCGCGCCCTGCCGGCGAGACGATTTCTGCAGGAAAGGCCAGCATGCCACCATCCGCGCACAGCTTGCTGCGTCTCGTCGTGCCCGTACTGGCCCTGGCGATGCTGTTTGCCGCATCGCCTTCGGATGTCCGGGCGCAAGCAGCACCCGACGAGCGCATGGCGATACAGCTTGCGCAGGTCGACCCGCTGGCCGGCTTCCTGCGCGACCTGTTCCGGCCGCGCCGGGACCGCCGCCTGCGGCGCGTGGAGCCGCGCCAGCGCCAGCTCAGACCGCGTGAGCGCCAGCAGCAACAGCGCCAGCGGCCCGCCGAACCGGTTGTCCGCATCAAGCCGAAGGATCCGGACGCCCGTGTCGTGGCCGTATTCGGCGACATCCTCGCCAAGGGCATGGCCAAGGGCCTCGACACCGCCTTTGCCGAGGACCCCTCCATCGCCATCAGGCCGATAACCCGGAACGGGGCGGGGCTCGTGCGCGATGATTATCAGGATTGGCCGGTCGTCATCGGCGAGCATCTTGCCAAGCAGGGCACGCGGGTCGATGTCGCGGTGATCTTCATGGGCGTCAACGACCGCCAGCCGTTCCGAGTCGATGGTCAGCGCATCAAGTTGCGCACGGCGGAATGGGAAACGCTCTACCGCCAGCGTATCGATGCGGTACTGGAACTCTTCGCGGAACGCGGAATCCCCGTCATCTGGCTGGGTCTTCCGCCGGTGACAGGCCCGAAGACGCGGCAGGATCTGCTCTTCTTCAACGCGCTCTACCTTGACGCGGTGAATGCGCAGAACGGCATTTTCGTTGACATATGGAACAGCTTCATCGGCGAAAACGACCGCTACACGTCATTTGGTCCCGATATCCGCGGCCAGCGCCGGCGGCTGCGCACCAACAACGGCATCGGCTTCACCCGCGCGGGCTTCCGCAAACTCGCCTTCTTTGTCGAGAGACAGGTCCGCCGGCTGATCGGGCGCGGCGATCTCATCGCCCTGCCGGGCGCGACGCCCCAGGACGGCGGACCCGACCCGCGCAAGACCGGCATCGGCCGCATCGTGGACCTGACCGGTCCCATTGCCGCGCGCCGGGGCATCCTTGCAGGCGCGCCCAAGGAAAAACCGCCTGAGCGCGACGACGAAAGTGCCTATCAGCAGGTGTTGATCGACGGTGCCGCGCTACCGGTGGTCGGCGGCGTTCCCGCCGACAAGCAGCAGCCGGATGAACAGGCCAGCGAAGCTGGCGAGGATACCAAGCCGGACGGGGCCGCAGGCCCCCAGGCCGCACTGACGCGCTGAACGCGTTTCTTGCCGGCCTGGGATCAGAACCCGATCATGTCTACACGCAACGGCGAATCCATCCTGGATACAGCCTGATGTTTTTCGGCAGCGACAACACCGCAGGCATCTCGGCGCCGATCCTCGCCGCGATCGCCGCCACCAATACCGGCTATGCCGGCGGCTACGGCAACGATGCGCTGACCCGCGAGATCGAGGCGCGGCTTGCCGATTTCTTCGAACGCGAGGTGACCGTCGCGCTGGTGACGACCGGGACTGCGGCGAACGCGCTGGCGCTTGCCTGCATAGTCAAACCCTGGGGCGCGGTTATCTGCCACGCGGAAGCCCACATCATGGTGGACGAGTGCGGCGCGCCTGAGCTGTTTTCCGGTGGCGCCAAGCTGATCGGGCTCGAAGGGCATGGCGGCAAGCTCGCGCCCCAGACGGTCGCCGAGACGCTTGAGCGCACCGGCCATCAGATGCCCCACCATGTTCGCCCGCAGGCGCTCAGCCTGACCCAGGCGAGCGAGGTCGGAACGGTCTATACGCCCGATGAGGTTGCAGCCCTGGCCACGCTGGCCCGCGACACCGGTTTGGGCGTGCATATGGACGGCGCGCGCTTCGCCAACGCCCTGGTGCATCTTGGCTGCACGCCGGCGGAGATCACCTGGCGGGCCGGTGTCGACATGCTGTGCTTCGGCGCCACCAAGGCCGGCGCGCTTGCCGCCGAGGCGGTGATCGCATTCGACACAGGTATCGCCGAGGAACTCATCTATCGGCGCAAACGCGCCGGGCAACTGATCTCCAAGCACCGCTTTCTCGCCGCGCAGTGGCAGGGCTTTCTGGAGAAGGACCACTGGCGCGACCTGGCCGCCCATGCCAATGCCATGGCCACGCGGCTGGCTGAGGGACTTCTGGCGGCCGGCATCCAGGTGCCCTTCGAAACGCAAGCAAATGAGGTATTTGCCCTGCTGCCGGTCGAACTCGACGCCACGCTACGCGCCGCCGGGGCGGTCTATTACCCCTGGTCGCCACACGCCATCGGGCTCGATCCGATGCCGACGCAGGGACAAGTCTTCGCCCGCTTCGTCACCTCGTTCCAGACACGCGAAGGCGACGTCGATGCGCTCCTGGACCGGGTCCGCGCCGCCACCTGACAGGAAAACCCCCGACACCGGAGTGCCGGGGGTTCGAGACAATCATGGATATCGAGGCGCTAGAGCAACCTGCGCCGGGACCGGCGCAGAAAAGATGATCTAACCCATCGCCAGAGCCTGACCGCGCCTACTTCTTGGACTTGGCGCCGTCGTTCTTGCTGTGCTCGATGGTCTGCACCTCGGCGTCGCCGCCGGTGCCGATCTTGATCGAGCGCGGCTTCATCGCCTCGGGGATTTCGCGCACCAGATCGATATGCAGCAATCCGTTGGCGAGGCTTGCGCCTTCGACCTCAACGTGATCAGCGATCTGGAAACGGCGCTCGAAGCCGCGCTCCGCGATGCCGCGATACAGCATCTCGGCCTGCTCTTCGCCGGCCGGCGCAGCCTTCTCGCCGCGCACCCGCAAGATGCTTTCCTTGATCTGGATGTCGAGATCGCTCTCGGCGAAACCGGCCACCGCCATGGTGATGCGGTAGGCGTTCTCGCCGGTGCGTTCGATGTTGTAGGGGGGATAGCCGTTACCGACGTTGTCCGCGCCCGTCATCGAGTCGAGCAGCGAGAACATCCGGTCGAAACCGACGGTCGAACGGTAAAGCGGCGAAAGATCGATATGTCGCATCGCACATCCTCCAGTTGAAGCAACATGCCTGTCTGCCAGCCGGCCCAAATGGCCGCGCCAGCCTCATCACACCGCGCCTCCGAACCGGCCGACGCGGCGAGCTAGATGTGGGAAAGCGCCAAACCGGATTCAAGAGCCGGCACAATCGGCCCGGGTCGTCGGCTTGGGGTCGTCGACCCATTGCTGCCAGATGAACGGGAGATGAACGGCCGATTGGGAGTTGGTTCAGCCGCCGCATGCCAAATCTGCCGGCATGATCGACGCGGGGCCGTCATGTCATCTCCCGTAACACCGGCACCGCAGGTCAACCGATCCGGACACCCGAATGCCCCCGGGGTGTCCGGTACGCCGGCGGCGGTCGGTCCCCCCCGCGCGCCGCCGCCGGCACCCATCCCTGGCACTTTCGCCCCATCATCTCCACGCACACCGTTGAGCACATCGCCACGGCTGTGATACCGCCTGCTGAGGACGATCTCAGGAGCCTTGCCCCATGGATGCAGCAGCGGACACCGAGCCGCCCGCGCCTGCGCTGACCGAGGTCGCCGGCAACCCCATACCCGACGGCGCCCAGACCGCCCGCATCGAGGCACCCGACGGCGTGGGCCTGCGCGCGGCCTACTGGCCGGCGGAACGCACCTCGCACGGCACCGTGTGCGTGTTCCAGGGCCGTGCCGAGTTCATCGAGAAGTACTTCGAGACCGTCAACGACCTGCGCGAGCGCGGTTTCTACGTCGCCACGCTCGACTGGCGCGGACAGGGCGGCTCCGACCGGATCGCCTCCAACCGCAACGCCGGCCATGTTCGCCGCTACGCCGACTACGACGCCGATCTCGCCACCTTCATGCGCGAATTCGTGCTGCCGGACTGTCCGCCGCCCTATTTCGCGCTCGCCCACTCCATGGGCGGCCTGATCCTGCTACGCAACGCGGTCATCCGCGGCACGTGGTTTGAGCGCATCATGTGCGCCGCACCGCTGGTCGGCTTCGTCGAGGACGGCACGCCGTGGAAGCTGGCGATCGCCCTGGGGCGGATCATGCGCGGGATCGGGCTTGGCCGCCTCAAGGTGCCGTCGGGCAAATACGACCGCGAGGCGGGCTTCCCCGGCAACCTTCTGACCAGCGACGCGGCGCGCTACGCGCGCATGCTCGACCTGACCGCGGCCAACCCCGATCTGCGCCTTGGAGCGCCGACCTTCGGCTGGCTGGCGGCGACCGCGGACGCGATTGCCGGCGTCGGCAGCGAGGCGTTTCACAAGGAGTTGAAGATACCGGTGCTCAACGTCGCCGCGGGCATGGACAAGATCGTGTCCACACCGGCCATCGAGGTGCTGGGAAAGCGCATGCGCATCGGCAACAGCATCGTGCTCGACGGCGCCCGGCACGAAATCCTGATGGAGCAGGATCGCATCCGCGATCGCTTCTGGGCTGCCTTCGACAGCTTCATCCCGGGTACGGGGGAGTAGGCGGACGGCCGCGCTCAAGCATCGCCAGCGCCGCGGCATGCAATTCCGCCGTGGCGGCGGCCAAGGCACGCCCGCCGCCATGGGCCGGACCGCCCTCCCAATCGGTGATCACCCCGCCGGCCGCCTCGATGATCGGCACAATTCCGCAAATGTCGTAGGGCATCAGGTCGGCCTCGGCGATCAGGTCTATGTGCCCTGCCGCCAGCATGCAGTAGGCATAGCCGTCGCAGCCGTAGCGCGCCAGGCGCGCCGCCATCTCGACGCGGTCGTATCGCGCCGCATCATCGGCGCCGAACATGCGCGGGCTGGTGGTCATCAGGGTCGCATCGGCAAGCGCGGTCACCGGGCTGGTGCGGATCGCCTGCGGATCGCCATTGCCCAACATATGCCAGGCACGCCCGCCACTTGCCCAGTAGCGCTCTCGGGTGAACGGCTGATTGAACATCCCCGCGATCGCCTCGCCGTCGCGTTCCAGACCGATGATGGTGCCCCAGGTGGGCAGGCCGGAGATGTAGGCCCGCGTCCCGTCGATGGGATCGATCACCCAGCGGAATCCGCTGCTGCCCTCGGTGTCGGCCATTTCCTCGCCGAGCACCGTGTCATCGGGCCGCGCTTGCGCGATCAGCGCGCGGATCGCCGCTTCGGCGTTGCGGTCCGCCTCGGTGACCGGGTCGAAACCGTCCTCCGCACCGGCCTTGTCGGCCACATCAATGCGGGTGCGAAAGTGCTCGAGCGCCGCCTCGGCGGAGGCATCGGCCAACGCATGCAGCAGGGTTGCGATATCCTCGGGATCGAAGCGGTCGGCCATCATCTCTCTCAGGCAGGGAACGCAGGCGGGCGGTGGCGGCATGCCATGCACGATGTGCATACCAAGCCGCCACGCATCATGGCACTGTGACCCGGCAATAACACGTCCCGCGGCGCCCGAACGTCGTTGGAGCGGGCGCGGAAGGGGTATAGAGCATCTCCAGTGAACACCGATTCGCCAAAGATGCTTTATCTATTTGATTTTAATCATGTTCTTATCCGAAAACCGCCCACACTTCCCGGGAACATGCTCTAGATGACCGAAGCGGGGTCCGGCAAGATTCCACAACCCGACACGGTACGGCCCGGCATGACCGCGGTCGCGGCGCTGATTGCATCGGTGACGGCGGTCTATCTGATCAGCCAGTTCCTGCGCAACTCCGTCGGTGTCATCGCGCCGGATCTGGAGCGCGAACTTGGCCTGAGCGCCGAGGCGCTCGGATTGCTGTCGAGCGCCTTTTTCATGACCTTCGCGGCAGCCCAGATCCCGCTCGGCGTGATCATCGATCGCTACGGGCCGCGGGCGGCCATGCTTGGATCGGTTGCCCTGGCCGCACTTGGTTGCGTCGTCTTCGCCGAGGCCGAAAACACCGCCCTGCTGATCCTGGGCCGCGCCTTGATGGGGCTTGGCTGCTCGAGCTTTTTCGTCGCCCCGCTGACCATCTATGCGCGCTGGTTCTCGCCATCGCGCTTCTCGACCCTGACCAGCATGCAGCTTGGCCTGGGCAGCCTCGGCACGTTGTTTGCGACCGCGCCGCTTGCCGCCAGCGCCGAGGCGATCGGCTGGCGGGCGAGTTTCCTCTCCGTCGCAGGCATCACGGTGCTGGCCGGCCTGATTGTCGCGCTCATCGTGCGCGACGACCCGCCCGGCGCCGCGCCACGCAGCGGCCCACCGCAAAGCCTGTCGGCAACCATCTCGGGTCTGCTCGAGGTCTGGCGCACACCGGGCGTCTTCCGCCTTTTCGCCATGCAACTGGCCTGCTACTCGACATTCGCCACCATGATCGGTCTGTGGGCCGGTCCCTATCTCAGCGACATCTACGGCTACGACCTCGCCGCACGCGGCGACACATTGCTGGCCATGGCGATCGGTCAGATCATCGGTGCACTGGCCTGGGGGCCGACCGACCGCCTGTTCGGCGGATCGAAAATCCCCGTGACCGTCGGCGCGCTGGCGACCATGGCGACCCTGATCGGTTTCGCCGCCGTCGGCGCGATGCCCACCTGGGCGCTGATTCCCAGCTTCGCCTTCTTCGGCTTCATCTGCGCCTATACCCCTGTCCTGACCGCCCACGGACGGCTGCTGTTTCCGCAGCACCTGGTGGGCCGCGGCATCACCTTCCTCAACATGGCAACCATCGGTGGTGTCTTCCTGCAGCAGGCAGCCACCGGATTTCTGGTCGGCGCGGTCTCCGGAACAGCCGATCCGCGCCCAATTGCCGCATATCAGGCGGTGTTCCTGTTCATCGCCGCATGCATCGCACTAGCACTTTTGGCCTATTGCAAAGCGCCGGATTCGGACCTCGGGCGACGCTGATGCTGCATTGCGGCATCGCAGTGCCGCGAAAAGTATCAAATGCCCGATTCTTGCGCTGAATCCGGGCTATTCGCGGCATAACTTTGTCGTGAACCGTTCAAGTTATGCGGCCTTTTGTAATTTTCCGTGCGTTGACTTTTGTGCAGTGCAACACCATAGTATGTACTTGCGTCATCGCGGTTTACGCGGTGGCGCTGCCCTCCTTGGGCGTTTCCTCCCTAGACTTGGGCCGTTCGCTTGCGAACGGCCCTTTTTTATGTCTCGAACGGCCGTGAGAAGCGCAATTTCTACGCTATTCCGCAGCAATCGCGGGCGGCAGGAAGTCCCCAAGGTCCATATCGGTCAGTGTGCCCACCAGACGCTCGATATCGGCCTTGAGCCAGGCGAAACCGCCGGTACGGCGATAACGCCGCTCGTCCATGTACAACCCACGATTGATTTCGATCTGCAACGCATGGGTCGCGGCCGGCGGGTTTCCGTACCGCTCGGTGATGTAGCCGCCGGCATAGGGCTTGTTGCGCCCCACCGTGTAGCCGAGCGCCACCAGCGTCTCCTGCACCCGGTCGGCAAGCTCCGGCGCACAGCTCGTCGAATAGCGGTCGCCGAGCACGAAATCCGGTTTGGCGCGATCATCGCAGGCGATCTTCTGCGACGGCATCGAATGGCAGTCGATCAGCACCACGACGCCGAAGCGGCGTTGCGTTTCGCCGATGAGCTGCCGCAGGTTGGCGTGATAGGGCAGATAGTAATGCTCGATGCGGCGAATCGCCTCGCAGACGGGAATGCGGCCGGGATAGATGGGCTCCGAATCGGCAACGACCCGCGCCACCGTGCCCAGGCCCCCGGCAACGCGCATCGAGCGCGTGTTGGCGTGACGCGGCAGCGCCCCGTCAAACATGCGCGGATCGAGTTCGTAGGGCTCCCGATTGACATCGATATAGGCACGCGGGAAACGCGCCCGCATCATGCTTGCGCCGTGTGCCGTGGCGCAGTCGAACAGCTCATCGACGAAGGCATCCTCCGAGCGCCGCAACCCGTCGATATCCAGCCTGCTCGATGCAACGAAGCCGGCCGGATAGGTGGCGCCGGAATGGGGAGAGTTGAAGACGAACGGCACCCGACAGCCGCCCTTCGGGCGATAGACATCGAATGCAGGCTGGAGTTCCGGCGCGGGCGCGTTCATTGACGGGCGTTTCCTCGGAGTTAAGTCCTTTGGTTCAATGTGCCAAAGCCGGCCGGCTGTTGTCCATCGACGCCAATGGCAGTAATTCGTCGGGTGCAGGACCGCTCCTGGGTCGCCCGACGTTGCAATTCGGCGCGCAACCGCGTTCACTCTGCGGGCCGAGCCGAATCAAATGGGGTCAGGACCCCAAGCAGCCACCCGCGACTGTTCACCGATGAACAAGATACTTCTCGCCGAAGATGACGAATCCATGCGCCGCTTCCTGGAGAAGGCGCTGCTCAATGCCGGCTACGAGGTGGTCAGCTACGGCAACGGCCGCGAGGCCTACGAGCGGCTCTGCGAGGAGCCCTTCACCATGCTGCTGACGGACATCGTCATGCCCGAGATGGACGGCATCGAGCTTGCCCGCCGCGCCGGCGAACTCGATCCGGAGATCAAGGTGATGTTCATCACCGGCTTTGCCGCGGTGGCGCTCAATCCGGACTCCGAGGCGCCACGCAACGCCAAGGTGCTGTCAAAGCCGTTCCATCTGCGCGAGCTGGTCAACCAGGTGGAAAGAATGCTGGCGGCCTGACCGCCGGCCCGCGACACCTGGAGCAACCTGCGCCGGGATCGGCGCAGATAAGTTTCTCTAACCCTTTAGAATCGATCATCTTTTCTGTGTTTGGGTTGATCTGACCTATCCCGATGCCAGCAATGCCTTGCCGCCGCGCTTCTTGAGGTCCCGCTTGTTGGCGCCCCAGCGGTTGTGAAGCCACAGCCACTGTTCCGGATATTCCCGGATCCAGCCCTCGATGATGTCGTTGACGGCCGCGGTCCCCGCTGCCACGTCGATGCGCCCGTCCGCGCCGCGCGGCAACTCGATCTGGTCGGTCACCTCGAGGCGGAACCGGTTATCCGGCAGCCGGATACAGCGCGCGCCGAACACCGGACAGTCGAACTGCCGCGCCAGCCGCGCCACTGTCGTGTTGGTCGGCGTGGGCCGCCCGAAGAAGGGAACCGACAGGCCCTGCGAGAACTTCTGGTCGACCAGCAGGCCGAGGTGGTCGCCATTCTCGATCGCCGCGGCGATATGCATGATGGCTCCGCGGCTGCGTGACAGCAGCCGGCCCATCGTCCCGGCGCGCACGTTCATGACATAGTCTGCGGCGAAGCGGTTGCTGGGCGGGCGGAACAGGATGGTCATTTCCAGTCCATGGCGCGCGGCACTGACCGCCGGCAGCTCCCAATTGGCCAGATGCGCGGTAAAGACGACCGCCGGCTTGCCGTCCCACAGCATCTGCTGGAAGTTGCGGATACCCTTCACCTCGACACGGCGCGGATCGTACCACTCGGCCTCGAAGTCGTAGAGCTGGTCCAGATGCGGGTACTCGCAGACCGTGCGCCCGAGATTGTCCCATACGCCTTCCAGGATCTCCTCGCGCTCGGCATCCGACTTTTCCGGAAAGGCGAATGCCAGGTTGGCCCGGGCGACATTGCTGACCGGCAATCGCGGCCCGATGCGCCGCGCCACCGCACCGCCGGCGTTGCTCGCCCGATCCGGCCCGAGCCGCTTGATCAGCATCAGCAAAGCGGAGGCGAGCGGCACGGTCAGCCACTCCAGCAAACGCTTGCGCCTGGAGCGGCCGTAGCGTGGCCTCGATTTCTTGCCCAGTTTGATCACGTAAGCAGACCCAAGCCGTCAGAAGGTAACGACGATCTTCCCGAAGACGCGGCGGCTTTCAAGCCGGTCGAGACCCGTGGCGAAATCCTCAAGCGGGATGACCGTATCGATCACCGGACGCACACCGCGCGCCATCTTCTCCAGCGACTGGCGCATGTTCTCCAGACGACAACCGAAACTGCCGATCAGGCGCAGTTGCTGCTGGAAGAGCTGATAGAGGTTGATCTGGGCACTGACGCCGCTGGTCGAGCCGCAGGTGACCAGCCGGCCGCCCTTCTTCAAGGACAGCATGCTGCCGGCGAAGGTATCCGCGCCCACATGCTCGAACACCACGTCGACACCAGCCTTTGCGGTGAGCCGCCGCACCCGGCCCTCGAAACGCTCCTCGCGGTATTTGATGACGTGATCGGCACCAAGCGCGGTCGCCTTGTCCGCCTTCTCCTGATCGCCAACCGTTGCGATCACCGTCGCGCCGACATCCTTGGCCATCAGGATCGCCGAGGACCCCACGCCGCTGCCGCCGGCATGCACCAGAACCGTCTCGCCGGCTTCAAGCCGCGCGTTGTCGAACAGCATGTGCTGAGTGGTGCCGAAGGTCACGGAGGTGCAGGCCGCATCGGTCCAGGACACACCGTCGGGCACCGCAACGCAGTGGCGGGCCAGGATATTGAGCCGGTCGCGGGCAAAACCGTCGATGTGAAAACCCATGATGCCGGCCACGTTCTCGCACAGATTGTCCCGGCCCTCGACACAGGCGCGGCAGACCCCGCAGGTCTTCGCGCCATAGGTCGCAACCCTGTCGCCGGGCTTGAAATCGGCGACATCGTCGCCGACCGCCACGACTTCACCAGCCGCCTCGACGCCGACGACGATGGGCAGTTCGCGCTTGGCGAAGGCCATGCCCCGCCAGCCCCACACATCGATATGGTTCAGCGACATCGCCTTTATGGCGAGCTGGACCTCTCCGGCGCCGGGCGCATCGGGTTCGGGAACTTCGGCGATGTTTAGCTGGCGCTCACCGGTAAGCTGCAAGGCGCGCATGCGTGATCCGTTGTTGTTTGAAAACTTCCATCGGCGCGGGGCCGCGCTCCTTCAAGCGCGTGTGTGCCGACAAAGCAAGAGGCTTGCGGTTTCTTGCTTGGGCGACTCCGACCCGCTGCCCCGGCCCAACCACCCTATCGAGGGTACCCTTGGGGTGGTTGGGCCGGGGGAGCGGGCTGGTGCCGGGAAAGAAAAAGCCGCGGGGAGAAGAGCTGGAACCGTGAACTCTCGAAACAAACCCTCAAGCCGGCTCGCCGGAAAACACCAGACAGGCGTTCTGGCCGCCAAAGCCGAAGGAATTCGACAAGACCGTGGAAACCTCAGCGTCCCGCGCGGTGAACGGCACCACGTCGAGCTCGATCGCCGGATCGGGCACGTCGTAGTTGATGGTTGGTGGAATGCGCTGGTGCTCGAGCGTCAGCAGCGAGGCGACCGCCTCGATGGCGCCCGCTGCCGTCAGCGTGTGGCCGATCATCGACTTGTTGGAGCTGATTGGAACCGTTCGGGCGCGTTCGCCGAGCACTTCGCCAAGCGCGAAGTTCTCCATCTTGTCGTTTTCCGGCGTGCCGGTGCCGTGCGCGTTGATGTAGTCGATCTCGTCGGGCGCGCAGCCGGCATCGTCCAGCGCGGCCTGAAGCGCGCCGATGATCGCCTTGCCATCGGGGTTCGACCGGGTGCGGTGGAAGGAATCCGCCTTCTCGCCGCAACCGCGGATGACGCCGAGGATGTCGGCGCCGCGCGCCTTGGCGTGTTCGTAGCTCTCCAGCACCAGCGCCGCGGCACCTTCGGCCATGACGAAACCGTCGCGGTTCTTGGAGAACGGCCTGGCAGCCTTTTCCGGTTCATCGTTCTGGGTCGACAGCGCCGACAGCAGCGAGAAGCGGATCATCGTCTCGGGATACATCGAGCCGTCGGCGGCCACCGCAAGTGCAGCATCGGTCTCACCGCGACGGATCGCCTCGACGCCAAGCTGGATCGCCGTCGCGCCGGACGCGCAGGCCGTCGTCAGCGAGATCGGCGAGCCTTTCGTGCCGAACGTGCTCGCGAGACGCTCAGCCACCGAGCCGTAGAGCGAATTCTCGTAGTCGATCGATTGCGCCTTCGAGGCCACCTCGAGCAGGTCGGAATAATCGGCCTCGTCGTCCTTGCCCGCCATCGCCAGCAGACGCTCGCGCAGCGGCCATTCGATCTCGATCGGCGGCATCGCGACGAACAGCGGCCCGGGAAAATCGCCGACCGGGCGGATCGCCGATTGACCGACCGCTTCCGTCGCCGCCCGCGAGGCGATCTCGGTGGTGAAGGAGGCACAACAGAACGGCTCCACATCGACGAAATCGATGGTGCCGCCGATGGTGGTGCGCAGACCTTCGGTCGGAAATCGCGTGATGGCGTGGATTCCCGAACGGCCCGCCGTCAGCCCTGACCAGTTGTCCTGCTTGCCCTCACCAAGCGACGTGACGATGCCGGCGCCGGTGACGGCGATAACGGGACGTCCTGCTGCATCTTTCATGGCTGTTCAGGTCCTCTGTGGAGGCAATCGGCGCAATCGCACCGGCTTGTATAGGCGGTCAGGTTTCGGCCCGCGCCACAAGGGCCAGACCCTCGCCGCGCCAGTGGCCGACACTGGTCACCAGCGCGCGTTCGACATCCACACGCTCGTTGGTCTCGACACTTGCGTCGGCGGCGGGAAACACCTTGCCGTGGGAAATGCACAGCGCTGCGATGGCGAGACTTGCGGGAAACTGTGCTTCGAGCCCGTGCCCGAGATGCGTG
Source organism: Tepidamorphaceae bacterium (assembly GCA_028279445.1). Classification (GTDB taxonomy): domain Bacteria; phylum Pseudomonadota; class Alphaproteobacteria; order Rhizobiales; family Tepidamorphaceae; genus JANQNT01. The sequence continues at coordinate 131,379 of JANQNT010000008.1, read as the reverse complement.
CCCGCAGCACGGATCGGCGCGCCGGACAGCGTCTCCAGAAAGCCGAGCTCTTCGGCGGTCTGACCAGCGATGCCGGTGGCACCGGAGACGACACCGAGCGTGTCGGCCTCGATGCCGCCGCCGATCCGCGACCACAACGCGCTCAGCGAGCGGCCCACCGAGCCGGCTTCGCGCGGACCGCGATCTGCCACCACCGCCTCCAGCCGGGCAACCGGCCTGGCACCGCGCGCGCGCGCGTGGTCGGCCGCCTCCAGCACCAGAAACGCCCCCATGCTGCCAAGCCGCACGCCGCCGTTGCCGGTATCACGCGCCCAAACGCTGTCCGCCTCGCCAAGCCAGTTGCCGGAGACCATCTCGAACAGCAGCAGCATGTCCTCGCGCGCCGCGTTGAAGGCGCCGCCCACGAGACAGATGCGGCTTTGCCCGGCCGCAACCCGCGCATGGGCCGTGCGTACGGCATCGTGGCCAGCGGCCTCTTCGCCCATGAAGGTGCGCGATGAGCCGGTCACGCCGTGCACGATGGAGATATTGCCGGCAACGAGATTGGGCAGTTGCGCCAGGAACAGCGTCGGCCGCAGCTCGTTCGACAGCCGCTCGATCAGCAACTTGGCGCGGTCGTTGCTCTTCAAGAGCTCGCTCATGATCTGGTTGTCGACGGCGATGTCGCGCTCGCCACCGCCGGCCGCGACGATCATGTCCATCCGCGACAGCAGATCAGGGTCGTCCTTGACGTTTGCATCGTCGAGCGCCAGCCCCGCCGTATAGACGCCGTAGCGCTGCCACGGCTCCATCTGCCGCTGATCGCCGCGCTTGGGGATCTGCAGGGAGAGATCGAGCTCGGCCATCGGATGGAAGGCATACGGAGAAATGCACTGGCGATCGAGCACCGGGCCGGTGCCGGCATTGAGCGCCTGCCAATGCGCATCGCGTCCTTCGCCCAGACTTGAGGTCAGTCCGATGCCGGTAATCCAGACGTCGTTTGTCATGTGGTCTTGAGACCCGGTGGGATAATCGGTTTCAGCCGTCATAGCACAGTGTGGCGCGGGGCACAGTGTGCCGCGAGCGTGTAGGCGGCGCGGATCAGCTCGACGCCTTCAACTCACCGATATGCGCCACCATGAAATCGCGCAACTCCGGCGCCGGCCATTTGATCAGCGTATAGGTGAGCTGCGCATTGGCGACGCGCTTGCCCTCGACCAGCAGTTCCCCCTTGGCGACCGCGTATCCCGAACCGGCATGCTCCAGCTTGCCGCGTCCGGTGATCTCGGTCTTCGGCGCCACGAACTGGCGCAGCTTGGCATCCTTGACGCCGACCAGAAGCGGCAGGCGTTCGTAGGAATGCGCCGCCATCACCATGGTGCCGCAGGTCTGCGCCATGGTTTCGATCAACAGTACGCCAGGCATCAGGGGGTGGCCTGGAAAGTGGCCCTCGAAAACGGTGCTGTCGTCGGGCACGATGGCGCGCGTTTCGATCTCGTCGTCGCCAAGCGCGACGATTGAGTCGAGCATCTGGAAATACTCAAGACGCATAGCTCAGAGCCGATCGGCGTCGTGACGCGCGCCAAGTGATAACTGGGTCAGGCACATCACCGCCGCTGACGCATCAGGCCGCCTTTTCGGCGACCAGCTCGTCGATGCGCGTGCACAGGTTGGACAGGATGAAATAGTCCTCCGCCGACGCGCGACCCTCGTTGATCTCCTCGGTCCACTTCTCGTGCGGGATCTTGATGCCGAAGGCCTTGTCGACGGCGAACACCACATCGAGGAAGTCGAGGCTGTCGATGCCGAGATCATCGATGACATGGCTGTCGGCCTTGATGGTGTCCTTCTCGATATCGCATGTCTCGGAGATGATACCGGAGACGGTGTCGAACGTGCTCGACATGTCGGAAACTCCTTGTCTGGCAATCGTCCGGGGCCGCAGCCGGCTCCGCTTGCGATGCCTGAATTCTCACCCGCCATTCGGCCCCCGCGCTCACCTTCGAGCGGCTGCACGGTCAGTCCGGCCGGCGGTGCGGCGCCAGCAGCGGCAAAGGCTCAACCGATGGCGACGAAATCCGCGTCGGTCTATCCGAGCGATGCGGCAAGTGCAAGAGGGTGGCGGGGTTGCGCAAATCCGACAGTTGAGGCTATATCGCTCGCCCGATTGCACCTTGGCTTGGCCGTGCACGGAAATGGGCGTGTAGCTCAGCGGGAGAGCACTACGTTGACATCGTAGGGGTCACTGGTTCAATCCCAGTCACGCCCACCATTTCCCGCTTGGCCGGCATCTGCAGATACCGCCGTCGAGACGATCAGGTGACGGCAACCGGAAACAGCCATCGCGCGGCCATTCGGCGCGCTGCGACTTGAGACGAGACGGCAACAGCGATGAAGATCCGCAATTCAATCCGAGCACTGCGCACCCGCCACCGCGAGAACCGGCTGGTTCGCCGCAAGGGCCGCGTTTACATCATCAACAAGCGCAATCCCCGCTTCAAGGTACGCCAGGGCTGACGTCGGGGCCGTATCGAACCGACGCGACCGATCCGCGCCGGGCGAACGCGTCTGTCTGACCCCTTTGTCATTTGACCGGCGGCGGCGCCGTCGCCACATTGCGCGCATGATCAGCGCGATTCCACCGATCCGCCGACGCTGCGGGGTCCTTGTATCGGGCCTTGCGATGCTGTTGGCGCTGCCGGCGCTAGCCGAGCAACCCGACGGATACGAGGGTTTCAGCGAACATCCGACGGTGGAAGAGATGCCGCTGGTGGAACCCGGCGAGGCCGGTGAGGCCAGCGAAACCGACGGCATCGCCGAATCGGAAATCAGCCAGATCGACGGGTTGCTTGAGGCGCTTGCCAACGCGCCCGACAGCGAAACCGCCAGCCGTATCGAGCAATCCGTCCTGCAAGCCTGGCTGGAATCGGGCAGCGACACCGTCGATCTGCTGATGGTGCGCGCCGTCGGCGCCATGGACTCCAAGGACTATGGCATTGCCCTGGAACTGCTCGACGCCATCGTGGAGATGCGGCCGGCCTATGCCGAGGGCTGGAACAAACGCGCCACGCTGTACTACCTGATCGACGATTATGACCGCGCGATGCGCGACATTCTCAAGGTGCTCGAGCTGGAACCACGCCATTTCGGCGCCCTGAGCGGGCTTGGGCTGATCCTGCAGGAAGTCGGCCAGAAACGCGGCGCGCTCGAAGCCTTCCGCCGGGCGCTGGCGGTCCACCCCTATCTCGGCAACGTCAGGGACTCGATCGACGCGCTGGAGACCGAGGTCGAGGGCGAAGGCATCTGATCGGCGCGGGTCGTACCCCTCACGCGGCCAGACGCGGTGTGCGCGGCCCGAAGATGGCGCTGCCGACGCGCACATGGGTGGCGCCGAGCATCACCGCATCCTCGTAATCGGCGCTCATGCCCATGCTGACGACGGCAAGGCCGCTCTCGTCGGCCAGCGTCTTCAACAGCGCGAAATGCGGCCCCGGCGGTTCGTCGACAGGCGGAATGCACATCAACCCTTCGATATCGAGGCCATGAACGTCGCGGCAGCGCGCGACGAATTGCGCCGTCTCGGCCGGCAACACACCGGCCTTCTGCGGCTCCGCGCCCGTATTGACCTGGACGAGCAGCCGCGGTGCGGCGGCATCGCCCTGTTCGCGCCGTTTCCCGATCTCGCGAGCAAGGGTTGCCGCGATCTTCTCCCGGTCGACACTCTCGATAACGTCGAACAGCTCGAGCGCATCCTTGGCTTTGTTGGACTGCAGCGGCCCGATCAGATGCAGCTCCAGATCGGGAAAATCGGCGCGTAGCTCCGGCCATTTGCCCTGGGCCTCCTGCACGCGGTTTTCGCCGAACACCCGGTGGCCGGCCTCAAGCGCCGGGCGGATGGCTCGCGGCTCGAACGTCTTGGAGACCGCAACCAGGGTGACCGAACCGGCGCAACGGCCGGCCAGCTTTGCGGCTGCGGCGATTTTGTCGGTTACACCGGCAAGCCGTTCGCCGACGTCTGTTCCGATGGCAACACTCATCGCCAAACCTGCTTCGCCGCGCGAGCTCGGGGTTGCTCGACGCGGTGTCCTTCCATTATGCATCGCCAGAGCTTGGCATCGCCAAAGCTTGAAACCACCGCGTCGCCTGCTTTCGTCAACGATCGCGGTCGCCCGTCGGGCGCAGCATCAGGACGTATCCGTAACAATGTCGGTTGAGCGTTACAACGCACGCGCTGTCGAACCGAAATGGCAGCGCATCTGGGACGAGCGGAACGTGTTTCGCGCCGAGGACGATCCGCAGCGCCCGAAATACTACGTCCTGGAGATGTTCCCCTACCCGTCGGGCAAGATTCACATTGGCCACGGACGCAACTACGTGATGGGCGACGTGGTCGCCCGCTACAAGCGCGCCAAGGGCTTCAACGTGCTGCATCCCATGGGCTGGGACGCCTTCGGGCTGCCGGCGGAAAACGCGGCGATGGAACGCAAGGTCCATCCACGCGCCTGGACCTACGAGAACATCGACACGATGCGCAGCCAGCTCAAGCTGCTCGGCCTGTCGCTCGACTGGGACCGCGAGCTGGCCACCTGCCATCCCGGTTATTATGCCCATCAGCAGCAGCTTTTCGTCGACTTCTTCAAGCAGGGCCTCGCCTACCGCAAGGAGAGCGACGTCAACTGGGACCCCGTCGACCAGACGGTGCTCGCCAATGAACAGGTGATCGACGGATGCGGCTGGCGCTCCGGCGCTCCGGTCGAAAAACGCAAGCTCTCCCAGTGGTTTCTGAAAATCACCGCATTCTCCGAGGAGCTCCTGGCAAGCCTCGAAACACTTGAGCGTTGGCCCGACAAGGTCCGGCTGATGCAGAAGAACTGGATCGGCCGTTCCGAGGGACTGACCTTCAGCTTCGATCTGGAAGACCAAGACGGCAACCTCATCGACGAAACGCTCACTGTCTACACCACGCGCCACGACACCATTTTCGGCGCATCCTTCTGCGCCGTCTCGCCGGACCATCCGCTTGCCGTCAGGCACGAGGCGGACGTGGCCGGGCTTGCCGCCTTCCGCAAGGATTTTGCAGCACTCGGCACCAGCGAGGAGGCCATCGAACGCACCGAGAAGCGCGGCGTACCGCTCGGGCTCTATGCCCGTCATCCCTTCATCGATGGGCTCAGGCTGCCGGTCTACGCGGCCAACTTCGTGCTGATGGGCTATGGCGAAGGCGCGATCTTCGGCTGCCCCGGCCATGACCAGCGCGACCTCGACTTCGCGCGCAAATACGGCCTGCCCGTCATCCCGGTGGTGATGCCCGCCGGAGGCGACGCGGAGGCCTTCCAGATCGCCGACGAGGCCTATCTGCAGAAGGAAGCGGACGACACCGTCCTGATCAACTCCGACTTCCTCAACGGGATGTCCGTCGCCGAGGCCAAGCAAGCGATCGCCGAGCGCTTCGAAGCGACGGACAAAGGCAAGCGCACGGTGAATTTCCGGCTGCGCGACTGGGGCGTCTCCCGGCAGCGCTACTGGGGCTGCCCGATCCCGATGATCCACTGCGAGACGTGCGGCACGGTGCCGGTCCCTGCCGATCAGTTGCCGGTGCTGCTGCCCGACGACGCCAATTTCGACACGCCCGGCAATCCGCTCGACCATCACCCGACCTGGAAGCATGTCGATTGCCCGCAATGCGGCAAGCCTGCCCTGCGGGAAACCGACACCATGGACACCTTCGTCGATTCGTCATGGTATTTCGCGCGGTTCTGCACGCCGCGCGCGGACACGCCGCTCGACGCAAAGATCGCCAATTACTGGCTGCCCGTGGACCAGTATATCGGCGGCATCGAGCATGCCATCCTGCATCTGCTCTACGCCCGCTTCTTCACCCGCGCCATGCAGGCCTGCGGCCACCTCGATCTGGCGGAGCCCTTCGACGGACTGTTCACGCAGGGCATGATCGTCCACGAGACCTATCAGGACGACGATGGCAACTGGCTGTTCCCCCACGAGGTGACCCGCGGCGACGACGGCACGGTCCGCCATGCCGGAACCGGTGCGGCAGTCAGCGTCGGCCCGATCGAGAAGATGTCGAAGTCGAAGCGCAACGTCGTCTCCCCGGAGGAGATCGTCGATACCTACGGCGTCGACGCGGCGCGCTGGTTCATGCTGTCCGACACGCCGCCGGAGCGCGACAGCGAGTGGACCCAGGCCGGCATCGAAGGCGCATGGCGGCTGGTTCAGCGCATCTGGCGCATGGTGGCGGAGGTTGCGCAGACCGACGCGGGCGCCAGGGCGGATGCCATTTCGCCCCAGGCCTTGGCGGTTCGCAAGGCCGCCCACAAGGCGCTTGCCAGCGTCAGCCAGGACATCGAGCATCTGCGCTTCAACCGCGCCGTTGCCCATGTCTATGAGCTGGCCAACACCATAACGTCGGCCCTTCAGGCCGCCCGCGGCGGCGATGCGCCGGCGGATCTTCCGGCCACCCTTCGCGAGGCGGTGGAACTGATGGTGCGCATGTCGGCCCCGATGGTGCCGCACCTGGCGGAGGAATGCTGGCAGGCGCTCGGCCACGACGAGATGCTCGCGGCAAGCCCCTGGCCGGACGTCGACCCGGCGATGCTGGTCGAGGACACCATCGTCCTGCCGGTTCAGGTCAACGGCAAGAAGCGCGACGAGCTGACCGTGGCTCGCGATGCCGAGACGCAAGAGATCGAAAGGGCTGTTCTCGCGCTTGAGGGTGTGCGAAAAGCACTGGGCGGGGCGGAGCCGCGCCGCATTATCGTCGTCCCGCAGAGGATCGTGAATGTCGTTGCGTGAGCTGATCTCGGGCCGGCATCCCGGCGTGCGGATGCGCCATCGGACAACGATCGCGTTGCTGGCGACAGCGCTGGCGTTGGCAGGCTGCTCTGATGTCAGGCCGCTGTATGGCGGAGGCGGCACGGCGGCTTTCGGCCCCGCGGTTTCAGGAGCGGTCGCCACCGAACTGGCCCGCGTCGCCGTACAGCCCCAGGCCGAGCGCGTTGGCCAGAAGCTGCGCAATGAGCTGCTGTTTCGCCTCGGCGGCGGTGCAACGCCCTCGGGCACATCCGACGATGCCTATACGCTGACGCTGCGCGTGCAGAGTGTCGCCGAGAGCCTGCTTGTGCGGCCGGAGGTCAATCGCTCCACCGGCCGGCTGGTGACGCTAACGGTGAGCTACGACCTGTTTCGCACCGGAGACAGCGAACCGCTGACATCCGGGACGGTGCAGCGGATCGCGGCGATCGAGATTTCCGACCAGGCGTTTGCCGCCGATCGCGCCGAGCTCGACGCCGAGGACCGCGCCGCGACGGAAGCCGCCGACTCGATCCGCACTGAACTGGCCGCCTGGTTCGCGGCCAATAGCTGAGACCGACACGGGCCGATGGTCGCGCTGAAGGGCAAGGCGATCGCGCGTTTCGTCGCCAAACCCGACGCGGCCACACGCTTTGCCCTTGTTTACGGCCCGGACACCGGGCTGGTCAGCGAACGCGCGCGATTGCTGGCGAAGGCTCTCGCCGAACTGCATGGCGGCGACGTCGAACCCTTCGATGCCACCACGCAGGAGCCCGGCGCGCTGTACGACGCGGCCACATCCCTGTCGCTGTTCGGCGGCCAGCAGATCATCCACCTAAGGGGTGCGTCGAACCCCCTGACCGCGGTGCTCGAAGCCGTCATCGAGCAGTCCGCCGCAGCGCCCGTTGTCGCGGAGGCGGCCGATCTCAAGCCCTCCGCCAGCCTGCGCAAGCTCGCCGAGGCGCGTGACGACACAGTGGCGCTACCCTGCTATGCCGACAGCAGCGCCGACCTGTCCGCTCTGATCGATGAGATGCTGCGGGAGACCGGTCAGCGCATCGAGCCGGAGGCGCGCGAGGCCCTGGGCGCGCTGATTGGCGGAGATCGCTTGGCCAGCCGTGGCGAGATCGACAAGCTGCGCGATTATTGCGCCGGCCAAGAAGTCATCACGCTGGCCGATGTCACGACCATTTGCGGCGATGCCTCGACACTTCTGCTGGACGAGGCAATCGACGCAGTGGCGCTCGGCGACGCGGCGACCGCGGACTCGATCCTGCAGCGCGCGATTGCCGCCGGGACGCCGGTGCAGGCCGTCCTGGCCGCGCTTGGCCGGCATTTCGAGCAATTGCGTACCGCGCGTGTCGCGGTGGAGAACGGCGCCACGGCCGAGGCCGCCATGCGTACGCTTCGCCCGCCGGTGTTCTTCAAACGGCAAGGCGCCTTCAAGCGTCAGCTTACCGGCTGGCGCCTGCCAACCATCGAACGGGCCCTCAATCACATCCTGGCGAGCGATTCAGCCGCACGGCGCAACCAGCACCTGCAAGGCGAGCTGGCCAGCCGGCTGATCCTGACACTGGCGCGCGGTGCGCGGGCGCGGGGCTAACGAAAGCGGAACTCTGGGGTCCTGACCCTAGTCGGGCGAACGCTCAAGCCGCCGGCAGATTTCATCAAGCTGCTCGAGGCTCTTGTAGCGGATACGCACCTCGCCACCGCCATCGCCATGCGCGACGGAAACCGTGTATCCGAGCACATCGCTCAAGCGCTTTTCCAGCGCCAACGTGTCGGTGTCCTTCGCAGGCGCCTTGGCAAGACCCTTGCGCTGCGGTGCCTTGCGGTTGCCCGCGGCTTCCGCCTGGCGCACCGACAGGCCACCTTCCACGATCCGCCGCGCCGCGGCGGACGGGTCGGGCAGCGTGATCAGCGTGCGCGCATGGCCAGCGGTCAGCTTGCCCTCGCGCATCATCTGCTTGACGTCATCGGGCAGGCCCAGCAGCCGCAGGCTGTTGGCCACATGGCTGCGGCTCTTGCCGATCACCTTGGCCAGATCGTTCTGGCTGTATCCGTAATCGTCGGAAAGCTGCCGGTACCCCAGCGCCTCTTCCAGCGGATTGAGATCGGCGCGCTGCACGTTCTCGATGATGGCCAGTTCCAGCGCCTCGCGGTCATCCACCTCATGGACGACGCATGGCACCTCGTGGAGGCCGGCGCGTTGCGCCGCCCGCCAGCGGCGCTCGCCGGCGATCAGTTCGTAGCGGCGCGCGTCCGCCGGCGAAGTCCGCACGATCAGCGGCTGGACCACGCCCTTCTCCAGCACCGAGTTGACCAGATCCTGCAGGTCGTCCTCGCCAAAATCCTGCCGCGGGTTGCGCGGGTTCGCAGCGATCAGCTCAATGGGTATGCGCCGCTGGCTACGCGCGTGCTCAAGCGCCCTCACTTCGCTGGTGTCGACATCGCCGATCAGCGCGGCAAGCCCGCGTCCAAGCCTTTGATCCCTGGCGTTTTCGGCCCCCATATCGTTATCCTCTCGTGCTCACCGTCAATCGTTTCGGGGACATCATGACGGATGCGAATCGTTTTCTCGCGCTCAGGCCGCGTAGTCCCGGAACCGCCTCTCGCGTTGGATAACTTCCGAGGCAAGATCGATATAGGCGCGACTGCCGGCACATCTGATATCATAAAGCAAAGCCGGCTTACCGAATGACGGGGCTTCCGAGACCCGTACATTGCGCGGAATGACTGTGTCGTACACCGCCCGGCCCATGTTGGCGCGCACGTCTTCGACCACCTGCTTGGCCAGGCTGTTGCGCTTGTCGAACATCGTCATGACGATGCCGTGCATGGTCAGATCCGGATTGAGCGTCGCGCGAACGTGCTCGATCGTTTCCAGAAGCTGGCTCAGGCCCTCCAGCGCGAAAAACTCGCATTGCAGCGGCACAAGCACGGCGTCAGCAGCGGCAAGCGCATTGATGGTCAGCAGATTGAGCGACGGGGGGCAGTCCACCAGCGCATAATCGAAATGGTCGACCGCTTCGGTCTCGCGCAGGGCCTTGCGCAGCCGGTGCGCCCGGTCGCCATGCGCCGAGATCGCCTGTTCGACGCCGAGCAGATCGAGCGTCGAGGGCACGATCGCCATGCCCGGTACCCGGGTCGTTACCTGCGCCTCGATGATGCTCTTGTCGCCGACCAGGACATCGTAGGTCGAGCCGTCGCGCGCGTCGCGGTCGATGCCAAGCCCGGTCGATGCATTCCCCTGGGGGTCGAGATCGACGATCAGCACTCGCTCCCCGGCCGCCGCCAGAGCCGTTCCCAGATTGATCGTCGTCGTCGTCTTGCCGACGCCGCCCTTCTGATTTGCCAGGGTGATGATACGCATGCCTCTACCTCGTCCCGGGCGGTGTTCGAAGCCCTCGCGCCGCCGTAATCAACCGGGCGCGTCATTGACAACAGTTTCTGTGAGTCGCGCGACTTTGGCGAGACGCAAAATGACGCTGTCCGAAGAGACCAGGCTCCGCATGCGCGTGACCTCGAAGTTCCAATACCGACTTGCCTGCGCCAGTTCCAGTTCGCTGCCGCGACCCTTGTGGAAAAGGGCGGCCGCGCCGCGCGACAAGGCCGGTTCTGCAAGCTCAAGGAGTTCATCGAACGGCGCCAGCGCCCGCGCGGTGACCAGGTCGACCCCGGTGGGGTTCTCTGCCAGCTCGCTCAGCGCCCCCTCCGCCCGACAGGCATGCACGACGACGTTGACGCCGGTTTCCCGCGCCACCGTTTGCAGGAATGCGGCCTTGCGCTTGTTGCTTTCGATCAGATGCACCTGGGGACGATCGGACGCCGTGCGCTCGGCACATGCGATGGCGACAACCAAGCCGGGAAACCCCGCGCCCGAGCCCAGATCGGCGATGACACAGGCGCCGCCCAGCAGCGGAACAGCCTGCAGGCTGTCGGCGACATGCCGGGTCCAGACGGTCTCCAGCGTCCGTGCGCCGACCAGGTTCTGCGCCGACTGCCAGCGCTCCAGCAGCGCCACAAACACTTCCAGCCGCCCCCATGTTTCACGTGAAACAGCGACATGACCGTCGAGCAGCCTTTCGGCCGCGATGCGGTCGGTTGCCGTACGCGCGTTCACCCGGCGGTCCGGTCGGTCCGCCTGGCATGGGCCGCGACCAGCATCAGCGCCGCCGGCGTCACTCCATCGATCCGCGAGGCCTGGCCGACGGTCGCCGGCCGCGCCCGCTCGAACTTCTCCCGCATCTCGTTCGACAGACCCGGCAGGTCGGCATAGTCGAAACTGGGTGGAATCGCACAGCCCTCGTCACGACGGAAACGTTCCACATCCAAATCCTGCCGGGCGAGATAGCTCGCGTAACGCGCCTCGGTTTCAAGCAGCCCCCGCACCGAAGGGTCGATGGCGCCAAGCTGCGGCCAGACCGCCGTCAGCCGCGCAATGTCCACACCGGGATAGGCCAGAAGCTCAAACGCGGATCGCCGGATACCATCCCGGTTCACCGAAAGGCCTACCCGTTGCGCTTCGTCCGGCGAGAGCGCATGGGACGCAAGCACTGTCCGCGCCGATTCAAGCACGTTCGTTTTGGCTGCGAATCGATTTGCGCGTTCACGCCCCACGATGCCCAAGGAGATACCCATCCCGGTCAATCGCTGGTCTGCATTGTCGGCGCGCAGCGAAAGCCGGAACTCGGCGCGCGAGGTGAACATGCGATACGGCTCGGCCACTCCGCGCGTGGTCAGATCGTCGACCATGACGCCGAGATACCCATCCGCCCGGTCAAATACATGGCCGTCCCGGCCGGCGGCCTTGCGCGCCGCATTCAGACCGGCGATCAGCCCCTGCGCGGCTGCCTCCTCGTATCCCGTGGTGCCATTGATCTGCCCGGCCAGGAAAAGGCGGGGATGCAGCATTGTTTCCAACGTCCCGTGCAACTCGCGCGGATCGACGTAGTCGTATTCGATCGCATAGCCGTGTTTGCGAATCTCCACCCGCTCAAGTCCAACGATGGTGCGAACGAACGCATCCTGTAAGGCGGGATCGAGCGACGTGGAAATACCATTGGGATAGACCGTGTCATCGTCGAGCCCCTCCGGCTCGAGAAACACCTGATGCCGCGCCCGGTCCGCAAAACGGGCCACCTTGTCCTCGATGGAGGGGCAGTATCGCGGTCCCGCACCGTCGATCTGGCCTGAATGAACCGGAGCCGAATCGGCGTTTTCCGCAATGATTGCATGGGTCTGCGGATTGGTGTGCGTGATGTGGCAGGAAATCTGCGGCGTCGTGATCGCATCCGTCAGCTCGCTGAAGGCAACCGGCGGATCATCACCGGGCTGCGCTTCGAGCCGATCCCAATCGATCGTCCGTCCGTCCAGCCGCGGCGGCGTGCCGGTTTTCAATCGCCCGAGCCGGAAGCCAAGCGCGTCCAACGCATGTGCCAACCGCACCGCCGGCGCCGCGCCATCGCGGCCGGCCTCGATCTGCCGCTCGCCCATATGAATGACGCCGCGCAGGAAAGTCCCCGTCGTCAGAACCGTCGCCGGCGCCGACAACACGGTTCCCTCCGCCAACACGATTCCGCCGATATCCGCGCCATCACGCAGGAAGTCGACGGCCTCGCCAGAGATCACGGTCAACCCGCGCTGTTCCGCCACCGCCTCCTGCATCGCCAGGCGATAGAGCTTGCGGTCCATCTGGGCGCGCGGACCATGCACCGCCGGGCCCTTACGCCGATTGAGCACCCGGAACTGAACGCCGGCCTTGTCGGCAACCCGCCCCATCAACCCGTCGAGCGCATCGATCTCCCGCACCAGATGTCCCTTGCCAACCCCGCCGATGGCCGGGTTGCACGACATCACCCCGATGGTGTCGGGGTCATGCGTGACCAGCGCCGTTTCAGCGCCCAGGCGCGCAGCGGCAGCGGCGGCCTCGACGCCCGCATGGCCGCCGCCCACCACAATGACGTCGAAACGCCTGTGTTGTGTGTCGCCGTATCTGCCCTGTTTCACGTGAAACAGCCTCGCGTGTTGCCCGCCTACTTGCCGATGCAGAAGGACGAGAATATCTCGCCAAGCACCTCTTCGCTGTCGATTGCGCCGGTCAGCCGGCCCAATGCGTCGCCAGCGGCGCGCAACTCCTCGGCGCACAGTTCCAGCGAAGCGATGTCACAAACCTCAACCGCCCGCAACAGGTTCCGGTGGGCCGCGGAGACCCCGGCGCGATGGCGCGCCCGCGTCATGCCGGCCGATTCCGTCAGACCCGCCCGGTCTGCAACGAAATCCGTCAGGTCCCCAAGCAACGCATCGACGCCTGCGCCGGTATGTACCGAAATGGCGTGCCGGAACGTGGATCCCGATCCGCCAACATCACACGAGGCATCTGTCGCCAGATCCGATTTCGACAAGATCCGCCAGCACTCAACGTTCTCCCCGCTATCCCCGATTCTGTTCTCCTGTTCCTCTCTCACATGTTGTTGTATCGCAGACGAATCGATCAGCTCGATCGCCAGATCAGCCCTTCCCATCGCGTCCCGTGCACGACGGATACCTTCCGCCTCCACGCGCGAGCCGGTTTCGCGTATCCCGGCCGTGTCGATCAACGACACCGGTACGCCGGCCAGATCGAGCCGCACTTCGATCACGTCCCGCGTTGTGCCTGCCTCCGCATCGACAATCGCCACGTCACGGCCGGCAAGCGCATTGACCAGCGATGACTTTCCCGCATTCGGCGCGCCGACCACGGCAACCATCACGCCGTCCCGCAAACGCTGCGACCGCGCGCCGCGATCCAGATGATCGGCCAATGCCGGGATCAACGCCGAAAGCCCCGTGCCGATCTGCTCCACGGCATCTGTCGGCACATCGTCCTCGTCGATGAAATCGATGGCCGCTTCCGCCAGTGCCCGAAGTGCCAACACCTGCACCCGCCAGTCGCCATAAAGCGCGTCCAGCGCACCATCCGCCTGACGCAGCGCCGCACGCCGCTGCGCCTCGGTTTCCGCGTCGATGAGGTCGGCGAGCCCCTCGACTGCCGTCAGGTCGAGCTTTCCGCCGACGAACGCACGTCGCGTGAACTCCCCCGCATCGGCCGGCCGGAAGTCGGGCAACCCGGCGAGCTCGTCGAGAACGGCCGCCAAAACCGCCCGACCGCCATGCACATGGAACTCCGCCATATCCTCGCCCGTGAAGCTGTGCGGCGCCGGCAACCACAGGACCAACGCGCGGTCCAGGATTTCACCATTGCGGTTCCGAATCGCACGCACGGTCGCCTGCCTGGGGGCCGGTGGCCGACCGGCCATCGTTTCGAGCGCGAATCGCGCTCCTGGACCACTCACCCTGATAACCGCAACGCCGCACTTGCCGGCACCACTCGACAGGGCAAAGATCGTCTCCTCAGCCATCGACAACATTTCCCGGCACGGCAGATTTCACAGCCGCTCTCCCCGCGCCCGGCTCCCAACCCTAGTTACTGCCAAGATACATTTTCCCGCCGACCCACGGACCCTGCCATGAACCGTCTTGCCGATTCCGCCAGCCCCTATCTTTTGCAACACAAGGACAATCCGGTCCACTGGTGGCCATGGTCGCCGGAGGCGCTTGCAGAAGCACAGAAGACCGGCAAACCGATCCTGCTGTCCATCGGTTACGCCGCCTGCCACTGGTGCCATGTCATGGCCCACGAGAGCTTCGAGAGCGACGCGATCGCCGATGTGATGAACGAGCATTTCATCAACATCAAGGTCGACCGCGAGGAACGGCCAGATATCGACCAGATCTACATGTCCGCGCTGCACATGATGGGTCAGCAGGGCGGATGGCCGTTAACCATGTTCCTCGACAGCGACGCGCGGCCCTTCTGGGGCGGTACGTACTTTCCCCCCGAGCCGCGATACGGCAGGCCGGGCTTTCCCGAAATCCTGACGCAGATCGCAGAGCTCTATGCAAGCAATGACGAGCGGATTGAGAAGAACCGCTCCGCGCTGTTCTCCCGCCTGCAGGCAGACGCCGCACCGCGCGCCGCCGCGCTGCCCGCGCCGCTCTCCTCTCAGCTCGCCGCCCGCCTCCTCGCCGCCTCCGACCCAGTCAATGGCGGTATCGGTCAGGCGCCGAAGTTCCCCAATGCGGCAATCATCGACTTTCTCTGGCGCCATGCCCGCGCCGGCAACGAAGCAGCGCGCGATCACGTCATCCACACCTTTCGGCGCATCTGCCAGGGCGGCATCTACGATCATGTCGGCGGGGGCTTCGCCCGCTACGCCGTCGATGCCCGCTGGCTGGTGCCGCACTTCGAGAAGATGCTCTACGACAACGCCCTGCTGCTGCCGCTGCTCGCTTACGCCTGGAGCGAGAGCGGAGACGATCTGTTCCGGGCTCGAATCGAAGAGACGATTCGCTGGCTTGACCGCGAGATGCTGCTGCCGTCGGGAGCCTATGCAGCCAGCCTCGACGCCGATAGCGAGGGCGTTGAAGGGAAATTCTACGTCTGGACCAGCGACGAGGTTTCCACCGTCTTGGGCGAAAACGCGGACGCCTTCTGCGCCACCTACGACATCACCAACGAAGGCAACTGGGAGGGTGTTTCGATCCCGAATCGGCTGCATGTTATGCAGCCAGAACTCGCAAAACGCGACTTCCAGGCCGAACTCGATACCCTGCGGCTTGCCCGCGAAAAGCGGATTCGACCCGGTCGCGACGACAAGGTGCTGACCGACTGGAACGCACTCGCCGTCTCGGGCCTCGCCCGCGCCGGGCAAATCCTCCAGCGCGCCGAATGGGTCGAGCGCGCCCGCTCCGTCCACGACGCCATCAGCACCGACGATCCGGACAACCTCCCCCACGCCAGCCGCGAGGACCGTCGCGTCATGCCAGCCCTGGCCAGCGACCACGCCAACCTCGCTCGCGCCGCGATCGCCTTGCAGCAGGCAACCGGCGATGATGCCTATCTTGACCGGGCACGAGCGCACATGGCGGCGCTCGACGATCATTACGTCAGCGAATCGGCACCCGCCTATCACATGGCCCATCGCAACGCCGGCGACGTCATCGTACGCACCCTGTCGGGCCACGACGATGCCGTGCCCAATCCCAATGCCGTCGCCGCAGAGACCTGCGCCCTGCTGGCCACCATCACCGGCGAGGAAACCTGGCGCTCAAAAGCGCTGCAGATTGTCGAGAACTTCGGTGCCGCCGCGCTTGAAAACCCCGCCGCTCATGTCGGCCTGTTCGCCGCGCTCGATGCCGCCGAGGCCCCGGTCCATGTCCTCATTGCAGGAGATGATGCCAAGGCGGTTGACTCTCTTGCCGCGGAGCTTGCTGCACTGCCTGAGCCAAACCTCGTCATCGAACGCAGCGACAAGCGGGACGGCGACCAGCCGGCCCACGCGGTGGTCTGCGTCGGCACGCAGTGTTCCCTGCCAATTGCCGATCCGCAGGACATCGTTTCAGAACTGGTGAAACTGCGCGCGGACAGCCAGGTTGAATCCCCGATCCTTCCCGACTGACCGGCCACCGCACCCCGGCGCAGCGTGCGCCGTCAGGTGTTCATCGATTCGAAGAACTCCTCGTTCGCCTTGGTCTGGCGCAGCTTGTCGAGCAGGAACTCGATCGCATCCACCGTGCCCATCGGCGTGAGAATGCGGCGCAGCACATAGATCTTCTTCAGATCGCCAGCCGGCACCAGCAGCTCTTCCTTGCGCGTACCCGACCGGGTGATGTCGATCGACGGGAACACGCGCTTGTCGGAGACCTTGCGGTCCAGAATGATCTCCGAGTTGCCGGTGCCCTTGAATTCCTCGAAGATGACCTCGTCCATGCGGCTGCCGGTATCGATCAGCGCCGTGGCGATAATGGTCAGCGAACCGCCTTCCTCGATGTTGCGCGCCGCGCCGAAGAAGCGCTTCGGGCGCTGCAGCGCGTTGGCATCGACACCGCCGGTCAGCACTTTGCCGGACGACGGTACGACCGTGTTGTAGGCACGGCCCAGGCGGGTGATCGAATCAAGCAGAATGACCACATCGCGACCGTGCTCGACGAGCCGCTTGGCCTTCTCGATCACCATCTCCGCCACCTGCACGTGACGTGCGGCGGGTTCATCGAAGGTCGAACTGATCACCTCGCCGCGCACCGAGCGCTGCATGTCGGTGACCTCCTCCGGTCGCTCGTCGATCAGCAAAACGATCAGATAGCATTCCGGATGGTTGGTGGTGATCGAGTGGGCGATGTTCTGCAGGATAACCGTCTTGCCGGTGCGCGGCGGTGCCGTGATCAGCCCCCGCTGGCCCTTGCCGAGCGGGGCCACCAGATCGATCACCCGGGCCGACATGTCCTTCGATGTCGGTTCGGCAAGCTCCATGTTGAAGCGCTCGTCGGGATAAAGCGGCGTCAGGTTGTCGAAGTGAATCTTGTGACGGGCCTTCTCTGGGTCCTCGAAATTGATGGCGTTGACCTTGAGCAGCGCGAAGTAGCGCTCGCCATCCTTCGGGCTTCTGATCTGACCTTCGACCGTGTCGCCGGTGCGCAACGAGAACCGGCGGATCTGGCTCGGACTGACGTAGATGTCGTCGGGGCCCGGCAGATAGTTGGCGTCCGGCGAGCGCAGAAAGCCGAAACCGTCCTGCAGCACCTCGACCACGCCCTCACCGATGATCTCCGTATCCTGGGCTGCCAGCTCCTTGAGAATCGCGAACATCAGCTCCTGCTTGCGCAGCGTGCTGGCATTCTCGATCTCCAGGTCCTCGGCGAAAGCCGAAAGCTCGGCTGGCGATTTGCTCTTCAGCTCCTGAAGTTTCATTTCGGGCATCAACGGCTCCACGGCCTGGCGTCAGCGCAACAGGGATACGGGGTGAGAATGGGGAAATATCGCGGCTTCGTCAGGAAACCAGCAAGGCGTGTCGGGATTATGATCGGACTTAGACGTCGGCTTGACGCGGCCCGCGCCGCATTCGCTCGCAACGCTTCCGTCTTGCGCCGCTGCGGGCCAAACGAATCCGGATCACGTGGGAAGGCTGTTCGTCATATACGCGCGCACCGGGAGCCAATCAAGCCCCACGATTAGCCCACCGTTCAGAACGGCTTCACCACCACCAGGATGACCACCGCGATCATCAGCACGGTGGGCACTTCGTTGGCGATCCGATAGTAGCGCTGCGAGCGCGTATTGCGATCCGCCGCGAAGTCCTTCACCCATCGCACAGCCACGCCATGGAAGGCGCTCATGGCAAGCACCAGCGCGAGCTTGGCATGCAGCCAGCCGCTCGACCCCAGGAAGCTCACATAGCCGAAGACAAGCCACAGCCCAAACACCCAGCTTGCGATCATCGCCGGCGTCATGATCGCCTTCAGCAGACGCCGTTCCATCACCTTAAGGGTCTCGGATAGCTCCGAGCCTTTCTGCGCTTCGCAGTGATAGACCATCAATCTCGGCAGATAGAGCAATGCCGCCATCCACGCGATGACCGAGATGACGTGCAGTGCCTTGATCCAGAGATACACCTATCGGGCTCCGCGCACACGAGCGACCATGCGCTCCACATGAGCGATTGGCGTATGCGGGACAATGCCATGCCCAAGATTGAAGATGAACGGGCCGCCGGAGAACGCCCCCATCGTTGCATCGACCGCGGCGTCGAGCGCTTCACCGCCAGCCACCAGCGCCATGGGATCGAGGTTGCCCTGCACCGGTCCGATCGCCTGCACCTGATCACGCACGAAGGTCCGCGACGCCGCCCAGTCGACACCGACCGCATTCACACCGGTACGCCGGAAATACTCCGGCAGCCTCGGCCCTGCACCTTTCGGAAACCCGATGATCCGCGCGCCGGGTATACTCTCCCGCACCCGCTCGACGATACGCACTGTCGGAGCCACGACGAACAGTTCGTACAGCTCATCGGCCAGATTACCGCCCCAGGTATCGAACACCTGAACCGCATCGGCGCCCGCCTTGAGTTGCGCCACCAGATAGTCAGCCGACGCTTCCACCAGCAATGCGATGAGAGCCTCCATGGCATCCCGCTGCTGATAGGCGAAGACCCGTGCAGGTGCCTGGTCCGGCGTTCCCTGGCCGGCGATCATGTAGCTCGCCACGGTCCATGGCGCGCCGCAAAATCCAAGCAAGGTCGTTTCGCGCGGCAACGCCTCGCGCAACCGCGCCACGGTCTCGATGACCGGCGCCAGATGATCGAGCAGCCGACCGGACGACAGCTCCGCGATCCGCTCTGGCGTATCCACCGGCTCGAGCACGGGTCCGGTGCCCTCTTCGAAGCGCACGTCCTGACCCAGTGCATGCGGCACGACAAGAATATCGGAGAACAGGATCGCGGCATCGAACCCGAACCGGCGTATCGGCTGCAGCGTCACCTCGGTTGCAAGCTGCGGATTGTAGCAAAGATCGAGAAAGCTCCCGGCCGCTGCACGTGTTTGCTGATACTCCGGAAGGTAGCGACCGGCTTGCCGCATCATCCATACGGGAACGCGTTCGACAGATTCACCGTCGAGAACACTGCAAACCAGACGCTTGGGTGAAGACGGTGATGTCATGATCGAAAACCGGTTGGTGACAGGCGTGGCTACGGATCGTTTGCTGTGGGCCGTTTGTTCACTATCGTTTCAGCGGACACCAGATCAATGGAATGAATCTTATTTGAATCCACTTTCTTCTTTTGTCGCGGGCAATCGGGGACAAATCGCCCATTCACACGTTCCCGAATTCGGTTCACCGGAATGGCTCCGCAATAATTCTGTTTTCCCCGTCGCTGCACAGACCGAACGCCTTGATTAACCTCTCGTTAACCAGTTTCACACAACACGCGCCGGACATTTTCACAACCGCGACGGGACCCCCGGTGGACAATCTGGTCGACCATACAGTCCGATCAAACGCTGTGCATGAATGCGCATTGTCTGCGGACATCATTTCAACCCCGGCGGCATGAGGCGATTTCTCCAGACTTGTCCCCACCCAATACTTCGTGACGGTCAATCGGCAGACCTTCGGACCTGTGCCGGATTTGCTCGACACCGACGACCGCCCTCGCGTAAACCTCTCCCGTCATGACCGAGACCTCGCGCAGCTATTTTCACCTGCATCTCGTATCGGATTCGACCGGCGAGACCCTGATGACCGTGGCGCGCGCCGCCTCGGCCCAGTACCCGAAAGTGCGTGCCATCGAGCATGTCTATCCGCTGGTGCGCTCGCCCCAGCAACTGGAGCGGGTGCTGCGGGAGATCGAGACGGCACCGGGCATCGTGCTGTACACGATCATCAATTCCGAACTCGCCGAGCGCCTTGAATCCGCCTGCAAGGAACTGGGTGCGCCCTGTCTGTCGGTGCTCGACCCGATCCTGGTGACCTTTCAGTCCTACCTGGGCGCGGAGAAATCGCCTCGCGTGGCTGGCCAGCATGTTCTCGACCAGGAGTATTTCCGCCGCATCGATGCGCTCAATTTCGCCCTCGTGCACGACGACGGCCAGTTCGCCGATGCGCTTGAGGACGCCGATGTGGTGTTGCTCGGCATCAGCCGCACCTCGAAGACGCCGACCTGCATCTATCTGGCCAACCGCGGCATCAAGGCCGCCAACATACCGATCGTCCCCGGAGCGATCCTGCCGCCGGGTCTGGCGGATCTGACCAAGCCGCTCGTTGTCGGTCTGATCGCCAGCCCGGAGCGTATCGTGCAGATTCGCCAGCACCGGCTGCTCAGCCTGCGCGCCGACGACGACACCAGCTATGTCGATCGCGCCGCCGTCGCCGCCGAAGTCGCCGAGACCCGCAAACTGTGTGCCCGGAACGGTTGGGCGACAATCGATGTGACGCGGCGCTCCATCGAGGAGACGGCAGCGGCGGTCATGAACCTGTTGAGCGAACGCGGCTACGCCGAAGAGAGCACCGCGTGAATGACATCGCCAATGGCTCGGTGCGGCAGACGGATCGGTTGATTCTGGCCTCGGCCAGTCCGACGCGCCGGGATATGCTGCTGCATGCCGGCGTCGATGTCGCGATCATCCCCGCCGAGCTCGATGAGCCGACAATGATCGAAGGCTTGCGCGGTGGCGATGAGCCGCTTGCCGCCGATGATGTCGCCGCCGTTCTGGCCGAAGCCAAGGCGGGGCACGTTTCGCAGGCGAATCCATCCGCGCTGGTGATCGGCTGCGATCAGACACTCAGCCTGGGTGATCGACTGTTCCAGAAACCGGCGGACATGGAGGAAGCGCGCCGAAACCTGCTGGTCCTGTCCGGCAAGACTCATTACCTGCACGCGTCCGTCGCACTGGCACGCGCCGGCGAAACGCTCTGGCGGCATACCGCAAGCGCGGCGCTGACCATGCGCGATCTGTCTCCGGCCTTTGTTGGGCGCTATCTGGCGCGCGCCGGGGAAGATGTTCTCGGCAGCGTCGGTTGCTACCGCCTGGAAGGCCTCGGCGCACAGCTCTTCGCATCGATCGACGGCGACCACTTCACCATTCTCGGCCTGCCGTTGCTGCCGTTGTTGGAGGAGTTGCGCCGGCAAGGGGCAATCGAAACATGAGCGGGCCCAAGGCATGCGTCATCGGCTGGCCGATCGAGCATTCCCGCTCGCCGCTGATCCATGGCCATTGGCTCAAGACGCTCGGCATCGAAGGCAGTTACGACAAGCAGGCGGTACGACCCGAAGATCTCGCCGGCTTCGTCATAGGCATGGCGGACGCTGGTCTTGTTGGCTGCAACGTGACAGTTCCCCACAAGGAAGCGATCATGCCACTGCTCGACGAATTGACCGCGGACGCGCGCGACATCGGTGCGGTGAACACCGTCTGGCGCGACGCCGGCAAGTGGATCGGCGGCAATACCGACATGACCGGTTTTCTCGCCAATCTCGATGCCGGGGCGCCGGGCTGGGACGCCGGGCAGGACCGTACCGCCGTGGTTCTGGGTGCCGGCGGTGCTGCTCGTGCGGTTGTTGCAGGACTGATCGCGCGTGAATTTCCGCGCATCGTGATCGCCAACCGCACCCCCGAACGGGCCTCCGCCCTGGCGCAGTCGTTTCGGGGACGTGGAAGCGGCATCGAGACCTGCGGCTTCGACGATCTGTCCGGGCACCTCCGCGATGCAGTGATCCTCGTCAATGCCACCTCGCTTGGCATGGCGGGTTCGGATCGCTTGCGAATCGATCTCTCGCGCTTGCCAGCCGGCGCGGTGGTCAACGACCTCGTCTACGTACCCCTGGAGACCGAGCTTCTTGCCCATGCGCGTGCACGCGGCCTTGCAACCGTCGACGGTCTGGGCATGTTGCTGCATCAGGCGGTGCCGGGTTTCGCACGCTGGTTCGGGGTGACGCCCAGTGTCGATGCACAGCTTCGCGCCCACGTTCTGGCAAGCCTGTAGCGAGGGCGGGATGCTGATCATCGGCCTGACGGGATCGATCGGGATGGGGAAGTCGGCAACCGCTGGCATGTTCCGTGCCCGCGGCATACCGGTGTTCGATGCCGACCAGGCGGTTCATGATCTTTATGCAGGCGAGGCGGCGCCCAAGGTGGAGGTGGCATTTCCCGGCACCATGAAGGACGGCCGCATCGACCGCCAGGAACTGGGCCGGCGCGTGCTGGACAATCCCAAGGCGATGGCACGGCTGGAGGCGATCGTCCATCCGTTGGTTCAGGCCGCCGAAGACGCATTCCTGGCCGCCGCGGCGGAAGCCGGCTCGAGCGTTGCCGTCATCGAAGTGCCGCTGCTGCTTGAGTCCGGGATCGACGACCGCTGCGATCTTGTCACCGTCGTGTCCGCACCCGCGCAGACACAGCGCGAACGGGTGCTGGCGCGTCCCGGCATGGACGAACAGAAGTTCGAGGCGATCCTCGCCCGCCAGATGAGCGACGCGCAAAAGCGCGAACGCGCCCATGTGGTGATCCCGACGGGTGAGGGTTTCGCGGTCGCCGAGAAGGCCGTCGACGACCTGCTGCGGTCCGTTGCCTGCATGCCCGGAAGCGCCTATGCGAATCGCCTCGCGCGGAGCTAGAGTCCCGCAGTGGGAGGCCAACGCGCATGCGCGAAATCGTTCTTGATACCGAGACCACCGGACTTCGCTTCCGTGAGGACGGCGATCGCATCATCGAGATCGGCTGCGTCGAGCTGATCAACCACGTACCGAGCGGCGAGACCTTCCAGCACTACATCAATCCCGAACGCGACGTGCCTGCCGAAGCGGTGGCGATCCACGGCATCAGCAACGACAAGCTCGTCGACAAGCCGGTCTTCGCCGAGATCGCCGATGCGTTCCTGGCCTTCATCGCCGACGATCCGCTGATCATCCACAATGCCGGCTTCGATGTGCCATTCCTGAACTTCGAGCTGGAAACGGCCGGCCGGCCGACGCTGAGCTTCGAGCGCGTCATCGATACGCTGCTGATCGCCCGCCAGAAACATCCAGGCGGGGGCAACCGGCTGGACGACCTGTGCCGGCGCTACGGTGTCGACAATTCCCAGCGCACCTATCACGGTGCCTTGCTGGATTCCGAAATCCTGGCCGATGTCTATCTTGAGCTGATCGGTGGCCGGCAGACGGCGTTGAGCCTGACCGCGCATATCGATGGCGGCAGCGAGAAGGATGGTCCCGCAGGGCGCGCCCGGCCGCGTCCCGGTACACTCCCCTCACGTCTGAACGACGCAGAGCGCCACGCTCATCGTGCGTTCGTCGATGCCCTTGGCGAAAACGCCTTGTGGAACGGTTATTCCACGGCCGATTGATGGGGTTCGTCAGGCGGTGGCGGTCGGTGCGCCGCCGTTTTCCTTGGCCAGTTCCTGCATGCGCTGGCGATACAGGCCTATGAAGTCGATGGGCTGTAGCAGCACCGGGGGAACGCCGCCCGATCCGGTCACGCTGGCGACGATCTGGCGTGCGAACGGAAACAGCATGCGCGGTCCCTCGATGAACACCACCGGGTGCATCTGGTCGGGGCCCACATTGTCGACCCGCAGCACGGCCGAGTAGACAAGCTCCAGGTTGAACACCAGCGCGTTATCCTCACCGGCCTTCGCCTCGATGGACAGGTCGACCTCGAAGTCGTTGTCCGACAAGGCCTTGCCACCGACATTCACCGACACGTTCATCGGCGGTGCCTTGCCCTGATAGCTCTGCAGGGCCGCGGCCGGATTCGGGCTTTCGAAGGACAGATCCTTGATGAACTGGCCCATGATGTTGATGGACGGCGCTGTCTGTGCCGCGCCGGCGGCCTCGTTGGTGTCTTCTGCCATGATCGGTCCGTTCGATGAGTGCTGCTGGTCCGGCTGCACGCCGCATCAAATGTCAGGGTCATGACCCCAAGGCTGTGCTGCGACCAGTGGCAGGGTCGCTAACACGCACAAGCGTCGGCGACAAGCCATCGTGATCCGATGCGCCGTTCAGCGCCGCGGCGGATCGTTCTCCCGCGGCTCCTCCTGGTCATCGACAATCTCGCCTTCGATGACCGGTCCGCCGCCATCCGGTCGGCGCGGCTGACGGTCGGCCTCGTAGCTTCGGTACTCATAGTACGTGGTGGCCTGGCGCAGCTTCACGAAACGCTGCAGGAGCCCCGCCGCGAAATGTCGCGCCTGCGGGATCGCCAGCACCAGGCCCAGCGCATCGGTGAAGAAACCGGGCGTGATCATCAACAAAGCTGCCGCGATCAGCATGACCCCATCCAGCACCGGCCGGACCGGCAGGTTCCCGGCGTCCATGTCCTTCTGCATGGTCTCGATCACCGCAAGGCCCTGGCGGGAGATGACGCCGGCGCCGATCACTCCGGTCGCGATCACGATCGCGATGGTGGCAAGCAGGCCGATTTTGTCGCCAATCGCGATGAACAGCGCGATTTCGATCAGCGGGATCGTCAGAAACAGCAGTCCGAGGAGCGGAAAAAGGCGTCTCATTAGGCACTTTCGCGGATTGGCGTTGCTTTACCGGCACCCGGCGGCGCATCTTCTCTGGACCCACAGCCGGCAATGCATACATATTAGGGCGAACAGCACCTTGCGAGCCTTTGGCGGCTCGTTCGCTCGGGCCAGTGTTCCGCGCCGGTTGACTGGACGCCTTGGTTGTGTGGCCCCCGCCTTGTTCGGGGCCAGCGATTGCGGCACCGGGCGGGTGCCTGGCCCGACTGACTGGGCTGAACTCAAGTTGCGGCGATTTGGTTGCGGCGCGTCGATTGCGGCACACGCCGCCGGACGGTACGTTTCGGGCAATGAACCAGTTTTTCGATATCTACACCATCATTTTCCTGGTGATCGCGGTGATCATCTTCCTGCGGTTGCGCAACGTTCTGGGCCGGCGCACCGGCCACGAGCGCCCCACCGGCGAGCACATGGCGCGTCAGCGCGAGACTGCCGCCGAGGACAAGGTCGTGCCGCTGCCGGGCCGCACCGATGCGCCGGCCGCCAGCAACAGCGAAACCGGGGAGCCGGCGGAACCGCAAACGCCGCTCGACCGCACGCTTGCCGGCATCCGCGCCGCCGATCCCTCCTTCGATCC
Source organism: Tepidamorphaceae bacterium (assembly GCA_028279445.1). Taxonomy (GTDB): domain Bacteria; phylum Pseudomonadota; class Alphaproteobacteria; order Rhizobiales; family Tepidamorphaceae; genus JANQNT01. The sequence goes on along the minus strand of JANQNT010000008.1, from coordinate 106,114 downwards.
GCAGCACTTCCTCGATGGTGCCCGCCAGGCCTATGAGATGATCGTCACCGCCTTTGCCGCCGGCGACCGCCACACCTTGCGTCCGCTGCTGTCGCGCGAGGTCTATGACGGCTTCATCGCGGCGATCGCCGATCGCGAGTCCCGTGGCGAGAGCGTGGAATCGAGCTTTGTGGGTATCGATCGCGTGGAAATGACCGATGCCGCGCTGGCCGGCAAGACGGCAACCGTCACCGTGACCGTGGTATCGCAGATCGTCAGCGCGACGTTCGATTCTGCTGGCGAGGTCGTGGCCGGCGACCCAAGTGAAGTCTCCACGGTGACCGATGTCTGGTCGTTCTCCCGTGACACCTCAAGCCGCGATCCGAACTGGAAGCTCGTGTCGACCGAATCGCCTGAGGGCGAGGCGGACTGACCGGAGCAACCTGTTGCGCCCGCCGCGCCCCGTACGCACATGGCATTCCCGCCCACGGCATTGCTGCCGATTTGCCGCCGCTTCCTGGGCCTTGCCGGCATGGTCGCGGTCATGAGCTCCGCGAACATTCAGGCCGTCCAGGCCGAACCCGGCATCAGCTATGTGCCGGTCAGCTACGCCGACATACCCGGTTGGGACGCCGACGATCACGCGGCGGCCCTTGCCGCATTCGCCCGCTCCTGCGAGGGACCACACCGGCAGGACGAGGATGCTACCCGCGCCGCCGAGGCCAGCCGGTCGTCCGCACCGCCGCGTCATGATCCAGCCCTTGAGCGCGCCTGCGCTGCTCTGCTGGCGGCTGGAGACGTCACGTCGGACCGTGACGGGTCCCGCGCCTTCTTCGAGACCTGGTTCCGGCCACATCGCGTTGTTCTGCCGGACGGCGCGCGCGGGCGCGTCACCGCTTATTACGAACCGGTTCTGGACGGTGCGCTGACGCGGGACGAGCGTTTCATCGCGCCACTCTTTGCCCTGCCCGACGACCTGGTGATCTTCGATCCCGACAAACGCCCCGCCGACGCGCCCGTCGGACTGGCGGCTGCCCGGCGCACCGGGCAAGGCCTTGAGCCATACCCGGACCGTGCCGCGCTGTCCGACCCCGCCAACTGGGCCGGCCTGGAGCCGCTGGTCTGGCTGGAAAACGACGTCGATGCCTATTTCGTCCATATCCAGGGGTCGGTGCGCGTGCGCCTCGCCGATGGCCGCAGTCTGCGGCTCGGCTATGCCGGCAAGAACGGCTACCCCTATGCCTCGGCTGGACGCGTCATGATCGAACGCGGCCTGGTCGCGGCCGCCGGTCTCACCGCCGAGGCGATGAAGACCTGGCTGAAGGCCAATCCGGACGTCGCCCCGGACATTCTCGCCGTCAACCGGTCCTATGTGTTCTTCCGCGTCATCGAAGGTCTGGCGGAAACGCTCGGTCCTATCGGCGCGGAGGGCGTTGCCCTGACGCCAAAGCGCAGCATCGCCATCGATCCGGCCTTCATGGGTTACGGCCTTCCTTTGCACATCAGCGCCGACCTGCCCACCGGTCCTTCGGGCGCCAGCGAGGCGTTTCAGCAGCTCATGATCGCCCAGGACACGGGCTCGGCGATCCGGGGTCCGGCGCGGGGTGATTTGTTCTGGGGCACCGGCAGTGATGCCGGTGTGGCGGCCGGAGGTGTCAATCACCCGGCGGACTTCGTCGTGCTGCTGCCGCGACGGGTCCCGGCGGCGAAATAGGCGGGAGGATGTCATGCCCCGCCGCCTCAGCGACAAGGACGCTGCTGACTGGGCCCGTGTCGCCGACAGCATAAAGCCGCTCGATCCGCAAACCCGTGCACGCGCCAGGCGGGACGCGGCAAAGCTGGTCAAACCGGACAAGTCCGTCGAGCCAGCCGCTCCGGCCACCGATCCGAAACCACGCAAGGTGAAACCGGCCGGGCCGATCCTGCAGCCACCCCCGCGTGCCATCGTTGCGACGGCGAAGCCCTCGCTGCCCAGGCTCGACCAGAGCGCGGCGCGCCGGCTGAAGCGCGTCGGCACGCCGGATGCGCGCATCGACCTGCACGGCATGAAGCAGACAGAAGCCCATCACCGGCTTTTAGGCTTCCTGCGTGCGGCGCATGGCTCCGGTCACAAGGTTGTCCTGGTGATTACCGGCAAGGGTCGCTCGGGCAGCGCGGAAACGGACTGGTGGGCCGAGGGCGATCGCGGGGTGTTGCGCCAGGCGGTGCCGTCCTGGCTCGCCACCGCACCGTTCCGGTCCGTCGTCGCCGGGTTCCAGACGGCCGGTCGTGAGCATGGCGGCTCCGGCGCGCTCTACGTGCAGTTGCGCGGCCGCCGGCGAACCGGTGAGGACATATCGTGACGCCGTTCGGCGCCCGTGTGCGCGAATTGCGGGTGGAACGCGGCGTAACGCTGACGCAAATGGCTACCGCGCTAAATGTTTCGCCGGCTTATTTATCGGCGCTCGAACATGGCCGTCGCGGCCGCCCGACCTTTGCGCTGGTGCAGGGCATCATCGGTTATTTCAACATCATCTGGGACGAGGCGGAGGAGCTGCAAAAGCTCGCCGCGGTGTCGCACCCCAAAGCCACCGTCGATACCGCCGGCCTGACGCCGCGTGCCACCGAACTCGCCAATCGCCTCGCCCGTGATATCCATCGTCTCGACGATGAGGCGATCGGTGCGATCGACAAAATCCTCGACGCGCGCATCAAACGTGCCGGCAAGCGCCGCCGTTGAGGTACTTGGCGGCGGTTACAGAATGTAGCGGCTGAGATCGGCATCCTTGGCCAGATCGCCAACACCGGTGCGCACATAGTCCGCGTCGATCGTCAGCGTCTCGCCGGCGCGGTCGGGGGCATCGAAGCTGATCTCGTCGAGCACCCGCTCCATGACGGTCTGCAGCCGCCGCGCGCCGATGTTCTCCACCGCCGAGTTCACATCCACCGCGATCCTGGCGATCGCGGCGATGGCATCCTCGGTGAAGTCGAGCGTCACGTCCTCGGTGCCCATCAGCGCGACATACTGCTTGATCAGGCTGGCTTCGGTGTCGGTGAGGATGCGGCGGAAGTCCTCTTCGGTCAGCGGGCGCAACTCGACGCGGATCGGCAGGCGCCCCTGCAGTTCCGGCAGCAGATCGGAGGGCTTGGCCACATGGAAGGCACCGGAGGCGATAAACAGGATGTGGTCGGTCTTCACCGTGCCGTGCTTGGTGGCGACCGAGGTGCCCTCGATGAGCGGCAGCAGGTCGCGCTGCACGCCTTCGCGCGAGACATCGCCGCCGACGCGGTCGCTGCGCGCGCAGATCTTGTCGATCTCGTCGAGGAAAACGATACCGTGGTTCTCCGTCAGCGAGATTGCCTCCTGAACGGTCTGGTCCTCGTCGATCAGCTTGTCGGCTTCCTCGGCAAGCAGCAGGTCATGGCTGCCGCGCACGGTGATCTTGCGCGGCTTGGTGTTGCCGCCGAAGGCCTTGCCGAGCATGTCGCCGATATTGACCATGCCCATCTGGGCGCCGGGCATGCCGGGAATCTCGAACATCGGCGATCCGCCGGCGCTGCGCAGTTCCACTTCGATCTCGGTGTCGTCGAGATCGCCCTCGCGCAGCTTCTTGCGAAAGCTGTCGCGCGTCGCCTTTCCGGCGCCCGGGCCGACCAGGGCGTCGATTACCCTGTCCTCGGCTGCCAGATGGGCGCGCGCTTCCACCTCCCGGCGCTTGGTTTCCTTGACCAGCCCGATCGCCACCTCGACCAGATCGCGCACCATCTGCTCCACGTCACGCCCGACATAGCCGACCTCGGTGAACTTGGTCGCCTCCACCTTCAGGAACGGCGCACCGGCAAGTCGCGCAAGCCGGCGGGAGATTTCCGTCTTGCCGACGCCGGTCGGCCCGATCATCAGGATGTTCTTGGGTTGGATCTCGTCCGATAGCGGTCCTTCGACGCGCTGGCGCCGCCAGCGGTTCCTGAGCGCGATGGCAACGGCGCGCTTGGCATCGGACTGGCCGACGATATAGCGATCCAGTTCGGAGACGATTTCGCGTGGGGAGAAGTCCTGCGACATGGGTACGTTCAGCTTTCGTATGCGGGGGGCGGAAGCCGGCGCAGCAATCCGTTGTCCGGGATGATCGCCAGCAGCGCGCGCCGGGCCGGCGTCCAGCCGAGCCCCAGTGCCACCAGCACGGCGCCGAGCACAAGCAAGGTGGACGGCACGAGCTGATCGGTGCCGGCGAAAAACGAATCGAGCGAAACACTCAACGCGACACCGAGATAGAGCAGACCGGAAACCAGCAGCGCGCGGCGGTCGATCAGGAGCGCGATCAGTCCGAGCACGGCGACGATCGCAAGGACATAAATCGCATCGCTGGCGTTGCCGGCGAACAGTCCGTCCCGGAAGGCTCCTATGGCCCCGTTCAGCAATAGCGGCGCGGCCAGGAGGTGCAGCCAGAAGGCGCATTCGGATCGCCGTGTCAGGCGCGGCGGATCGGACAGATCGTAGGCCATCGCGCCGACGAAAACCGACAGGCCGAGCAGGCTGAGCACAAGATCGGCGTAGGTTTCCGCGAAACCGGGCGCGGCGAGCCGCGCCATCGTGTAGACGGCGAGTGCCGCGGCGCCCGCCAGCAGCAGCAGCACGAAGGGCAGCCGGAAACGCCAGTAGAACGCGGCCGCCCCCGCGACGGCTGCCAGTGCGGCAAAGATCACTGGCTGACCGATATCGAGCAGCCGCTCCTGCGGTGGCGCCAGCCAGGCGGCCGCGAACAGTACGGACACACCGACCGCCCCGCAGAAGGCCAGCGCGACCACCATCGAGGATAGCGGTAGCCGCAGTCGCCTGGTCACCAGTTCGCCGAACAGCCATCCGATTGCCGCAAGCGCGGCAAACCCCGCCGCGCCGGACCACCCGATATCCTGGGCACCCCCGGTGAATGCATCCCCGGCTAGCGTCACCAATGTGCTGGCGCCCATGCCGATGGCCAGGATCGCCAACCCGATCGCCAGGAAGAAATCGCGGAAGCCGCGGAACAGGCGAAACGGTTCGTCGGGACTGGCATAGTCGGCCATGCCACCGTGGCGCTGCCGTGAGATCGCCAGGATGCGGGCACACTGATCGTCCGAGATCACGCCCTGCCGAACGGCGGTATCGAGGTCTTCCCTATCCAGCATCGAGTGTCTCAACCACCACGTTGTCGTTGGTGTAGACGCAGATTTCCGCGGCGATCGCCATCGCCTTGCGGGCGATCTGCTCCGCGTCCGCCTCGGTGTCGGAGAGTGCGCGGGCCGCCGCCAGCGCGTAGTTGCCGCCGGAACCGATCGCCGTGATGCCGTCTTCGGGCTCCAGCACGTCGCCAGAGCCGGTGATGACGAGGCTGACATCCTTGTCGGCGACGATCATCATCGCCTGCAGGTTGCGCAGCGCGCGATCGGTGCGCCAGTCCTTGGCAAGTTCCACGGCCGCGCGGGTCAACTGGGTCGGGTATTGCTCGAGCTTCTTTTCCAGCCGGTCGAACAGCGCGAAGGCATCCGCCGTTGCGCCGGCAAAACCGGTCAGCACCGCGCCGCCCGAACCGATGCGCCGCACCTTCTTGGCCGAATGCTTGATCACAGTGTCGCCGATGCTGACCTGTCCGTCGCCGGCGACCACCACCTTGTCGCCCTTGCGCACGGTGATGATGGTGGTGCCGTGCCAGGGCGTGCCCGCGTTGTTGTCAGCCATGTGGTCTTCCTGCCGAGAGTGCAATGCTTGGCCCCATGTAGGCGCATGTGCGCCCATTTGGAAGGTGCGACTGCGTACCGTGGTTATTAGCCATGCCGGCAATCCGTCGCCCGGCGGACTGGCCTGCGGCGGCGCGCGCTGCTAAAAGGCGCGGCTCATCGAACAGCTTGCGTTGGCAGGAGCGGCATGGCCAGCAAGGCGCGGCGCGGCGAAATCGCGCGCAAGACCAAAGAAACCAGGGTTTCCGTCAAGGTCGACCTTGACGGCACCGGCGTGTCGAAAATCGCCACTGGCATCGGCTTTTTCGATCACATGCTGGAGCAGTTCTCCAAGCATGCGCTAATCGACATGGAGATTGCCGCCAAGGGCGATCTGCACGTCGACATGCACCACACCACCGAGGATGTCGGCATCGCGCTCGGCCAGGCGATCGACGCGGCACTTGCCGAGCGCCGCGGCATCTGCCGCTTCGCCTCCGCCGATCTGGCCATGGACGAAGCCTTGACGCGGGTGGCCATCGATGTATCGGGGCGGCCGTTCCTGGTCTGGCGGGTGGCGTTCCCGACCCAGAAGATCGGCGATTTCGACACCGAACTGGTGCGCGAGTTCTTCCAGGCGCTGGCGCAGAACGCCCGCATCACGCTGCATGTCGAAAACGCCTATGGCGACAATGCCCACCACATCGCCGAGACCTGCTTCAAGGGGGTGGCGCGGGCCTTGCGCGCGGCAGTCGAACGCGATTCGCGCCTCGGTGATGCGGTGCCCTCGACGAAGGGGACCTTGAGCGAGGCCTGAAACCGGGGTTTAACTCCGCGCGTCCTGCTCAAAACAGATTGCGCCGGAGCGACAGCAACCATGGCGATCTACACGGTACACGCCCCACGCGGGGCGCACGCGGCCAGCGCTAATGCCGCCGAACGCGTCATCTTCGTGCGCGACGGCTTCGCATGGCTGGCGTTTGTCGTGCCCCTGCTATGGGCGCTGATGCACCGGATGTGGCTGGTGTTCCTGGGCATTCTGGCGGTCAGCGTGGCGATCGGACTGGCCGGCGAATTCATTCCCTGGCTTGGCAATGCGTTGCTGGGGGTGGGTTTGCTGTTCTCGCTGCTGGTCGGCTTCGAGGCCAGCCAGTTGCGCCGCTGGAGCCTCGATCGCAAGGGCTATGTGATGCTCGCCACAGTGATCGCGGACAATGTGGCGGGTGCCGAGCAGCGCTTCTTCGAAGCCTGGGTCGGCCAGCCGGTATCGGCTTCGACAGAGGCGGCCAACTGGCCGCCGGTTGCGCCTGCGCGCGCGACACAAACACCCGGCGCCACGCGTGAAATCACCGGACTGTTCCCGGAGGCCGGCAGGTGACGGCCAGCGTGGCGATCATCGACTACGGCTCGGGCAACCTGCATTCGGCCGAAAAGGCCTTTGCGAGGGCCGCGCGGGAGGCCGGCTCGCCGTCGGACATCGTGGTGACCGCCGACCCCGAATTCGTGCGCACCGCCGAGCGCGTCGTGCTGCCGGGTGTCGGCGCGTTTGCCGACTGCCGTGCCGGGCTTGCCGCGGTGTCGGGGATGCTGGAGGCGCTGACTGAGGCGGTGATCGACCGGGCGCGGCCCTTTCTGGGTATCTGCGTCGGCATGCAACTGATGGCCGACCGCGGTCTGGAACACGGCGAGGCGGCTGGTTTCGGATGGATTTCTGGCGACGTCGTACGCATCGCGCCGAACGACGGCGCATTGAAGGTGCCGCATATGGGCTGGAACACGCTTCAGGTCAGCGATGCCCATCCCCTGCTGGACGGGATCGCCACCGGACCGCAGGGCCTGCACGCCTATTTCGTGCACTCCTATCATCTGGAAGTGAGGAACGCCGATGAACGGACCGCCACCACGGATTATGGTGGCGCGGTAACGGCGATGGTCGGCCGCGACAATCTCGCCGGCACCCAGTTCCACCCGGAAAAGAGTCAGGCGCTCGGCCTGGCTCTGATCGCCAATTTCCTCAGGTGGTCGCCATGATCCTGTTTCCGGCCATCGACCTGAAGGACGGCGAATGCGTGCGTCTCGTCAGGGGCGAGATGGACCAGGCGACCGTCTACAACGCCGATCCTGAGGATCAGGCGACGAGTTTTGCCGAGCTCGGCTTTCCCTGGCTGCACGTCGTCGACCTGAACGGTGCCTTCGCCGGCCGCGCGGTCAACGCCGATGCGGTCGCCGCTATCCTCGGGGCGGTCGCGGGGCGCATGAAGGTGCAGCTCGGCGGCGGTATCCGCACCCGAGACGATATCGGCCGCTGGCTCGATGCGGGAATTGCCCGGGTTATTCTCGGAACGGTCGCGCTGCGTGATCCGGAACTGGTACGCGCGGCGGCGAAAGCCCATCCCGGCCGCATCGTCGTCGGCATCGATGCGCGTGGCGGCAAGGTGGCCGTGGAAGGCTGGGCGGAAACCAGCGAACTGGATGCGGTCGACCTCGCCCGCCGCTTCGAGGACGCAGGCGTCGCGGCGATCGTCTACACCGATATCGATCGCGACGGCGTACTCACCGGCATCAACTGGGCGGGCACGATTGGACTGGCGCGTGCCGTCTCGATCCCCGTCATCGCGTCCGGGGGGCTCGCCTCCATGAACGATATCGTACAGCTATGTACGCCCGATGCGGCGATCCTGGAAGGCGCGATCTCCGGCCGCGCGCTCTATGACGGACGCATCGATCCGGCCGAGGCGTTGAAATGTCTCGCCCGTGAAGCAAGCGGGGTGGCGTGATGCTGAAGACCCGCGTCGTTCCCTGTCTGGATGTCAAAGACGGCCGCTCCCGCATCGCCCGCAGCGGCTTTGCCGCGAGGACGTTCGAGAGATTGGATCGATGCATCCGGAGTGTTGCGTGATGCTGAAGACCCGCGTCATCCCGTGCCTGGACGTGAAAGACGGGCGCGTCGTCAAGGGCGTGCAGTTCGTCGACCTGGTCGATGCCGGCGATCCCGTCGAAGCGGCCATAGCCTATGACGCCGCCGGGGCCGACGAGCTCTGCTTCCTCGATATCACCGCCAGCCACGAGGACCGCGGCATCCTGCTCGATGTCGTCACCCGCACGGCGGAAGCCTGTTTCATGCCGCTGACGGTTGGCGGCGGGGTGCGCACGGTGGAGGACATCCGGGTGCTGCTGAGCGCCGGCGCCGACAAGGTCTCGATCAACACCGCCGCAGTCACCGATCGTGCTTTCGTCGCCCGCGCGTCGGAGAAGTTCGGTGAACAATGCATTGTCGTGGCCATCGACACCAAGCAGGTGGACGACGGCGCCGGGCCGCGCTGGGAGATCTTCACCCATGGCGGGCGCAAGCCCACCGGCATCGATGCGGTCGACTACGCCCGCGAGGTGGTGTCGCTTGGGGCCGGCGAAATCCTGCTCACCTCGATGGACCGCGACGGCACCAAATCGGGCTTCGACAACGCGCTGACACGGGCAATCGCCGATACCGTCGCCGTGCCGGTGATCGCCTCGGGCGGCGTCGGCACGCTGGACCATCTCGTCGAGGGGGTGCGCGACGGCCACGCCAGCGCGGTGCTTGCCGCCTCGATCTTCCACTTCGGAACCCATACGATTGGCGAGGCGAAGGCGCACATGGCCCGCGCCGGTCTCGCCATGCGGCTGGACGGGGTTGCATCATGACGGACCGCATCGATCTCGATGAGCTGGCCAGGATCATCGCCCGCCGCGCCGGCGAGGACCCGAAAGACTCCTATACCGCAAGCCTGCTTTCGCGGGGGGTTCCCCATGCCGCGAAGAAGCTCGGCGAGGAGGCGGTGGAAACGGCAATCGCTGCGGTTTCCGGAGACCGCGAGGCGGTGACAGCGGAAACGGCCGACTTGTTGTATCATCTGGTCGTGCTGCTGGCGGCTGCGAAGGTGCCGCTGGAGGATGTCTATGCCGAGCTTGCCCGGCGCACCGTGCAAAGCGGGCACGCGGAAAAGGCCGCGCGCAAATCCTGACGATCGATACAGCCTCATGACCAATGAAGCGAAGAAAACTGGCAAAGCACGAAAGAAGAAGACCATGGACCAGTTGAACCGATCCGATTTCTCGCCCTATCAGGTGTTTTCCCGCGCCCAGTGGGCGGAGTTGCGCGCCGACACCAAGATGACGCTCGGGCCGGAAGACCTGGATCATCTGCGCGGTCTCAACGAACGGCTCTCGATGGAGGAGGTGGAGGAAATCTACCTGCCCATGTCGCGCCTGCTGAGCCTCTATGTGGAGGCGACGCAAGGGTTGTACCGCGCGACCGAGGAGTTCCTCCACGCCGGCAAGGAGAAAACGCCGTTCATCATCGGGCTGGGCGGCTCGGTGGCGGCCGGCAAGTCAACCACCGCGCGCGTGCTCAAGGCGCTGCTGGCGCGCTGGCCGAACATGCCGAAGGTCGATCTGGTCACCACCGACGGCTTTCTCTATCCCAACGCCGTGCTGGAGGCGGAAGGCAACCTCGACCGCAAGGGTTTTCCGGAAAGCTACGACATGGCCGCGATGTTGGCCTTCCTGACCCGCATCAAGGCCGGCGATCGATCGGTGCCCGCTCCGGTCTACTCGCACTTTGCCTACGACATCGTCACCGATCAGCATGTCGTCGTCGATCGCCCGGATATCCTAATCCTGGAAGGCCTGAATGTGCTCCAGGCAGGCCCCTTGCAGGGTGACGGCGAGGCGATCCCCTTCGTATCGGACTTCTTCGACTTCTCGATCTATCTCGACGCCGACAAGGACATCATCGAAGACTGGTATGTGCGTCGCTTCCTGCGCCTGCGCACCACCGCGTTTCGCGATCCGGGCTCCTATTTCCACCGCTACGCGCATCTCGACGACGAGGAAGCGCGCACCACGGCGCTGGAAATCTGGCGTGGCATCAACCGGCCGAACCTGGAAGACAATATCCTGCCGACGCGCCATCGCGCGGACCTGATCCTGACCAAGGGCGCCGACCACCGCATCGAGTCGGTGCGACTGCGCAAGCTGTAGGCCCCGTTCACACCATGCGTCACCCCGGACAGGTCCGGGGTGACGACCTGAGTGGGGGGCGACGCCAAGCGCACGCAGTCGCGTGCGTAGGTGCCAAACGCTCAGCCGGTAGAGTGGGATGCCGCGAGGCCCAAAAAGTGGGAACCGGTTTTTTGGATAAGCCGAGCGGCCAGCAAGAAGGCAAGTGGAATCAAAACAGCGTCCGATCAGATATCGAAACCGGCTGCCTGGGCGCGTTCGCGCAGGTTGGCCTGAGGCCGCGCGCCGACGTGGCCGATCACTTCCGCCGCGCACAGCGCGGCCAGCCGTCCGCAGTCCTGCAGTGACAGTCCCCGCGCCCGGGCAAACAGGAATCCGGCTGCGAACAGGTCCCCGGCGCCGGTCAGATCGACGACCCGCTTCACCGGCTCGGCCGGGACATCGACGCGCGCACCTTCATTGAAGATGCTGCACCCCTGCGGTCCGCGCGTCACCACGGCATGGCGCGCCTCACCGGCAAGCGCGGCCATGGCGGTTTCCAGATCCGCCGTTTCGTAGAGCGCGCGGACTTCGTGCTCATTGGCGAAGACCAGATCGACACGGCCCGACCGCAGCAGGTCGAGGAACTCGTCGCGATAGCGTTCGACACAGAAGGAATCCGACAGCGTCAGCACCACGTCGCCGCCGGCCGATTGCGCGATGTCCGCCGCCTTGCGAAATGCCGCCTTGGCCTCGGGTGGATCCCACAGGTAGCCCTCCAGATAGACCGCGCCGGCTGCGGCGATACCGGCTTCGTCGATGTCATCGGGTCCCAGTTCCTGGGCTGCGCCGAGGAAGGTGTTCATGGTCCGCTCGCCGTCGGGGGTGACAAGCACCAGACAGCGCCCCGTGCCCGAACCGCCGTTGAGCGGCGTTGAGTCGAAGGTAACGCCAAGCGCGCGGATATCGTGTGCGAACACGGTGCCGAGCGCGTCGTCGGCGACCTTGCCGACGAAACCCGCCGTCCCACCCAGCGAGGCGATGCCGGCGATAGTATTGGCGGCCGATCCCCCGGAACTTTCGATGCCAGGCCCCATCTGCGTATAGAGCTGCTCGGCGGCCGGCGCATCGATCAGATGCATCGAGCCCTTGGCCAGACCGTGGTCCACCAGGAACGCTTCGTCCGTGCGCGCGATGACGTCGACGATGGCGTTGCCGATGCCGATCACATCACAACTTGGTTCGGGCATCCGGAGTGTCCTTTTTTGCACTTGAGCAGGTGCAACTTCGCTACCCTTTGCTTATCTCCCGACTGGGCGCCACGCAACGCCGCCGACCGTTCAAACCCCAGCTCCGGACAACCATGCTCGAAGACGCCACCACCGCATTCAACCAGATGTTCTCGCGTCCCTTTCGCGGGGTCCTTTTCAAGACGGTCGGACTGACGCTGCTGCTGTTCCTGGCGGTGCTTGCCGCCGGCTCGCAGGTGTTCGTCCATTTCGGCGGCGATCTGGCCGGCTGGCTGTTTGCGACCGCGGGCATCTTTCTAGTGCTGGCGTGGCTTGCCGCCTTCGCCTTTCTGTTCCCGCCGGTCACCGCCGCGGTCGCCAGTCTCTTCCTCGACGAGATTGCCGAAATCGTCGAGCGCGTCGATTATCCCGATGACCCGCCCGGCAAGGCCATGCCGACGGGCGAGGCGATCGTCCAGGGCATCCGCTTCGTGGGCGTCGTCATCCTGGTCAATATCGGCGTCCTGCTGCTGATCCTGCTTCCCGGAATCAACACGCTCGCCTTCTTTCTCGCCAATGGCTATCTGCTCGGGCGGGAGTATTTCGAGCTTGCCGCCGGCCGCTTCCGCCCGCGCGCCAAGGTCAAGGCGCTGCGCAAGGCCAACGGCGGTTCGATCTTTGTCGCGGGGCTGTTGATCGCGCTGTTCGTGGCGATCCCGGTGCTCAATCTGATGACGCCGCTGTTTGCCACCGCCTTCATGGTGCACACCCATAAGCGCCTGTCGCGGGAGGCTGCGACACTGCCCGCCTAGAACATGCTCAAAATGAAATGGACTGTCAGGCCAGCGTCTTTTCATCGAATACGCAGATGTCGGCGATGACGCACGCCGCACAGTCCGGCTTGCGCGCCTTGCACACATAGCGCCCGTGCAGGATCAGCCAGTGATGGGCGTCGACCTTGTAAGCCTCCGGCACCACGCGCAGCAGGTTGTCCTCCACCGCGCGCACGTCCTTGCCCGGCGCAAGGCCGGTGCGGTTGGAGACCCGGAAGATATGGGTGTCGACCGCGATGGTCGGTTCGCCGAAGGCGGTGTTGAGCACCACATTGGCGGTCTTGCGGCCGACACCGGGCAGCGCTTCGAGCGCCTCGCGGTCGCGCGGCACGTCACCGTCATGTTGGTCGATCAGGGTCTGCGACAGCGCCAGCACGTTTTTGGCCTTGTTGCGATAAAGCCCGATGGTCTTGATGTAATGGCGGATCGTATCCTCGCCGAGCGCCACCATCTTCTGCGGCGTATCGGCGGCGGCGAACAGGCCCTTTGTCGCCTTGTTGACGCCGACATCGGTGGCCTGGGCCGAGAGCACCACCGCGACCAGCAGCGTATAGGCGTCGGAGAACTCAAGCTCCGTCGTTGGCGCCGGGTTGCCGGCTTTCAGCCGTGCGAACATGGTCTCGATGTCCTCCGGCGCCAGCCTGCTGGATTTTCGCCGGCGGGCAGGCCTGGAGCGTAACTTCGACGCGGTCGGGGAACGGGGCTGGCGCGCGTTCATGCGGTCTCTATACTGAAATCCCATGAGCCAGACCAACCCGATTCCCGATTCCTGCGACAAGCGGTCGGACAAGCCGATTTTCGAGGCGGTCATCACGCCGCACCGCTCGTTGGGTCCGACGGGTTTCGTCGTGCTGATGACGCTGATCGGCGCCGTCAGTTTCGTGGCCGGTGTCAGCTTTCTTCTGATGGGGGCCTGGCCGGTGCTGGGCTTCTTCGGTCTCGATGTGGCGCTGATCTACTTCGCCTTTCGCGCCAGCTACAAGTCCGGTAATGCGCACGAAACGGTCTATCTCAGCCATGATGTGTTGCGCGTGGAGCGTGTCGATTCGCGCGGCCGGCGCATCTGCGACGAGCTTAATCCCTACTGGGCGCAGCTTGAGACCGAGACCGACGAGGAGTTCGGCATCTTGCGTCTCAGCGTCATATCGCGCGGCAAGCGCATCCGGCTCGGCGACTGGCTGTCGCCGAACGAGCGCGAGGAATTCAGGACGGCCTTTGCTGGCGCGCTGCATACCGCGCGCAGTGCGCCGGCGGCCTGATCTGCTCGGGAATCGACGCAAGAAACGGGTGGAATGCGCGATGGATCGGGCGCATGTGGATGGCATGACGCAATTCACGGAGCCCACGCCATGCTGCACCCCCAATCCGCGCCCATCGACGGCGCAACACGCATGATCGACGCGACCGCATCCGCCCCCGATCCGGCAACGGCACCCTCCGACGTTAGCATCAGCCTTGCCGACTATGCCCGGGTGCGCCGGGCGATCCGCTATCTCACCGAACATTGGCGCGAACACCCCTCGCTGGATGCGCTGGCCGCCGAGATGGGCCTCAACGCGACGCAGGCGCAGAAGCTGTTTCACCGCTGGGCCGGGCTGACGCCGAAGCAGTTCGTCCAGGCCATTACGCTGGACCACGCCCGCGCGCTGCTCGCCGAACGCGAGACAGTTCTCGACACCGCCTACGATGTGGGCCTGTCGGGCCCCGGCCGTCTGCATGACCTGTTCGTGACGCACGAAGCCATGACGCCCGGCGAGTACCGCAATCGCGGCGATGGCGTCGAGATCGCCTATGGCTTCCATCCCGGCCCGTTCGGCCTTGCGCTGGTGATGGCCACGCCAAGGGGTCTGTGCGGACTCGCCTTCTGCGATGACGATGAGGACAAGGCGAACACGCTGGCTGACATGATGCGCCGCTGGCCGCGCGCGACGTTCACCGAGGATGCCGAGGCCACCGCTGCGCTCGCCCAGCGTATCTTCGACCGCGACGCCTGGCATCCCGACCGGCCGCTGCGCGTCGTCATGATCGGCACCGATTTCGAGGTGCGGGTGTGGGAAACGCTGCTGAAGATCCCCTTCGGCAAGGCCACTACCTATGGCGACATCGCAAACAAGCTCGGCAAGCCGACGGCCGCGCGCGCGGTAGGGGCGGCGGTCGGCCGCAACCCGATGTCCTTCGTGGTTCCGTGCCACCGTGTGCTGGGCAAGTCCGGCGCGCTCACCGGCTATCACTGGGGCCTGACGCGCAAACGCGCAATCCTGGGCTGGGAAAGCGGGTTGTAGGGTTTTGCTGGCCGCTCGGCTCATCCGAAAACCGGTTCCCACTTTTCGGGCCTCACGGCATCATCCTTCACGGACTGAATTTGGAGCACCCAGGCGTCCGACCGAACGTCGGCGTCTCTGGGGCTCTCGATCCGGCGAAGCCGGCAAGCGCGACTGCGCGCTCGGCCGGTCAGGCCGCCCTCGCGGAGGCGGTGAGCGCGGACAGTGTCCGGGCGAACTCGCCGTGAGCGGTATTAAGCCGCCAGGTCCTGTTTCTCCGCGACGCGGCCGGTCTCGTCCAGCCGGTAGATCACCGGCGCGCCGGTCTTGAGTTCGCGTTTGACGATTTCCGCGCCGGAAAGCCCTTCGAGCTGCATCACCAGCGCCCGCAGCGAGTTGCCGTGCGCGGAGACGAGCACGCGCTCGCCGGCGAGCACCCGCGGCAGGATCGCTCGCTCGAAATAGGGCAGTACGCGCTCGGCGGTGTCCTTGAGGCTTTCGCCGCCGGGTGGCGGAGTGTCGAATGAGCGCCGCCAGATATGCACCTGTTCATCGCCCCACTTCTCGCGCGCGTCGTCCTTGTTGAGACCGGTCAGATCGCCGTAGTCGCGCTCGTTCAGCGCCTGGTCCCTGATCGTCTCCAGGCCGCTCTGCCCCAGTTCTTCCAGCATGATGTCCAGCGTGCGGTTGGCCCGCGACAACACGCTGGTGAAGGCGATGTCGAAACTCAGCCCGAGGGCCTTGAGCGACCGCCCGGCCGCATGGGCTTCGGCGACGCCTTGTTCGGTCAGGCCGGGGTCTTCCCAGCCGGTGAACAGCTTCTTCAGGTTCCATTCGCTCTGGCCGTGACGGACCAGCACGAGAAGACGCTCCATTGCGATGGTTTCCTTACCCATAAGAGGTGTTGTCAGTCGGTCAGGCCGAGCACGTCGGCCATGCTGTAATGCCCCGGCTTGCGCCCGTGTCCCCACAGCGCGGCCTTGACGGCACCACGCGCGAAAATCATCCGGTCCTCGGAGTGATGCGCCAGCATGACGCGTTCGCCGTTGCCGGCAAAGATCACCTCGTGCGAGCCGATGACACTGCCGCCGCGCAACGTTGCGAAGCCGATGTCGCCGCGCCGCCGCGCGCCGGTCTGGCCGTAGCGCTCGTAGACGCCGTGCTGGTCGAGCGCGATGCCGCGCCCCTGCGCGGCCGCCTCGCCGAGCATAAGCGCCGTGCCGGACGGCGCATCGACCTTGTCGCGGTGGTGCATCTCGACGACCTCGATGTCGAAATCGGCATCCAGGGCTTCCGCGACCTTGCGTGTCATCGCCGCGAGCAGGTTGACGCCGAGGCTCATGTTGCCGGCACGAACGATTCGGGCGTGACGCGCGGCCAGGTCCAGCTTCGCCACCTGCTCGTCCGACAGACCGGTCGTGCCGATGACGTGGACGACGCGCGCCTGGGCTGCGAGCGTGGCGAAGGCAAGGGTCGATGCCGGCGTGGTGAAATCCAGCACCGCATCGGTGCGCGCGAAACAGGGCAGCGGATCGTCGCTGACAGCGACACCGATATGGCCGAGCCCCGCGAGCTCGCCGGCGTCCTGGCCGATCTCGGCGGCGCCTTCGCGGTCCACAGCGCCGACCAGCTCGCAGTCGTCATGTTCGCTGACGGCACGGACCAGCGCCCGTCCCATGCGCCCGGCGGCGCCGACAACGACGAAACGCATGGCCGCAGCCTTCCTTGAATTCAGGTGTTCAGAACAAGGCGATGGCTATAGCAGCGGTCCGGAAGCGGATAAAGGCCTCGCCCGCGTTCAAGCGTCGCCCGGCTGCGCGCCGTCATATCCTTCGATGATGATCAGGTCGATCACGCCGGCCGGCAGGCGATGCGACATCGCCTCCTTGTATTCCGGCGAATTGTAGCAGTCGTGTGCCGCCTGCACGGAGGGGAACTCGATCAGCACGTTGCGTGCGCGGGACTCGCCCTCCATGGCGCTGAATTCCCCGCCGCGCACCAGGTATCGCGCGCCGAACTTTGCGAAGGCGACCTGGTTGAGCTCCAAGTATTTCTTGTAGCCGTCCGGATCGCTGACATCGACGCGCGCAACCCAATAACCCTTCTTCTCGGCCATGTCGCCTCCCTGTCCTGACCCTACAGCGCGGCTTCGATTTCCGCCACGATCCGCCCCGCGGCAGCGGCAGGATCGTCGTCCCGGGTGATCGGTCGGCCGACCACCAGATAGTCCGCGCCGGCGCGAATCGCTTCGCCCGGCGTGGCGATGCGTTTCTGGTCGCCGGTGGCACTGCCCGCCGGGCGGACACCCGGTGTAACGATCGCGAGGCTCTCGCCCACCGCCGCGCGCACCGCCGCGACCTCTTGCGGCGAACACACGATGCCGCCCATTCCGGCGGCCTTCGCCGCCTGCGCCCGCGAAAGGACCAGGTCTTCCGGCGTTGCGGCATAACCTGCCTCGCGCAGGTCATCGGCATCGAGCGAAGTCAGGACCGTGACGCCGAGCAGGCACAGATCGCGACCCTTGAGGCCATCGACGGCGGCCCGCATGGCGGACGGATAGGCGTGGATGGTAAGAAACGCAAAGCCCTGATCGGCGGCGTTCGACACCGCCTTGGCGACCGTGTTGTCGATGTCGAGCAGCTTCAGATCGAGAAACACGGCGTGGCCATCGCTGGCCAGCTCGCGGGCGAAACCGATGCCACCGGCCATCGCCAGTTCCAGCCCGACCTTGAACACGCCCACATGGCCGGCGAGCGCCCCGGCGAGGCGTTCCGCTTCGGCGGTATCGGGGGTATCGAGCGCCACGATCAGCCGATCGCGCGGCTCGGGCGTGGCCCTCGTCATGGGCCGTGCGGCGGTCGCCGTCACGCCCGTGGCCGGCGGTAGGTCCACACCCGCGCCGGCGGCAGATTGCGCCATACCCAACGCGAGCTTTCCACCACGTAATCGCCGTGTCCGGCGGGCACGGGCGGCACCAGGGCGTAGGAGAACTGGACGATCGGATTGCCGGGTGCCAGGGCTTCCAGGCAGTCGTTGATCAGCCGCACGCGCTGCGCCAGCGGCTGCGTGAACAGCGGCAATCCGGTGATCACGCCGGCAAGCTGGCCGGCATTGAGATGCATGAGGTGTTCGCGCAGCCGGTAGGCATCCCCCTGGATGATCTTCGCCTGCGGAAACGCGCGCTTCAGCATGCGGCAGAACTTCGGATTGGCCTCGACCAGCACGAGCCTTGCGGGATTGATTCCACGGGCGACCAGCTCGCGGGTGAAAACGCCGGTTCCCGGCCCCAGCTCGACAACCAAGCCCGGCTCATCGGGGCTGATTTCCCGCACCATGCGCTGGGCCAGTTCGCGGCTGCTCGGGCTGACGGCGCCCGTGCGCAGGGGTGCTGCGGCCCATGACTTGAGGAACCGCAAATCCTCGATCAGTTGTTCGCGCTTGCGCGGAGCGCCTCCCGGCTCGTAACGCATCGCCCGTTCTCCGCTGTCGCCGACCTTACCGGCCGGTCCTGTTGCCCACAATCGATGGCCGCATCGACACCCATACCAGTAACGCGCCCCGCGCCCCACCGGCAAGTCGCTCACCCATACCGTCGTCCATCATCATTGCGGCAAGGCGATGGCGCGGCGTCACGCTATTCGCCGTCCGCGGTCTTGAAGAAGTCCTTTACGCGGGTGAAGAAGCCGGTCGCGTTCGGCGTGTTGTCGTCGCTGGTGACCGCATCGAATTCCTCCAGCAACTGGCGCTGGCGACGGTTCAGGTTGACCGGCGTTTCGACGATGGTCTGGACGTACAGGTCGCCGCTCTGGCGCGCGCGCAGCACCGGCATGCCCTTGCCGCGCAGCCGGAACTGCTTGCCGGTCTGGGTGCCGGCGGGCACCTTAACGCGGGTCTTGCCGCCATCGACCGTCGGCACCTCGAATTCCCCGCCAAGCGCGGCGGTGGTGAAACCGATCGGCACGCGGCAGAACAGATCGGCGCCGTCGCGCTGGAAGATCTCGTGCGGCCTCACCGAGAGGAAGATGTAGAGATCGCCCGCCTGAGCGCCGCGCAGGCCCGCCTCGCCCTCGCCGGACAAGCGGATGCGCGTGCCGTCTTCGACGCCGGGGGGGATGTTGATCGACAAGGTACGTTCGCGCATGACACGGCCGCTGCCGCCGCAATCGCCGCACGGGTCCTCGATGATCGAGCCGCTGCCGCCGCATTGCGGGCAGGTGCGCTCGATGGCGAAGAAGCCCTGACTGGCGCGCACCCGCCCCGCGCCGCCACATCCCATGCAGGTGGTGGCGCCGGTGCCGGGCTTGGCGCCGGAGCCCTCGCAGGTTTCGCAGGTAATGGTGGTCGGCACGCGGATTTCCGCGGTCTTGCCAACGAAGGCCTCTTCCAGGGCGATTTCCATGTTGTAGCGCAGATCGGCGCCACGACGGGCGTTCTGGCGTCCGCCGCGCCGGCCGGCACCGCCCATGAAGTCGCCGAACAGATCGTCGAAGATGTCGGCCATGGATGCGCCGAAATCGCCGTTGAACCCGCCACCGGGCCCGCCGTTCTGGAACGCCTCGTGGCCGAAGCGGTCGTAGGCGGCGCGCTTCTGCGGATCCTTCAGCGCCTCGTAGGCGACGTTGACCTCCTTGAAGCGGGCTTCCGCTTCCGGATCGTCCGGATTTCGGTCGGGATGGAATTGCATCGCGAGCTTGCGATAGGCGGCCTTCAGCGCCTTTTCGTCGACGCTGCGGTCGACCCCGAGCACGTCATAGAGATCCCGATCAGTCATCCGTGCCTAAAAACCGTATCCGCTTGTTCAAACAAGGCGTGCGCCACACTCGCCGCGTCGCCTGCACGTGCACCGCAGAGATAATTTGTCGCGCTGCGCGTTTCCAGCCCTCGAATGCCCTTCCTGGACGGCTCGTGTCAAATTCATGCACGCACCGCGATGACGTTCTCGCGCGTATAGCTCTCGATGCGATAGCCGTTTGATTCAAGCAGCCGCGTCAGCGCGATACGCTGCTCGCCTGTCGCTTCGGCAATCAACAGGCCCGGTCTTTGGTGCGCCGGTACGGCTGGCAGGTAGGCGGACAGCACAGGCAGGTCCCGGCCTTCGATGTCGACCTTGAGGATGTCGGGAACCAGTCCGTGTTCATCCAGCATGTCGGCAAGCGGAATGGCGTCTATTGCGCCCTCCGCGCCGGCTTCTGCGGAGCGCGCGGAAACACCGCCACGGTTCGTCGCGTGGTCGTACAACCGCACCTTCTCGCTTCGATCCGACACGGCGCGGGGCTCGAGGACGATCGTCATCAGCGATGTGTTCGCCGCCAGGTTGAACGCCAGCCGATGGCGATTGATCGCGTCCGGCTCGATTGCCAGGACCGTGAGTGCCAGGTCCTGACGCGCGGCGAATGCGCAGGCAAACAGCGCATAGCAGCCACTGTTGGACCCAAGGTCGACGAATACGGCCGCGTCCGTCCGGGTCCGGATTTGTGCAAGCCGCGCCGCGATCGCCTCACGCTCCACACGGTCGTAGCGGTGTCCCCAGGCAAGGATGTGCCGGTCGGCGCTGTTGTCGGCATGATGCAAACGCATGCGGGCGGCGCCGAAGTCCTCGATGTCGACGGGATGTGTCCAGCCCAGCAGCATGATGCGCCGCAATACGGACCGCAGGTTCTTGCCCAAGCGCCCGCCCGGCAGGCCCAGCATCGTGTTGCGGATCGCCTGGCGCCAGGGTGGCAGGCGGTAGGTACCGAAGGCTGGTTCCGTGTTCGCCATGTTCGTCCGATTTATCGGTCCTGACCCAAAGGTCCTGAACAAAAAACGGGCGGCCCGAAAGCCGCCCGCTACAATGCTTTGTACCCGTTACAGTGCTTTGTAACGGATTGCGCCGTCAGGCCGACTTCTTCTGGTCGTCGTCGCTGTCGTCGACCTCTTCGAAATCGGCGTCGACCACGTCGTCATCCTGCACCGGCTGGGTCTCCGCTTCGCTGGCATCGCCAGCGCCGTCCGCTTCCGCCTGGGAGGCGGCATAGACCGCCTCGCCGAGCTTCATCGCCGCCTGCGCCAGGATCGCGGCCTTGGCGTTGATGTCGTCGGGCTCGCCGGCCTCCAGCGCGGTCTTCACGTCGGCGACCGCGGTCTCGATGGCCGATTTGTCGTCCTCGCCGAGCTTGTCGCCGTGCTCCTCGAGCTGCTTTTCGGTGGCGTGCACCAGAGACTCGGCCTGGTTCTTGGCCTCGGCCGCCTCGCGCCGCTTCTTGTCCTCGTCGGCGTGAGCCTCGGCGTCCTTGACCATCTGCTCGATGTCGGTGTCGCTCAGGCCGCCGGAGGCCTGGATGCGGATCTGCTGTTCCTTGCCGGTCGCCTTGTCCTTGGCCGACACGTTGACGATGCC
Source organism: Tepidamorphaceae bacterium (assembly GCA_028279445.1). Lineage (GTDB taxonomy): Bacteria > Pseudomonadota > Alphaproteobacteria > Rhizobiales > Tepidamorphaceae > JANQNT01. Next base: position 84,783 of record JANQNT010000008.1, on the reverse strand, counting down.
GTTGGCGTCGATGTCGAAGGTGACCTCCACCTGCGGCACGCCGCGCGGCGCCGGCGGCAGGCCGACCAGATCGAACTGGCCGAGGATTTTGTTGTCGGCGGCCATCTCGCGCTCGCCCTGGAAGACGCGGATGGTCACCGCCGTCTGGTTGTCCTCGGCAGTGGAGAACACCTGGGACTTCTTGGTCGGGATCGTGGTGTTGCGGTCGATCAGCCGGGTGAACACGCCGCCCAGCGTCTCGATGCCAAGCGACAGCGGCGTCACGTCGAGCAGCAGCACGTCCTTGACGTCGCCCTGCAGCACGCCGGCCTGGATTGCCGCGCCGATCGCCACCACCTCGTCGGGGTTGACGCCCTTGTGCGGCTCCTTGCCGAAGAACTGCTTCACCGCATCCTGCACCTTGGGCATCCGTGTCATGCCGCCGACGAGCACAACCTCGTCGATCTCGCCGGACTTCAGTCCCGCGTCCTTCAACGCCGCCTTGCACGGCTCGATGGTGCGCTGGACGAAATCGTCGACCAGCGCCTCGAACTTGGCCCGGGTCAGCTTCAGGGTCAGGTGCTTGGGGCCGGAGGAATCGGCGGTGATGAAGGGCAGGTTGATTTCGGTCTGGGTCGCCGAGGACAGCTCGATCTTGGCCTTCTCGGCGGCTTCCTTGAGCCGCTGCAGCGCGAGCTTGTCGGCGCGCAGGTCGATGCCCTGCTCCTTCTTGAACTCGTCGGCGATGTAGCCGACCAGGCGCATGTCGAAGTCCTCGCCGCCGAGGAACGTGTCGCCGTTGGTGGACTTCACCTCGAACACGCCGTCGCCGATCTCCAGGATCGAGATATCGAAGGTGCCGCCGCCCAGGTCGTAGACGGCGATCGTGCCGGTGTTCTTCTTCTCAAGCCCGTAGGCGAGCGCGGCCGCGGTCGGCTCGTTGATGATGCGCAGCACCTCAAGGCCGGCGATCTTGCCGGCGTCCTTGGTCGCCTGGCGCTGGGCGTCGTTGAAATAGGCCGGCACCGTGATGACGGCCTGCGTCACCGGCTGGCCGAGGAATCCTTCCGCGGTTTCCTTCATCTTCTGCAGGATGAAGGCGGAGACCTGCGAGGGAGAGTACTTTTCGCCCTGGGCCGAGACCCATGCATCGCCGTTGTCCGCCTTGACGATCTCGTAAGGAACGAGGTCCATGTCCTTCTTCGTCATCGGATCGTCGAAGGTGCGTCCGATCAGGCGCTTGATGGCGAACAGCGTGTTTTCAGGATTGGTGACGGCCTGGCGCTTGGCCGGCTGGCCGACGAGGCGCTCGCCGTCGTCGGTGAAAGCCACCATGGAAGGCGTCGTACGCGCGCCTTCCGCGTTCTCGATCACCTTGGCGTCCGAGCCGTCCATGACGGCGACGCAGGAATTGGTGGTCCCCAGGTCGATACCGATGACCTTGCCCATGTCTTGTTCTCTCAGTCTTGCGGCAGGTCGCGCGTGGCCCGGATGGCGCCGCTGCGCTTGGTTCGCGCAGGCTTTCGCGACCCCCTGTTGGGTTGACGAACGAGGTGTGCCGGGCCCGCGGGCGAACAGGACAACGCCGCACGCGAGCGGGCTAGGCAAGCGTTGCGCGCTATATAGGAAGCGCCGCTGGCCGACGCAAGCGCGTGGACGGTGCCGCAAGTCGTTAAGCGGACGGGCCGCAACGTGCTATCGACTTGGGAAATGGCCAACGCCCTGGAACCCTTGCCCGGCCTCAAGCTCCATGCCGGCTATCTCGATCGCGACGCGCAGCAGCGCCTCGTTGCCGACATTCGCGCCGTGCTGGCCGATGCACCATTGTTCACGCCGCGCATGCCCAGGTCGGGCAAGCCGTTTTCGGTGCGCATGAGCAACTGTGGGCCGCTCGGCTGGGTCGCCGACAAGGCGGGCTATCGCTACCAGCCCCTTCACCCGGATACGGGCGCGCCGTGGCCGGCCATTCCACCGGCCCTGACCGACCTTTGGGAAACCCTGTCCGGCTACCCGCATCCACTCCAGGCCTGTCTGATCAACCACTACGCCCCTGATGCGCGTATGGGCCTGCATGTCGACCGCGACGAAGCGGATTTCGATGCACCGGTGCTGTCGGTGTCGCTCGGCGACACCTGCGTCTTCCGCTTTGGCGGCGACACGCGCGGCGATCCGACCCGCTCGTTCAAACTCGTCTCGGGCGATGTGCTGGTGATGGGCGGCGCGGCGCGGCTGATCCACCACGGCGTCGATCGCATCCTGCCGGGCACCTCGACGCTGCTGTCGCAGCCAGGACGCATCAACCTGACCCTGCGCCGCGTCGACCGGCCGGATGGCGCGGCCGGTCGCTGACCGGCGCAAAACGCCAATTCTGATCCAGTAAGACAGGGATCTGTCACGCAAACAAACCAATATCAGGCCGGTTTTTCCGGAAAACGGCGGCCGTAGTGCGCTATTTCACCGGACCGTGGTTGCCTAGGTGCTGGCCGATCGGCGATAACCTCAGGCCCGTCCGCGCCCTTTCCTGCCTCTTGGAGCACTGCCAGATGATCGATCCGATTCCGCTGCGCGCGCGCTATCTGGACCTGCTCGAGGCTCATATCGGCCAGCCGGCGCACGATCCCCAGTCGAATGCCGTGAAGCTGCTCGCCTACGACATGTCGCGCGAGCTGGAAGCGGGCACCATCTCGATGGACGATCTCACAGCGCTCGCCAACAACCTGTCCGACGAAGCGCTCGCCGCGCGCGCCAGGCGTCTGTCGGACTACGTGTCGGAGCCCTCCGGCGAGGCGGCCGTGCAGGCATTCGCCGAGATGGTTCGCCGCGGCGCGACAGGCAAGGACGGCAAGCCGATTTCCTTCGATGCCTTCTGCGCGCGCTGGCAGCGGCCGGCCTACGGCTTCGTGCTGACCGCACACCCGACATTTTCCTTGAGCGATGCCCTGCGCGAGGTGCTGGCGGAGATCGCCACGGCGAAACCCGGCACCAAGGCGCACGACAAGGCACTCGCCACCCTGACCAGGCTCAGGCACCAGCCCGAACCGGAGCTGACGCTCGCCAAGGAGCACAATGCTGCGCAGGCGACGCTGCAGCGCATGAGCGGTGCCGTCGACCAACTGCACCGCTGTCTCGTCGATATCGCGCGGGAACTCTATCCGCTGCAATGGGCCGCCTTCCGCCCGGCCATCGCGACTCTTGCAACCTGGGTCGGCTACGATCTCGACGGGCGTTCGGACATCAACTGGTGGGATTCGCTGGTGTTCCGTCTGGGCGAGAAGGCCACCCAGCTTGCGCGCTATGCCGAGCAGGTCAAGGCGATCCTGGCCGAAGGCAAGGTTGGCGCGGACGCGAAGAGCGAGCTTGAGGGCCTGGCCGGTCGGCTTGGTCGCGCCGCGACCTCCGCATCGCAGGAGGCACAGGCCTTCACCGGGGACCTGAGCAAGCCGAAGGACCTCGTCAAGGCGGCCAACCGGCTGACCGATCCCGATCCCGACCGCCTGCTGGACACGACGGACATCCTCGATGTGCTCGGCCGTGCCATCATCGCGGAAAGCTCCGATGCGGTGCGCACCGACCTGATCGTGCTGGCCGCCGCCATCCAGGGCCGCGGCCTTGGCATCGGTCACATCCATGTGCGCATCAACGCGGTTCAGGTGCACAACGCTTTGCGCGCCCACCTTGGCTGGACCGGTGGCGGCGCGCTGGACGGCCGGCTGCCGCTGGAAAACCTCACCGACGAGATCCAGAACGCCCGGCCGCTCACCTTCAACTTCGCCTCGCTCAGCCGGGAGCAGACCACAGCCATGCGGCAGATGATGCTGGTTGCGCGCATCGCCACCCTGATCGACCGCTCATCGCCGGTGCGCTACCTGATCGCCGAGTGCGAGAAGCCGATCACCCCGCTTGCCGTGCTCTATTTCGCCAAGGTCTTCGGCATCGATGACCGTATCGATATCTCGCCGCTCTTCGAGACCCCCGACGCGCTGGAGCGCGGTAGCCGGCTGATCGAACAACTGATCGACAACGACACCTTCCGCCAGCACCTGAAGGATCGCGGCCGCATAGCCATCCAGACGGGGTTTTCCGATGCCGGGCGGTTCATCGGACAGGTCACCGCGTCGCTGGCGGTCGAACGACTGCAGGTCCAGCTTGCACGGCTGATCGACCGGGCCGGCCTCAAGGGTGTCGAGGCGCTTGTCTTCGACACCCACGGCGAGTCGCTTGGCCGTGGCTCGCATCCCGGCTCTCTTGCCGCGCGCCAGCAGCACCTGATGACGCCGTGGTCGCGCAACTGGTTCGGCAAGCTCGGCATTTCGCTGAAGCACGAATCGAGCTTCCAGGGCGGCGACGGCTTCACCTTGTTCCAGACCGACGATCTGGCATTGCGCACGGTGTCTGGCGTACTGGTCGCCGAGCACGATTGGCGCGTCGACGAGGACGATCCCTTCTACGCCGATATCGCATTCACCTGGGATTTCTACCGCGCGCTGCGCGCCTACCAGACCGATCTCTACGCCGATCAGGATTATGGCGACGTGGTGTTCGCATTCGCCGGCCAGTTCCTTTTTTCCACCGGCTCGCGCAAGGCCCGCCGCGCCCAGGAAAGCGGTGGCGGTCGCTCCGACCTGTCGCGGCTGCGGGCGATCCCGCACAATGCCACGTTGCAGCAGCTTGGCCAGCTACCGCACGTGTCCGGCGGCTTCGGAACGGCGGCGGCGCCCGAGTTCGACCGCTTCGTGGAGCTTTGCCGGCGTTCGCAGCGCATGCGTGGGCTGGTCGAGATGATCTCCTTTGCCCGCCGCCAGTCGAGCATGACGGGCTTTGCGGCCCATGGCAGCGTGCTGGACGCGGGCTTCTGGATCGCGCGGGCGGATGCCGTCGGCCCCGGTCAGGAGCGCCAGTCCTGCCTGGCGCTCGCCGAGCGACTGACCGAAAACGGCACCGCTGCGGCCTTTCACCGCTTCCACGGCAAGCTGCGCACCGACCTGCTGCAACTGGAGGCGGTGCTGAACGCGCTCGACTCAGCCTTCAATCCGCTGGCCGATGAGTCCCGCCGCGCGCTCTACCTGCTGCATGCGACCCGCATCGCGCTGATGATGCACGTGCTGCTGCGCGCCGCCGACCTGCCGGAATTCGCCATGCGCAACGATTTCACGCGCGATCAGGTGCTCGATCTGCTGTTGCACATGCGGGTGCCGGAGGCGGTGGAGCTGATCTGCGAGACCTTTCCGCGCCGGCCCGACAAGGGGCCTCCGCCCGGCCTCAGCGAGGAGGCGGAGTTCGGTGCCGAGCGCATCAGCGGCTATCCGCACATCCACGACCAGATCATCGCGCCGATCGAGCAGGCCTACGCCCTGATGCGCAGCATCGGCGTGGGCCTGTCGCACCGCTTCGGCGCGTATGGGTGAGATTTTATCTCGCTCACCCCAGTTGCGCTGACGCGCAACGGCTCCGCGGGGGCGGCCTGACCGGCCGGGCGCACAGTCGTGCGCCTGGGTGCCAAACACTCCGTCCGTGCGGGGAACGAGCCCAGACACGCGACTGCGTGTCCGCGCGAAAGCGCGCCCTCGCGGAGGCGGTGAGCGATAGCGAACTCGCCGTGAGCGAGATAAAATCTCACGGCCATTCTTGCTCGCCGTTCGCTTCCCTGTCGCGGCTGCGCCGCTCTGCGCCTCTTGTTCGAAAACCGGTTCCCACGTCACACGATGTGTGTTTCGGGGCTCACGGCATCATCCTGCACGGACTGAGTATGAGGCACCGAGGCGCACGACCGTGCGCCCGGCCGGTCAGGCCGCGCTCCCGCAGGCGGTGAGTGCGGACATTGTCCGAGCGAACTCGCCGTGAGGGGAATAGTGACAGCGAACTCGCCGTGAGCGAAATAAAATCACCCCATCGGCGCGGGCGTGATCAGTCCAACGCTGGCACCGGCTGTATCCATGATGATGGCGATCCGCCCCACCGAGGGTATGTCGAAGGCCGGTCGAACCACCTGGCCGCCGGCGGCGGCGACCTTTTCAGCGGTCGCGTCCACGTCCTCGACGCCGACATAGCTGAACCAGTGTTCGGGGACGCCGTCGAAGTCCGGCCCGGTCATGCCGTAGATGCCGCCGACCGGCAACTCGCCCATCATCGCGACCCAATAGGTCGGCGCGCCCTCGACCGCATTGAACGCGTCGAAGGTCCAGCCCAGCGTTGCGCCGTAGAACGCCTTGGCGCCCTCCGGATCGCGGGTCATCAGTTCGTTCCAGTGGAATGCGCCATTCGGTGTCATCGCCGCTCCTCCCGTGCAGATGCGATCGGTAATCCAGGGTCCTGACCCTGGTGTCCGCGCCCTAAACCGTCTTGTCGATATGGTCGTGTGGCGGCTCGTCATCAACAGAGGGTTCGGAGTCGTTAGCTGGCCTCGGCGGTTCGGACGTCTGCGCGGCTGCATCTGGTGCAGCACCCTTCGGCCCGCCCTTGGCAACGCCGACCATGGCCGGGCGCAGCACCCGCTCGCCGATGCGGAAGCCCGCCTGCACGACCTGCATAACCGTGCCGCTCGGCACGCTGTCATCGGGAATCTCGAACATCGCCTGATGCAGGTTGGGGTCGAACTTCTCGCCATCCGCCGCGATCTCGCTCACCCCGTGGCGTTCCATCAGCCGGGCCAGCTCGCTGCGGGTCAGGTTGACGCCCTCGCGCATCGAGTTGAAGGCGATCTTGGCGCCCTCGCCATCCTCCGGCGGCACCGTCTCCAGCGCCCGCTGCAGGTTGTCGGCGACCACCAGCATGTCGCGGGCAAAGGCGGAGATGGCGTATTGCCCCGCATCGCGCACCTCGCGCTCGGTACGCTTGCGCAGGTTCTCCATTTCCGCGACCGCGCGCAGCAGACGGTCCTTGAGATCGGCGTTTTCCTGGGCCAGCGCGGCGGCTGCGGCTTGCGCCGCCTGCGGACCGGGCTCCGCCCCCGGCTCATCGCCCGTGTCGGCCTGCTGCGCCTCCTCGTCCGGCTGGGTCTGATCGTGTTCGTCGCTCATCGTCATGCTGTGCGGTCCATCACCGTGTGCCTGGACGGCCTTGCAGCCAATCCGACGACACCGATTGCGTGTGCTGTGAGTTGTTGACCGGGCATATCAGCCTGAACGAGCAAAAAATCAACCCGTTCCGATGCTTGCCCCGGGTTCCGACACTGACCTCAGCCCGATCTGAGGATGCGGCCCACCACCTGCGCGGTGTAGTCGACCATCGGAACCACGCGGGCATAGTTGAGGCGTGTGGGGCCGATCACCCCGACCACCCCGACCAGTTGCTTGTCGTCGTCGCGGTAGGGCGCCAACACCACCGAGGAGCCCGACAGCGAGAACAGCTTGTTTTCCGAGCCGATGAAAATGCGCACACCGTCGCCGGTTTCCGCCAGGCCGAGCAGGTCGACGATGTCGTTCTTGCGTTCCAGATCGGCCAGCAGCGACTGCACCCGCTCCAGGTCCTCAAGCGCGCTGAGGTTTTCCAGCAGGTTCGCCTGGCCGCGCACGATCAGGGTCGGCGAACCGTCCTCGGACGCACCCGACAGGCTGGCCAGGCCGGCATCGATCACCCCTTCGGTCAGTTCGGCGACTTCGCGGCGCGCCGCCTCGCGGGCGTGTTCCATGTCGGCGCGCGCACCGGCCAGGGTCTTGCCGCGCATGTGCGCGTTCAGATAGTTCGCCGCCTCCACCAGACTGTCGGCCGGCACGCCTTCGGGCAGGTCGATCAGCCGGTTTTCCACCTGCCCGTTCTCGCCCACCAGGATCACCAGGCCCCGACGCGGCTCGAGGCGGACGAACTCGACGTGTCGGATGGTCAGGTCCGACTTGCCGGCCAGCACGATCGCTGCCCCCCGCGACAGCCCCGACAGCAGGTTGCCGGCTTCCGACAGCACCGATTCCACCGAACCGCGATCCGCCTGGCCGGCCACCTGCGCCTCGATGCCTGCCCGCTCTTCTTGCGTCAGTTCGCCGAACTGCATCAGCGCGTCGACGAAGAAGCGCAGGCCCAGTTCCGTCGGCAGGCGGCCGGCGGAGGTGTGCGGGGCGTAGAGCAGGCCGAGGGCTTCGAGGTCCGCCATCACGTTGCGAACCGAAGCCGGCGACAGCGAAATCGACAGCGCCCGGCTCAGATTGCGGGACCCGACCGGAGCGCCGGTTTCCAGATAGCTTTCCACGATCTCGCGGAAGATCTCGCGCGAGCGCTCGTCCAGCCCGGCGAGCTGGGAGCCCGCTGCCTGTCGCTGCGACGCTCCCGCTTCACCGTCCCGCGCGGGCGGCGAAGCGTGTTTCAACTGCACAACGCGTTCCATGGCCGATTATGTTCGTTCTCAGCGTGGTTTCGTCAAGTTGCACCCTTTCACAAGCCCGGCAAACCGGCTACCACAGCGCCGCGGCCGACAATGAACAAGGAATGCCCCATGCGCCCCTCTCAACGAGCGCCCGATCAGATGCGTGCCGTGACCCTTGAACGGGGCTATTCCAGGCACGCGGAGGGCTCCTGCCTGGTGCGTTTCGGCGATACCCATGTGCTGTGCACCGCCTCGCTTGAGGAGCGCGTGCCGCCATGGCTGCGCGGCGGCGGGCGGGGCTGGGTGACGGCGGAATACGGCATGTTGCCGCGCTCCACCCATGACCGCTCGGGCCGCGAGGCGGCGCGCGGCAAGCAGGGTGGCCGCACGCTCGAAATCCAGCGTCTGATCGGCCGGTCACTGCGCGCCGTGTGCGACCTCAAGGCGCTGGGCGAGCGCCAGATCACCATCGATTGCGATGTGCTTCAGGCCGATGGCGGCACCCGCACCGCGGCGATCACCGGTGGTTGGGTGGCGCTGGCCGACTGCATTGCTTGGATGCGCGCGCGCAACGTGCTCGACATCAGCCCCCTGTCTGACCACGTCGCCGCGGTCTCCTGCGGCATCTTCGGCGAGACACCGGTCCTCGACCTCGATTACGCGGAGGATTCCGATGCCGCCACCGACGCCAATTTCGTCATGACCGGTTCCGGCGGTCTGGTGGAGGTGCAGGCGACCGCCGAGAAGACGCCGTTCTCGCAGGCCGAACTGCTCGACCTGCTGTCGCTCGCGGCCAAGGGCATCGACGAACTGGTGGCGTTGCAGAAGCAGGCGATGGGCTGATGCGCCCATTGCCCGGGCGCCTCGTCGTCGCCACCCACAATGCCGGCAAGCTGCGCGAGATTGCCGATCTGTTGGCGCCCTACGGGCACGACATCGTTTCCGCCGGTGAACTCGGCCTGCCCGAGCCCGTCGAAGACGGCGACAGCTTCGAGGCCAACGCCGAACTGAAGGCCAGCGCTGCGGCGCTGGCCAGCGGCGAGGTCGCGCTGGCCGACGATTCCGGTCTTGCCGTCGATGTGCTGGACGGCGCACCGGGCATCCATTCGGCGCGCTGGGCCGGGCCGGATCGCGACTTCACCATGGCCATGCGCACGCTGGAGGAACGCCTGCAGCAGATCGGTGCGACCCAGCCGGATGCACGCCGGGGGCGCTTCGTCTGCGTCCTGTGCCTTGCCTGGCCGGATGGCGGGACCGAGCTGTTTCGCGGCGAGATCGAGGGCGTCCTGGTCTGGCCGCCGCGCGGCGACTGGGGCTTTGGCTACGATCCGGTGTTTCAGCCCGATGGACACACCCGCACATTCGGCGAGATGAGTGCGGAGGAAAAGCACGGCTGGCGCAAGGACAAGGGGCCGGCCCTGTCGCACCGGGCGCGGGCGTTCGAGATGCTGGTCGCGGCGCTGCGCGGCTAGGCTTGTTCCTTTCCAATCACGGCACCTGCCCTCACCCCCTCCCGACCATCCATGCAGCATACTCCCCTGGGTGGTTAGGAGGGGGTGAGGGCAGGTGCCGTCGGAAAACAAGCAAGCCGTCCAGACTTCGTTAGCCACTCGCGTTTACCATGTTTCGGATGCGACCGGACGCCCGCCAATGGCCGGGCCAGTCGGTCGGCGAACCACATATGCGCGTGAATCGCTCCGCATATGGACAGCGCGCGCATAACCTGTTTGAAGCGGCCCTTGGTTGAAGCAATCCGATGACGGCGATTTCCTGGATACAGATGATCGAAGCAGCCAAAGCCGATGGCACGCTGGACCGCCGCTCGTCCGACGATGGCGGCTTTGCGGTCTATATCCACTGGCCGTTCTGCGCCGCCAGGTGCCCCTACTGCGACTTCAACACCCATGTGCGGCACGGCGGAGTGGATGCGCTGGGCTTTGCCGCCGCGCTGGAACGCGAGCTTGAGTACTTCGCCGAACGCATGGGCGACGCCGCGCGGCGTCCGGCCGCCAGCATCTTCTTCGGCGGCGGCACGCCTTCGCTGATGCCGCCCCAGGCGGTGTCGCAATTGATCGGTGCGGTCAGACGGCTCTGGGGCGTGACCCGGAACGTGGAGATCACCCTGGAGGCCAACCCCACCAGTGTCGATGCGGGACGGTTCCGCGAGTTTTCCGAGGCCGGCGTCAACCGTGTCTCGGTCGGCGTCCAATCATTGGTCGACGAAGAGCTCAAGTTCCTGGGCCGTCGGCATAACCGCGCCGATGCCATCCGGGCCATCGAGATCGCCCATCGCCACTTCCCGCGTGTCTCCTTCGACATGATCTATGCCCGTCCCGGCCAGACGCCGGATGCCTGGCATGGCGAGCTCGCCGAGGCGCTGACGCTCGCCGGCGAGCATCTTTCGCTCTATCAGCTCACCATCGAGCCGGACACGCCGTTCGCGCGCATGCATCAGGCGGGCCGCTTCATCGTTCCGGATTCGGATGCCGCGCGCGCCCTCTACGATGTGACCCAGGACCTGACATCGAGCGCCGGCCTGCCGGCCTACGAGATTTCCAATCACGCCAGGCCGGGCGGCGAATGCCGGCACAATCTCGTTTATTGGTCGTGCGGTGATTTCGTCGGCGTCGGGCCTGGCGCCCATGGCCGCCTGAGCGAGGCACACGGGCGCACCGCCACCGCCACCGAGACCATGCCGGAGGCCTGGCGGCGGCTGGTGGAGACGCGCGGCCACGGTCTGAAGATCGACGAGCCGCTCGATGCCGTCGAACAGGGTGACGAATATCTGGTGATGGGCCTGCGGCTTGCCTCGGGCATCGACCCGCAGCGTTATGCGGCGCTGTGCGGCCGGCCGATCGACGCGGACAGGATTGCCGAACTGGCCGGAGACGGCCTGCTCGCCGAAGACCCCGACGGCCGCCTGCGGGTGACCTCGGATGGCTTCCCGGTGCTCAACGCCGTAGTTGCCGATCTGGCAGCTTAGTTCCGCTCACGCCAGTTCGCCCGGACAATGTCCGCTCTCACGGCTCCGCGAGGGCGCGCTAACGCGCGGGCATCCGGTCGGACGCCTGGGCGCCAAGCACTCAGCCGGTTAGAGGAACCGACACAGGCATGCGACTGCGTGCCCGGCCGGTCAGGCCGCGCCCGCGCAGGCGTCGAGCGGAGCGAGACTTGCCGTGAGCGGAATAAAACCGCGTCAGAACCCCGATCCCGCGAAGGTCTGCGGTGCGGCCTGCAGGACGCGTGAAGACGGCGGCTGCACTTCCAGCACCGCGAGGCCGCGCTCGCTGCGTCCGTCGGACCCGAAACGGAAGATTCCGTCCGTGCCCTGGAAACCATCCCGGCTGGACAGACGCGCATCGGTGAACGGGTTGGTCTGGTCGAGGCCGGCGAGCACCGCGGCCAGACGTGCCGCGTCGTAGGACAGCGAGGCGATCCGCGGCGGGTTGCCGCCATAGCGCGTACGATAGCGCGCCGACAGCCCGTTGAAACCGGACGGATCGGGTGCCGGGAACCAGGCGCCCGCCAATAGCGGCTGACGCAGCACCGCCCCGTCGCTCCATTGCCCGGAGCCGAGCAGCTTGACGCGTTGCGGATCGACCCGGCCGGTCTGCAGACCGTTCAGGATGGCCGGCATCGCCGAGGCGCCGTCGGGGATCAGCAGCGCGTTGACGCGCGGTGTTGCGCCGCCTGCGATGGCCGCCATCCGTCCGGTGGCGGCGGCGATCGACGCGTTGTCCGGCTTGTAGCGTTCCACCGCAATGAGCTGGCCGCCATTGCGCGAAACCGCCTGGCGCAGCGCGTTCTCGACGATCACGCCGTACGAACTCTCCGGCAGCAGCGCGCCGAAGCTCCGGCGGTTGTTCTGGGCGGCGTAGAAGACGATGCGATTGATGTCGCTTTCCGCCAGGAAGCTGAGCAGGCGTACGTTGGCACCGGCCGCGTTGGGATCGGACGAAAAGGCGATCACCGGGATACCCGATGCCTGGGCCGTCCTGCCGGCGGCGGCCACCTCGGCGGAAAACAGCGGGCCGAGGATCAGCCGCGCGCCGGTGCCGACTGCTTGCTGCGCGGCCGCGTTGGCGCCCTCCGGCGTCCCCTTGGTGTCGATGGGAACAATGGTGACCGGCGCCTGGGCGATGTCGGCGATGGCCAGTTCGGCCGCGTTGCGCAGCCCCGTGGCCGTGACACCGGCATTGCCTTGCGCCGATAGCGGCAGCAGCAACGCGACGCGCACCGGACCGGACCCGAAGCCGCCGGGCAGCGGCGCCTGGCCGGGCGTCGGCGTTCCGCCGCCACCGGGAAATGTCGGCAGGGTGATGCCGCCGCAGCCCGCCGTCAGCAGACCGAGCCCGGCAACGCTTCCCGCGCGGCGCAGGAATGTGCGCCGCCCGATCGCCGTTGTGCCAGGCGCTTGGGTTTCGGGCGAAAGGGCCAGCGGGCCGCCAGGGTGAACTCGTTTCATACCAATCGAACTCGGCGCGTCGGCTCAACGCGCGGGTCCCCAAAATCGTTTGCCGCATCGGCGGACGCAGGGTAGCCACGTCCGCAGTGATAGACGTTAACGTATCAATCTATGGCCTGAATGCGGACATGAAAACCACTGTGATGGCTGCGATGTGGACCAATCTCGACTATTGTTAACGCCGCGAGCCGGGAGCATGTTCCCGGAAAGTGTGGGCGATTTTCGGGCAAGAACATGCTCAAGATCAAATGGATAGAGTCTCGGTGACACCCTTGTTGCGCGGAGAAGCCGCACCCGATGTGCTCTGGTGACGAGGTGAGAACGTGGCGCGACGCGGCGTGACAGGGGATGCAGACGGCGCGGGCGCGGGATTTGTCATCGATGGCGCCGGCTTTTCGGCACCCGCGCTGGCGCCCGGCCTCTACATCGTGGCGACACCGATCGGCAATCTGGCCGATATCACCGTCCGCGCGTTGCAGGTTCTCTCCGCCGCCGACGTCATCGCCTGCGAGGATACCCGCCATACCGCCCGGCTGCTCGGTCACTATTCCATCGCCACCCCGCGCGTCTCCTATCACGAGCACAACGCGGCGCGCCGGCGCCCGGAACTGCTGTCGCGTCTGGCCGATGGCGGTCGTGTGGCGCTGGTCAGCGATGCCGGTACGCCGCTGGTGTCCGATCCGGGCTACAGGCTGGTGTCCGAAGCCGTTGCGGCCGGCCATGCGGTCGTTCCGATACCCGGCGCCAGCGCGATGCTCGCCGCGCTGGTGGCCGCCGGACTGCCAACGGACGCATTCTATTTCGCCGGATTCCTGCCACCCAAGTCCGCGCAGCGTGCGCGCCGCATCGCCGCACTGAAGGACATCCCCGGGACCCTGGTGATCTACGAGAGTGCGCCCCGGATCGCCGCATGCCTGAAGGCTCTCGCCGAGGGCCTGGGCGATCGTCCCGCCGCTATAGCCCGCGAGCTGACCAAGCGCTTCGAGACGGTCACCCATGGGAGTTTGTCGGAGTTATCGCGGCAGATCGCCGAAGCCGGCCCGCCAAAGGGCGAGATCGTCGTACTGGTCGCCCCCCCGCAGTGTGAGGAAACGCCCGACATCGCGGACCTCGACGAGCGGCTCGGCGCATTGATCGCCGAACTTGGCGTCAGCCGCGCCGCCCAGCAGCTTGCCCGCCAGACCGGGCTTGCGCGCAAGGCGCTCTACGAGCGCGCCCTGACCCTGAAACAGGACGGCGAATGATGCGCGAGCGCGCGCGCCGCATGCGCGCCGAACGTCGCGGCCGGCGCGCCGAATGGCTGGCCCTTGCGGCGCTCATGCTGCGCGGCTACCTGCCGCTGGCGCGCCGCTTCCGCAATCCCGCCGGCGAGATCGACCTGATCATGCGTCGCGGCCGCCTGCTTGCTTTCGTCGAGGTCAAGGCGCGCCAGACATTCGCCGCCGCCGCCGAGGCGGTGACCGAGCGCCAGCGCCACCGTCTCGTCGCCGGCGCCAATGCCTGGCTTGCGCTCAACCCGCGCTTTGCGGGATACAGCATGCGCTTCGACGCGGTGCTGGTTGCGCCGCGCCGCTGGCCACGCCACATCGCAGACGCCTTCCGGCCCTGATACCTCAAGCGGACGCCATCCCATGTCGCTGACCGTCGCCGTCCAGATGGACCACATCGCCGACCTCAACATCGAGGGGGATTCCACGTTCGCCCTGATGCTGGAGGCGCAGGCGCGCGGCGCCACGCTGCTGCATTACCAGGTCGCGAGCCTCGCCCGGCGTGGCGACAAGGTCACCGCCACCGCCGAGCCGGTCAGCGTGCGCGATCAGCGCGGCGATCACTATACGCTGGGCGCGCCGGAGCGCGTCACGCTCAACGATGTCGACGTGATCCTGATGCGCCAGGACCCGCCCTTCGACATGGACTACATCACCGCCACCCATCTGCTGGAGGCGATCCATCCGGCGACCCTGGTGGTCAACGATCCCGCTTCGGTGCGCAATGCGCCGGAAAAGCTCTTCGTCCTCGATTATGCCGACCTGATGCCGCCGACCCTGATCACGCGCGACGCAGGCGAGGTGGCCGCCTTCCGCGAGGAGTTTTCCGACATCGTCATCAAGCCGCTCTACGGCAACGGCGGCCAGGCGGTGTTTCGCATCACCGATGGCGATGAGAACTACGGCTCGCTGATCGAGATGTTCGAGACCGTGTTCACCCAGCCCTGGGTGGTGCAGCAGTACCGCCCGGAGGTGCGCGAGGGCGACAAGCGCATCCTGATCATCGACGGCGAATTCGCCGGCGCGATCAATCGCGTTCCCGCGGAAGGCGACCTGCGCTCCAACATGGTGCGCGGTGCGATTGCGGAAGCCGCGGGTCTGACGGATCGCGAGCGCGAGATCGTCGAACGGCTGGGGCCGGAGCTGAAGGCTCGCGGCCTGATCTTCACCGGCATCGACGTCATCGGCGGCTATCTGACCGAGATCAACGTCACCTCGCCGACCGGCATTCGCGCGGTCAAGAACCTCGGCGGACCCGATGCCGCCGCCCTCATCTGGGATGCCATCGAGGTGCGGCTGGCCCGGTAAGCGACCCGTCGCGACCATGATGTTCACATAATGTTCTTGCGCATGACAGCCGTTCGCGATAGTCTGGCGATCTTCAATGTGCCGTTGCCGGCCGCGCCAACGTGGCCCGCTTCGGGTGTTTGGGAGCGACGGGGGACGCGATGGTCGCGCGCATTCGCACAGTTGCCTTCGAGGGCATCGACGCCCGTCCCGTCGACGTGCAGGTACAGTTGACGCCGGGCCTGCCGGCCTTCACCATCGTCGGACTTCCGGACAAGGCGGTTGCCGAAAGCCGCGAGCGCGTCCGCGCTGCGCTGACCGCTGTCGGTCTTGCCTTGCCGCCCAGGCGCATCACCGTCAATCTGGCGCCGGCCGATCTGCCCAAGGAGGGCAGCCATTTCGATCTTCCCATCGCGGCCGGCGTGATGGCGGCGATCGGCGCGATCCCGCAGGATGCGCTGGACGGCCATGTGGTGCTGGGCGAACTGGCGCTCGATGGCGGTATTTCCGCCGTCGCGGGTGTCCTGCCCGCCGCGATCGCCGCCAACGCGCAGGACCACGGCCTGGTATGTCCGCAAGCCTGCGGTAGTGAGGCGGCATGGGCCGCCGCCGACATGGCGATTGCCGCTCCCGCCAGCCTGACCGCGCTGGTCAATCACCTCACCGGCACGCAGGTTCTGACCCGTCCGGCCCCGTCCGTCGGCGCCGATCCGGCCTGTCTTTCCGACCTGTCCGACATCCGCGGCCAGGAAGCCGCCAAGCGCGCCCTCGAAGTCGCGGCGGCCGGAGGCCACAACCTGCTGATGATCGGTCCGCCCGGCGCCGGCAAGTCGATGCTGGCCGCCCGTCTTCCCTCCATCCTGCCGGACCTGACGCCGCCGGAAATGCTCGACGTCAGCATGATCCGCTCCGTCGCCGGCGCGTTGGCCGAAGATGGCCTGTCGCCGGTCCGTCCGTTTCGCAGTCCGCACCACTCCGCCTCGATGGCGGCGATGGTGGGCGGCGGCGTCAATGCGCGTCCCGGAGAGGTGTCGCTTGCCCATCACGGCGTGCTGTTCCTCGACGAATTCCCGGAATTCTCGCCGCAGGTTCTCGATTCCCTGCGCCAGCCGCTTGAGTCCGGCGAGACGGTGATCGCCCGGGCCAATCACCGGGTGCGTTACCCGTGCCGCTTCCAGCTCGTGGCGGCGATGAATCCATGCCGCTGCGGCATGTCCGGCGAACCGGGCCACACCTGCCGGCGCGGTCCGCGTTGCGCCACGGACTATCAGGCGCGCATTTCCGGCCCGCTGCTCGACCGTATCGACATGCATCTCGACGTTCCCGCCGTCATGGCCGGCGATCTGATGCGCCCGCCAGCGACCGAGACCAGCGCCGATGTGCGCGCCCGCGTCATCGCCGCGCGCCACAGGCAGTCCGAGCGTTATGCCCGGCAGCCAACGAATGGCCCCGTGGCCAAGGCGCACACCAATGCCGCCGTGCCGACGCGGCTCATGGAGGACGTCGTCGATCTGGCTGGCGATGCCCGCGCGCTGCTTGGCGATGCGGCGGAACGCATGGCGCTGTCGGCGCGCGGTTTTCACCGCGTGCTGCGGGTTGCGCGCACCCTCGCCGACCTTGATGCCAGCACCGGCGTCCAGCGCGTCCATGTTGCCGAGGCCTTGTCCTATCGGGCCATGGGCGAACGCATGGCCGTTGCCGCCTGACCGCCGGCGGTGCGATTCCTGCCGCCGAAGCGAAATGTTTGACCTGCGTTAGCGAATGATTGACGCGGGGCCGCGATGATCGGCCCATGCGTAGTCGTTCTCAGTCCCAGTCAGTTCGTAAAGGGTCGGGGTCCTGGCGTCTCGGCGTTGGCGTTGCCGCCGCGACCGGCACGCCGATCGCGGCCGCGTCGGCACTCGATGTAACCGGTGGCGCGTGGATCGAAACCTGGCTGCCCGGTCTCGCGCTGGCGGTGGTCGCGGCGGTCGGTCTCGGCCTTGGCCTGAGCCGGCCGTGGGATCGCTACAAGACAGCCCCCGGCAAGGACCATGCGGCCGGTCCGGAACAGCCCCGCGAAGCGCCCGATATTGCTGCCGACGCGGAGGCACTGTCCGACGCACTGTTCAGCGCCCACGACGATCTCGTACAGCTCCGCGCCCAGCTCGAGGCGCAGGCGGACCTGATCGTCGATCGCGGTCCCGACGGGCGCATCACCTTCGCCAACTCGGCCTTCCGCGCCGCCCACCCCGACTGCCGCGTCGGTCAGGTCCTGGATGAGTGCCGCCCGGTTGCCGAGCAGGACCGCCGCGATGCGGCAAGCTATGTCACGCAGATCACCGACGTTGAGTCCGGCGATGCGGCGCGTGTCATCGCCTGGCTGGAAAGTCCGATCCGCGATCGCGACGGCAATTCGGCCGGCATCCGCGCGGTCGGCCGCGATGTGACGGGTTTCGTCGAGACGGCAGCCGCGCTCGGCGCTGCCCGCGATGAAGCCCTGTCGGCGAGCCGGGCCAAGCAGCGCTTCCTGGCGGCGATGAGCCATGAGGTGCGCACGCCGCTGAACGGTATCCTCGGTCTTGCCGACCTCTTGCTTGACGATGAACTGACACCGGCCCAGCGCAATCACACCCGCGCCATCCGGCAGTCCGCCCTGACGCTGGCGACCTTGATCAACGAGGTGCTCGACTTTTCCCGCATCGAGGCCGGCCGCCTCGAACTGACCGAGGAGAACGCCTCTCCCGCCGACATGATCCGGGACGTCTGCGAACTGCTTGCTCCGCGCGCCTTCGACAAGGCGCTCGGGCTCGGTGTCCATGTGGCCGCCGACATGCCCGAGCTGGTGCATATCGATGCCGGGCGCTTCAAGCAGGTTCTCACCAACCTGCTCGGCAATGCCATCAAGTTCACCGACAACGGCGCCGTCGCGGTGGATTGCTGCTGGATCAGCGCTGCGTCGGATGACGACGACGCCGGCGCGTTGCATCTGAGCGTGCGCGACACCGGACGCGGCGTTGCCGTGGAGGACCGCGAGCGCATCTTTGACGAATTCGAAACCGGTGCCGCCGGCCACGGTGCCGGAGCCGGGCTGGGACTGGCCATCTGCCGGCGCATCGCTCGGGCCATGGGCGGCGATGTGCGCCTGTCGACGGACGAAGCGCACGGAGCGTTGTTCACCGCCGTGCTGCCCTGCCGCGAACGCGCGCCGGCGCGGCAAACCGGTGAGCCGCTCGCCGGCATGAACGTCGCGGTGTGCATGAGCGAGCCGGTCGAGGCCGGCGCCCTGATCGAGACCTGCGCCGATCTCGGCGCGCAGATGAGCGAGCCGGGCGACGCCGATATCGTCCTCACCGACGGCGACGTGGCCGATCCCGACTGGTCGCAGGCGCGCGCGCTGCGGCTGGTGGCGCATGGTGCGCGGCCCGATGCTGACGAGCTTGCCGAGCGCGGCTTTGCGGGATACCTCGCCCGCCCGGTGCGCACCGAATCGCTGCTGGCGCGCATTGCCGCCAGGGCCGTCGGCGAAGAGCCTGCCGCGGCGAACGACCAGGCAGGCATTCGCGGCGCGTCGGCCCCGCCCCCCGAGGACCGGTTGCCGTGCGCCGAGCACCCGCTGCGGGTGCTGCTGGCGGAAGACGACACCATCAGCGCGATGCTGATGGTGGCCATCCTGCAGCGCATGGGCCACCATGTGACCCACGTAAGCGATGGAAAGGCCGCTTGCGATCTGCTATCGGCGGGGGATGCGCCCTTTGACGCGGCACTTCTGGACATACGCCTGCCCGGCCGCAGCGGCCTTGAGATCGCCGTTGCCACGCGCGATGCCGGGGCGACCGCGATCCCGCTGGTTGCGGTCACTGCGGACGCCTTGCCGGAGAATCGCGCCGCCGCGCTCAAGGCAGGCTTCGCGGCCCATCTGGCAAAGCCCATCGATCCGCATCGCCTGGCGGCGCTGCTGGCGAGCCTTGCGCCGCAGAGCGCTTCCGCTCCCCAGGCGGCGGTGTCATAGGGTCGTCAACGAATCACCACATTGCTGTTGCCGACCTGTGTTGTGCACGATGGTCGACCGGCAGGCTGAATTGTGCCACGCCCCGCAGGCGGCCGGACAATCGATGCTGTGCCGTCGTGGCGGGCAACGCCGGGCGGCGCAAGGAGGAGCACCGAGGGAACGCCATGAATCGTCCCGGCACGGGCCTTACCAGTCTTCCCTTCTTTCGCAGCGCGATGCCGTTCGCCGGCGGTGCGGATGCGCGGGCGACGGACGCCTTGTTGCACGTCCTGACGCCGCGCCGGCTGCGTAACCGGCCGGGTCCGCCGCGCATGCTCGCCCGCATCGGGTCGCTGGAGGCCCGGCTAGCCCGCAGCACCAGCGAGGTGCGCCTGGCGCAATCGCTGCGCTACGAGGTCTTCTACGGCGAGATGGACGCCAACGCCGGGGCGCTGACCAGACGGACCAGGCGCGACTTCGATCGCTTCGACCCCGTCTGCGACCATGTCCTGGTGGTCGATCACGACGCGCCGCCGGTTGTCGGTCCGCTGGGCCGCAGCCAGCCGGCCGTGGTCGGCACCTATCGATTGCTGCGGCACGAGCACGCGCGCAAGATCGGCGGTTTCTACACCAGCCAGGAATACGATCTCACCGCGCTGCTGGCGGCCAACACGGACATGCGTTTCGTGGAGCTTGGCCGCTCCTGCGTGCTGGCCTCGCATCGCGGCCGCCGCGCGCTGGAAGTTCTGTGGGCCGGCGTGTGGGCCTATATCCGCCATTACAGGCTCGACGCGATGATCGGCTGCGCCAGTTTGCCGGGCACCGACCCCCAGGCGCACGATCTGGCGCTCTCCTTCCTGCATCATCACGCACCCGCCGCCGAGGAGTGGCAGGTGCGTGCGCTGCCGCACCTGCATGTGCCCATGGACATGCTGCCGGCGGATGCCATCGACACGAAGCTGGCGTTGCGTGCACTGCCGCCGCTGGTGAAGGGCTATCTCAGGCTCGGCGCGCGTGTCGGCGATGGCGCGGTGATCGACCGTCAGTTCGGCACCGTCGATGTGTGCATGGTGCTGCCCACCAGGGACATCAACCCGCGCTACTTCGACCATTTCGGCCACCCGGACGCGCCGGTCGCAGCCAACGGAACTCTTACCTAGCCTCGCTTCGCTCAGCCGCTGACATTGTAGGCGGCAATCGCCGCCATGTTGACGATGTCGACGTCACGCGCGCCGAGCGGCATGATCTGCACCGAACGATCGAGCCCCGTCAGCAGCGGACCGATGACGGTCGAGCCGCCGAGCTCCTGCAGCATCTTTGTGGAGATCGAGGCGGAGTGGAACGCCGGCATGACCAGCACATTGGCCGGCTCCGACAGGCGGCAGAACGGATATGCCGCCATCAGCTCACGGTTGAGGGCGACGTCGGCGCCCATTTCGCCGTCATACTCGAAATCGGCCTTGCGCTCGTCGAGGATACGCACCGCATCGCGCACCCGGTCGGAGCGTTCGCCACGCGGATAGCCGAAGGTTGAGTAGGCGAGCATCGCCACCCGCGGTTCGTAGCCCAGTCGCCGCGCCATGCCGGCGGCTTCCTCGGCGATATCGGCCAGCTCGACGTCGCTTGGCATGTCGTGCACGGCTGTGTCGGCGATCAGCACGGTGCGCCCGCGGCACAGCGCGATCGACACGCCGATGACGCGGTGGCCGGGCTTGGTGTCGATGACGCGGCGCACGTCGTTGAGGACAACCGCGTAGTTGCGCGTCACCCCGGTCACCATGGCGTCGGCATCGCCGCGCGCCACCATGCAGGCGGCGAAATAGTTGCGGTCGGTATTGACCATGCGCTGGCAGTCGCGCAGCAGGTGGCCGCGCCGTTGCAGCCGCGAATAGAGGTAGTCGGCGTACTCGGCGGTCTTCTTCGACAGCCGCGCATTCTCGATGCGCACGTCGCTGCGCCGCTCCAGACCGAGCGCCTCGATTGATTCGAATATCTTCTGGTCGCGGCCGATCAGGACCGGCTCGCCCAGCCCGCCGTTGGCATAGGCATAGGCCGCGCGGATCACCTGCTCCTCCTCGCCCTCGGCGAAGACGACGCGCCGCGGCGACTTACGCACCTGGGCGAAAATCCGGTTCAGCGTTCCGGCGACCGGATCGCGGCGCGCCGAGAGTTCCTCTTCATAGCTCTCCAGGCTGACGATCGGCTTGCGGGCAACGCCGGTATCCATCGCAGCGCGCGCCACCGCCGGCGGCACGGCGCTGATCAGGCGTGGATCGAAGGGAACGGGAATGATGTACTCGGCGCCGTATTTGGGTCGTCGCCCGGCATAGGCGGCCGCCACCTGGTCGGGCACGTCCTCGCGGGCCAGCTCGGCCAGCGCGCGTGCCGCGGCGATCTTCATTTCCGTGTTGATCGTGGTGGCGCGAACGTCCAGCGCGCCGCGGAAGATGAAGGGGAAGCCGAGCACGTTGTTGATCTGGTTGGGATAGTCCGACCGGCCGGTCGCCATGATGGCGTCGCCACGGATCAGCGCCACCTCCTCCGGCGTGATTTCCGGATCCGGATTGGCCATCGCGAAGATGATCGGGCTCTCCGCCATGGATTGGATCATGTCCTGTGAGAAGGCGCCCTTGACCGACAGGCCGAACACCGCGTCGGCGCCCTCCATTGCCTCGGTGAGCGTGCGCGCCTTGGTCTTCACCGCATGCGCCGACTTCCACTGGTTCATGCCCTTCTCGCGACCTTCGTGGATGACGCCCTTGGTGTCGCAGAGAATGACGTTGTCGTGCCTGAAGCCCAGCGACTTTAGCAGCTCGGCGCAGGCGATTCCCGCCGAACCCGCACCGTTGATGACGAGCGTCGTCTTGGCGATGTCGCGGTCGGTCAGGTCGAGCGCGTTGATGAGGCCGGCGGCGGCGATGATTGCCGTGCCGTGCTGGTCGTCATGGAACACCGGGATATCCATCATCTCGCGCAGCCGCTGCTCGATGATGAAGCAGTCGGGCGCCTTGATGTCCTCCAGGTTGATGCCGCCGAAGGTGGGCCCCAGATAGCGCACCGCCCCGATGAAGGCGTCGGGGTCTTCGGTGTCCACTTCAAGGTCGATGCCGTCGATGTCGGCGAAGCGCTTGAACAGCACCGCCTTGCCTTCCATGACCGGCTTGGAGGCCAGTGCGCCGAGATTCCCCAGCCCCAGGATCGCGGTGCCGTTGGAGATCACCGCGACGCGATTTCCCCGCGTGGTGTAGTCGAAGGCCCGTGTCGCTTCGTCGGCGATCGCCAGCACCGGCACGGCCACGCCCGGCGAATAGGCAAGCGACAGGTCGCGCTGCGTCGCCATCGGTTTGGTCGGTGTGATTTCCAGCTTGCCCGGCCGTCCTTCCTGGTGAAACAGCAGGGCCTCCTGGTCGGTGAAGGCTGGCCGGTATGAGGTCGGGCTGGCGTCGTCTTTGCCGTCTGCCATGGAACGCATTACTCCCCGTCGATTTCTGCACGCGCGCCGGGGTGTATCCCGGGACGGCGACCTTATCGGCGCCCGTCCGAGCGCTCAAGGGCATGGCGGCCTGTGGACCGCGCGCAATCGGCTGGACCTTGTATCGATACTTGCTAGGTTCGCGCTGTCATGTCCGAACCCAGCGCCAAAGCCAGCGCCAAGCGCAAGGCCCCGCCGGCCGATGCCGGTGCGACGCCGATGATGCGCCAGTATCTGGAGATCAAGGCGGCCAACGCAGACTGCCTGCTGTTCTACCGCATGGGCGACTTCTACGAGCTGTTCTTCGATGACGCGGTGACCGCGGCCGGGGCGCTCGGCATCACGCTGACGCGCCGCGGCAAGCATGGCGGCGAGGACATACCGATGTGCGGCGTGCCGGTGGTCAGCGCGGACGACTATCTGCAGAAGCTGATCGCCGCCGGTCACCGGGTCGCCGTCTGTGAGCAGATGGAGGATCCCTCGGAAGCCAAGAAGCGCGGCTCCAAGGCCGTGGTGCGGCGCGATGTGGTGCGGCTGGTGACGCCCGGCACGATCACCGAGGAGGCGCTGCTCGATCCGCGTTCCAACAATCACCTTGCCGCCGTCTCGCGCGTGCGTGGCGAGGGCGACGATGAGGCCGGCGCCTTCGGTGTTGCCTGGACCGATATCTCGACCGGCGACATTGCCGTGACGGTAACGGACCTGTCGGGGCTCGCCGCCGAACTGGCCCGCATCGACGCCAGCGAAGTGCTGGTCTCCGAAACGCTCGATCGCGAGGCGGATTTCCGCGAGATCGCCGATGCGCTCGGCCCCCGGCTGACACCGTTGCCGGCCGTCAGCTTCGAGTCGACGCCCGCCACCCGCCGCCTGACCGATTACTACCGGGTGGCGACGCTTGAAGGCTTCGGCCAGTTCACGCGCGCGGAGCTCGCCGCCCTCGGCGCGCTGGTCGGCTATGTGGAGCGCACACAGGTGGGCGAGCGCCCGCCACTGTCGCCGCCGAACCGGTCGCTGCCCGGCGCGGTGATGGCGATCGATGCCGCCACCCGCGCCAATCTGGAAATGACGCGCACGCTGTCGGGTCAAAGGCGCGGCAGTCTGCTGGAAGCGGTCGACCGCACGGTCACGGCGCCCGGTGCGCGCCGGCTTGCCGCCTGGCTGACCGCGCCGCTGACCGACCGCGACAAGATCGCCGCGCGTCACGATGCGGTGGCTGCGCTGGTCGACGTGGCGGACATGCGGGTGGCGAGCGCTGCCGCCCTGAAGGCCTGCCCGGACATCGCCCGCGCCCGCGCCCGCCTGGCGCTGCAACGCGGCGGTCCGCGTGATCTTGCCGGCATTCGCGACGGACTGGGTGCGGCCGCCGACCTGGCGGCGATCCTGGCCGGGGCGCGGGAGACCGGCGGGCCGTTGCTCGCCGCGCCTGCCGACGCACTGGCGCAAATCCCCTCCGACCTTGAGCCGCTGCTCGTCGATGCACTGGTCGATGAACCGCCAGCCCGCCGCAGCGACGGCAATTTCGTGCGTCCGGGGTTTTCGGAAGAACTCGACGCGGCGCGCGCCCTGCGCGACGAGAGCCGCAAGGTGGTCGCCGAACTGGAGGCGCGTTATCGCGAGGAAACCGGCGTCAAGGCGCTGAAGCTGCGCCACAACAATTTTCTGGGCTACTACATCGAGGTGCCCGCCCAGCATGGCGAACGGCTGATCGGGGATGACAGCCACGCTTTCATCCACCGCCAGAGCCTGCCCACGGCGCGCCGCTTCACCACTGAGGAACTGGGCGCGCTACAGCAGCGCATCGATGCGGCGGCTGGTGATGCGGAGCGCATCGAACAACAAGTATTCAGCCAGCTTAGTGATGCCGTTCTTTCGGCGGGTGCGGCGCTGGCCGCGCTCGCCGATTCGCTGGCGGCGGTCGACGTTCTGACCGGTCTGGCGACGCTGGCCGTGGAACGCGGCTATGTGCGTCCGGTACTCACCGACGGCACCGAATTCGATATCCGGGCTGGCCGCCATCCGGTGGTCGAGCAATCGCTCGCCGCCACCGGTCAGGGCACCTTCGTCGCCAACGATTGCGACCTGGGCCCGCTTGATGAGGCCCAAACCGATTGCGGTGCGCTGTGGCTGGTGACGGGGCCGAACATGGCCGGCAAGTCGACCTTCCTGCGTCAGAACGCGCTGATCGCGATCCTTGCCCAGTCGGGCGGCTTCGTACCGGCCGATGCCGCCACCATCGGCATCGTCGACCGGCTGTTCAGCCGGGTCGGCGCCGCCGACGACATCGCACGCGGGCGCTCCACCTTCATGGTCGAGATGGTCGAGACCGCGGCGATCCTCAATCAGGCCGGATCGCGCGCGCTGGTTATTCTCGACGAGATCGGCCGCGGCACGGCGACCTATGACGGTTTGTCGATTGCCTGGGCGGTGCTGGAGCATCTGCACGAGACCAACCGCTGCCGGGCGTTGTTCGCCACCCATTTCCATGAACTTGCCGGCCTCACCGAAACGCTGGCGCGGCTGCGCCCGGCAACGTTGAAGGTGCGCGAATGGGACGGCGAGGTGGTGTTCCTGCACGAAGTGGCGCCGGGCGCGGCCGATCGCTCCTACGGGGTGCAGGTCGCTCGGCTCGCCGGCCTGCCGGAAGCGGTGATCGCCCGCGCGCGCGATGTGCTCGCCAGGCTCGAGGCGGTGGAGCGCGGCGCCGATGCCAAACAGGTGCTCGACGACCTGCCGCTGTTCTCCGCGGCGCCCGCCGAGACACCGAAGCCGCAGCGCGATGAACTGCGCGAGACGCTTGCCGACATCGATCCCGATCAACTGACGCCGCGCGAGGCACTCGATTGCCTGTACCGGCTGAAGGCGGCCGCGGCGGACATGCCGACAGCGAAGAAGGGCGGCAGGCCGTGAACGCGCCGGCGGGAATCCTGGAAGGTGATGTGGCCTCGCGCGCCAGCGTGCTCGCCGACGAACTGGCCACGTTGTGGTCGGGCTCCGGAGATGACGCCAGCCGCCGCCGCGCCATCCTCGATCACCTCAAGTCCTACCAGGGCGAGGCCCGCGCCGAGATCGAGCGGCAACTGATCGCTGACGGCAAGGGCCATGCTTGCGCAAGCCGGCTGTCGCAGGTGCAGGATGTGATCCTTTGCGCGCTGTACGATCTCGCCTCGACGCGCATCTACCGTGCCGTCAATCCTTCCGACGCCGAGCGTATCGGTGTCGTCGCCGTGGGCGGATACGGCCGCGCCACACTGGCGCCGGGCTCCGATGTCGATCTGCTGTTCCTGCTGCCCTACAAGCAGACCGCCTGGGGCGAGAGCGTCGTGGAGTACCTGCTCTACATGCTCTGGGACCTCGGCCTGAAGGTCGGCCACGCCACGCGCACCGTCGATGAGTGCGTCCGGCTTGCCAGGAACGACATGACCATCCGCACCGCGCTGCTGGACAGTCGCCTGCTGACGGGTGACGCGGGGCTCTACGAAGACCTGCGCGCGCGCTATGCCCGCGAGTTCCAGCGCGGCCGCTCGCGCGACTTCATCGAGGCGAAACTCGCCGAGCGCGACACCCGCCATGCGCGCGCCGGCACCTCCCGCTATCTCGTCGAGCCCAACGTGAAGGACGGCAAGGGGGGCTTGCGCGACCTGCATACGCTGTTCTGGCTCGCCACCTATCACTACGCCGTCGACAGGCTGGAGGACCTCGTCGAGCAGGGCGTGCTGACCCGTGCCGAGGTGCGGCTGTTCCACAAATGCGAGGAGTTCCTCTGGGCGGTGCGCTGCCACCTGCATTTCCTGGCCGGACGTCCCGAGGAACGGCTGAACTTCGAGCTGCAGCGGGCAATGGCCGAGCGGCTCGGCTACACCGCTCATCCGGGCCAGAAGGACGTCGAGCGTTTCATGAAGCACTACTTCCTGGTGGCCAAGGATGTCGGTGATCTGACCCGTATCCTGTGCGCCGCGCTGGAAGTGGCGCACGTCAAGGCGCCCTGGCGTCTGTCAGGGCTGGTGCGCCGCCTGCGCCGTAAGACACCGGCTGAACTGACCGATGGCGACGACTTTCACGTCGAGGCCGACCGGCTCAACGTCACCGGGCCGGACGTTTTCGCCGATGATCCCGTCAACCTGCTGCGCATGTTCCACATCGCCCACCGCGCCAACCTGGCCTTTCACCCCGAGGCCCTGCGCCTGGCCCGCCGTTCGCTGAAGCTGATCGATGGAGAATTGCGCGAGGATGACGAGGCCAACCGGCTGTTTCGCGACATTCTGACGTCGCGCAATGATCCCGAACCGGTGCTTCGGCGCATGAACGAGGCCGGCGTTCTGGGCAAGTTCATCCCGGACTTCGGCCGGGTCGTCGCGATGATGCAGTTCAACCTGTATCACCACTACACCGTCGACGAGCATCTGATACGCAGCATCGGTATCCTGTCGGCCATCGAGGACGGCCGCATGGCCGACACCCATCCTCTCGCCAGCGAGTTAATCGCCACCGTCGACAACCGCGACCTGCTCTACGTCGCGATGCTGCTGCACGACATCGCCAAGGGCCGGCCGGAGGATCACTCCGTGGTTGGCGCGCGGATCGCCCGGCGGATCTGCCCAAGGCTCGGCTTCGGGCCGGCGGAGACCGCGACCGTCGCCTGGCTGATCGAGCATCATCTGGTGATGAGCATGACGGCCCAGTCGCGCGACCTCTCCGACATCCGCACCATCGAGGATTTTGCCGAGCTGGTGCAGAGTCCCGAGCGCCTCAAGCTGCTGCTGATCCTCACCGAGGCCGACATCGACGCGGTCGGGCCGGGCACCTGGAACGACTGGAAGGCGGCGCTGCTGCGCACGCTCTACGTGGAGACCGAGACCGTCCTCACCGGCGGCTATGCGCGGGTTGCCCGCGAGCAGCGCGTCACCGAGGCGAAGGAGAGGCTCAGGGAGGCGCTGCCGGACCTATCCAAGAAGCGGTTTGCGGCCTTTGCCGATCGGCATTATCCCGCCTACTGGCTGCGCACCGACCTGCAGCGCCAGATCGCCGATGTCGGCTTTTTCGCCGAGCTGGACACGTCCGGCAAATCCCTGGCCATGCGCGTCGAGACCAGCTCCAGCGACGGCACCACCGAACTGACGGTGCTGACCGCTGACCATCCCCGTCTTCTGTCACTGCTGGCGGGTGCCTGCGCGGCGGCCGGCGCCAACATCGTCGAGGCGCAGATCTTCACCACCACCGATGGCTTTGCCTTCGACACGGTGCGTTTCCGTCGCGAGAGCGGCAACGACGTGGATGAACGCGCCCGCGCCGAACGCGTCGTCGGTTACTTCGAGCAGGCACTGACCGGCGAACAGGCGCTCGACGACGTGGTGGCGCGCAAGAGCCGGCCGCGTGGCCGCATCAAGGCCTTCGATCTGGCGCCCTCGGTGACGTTGTCCAACGACCTGTCCGACCGTTTCACGGTGATCGAGATATCGGGGCTGGACCGGCCCGGCCTGCTCTATGCACTGACGCGCCAGCTCGCCCGCCTCAATCTCGATATCACCACCGCCCGCGTCGCGACCTTCGGCGAGCGGGCCGTCGACGTGTTCTACGTCACCGACCTGACCGGCCAGAAGATCACCAACGGCAATCGCCAGGCCTCGATCCGCCGTCACCTGCTGACGGTGTTCGATCCGCCGAAGAAGAAGGCGGCGTAGGCGAAAATGTCGCTGCTGCGCAACTTTGCCACCGTCGGCGCGGCCACTGCCGCCAGCCGCGTGCTCGGCTTCGTGCGCGATATGCTGATGGCGGCCGCACTTGGCACCGGCATGGTGGCCGATGCGTTCTTCGTGGCATTCCGCTTTCCAAATCTGTTCCGCCGCATCTTCGCGGAAGGGGCGTTCAATTCCGCCTTCGTGCCGCTGTTTGCCCGCCGGCTGGAAGGCGAAGGAGAGGACGCTGCGAGGCGTTTCGCGCAGGAAGCGCTCGCCGCGCTGCTGCTCGCCTTGCTGGCGCTGACGGCGGTCGCCGAGATGGCCATGGTGCCGCTGATGTTCCTGCTGGCGCCGGGCTTCTCGGCCGATCCGGAGAAGTTCGATCTCGCCGTTGCGCTGACGCGCATCTGTTTTCCCTACCTCGCCTTCGTTTCGCTGCTAGCGCTGATCTCCGGCGTGCTCAACGCGCTGGGGCGCTTTGCGGTGGCGGCTTTCGCGCCGGTGCTACTCAATGTGGTGCTGATCGGCGCGCTGACGCTGGCCATCGCCAATGGCCACGGTAACAGCGAGACGGCCGGCTACTGGCTCGCCATCGGCGTGTTCATCGGCGGCGCGGTGCAGCTCGCCGCGGTGATCTACGAACTGCGCCGCGCCGGGTTTCCGCTGCGCCTGCAGCGTCCGCGCCTGACACCCGGCGTCCGCCGGCTGCTGACGCTGTCGCTGCCCGCCGTGCTCGCCGGCGGCATCACCCAGATCAACATCGTCGTCGGCACCATCATCGCGTCCATGGTGCCGGGCGCGGTGTCCTATCTCTATTACGCCGACCGCATCTACCAACTGCCGCTGGGCATCGTCGGCATCGCTATCGGCGTGGTGCTGCTGCCCGATCTGTCGCGCCGCCTGCGTGCGGGCGAGGAAGCCTCGGCGAGCGAGCAGATGAACCGGGCGCTGGAATTCTCCATGGTGCTGACCCTGCCGGCGGCCTTCGCGCTGGCCGTCGTCGCCGAGCCGATCGTCGCCGGACTGTTCGAGCGCGGCGCCTTCACCGCCGCGGACACCGCGCAGACGTCGGCTGCACTCATCGCTTTTGCCTGCGGCCTGCCCGCCTTCGTGCTGATCAAGGTCTTCGCGCCCGGCTTCTTCGCCCGCGAGGATACCAGGACGCCCATGTGGTTTGCGCTCGCCAATGCAGCCATCAACGTGGTGCTGAGCCTGGCCCTGTTCCCCTACCTCCAGCATGTGGGCATCGCGCTGGCGACCACCGTCGGCGGCATCGTCAACGCCATTCTGCTTGGGGTGACGCTCCACGCCCAGGGTCGGTTCCGGCCCGACGCGCGGCTGATCAGGCGGCTGGTCGCATCCGCTGCCGCGGCCGGCGCCATGGCGCTGGCCCTGTTCGGTGCCAACCTGGCGATCGGCTCGATGCTGGGCGGCGCGGAGACAACGCTTGCGCGCGTTGCGGTGATGGGTCTGCTGGTTGTGGTCGGGCTTGCCGTCTATGGCCTCGTCGCGACGCTCGCCGGCGTCACCAGCCGCGCCGAACTGGCCGCCGCGCTGCGCCGCAGATAGCGCGCGCCGGTTCCGCCGGCCCTTGCACCGATGATGGCTATCGGCCATAACCCGGCCGCCGTCGTGCCGGCGCGTGACCGCCGCCGCATTCCTTCAGCAACAGGGCCTGACTGTCATGTCCGCGTTTCAGCAGCGCGTCTTTTCCGGCGTCCAACCGACCGGCAACCTGCATCTGGGCAACTATCTCGGCGCCATCAAGCGTTTCGTGGAACTGCAGGACAGCCACGATTGCATCTATTGCGTCGTCGACCTGCACGCCATTACCCAGGACCGGGCCGTGTGGGGCGGACCGGAACAGCTTGCCGCCTCGACGCGCGAGGTGACGGCCGCGTTCCTTGCCGCCGGCATCGACCACACCCGCCACATCGTGTTCAACCAGAGCCGGGTGTCCGGCCACGCCGAACTCGCCTGGATCTTCAACTGTGTGGCGCGTATCGGCTGGCTCAACCGCATGACCCAGTTCAAGGAGAAGGCCGGCAAGAATCGTGAGAACGCGTCCGTCGGCCTCTACGCCTATCCCAACCTGATGGCCGCTGACATCCTGGTCTATCGCGGCACCCACGTGCCCGTCGGTGACGACCAGAAGCAGCATCTGGAGCTCGCCCGCGACATCGCCCAGAAGTTCAACATCGACTTTGCCGATTCGATTGCGGCCAAAGGCCATGGCGATGCGTTCTTTCCGCTGCCCGAACCGCTGATCGCCGGCGCGGCGACCCGCGTCATGTCGCTGCGCGACGGGGCGCGCAAGATGTCGAAGTCGGAAGCCTCCGACATGTCGCGCATCAACCTGTCCGACGACGCTGATCAGATCGCGGCGAAGATCCGCAAGGCGCGCACCGATCCCGAAGCGCTGCCGAGCGAGGTGGATGGCCTTGAGGATCGTCCCGAAGCAGCCAACCTAGTCGGCATCTACGCAGCACTGGCGGAAACCGACGTCGATCAGGTGCTGCGCGAGCACGGTGGCGCGCAGTTTTCCACATTCAAGCCGGCCCTGGCGGAGCTTTGCATCGAGAAGCTCGGCCCCCTCACCGCGGAAATGCGCCGCCTGAACGGCGATCCCGGCCATATCGACGAGGTGCTGCGGGCCGGTGGCGAGCGCGCCCGGACCATTGCCGCCGAGACCATGGACGCGGTCCGGGACATCATCGGCCTGCTCCGCTGAGCTTGCCGTCGCCGCGCACCTTTGGCAGCATCGCGCCCATGAGTCCGGACCCATGACCGAACTGCGCCGCCGCAGCCACGAAGAAGGCCACTCGCGCAAATTCCTGGTGGTCATCGATGACACGCCGGAATGCCAGCGCGCGGTCTATTACGCCAGCCGCCGCGCCGAGCATACCGGCGGCGTGCTGACCATGCTCTACGTCATCAACCCGGCCGAGTTCCAGCACTGGATCGGGGTCGGCACGATCATGCGCGCCGAAGCCGAACACGAGGCACGCCAGGTGCTTGGCGAATACGCCGAACACCTGCGCGAGACCGTCGGCATCGAGCCTGAATCGATCATCCGCGAGGGCGTGCGCGCCGAGCAGGTGCGCGCGCTGATCGAGGAAGACAAGGACATCGCCATCCTGGTTCTGGGGGCGGGTTCGGGTTCGGAAGGCCCCGGCCCCCTGGTCAGCGAGATCGGCGGACGCGCGTCCGCCGACTTCCCGGTGCCGATCACCATCGTGCCGGCCACCTTGTCCGACGAAGACCTCGAGGCGCTTTCTTAAGGTCCGCTGCGCGCGTTGCATGCCGGCACGGATTGCCTTGGCGTACGGTACGCACCATCTTGACCGGCGAACGCGGCTGCCACATATTTGGAATACTTCTAAAAAGCCAAGTGGCCGGTTGCCGCGTATAACGCATCAGCACGCGCCCAAAGGATGCAGTGATGTTCATTCAAACCGAAGCAACGCCAAACCCCGCGACGCTCAAGTTCCTGCCCGGACGAGCGGTTTCGGCCGGGGAGACCCACGACATTCGCTCTGCGAATGACGCGGAGCATTCGCCGCTGGCCCAGGCGCTGTTCTCGATCGACGGCGTCACCGGTGTCTTCTTCGGTGCCGATTTTGTCGCCGTGACGAAGGACAACGCCGACTGGCAGCACATCAAGCCGGCGATTCTCGGCGCCATCATGGAGCACTTCATGTCCGGCGCGCCGCTGATCGACGGCGACGGAAGCCTGATGCCCGAAGAGGAAGAGTTCTTCGAGGAAGGCGACGCCGGCACGGTGGACACCATCAAGGAGCTGCTGGAGACGCGGGTGCGCCCGGCGGTTGCCCATGACGGCGGCGACATCACCTTCCGCGGCTTCAAGGACGGCATCGTCTACCTGCACATGCGCGGCGCCTGTGCCGGTTGCCCCAGCTCGACCGCGACGCTGAAGAACGGCATCGAGAACCTGCTGCGTCACTTCCTGCCCAATGTGGAGGAAGTCCGGCCGGTCTAGGCTTCTGAAGCCGGGCCTTCACGACGAATCAGGCCTCGACATTTGCGCCGCGGGGAGCCATGTGCTCTTCGCGGCGTTTTCGCGTCGCCGAGTCCACTCAAGCCGGAGCACCCCCCCATGGCCGATCCGTTGTCCGACCGCGCGCTGGACCAGCTCTTCCGTCAGGCCCGCACCCATTCCGCATGGCGCGACGAGCCCGTCAGCGAAACCACGCTGCGCGCGCTTGCCGACCTGCTGCGCATGGGCCCCACAAGCGCCAACATGAGCCCGGCGCGCATCGTCTTCGTCACCAGCGAGGCGGGCAAGGCGCGGCTCAAGCCGCATCTTGATCCCGGCAACGTGGACAAGACGATGGCCGCGCCGGCAACCGCGGTGATCGGCTACGACGTGAAGTTCTACGAACACATGGGCAAGCTGTTTCCGCACAACCCCGGCGCGCGCGGCTGGTTCGAGGGCAAGCCGGATGTCGAGGAAAGCGCCTTCCGCAACGGCTCCCTGCAGGGCGCGTACCTGATCATGGCGGCCCGCGCGCTTGGTCTCGACTGCGGTCCCATGTCCGGGTTCGACAGCGCCGCAGTGACGGCGGAGTTCTTTGCCGGCACCGCGGTGAAGGCGAATTTCCTGTGCAATCTCGGCCATGGCGATCCGGACACGCTGTTTCCCCGCTCGCCGCGCTTCGACTTCGACGAGTTCTGCGACGTCGTCTGATTGCCCGTTGACCGCGGAGCGGATACCAAACGTGCCATGCGTGTCCTTGCCATCGACACCGCCGGGCCGGCCTGTTCGATCGCGCTTTGCGATTGCCACCGGCGCAATTACTCGGTGATCGCCAGCCGCGTCGAGGCGATGCCGCGCGGCCACGCGGAAGCGTTGCTGCCGATGATCGACGCCGAATTCGCGCAAGCCGGCATTGAACGCGCCAGCATCGAACGCATCGCCGTCACCGTGGGCCCGGGGTCGTTCACCGGCCTGCGTGTCGGCGTTGCGGCGGCGCGCGGTCTGGCGCTGGCGCTGTCCTGCGATTGCGTCGGGGTCAGCGTGTTTGCCGCCCTGCGCGAGACGCTCTCGCCGGACGGTGCGGTCGCCGTGGCGCTCGATGCCCGCCGCGGTGAGGTCTATCTGCAGCTCTTCGATGCCGATGGCGGCGAGATGAGCGCGCCGGAAGCGCTGCCCGTCGCCGAGGCGCGCGAACGCGTTGCTCCGCACATGGCGGTGATCGGCTCCGGGGCAGCGCTGTTGCGCGACAATGCCGAGGCCACATCCATCACCGCCGATCCGGTCGCGCTGGCGCGTATCGGCGCCAGGCTCGATCCGGCAAGCCATCCGCCGGTCCCCCTCTACATCCGCAAGGCCGATGCCAAGCCCCAGGACCATGTCGCGGTCGCACGCGTGGGCGGCCAATGAGATGATCCGCACCGGATGCGCGGCCGACGCAAGGGCAATCGCTTCGCTGCACGCGGCTGCCGATCCACCGGGCTGGTCCGAGACATCCTGGAACGATCTGCTGCGTCAGCCGGCGACACGCATTCACCTCGATTGCGCCGACACCGGCGCCCTGCATGGCCTGCTCGCGCTCAATCTGGCGGCCGATGAAGCCGAGATCCTCATGCTCGCCGTGGCGCCGGGCTTTCGCCGCCGGGGCATTGCCTCCCGACTGCTGTCCCACGCGCTCGCCGACGCAAGTGGGCAGGGCGCCGCGCGGGCTTTTCTCGAAGTGGCCGCGGACAACAACGCCGCGCGCAATCTCTATGCCCGCGCGGGGTTCATCACCGTTTCATCCCGGGCGGGCTATTACGCACGCGATGACCGATTCGTCGATGCGCTCGTACTTGCCCGCGATCTCGGCAAACATGCTGGGTGACACGGCACCTGGAACGGTGGCCCGCATCAGGGCCGCCGCGATCCTGCTCGCGGTGCTCGCGGTCACGGTGCCGCTGATGCCGCTGCAGGCCCTGTTGCTGCGGCTCGATCTGCCCGCCGCACGCACGTTGCCGTGCATCTATCACCGTATGATTTGTCGCCTAATCAATGTTCGGGTGACGATCAGCGGGACCCCGGCGCAGGACCGTCCGCTGCTGCTGGTCTGCAACCATGTGTCATGGCTCGATATTCCGGTTCTCTCGGCGGCCTTGCCGGTCTCCTTCATCGCCAAGAGCGAGGTGCGTGGCTGGCCGCTTGTGGGCTGGCTTGCACGGCTGCAACGCACCGTTTTCGTTGATCGGCAGCGCCGCCGCCGCACCGGCGAGGTGACCGGCGAAATCGTCAACCGCCTGCGCAACAACGAGGCGATGGTGCTGTTCGCGGAAGGCACCTCCGGGGACGGCAACCGCCTGCTGCCGTTCCGCTCCGCGCTGCTCGGGGCGGCCGAAACCGCGCTCGAGGGCAGCGGCGGCGGTGGTGTCGTCGTGCAGCCGGCGGCGATTGCCTATCTCCGCCTCAACGGGCTTCCCATGGGTCGCCAGCATCGCCCGGTGGTGGCGTGGTACGGCGACATGGAGCTGCCATCGCACCTGTGGGCGTTACTGTGTGCCGGGCCGATCGACGTGACCGTCTCCTTTGGCGGTCCCATCGACCTGTCCGCGGCCGGAGGGCGAAAGGGCGCCGCCGGCGCGGCGGAGGCGTCCGTGCGGCGCATGTTCACGGCCGCGCTGATCGGATCGCCAGAGAGCTCCGGCGCCCAGCCGGCAAGCACGGACGGTTGATCGCGCGGGCGCTTCCGCGCCTTCTCAAGCTGCAGAAAATTGCGTATTCAGGCGCACGAAATCGAAACCTCGGCGAATAGCCTCAGACGAGAACCGCATGAACGAGCCGGCGAAAACCGCGCTGATAGATACCGTGTTGGACACGAGCACCGATGCGGCCGCCAGACCGGCGGCCAGAACGGTCTTCATCAAGACCTTCGGGTGTCAGATGAACGTCTACGATTCCCAGCGCATGGCCGATGCGCTGGCGCCGCTCGGTTATGCCCAGGCGCAGGCCCCCGACGACGCCGATCTGGTGCTGCTGAACACCTGCCACATCCGCGAGAAGGCCGCCGAGAAGGTCTACTCGGAGATCGGCCGACTGCGGCGCTTGCGTGATCGTCGCCGCGCCGGCGGCGCGGCCATGGTCATCGGGGTCGCCGGCTGTGTCGCCCAGGCGGAAGGGGCGGAAATCATGTCGCGCGCGCCCGCCGTCGACATGGTGTTCGGGCCGCAGAGCTATCACCGCCTGCCCGATCTGCTCGCCCGCGTGGCCGACGGCGAGCGCGTCGTGGAGACGGAGTTTCCCGTCGAGGACAAGTTCGACGCGCTGCCGAACGCCATGCCGGCGGCGCTGGCCACGCGCGGGCCTACGGCCTTTCTCACCGTTCAGGAAGGCTGCGACAAGTTCTGCACCTTCTGTGTCGTGCCCTACACGCGCGGTGCGGAATTCTCCCGCCCGGTTGCCGCCATCCTGGCCGAGGCGCGGCGCCTGGTCGAGGCGGGCGTGCGCGAGATCACCCTGCTCGGCCAGAACGTCAACGCCTATCACGGCGAAGGCCCGGATGGTCGCGAATGGGGTCTTGGCCGGCTGCTGCATGCGCTCGCCGACGTCGATCGCCTGGACCGGCTGCGCTACACCACCAGTCATCCGCGCGACATGGACGACGTTCTGATCGCGGCCCACCGCGACATTCCGCAGCTCATGCCGTATCTGCACCTGCCGGTGCAGTCGGGCTCCGATGCGATGCTGAAGGCGATGAACCGGCGGCACACCCGTGAACTGTATTTCGGGATCGTCGAGGAAATCCGCGCGGCGCGACCCGACATCGCCTTGTCGAGCGACTTCATTGTCGGCTTTCCCGGCGAGAGCGAGACCGATTTCGCCGACACCGTGGACCTGGTCGCGCGTGTCGGCTTCGCCCAGGCTTTCTCGTTCAAGTACTCGGCTCGGCCGGGAACGCCGGCCGCCGACATCGACGATCAGGTGCCCGAAGAGGCCAGGCGCGAGCGCCTCACGGCATTGCAGGCGCTGCTGCGGACGCAGCAGGCAGACTTCGCCGCATCGCTCGTCGGCAAGCGGCTCGATGTGCTGTTTGAGCGCGACGGCCGCAAGCCCGGGCAACTGGTCGGCCGCTCGCCCTATCTGCAGCCCGTCGTTGTGGAAGCGCCTCGCGCGCTGATTGGCGAGATTGCCCCGGTAACGGTGACAAGCGCCGGCCCCAACAGCCTGTTCGCCTCGCTTTGCCAATTGGCCGACGCGCATGGCCGCACGCGCGTCGCTGTTCCCGCATAGGCGCCAAGACCGGCATGTCCGACCGCAGCCTGACCTTCGAGGACAACCGTCTGGCCAGCGTGCTGTTCGGCCAGTTCGACGAGCATCTGGCGCTGCTTGAGCAAAAGCTCGGCGTGGAGGCAAGCGCCCGCGGCAACCGGGTCAACCTGAGCGGTCCGGCGGAAGCCTGCGCCAGCGCCGCCGACGTGCTGGAGTCGCTCTATGCGCGGCTGCGCAAGGGCGAGCATGTCGGCCCGGCGGATGTGGAGGGCGCGATCCGCGTCGCGGTTATCGCCGATGAGGAACAAAGGCCGTTGCCGGGTCTCACCGGCCTTGCCCAGATTTCGACCCGTCGCCGCACGGTCACCGCGCGTTCGGCCAATCAGGATGCCTATATCCGCCAGCTCGAGGCCTGCGATCTGGTGTTCGGCGTCGGCCCGGCGGGAACCGGCAAGACCTATCTGGCGGTGGCCTTCGCCGCCGCGCTGCTGGAACGCGGCATCGTCGACCGGCTGATCCTGTCGCGTCCCGCCGTGGAGGCCGGCGAGCGGCTCGGTTTCCTGCCCGGCGACATGAAGGAGAAGGTCGATCCCTACCTGCGCCCGCTCTATGACGCGCTCTACGATGTCATGCCGCCCGAGAAGGTCGATCGGGGCATCCAGACCAACACCATCGAGATTGCCCCGCTGGCGTTCATGCGCGGCCGCACGCTGGCGCATTCGGCGGTCATCCTCGACGAGGCGCAGAACTGCACCGCGATGCAGATGAAGATGTTCCTGACGAGACTGGGCGAAGGCTCCAAGATGATCGTCACCGGAGACCCCTCGCAGATCGATCTGCCGACGGGTCAGAAATCCGGCCTGCCCGAGGCGCTGGGGCTGCTCGATGGCGTCGAGGGTGTCGGCGAGACGCGCTTCACCGGCGCCGACGTGGTGCGACACCCGCTGGTGCAGCGCATCGTCGATGCCTATGACGCCCGCGATGCCGCCCGAGGCAACCGCCCCGGCGAAACGGAGTCCTGACCTGCGCCATGGCGCAAATCCGCATCGAGGCCGTGGTTGAGGCTGGTGACTGGGACGACGTGTTCGCAGACGATGATTTCGAGTGTCTGGCCCAGGCGACCGCGCAGGCCACAGGCGCGTCCGGCACCGCCGCGCTGGCGCTTGGCGACGACGCCATGCTGGCACGGCTCAACGCAACCTTCCGCGGCGTCGACACGCCGACCAACGTGCTCGCCTTTCCCGCCGGCGCCGATGAATCGGACTTTCTGGGCGACATCGCCGTGGCGCGCGAGACGCTGGCCCGCGAAGCCGGCGCGCAGCACAAGGCCCTACGCGACCATGCGGTGCACCTTTGCGTTCATGGATTGTTGCATCTCATCGGCTATGATCACCAAACCGATGCATCAGCGCGGGATATGGAAAGTCTTGAACGCCGTATCCTTGAACAACTGGGTATTGGTGACCCATATGCAGCCATCGGGTGAGTTGAAGGCATTGGATGACTATCATAGGTGGTATGGCTCTCCCGTGGGGCCGGTTCCTTGTTCCGCCCGCGGCCGCTAACGTGATGAGACGATGAACGACAGCGATCAACGCGCTCCGGGCGCGTCCGAAGACAGCGCCGATCCAGACCCATCAAGCGACAGTACGCCCAACCTGCCGGTGGTCTATGCGCCACGGCGGCGGCGGTTCGTGTTCGACTGGCTGCGCCGCCTGTTCGGCATGGGCGGCGGCGAGGGCGTGCGCGCCTCGATCAGCGATGCGCTGGAAGCCGATCCGACCCATGCCGACGACCATCTCTCCGCCGAAGAGCGGCTCATGCTGCGCAACGTGCTGGAGCTGCGCGAGCTGCGCGCCGACGACGTCATGGTGCCGCGCGCCGATATCGACTTTGTCGATATCGACACTAAGCTGGACGAAGTGCTTCGGGTGTTTCAGGAGGCGGGCCATTCGCGGCTTCCCGTGGTCAGGGAATCGCTCGACGATCCGGTCGGCTTTCTGCACATCAAGGACGTGGTTGCCCATGTGACCAAGGGGGCGAACGTCAAGCGCCGTCGCCGCAAGGCCAATACCGCGCAACCTGCGCCGCAGGGCGGTCTCGATCTTTCGCGTGTCGATCTCGGCAAAACGCTGGCCCAGACCAAGCTGACCCGCGAGGTGCTGTTCGTGCCCCCATCGATGCCGGCCGGCGACCTGCTCACCAAGATGCAGGCGACCCGCAAGCACATGGCCATCGTCATCGACGAGTATGGCGGCACCGATGGCCTGGCCACCATCGAGGACCTGGTCGAGGAGATCGTCGGCGATATCGAGGACGAGCATGACGAGACCGACCGCCCGCTGATCGAGCCCATGTCGGAGGGCATCTACGTGGCCGATGCGCGGTTGCCTCTGGATGATTTGCAGGAAGCCCTTGGCAACGGCTTCGAATTGCCCGAAGACGTTGTCGAGGACGTCGATACGCTCGGCGGCTTGGTGTTCTCGCAGCTTGGCCGGGTTCCCGTCCGCGGCGAACTGGTCGGACTCGTCGGCGGCTACGAGATCGAGGTCATTGACGCCGATCCCAGGCGCATCAAGCGCGTGCGTATCCGCAAGCGGCACGCCCGTGCCCGCGCCAAGACGGCCAAGGCGGCAGAGTAACGGCAGCGCTCGTGCGCACGCACGCGTGCAGGTGAGGGGAAGCGAGTGCTGCAGGCCGTTGCCCAGGGGGTGATGTTGCAGTGGGGCTGGCGGCGGGCGCTGCTGGCCATGCTGGCCGGCGCCGCA
This sequence comes from Tepidamorphaceae bacterium, assembly GCA_028279445.1. Classification (GTDB taxonomy): domain Bacteria; phylum Pseudomonadota; class Alphaproteobacteria; order Rhizobiales; family Tepidamorphaceae; genus JANQNT01. Next base: position 45,370 of record JANQNT010000008.1, on the reverse strand, counting down.
TCGGTGCTCGCCATGCCGCCGCTGGGCGCTGCGCCGATCCTCTTCGTTACCTTGCCGGTGCTGGTCTGGCTCATTGACGGTGCGGTCGCCAGCGGCCACCGCGCCCGGCTGCGGACGTTGCTGTCGGCCGCGGCCATCGGCTGGTGCTTCGGCTTTGGCTATTTTCTCGCCGGGCTGTGGTGGATCGGCGGGGCGTTCCTGGTCGATGCAGAGCGTTACGCCTGGCTGCTGCCCTTCGCGATCATGTTGATGCCCGCCGGGCTGGCGTTGTTCTTTGCCGCCGCCGCCGTGCTGGCGCGGCTGATGTGGCGACCGGGCCCGTTGCGGATTTTCGTCTTTGCCGCCAGCTTCGCAGCCTTTGAAATCCTGCGTGGCTACGCCCTGACCGGGTTTCCCTGGAACGCGTTCGGCTACGCGCTGGCCTCGACGACGCTGACCGCCCAGGTCGCCGCGGTGATCGGCCTGCACGGCATGACCGCGCTGGCACTGTTCGTGTTTGCCGCGCCGGCGGCACTTGGACTGTCCGATCCCGCGCATCGCTACGGTCGCATTTCGGTACTGGTGTTGGCGCTCGGCATTACGGCGCTCGTCGGCGGTTATGGCGCCTACCGCCTCAGCCTTCCCGAGCCTGCTCCCCACGATGTGCGCCTGCGCATCGTCCAGCCCAGCATTCCGCAGGCGGAAAAGTGGGATCCCGAGAAAGCCTCGCAGGTGCTCGCCGCGCAGATGACCCTGTCGGACATCGCCACCGCGCCGGACGCCTCGGGCATCGCCGACTTCGATGCGGTGATCTGGCCGGAATCGGCCTTTCCCTTCTTCCTGCAGGACGAGCCGACGGCGATCGCCGCGCTGACCGCCCTGATCCCGCAGGGCACTGTCCTGATTTCCGGATTGCAACGCTACGAGCCGACCTCGCAGGTGCCGCGCGGTTACCATGCCTACAACGCGCTCGCCGTCATCGGCGACAACGGTCAGATACAGTCGACCTACAACAAGACGCATCTGGTCCCGTTCGGCGAGTACCTGCCGCTCCAGCCATTCATGGAAGCGATCGGCTTTCGCCAGTTGACCGGCCTACCGGGCGGCTTCGACGCCGGCGCCGAGCGGGCTCCGCTGTCGGCACCCGGTGTCCCGCCATTCCTGCCGCTGATCTGCTACGAGGCGATCTTCCCCGGCGTGATGGCGCGCGATCTGCCGCGGCCTGCCTGGCTGCTCAACGTGACCAACGATGCCTGGTACGGCGACACGCCAGGTCCGCGACAGCATCTGATGCAGGCGAGCCTGCGCGCCATCGAGGAGGGCCTGCCGCTGGTCCGCGCGGCCAATAACGGTATCTCCGCCGTTGTCGATTCCCGCGGACGCACACTCACCTATCTGCCGCTCGACGCGCGCTCGGTGATCGACGTGACCCTGCCGGGCGCCATGCCGCCGCCGCCTTTCACCCGCTTTGGTCTGTTTCCAGCGCTTGCCATCGTGGGTGCTTTCTTTGCGCTTGGGTTGTTCCGCCGCGGCCGGGTTGCGACAATTCCGCCGCCGTGATTACTAATTGAGCACTGAATTTGTAAACTTAAACTAGCGTTTTCAGGCATTTGGGTGTAATCACGGGCTCTCCCTCGCAGGAGGGAGCAAGGCGGTTCCGGTTGGTTCGTTGGCGGCACCCCTTGGAGCTGACGGGAGGTTGCCTATCTGACCGGAGGGTCTGAACCGGGGGTACGTCCCACGCATTCGGGAAGAGAAGAAGATGATAGAAAAGAAGCACCACCCGATCGATGTGCATGTGGGTGGCCGGGTGCGTATGCGCCGCATGCTTGTCGGTATGAGTCAGGAGCGCCTCGGGGAGCAACTGGGCCTGACCTTCCAGCAGGTCCAGAAATATGAAAAGGGCACCAACCGGATCGGCGCCAGCCGGCTGTTCGAGATCGCAAGCATCCTCGGTGTCCCCGTCTCGTTCTTTTACGAAGGCCTGACCGCCTCGGCCAACAAGGCGGCGGGAATGGCCGAGATGGCCCAGCAGGGCTTCGACACCACGCTTATGACCAGTGCCGATGGACTGCAGCTCAACCGCGCCTTCTTTCGCATCAAGGATGCCTCGGTGCGCCGCAAGGTCATTGATCTGGTCAAGTCGATTGCCGAATCCGGTGACACCGACTGATCTGGTTTTGGCTGGCCGGATCGGCGGTTTCGTGTCCCCCTTTTCTTGACTAGGCGTGTGACGGCTGTCACAACGCGCCGGCTTTGTCCGACGGTGCCCCGCCCGTGCCGTCTCGCCAGCCGGACGTCCTTCCAGCACACGGGGTAGTGGTCACGTGAAAAGGTCCAGTTACGTCTTCACCAGCGAGTCGGTCTCGGAGGGCCATCCCGACAAGGTTTGCGACCGGATATCCGACGAAGTCGTCGATTTGTTCTTCACCGAGGCGGCGAAAACCGGGATGGATCCCGCGCAGGTGCGTGTCGCCTGCGAAACGCTGGCCACCACCGACAGGGTGATCGTTGCCGGCGAGGTGCGCGGACCCGAGAGCCTGTGCCACACGGTTGGTGAAAAGGACGTGCGGGTCGATGCCGAGCGTATCACGGCGGCAGCGCGTGGCGCGATCAAGTCGATCGGCTATGAACAGGACGGCTTCCACTGGGACAATTGCCAGGTCGAGGTCCTGCTGCACGGACAGTCCGCGGATATCGCGCAGGGCGTCGATGCCGCTGGCAACAAGGATGAAGGCGCTGGCGATCAGGGCATCATGTTCGGCTACGCCTGCCGGGAGACGCCGGAGCTGATGCCGGCGCCGATCTACTACGCCCACAAGATACTGCACGAACTGGCCGAGGCCCGTCATTCCGGAAGGGCGCCGGCGCTGGGCCCCGATTCCAAGAGCCAGGTCTCCGTTGCCTACGAGAACGGAAAGCCTGTCCGCGTCACGCAGATCGTACTCTCCACCCAGCACCTCGACGATTCGCTGAGCTCCGAGGATGTGCGCACCATCGTCGAGCCGTACATCATCTCCGCACTGCCCGACGGCTGGGTCGACGACGACACGGCGTGGCATGTCAATCCGACCGGCAAGTTCGTCGTCGGGGGTCCCGATGGCGACTGCGGCCTGACCGGCCGCAAGATCATCGTCGACACCTATGGCGGCGCCGCCCCCCACGGCGGTGGCGCGTTTTCCGGCAAGGACCCCACCAAGGTCGACCGTTCCGCGGCCTATGCGGCACGGTATCTGGCCAAGAACATCGTCGCTGCCGAACTGGCCGATCGTTGCTCCATCCAGCTTTCCTACGCCATTGGCGTCGCCGAGCCGCTGTCGATCTATGTCGACACGCAGAAGACCGGCACCGTCAGCGACGAGACGCTCGAACAGGCGATCCGGGACGTGATGTCGCTGACGCCGCGCGGCATCCGCGATCATCTGGAACTCAACCGTCCGATCTATGCCCGCACCGCCGCCTACGGCCATTTCGGCCGTGTGCCGGAGCCCGATGGCGGGTTTTCCTGGGAGCGGCTGGATCTGACGGACGCGCTGAAGTCCGCCGCCGGGTAGCCGCGTGAACGCGCGCGGGGCCGATGACACGCGCAGCCGTCTCTACGGCCGCCGCAAGGGCCACGCGCTCAGCCTCCGCCAGCAACGCCTGCTCGACGACCTGCTGCCGCGCATTGCCATCGATATCGCGGCGGCCGCCACCCAGCCTTTGAACGCGCTGTTCCCGCACGCGCCGGACATGCTCGTGCTGGAGATCGGCTTTGGCTCCGGCGAACATCTGGCGGCTGGCGCTGAGGCGCATCCCGACCGGGGCTTCATCGGTGCGGAAGCCTATGTCAACGGGCTCGCCGCGATGCTCGCGGAGATCGACGATCGCGATCTTGCCAACGTGCGCCTGTTCGATGGCGACGGCGCCAAACTGCTGCAATGGCTGCCCGCCGCGAGCCTCGACCGCGTCGACCTGCTCTATCTCGATCCCTGGCCCAAGCGCCGGCATTGGAAGCGGCGCTTCGTATGTGGCGAGACGGTCACCGCCGTTCATCGCGTGCTGAAGCCCGGCGGCGAACTGCGCTTCGCATCGGACTGGTCCGACTACGTCACCTGGACACTGATGCATGTCAGTGCCCATGCCGGTTTCGCCTGGTCTGCCGCCGAGGCCGATGACTGGCGCAGGGCCTGGTCCGGCTGGCCCGGGACGCGTTACGAGGCGAAGGCGATCCGCGAAGGCCGCCGCCCCACCTATCTGTCGTTTCGCCGCCGCCCCACCTATCTGTCGTTTCGCCGCCGCCCCGACTGATCTTGCGAACCGGTGCGAAATCGCTATATTGGGGTCAATCCAGTCTCAATCAGATCGCTGATGAGGCGGGTCCCTCCGGGGGCCCGCTTTTTCTTTATTCGATCGAACAGCCCGGCGATGGGCGGGACGTGATGGTCGCTTTGGAGAGCCCTTTGGACACAAGCCTGGCGGATGCGCTTGCCGAGCCGCGACTGGTGCGCGAATCCGGTCTCGACGCGCGCGTTGCCGCGATCGTCGAGCCGGTGCTGGTCGATCTCGGTTACCGCCTGGTGCGCGTACGCGTCAGCGGCCGCGACGGGCTGACGCTGCAGATCATGGCTGAGCGCCCGGACGGCGAGATGACGGTCGATGACTGCGAGACCGTGAGCCATGCCGTGTCGCCGGCGCTTGATGTCGAGGATCCGATCGCTCAAGGGTATCATCTGGAGGTCTCCTCGCCGGGCATCGACCGCCCCTTGGTCCGACGCAGCGATTTCGCCCGCTGGTCCGGCCACGAGGCCAAGGTCGAGCTCAATGTCGGGCTGGACGGGCGGCGACGTTTTCGCGGCCCCCTCGGCGAGGTGGGCGAAGAGGTGATCGAGATCGAGATTGATACCGACGATGGCGCGCGCAAGGTCGCGCTGCCGCTCGACGACGTGCTCGAGGCGCATCTGGTTCTGACCGATGCGCTGATCGATGCAGCATTGGGACGCACCAGCGCCAAGCGCTGAGACATTCGCCGGCTAGAGCAACCTGCACCGTGAACGGCGCAGATAAGATGCTCTAGGGCCGGAGACAGGGAGGACGACATGACCAGGACACGCAACACGGGAGCGCGCGGGGCATGAATATCGGAGTAAGCGCCAACCGGCTTGAGCTGCTGCAGATTGCCGATGCGGTGGCGCGCGAGAAGTCGATCGAACGCGAGATCGTCATCGAGGCGATGGAGGACGCCATCCAGAAGGCGGCCCGCTCGCGCTATGGCAACGAGACCGAAATCCGCGCCGAAATCGACGGCAAGACCGGCGAAATCCGCCTCCAGCGGCTGCTGGTCGTCATCGAGGAGGTGGAGAACCCGGCCACCGAGATCGCCCTTGAGGATGCGCGTGAACGCAACCCCGCAGCCCAGGTCGGCGACTTCATCGCCGATGCGCTGCCGCCGCTCGACTTCGGCCGCATCGCCGCCCAGAGCGCTAAGCAGGTGATCGTCCAGAAGGTTCGCGAGGCCGAGCGCGATCGCCAGTTCGAGGAATTCAAGGACCGCGTCAACGAGATCGTCAACGGCATCGTGCGCCGTGTCGAGTACGGCAACGTGATCGTCGATCTGGGCCGTGGCGAAGGCATGATCCGCCGCGACGAGATGATCCCGCGCGAGAACTACCGCCCCGGCGACCGCATTCGCGCCTTCATTTTCGATGTGCGCCGCGAGCCCAGAGGCCCGCAGATTTTCCTGTCGCGCACCCATCCCCATTTCATGGCGATGCTGTTCGCCCAGGAGGTGCCGGAGATCTATGACGGCATCATCGAGATCAAGTCGGTCGCCCGCGACGCCGGCAGCCGCGCCAAGATCGCGGTGATCTCCAACGATTCCTCCATCGATCCGGTCGGTGCCTGTGTCGGCATGCGCGGCAGCCGCGTGCAGGCGGTGGTGCAGGAACTGCAGGGCGAGAAGATTGACATCATTCCCTGGTCGCCGGACGCGGCCAGCTTCATCGTCAACGCGCTGGCCCCGGCGGAAGTCGCCAAGGTGGTGCTCGACGAGGATGCCGAGCGCATCGAGGTGGTGGTGCCCGACGAGCAACTGAGCCTGGCGATCGGCCGGCGCGGCCAGAACGTGCGGCTCGCTTCCCAGCTCACCGGCTGGGACATCGACATCCTGACCGAGGAAGAAGAATCGGCGCGCCGTCAGGCCGAGTTCGTCGAGCGCACCGAACTGTTCGTGGAGGCGCTCGACGTCGACGAGGTTGTCGCGCAACTGCTGGTGTCGGAAGGCTTCACCAGCGTTGAGGAGCTCGCCTATGTCGAGGTCGCCGAGATCGGCGCTATCGAGGGCTTCGACGAGGACACCGCGGTCGAGATTCAGACCCGCGCCAACGAGTATCTGGAGCGCATCGAGGCCGAACGCGATGCCCGGCGCAAGGAGCTTGGCGTGCAGGATGAGTTGCGGAGCATCGAAGGCGTCGATACTGCGATGATGGTCGTCTTCGGCGAAAACGAGATCAAGTCGATTGAGGATCTCGCTGGCTGCGCCACCGATGAGCTGACCGGCTGGGTGGAGCGGCAGGATGGCGAGATAACCCGCCACGACGGCATGTTGAAGGATTTCGGCGTGAGCCGGGACGAGGCTGAGCACATGATCATGCAGGCGCGCATTGTCGCCGGATGGATCGAACCGGAGCCCGAGCCCGACCCTGAGGCGGAGAGCGAGGAGGGCGAGGCCGCCGAAGGTACAGCGGACGAGGCGGCGGATGCCGACGGCGCCAACGCCTGATACCGGCCTCGCGGAGGTCGATATCCGCGACAGCGGGCCTGCCGCCGGGCGGCGCCGGCCGCGCACGCGCACCTGCGCGGTGACGCGGCAGGTGCGGCCCGAGGACGAGATGATCCGCTTCGTGCTGGACCCCGACGGCTGCGTCGTGGCCGATCTCAAGCGACGGTTGCCCGGCCGCGGCGTGTGGGTCGGCGCGGATGCCGCCACGGTCGCCGAGGCGGTCGGGCGTAACGCCTTCGCCCGGGGGTTCCGGTGCCAGGCACGGGCTGACGGATCGCTGCCGGATGCGGTGGCCACGAGTTTGCGGTCTGCCGCGCTGGGTGCGCTGGGTCTGGCGCGCAAGGCCGGGTGTGCGGTGACGGGTTTTGCCAAGGTCGAGGCGCTGCTGCGCTCCGGCGGGGCGGCTGGCCTGCTGCATGCCCGCGAGGCGGCCGAAGACGGCGCCGGCAAGCTTGACCGGATCGCCGCTGCGGCGGGCCTGCCGGTGTATCGGTTGCTCGCCGGCGTGGAGCTCGATACCGCGCTTGGCGGAGCGAATGTGATGCATGTCGCGGTGAGCGCGGCGCCGCAGGGACGCTCCGCATGGGGCGCACTTGAACGGCTTGCGGGTTATCAAGGCGCAAACGCGGTTTGATACCCGGCAGAGAATGTGAGACATGTGCGACGAAGTCGCGTAAGGACTGGCTTGAGATGAGTGAAAACGAAAATACCGGCGATAAGACGATTTCCGTGCCGCGTCGCAAGACGTTGAGCCTGAAGCGCACGGTCGAGTCGGGCACGGTGCGTCAGAACTTCTCCCACGGCCGCTCCAAGGCGGTGGTGGTCGAGAAGAAGCGTCGCCGTGCCATCGGGCCGGGTGGCCAGGAGGCGGAGCCGCCAAAACCGGCCCCGCCGCAGCCCGCCAGCGAAGCGCCGCCGATCAAGCCCAAACCGGCCGAGCCTGCCGCTCCTGAGCCCGCCGAGCCGTCGCGCTCCGGCGTCGTGCTGCGCACGCTGACCGACGAGGAGAAGAACGCCCGCGCCCATGCGCTTGCCGAAGCGCGTGTGCGTGAGGAGGAAGACCGCGCCAAGGCGGTGGTGGAGGCCGAGCGCCGCGCCGTCGAGGAGGAGCGTCTCAAGCAGGAGCGCGCCGAAGCCGAGACCCGCCGCGCCGAGGAAGAGGAACGCCGCGCCGCCGAGGAGGCCGCCCGCGAGCGCGCCGAGGCCGAAGCCGAGCGCCGCTCCGCCGAACAGGAGCCGCCCGCTCCGCCCGCGGAGACGGCCAAACCGGCCGCCGCCGATGACGCGGCCCGGCAACGCCGCAAGCCCCAGGAACAGCCCCGTACGCCTGTGCGGCGCACCGAGGGCGAGCGCCGTCGTGGCCGCTTGACCATTTCCAACGCGCTCAATGTCGACGAGGAGCGCAGCCGCTCGCTTGCTGCCATGCGCCGCCGTCAGCAGCGCGCCAAGCAGGGTGGCCAGAAGGAACCGGGCCAGAAGATCATCCGCGAGGTGGTGGTCCCCGAGACCATCACCATCCAGGAACTCGCCAACCGCATGGCCGAGCGTGCCGTCGACGTCATCCGCTTGCTGATGCAGCAGGGCCAGATGTTGCAGATCAACGACATCATCGATGCCGACACCGCCCAGCTCATCGCCGAGGAACTGGGCCACACGGTCAAGCGCGTGTCGGAGGCCGATGTCGAGGAAGGTCTGATCGCCGAGGACGACACCGACGAGAACAAGCAGCCGCGCGCGCCCGTGGTCACCGTCATGGGCCATGTCGATCATGGCAAGACGTCGTTGCTCGATGCCCTGCGCCAGGCCAACGTGGTGTCCGGCGAGGCCGGCGGCATCACCCAGCATATCGGCGCTTACCGGGTCACCACCGACAACGGCCAGACGGTCAGCTTCATCGACACGCCGGGCCACGCGGCATTTACCTCGATGCGCGCCCGTGGCGCCAAGGTCACCGATATCGTCGTGCTGGTGGTCGCCGCCGATGACGGCGTCATGCCGCAGACCATCGAGGCGATCAATCACGCCCGCGCCGCCGAAGTGCCGATGATCATCGCCGTCAACAAGATCGACAAGTCCGATGCCGACGCCACCCGCGTGCGCAACGAATTGCTGCAGCACGAGGTGGTGGTGGAAAGCCTCGGTGGCGATGTGCTGGAGGTCGAAGTCTCCGCGCTCAAGGGCACCAATCTCGACAAGTTGATCGAGGCGATCCTGCTGCAGGCCGAGTTGCTCGATCTCAAGGCCAATCCGGATCGGGCCGGTGAAGGCGTGGTGATCGAGGCGCAGCTCGACCGTGGCCGCGGTCCTGTCGCCACGGTCCTGGTGCAGCGCGGCACGCTGAGCGTGGGCGATGTGCTGGTCGCGGGTTCCGAATGGGGCAAGGTCCGCGCCCTGCTCACCGAGCACGGCACCAATGTGGACGAAGCTGGCCCCGCCATACCCGTCGAAGTCCTTGGCCTGAACGGCACGCCGTCAGCCGGCGATGTCTTCGTCGTGGTCGAGAACGAGGCGCGCGCCCGCGAGGTGACCGAGTACCGCCAGCGCCAGAAGCGCGAGCAGATGCAGGTTTCCGGCGGCATGCGGTCCTCGCTTGCCGACATGATGAGCCAGCTCAAGACCGAGGAGCGCAAGGAAGTGCCGCTGCTGGTTAAGGGCGACGTGCAGGGCTCGGTGGAGGCAATCGCCGGCGCGCTGGACAATCTCGGTACCGACGAGGTCAGCGCCCGCATCATCCTGTCGGGTGTCGGCGCCATCTCCGAATCGGATGTGACGCTGGCGGCAGCCTCCAATGCGGTGATCATTGGCTTCAACGTGCGCGCCAACAAGCAGGCGCGAGACGCGGCCGAGGCCGAAGGCATCGAGATTCGCTACTACAACGTCATCTACGACCTGATCGACGACGTGAAGGCGGCGATGTCGGGCATGTTGGCGCCGGAGCTGCGCGAGACCATGCTCGGCAACGCCGAAATCCTCGAGGTGTTCTCCATCTCCAAGGTCGGCAAGGTGGCCGGCTGCCGCGTGACCGAGGGCCACGTGGAACGCGGCATGGGCGTGCGTCTGCTGCGCGACAACGTGGTCATTCACGAAGGCAAGCTGTCGACGCTCAAGCGCTTCAAGGACGAGGTGCCGCGCGTCGAGGTCGGCCAGGAATGCGGCATGGCCTTCGAGAATTACCAGGACATTCGTCAGGGCGACCTGATCGAGTGCTACCGCGTCGAGCAGATCGAACGCAGCCTGTAGAGCAATTCCAGGAAAAGTGGGTACCGGTTTTCCGCCCGGGAATTGCGTGAAAACAACAACAAGAGCCGGTTGAGCGATTCAACGACACACGAATCGGCTCCAGCAGGATCGCCATCCGATGAACGCCGCCTCGCGCTTTTCCAGTCAGGGCCAGCGCCAGCTACGCGTTGGCGAGTTGCTGCGCCATGCGCTCGCCGACGCCCTGCAGCGCGGCGAGGTCAACGATCCCGTGCTGGAAACCCATGCGGTTACCGTGCCGGAGGTGCGTGTCAGCCCGGACCTCAAGCAGGCGACCGCCTATGTGATGCCGCTTGGTGGCGTCGATGAGGGTCCGGTTCTGGAGGCGCTCAACCGCAACCGTCGTTTCCTGCGCGGTCTGCTGGCGAAACAGGTATCCCTGAAATACACGCCGGAACTGAGCTTTGCCCGCGACGAGACCTTCGACACCGCCGCGCGCATGGACGCGTTACTGGATTCGCCGCAAGTGCGTCGCGACACCGCGTCCGACGCAGATGGTGAGGATTCCGGAACCACCCGCTGAGCGTTCGTGCGGGCACGTCAGCGATCCGACAATAGGTTTGAGTCATGGGCCGGAAGCGCCAGAAACCGACCGTCCACGGCTGGCTCGTGCTGGACAAACCGGTGGGTCGGACCTCCAACCAGGCACTGGGCCGCCTCAAGCGGCTGTTCGGCTGTCGCAAGGCTGGATTCGCCGGCACGCTCGATCCGCTGGCCAGCGGCATGCTGCCGATCGCCTTCGGCGAAGCCACCAAGACGATTCCCTATGTCGTCGACGACACCAAGGTGTACGAGTTCGACGTGCGCTGGGGTGCTGCGACCGATACCGACGACAGCGAAGGCGAGATCTGCGCGACCTCCGACAAACGCCCGACGAGCGCGGACATCGATGCCCTGCTGCCGGACTTCACCGGCGTCATCGCGCAGGTCCCGCCACGTTTCTCCGCAGTCAAGGTGGAGGGCGAACGCGCCTACGCCCTGGCGCGGGCCGGCGAGGCGGTGGAACTTGCCGCTCGCGAGGTGGAGGTCGACGACCTGGTCCGTCTCAACGACGATACCGAACAAACCACGTTCCGCTGCGTCTGCGGTCCGGGCACCTATGTGCGTGCGCTTGCCCGCGACCTTGGCGAACGGCTCGGCTGCCATGGCCACGTCACGGCATTGCGGCGCACCGCGGAGGGACCTTTCGATGTCGACGACATGGTGACCATGGATGCCGTCGAAGCGGCGGCCGAAAAGGGGCCTGAGGCGTTGAAAGCGCAACTCCTGCCCTTGGGTGCCGGGCTCGCGGGCATGCCGGAGGTATCCGTGTTGCGCAACGATGCGGCGTTGCTGGCGCGCGGCCAGGCGGTGTTGCTGCGCGGCCGCGATGCGCCTGTCGTCGAAGGCATGGTGGCGGTCACCTGTGGCGGCGATGTCATCGCGCTCGCCGAGGGAGACGGCGCCAGATTGCAGCCGCGCCGGGTGTTCGACCTGTCGACGGCGTAGCCGTCACACAGGTACTAGCCAAACGCTGTGAAATAGGGCATACACCGCCGCGCGTACCGAAGGCGTTGCCACGGCACGCTTCACGACCTTGCTGGACGACATCCCGGCTCGTGCCGTGAACAGGGCTGAAGCCCTACGTCCCCGCTTCAATCCGGATTGGACGATTCGCGGAGAAGTCCGCGGCGGTTTTTCGGTTTTCGGAGTGCATCGGGACGGTTCGTTTTCGTGTTCGGCCGCGTTTGGCCGGGAAAGGACTGTGCGATGTCGATTGCTGCTGATCGAAAGCAGGAGCTTATTGGCGAATACGCCACCAAGTCCGGCGACACGGGTTCGCCGGAAGTGCAGGTCGCGATCCTCACTGAGCGGATCGTCAACCTGACCGAGCACTTCAAGTCCCACAAGAAGGACAATCACTCGCGGCGCGGCCTGCTCAAGCTGGTTTCGCAACGCCGCCGCCTCCTCGACTACGTCAAGGCGAAGGATGAGGAGCGTTACAAGCAGTTGATCGGCAGGTTGGGTCTGCGGCGTTAAGCACCGGCCAGCATGCCGACTATTCCCGGCGCGGCGACGACCAAGTTGCGTTGAGCCGCGCTGACAACCCCCGCGCAGAGAGGCCATGGGGGGATCGCCGGGCGCTTCGTTAGCCTGATACCAGCAGAGCGAAGCGTCCCGCCATCTTGCCCATGGCTCCCTGTGCCCCGTTCCAAGCCGTGCCACCCGGCCGCTCGTCGGGATGTGCCGGTGCGGACGCATACGTGCAATGGAGCTATAGACGACCAATGTTCACTATTCATCGCGAAGAGATTGATTGGGGCGGACGCCCGCTGGTGCTCGAAACCGGCAAGGTCGCCCGGCAGGCCGACGGCGCCGTGGTGGCGACCTACGGCGAGACCTCGGTGCTCGCCACGGTGGTTTCCGAGAAGCAGCCCAAGGCCGGCTTCGATTTCTTCCCGCTCACCGTCAACTACCAAGAGAAGTTCTTCGCTGCGGGCCGCATTCCTGGCGGCTATTTCAAGCGCGAAGGCCGACCCACCGAAAAGGAGACGCTGACGTCGCGTCTCATCGACCGGCCGATCCGCCCGCTGTTCGCGGAAGGCTACAAGTGCGACACTCAGGTGATCATCACTGTGCTGTCGCATGACATGGAAAATGATCCTGACGTCGTCGGTATGGTCGCGGCGTCGGCGGCGCTGACGCTGTCGGGGGTGCCCTTCATGGGGCCGATCGGTGGCGCACGTGTCGGCTACCTCGATGGTGAGTACGTTCTCAACCCGACCCTCGACGAGATGCCGGACACTGCACTCGATCTGATTGTTGCCGGTACCGGCGACGCGGTCCTGATGGTCGAGTCGGAAGCAAAGGAACTGGCTGAAGACGCCATGCTCGGCGCGGTCATGTTTGGCCACACGGGTTTCCAGCCGGTCATCGAGGCGATCATCCGCCTGGCCGAGAAGGCCGCCAAGGAGCCGCGCGAGCACGTGCTGCCCGATCTTTCCGAGGTTGCTGCGAAGGCTGCCGAGATTGCCGAAGGCGATCTGCGCGAGGCCTACAAGATCAAGGACAAGACCGAACGTCGCGATGCGGTGGATGCCGCCAAGGCCAAGGTCATCGACCACTTCTTCCCCGACGGTGAAGCGGCCGAGGACGGGCCGACCCGCGTGCAGCTCGGTGATGTCCTGAAGAAGCTCGAAGCCAAGATCGTGCGCTGGGGCATTCTGGATGACGGCGTGCGCATCGACGGGCGCAAGCTCGACGACGTGCGCCAGATCGTTTCGGAGGCCGGCATCCTGCCGCGCACGCACGGCTCGGCCCTGTTCACCCGTGGTGAGACCCAGGCCGTCGTCGTCGCCACGCTTGGTACCGCCGACGACGAACAGTTCATCGACGCGCTGGAAGGCACCTACAAGCAGCACTTCCTGCTGCACTACAACTTCCCGCCCTATTCGGTCGGTGAGACCGGCCGCATGGGTGGCGCTGGGCGCCGCGAGATCGGTCACGGCAAGCTCGCCTGGCGGGCCATCCATCCGATGCTGCCGGAGAAGGAAGAGTTCCCCTACACGATCCGCGTGGTCTCCGAGATCACCGAATCGAACGGCTCCTCCTCGATGGCCACCGTCTGCGGCACCTCGCTGGCGCTGATGGATGCCGGCGTACCGGTGAAGCGGCCGGTGTCGGGCATCGCCATGGGTCTGATCCTGGAAGGCGAGAAGTTCGCCGTCCTGTCGGACATCCTGGGTGACGAGGACCACCTCGGCGACATGGACTTCAAGGTCGCCGGCACCGAGGACGGCATCACCTCGCTGCAGATGGACATCAAGATCGCCGGCATCACCGAGGAGATCATGCGCCAGGCGCTGGAGCAGGCCAAGGGCGGCCGGCTGCACATCCTGGGCGAGATGGCCAAGGCGCTCAGCGAATCCCGCGAGGAGCTCGGTGAGCATGCGCCGCGCATCGAGTCCATGAAGATCCCCGTCGACAAGATCCGCGAAGTGATTGGCGCCGGCGGCAAGATCATCCGCGAGATCGTCGAGAAGACCGGCGCCAAGATCAACATCTCCGACGACGGATCGGTGTCGATCGCATCCGCCGACGGTTCCTCGATCAAGGCGGCGCGCGACTGGATTCACTCCATCGTTGCGGAGCCCGAGGTTGGCGTCATCTACAAGGGCAAGGTCGTCAAGATCATGGACTTCGGCGCCTTCGTGAACTTCTTCGGCGCCAAGGACGGGCTGGTGCACATCTCGCAGCTCAGCCGCGACACCCGGCCCGAGAAGGTCGATGAGATCGTCAAGGAAGGCGACGAGGTCTTCGTCAAGCTTCTGGAGATCGACCAGCGCGGCAAGGTGCGCCTGTCCATGAAGGTGGTCGATCAGGAGACCGGCGAGGAATTCGCCGCTTGATTTGACGCGCTCGCGGTCGCGTGCCTGGGTGCCAAACGCTCTATCACTGTGAGGGACGAACCCGGCGTCCGACTGGACGCCCGCCCGGTCAGGGCGCCCCCGCGGAGCCGGCGAGCGTAAGTGAGCTCGGTGTGAGCGAAACAAACCCACTAAAAAAGAGGCGGCCCAGCGGGCCGCCTCTTTCGTACGCGTAACTGTGTTGTCGGTCTTTAGCCGTCAACGACCAGGTTGGCCGCCGCGCTCTTGCCGTTCTTCGGGTCGGTCTCAACGTCGTAGCTGATGACCTGTCCCTCATCGAGCCCCTTGAGCCCAGAACGCTGAACGGCGGTGATATGCACGAAGACGTCCTTGCCGCCCTCTTCCGGCTGGATAAAGCCGAACCCTTTTTGGGTGTTGAACCACTTCACGGTTCCCTTCGCCATCGGTAGTCCTCTTTCGACAAAGGTTTCAGTCAGTGCGCTCAAGCGGTCGATTCCGCTGACGCGCGCGATTCATCGAACAGTTGGAGAAGGTCGTTGGCGGTCCGCGCTTGTTGCGTCACGCATTGGGGCCAAATCGTCCGGCCAAACGTCGATTGCCGTGGAGTTAGCGCATGGAATTGCGGCAATGGCAAGGTGAATCGGGATGAATATACGGAGATTGGAATACTTCGATCCCTATGGTTTCCGCCGAAAAGCGCGCCTCAGCCGATCTTGGGCGGCATGCGCTGGAAGCCCTCGGGCAGAAAATCGTCTGCCGTAAACACCGCCTTGAGTGCGATGCCGTGCTGGCTCAGCAGTTGCGCCGCGCCCTCCTGACGGTCGACCACGACGGCGGCCACGACCACCTCGCCGCCGGCCGCTTGTACCGCCTCGACTGCCTTCAGCACCGAACCGCCGGTGGTGGCGACATCGTCGATGACGGCCACGCGCTTGCCCGCCATGCCCTCGCCGTCCGCCAGGCCTTCCAGCAGCAATGCCGCGCCGTGCTCCTTGGCCTTCTTGCGCACGAAGAAGCCGGCCATTGGCCGGTTTGCTTCAAGACTCCTGATCGACACCGATGAAACGATTGGCACAGCGCCCATTTCCAAGCCACCGATACAATCAATATTGTCGGTTGCAATCAGTTCGAACATGAGTTTCGAAAGGAGATCAGCTCCCTCCGCGTCCATCATCGATGGCTTCATATTGAAGTAGATGTTGCTCTCTTTTCCGGAAGCGAGCATGAAAACTCGATCAGTTCGGAAAGAGCGTTCTTCGATTATCTGTCTCATCCTCTCACGAGGATCGTCGGACGGGGTTTTCGCCTTACTTGCAACAGGCCTATCGGTGGAAGTGTCTGAGCGCGCGAGCATTTCTATGGGTGCAGCTTGAGCCATGTTGACCCCCGAACATGTTAGCCGTGAGTGTCCGCGTGACCGGCCCAAACTCGGAGCTGTCAGCTATACAAAACTTTGTAGCGCCCATGAATCACGCCGGGATTCTGACGTCAACCTTGGAGACGTCGTACGTGTAGTTTTCGTTCCTGGTTTGGGAAACGATTTGGTGCCTCAGTGCGCCTCGTCCCAGTTGTCGGCGGCCCGCGCATCCACCTGCAGCGGCACGGAGAGGTCCACCGCCGGTAGCGGCGCCTCAGCCATCACCTGCGAGACCACCGGCAGCGTCGCGTCGACTTCCTGCTCCGGCACCTCGAAGATCAGCTCGTCATGCACCTGCAACAGCATGCGCGCGTTCAACCCGGCATCTTCCAGCGCGTTTTCCATGCGGATCATGGCGCGGCGGATGATGTCGGCGGCCGAGCCCTGGATCGGCGCGTTGATCGCCGCGCGCTCGTTGAAGGCGCGTTCCGATGGATGTCCCTTGGTGATGTTGGGGTAGTGGCACTTGCGCCCGAAGATGGTGCGCACATAGCCGGTCTCGCGCGCGAAGGCCCTGGTCTCGTCCATATAGGTCTTGATGCCGGGGAAGCGCTCGAAATAGCGCTTGATATAGGCCGCCGCCTCCTCACGCGGGATCGAGAGCTGGTTGGCCAGCCCGAAGGCGGAAATGCCGTAGATGATGCCGAAATTGATCGCCTTGGCGCGCCGGCGCACCATCGGGTCCATCCCTTCGATCGGCGTATCGAACATCTCCGACGCCGTCATGGCGTGAATGTCGAGCCCGTCGGCGAAGGCCTGTTTCAGCTCCGGAATGTCGGCCATGTGGGCCAGCACCCGCAGCTCGATCTGGCTGTAGTCGGCGGAGACCAGCTTGTGGCCCTTCTCGGCGATGAAGGCCTGGCGGATGCGCCGGCCTTCCTCGGTGCGCACCGGGATGTTCTGCAGGTTGGGGTCCGACGAGGACAGCCGCCCCGTCGTCGTCGAGGCCAGCGAGTAGGATGTGTGCACGCGCCCGGTCTCGGGATGGATGTAGCCCGGCAGCGCGTCGGTGTAGGTGCTTTTCAGCTTCTGCAGCGTGCGCCAGTCGAGCACCTTGCGGGGCAGTTCGTGGCCCTCGGCGGCGAGCTCCTCCAGCACGCTCGCCGAGGTGGTCCAGGCGCCGGTCTTGGTCTTCTTGGCGCCAGGTAGCCCCAGTTCGTCGAACAGGATTTCGGAGAGCTGCTTCGGCGAGCCGATGGTGAACTCCCGGCCGGCGATGCGATAGATATCCGCCTCGATGGCGCCCATGCCTTGCGCGAACTCGCCCGACAGCCGCGCCAGCATCGCCTTGTCGACGGCCACCCCGCGCGCCTCCATGCGTTGCAGTACCGGCAGCAGAGGACGTTCCAGCGTCTCGTAGACGGTCGCCATGCGTTCCGCCGCAAGGCGCGGTTTGAGCACCCGCCAAAGCCTCAGCGTCACGTCCGCGTCTTCCGCCGCATAGGCCGTGGCCCGGTCCACGGGCACCTGATCGAAGGTCAGCTTGTTGCGTCCCGTTCCGGCGACCTCGGAGAAGGGGATCGGCTTGTGATCAAGCCAATTCTCCGACAGCGCGTCCATGCCGTGTCCGGTGCGCCCGGCATCGAGCACATAGGAGATCAGCATTGTGTCGTCGAAGGCGCCGAGCACGATGCCGTAGCGCGACAACACCAGTGCGTCGTATTTCAGGTTCTGACCGATCTTCAGGACGGATTGCGATTCCAGCAAAGGCTTGAGTGCGGCGATTGCCTCGTTCAGCGCGATCTGCTCAACCGTCTCGTCGCCGAAATCGAGCCCGTCGCTGGCGCCATGTTGCAGCGGGATGTAGCAGGCGCGGCCCGGCTCAAGCGCCAGCGAGACGCCGACCAGGTCGGCCTGCATGGCATCCAGCGAGTTGGTTTCGGTGTCGACCGCGACGAAGCCCTGTTCGGCCGCCGCATCGATCCACGCCTGTAGCGCGGCGAGATCGGTGACGGTCTCGTAGGTGTCGGTGTCGATCGTCGTGTCGCGCGCCGCCGCCGCGCGGGCTTCGGCGAGCGATTGAGGTGTATGCGTACCCGCGGCCGTTTCCGGCGCTACGGCACCTCCATCCTGCGCTGCGGGCGTGCCTGATGCCGCCACGTCCCAGTGCTTGATCTCCACCTCTGCCGGCTCGATGGCGCTGGCATCCGCTTCGCTGGCTTCCGCGACGCGGCGGGTGATGGTGGTGAATTCCAGCGCCTTGAGGAAGGCGATCAGCCGCGGTGCATCCGGTTCGCGCATGCCGAACGCGGTGACCGGCACGGCGACCGGTACATCCACCTTCAGCTCCGCGAGCCGGCGCGAGATGCGCGCGTTTTCGGCGTGCTCGATCAAGGATTCCCGGCGCTTGGGCTGCTTGATCTCCTCCGCGCGCGCGAGAAGCGTCTCCACGTCGCCATAGGTCTCGATCAGTTGCGCGGCGGTCTTCACGCCGATGCCCGGCACGCCTGGAATGTTGTCGACGGAATCACCGGCCAGCGCCTGCACGTCGACGACCTTGTCCGGCGCGACGCCGAATTTCTCGATCACCTCGTCGACGCCGATGCGCTTGTCCTTCATCGTGTCGTACATGACGACGCGGTCGTTGACGAGCTGCATCAAGTCCTTGTCGGAGGCCACGATGGTGACCCTGGCGCCGGCCTCTGCCGCCTGGCGCGCATAGGTCGCGATCAGGTCGTCGGCCTCAAAACCCTCCTGCTCGATGGAGGGCACGTTGAAGGCCTCCACCGCCTGGCGGATCAGCCCGAATTGCGGGCGCAGGTCTTCCGGCGGTTCGGGGCGATGGGCCTTGTAATCGCCGTAGATCTCGTTGCGGAAGCTCTTCGACGAATAATCGAAGATGACCGCCAGATGCGTCGGATCGATATCGTCGGCGGTGTCGCGCATCAGCTTCCACAGCATGTTGCAGAAGCCGGCCACCGCGCCGACCGGCAGCCCGTCCGACTTGCGCGTCAGTGGCGGCAGGGCGTGGTAGGCGCGGAAGATGTAGGAGGACCCGTCGACGAGGACGAGCTCGTCGCCCGATTTCAGGGCCGCAAAGTCGGAAATGTCAGCCGTGGCGCTCATGGCGCACGACTATGCCGCGCGTCAGGAGCCTTGGCGAGGTGGCGGCAGCGCTTTTTTGTGAATGCCGGCTATTCCGCCGGCGCGAGGCGGTTTGCGGCCTTGTCCTGAGCGGTGTCGATACGCGCCCAGCTTGGCCGCACGAACAGGAAGGACAGCCCGATCCGCTGGGCGATAACAAGCGCGATCAGCGGGGTCGTGTAGGCGAACACCGTGACCAGCGCGGAGATGGTGCCCACATCGGTGATGATGCCGGTCTTGAGCAGGACGATGCGCAGCGCGGCCATGGGCAGGAAGAAGGCCAGATAGATCGCCAGCGTGCGCGCGCCGGCATAGGCGAAGGCACGGCCCACGATGGTCTCGGCGATCAGCGCGGCGGTCACGGTCACCGCGATGGCGCCGGCAAAGCCCAGCACAAGCCCCATGCCCGGCAGGTCCGCGACGCCGGTATGCACCGCGTAGCCGTTGGCCAGCCCCCACAGGGCGAGTCCAGCCAGCCCGATGAGCGGCCGGCTGGCGGCCGCGTCGGCGAAGGCCAGGATCGGCCGTGCAAGTGCGTAGCCGGTGTAGAAGTAGACGTAATGGGCGGCGAACTGGTCGATGACCGACCAGCCGGTGGTGATCGATGCGGCCTTGAGCAGCGCGGCAGCGCTCCAAACCAGCCAGACGGGAAGATCGCGCACCAGCCGGGTGACGACGAAGAAGACCGCCAGCAGATAGATGAACCACAGGATGCCGAACGGCTCGATCAGCGACCATGCCAGGTGCGAGAGCGTCTCCTGAGCGCCGTGGCCGTAGATCAGCACGCACTTGAACAGGCACTGGATGACCAGCCAGAGCAGGTAGAAATAGACGAAGTGCAGCACCTTGCGATCGAGGTACAGCCGCCAGGGCGCGTTGATGCGCGAAGCCAGGAAAAGCGCCGCCAGCAGGAAGAAGTCCGGCATGCGGAAGGGTTTTGCGAAGTCGGTTGCAAAGCTCATCCAGCCGGTCTGGCCGGCGGCCGCCTCCACGCCGAGGGTGGAGTGCATCATCACCACGAGGAAGATGCAGATGCCCTTTGCCGCATCGACCCAGCCGACACGGCCGGACGACGGGTTTAACGCCGACGGGTTCAACGCTTGTGCGGACATGCGATCTGGACGCGCTCCCTGGCCGGCGGCGCCTATGCGCAATCGGTTTACGAATTCGCTCAAATTCTAGCGAATGGAGCTTTCGGGACTGTTGCCGCGATCGGCGGAATTGCGCGCTTGTGCTTAAGGCTTCGCTAACCATGAGCGCCGCTTTGCCGTTTGTGGCGAAACCGGTTCCACTCGGTGCGGATTTGCACTAGGTTCCGGACCCATCGGCGCCATGCCGTGGTCAGGTTTCCAGTGGCGCCATTGGCGATCTGCACCCGTAGCTCAGCTGGATAGAGCGCCGCCCTCCGAAGGCGGAGGTCAGAGGTTCGAATCCTCTCGGGTGCGCCATTTCAGTTCCAAAGTGGGCACGCCGGTGGCCGCCGTTTGTGCGCTGGCGGCGGTGAGGGTCTTCAGGAGCGCGGAGCGCGAGCCTATGATGCGGGCTTCGGTCTTGTCGATCACCTCGATGCGCTGCGCGACGGCGCGGAGATGATCGCGGCGGTAGGTGCCGTCGCTCTTGCGCAGACGCTTGCGTGCTGCCGTAGCGAACGCCTTCACTTTGTCCTCCGTGAGTTCCGGTCCTGCGCGTTCGATCGCGCCCGCCGCCCGCTCCGCATCGGCGTGGGCCTGGTCGCGGATGGCGGAGAGTTCGGCGACACGTCCCTTCAAGGCCGGATCGTCGAGATCAGCAACGCCGTTCTCGATCGCCTCGTAGAGCCGCTTCAGTTTGGCGTCGGCCTCCGAAGCGTGCTGGCGCAGCTCTGCGATATGGGTGCGCCGCCGCGCGATGTAGTCATCCCGGCGGTCCAGTACTTCCGACAACAGGGTCGTTAGTCGGCGCGGATCGAGCAGCCGATCTTCGATGTGGCTGGCGACGGTGGTATCGAGCTTGCCCATCGGCACGGTCAAGCCGCCGCAGCCGGTGCGCCCCTGCCGGGCACGTGTCGAGCAGGTGTAGTAGCGATAACGCCCGCCCTTTCCGGTCCGCATCGTCATCGCCCCGCCACAGCTTGCACAGAACGCGATACCGGTCAGCAACGTCGGGCCGCTGACCGTGCGCGGTGGCGTCCATTTCGGATTGCGCGACTTGAGATGCGCCTGCACCGCTTGCCACTCGTCCCTGGTGACGATGGCGGGCACTTCCATCACAACATGCTCGGCTTCGGGCTTGTGCCTTTTGGCCTTCGAGTCGTAGGTATTGAAGCGATGCTTGCCGATATAGGTCGTGCGGGTCAGGATTTGATGCACGGCGGCGATGCCCCAGCGGCCTCCATCGCGGGTGCGGATGTCATTCTCGTTGAGATGCTTCGTAATGGATTTGAGGTCCATCGGCCCGCCGTCACCGGTGCCGCGTAGCGCCAACCGATAGATCAGTCGCATCGTCTCGGCCTGGATCGGATCGATCTCCAGCTTCTTCTTGATCTTGGCGCCGCGTTTCTCGGCCTCGATCGTGCGATAGCCGATGGGCGGCAGCGCACCGTTCCAGAAGCCCTGGCGGGCATTCTCCTTCATCGCGCGCAGGACATGCTTGGCGTTCTCCTTCGACTGGTACTCGTCGAACAGCGCCATGATCTGGCGGATCATGTTGCTCATCGGGTCGTCACCCAAATCCCGGGTGATGGAAACGAGCCGCACGTCGGCCTTAGCAAGCTTGCGGACGTAGAACTCAAGCTGGAACTGATCGCGGAAGAAGCGCGAGAACGAGTGGACCAGAACCACGTCGAAGGGTGAGCCGCCATGCAGCGCGGCGTCCATCATGCGCTGGAACTCGGGCCGCCTGTCGTCGGTCGCCGATTGGCCTGGTTCGACATACTCGGCCACGATCTGTCAGCCCTTGGCTTCACAGTAGCGCTCGGCCTGTCGGCGCTGATCCGGGATAGAGAGATCACATGTTCGGCCTGCCGATTCGTCGAGACACGAAGATAGAGTGCGGCGCGCGTGGCGGGGCTATCAGGCACAGCCTCCGATGAATGAGAGGCTGCGTCAGTCATGGCATGATCCTCAGATTAGGGAAGCGGGCCGAACAGTTCGTCGAGCACGTCGCCGAAATAGGCTTCGACGATCCGGACCTCGAACTCGGTGATCGGCACGACCTCCGGCCAGTCGTCCGTGATCGTGATGCGCTTTTCCGCGCGACGCCGCTTACCGGATGGCGTAACCGGGTGGAGATAGTCGTAGAGATCGGACGGCCCGGCCCCCATAGCATGGGGCCGGCCGGTCGGTTTGCGATTGTGATACCGGGCACGATCCATTCGCTTACGATGGACCCGAATGGCTCGGTGCGGAATCGCCCGTCCGCACGCCGGAGCGCGATGCGTAGCGCGGCGCGCAAAGAGAAGTGCCGGGAGGCGGAGGGCAAGTCAGGCGCATAAAGGGCGGTCGTCATGCAGCCGTCGACAGCGGCTTGGCCCGCTCGATGCGCGCCTGTTCCTTGGGATCGTGCAACGCCTCCCAAAGTTCGGTGCGACGCTGGACGTTGAGCCAGAAGTCTGGGGTGGTGCCGAACACCCGCGCCAGGATCAGCGCGGTGGCCGCCGTCACATTGCGCCGGTCGTTGCACAGTTCGTTCACATGCTTACGCTGCACACCCATCGCTTCGGCGAGCGCGCCTTGCGTCAACCCCATCGGCTTCATGAACTCCTCGACGAGGATTTCCGACACTGGGGCCGGCTTGCGCTTGGTCATCAACATCGGTTTCTCCTCATCGGTAGCTATGGTCGTCGAGATAGAGGCTGTTGGCCTCGCCCCTTCCGCCGTCCCAGGCGAAGATCAGGCGCCACTGCTTGTTCACCCGGATCGAATGCAGGCCGGCGAGATTGCCACACAGCTTCTCGAAATGGTTGCTCGGCGGCACGCGGAAATCCCGATCGGTCATCGCGTCGTCGATCATCTGGAGCTTGCGGAACAACCGGCTTTCCAGATCGGCCGGGATGTGGCGCGAGCGGACGTCATCGACAAAGAAGGCGCGCAGCCACTCATGCCGGAAACTCACGATCATCGCCATACTCCATGAGACTATGTACCACTCTAGCGGACACAGGGCAAAGCCGCCCCTCTTCCAAGGGTGGTCGGTGAAGGTCGCTCCGATGGGCCGTGCCGGGCTCATCTCCATGGAATCAAACCCTTAGACGCTGTCGCGGCACCACGGCGTTCTCCACGGCACCCAAAAATACTAATACCATCAATGTGATAGAGCCGTTTGGCGCGCACTCCTTTATCTTGCCCTCCGAACGTTGTCCGGCCGCATCTGCCGCCCAACTGATCCAAACGCACGTCGCTCCGCGATCGCACGCGCCAGCGCGTTGGACGGCATTTGTGCAGCTTGAGCGTTCACGAAATGATAATTGCTGTACGTGATGGACGTCATTGGATCTGCTCGACAGCTGCATGAGCCACACGCAGAAACTGTGCGACACCGCCAGCCAGATCACCTTTGGGATAGGCAGCCGCGACGCGCATGCGGTGCTCACCAGCCGACAATGGCCGCGTAACGATGCCGTCCATTTTGGTGTTCGCAAACGCGCCCGGAACAAGCGTCACGCCAGCGCCGGCTCACACCAAAATGGCCATCGTTAGTCGGCGAAATGCGCGAGCGACAATGCGCAGTTTGATACCTTCCGCACAGAACATGGCTTCACTTTGGGCATGGCAACCAGGACCGAATTGGGGATGTGCCGTGACGAAATCTTCGCCCGCCAAAGCGCCGAGCGGAACAATCTCAAGATCCGCTAGCCGGTGGCTCGACGGTATGGCGACCAACCATTCGTCGCGCCAGAGCGAGTCCAATTGAAGCTCGTGATCCTGCACCGGCGGCAGAAGCAAGCCGACATCGATCTCACCGCGCCGGAGTGCAGCCGGCTGCATCGCGCTCGGCAGTTCGAACAGGTCCAGATCAGTCTTCGGACAGTGTTCTCGGAATGCTGTTAGGATCGACGCGAATGTCGGCGTCGTGGCGTCTTCGCAGATTGCCAGACGCAACCGTCCAGCCCTTCCGTGCGCAACGGATGTAACGACTTCTCGTGCCCGATCCACATCGGCGACGATCCTGCGGGCGTCCGCCAAGAACACACGCCCAGCTTCAGTGAGACGCGCGCCGGTGCTCTTGCGCTCGAACAGGATGACGCCAAGCTCGTCTTCGAGCGCTGCGACCTGGCGGGAAACAACCGGCTGACCGGCGCCCATCAGCACGGCGGCCCGCCTGAAACTCAGTTCGTCCGCTGCGGCCAGAAAGATGCGAAGACGGTGCAGGTCCATTCAATCAGCGTTGTTGGAAACCCCGAAGATCGCGATTTCGGTGGGCTGCTTTGGTCGATCTGCAACCAGCATGTTGCCGGTCGGGCAATCGATGAGATAGCGCCAGCTTCCGTTGGGTTGGCGGCGAAGCACTTCGAGGCTCCGGCCTTCCAGCGGTTCGCCGCCGTCGCGTGGTTCAAGCCGCCAATCGGCGCCGGACAGAGCGATGTCGCCGATAATGACCGCAAGGCGCGGCGTGGAGGTCATAACGCCGCCGCCCTTCAGGATGTCCTTGAAAGCAGCCTTGATGGCTTTGAGGCCCCGACATTCCGCGCCCGTCTCGTCGATCAGAACGGCGTCCTCGTCGTAGAGCGCGGCCATGGCGTCGAGATCGCGCGCATTGAAGGCCGAGGCGAGCGCGGGGCTCATGTCCTCCGGTGTCTGGACAGATGTCATGCTTTGTCCTCGTCGGTTGGGGAGAGAATGTCGCGCTGACGGATCAAAAGCGCCGCGAGCCCTGCGCACAGGATCGCAACCGCGCCGAGACCCATCAGCACCAGGCGCAGAGCTTCCGCCGAGGTCTCGGTCGCCAGCACGGTGAAGGCTTGGGCATCGGCATCCGGCACGAGCGCGGCCGCGCCGGCGATGTCCGCGCGCGCCACCAGCCGTGCCGCGTCCTCGCCGATGCCGGGCAGAGCCGCCTGCAACTGGCCGAGCGTCAGCGTGACCATGATCGCCCCGGCGGCGATGATGGCGACCGTCTCGGTCGACAGGCGCATAGTGTGCAGCATGCCAGCGGCAACGCCGCTCTTTCCGGGGGGCGCGGTGCTGACGGCGAGGTTGTCGTTGACCGCATGCACGATCCCGACGCCGGACCCGGCCAGTGCCATGCCGATGAAGACGGTCAGATCAGGCGCGCCGGGCGTCAGCGTGGATTGCAGGAGCGTGCCGACGCCGAGCATGGCGAGCCCCGCCGCCGCGATCAGCCGGAAGGACAGGAACCCGGCCAGCCAGCCGGCTAGGAACGGCACGAAGAAGGACGGCACCGTCAGCGGCAGAAGCGCCAGGCCCGACTGCATCGGCTCCATGCCGCCAAGCCCCTGAAGATAGAACGGCAGGTAGAACAAGAGCGTGATGAAGGCGAAAGATACACCGACCGGCAGGACTACCTGCGCGGCCGTGAAAGTAGGCGTCTTGAACAGCGCAAGGTCGAAGGACGGGACGGCTTTGCGCGCCTCCACGACAAGAAAGCCCCCGATCAGCAACAGCGAGATCGTCATCAGGCCAAGCGTTGCCGGCGCCTTCCAGCCCCAGTCAGGCGCCAGGATCAGCGCGCAGATGAAGCCGAACAGCCCCAGCGAGAAGAAGCAGAGGCCGAGCCAGTCAACAGGCGGCGCATCCCCATCGCGCGACTCCTCCGCACCGATGGTCGCCAGCAGGATGACAGCGGCGATCGGCACATTGATGAAGAACACCCAACGCCAGTCGAGCCACTCGATCAGCATGCCGCCGGTCAGCGGCCCAATGGCCGTGCCCAGACCAAAGGATGCGCCGAAGGCCCCAAAGGCGGCGGCACGGGCGCGGCCCTGGAAGCCATGGGCGATCAACGCCGAACAAGCGGGCATGATCATCGCCGCGCCCAGCCCTTGCAGGGCGCGCCAGGTGTTGAGCGTTTCCATGCTCGCGGAAAGACCGGCAAGGAGCGCGAAGAGCGCGAACAGGACGTTGCCGGCGATGAAGAGCTTGAGCCGCCCATAGCGGTCGGCCAACACGCCCGAGATCAGCAACAGCGCCGCGAAGGGGACGTTGTACGCGCCGATCAGGAATTGAAGCTCGGCGAAGCTGGCATCGAGCGACCGGCCGATGGGATCGAGCGCAACGCCGATGATGGTGAGGTCGATGGTCAGCGACACCGCTGCAACACAAACGCTGAATAGGATCAGCCTGCGGCGCCCTGTGGCCATGCGTTGCTCCGCCTCGTCGACTGCCATCTGCATCATCCTTGCTTTCTGCCTTTAGATGCAGATAGTTCATTGAAAGCGTGCTTTGTGCTGAAATCGACCGCAATCAGATGAGATAAATTCATGTTAGAAACGAATGGTCGCCTCCCCTCGATCAACGGCTTGCAGGCGTTCGAGGCGGCGGCGCGGCATTTGAGCTTCGCGCGGGCGGCGGATGAGTTGGGTCTGACGCCAACGGCGATCAGTCATCGCATCCGCAATCTGGAGGCGGAGCTGGGTGTCGTGCTGTTCAGGCGCCGCCACCGCTCAGTCACGCTGACCGAGGAGGGCGCACGGATCGCGCGCGATCTTTCGGAGAGCTTCGATTGCCTGAAGATGTCGGTCGCCAAGCTGCGCCGGTGCGGCGCAGAGCATCTGACGCTGCTGGCGCCGCCATCTTTTGCGAGCCTCTGGCTGTTGCAGCGCCTGCCGAAATTCCAGGAACGCTTCCCGGACATTCACCTGACGCTCCTTCCGACCGATGCGCCAGATCTGGAACGCAACGATGTTGATGCAGCCGTCACATTCGGCTGCAGCACCGATCAGAGCCTCAAGACCAACTGCCTGTTCGAAAACCGGCTCGTGCCGGTTTGCAGTCCAGCTTTCCTCGAGCGTTACGATGTGCTCGGCGATAGCGCAGCCATCGCAGACGCGCCGCTCCTGCATGTCATGGACGGATCGGTTCAGCCACCTCTGCCTGGCTGGCAGGATTGGCTGCGTGCAGCCAGCGTGAGCCAACTCGGTGCGCTCGACGGCATACAGTTCGGCGCCTGCCACTTGGCGATTGAAGCAGCACGACTGGGTCATGGGCTCGCGCTCGCCGTCAGCACCCTCATCGCTGACGACGTCCAATCCAGCGCACTCGTCGCGCCCTTTGAGCGCTCGCTGCCAATCCCACAGACATACGCACTGACTTACCCGCCCGAACACGCCACACGGCCGGCCCTGCGCAGCTTCCGTTCATGGTTGCTGGGACATGCGCAGCGACAGCACGGTTGTGGTCTCGGCCAGAAGGACCAGGCGGCATTGCATGCAAATGTTTGATGGTGTGAGTATGGAGGTCGGATAGTGATTGATGCTTGCTAGCATGCCGGTTTGAGTTCGAAATACCCCCAGAATAGTGACGTATTTTACTGATCAAAAAACATAACAGTCGCGCATCTGTCATCGAAATGTTAATTTAATAAATTTCAAAAATCAGACGTTTCTAATGAAGATTAACGAAAATAGTTGAAGTAGATGCACGAACATTTGTATAGGTGCACTCAGAGACAATATGTTGCGCTCAAGCTAAGGTGAATTATCTTATTTGGAGCATGCCTTGGACATAGGACAAATGTCTCATGGCCGAAACGTAGGTGGAGTTAGTTGCCTCATAATAGGCTTGTCTCCAAGCGACTCTTGCGATCCCGCCAATCCGGCATCGCCTTGTCCATGAGACGACGCCATCGCGCGCCATGATCGGGTTCAATGGCATGCGCGAGCTCGTGAACGATGACATACTCGATACAAGGAATCGGCGCTCGGATAAGATCGAGATTGAGAACCAGGTTTCGCTTTGGTGTGTAGCTACCCCAGCGTTTGCTCATCGGTCTGATGATCAGCCTTGGGATCTCGACGCCTTCGCTTGCGAACGCTGGCGCCATTTTTCGCAGCCGGTCGGGAAACCCCTGGTGTGCCTCAAGTCGGTAGAGATGATTCAGAAGAGCCGCCTTATGAACGCGGCTTTCCGAATGCGCCGTTTCAAGGACAATCCGATCATTTTTCAGATACACGCGAGATGCGGGAGCCGTCACGACGCGAAGGCGGTACTGAACTCCTCGAAGCAAATGTGTTTCACCGCTGACAAATTGCCGTGGCGGCGTTCGCGGTCGGTACTGCTCGAAGTCTTCGATCTGGGTGACAATCCAGTGACCTCTTCGCCGGACCCGTTCGTGAATCTCTGCCGCATCGGCATGAGCCGGTGCCGTAACGTGCACTTCGCATGATGGTTTGACCACAATCTTGAGGCGTTCGCGATCACTGCGACTGAGCTCGTACGCGATACGC
The DNA here is from genome assembly GCA_028279445.1 of Tepidamorphaceae bacterium. Classification (GTDB taxonomy): domain Bacteria; phylum Pseudomonadota; class Alphaproteobacteria; order Rhizobiales; family Tepidamorphaceae; genus JANQNT01. The sequence goes on along the minus strand of JANQNT010000008.1, from coordinate 17,123 downwards.
CGACGACCCCATTTGAATGAGGCTTCAGCGGACACGGCCATCGTCCTGCATCCGCACCCGAGCCGCCGCCAGCACTTCGTTCACGATCCCATCCATCACGGCAGGATCGAGATCGACGCTGTCCTTGCCCATGACTTCATCAAAGAAGAAGTCGTCCATCGCGTTCCGCATTTCATTCTGGACATCGCGGTCGTGTTGCCACCCGACACGCCGCATGCGCTGGATAATGTCGGTCAACGACAGAGAAACCCGCACTGCCAGGTGCTCGTCGCCGACGCCGGCTTTGCGAAGCTCGCGGCGCGAAATGCCCCAGAACGCGGTTTCATTGCCTTTTCCGCGCAACTCCGCAGGCGTCGGATCATCCTCATCGTCGCGTGTTTCGAGCTTGTCTCGCTGCTGCCGTATACGTTCCAGGTAGGCTTTTTCTTCCAGTCGACCTCGACGAAAACCGTCGATCGTCTGCCGGATCAGTTTCGAGAACTTCTCGAAAAAGACCGGGTCTTCGTCCCATTTCTCTTCAATTGTGCGAAGCGTTCGGTGCGCGATTTCGTCGGCGATCGATGCGTCGGATCTCTTCCGTTCCTGCCGCGCGGCCTCAATGGCCCCGTCGTCGAACACGGCAAGTGGTTCGACAACTGTGGTCACTTCATGCGCCGTGACATGCTGATCCAGCAGTGAACGGACGCGTCGTTCATAGTCGGACCAATCAACCGCATCGGCATACCGCGCCTTGACGTGGGCGCGCAGCGCAACGAACCGCTTCTCGTCGGAGCGCCACCGCAACAGCCGCTCATGCGGGGTTTCTTCTATGAAGGTTCGAGAACTCACAGCGACTGTCAGCGTGCGCGAGAACTCCGAAAGCCGCCGGTAGAATTGCTCGCGCAGAGCATCGTCCGCAAGTTCCTTCGCATATGCCTCTTCGTCGAAAACATTGGAAACGCCGGCGAACAGATCCAGCAACGACGCGTGCTTCTGCGGAAGCGTTCGTGCCTCCTCCGCGATGGAGCTGATTGAACGTTGGAGATCAGCTTCGTCGAAGTCGCGCAACGCGTCGTTCGCGCTGAGCGCTTCGCCCAAATGTCGCAGTACGCCACAGTAATCGATCACGAAGCCAAACGGTTTTTCTGGCGCATCGTCTTCGTCGAACACGCGATTGACGCGCGCGATGGCCTGCAGCAGTCCATGCTCTTTCATCGGGCGCGCGAGGTAGAGGACCGTGTTCCGTGGCGCATCGAAGCCGGTCAAGAGCTTGTCGACCACGATCAAGATATCCGGATCACCGGAACCCTTGAACGCGGCGATGACGTTCTTGTTGTAGCTTTCTTCTCCGCCATGCCGGTCCATCATCCGCCGCCAGAACTTGACGACTTCGTCGTCGGTTTCTTCGTCGATGGCCTTCTCGCCTTCGCGCTGGTCCGGCGCTGAGATCACAACTTCGGACGTCACTTCGCCGAACTCGTCCAGAAGACCCTTCAGCGCGATCGCATCACGCTTGGACGGCGCGACGAGTTGCGCCTTGAGACGATCTGGTTTGAAGTTCTCGGCGAAGTGCCGGCTCACGTCGAACGCAATGCAACGTAGCCGCGCGGAAACGCCCATGAGGGTGCGCGGCCGGCTCATCTTGCGTTTAAGGTCCGCTTTCTGCGTCTCGGTTAGCCCGAAGGTCACTCGATCGAACCAGGCATCAACGGCGTCTTCGTCGATATCCTCTTCGACATGACGACCTTCATAGAGAAGGGGCACGACCGCGCCGTCCTCGACCGCGTCTTTCATCGAGTAGACGGGCTGAATCAGGGGCCCGAATTTCGCAAAGGTGTTGCGCTCCTTCTTCGCGATCGGCGTGCCCGTGAAGCCGATCAGACATGCGCCGGGAAGCACGTCCCTCATCTTCTGATGCAGGCTTTCCATGTCGCCGTACTGGCTCCGGTGGCTCTCATCGACGAGCAGAAAGATATCGGAGCTCTCGTCAACCACGCGGCGTTTGTTGAGGCCCGCCTTGAACTTGTGCACGAGCGTGGTGATCACGGGCGCCTTGGCTTCGATCAGTTCGACAAGGTGCTCGCCGGTCTTTGCGCGCTCCGGCGACAGTCCAGTCGCCTTGAAGGTCTTGTCGATCTGATCGTCGAGATCGGTGCGGTCGGTGACCAACACGATCCGTCCTGTGGGCACGCTGAACGACAGCGCCTTGGCGAGCATCACCATGGTCAGTGACTTGCCCGACCCTTGCGTGTGCCAAACGACGCCTCCGGCGCGGCGTCCTTTGTCGTCGCGCGCTTCGACGCGCCGCAGAAGGTCCTTCACGGCGAAGAACTGCTGGTGCCGCGCCACCTTCTTCGCACCCGCGTCAAACAGGGTGAACCGGCGGGCGAGATCGAGCAGGCGCTCGGGCCGACACAGACTGACCAGCATTTTGTCAAGCGGCGTCGCCATGCGACCGCCGGCCTCGCGCATCCCGTTGTGCTTGTTTCGGTGCAGCCCAAAGTCTTGAAAGATTGCTGCCTCGTCGGTCGTATCGACCTCGCGACCCACGACTTCGGCGACGTAATTAGGGGCGTCTTCGCGCTCGCGCCAGGCGGACCAGAACTTCGCCGACGTGCCAACGGTGGCGTAGCGCGGCTCGTGCGAATTCCCGGCGATGAGCAATTGCGCTGTAAAAAAGAGATTTGGCGCCCCGATGTCGGGTTTCTGGTTGCGCAGATGTTGGCTGATGCCCTGGCTGACCTTTTCCTGACTGCGCTTCACCTCAATGACGGCGAAGGGGATGCCGTTCACGAACAGAACAATATCGGGGCGGATGCTCGCGCCTTCCGGCCAGTCGACCGGAAATTCGCTTGTCATATGGAAGGCGTTTGCCCGAATGCTGTCGGCCTCTTGCCCCCAATTGATATAGCGGAAGGGCCATTCCCGGGACTGGCCCTCTACAGTCTGAGGCAATGCGATGCCGAGCTGCAAAAGATCCGTCTGCCGCTCATTCGTGCGCAACAGACCGTCAAAGCGAACGTCTTTCAGCCGCTCGACCGCAGTCTCGATGTTGCCTTCCGAGAAGGCGTGCGTGCGACCGCCGGCGCGGATGCGGTTTAGGGCGGCGAGCTGGCTGCGCAGCGTGTCTTCAAGCAGCACGCTGGTGCGGCGGTGACGGCGTTGCCTATCGACCTCCGCGCGGGTGACATAGCGCCAGCCGAGCGCCGACAGCGTCATGAGCGTCTGCAACTGCTCGCGACCGGCCTCGGAGAGGGAGAATTTCGGGCTTTCAGTCATTCAACGGCCTCCAGTTCGGCGACTTCGCCTTTGGTGCCGCGCTTCGCTTTTCCCTTGGAAGCCGTCTTGGGCTTTTCGATCCAGGCGAAAGCGTATTTGTAGCCAAGCGCATGGAGCTCACGCGCAGCCTGCCGGAACGACACGAGGCTGAAGAACGGAAGCTTTGGTTGCTCAGAGGCAACGATCACGCCGTAAACCACTGTAAAATCGGACCGCGTAAAGTCCTCGTCGGATTTTGGAAGAACGTTTTCGTAGCTCGCTTGTCCGGTCTCGCCTTGGACGGCGACCACTTTGGCGCGCACGCTGTCGCGCGAAAGTGGATCAATGGCCAGAACACGTGCAGACACCGTTCCTTGGCTGAAAAGGTGGCTGAGGCGCGACGATGACGTCTTGTCCTTGATGTGAATGAGTTGCCGGTCGCGGCCAAGGAAATCGCAGGCCTCCATCGTTGTGGACCAGCCCGTCGGTTTGATGAGGCGGCGATCGAGGCAGATCATGTCGGCGTCGAGTCCAGCGACACGCTTGTTGTAGGTTTCTTCGGTCTCGTCCGCTTCGGCCTCGGGCAGCTCGACCCTCGGCGTCTTGTCGAAGAATTCCTGCACGTCCTTGGCCAGATCCTGGTCGATCTGATACCAGCGACCGCCGGACAGAACGTAGGTCGATCCATCGAGATCGGTCTCGAAGATGACGCAGTCGCGGAGTTTCCATTTGCCGCCGCAGTCACGGCCGTCGTCGTCGACCTCATGAACCGTATGGCTACGCAGGTCTTCGTCCTTGTACCCGGTCTTCTCACGCTCTTTGAGCGCGTCGAGATAACCGGGCAGATCGAAGTCCGCGTAGAGTTGCCAGCTGCGAAAGCCTTTGTATCGGATAAGGCTCGATTTTTCGGGATCATAAATCACTGGGAAGGCCAGATGGATGCCTTCAGTCTCGCCCTCGTCGACCGCCTTCGCCATCGCTTCGATAAGCTTGGCGTCGAGCGTCTCGATCAAGGCTTGATCACGGATGTGCCGGATCTGATCGATCCAGGCGAAATCGGCCTTGTAGTCCGTCTTCTGATAGATCGCGTAAGCATCGGCGCAGGCTTGCACGAGGCCGCCCACCTCGAGTTTTCGGTTGAGGGTCAGACCGTCCGTTCCTGCAACGTAGGAGCCGAAATCAGCGTCCTTCGGCGTTCCGGCCAAGCCGCGCACCAAGTCCCGTTCGATATCGATGGCGAAGGCAGTCTGATCCGAACCCCGGCTCGTTTGAGTGCGGCGGGAAAGGGTGTTTTCGTCCGGCGTGCGAACATCCGCGCTCTTGAGCTGCTTGGGGTCGACCGCGTTGAGGACCACGCGCAGCCCGAAATCCTGCTCGAAGGCGGCGGGGTCAAGCTTGACATGCCCCATGCCGAACGACACCGCAAACCACCTTCCCGATGCCTGAACGAAAACGAGACCGAACGCCGTGTGGTTAAACACCCGCTTCTTCTCGTCTTCAGAAAGCTCGAGAAACCGCGCCCATTTCGGCGCGCCGCCACCGAGCGTGGCGAGGGAAATGAGGGCTCCTTCGAGTTTCGGCCACTCAGTGAGGTCGACCCCCTCGCGCACCGCGTCGGTGGGCGTTAGACCATCGCGCAACAGTCGAATGGAGAGCTTTTGCGTGTTGCTCATTCGGCGGCCTCTATCGATGAGAGGCGCATGTCACCGCTGAGCAGCTTCTGCATCAGGCCGCGTTTTTGATTGAGCAGACTTTCGTGCTTCAACTCCAAGAGCGGAATTTCCGCACGGACGCTTGCGAGATAACGCGCCCACCTCTGCTGTTGAGTCTTATCAGGCGGGACTGGAACCGGCATTGCTTCAACCAGAGACCAGTCGGCGCGAGGCATCTTGGAACCGGCCTGTATTTCTGCCGCTGCGCGGAACTGAGGTGTCTGGACTGCATAAAACACCATCTCGGGAACACAGACTGTTTCTTTGGGACGAAGCACCCATGTCTCTGTCGAGCACAGGCCAGGTTCGCTCGCCAAAACGTACTTGCGAAGGTACGGGCGTAGTTTAGCGAAAAGCGTGTCACCTGGCTGGAATTGAAAGCGTTGTCCCGCGCTTGCTCCAATCATCGATTTCTTCAGTAAGCGCCCCGTTTCGCTTTCAATATCTTCCAGCTCAATACTTTTTACGGGATGCGCCGGCTTTGTTCGCTCGGTTACGAGACGAGCGAGTTCACCAAACTCCACCATGCTTTCGCGAAAATACTCGGAAAAGGTGAGAACTGCATGGCGATAGGCCCTCCGCTTCGCGTCGATCAGGGCTTCGGTTTGCGCGATGGCGCGGTCCCAAGCGTCGAGTATGTCCGCAATCCGCCGTTGTTCCCCTAAGGGCGGCAACGGAATGGCAACTTCGTCGTAGAATGCAGTTGCGTTGATGTTCGCTTGGCTAACTCCCGGTGTGATTAGGCGCTCAATTTGATACCGCGTGCGCGCAAGATGAAGCGCATTGATTACGTATCGTGGGTCAGCGATCTCCGCTCGTATTGGGTAACGAACCAAGTAGGACGCAAACACAGCTTCGACTGATTTATCATAGTCCCAAATGGCGAGCTTGCCGACCAACTCACGACTGTTCGTCCGATTTAGAAGCAAATCACCTGCATTGAGACTGTATGTCTGGTATGCGTCGCCGTTGATTTTGACCTTGGCAACGTTGGAAACGTCGACTCGGCCGCCAATCAAGTCCTTCATTCCAACGATCGGAACGTCGCCATCGGGCACCGCTGGGATGGACAAGCCATATTGCGGCGGTCCGCAGAAATGGGAGATGGGAGCGAGTTTGAGGTTATCCGTCACTCTGCCCCTCCCTGTGCCTGGGCCAGGGCCTGCTGGCGCCAGTCCTTGTAGGGGAGACCGTCGCTTTCACGCTTCCAGTAGGCGGGGCCGCTCACGCTGCCCCCATACACCGCACCCGCCGCCGCGGAGGGCGAGGAGAACGCGACATCGCGGGTGAAGGCGTAGTGCTGACCGTCCTCGGTCTTCTGGAAGACGCCATCCTCGACGAATTGCCGCCTCTGGGTCTTGGCGCCTTCATGGATCGTGCGCGTCTCCTTTACGCGGGCGAGCGACCCGGCGAGGACCACGAACTCGCCGCCGGCCTCCTTGGCGCGGGCCTTCGTTCCCGCTTCGGTGAAGGTGAAAACGAATTCTGCGTTTCCCTCGCCATCATCTGCGTCGCCGCTTTCCGCCGCGCGCCGGAGCACATCGAAGCCGAGCACCGGCAAAAGCACCTCGATCTCCGACAGGAAGCCTTCCATGTCGGCGATCTCGGGCTCCGGCAGACCCTTGAAGTCCGGCTCGGTGCCGTTGACGAGGACGGCGCGCGCCGCCGCCCGTATCAGCGCCATGATCCGCGCTTCCAGATAGCGGCCATGCGCCTTGGTCAGGTTTTCGTCCTTGGAGACGATGAGGCAGACGCGTGTGAAGAACTGCTTGGCGTCGTCCGCATCGTGACTGGCGAGCCGCGTGCGGACGCTGTCGCTCTCGCCGACATAGACGAGGGTGCGGGCCGGATTGTCGGGGTCGGCGCCCATCAGGAGATAGACGCCGGTGCGCGATGCTTCTTCGCGCTTGATCAGTTCGGGCAGCGCCGTGCGCGGGGCCACGACGGCCTTGCCGGACCAGTTGCCGAGCTCCGCCGTGATCACGCCGGTCGGCGAGCCGTCGACAAGGAAGAGCTTCAGCGTGCGGCCGACCTTGCGGCCCTTATGGTGCGCGACCTCAGACTTCAATGCCCAGCTCCTTCAGATGCCGGTTCATTTCGGCCCGCGTCTCGGCGAGTTGCCGGTCGAGGTCGCGGATTTCGTCCTGCACCGCCTGGATGTCGATTTCCGGCTCCGGCTCGAATGTGTCGACGTAGCGCGGGATGTTGAGATTGAACTTGTTGCGCTCGATCTCCTCGAACGCGGCGCGGTGCGAATAGCGTTCGATCTCGGCGCGCTCGGCCGCTGTCGCGACGATTTTCGCCACGTCCTGATCGCGAAGCTTGTTCTGGCGCTTGCCGGACGCGAACTCGCGGCTCGCATCGATGAACAGCACGTCGCGCTCAGCCTCGCGCGCGCCGCCGGGCTCCCGCGACCGGTCGAAGACCAGGACGCAGACCGGAATGCCCGTTGTCGGAAAAAGCTGCGCCGGCAATCCGACGACGATGTCGAGCAGATTGTCGCGAACAATGCTCTCGCGAATCCGCCCTTCAGCGCCGCCCCGGAACAGAACGCCATGGGGCGCGACGACCGCGACGCGGCCTTCGCCAGGCCGGGCGACGGCGAGCATGTGCAGGACGAAGGCATAGTCGCCTTTGGATTTCGGCGGCACCCCGCGCGCAAAGCGTCGGTAGGGATCGGTCTCGGCGTTCTCGGCGCCCCATTTGTCGAGGCTGAAGGGCGGGTTGGCGACGACGGTATCGAAGCGCATCAGATGATCGCCTTCGAGCAAGGTTGGACCATTGAGCGTGTCGCACCAGCGAATGTCAGCAGCATCCCGTCCATGAAGGAACATGTTCATGCGAGCGAGCGCCACGGTCTGGCCGTTTGCCTCCTGGCCATAGAGGCGGAAATTGTCTGTTCCGACCTCTTCGCCGGCGCGCAGAAGAAGCGAACCCGAACCGCATGCCGGATCGCAGATCAACGCGCCGTCCTTGGGCGCGGCGAGCTTTGCGACAACCTCGGATACCTTGCGCGGCGTGAAGAACTCGCCGGCCTTCTTGCCGGCGTCCGCGGCGAACTGCTCAATGAGGTAGATGTAGGCTTCGCCTATTGCGTCCTCACTGACAGTGCTGAGGTTGAGGCTCGGCTTGGCGAAGTCCTCAAGAACGTTCTTGAGGCGGCGGTTGCGATCCTTGGTCTGACCGAGGCTGATCTCCGAGTTGAAATCAATGTTGCGGAAGACGCCGTTCAGTTTCGGCTCGTTCGCCTGTTCGATGGCGTCGAGCACCATGTTGATCAGTTCACCAACATTATCGCGGTTGCGCCGCTCATAGAGACTGTCGAAGCTCGACAGGAAGGTCTCGACGATCTCCCCGTCCTCGTTTCGGTACTCGATCTCTTTCAGCTTGAACCGCTCGCGTTCGAGCCGGCGGCGAATGCGAAGATCGCGCTGTGGGTGGTCGCCGAACTCCTCCAGCATGTCGCTGTAGTGCTTATTCCAGACGTCGCTGATGTATTTGAGGAAGAGCAGCGCGAGTATGTAGTTCTTGTATTGCTCGGCATCGATGACTCCGCGAAACGTATCGCAAGCCGCCCAAACCGCATTATTGATGTCTTCTGTTCTAGTCATTTGCGATCCCCGTTATGCGGCTGATTCCAAAATGCGAGAAACAAGTGCCGCGTTAAGACGCGTCTCCGCTTCGGCTCGCTGTTTCTGCAAGTACTCACTACGGCGCGCCAAGACGCCAACGGCGGCGATTCGTCTCTGCCGGTCGAGTGAGGGCACAGGTATCAGTGCCTCTTCCAAGGCTTGTTTCGGAATTCTAGGCAAGGCACTACCTGTGGCCGCCATCCTCAGTACCTTCTGAACAGAAGGGCTGTTCAAGGCGACGATCAGGTAAGACGGGTCGACCCGTTCAGCGTGAGGTCTGATCAGGTAGACGTCCAATGCGGCGAACGCGCCAAGCATCGACTCGGCAGGCTGAAAAGCGATGAGGCCTTCCCCGCGCGACGGGACCAGAATGTCCGAGGCTTCGATTGGGGTGGCGCGCTTAGCCGATGGAGCCGCAGCGCGCAGCAATTGCGCCCCGGCCTCCTTAAGGCCCTTGATCTGGACGTAGGTGGCCGTCCTGCTCGCCCGCTTTGGCGGAGCAATGCCGCTGAGTACACCGGCAATGTCAATTAATCGCTTCATGCCTCATTTGTCGGACAGATCGCCGGCAAGGTCAAGAAAAATCGTATGAGAAGCTCTCATGCGAATTAAGAGATGCTATCAGCGACTTCTAACGTTGCCGGTAGGAACAGCTCACGTTCACCAGGCCGGGCCTGAAATCAGCCATCGCTGAAGCCGATTGGTGCAACGGGACAGCGCCAGCAGCGAAAACGTAGTTCAGAACAAAGAGAACCGATTGCCGATTTCCCAGCATTGGCGGTCATAGTCTGCTTTGCGAACAAGTGCCGCTTCGGGGCTAAATCCATGTTGGAGATTTGCGGCTCTTTTCTATTGGCAAACGCATGCCTAGCGATGCAGAAACAGCCTCTGACAAGGACTTTCTCGGGCCATCATAGTGCTATAGCGAAGACATAATTGTCGTCTTCATCCAGCGCTGCGCGCCAATGTTCCGCTCACGCCGATCTCACTCACGTTCGATGGTTCCGCGAGGGCGGCCTTCCTGCCGGTCGCCCAGGCGGGCTCATTGCCGCCATTCCGGCGGTTCGCTAGGTATTCGGGCACCGCATCCCCACGCCCGGTCGCCATGCAACACACGCGCAAAGCGCTGAAGTTCCTGCACTCGCTTGCCGCCTGCGGCATGATCGGCGCGCTTCTGGGCTACGCCATGCTGCTGGTCCATGCGCCGCAGGAGACGCCTGCGGCCTATGCGGACATGCGCCAGTCCGTCAGCGCGCTGTGCAACTACATGCTGTTTCCCTCGCTCGCCGTCGTGCTGGTCAGCGGCGTGTTCTCCATGGCGGCGTATCAGCCGTTCCAGGGCATGCACTGGGTGTGGATCAAGGCGCTGATGGGGCTTGGCATGTTCGAGGGAACGCTGGCGATCATCGGCACCAAGGCACGCCGGGCCGCCGAACTCTCCGCGCGCATCGCTGAAGGTGCCGACGAGGCGGATGCGCTTGCGCAGGCGATCGCATCGGAGTGGCAGGCACTCGGCGTCATCACTGCGCTGTCGGTTGCAAGCGTGGCGCTGGGCGTCTGGCGCCCCCGTTTCAGCAAAAGTTGAGCGCCGGGCTCTCGGTGCCCCTCTAAAGTCTGGTACATGCGCGGCCGTATCCTTCAAGAAAGCGGTTGTCACGGGACGCATCATTCCCGCTAATGGCGAACCGGCGGTGGACACATCATCAGCGAGGGGACGATTACCATGCGCCACGCGGCCAAGCTGGGACTTGCGTTATTGTTCTCGGTCATGCTGGGCGGTCCGGCGACTGCTCAAGCCGATGACACCGCCGCGGCGCTGCGGCCGGTCAAGGTGATGAGCGTCAGCGCCGGCGATGGCGGCACGACACGGCATTTCTTCGGTCAGGTGGTGGCGCGCGAGACGGTGGACCTCGCCTTCCAGGTCAGCGGCCAGATCGTCGAATTTCCGATCATCGAGGGGGAGACCGTCGCCGAGGGCGCGATCGTCGCCCAACTCGAGCTTGAGGTCTTCGAGCGCGCGCTGGAGCAGGCGCGCCTGACCAAGGACCAGGCCGATGCCAAGGTGGCGCGTATGCAAAAGCTCGGCGGCGACACGGTCAGCCAGGTCGCAATCGATGACGCGGTGACCGAGGCAGGGCTTGCCGATGTTGCTTATCGCAGCGCCAAGTACAATCTGGAGAAGGCGACCCTCTACGCGCCGTTCGACGCGCTTGTGGCGTCTCGCAACGTGGCCAATTTCAGCACCATCAACGCCGGTACGCCGGTCGCGCGCCTGCACGACATGTCGGAGCTCAGGATCGAGATCGATGTGCCCGAGATCCTGTTCCAGCGCGCCGGCGGCGATGCGCAGGTGACCCTCAACGCCCGCTTTCCCACCAGCGAAGAGCGTTTTCCCCTCGAGATACGCGAATACAACGCGGAAGCCTCCCAGGTCGGCCAGACCTACCGGCTCACCCTTGCCATGCCGCGGCCGGACGGCATGAACCTGCTTCCGGGGGCCTCGGTCACGGTTGAAGCGACCATCCAGACCGGCCGGAACGTCATGGAGATTCCCGCCTCCGCGCTGGTGATCGCCGCCGACGGAACCGCCTCGGTGATGGTCTTTGAACCCGGCGCCGGCGACACCGGAACGCTGCGGCGCACGCCGGTCGAGGTCGAGCCGACCCTGAACGGCGGGTTCGTGGTCGTATCGGGGCTTGATCCGGGTGACGAAATCGTCGCGGCCGGCGCGGCGGTGCTGGAGGATGCACAGACCGTGCGCCGCTTCACCGGTTTTTCGAGCTGACCGCCCGTCCGATGGACATCGCCCGGTTTTCCATCGACAAGCCGCTGATCACCTGGCTGATCATGCTGGGCTGTCTGTTGGGCGGCATCTGGGGGTTCAATTCGCTCGGCCGCCTCGAGGACCCAGCCTTCACCATCAAGAACGCCGTGGTGACCACGACCTATGCCGGCGCGTCCGCCGAACAGGTCGCGCTTGAGGTCAGCGAACCGCTGGAATCGGCGATCCAGAAGATGGCCGAGGTGGACAAGATCACCTCGATCAACCAGCCCGGCGTGTCGACGATCGAGATCGAGATGAAGGCGACCGTTCCTGGCTCTTCCCTGCCGGAGGTCTGGGCCAAACTGCGCCACCGCGTCGGCGATGCGGCGCGCAACCTGCCGAGCGGCGCCGGCGAACCGCTGGTCAACGACACCTTCGGCGATGTCTTCGGCATCTTCTACGCGGTCACGGCAAGCGGCTTCAGCGATGCCGAAAAGCACGAACTGGCCACCTTCCTGCGCCGCGAGCTGCTCACCGTCGAGGGCGTCGCCGATGTCGATGTGGCCGGGTTGCCGGACGAGGCGGTCTTCGTCGAGCCCTACAATGCCCTGATCGTCAACCTGAATGTCCCGCCGCAGGCCATCGCCAATGCGATCCAGACGGCGGATTCGGTGGTCGATGCCGGCGGCGTCGACGATGCCGGCGGGCGCACCATCATCCAGGCGCCGGACGGTTCGGACAGCGTCTCGGCGATCGCCGGCCTGTCGGTGGGTGCCGGCGGCGAGGTGATCAACCTGATCGACATCGCGGAGGTTAACCGGGGTCGCAAGGACAATCCGCGCCTGATCATCCGCTTTGACGGCGAGGAGGCCTTCACGCTCGGCATCGCCGGGCTGTCGGACGAGAACATTGTCGAGGTCGGCAAGCGCGTCGACGAGAAGTTTGCCGCCCTGCAGCCGGAGATCCCATACGGCGTCAATCTCCACCCGATCTATCAGCAGCACGTCGTCGTTGAGCAATCCTCCAACGACTTCCTCGTCAATCTGGCCATGTCGGTGGGGATCGTCGTTACCGTGCTGGCGCTGTTCATGGGCTGGCGCGCCGCGCTTGCCGTGGGCACCACGCTGCTGCTGACGGTGGTCGGCACGCTGTTCTTCATGGCGATCTTCTCCATCGAGATGGAGCGCATCTCGCTGGGCGCCCTGATCATCGCCATGGGCATGCTGGTCGACAACGCCATTGTCGTCGCGGAAGGCATGCAGGTCGCCATGCAGCGCGGCGCCAGCTCGCGCCAGGCGGCGAGCGACACCGCACGCAAGACGCAAATTCCGCTGCTGGGCGCCACGGTGATCGGCATCATGGCCTTCGCCGGCATCGGGCTCAGCCCCGATTCCACCGGCGAGTTCATGTTCTCGTTGTTCGCGGTGATCGGCATCTCCCTGCTGCTGAGCTGGGTGCTGGCCATCACCGTGACGCCACTGCTTGGCCACTACGTGTTCAAGCAGGGTGCTGCCGACGATGGCGCTGATGCCTACGGCGGCGTCCTGTTCCGGGCCTATGGCGGCGTGCTCAACCTGGCTTTGCGGATGCGCTGGTTCGTGATCGTCGGACTTGTCGCAATTACCGCTGCGTGCTTTGCCGGCTTTGGACTGATCAAGCAGCAGTTCTTCCCCTACTCGAACACGCCGCTGTTCTTCGTCCATTACAAGCTGCCGCAGGGCACCGCGATCGAGACGACGTCGGCGCATCTCGCCGAATTCGAGGCATGGCTTGGGGCGCGCGAGGACGTGGTTTCCGTCGCCAGCTTTGTCGGGCAGGGCGCAACCCGCTTCATGCTGACCTACTCGGCGGAAAAGCCCAATCCGAGCTACGGGCACATGATCGTGCGGGCCAGCGCGCTCGACCGGATTCCGTTGTTGCGGACCGAGGTGGAGGCGTTTGCGGCTGAGCGTTTCCCAGAGGGTGAGTTCCGCACCCAGCGGCTTGCCTTCGGCCCTGGCGGTGGCGCGCCAATCGAGGTTCGCTTTTCGGGCAGTGACCCCGTGGTCCTGCGTGAGCTCGGCGCGCAGGCCATGCGGCGCATGGCGGAAGCCTCCGACAACGTGCGCCACATGCGCACCGACTGGCGCGAGAAGGAACTGATACTCAAGCCGGTCTATGCCACCGACCGCGCCCAGACCGCCGGCATCACGCGCGAGGACATCGCCGATACGTTCCGCTACGCCACGGACGGAATCGTCAGCGGCGTATTGCGCGAGAATGAACGGTTGATCCCCATCATCGTGCGCAAACCGCGCGAGTCCGACGTCAACCTGCTCGACCACGTGGTCTATTCACAGAATGCCGACACATTCCTTCCGGTGGCACAGATGGTGGATCGCCTTGCGCTGGAAGCCCAGAACACCCTGGTCCACCGACGCAATCGCGTCTCGACGCTGACTGTTGAAGTGGACATTCCCTCCGAGCTCACCGCAGCCCAGGTTCGCGCGGAAGTTGTGGGCACCATCGAGGCGATGGACATACCGCTCGGCTACCGGATGGCGTGGGGCGGCGAATACGAGAATTCTGCCGACGCCAACGAAAGCCTCGGCCGGCAACTGCCGATCAGCCTGCTGGTCATGGTGCTGATATCGATCCTGCTGTTCACCGCGCTGCGCCAGCCGATCATCATCTGGCTGCTCGTGCCGATGTCGGTCAATGGCGTGGTGCTCGGGCTGCTCGGTACCGGCTTGCCCTTCACCTTCACCGCCCTGCTTGGCCTGCTCAGCCTTTCGGGCATGCTGATCAAGAACGGCATCGTGCTGGTCGAGGAAATCGATCTGGAACGCCACGCCGGCCTGCCGCTGCGCGAGGCGATCGTCACCGCCTGCACCGCGCGCCTGCGCCCGGTCATCCTGGCCGCAGGCACCACGATCCTCGGCATGTTGCCTCTGCTGACCGATGCCTTCTTCGTCTCGATGGCGGTGACGATCATGGCGGGCCTTGCCTTCGCCTCGATCCTCACACTGGTCGCCGCGCCGGTGTTCTACGATGTGCTCTTCGCGCGCGAGGGCAGGCAACGCCCCCAGCCGGCGACCGCCTGAACACATCAGCGGCCGCATCAAGGCCGCACAGTGTCATTGCGTCTGCTTTTTTGTCCGAACGGCTCCGCCCCTTAATCGTTTATTAAGGTTAACCAATTGAATATGCAGCAATTATTAGTACTCGGGGACAGGGGAATCCCGTGCCGGATTTTGCGGCGAGACGGCAAGTGGCGCGCAGCGCGACGAAGTGGACGGCTGGCGCGGCCATTGCCTTGGCCGCGGTTGTTGGCGGCTGTCAGACGCGTGCGCCAATGGACGCCGCCGATGCCACCAATGTGGTGTCGGCCAACGCCATCGACCATCCCACCACCCGTGCAGCCGAAGAGCGCCTGGCGGCGGCCGAGGGAGCGCTGATCAGTGCCCGGGCGGGCATGCTGCCGCAGGTCGCGCTGACCGCCGAGGCCACCGAGTACCAGGACGAGGATGCCTCTGCGGCACCGCGGGAAAGCCAGACATCCCTCGGCGTTGATGTCAGCCTGCCGCTGTTCGACGGCATGCGCAATGTGAACGAGTTTCGTCGCGCGGGTGCGCTCGTCGACGCCGAGGATGAAGCGCTGCGCGGGGCGCGCGCCGGACTGATCGTCGAGATCGTCAGTGCGGTCGCCCTGGTGGAGCGTAGCGGCGAGGGCGTCAGCGCCTGGCAGGAGCACCTGCAGAACATGCACGCGTTCCTGCGCGAGCAGCGCGCCCGGTTGCGGGCCGGCGACGTGTCGGAGACCGAAATCGAACAGATCCGCGGCCGCATCGCCCGCGCGGAAGCCGAGCTGGCCCAGTCGCGCGCCGCCAGGGCGGAGGCCGAGGCGCGCCTTGCCTCGCTGATGCGCGACATGTCCGGCCCGCCACCGAAGCCGCTCAACCTACGCGCGCATATCCCGTCGAGCCAGCAGGAAACGGTGACCATAGCGCTTGCCGAGAATCCGCAGATCCTTGAAGCCGATGCCCGCCAGAACGCCGCTGAACGCGGCGTCGATGTCGCCCGCGGCGCCTTCTTCCCCGATGTCACTTTCTCCGTCGATATGAACGAGACCGATGACCGCTATATCGCCGGCGGCAGCAACCTCGACCGTGACGTCGATTTCAGTGTCGGCCTGTCGATGCCCCTGTTCGATGGCGGCAAACGCTACGGCGAACTGCGGGCACGCCGGGCGGTCTATCGCGAGCACCAGTTTACCGCCGAGGCGATCCGCCGCCGGGTCGAGGCGGATGCCATTGGATTGTGGGGCAAGGCGCGGGCGGCCACCCGTGCCACCACCTTCGCCAAGGATCGCCTGGCGCGTGCCCGGCTGGCGCTCAAGGGGGTTCAGCGGGCACGGCGGATTGGTGCGCGGCGCACCGAGGACGAACTCGATGCCCATCTGGAACTGACCCAGGCCCGCGTCTTCCTGGCCGGTACGCGTTACGACGCGATCGTGTTCTCGCACCAGCTTCTGTCGACGCTGGGCAGGCTTGAGAAAGCCTACGGTCTGTAGCCCGCGCCACCCGCCGGATTTGATCGAATTGCGCCGGTTCGGCGCACCGAACATTAACCACGCAAGTCAGCGATTTCGCAATCCTTCTGCGCGAACCTATGGGGTGCAGCTGCAAGGATTTTGTGATGAGCGACTTGAAGGATGACGGGCCGCACGCGTCGGCCAAACCGAGCGGAAAAGGTAAGCAGTCGGCGGTCGCCGATATCTTGGCGGACCAGCCGGCCACACCCGATTCCGATCAGCGTCAGACCGGTCTGACGGCGAACGCCATGGCGGTTCCCGCCGCCGCGGCGAACATGTCGCTGTATTTCGCGTTCGACCGTGACGATATCGGTGCGAGTGCCCGCGCGGCTGAAGATGGCACCGAAGGCGCAGCAGCCGGTGCTGACGACGCTGACCTGCCGGCACGTTCCGCTCAGAACTCCGATACGCAATCAGCCGCTGGCGCGGCCGATCCCCTCGATGCTCCGGCAGATGGCATTGCAGCCGATGCGCCCGGAGTTGCTGCGCCGTCCGCAGGCGGCGGCAACCTGTCGTCTGGCGGAGCCGGTACCCAGGAAGCCACGACAGGTTCGGTCGGGTTCGGCTCGGATGATCCCACGGATATCGCAGGTGCCGGTCTCGCCACGCGTGACGTCGATCCTGATTCCGAAACGGCGCCGGGCGCTGGCGTGGTGGCCAGCGCCACCGATCAGGACGACGATGAAGATGATCTGCACGATGTCACCGAACCGATCGATATCGATGACACGGCGAACACTGTCTCCGAAGACGCCTCTGCCGGTGATACGGTCGGTATCACCATCTATGCCGAGGATGCGGACGCGAGCAACAACATCGTCGCCTATTTCCTGGTGGATGACGAGGGTGTCGCCATCACCGACGGGCCCTTCGCGATCGATCCCGCCACCGGTGTTCTGACCGTTGCGGATCCGACCCTGCTCGACCACGAAACGATGACGAGCCAGACGATCAATATCATGGCCGTCAGCATCGATGGCTCCTCGGCGACCAAGAGCTTCGACATCGCTATCACGGACGCCGACGAATTCGATATCACCGCGATCAGCGACAGTGATGCGTCTGCCGACCAGGTTGCCGAGAACGTTGCCGTGGGGACGGTTGTGGGCGTCACCGCCTTTGCCTCCGACGCGGACGCCAGTGACACGGTGAGCTACGCCCTGAGCGACGATGCCGGGGGTCTGTTTGCCATTGACGCGGCGACC
>JANQNT010000023.1 GCA_028279445.1 Tepidamorphaceae bacterium | reverse complement strand
CGCCTCCGCGAGGGCGGCCTGACCGGCCGGGCACGCAGTCGCGTGCCTGGGTGCCCAAAACTCAGCCCGTGCAGGATGATGCCGCGAGGCCCGAAAAGTGGGAACCGGTTTTCGGACAAGCCGAGCGGCCAGCAAACCGGCGAAGCCGGCAAGCGCGACTGCGCGTCGCCCGATAGGGCGCCTGGGTGTTTCAAATTCAGTCCGAGCAGGATGATGCCGCGAGCCCCGAAAAGTGGGAACCGGTTTTCGGACAAGGCGAACGGCGAGCAAGTAAAGCGTAGCGAAGCTACGCGCTCAGCGCAGCCGCGTTGTCCCAGCCGAGCTTCTTGCGGTAGATCGTCGACGGGCTGATATCGAGGGCGGCGGCCGCCTTGGCGACATGGCCGCCGCAGGCCTCCAGCGCGGCCTCGATGATGCGCCGTTCCTGCAGTGCGAAGGGTTCGATGCCCGCCGTCGGCGTGGCGGCTTGCAGCGGCATCCCGGTGTGCAACGGCGTGACGATCGCCGGGGCGCGGCCGGGCAGTGGCGGGTTGCGGCTGCCGGAATGGGCCAGGGCCAGCGGGATCATCGCGGCACTGACGCTGGCGCCGTCGTTCATCACCACGATGCGCCTGATAAGGTTCTCCAGTTGGCGGACATTGCCCGGCCAGTCGTAGTCTTCCAGAAACCCGCGCGCGTCGCGCTCGAAGTGGCTGAAGGCGCGGTTCTCCTCCGCCGAGAAGCGTTTCAGGAACGCGCCGGCCAGCGCCATGACATCGCCGCGCCGGCGGCGCAACGGCGGCAGATCGATGGGCAGCACGTGGAGGCGGAAGAAGAGGTCTTCGCGGAACCGTCCGGCCGCCATTTCCGCCGCCGGGTCGCGATTGGTGGCGCAGACGAAGCGCACATCGACCGGGCTTTCCTGCGCGTCGCCGACGCGGCGCACCATGCCGGTCTGCAACACCCGCAGCAGCTTGGCCTGCAGCGCCTGGTCCATCTCGCAGATCTCGTCGAGAAACAAGGTGCCGCCATCGGCGAGCTGCAAGGCGCCTGCACGGTTCTCGTCGGCACCGGTGAACGCGCCGCGCACATGGCCGAACAGCTCGCTTTCCATCAGGTCGCGGGGCAGGGCGGCGCAGTTGATGGCGATGAAGCGCCCGGCCTCACGGCCCGAGCGGCGATGAACGGCGCGCGCGCACAGCTCCTTGCCGGTGCCGCTCTCGCCGGTGATGAAGGCCGGCGCCGCCGATGGCGCGATACGGGCGATCTCCGCGTAAACGGCACGCATCTCCTCGCTGTTGCCGATGAACTCGTCGAAGTCGTCATTGGCCGGCGGCGATGGCTGCTGATCGCAAGAGGTGCCGTGCGCGTCCGCCAGTTCGCCGAGGCGCGCCACCAGTTCCGTGGCACGCGTCGGACGCAGGATGAAGTCCGCCGCCCCGTGGCGCATGGCCTCGACCGCCTGACAGACCGAGCCGCCGCGCGCCAGCACCGCCACCGGCGGGCCGATCCGCGACAGGTCATCGAGCGCGTCCAGCACGCCTTCCAGCGCGTGTTCGGCGAGATCCATGAGGATGATGTCGGTGACCGCCGCGCGGGCCGCGAAGTGCGCATCCGCCGCATGGCTGCGAAACAGGTCGATGGCGTTGGCGGCATTCTCCCCGCGCAACCAGCGTTCCAGCGCTGGGTCGCGCGACAGGGCCGCGATGCGGAGTTTGGTTTGACGCATTTCGGCTGACGCCATGAACGGAGTTCTCCCGTCGACCAGGTTCGCTTCTTGGCCTGCGATTGTGGTTTCGAAATCATCTCCAAACACGGTAAAGAAACGGTTTGCGACGGCGTTCCGGCGTCGGACCTGCCGATCATGCACCCGATTGATGCTGACAAACCGATCCCTACGGGTGCCGCCAGATGGCGTTTTGCGATAGATTGTGACAGTCATGGATTCGCGCTGCTCTCGGCAGGTGCGCACCCGTCACGCAAACCGGACGGATGGGAAACGGACCATCGATGACGCCTTGCTCTGTACGCGGTACCATGCCCGGGCGAACGATTGCGTGGAGGCGATGACGCCATGAACCGGTTCATGCCCTGGCTTGTTGCCGCCTCGATCGTCGTCATCGCCGCGTCGCTTTCCGCCGTGCTGTACCTGGCCATCGGCATGAGCCTGGGCGAGGCCGGCTGGATCGGCGTCGCCGCCCTGTTCGCGATGCTGATCGGCCAGTTCTATTCGGCGCGCGACCGCGAGGCCTCGGGACTGACCATGCGCCTCGACGACATCGGCGGCACGTCCGGCCGCCTCTCGCGCGAGCTTGAAAGCCTGAACATGCGCATCGCCGATCTGGAGGTGGCACTGGGTCGCCGGCTGGATGAGTCCATCGACGAGCGCCTGACCTCGGTTCTGGGCGAGATTGGTCGCATCGAGCAGCGTTTGGGCGAGATCGCCCGCAGCGGTCTCAATGTCACCGTCGAACACAAGGCGCCGGCGGGCACCGGTGAGGTCTCCGCCGACGCGGGGACGACCGCTGGCGAAACCGAAGCGCCGCCGCGCCAGACGCCCGAGCGCAGCCCCGCCTTCAAAGGGGTCAGCGACGAGCAGATGCTGGCCATGGCGCGGGAGGCTGTGGAGGCCGGTCGCATCGAGGTCCATCTGCAGCCCGTCGTGACGCTGCCGCAGCGCAAGGTGCGTTACTACGAGGCGCTGGCGCGCCTGCGCACCGAATCCGGCGACCTGATGATGCCGGACGACTTCATGCCGTTTGTGACGTCCGGCGGGCTGATCCCGGCGATCGACTTCACGATCCTGGTGCGCGCGGTGCAGATCGTGCGCCGGCTGGCGAGCCGCAATCGCGACGTGGGAATTTTCCTGAACGTGGGTCTGGCGACGTTGCAGGACGAGCGCTTCGCCACCCAGTACATCGAGTTCGTCGGCCACAACACCGCGTTGGCCGGCTCGATCGTGTTCGAGTTTGCCCAGGACGATTTCAGTTCCCTCGGCACCATCGAGCAGGCCGGCATCGCGGCGTTGACCGAGCATGGCTTCCGGCTGTCGATCGATGCCATCGAGCGGCTGGTGCTCGACGCCAAATCGCTGTCGGAGCAGCGGGTGCGTTTCGTCAAGGTCGATGCCGACATGCTGCTGGAAGCCAATGGCGGGCTTGGCGCCGACATCCATCCCGCTGATCTCAGCGACCTGCTGGCACGCTTTGGCATCGACCTGATCGCCGTGCGCATCGAACGCGAGAGCGAGGTGGTCGACCTGATCGACTACGATGTGCGCTTCGCCCAGGGCAATCTGTTCTCGCCGCCACGCCCGGTGAAGCCGGACGTGCTCAAGGACAGCACCGGCTCGGCGCTTGAAGCTGCCCAGTAGGCCGCGGTAAGCCGCGTCACGCAGGTTTCACGTTCCCCCGCCACAGGTTCTCCGATGACTCAAATCCTGAGCGGCCTTGCCGAGGTCGCCGACGACTTCGATCTGCTGGTGTGCGATGTCTGGGGTGTGGTCCACAACGGCTTGCGGGCCTGGCCGCAGGCCTGTGACGCCTTGCAGCGGTTCCGCGCCGGTGGCGGCACCGTGGTGCTGGTCACCAACGCACCGCGTCCGCGCGATGCGGTCGCCGCACAACTCGACAACTTCGGTGTCCCGACGGACTGCCACGACGCGATCGTCACCTCCGGCGATCTGTCGCGCGAGGCGTTGAGCACGCCGCCGGGCAAGCGCGTCTATCACCTGGGACCGGATCGCGACCGCGGCGTCTTCGAAGGTCTCGACATCGTGTTGAGCAGCCTCGGCGAGGCGGAGGTGGTGCTCAATACCGGGTTGTTCGACGACGAGCGCGAAACGCCGGATGACTATGCCGAAGCGCTGGCGCAGATGCATGAACGTGGTCTGGAGATGATCTGCGCCAATCCCGATCTGGTCGTTGAGCGCGGCGAGCGCCTTGTCTACTGCGCCGGGGCGGTTGCCGAACGCTACGAGCAAATCGGCGGTTCGGTTCTGTGGGCCGGCAAGCCGCGCGCACCTGTCTATGAGCGGGCCTTTGAGCTTGCCACCTCGGCGCGCGGCGAAGCGGTGCCCAGGTCCCGTGCCCTTGCAGTGGGCGACAGCCTGCGCACCGATATCGCCGGCGGCGCCGGCTTCGGCATTGCCACGCTCTTCGTGGCAGATGGCATTCATGCTGGAGAGGTCTTGTCGGACGGGGACATCGCGGCTGAGGCGTTGTCGCGCATCGCCACGGCGGCTGGGATGCATCCTGACTTCGCCACAAACCGGCTGTGCTGGGCAGGCTGAACCGGGTTCAGCCGTCGGCCAGCATCAGGTCGATTTCCTGCTGTGCCAGCCCGTCGCCCGGATAGAGCTGCGGGCCTTCCAGCGGCGGCTGGTCGGGGTCCGCCAGCTCTTTCGCTTCGCCGATCACATGGGTCAGGCCGAGCGCCCGTAGCCGCCGCTCGATCAGCGTCAGCGTGTCGATCACCTTGTTGACATGCTGACCGGTGATGTCCTGGAAGGTGCAGGCCTCGAAGACCCTGGTCGCCTCGATGACGACGGTTTCGCCGGCCGCGTCGTTTGCCGCTTCGGCGGCCGTCATCAGCACTTCGGCCGCCTGCATGATCTCCTCGGTCGCCCGCTCCGTCGCCGAGACGACCGCGCGCAGGCCCGCGCACGCTTCGATGATGCGTTCACAAGGCCCGTCTTCGGGCTTGGGGTGGGAAGTGACGCGCTTGGTCATGGCCGGGAACTGCCTCAGACGCCGAACACGGCTTCGATCTTCGACTTCAGCGTCGCGGCGTTGAACGGCTTGACGATGTAGTTGTTCACGCCGGCCTTCTTGGCGGCGATGACGTTCTCCGTCTTCGACTCCGCGGTCACCATGATGAACGGGGTGCGGGTCAGCTTCTCGTCGCCGCGCACCTTCTGCAGCAGGTCGTAGCCGGTCATCGGCTGCATGTTCCAGTCGGAGATCACCAGGCCGTACTGGCGCCCCTGCATCTTCTCGAATGCCTCGGTTCCGTCGGCGGCTTCATCGACATCGTTGAAGCCGAGCTGCTTGAGCAGGTTGCGGATAATCCGGATCATCGTCTTGTAGTCGTCGACGACGAGGATAGGCATGGACAGATCAACGGCCATTTCTTGCTCCGTCGTTACTGCCGCGCCCGCCAGGGGCAAAGCTCGGCAAGGTCGTATTTGTTCGCTAACACAACCAATACGAGTACTCCGCAAAGAAAGGGTTAATGCTCAGGGGCCTGACCCCAGGTCCCGACCCTGGAATCGGACCCTTGCCCCACCGCACGCCCGCGTGAGGCGTCGGCGAAAGCAGGGTGGCGGAAGCATCAGCCGCGAAGTAGGTTAGCACGGTGCCGCAAGGGGCTGCGGCGGACTTTGTTCCAGACGTTGGGTGATCACGGATGCTTACACGGCCGAGCGGTGCGGGCTACGTCTTCGAGGAGCTCGAAGTCGGCATGTCGGCGGAATTGCTGAAGACGGTGATGTCGAATGACGTCATCGGTTTCGCGCAGCTTTCCGGCGACACCAATCCCGTCCACCTGTCGGACCACTTCGCCGCCAAGACACCGTTTCGCGGCCGCATCGCCCACGGGCTGTATACCGCCAGCCTGATCTCCACGGTCCTGGGCACCAGACTGCCGGGTCCCGGCGCCATCTATCTGGAGCAGAGCCTGCACTTCCGCGCGCCGGTGCGTATCGGCGATGTCATCCGCGCCACCGTCGAGGTGGCCGAGCTCGATGCAGAGAAGACCCGCGCCGTGCTCGCCTGCGAGTGCTTCGTCGACGCCAAGACGGTACTTGACGGCGAGGCCACGGTACTGGTTCCTAGCCGCGACGGTCCGCGCTGATCTCCTGCATCGGCGGGCGCCGCCGAACCGACAACCCAAGCCCCGCCGGTACCCGCCTTGCTTGATCCGCACGCAAAACCATTTCCCGTGGTGACCAACGGCATGGATGCCGCTGCCATCAGGGGCGGCGTCGTGGCCATCGGCAAGTTCGATGGCGTGCATCGCGGCCACCAGGCGGTGATCGACGAGGCCCGCACACTCGCCCGGCAGATCGGGTGTCCGGCAGCCGCATTGACCTTCGAGCCGCATCCGCGCCGCTATTTTCAGCCCGATGAGCCGCTCTTTATGCTCAGCGACCCCGAGACGCGTCTTGCACTCCTGCAGGCGGCCGGTCTCGACGCCGTGGCGGTGATGACCTTCGATGCCGACCTCGCATCCCAGAGCGCGGAGGCGTTTGTCGACAATCTGCTGGTGGAGCGCTTCGGTGTGCGTGCCGTCGCTGTCGGCCACAATTTCCGTTTCGGCAAGGCCCGTGCCGGCACGACCGAGCGCTTGAAGGAACTGGGCGCGCAGAAGGGGTTCGAGGTTCGCGTCGCCGGCCCCGAAGGCGATGGGGATGTTACCTTTTCCTCCTCCGATGCGCGCGTCCACCTGGTTGCCGGAGAGCTCGACGAGGCCGCCGCCATCCTCGGCTACCGCTGGTTCTTCCGCGCCGAGGTGGTGCATGGGGCCCGGCGCGGCCGCGACCTCGGCTACCCCACCGCCAACATGCGCCTCGACCCCGAATGCGGTTTGCGCCACGGCGTCTATGCGGTGCGCGCGATGATCGACGGCAGGCGCCTGGGCGGCGTTGCCAACTTCGGCAGCCGGCCGCAGTTCGACAACGGTGCTCCGGTGTTCGAGGTCCACATGTTCGACCTCTCCGAGGACCTCTACGGCAAGTCGGTCACGGTGACCCCTCTGGCCTATCTGCGCGCCGAGCAGGCCTTCGAGAGCGTCGATGCGCTGGTCGCACAGATGGATGCCGACACGCGGCAGGCCCGCGACATCGTCGCCGCGCTCGACCACCACGATCCGCTTGCCGATTTTCCCATGTCCCGGGCGCTGGCCGCCGCCGGACTTACCTGAGGCCACCGGCCATGCCCGGCAACCCCGCCCCGGTGACGCCGGTGGCCTCGCGGCAGGCCGGCGACGACGTGCGCGGCGGCATCGCCATGATGGCGATCGGCGTGCTGATGCTGCCGGTGATGGATGCCGTCGCCAAGTATCTCGGCGCCACCTTCGGGCCGATCCAGATCGGCCTGATGCGCTTCGTCATGCAGGTTGCCTTCACGCTGCCGCTGGCCTTGTGGTTTGTCGGGCCGATCGCGCTGCGCCCGCGCCCGTTCGCGCTGCAGGCGTTGCGCGGCACGCTGATCGCGGCGGCGACGTGTTTCTTCTTCGCCGCGGTGCGGGTGCTGCCGCTGGCCGACA
This sequence comes from Tepidamorphaceae bacterium, assembly GCA_028279445.1. Taxonomy (GTDB): domain Bacteria; phylum Pseudomonadota; class Alphaproteobacteria; order Rhizobiales; family Tepidamorphaceae; genus JANQNT01. The sequence goes on along the minus strand of JANQNT010000023.1, from coordinate 642,761 downwards.
CCATGGCGATCTTCTTCATCTCGCCGATGGTCCTCACTGCCATCTCGGCGCTGTTCCTGGGCGAGAAGGTCGGCCCGCGCCGCTGGGGCGCGGTGCTTGTCGGCTTCGTCGGGGCGCTGATCATCATCCGCCCGGGCGCCGGCGTGTTCGGGGCCGCCGCGCTGCTGCCGATGGGCGCTGCCTGCTGCTACGCGCTCTACATCGTCGCCACGCGCCAGATCAAAGGCCGCTCCGATCCCTGGTCCAGCAACCTGCAGACCGGTCTGTTCGGCGCGCTGGTGCTGGGGGCTGTGCTTCTGGCCGGTGACGCGGCGGGGGTGCGGCTGCTGCAGATCGTGCCGATCGGGCTTGAGCATGTCGGCTTTTTCGTCGTCATCGGTGTCATCGCCACGGTCGGCCATCTGCTGATCATCCAGGCGGTGGCGCGCGCGCCGGCTTCCGTGCTGGCGCCGATCGGCTATCTGGAGATCGTCAGTGCGACGATCATCGGCTATGCGTGGTTCGGCGACGTGCCTGACCTGTGGACCGTCGCCGGCGTGGTGGTGATCGTCACCAGCGGCATCTACATCTCCTACCGTGAAAACCGGCTCCCGCGGCGGGCGCGGTGAGACTGCCCCTTTGCACCGCGACGCGGCCCTGTTAGAAGGGCGGCCATGTTGCACAAGGGCTCAAGAGTCGCGTCGCGAATTACGGGCCCGGTCGCGGTCTGAGGCGCGTCCCGCCGATCAGTCCGAGGCCGGGTAAGTCCCCTTGCCGGTGTGCCGAACGCCGGCGTCGCCTGAGCACCATCAACGTTTGATTCCGACGGACCATCCATGACCAGCGCAACCGACGCGCCTGCCCAAGACCAGGCCCGCGACTATTCCAAGACACTGTTCCTGCCGCAAACCGAGTTTCCCATGCGCGCAGGGCTGCCGATGCGCGAGCCCGACTGGCTTGCCCGCTGGCAGCAGACGAAGCTCTACGAGCGGCTTCGCGAAGCCTCGAAGGGTCGCGAGACATTCGTCCTGCACGATGGCCCGCCCTACGCCAACGGTCATCTCCACATTGGCCATGCCCTCAACAAGGTGCTGAAGGATTTCGTCGCCCGCTCGCATCAGATGCTGGGCTACGATTCCGTCTATGTGCCTGGATGGGACTGCCACGGCCTGCCGATCGAATGGAAGATCGAGGAGCAGTACCGCGCCAAGGGCAAGGACAAGGACGCGGTCGCCATCAACGAGTTCCGCGCCGAGTGCCGCGCCTTCGCCGAACACTGGATGGAGGTGCAGTCCGACGAGTTCCAGCGCCTCGGCGTCGATGGCGACTGGAAGAACCCCTACGCCACCATGCACCTGCGCTCCGAAGCGCTGATCGCGCGCGAACTGATGAAGTTCGCCATGAACGGGCTGCTCTATCGCGGTTCCAAGCCGGTGATGTGGTCGGTGGTGGAACGCACCGCGCTGGCGGAAGCGGAGGTGGAGTATCAGGACTACCAGTCGGACACGGTCTGGGTGAAGTTTCCGGTGGTTGAGGCATACCAATTTCCCGGTATCGTGGGAAACCGTGTCTTGGATGTAGACGGTGATCTAGTCCAAAGTGGGCTTGCACAACCAATTTTGGCTGAAGCTGAAGAGCAAGCTGCACTTGCTGGAGCTTCTGTTGTTATCTGGACGACGACGCCCTGGACGCTGCCGGGCAATCGCGCCATCAGCTATTCGAAGCGCATCGCCTATGGGCTTTACGAGGTCACGGCCGCCGAGAACGACTTCGGTCCGCGACCCGGCGAGAAGCTGATTTTTGCGGATGCGTTGGCCGAAGAATCTTTCGCCAAGGCGAAGCTCGAATACAAGCGGCTGCGCGATATCACTCCTGACGGTTTGTCGCATCTCACTTGCGCCCATCCGCTGCGCGGCATGGGCTACGACTTCCCTGTCCCCCTGCTCGAAGGCGATCATGTCACCGACGATGCCGGTACCGGCTTCGTGCACACCGCGCCGGGCCATGGCCGCGAGGACTTCGACGCCTGGATGGAGCATTCCCGCGAGCTGGAAGCGCGCGGCATTGACACCACGATCCCCTACACCGTCGGCGCCGACGGGCGCTTCACGAAGGACGCGCCGGGCTTCGAAGGCGAGCAGGTGATCACCGACAAGGGCGACAAGGGCGGCGCCAACGAGGCGGTCATCAAGGCGCTGATCGCGCAGGACAGGCTGTTCGCGCGCGGTCGCCTGAAGCACACCTATCCGCACTCGTGGCGCTCCAAGAAACCGGTCATCTTCCGCAACACGCCGCAATGGTTCATTGCCATGGACCGCGACTTTGCCGCCTCCGACGGTAGCGGCGGGACCCTGCGCGAGCGCGCGCTGAAGGCGATTTCCGACACCCGTTTCGTGCCCGGCGCCGGGCAGACGCGCCTCAACGCCATGATCGAGCAGCGCCCGGACTGGGTGATCTCGCGCCAGCGCGCCTGGGGCGTGCCGATCACCGTCTTCGTCAACACGCAGACCGGCGCCTACATCCCCAGCGCCGACTTCAACGCGTCGGAAACGCTGATGAGCCGCATCGTCGATGCCTTCACCGAGGAAGGCGCGGACGCCTGGTTCAAGGACGGCGCGAAGGAACGCTTCCTCGACGGTCTGGTCGCCAACCCGGACGACTGGGAGAAGGTCGACGACATTCTCGACGTGTGGTTCGAATCCGGCTCGACCCACGCCTTCGTGCTGGAACAGCGCGACGACCAGAAATGGCCGGCGGATGTCTATCTGGAAGGCACCGACCAGCATCGCGGCTGGTTCCATTCCTCACTCCTGGAGAGCTGCGGCACGCGCGGGCGCGCGCCCTATGACGCGGTCGTCACCCATGGCTTCACCATGGACGAGGAAGGCCGCAAGATGTCCAAGGCGCTCGGCAACATCACCGCGCCCCAGGACATCATCAAGCAGTACGGCGCCGATATCCTGCGCGTCTGGGTCGCCACGGTCGACTATGCCGACGACCAGCGCATGGGACCGGAGATCATCAAGTCCTGCGTCGACACCTACCGCAAGCTGCGCAACACGGTCCGCTGGATGCTCGGCAACCTGGCGCACCACGACCCGACCGAGAATGTCGCGTTCGCCGACATGCCGGAGCTTGAGCGCTACGTGCTGCACCGGTTGGTGGAACTCGACGAACTGGTGCGCAAGGCCTATGGCGATTTCGACTACAAGCGCATTGCGCAGGCACTGTTCAATTTCTCCGCGATCGAGCTGTCGGCGTTCTATTTCGACATCCGCAAGGACGCGCTTTATTGCGACGCGCCCTCCAGCACGCGCCGCCGCGCCGCGCTGACGGTGATCGACCAGGTCTTCGACTGCCTGACCACCTGGCTGGCGCCGCTGCTGCCCTTCACCATGGAGGAAGCCTGGCTGGCGCGGCACCCCAGTGACGACGGTTCGGTGCACCTGCAGGTGTTCCCGGACGTGCCGGCCGACTGGCGCGACGGCAAGCTGGCGGCGAAGTGGACCGACATCCGCAAGGTGCGCCGCGTCGTCACGGGTGCGCTGGAAGTGGAACGCGCCGCCAAGACCATCGGTTCCAGTCTTGAGGCCGCGCCAAAGGTGTTCGTCGCCGACGCCGGCCTGTGGGCCAGCGTGCAGGGCGCCGACATGGCCGAGATCGCCATCACATCGGACCTGGAACTGGTGGCCAACGAAGGCCCCGCCGAGGCGTTCCGGCTGGAGGATGTGGCCGGCGTGTCGGTGGTCTTCGGGCGCGCCGAAGGCACCAAATGCGCCCGCTCCTGGAAAATCTCGCCCGATGTCGGCTCCGATCCCGACTTCCCCGACATCACGCCGCGCGACGCCGACGCCATGCGCGAACTGATCGCGGCGGGGCGGATCGACTGAGATGTCCGCGGCCTCGCAACCGGACGGGGAACGCCGTGGCCTCGTCCTGTGGGGGCCGCAATCGCGGTTCGTGCTGGCCTTCGTCGTCGCGCTGTTTGCCGCCGACCAGGCACTGAAGCTGTTCGTGCTTTACGGCCTCGATCTGCCGGCCAGGGGACGCATCGCGCTGCTGCCGTTCTTCGACCTCACCATGGTCTGGAACCGGGGCATCAGCTACGGCCTGTTCCAGCAGCACACCGCCACCGGCCAATATGCCCTGATAGCGCTCAGCGTCGTCGCGTCCGCCGCGCTATGGCTGTGGTCGGCGCGTGCTGTCGGCCGTCGCCTTGCGTTGTCGCTGTCGCTGATCATCGGTGGCGCACTCGGCAATGCGCTCGACCGGGCGCTGTATGGCGCGGTGGCGGATTTTGCTCATCTGTTCTGGGGCGACTGGTCCTGGTACGTCTTTAATCTTGCCGATGCGGCGATCGTTGCCGGTGCGCTGCTGCTCGTGTATGACTCGCTCGTCGGGGACCACGGCGACAAAGAACGTGGCTGACGCGCTGGCGAGGGACGGCTTTGTGGACCACATTGCTGCCAAACTCGCCGCCTAGACCCCGGCGTCCGGCACGCTGTCTGTGTGGTATTGCGTGCCCTGGTACATGGAAACATGACGCGTAATCGCACCATGAATCGTATGACGAGTTCCGCTGCCGGCGTGCAGGCCAAGCGCATCGCACTGGCTGCTTCGGTTTGCGCCCTGGCGCTGGCCGCCGCCGCCTGTTCTTCCAGCAGCGACGTCGCGCGCTTCCCCGCCGACCGCCAGTTTCTGGGTGGCGATCCGATGGGTGCGCTTGGGCTTCGCCCGCGCCGCCAGGAGCGTATCGAGTACAATCCGCGCTCGCCGCTTGTCGTGCCGCCGTCTCCCAACCTGCAGACGCCGGAAGAGCAAAGCCAGGTCGCCACCAATTGGCCCAACGATCCGGACGTTGCCCGCCGTGCCCAGGAAGAGGCGCGCGAGGAGTACCTGCGCGAACGCGCCGAGACCCAAGACCGTACCCGCACCCTCACGCCCGACGAACTCGACGCCTGGGCACGCGAAGCAGGCATGCGCGCGCCCGACGCGAACGAAGCCGCGCCGGGGCGGCGCACCGCATCCATCCTCTCTCCGGCTCAGTTGCGCAGCCGTCGCGCGGCACCGCCCGATCCGAACATCGAGCCGCCGCGTCGCGCCCTGACCCAGCCGCCGGAAGGTTATCGCCGGACTGTCGCCGATGAGACCGGCCAGGTGAACCTGCCGGAAGAAGAGCGGACTGAGGGTATTTTCACCCGGATCTTCGGACGTCGCTAGACACCCTCGGACATCGCAAGGTGATCTCTGCCTGACGCCGCATTGCGTTCGGGCAGGCGCGGCATCGCCGGTCGCTCACGCCAACCTTACCATCTCTTCATTGGCCGCCTGGTGCGGGCGCGCCTATATGCAGCGTGCGTTCGTGCGTTACACTGTCGCCCCGCTTCGCCAAGAGCCCTTGAGAGCCATCCTGCGATGACATCTGTCCTCTTCCGCCGGATCGCCGTTGCCGCGCGCGCATGTTTTCTGGCGCTGCCGCTGCTCGGTGTGATCCTGATCGCCTCGCCCGCCCGCGCCTTCGTCGAGGGCGTGGAGACCTTCGACCTCGACAACGGCATGCAGGTGGTGGTCATTCCCGACCGCCGCGCGCCGGTGGTGACCCACATGGTCTGGTACCGGGTCGGAGCGGCCGATGAACCGATCGGCCAGGCCGGCATCGCCCATTTCCTCGAACACCTGCTGTTCAAGGGCACCAAGAACAACCCGGACGGTGCGTTCTCCAAGTACATCGCTTCGGTGGGTGGCCAGGAGAACGCTTTCACCTCGTCCGACTACACCGCCTACTTCCAGCGTGTCGCCAAGGAACATCTCGGTGACATGATGCGCTTCGAGGCTGACCGCATGGCCAATCTCATCCTGACCGAAGCGGTCGTGGACCCGGAGCGCGACGTGGTCATCGAGGAACGCAAGAGCCGCACCGACAACAATCCCGGCGCGCAGATGTCGGAGGCGCTGTCGGCCGCACTTTGGTTCGAGCACCCCTATGGCCGCCCGGTCATCGGCTGGATGAACGAGATCGAGAATCTGACGCTGGAACACGCGATCAGCTTCTATGACCGCTACTACACCCCCAACAACGCCATCCTGATCGTCGCCGGCGATGTCACCACCGACGAGGTGCGCCGGCTTGCCGAGGAGACCTACGGCAAGGTGGAACGCCGCGCCGAGACGCCACCGCGCATGCGCGCCGAAGAACCGGTCCACCGCACCCACCGCATGGTGCGCCTGCAGAGTCCGCTGGTCACCCAGGCCTCGATGATGCGCACCTACGTTGTGCCGAGCTACACCACCGCCCACAACAACGGCGCCGGCTGGGAAGGCGAGGCGCTGGACCTGTTCGCCGAGCTTGCCATTCGCGGTTCCACCAGCGCGCTCTACCAGAAGCTCGTCGTCGAGGAGAAGATCGCCGTCTCCATCGGCGGCTATTATCGCGGCTCGGCGCTCGACGACACGGAGCTGGCGATCTTCGCCACACCGGCACCGGATGTCAGCCTCGGCGAGCTGGAAGCGGCCATCGATCGCGAACTCGCCGCCTTCCTTGACTCCGAGATTGCCGAGGAAGACTTGGCCCGCGTCAAGCGCTCGGTCCTGGCCGGCGCCATCTACGCCCAGGACAGTCAGCAGACGCTGGCGCGCGTCTTCGGCATCGCGCTGACCACCGGCGGCACGGTCGAGCGGGTGCTGGCCTGGCCGGACCGGGTCCGCGCCGTCACCGCGGAGCAGATCCTGGAGGTCGGCCGCAAGTACCTGCTCAAGACCCGCTCGGCGACCGGCTATCTGGTGCCGCCCACACCGCCGCGCTCGTGAGGAGACCGCCGCAATGACCGACGTTTCGCCGCTGCGCGCGGGCCACGCCCGCTGGATCGCCGCCTGGTTTGGCTTTTTCGTGCTGGCAATCGCCGCTCTGCCGCGCCCCGCGCTGGCCATCGACATCCAGCGCTTCACCACGCCGGGCGGTGTCCACGTCTGGCTTGTTGAGGAAGCGACGGTGCCGCTGATCACCGTCAACTTCGCCTGGCGCGGAGGTGCCGCGCAGGACGATGCGGCAAGGCCCGGCATCGCCAATCTCCTGTCGGCGATGCTCGACGAGGGCGCCGGTGATCTGGAGTCCCGCGCCTACCAGAAACGCATGGAAGCGCTTGCCATGCGGATGAGTTTCGATGCCGGCCGAGACGCCTTCTTCGGCGAGTTCCGCACCCTTGTGGAGACCCGCGACGAGGCCTTCGAGATGCTGCGGCTGGCGCTCAACGAGCCGCTCTTCGAGGCAGATGCGCTGGAGCGTATGCGCGAGCAGATCCTCACCGGCATCCGCGACAACGAGACCAACCCGCGCAACATCATGGCGCGCACCTTCTCAACCGTCGTCTTCGGCGATCACCCCTACGGCCGCGCGGTGGAAGGCACCGCCGAATCGGTCGCCGCGATCACCGCCGACGATCTGCGCGGCTACGTGGCCCGCGTCTTCGCCCGCGACAACCTGACTATCAGCGTTGTCGGTGATATCGATCAGGCGACGTTGACGCCGCTGATCGACGCGGTGTTCGGCGGCCTGCCCGCCAGCGCCGATCTGGCCGCGGTCCCCGACATTGCCGTCCCCGCTGAGCCGTTCGTGCACAGCACCGAGCTCAACGTGCCGCAGACGACGATTCAGTTCGCCCGCCCCGGCCTGATGCGCGACGACCCGGACTTCATTCCCGCCTTCGTGCTCAATCACATCCTGGGCGGCGGCGCGTTCTCCTCGCGGCTCTACGAGGAGGTGCGCGAGAAGCGCGGGCTCGCCTACGGCGTTTATTCCTATCTCTATCCGCTCGACCACGCCGCGCTGTTCGTCGGCGGTCTGGCGACCAGGGCGGAGCGGGCCGACGAGGCCATCGCGATCGTGCGCGAGGAAGTCCGCCGCATGGCTCAGGAGGGGCCGACGGAAGAAGAGCTTGCCGGCGCCAAGGCCTTCCTGAAAGGCTCCTACGCCCTGCGCTTCGACACCGGCAACAAGATTTCCGGCCAGCTCCTGATGGTGCAGATGGAAAAGCTCGGACACGAGTACTTCACCAACCGCAACGACCTGATCGAGGCGGTCACCATCGAGGACGTGCGCCGCGCCGCCGAACGCCTGCTTGGCGATGGCGAGGTCTTCATCGTCACCGTGGGACAGCCGGTGGATGGTTCGGACGGCTGACCCTCTCAGGCTCCCGATGGCGCTCGGATTGCGGTAGTGTGCCTGCGTTGCGTGATTCCGCACGCTGAGCGGTGCGTGCACACCCGAGCCGAGGACAACGCCGTGCTGATCGAACAGGACATTTCCGGCGCCATGGCGAGCGCCGTCGGCGCCAGCGGCCTGCCGGAGGACGTGCTGGACGGCTATCTGGAGCGCGCGGAATCCGTGCTCGACTGGCTGCGCACGGCGTCTGCCAGCGACGCGCTGCCGCTGCTGTCGGTGGTGCGCGACGACAGCGATCTGGCCGGCATCGGCCAGGCCGCCGAATGGCTTGGCGCCGGCGAACACGCCGTCTTCCTCGGCACCGGCGGTTCCAGCCTCGGCGGCCAGTGTCTCGCCCAGGTCACCGGCTGGTCGGTGCAGGGCATCGACCGCTGCCGTGGCTCCAAGCTGCATTTCCTCGACAATCTCGATCCGGTCAGCTTCGCCGTGGCGCTTGAGGCGTTGCCGCTGGAGCGCACCCGCTTCCTGGCCATTTCCAAGTCCGGCGGCACGGCGGAGACGCTGATACAGGTGGCCGCCGTGCTGGCTGCCCTGCGCGAGGCGAAACTCGATCCCGCCGACCGGCTGATGGGCCTCACCGAGCCCGACCGCGCCGCCCACCACAACGCCCTGCGCAACCTGCTGGTCGGGGCGGGCTGTACCGTGCACGACCATATCGCGGGGCTTGGGGGACGTTTCGCGGGGCTCTCCAATGTCGGCCTGATCCCGGCCGCGCTTGCCGGCCTCGACATTGCCGCCGCAAGGCGCGGCGCGGCGGCCGTGCTGGCCGATCTCAAGCCCGACACCGAGGCGAAGGACTTCGCGCCGGCGGTCGGCGCCGCGCTTGCCGTCGGCCTCGCCCAGGGCGGCGGCGCCACCGTCAATGTGATGATGGCCTATTCCGACCGCCTGGAGTGCTTCACCCGGTGGTGGGTGCAGCTTTGGGGCGAGAGCCTCGGCAAGTCCGGACACGGCATGACCCCGGTGGCGGCCATCGGCCCGGTCGATCAGCACAGCCAGTTGCAGCTCTACCTCGACGGCCCGGCGGACAAGTTCGTCACCGTCGCCATGGCCGACACGCGCGGCACCGGTCCGCGCCTCGATGCGGCCGCCGCCGAGGCGATCGGCTTCCCCGCCATGGCCGGCAAGACGGTCGGCGACTTTGTCTGGGCGCAGCAGACCGCCACCGCCGACACCCTGCAGCGCCACAACAGGCCCGTGCGCCGCATGTTGCTGAAGCAGGTCGACGCCGCAACGCTCGGCGCGCTGATGATGCACTTCATGCTGGAGACCATCGTCGCCGCGCATCTGCTGGGCGTCGATGCGTTCGACCAGCCGGCGGTGGAGGCCGGCAAGGTGCTGGCGCGCACCTATCTGGCCGGCGAGGAGACCGACGAGGCGATCTGGTCATGACCATCCGCCGCCTGCCGGACACGCTGGTTGACCGCATCGCCGCCGGCGAGGTGATCGAGCGCCCGGCAAGCGCGGTCAAGGAACTGGCCGAAAACGCCATTGATGCCGGCGCGCGGCGCATCGATATCGCGGTTGCCGGCGGCGGCCGCGAGCTGATCCGCGTCATCGACGATGGCGCCGGCATGAGCGCCGACGATCTGGCGCTGGCCGTCGAACGCCACGCCACCTCGAAACTCGCCGGAGACGACCTGCTCGACATCGCCACGCTCGGTTTTCGCGGCGAGGCGCTGCCCTCCATCGGCTCCGTGTCGCGCATGACCATCACTTCGCGCGTGGCGGATGCAGAAGCCGCATCGGTCACCATCGACAACGGCCGTGTCGAGGGGCCGCGGCCCGCAGCCCTGACCCGTGGCACGGCCATCGAGGTGCGCGATCTCTTCCAGGCGGTTCCCGCCCGGCTGAAGTTCCTCAAGTCCGACAGCGCCGAGACCCAGGCCATCGCCGACGTGGTGCGCCGCCTGGCGCTGGCGCATCCGGATGTCGGCTTCGCGTTGTCGTCGGAGGATCGCGTGCTGATCGACGCACCTGCCGGCGGCGACGATCTCGCCGAGCGTGTGGCCGCGGTGCTGGGCCGCGACTTCGCCGACAACGCGCTCGCCATCGACGTGGAGAAAGGCGGCGTGCGGCTCATCGGTCTTGCCGGCCTGCCCACGTTCCATCGCGGTTCGGCGCGCTGGCAGTTCGTCTTCGTCAACGGCCGGCCGGTGCGCGACAAGCAACTCCTGTCGGCGGTACGGGCGGGCTACCAGGACGTGCTGACGCGCCAGCGCTTCCCCTTCACCTGCCTGTTCGTGGCGCTGTCGCCACGCGAGGTGGACGTCAACGTGCACCCGGCCAAGGCCGAGGTGCGTTTCCGCGATCCCGGCCTGGTGCGCGGGCTGATCGTGTCCGCGCTGCGCCATGCCTTCGCCGACCAGACGCCGCAGACCGCCCAGGACGGTGTGGTGGAGCGTCTCGTCACGGCAACCGCTCCGGCGTGGCCGCAAGCCTCCGGCGGTGGCGGGATGCACGCCGCCGAGCCTGTGCGCGCCTATGCTGCCGCGCCTGCCATACCGCAAGGAACCCAGGCGGCACTCGCCGAACTCTACGCACCCTCCGCCGACACCCGTGCCGACGAGACGCCACTGCCGGCGGAGGACCTGTCGCGGCCGCTGGGTGCGGCGCGTGCGCAGGTCCATGAGACCTATATCCTCGCCCAGACCGAGGACGGGGTTGTCATCGTCGATCAGCACGCCGCCCACGAGCGTCTCGTCTATGAGCGCATGAAGACGGCGCTTGAGCGCGACGGTATCGCCCGTCAGGCGCTGCTGGTGCCGGAGATCGTCGAGCTTGCGCCGGTGGATGCCGACCGGCTGCTCGGCCGTGCCGGGGAACTGGCCGAGCTTGGCCTGGTTATCGAGGGCTTCGGCCACGGGGCAATCGCCGTGCGCGAGGTGCCGGCGATGCTGGGTGACGCCGATGTCGCTGGCCTAGTGCGCGACATTGCCGATGACATCGCCGAGATCGGCGAGACCACACGACTGGCCGAGAAGCTCAACCACGTCGCGGCGACCATGGCCTGCTACGGCTCGGTGCGCGCCGGCCGGCGGCTGCGCCCCGACGAGATGAACGCGCTGCTGCGCGAGATGGAAGCCACCCCGAATGCCAGCCAGTGCAACCACGGCCGGCCGACCTTCGTGAAGCTCGGCCTCGCCGACCTGGAGCGGTTGTTCGCTCGGCGGTAGGGCATGTTCCTGAAAAGTGGGCACCGGTGGTTTTTTGCCCGTGCCACGTACTCTCTGCGTCACCCCGGACAGGTCCGTCAGGACCGTGATCCGGGGTCCATGGGGCGATGGCTGCGCGCAATCTACCAACGAATTGTTTGCAGAGAGTCAGTCTGGACCCCGGATCAAGTCCGGGGTGACGACTTGTATATGACGCCGACCCAGGCGCGCGACCGTGCGTCCGGCCGGTCAGGCCGCCCCCGCGGAGGCGTTGCGCGCCAGCGCAACTGGCGTGAGCGAAACAACCACCCCGGATCAGGCACAACGTGCCGTCCGGAGTGATGCGGAGTGTGCCGTGATCGGCTGTGCGTCGAGCGCGGTGGTGATCAGGAACCGTTGAACCGCAGGAAAACGACCTGCGTGTCGCCGTAGGTGCGGGTTTCTTCCACTGTGAATGCGTCGGGCACGGCGATCCTGGCGGATTTCGCCTCTTCCAGCACCACCAGCGCGTCATCGGCGAGCCAGCCGCCGCGCGAGATCGCCATCAGCCCCTTGTCGCTCATGCCCTCGCCATAAGGCGGATCGGCGAAGCAAAGCGTGAAGCCGCCTTGCGCCCCGGCGGGTCCCAGATGCGTCACGTCGCGTTTCGAGATACGCGCCAGGCCCATGATGCCGATGGCTTCCAGGTTGCGGCGGATGACGCCGCGCGCGCCTGTCGACTGCTCGACGAACAGCGCCGAGCGCGCGCCGCGCGACAGCGCCTCGATGCCGAGCGCGCCGGTGCCGGCGAACAGATCGAGCACCCGCGCGCCGGCGACCGGATCGCCGTAGCCGTGCTCCAGCACGTTGAAGATCGCCTCGCGCAGCCGATCGGACGTGGGGCGGGTGTCGCGGCCGGGCAGTGCGGCGAGGGCGTGCCCCTTGAACCTACCGCCGACGATCCGCACGACGTCCTGCCTGCTTGCCCCGTCGGGGGGCGCGTTTCGCCTGCGGCTGACGCGGGCCTGTGCGAAGCCGCACGCGCGGCCCCTGCGCGTCGGCCGCATCGAGCGCTTCCGCCAGCGCCGCCTTCGGCACCTCGGCGACGTCGCCGCGCGTGAGGTCGCCGAGGGCGAAGGGTCCGAAATCGGTGCGGATCAGCCGGTTCACCTTGAGCCCGAGATGGTCCAGCACGCGCCGGGCTTCCCGGTTCTTGCCTTCCGCGAACGCAAGCGTCAGCCAGCAGTTTGTCCCCTGTACCCGCTCAAGCGCCGCATCGATCGGCCCGTAGCGCACGCCCTCGATGGTGATCCCTTCGGCGAGCGTATCCAGAGCCGTCTGGTCGGTGCGCCCGTGGGCACGCACCCTGTACTGTCGCAGCCATCCGCTGGCGGGGAGTTCCAGCGCACGGGCCAGCGCCCCGTCGTTGGTGAGCAGCAGCAGCCCTTCGGTGTTGATGTCGAGACGCCCCACCGAGACGACGCGCGGCAACTCCTTCGGCAGCGCATCGAAGACCGTCGGACGGCCCTGCGGGTCGCGTGCGGTGGTGACCAGACCGGCGGGCTTGTGATAGCGCCAAAGCCGGCTGCGTTCCGGTTCCGGCAGCGGCTTGCCGTCGACGGTGATGGTGTCGCGCTTCGTCACATTGACCGCCGGGCTGTCGATCACCTTGCCGTTCAACGTCACGCGGCCGGCGGCAATGCGCGCTTCCGCCTCGCGGCGCGAACAGATGCCGGCATCAGCGATGCGCTTGGCGATGCGCACGCCGCGCTTGACGCCCGCGCCCGGTTTGGGTTGATCGTCGCTCATGGGCGCTTGATAGCGCAAAACGAAATCGAATGTTGATCGATGATTTCAGGCTTCATGGATGCGGCGCTGGATGAGGCGCGCAAGGCCCGCGACGCCGGCGAGGTGCCGGTCGGCTGCGTCGTCGTGCGTGACGGCGAAGTGGTCGCCCGCGCTCACAATCTGACGCTGACCAACCATGATCCCACGGCCCATGCCGAACTGATCGCGATCCGTGCCGCGGCTGCCAAGCTCGGCAGTGAACGGCTCACCGACTGCGATCTCTACGTCACGCTGGAGCCCTGCGCGATGTGCGCGGCGGCGATTTCGTTCGCGCGTATCCGCAGGCTGTATTTCGGCGCCGGCGACCCGAAGATGGGTGCGGTGGAGCACGGGCCGCGCTTCTTCACCCAGCCCACCTGCCATCACGCGCCGGAAGTCTATTCCGGCATCGGCGAGGCCGAAGCAGCCGCCCTGCTCAGAGGTTTCTTTCAGGCAAGGCGTGGAGTTTGAGCCACTGCTCAACCTCGGCGCCGGCTGCATCGCCGGTCGCGATGATCTTCTCGGCCTTGAGAAAATCGAACATGGCGTAGTCGTTGACGTCGGGGCGCACCAGCAGGGCCGGCGGCGAACTGGCTGCCTTGGCGCGGGTCACCGCCTGCATGAGGATTTGCGCCGCGCCGACGAGGCCGAGCACCGGCGAGGGCACCTTGCCCGGTTCGACACGCGGCAGCAGCACCACGTCGCTGGCCACCACCTCAAGCCCCTCGCCGCCGGCAACGTCGTGCGGCAGCGGGTTGGCGACGCCGCCGTCCACCAGCACATGGCCGTTCATCTCCACCGGACGCATCACCGGCGGAAAGGCGATCGAGGCTGCAAGCGCGGCGATCAGCGGTCCCTCCCTGAAGACGATCTCCTCGCCGGAGTGAAAGTCCACCGCGACGGCAGCGAAGGGGATGCCCAGGTCCTCGATGCGTGGGGGCAGGTCGTCGGGCAGGAAGGCTTCCAGCAGCGCCTTGGGGTCGAGCGGGGAGGGGTTGGCGAAGCTGAAGCGGAAGATGCCGGGGCGGTTACGCCGCGCCGTCACCATGCGTCCCATTACGTCGGTGGCCTTGGCGAACATGGCGGTCACCTCGCTGCGCAGCGTCGCGCCGCTCATGCCGCTGGCATAGAGCGCACCGATCACCGAGCCCATCGAGGTGCCGGCGATCGCCGCAGGCCGCACGCCGGCGCGGTCGAATGCTTCGCAGACGGGGATATGCGCAAAGCCGCGCGCCCCGCCTCCCGATAGTGCCAGCGCCGTGCCCGTGTTCGGGATCGTGTCGGTGCTCATGCGCCGGCCCGTTCAGCGTAGGCCCAGCCGGTCCGGGCCAGCGGGCGCACCTGCCGCGCCATGGCGGCGGCGTTGGGGTTCGTCGCGGTTCCCTCGCGCACCCGCCCGACGATGCCCTGAAGGATCGCGGCGAGGCGGAAGAAGTTGTAGGCGAAATACGTGTCGAGATCGGGGAGACGATCGCGGCCTGTGCGTTCGCAATAGCGCGCCGCGTAGGTCTCAAGATCGGGGATACCGAGGGCGGCAAGGTCATGGCCCACAAGGCTGCCCGTGCCGCTGCCATCGTCGGTCGGCGGCATCACCCATTGCATCAGGTGGTAGGTGAAGTCGGCCAGCGGATCGCCGAGCGTGGAGAGTTCCCAGTCCAACACAGCCCGTACGACTGCAGGATGATGCGCGGGGTCAGGAAAAGTGGATACCGGTTTTCCGCCCGGACCCCGCGCCGGCAAGGACTCGGGGTCAGGAAAAGTGGCTTCCGGTTTTCTGACCCGTTCCCGCGCCAGGATCAGATTATCCAGCCGGTAGTCGCCATGCACGAGCCGCGCCGGACCGCTATCGGGCAGGTTGTCCGGCAGCCAGGCCATCAGCGCATCCATTTCGGCGATGTCCTGCGTCTTCGAGGCGGCATACTGCGTCGACCAGCGCGCGACCTGCCGGGCGAGATAGTTCTCCGGCCTGCCGAAATCGCCAAGCCCGAGCGCATCCGGGTCATAGCTGTGCAGTGTGGCGATCGCCGCGTTCATCGACTCGTAGATACCAGCGCGATCCGACGGTTCCATGTCGGGGCAGTGCGGCTCCCAGACGACGTCGCCCTCCACCTTGTCCATGACGTAGAAGGGCGTGCCGATGACGTCCGCATCCCCGCACAGCAGATACGGTCGCGGCACCGGGAAGCCGGTCGCGTGAAGCGCGGCCATGACGCGGTATTCGCGCTCCACCGCATGAGCCGACGGCAACAACGCGCCGGGCGGCTTGCGGCGCAGCACATAGGCGCGTTCCGGCGTGTCGACCACGTAGGTCGGGTTCGACTGGCCGCCCTTGAACTGCGACAGCGTGACCGGCCCGGCGAACCCCTCGATGCGCGGCGTCAGGTAGTCGGCCAGCGCGTGGGCATCGATCTCGAAACCCGGCGCCACGGGCCGCGTGCCGCTGAAGGCGGTCTGACGGTCGATGCGCTGCGGCCGGGCAACGCTCATCGGCCCAGGAAATCCAGCAGCGCGGTGGCTGTTTCCTGCGGTGCTTCCTCGGCGAGGAAGTGGCCGCTGTCCAACGGCCCGCCGGTCACATCGTCGGCCCAGCGCCGCCACACGGACAGCGGATCGCTGTCCACGTCGTCGCCGGAACGCGCCGGAATCCCCGTCGCGCCCCAGATGGCGAGCAGCGGACAGGCGATGGTGTTACCGGCGGCGACATCGGCCATGTCGTGTTCGAAATCGCAGGTGGCGCCTGAGCGGTAGTCCTCGCACATGGCGTGCAGTCGTTCCGGCGTCACGAAGGCGCGGGCGTAGTGCTCCATGGCGCGTTCATCGAAGGCCTCGATCGACTTTGCTTTGGTCCAGCTCGCGATGGTGGTTTCCAGATAGAAGCGCGCCGCCGGGCCGATCAGCGTTTCCGGCAGCGGCTCGGGCTGTGCCAGGAACATCCAGTGATAGGTCTTCATGGCGAGCTTGGAGGTGAGCTCGCTCCACATGGTGTGTGTCGGCACGATGTCGAGCACCGCGAGCTTCGTCAGCCGGCCGGGATGATCGAGTGCCAGACGGTAGGCGACACGCCCGCCGCGATCATGACCGGCAAGGGCAAATCGCGCGTGCCCGATTTCCTCCATCAGCCGCACCATGTCGCGCGCCATGGCCCGCTTCGACATTTGGGCGTGATCCGCCTCGTCGCGCGGCACGAAACTCCAGCCGTAACCACGCAGGTCCGGGATGACGAGGGTGAAGCGTTCGGCAAGCGCGGGCGCCACCTTGTGCCACATGACGTGGCACTGCGGATAACCATGCAGCAACAGCAAGGGCGGTCCGTCGCCGCCGATGCGGCAGAACAGCTTCGCCTCGCCGGTTTCGACGTAGCGGGAGTCGAAGCCCTCGAACAGGTCGGCGAGGTCGCTGTCCTCGTCGTCGCTCACGCGGCATCCTCCTCGCGCGCGATGGCCTGCCAGCCGATGTCGCTGCGGTTGAAGCCGCCGGGCCAGTCGATCTTCGCGACGCCTGCGTAGGCCCGGTCCGCCGCCTCGCGTACGTTCGCACCAAGCCCGGTGACGCACAGCACCCGGCCACCGGTGGCGATCAGCTTGCCGTCGCGCATCGACGTGCCGGCATGGAACACCGTGGCCTCGTCGCCGATCGCCTCCAGGCCGCAAATCTCGCTACCCTTCTCGTAAGCGCCGGGATAGCCCTTCGACGCCATCACCACGGTGAGCGCGGTGTCGTCGTACCACCTGACACTCATCGTGTTCAGCGTGCCGTCGGCGGTGCCCTGCATCAGCAGCAGCAGGTCGTCCTTCAGCCGCATCATCAGTACCTGGCATTCCGGATCGCCGAAGCGGATGTTGTATTCGATCAGCTTCGGCCCCTCGGCGGTGATCATCAGGCCGGCGTAGAGGACCCCCTTGAACGGCATTCCGGCATCCGCCATGCCGCGCACGGTGGGTTCGATGATGGTGCGCATGGTTGTCTCCACCAGCGCTTCGGTCATCACCGGTGCCGGCGAATAGGCGCCCATGCCGCCGGTGTTGGGTCCGGTGTCGCCGTCGAAGGCGCGCTTGTGGTCCTGGGCGGTGGCCAGCGGCAGGATGTTCACCCCATCCGTCAGCGCGAAGAAGCTCGCTTCCTCGCCGACCAGGCACTCCTCGACGACAATGTCGCTGCCATCGGCTGCCAGCGCGTCGATCGCGGCAAGCGCCTCCTCCATCGTCTGCGCGACCGTCACCCCCTTGCCGGCGGCAAGCCCGTCGGCCTTGATGACGATGGGCGCGCCCTGTTCGCGGACATAGGTCCTGGCCGCATCAGCATTCGTGAAATGGCCATAGGCGGCCGTGGGAATGCCGCAGCGCTCGCACAGCGCCTTGGTGAAGGCCTTGGAGCCTTCCAGTTGCGCGGCGGCCCGTGTCGGGCCGAAGGCGCGGATACCGGCTGCGCTGAGGTCGTCGACCATACCGGCGACCAGCGGCGCCTCCGGTCCCACGACGACGAAGTCGATACCGGTCTTCTTGCAGAAGGCGATCACGGCATCATGGTCGGTCACGTCGATATCGACGCAGGTTGCGAGTGCCGCGATGCCCGCATTGCCCGGCGCGCAATACAGCGTGCCCAGAATCGGGCTTGCGGTGAGCGCCCAGGCGAGCGCGTGTTCGCGCCCACCGCCGCCGATCAGCAGCACATCGGTCTGCGGCATCTGTCATCTCCGGTTCGCATCGTGTTTGTGTGCATGCTTGTGTAGCATCGCCGCGCCGAGTCGGTCATCCGTATGCCGACCGGGATTGAGCCGTTTTTCGGGAATAATCGTTGGCGATGGCCGAACCGCTGAGCAATCTGCCGGAATTCTCCGTCTCGGAGATCTCCCAGGTGATCAAACGCACCATGGAGGAGACATTTCCGCGCGTGCGTTTGCGCGGCGAGATTTCCGGCTATCGCGGCCCGCACGCCTCCGGTCACTGCTATTTCGGGCTCAAGGATGAGAACGCCAAGATCGATGCGATCATCTGGCGCGGCAATTTCAAACGGCTGGAGAAATGGCTCGACGAGGGGTTGGAGGTGGTGGCGACCGGCAAGGTGACCACCTATCCGGCGCGGTCTGGCTATCAGATTGTCATCGACGATCTTGAACCCGCCGGTGTCGGCGCGTTGCTGGCGCAGCTTGAGGAGCGCCGCAAGAAACTCGCCGCCGAGGGCCTGTTCGACGACGACCGCAAGCAAGCCATACCGTTCCTGCCGCGCACCATCGGCGTGGTGACATCGCCGACCGGGGCGGTGATCCGCGACATCTTGCACCGCATGGCCGACCGTTTCCCCGTCCGTGTGCTGGTCTGGCCGGCGCGGGTGCAGGGGGAGGGCGCGGCCGAGGAGGTGGCGCAGGCGATTGCTGGTCTGAACGCGTTGCCGGCCGGTGATGGTAACGCCTTACCCCGACCGGACGTGATCATCGTCGCGCGTGGCGGCGGCAGCCTGGAAGACCTGTGGGCGTTCAATGAGGAGGTCGTCGTGCGCGCGGCTGCCGCCAGCGCCGTGCCGCTGATTTCCGCCGTCGGCCACGAGACCGACACCACGCTGATCGATTTCGCTTCGGATCGCCGTGCACCGACGCCAACGGCGGCCGCCGAGATGGCGTTGCCTGTTCGTGCGGAACTGCTGGCAACCGTCGAGGAACTGGGCGCGCGCGGCCGCCGCCGCCTGTCGCGGGCGCTGGAGGAAAAGCGCACCGCCCTGCGTGCCGCCGCCCGTGGCGTGCCGCGGCTTGAGGACCTGCTGGCCGTTCCGCGCCAGCGCCTCGACACCGCGACGACGCGGCTGGCCCCGGCGCTGCACCGCTCCCTGCGCGAGCGCGAGCGCACGCTGACGGCCCTGCACCGCGCCATGCCCCGGCTCGATCGGATCACGGAATTGCCCCGCCGTAGGCTGGAGGAACTGCGCGGGCGGCTGGCGCGTGCGGCACGCGCTGATGCACAGCGTCGCGCGGACCGCCTGGAGCGCTCCCGCCGCCTGCTTGCCACGCTCGGCCACCGCGCCACGCTGGCGCGCGGCTTCGCTCTGGTGCGCGATGCCGATGGCGGGCTGATTTCCAATGTCAAAGCGGCGCGCAGGGCGGTCGCCTTCGACATCGAGTTCGCCGACGGGCGGGTGGGTGCGAGTCTCACTGACGGGGACGCACCGGCTACCATAAAGCCGAAGCGAAAGCCCAGGAGCGACGACACCGGCCGTGGTGGTGGGCAGGGCAGCCTGTTTGATTGAGCCGCCTGGCGGTTTCTTTCTGAGGCCATAGTCAGCCCGCTCCCCATTCTTGCTTTCCTGCTGCACCGGCCCTCACCCCCTCCCGACCACCCATGCAGGATACTCCCGTGGGTGGTCGGGAGGGGGTGAGGGCTGGAACCGCCTGAGCAAGGAAGCGTGGTTGGGCTGGGGGAGCGGGCTGGCTATGGCCAAAGCAAGAAAGCACATCCGGGTCTGGCAGGCGGTGTCGCGCGGCGCTATTCTCAACCCCGGTCAACAGGTGAGCGATCAACCATGAACCGCATGGACAAACCCGTGCCGGGCAACGAGGCGCAACTGCGCTACCTCGATGGTGACTATCAGGTCATCAAGTCGGGCTCCTATGTGCGCTGCGCGGTGACCGGAATGCCGATCCCCATCGAGGAACTGCGCTACTGGAGCGTCGAACGCCAGGAGCCCTACGCCGATGCCGCCGCAGCCTTCCGCCGCGAAAGCGAGCTGCGCTAAGGCATGTTCCCGAAAAGTGTGCGCGATTTTCGGACAAGAACATGCCTAAAAACAAATAGATAGAGCTGACTGAGCGGTTTCGCGAAAGGCGAGATGCTTCGAACCGGCGCTTCATTCAATCCGCAGCGATGGTCCGCGAAGTCGGCGGCCGGCGGTGTACCGGTGGCAGCGTCTTGAGCAGCACGGATAGCTGGTGGTCTGCGACCCGGTCGAATGCGGCTGTCACCGGTAACACCTTGCAGCGCCGCCTCAACGCTTCCAGCGGTCGTGAGCCGACCAGCCGGACCGCGTCCTTCTGCGTCGTCACCAGCACCGCGTCGCGCGCCCGCGCCAGGTCGCGCAGCACTGCGGCGTCGGCATCGCTGTAGGGGTGGTGGTCGTCGAATTCCCGCACCCCGACAACATCCGCGCCGCCGGCGCGCAAGGTGTCGAAGAACTTTTGTGGCCGGCCGATGCCCGCGAAGGCAAAGACCCGTTTGCCGGCCAGGCCCGCCATGCGCGAGGAGTCCGGCTTGAGATGCCCGCGGATCACCGGGAGGCCGCGCAGGCGCGCCTGCGAAGCCACCGGCTCGGCCGCCTCGCCATTGCCGAGCACGATCACTGCATCGGCCAGGGCGATCTGTGGCGCAATGCGCATGCGCAACGGACCGGCCGGGAACACCTGGGCGTTGCCGATCCCGGTCTGGGCATCGACGACGAGGATCGACAGGTCCTTGGTGATGGACGGGTTCTGAAAGCCGTCATCCATGACGATGACGTCGATACCGGAGTCGCCCAGCAGTTCGGCCCCCCAGGCGCGGTTGGGCGAAACCACCGTCGGCGCCACCTTGGCCAGCAGCATGGGCTCGTCGCCGTAGTCGATGGCGCGTCCCTCGCGCGGCACCAGCGTGGGCCTGGTTATGGTCGCGCCGTAGCCGCGTGACAGGAAGCCCGGTTTCAGCCGCCGCCTGCGCAGCCTGCGGGCAATCGCGATGGCGACGGGCGTTTTTCCCGCGCCGCCAAGCGTCGGGTTGCCGATGCAGATCACCGGCTGCAGCGGCCGGAACGGCCGCACCATGCGCAATCTCAGTTCGGCGGCGGTCGAATAGATCAACCCGGCCGGTGCCAGCAATCGTGCCAGCAGGTGAGGGTCCGCCTGTGACCAGAATTCCGGCGCACGCATTGTTAGAGCATGCCTTGCCTTGATTGAATCGTTTGAGCGCCGGAGTTTTTCGTGCCGGCAAGGCGCGTGAAGCGACGCGGTGTCATCACCGCTAGCGTCGCGCAACGCCGTCCGGGGCGGAAAAGAACAAGCTCGGACGATTGCGAATAGTCGTTCTTCATCGGTTTGTTACAACTTCCGGCTTGGCGATCTTTTGCGCGCTCCACGGCACAAAAATCCTCGCCCGATGCGCTGCATCGCGCTGCGGTGTTTGCTTGTGGAGCGCGCAAAATCCCGTCCATCAAATCGCTCCAATCAAGGCAAGACATGCTCTAGATAACCGGTTCAGGTTTCGCGTGGCCGCTCGGCGCGGCGTTCGCGGTTGTGCAATGCGGCGTCGACCAGCGGCTGCAGCGCCCGCATGGTCCGGTCCAGCGCGCCGGAATAGGGCTCAAGCGCGGCTTCGGCCGCGTTGGCGCGCAACGCCGCCTTCTGGCGGTTGTCGATCAGCGGGCCGATGGCCTGCGCCAACTGGATGGCGCCGCTTACGGTCTGTGCTCCGCCGCTGACATCGAGCGCGCCGTAAACTTCCGCGAAATTGCCGATATGGGGTCCGTGCACGATGGCACAGCCGACCTTGGTCGGTTCGATGGGGTTTTGTCCGCCATGGCGCACCAGTGATCCGCCCATGAACACCGCCGGCACCGACCGGAACAGCAGGCCGAGTTCGCCGATCGTGTCGAAGATGTAGAACGCCGCCTCGCGCTTGGGCTGGGGGTTCTTGGAACGCAGTTGCACATCGTAGCCGCGTCCGGCGAGCATGTTGGCGATCTCCACACCGCGCTCGGGGTGGCGCGGCGCGATCAGCGTGGCCAGTCCCGGCCGCTGCCGCGTCAACACGCTGTGTGCCTGCTCGACGATGTCCTCCTCGCCCGGATGGGTGCTCACCGCCGCCCAGCGCGGGCGTGCGGCGAAGGCGGCGCGAAAGATGGCGAGCTCGGCGGCATCGGCATCCGGCGCTGGCACATCGAACTTGATGTTGCCGGTGGCGAACACATCGCGGTCGCCCAGTTCGCTGAGTCGCTCCGCATCGCCCGCCGACTGGGCCAGGCAGATATCGAAACTCGACAACAGCCATTGGATCGAATTGGGCGCGCGCTGCCAGCGCGCGTGGGAGCGCTGTGACATGCGCGCGTTGACGAGCGCTGCGCGCGCTGGTGACCGCCGCACCGCCGACAGCATGTTCGGCCAAAGCTCCGACTCGGCGAAAATCACGATGTCGGGCTGCCAATGGGCCAGGAACCGGTGCACGAAGGCCGGCGAGTCGAAGGGCGCGAACTGGTGGATCGCGCCCGGCGGCAACTGCCGCTGCACCACGCGCGCCGATGTCACCGTCGTGGTGGTGATCAGCACGGAGAGCTGCGGGTAGTCGTGCAGCAGCCGCTGCACCAGCGGCATAACGGCGACGGCCTCGCCGACGCTGACGGCGTTGGCCCACACCAGCGGACCGTCCGGGCGGGGCACGCGCGAGCGGCCCAACCGTTCGCCGCGCCGTTCCGGGTCCTCCTTGCCGCGCCGCGTGCGATAGGCGATCAGCGCACCGGCCAGCGGCCGGGCCGCGCTGGTGAGCGCGCGGTACAGCATGATCAGCGATCCGGCCCGCGCATCGCTCATGACTGACCGTCCGCCACCGCGTAGGCACGCGCGGTGCATCGTTCCAACGCCGCTTGCACAGCCAACCGTTTCTCCTCAAGGCCCTCGTCGTCTGAATCGGGCGCCACGCGAATGAACTCGCCGCCGGCGACGACGAGGCGGCTGAAGGGCAAATTGATCACCGCACGGTCCCAGGAGTCCAGCCGGTGGCGGAAGTTGGTGGCGATCGCGACCGGGCAGATCGGCCGGCCGGAATGCGCCGCCAGCCGGATGATCCCCTGGCCGACCACCTTGCCGACCTTCGGCACGTCCGCTGTCATGCCGATGCTGCGCCCGTCGGCGAGCGAACGCAGCATCTCGCGGAATGCGGGCACGGCGCCCTTGCGGTGAAAGTCCGCGTTGTGCGCGCCCGAACCGCGAATGGCGCCGATGCCGAGCTTGGCCGCGGCAATCGCGTTGAGCTCTCCGTCGCGGTGGCGCGAGATCAGTGCGTCGGAGGGAAACCGCCCGCCATTGACCAGTGGCGACAGCAGGTGCTCGCCATGCCACATGGCGAAGATGACCGGCAGTTCCGCATCGATGCGCCTGAACAGATCGGGCGGATCCTGGATCTTGCGCCCGGTCGCGTAGACCAGTCGCAAATAGCCAGCGATCGCCGATCCGAGCAGCGATTGTACGGCCGGCCTGTTGCCGAGAGATCGTCGGAAACTCAACGCAATACTCGCTCAGATGGACGTCGCCGGACGTTTCGTTTTCCTGCCCGCGCGCGCCGGCTTTGTCGCCTTCGGCGGTGCAGACGTTTTCGGCTCGGCGCTCTCTTCCTGCTTGCCGAACTGCGTCTTATAGAGGCGCGCATAGACGCCGCGCTTCTTCAGCAGGGCTGCATGGCTGCCGCTTTCGACGATCTGCCCCTTGTCCATGACATGGATGATGTCGGCCTGCTTCACGGTCGACAGCCGGTGCGCGATCATGATCACCGTTCGGTTCGTGACCAGCCTGTCGAGCGCCTGCTGCAATTTGGCTTCCGCCTCGCTGTCGAGCGCGCTGGTCGGCTCGTCGAGCAGCAGGATCGGCGCATCGCGCAGCATGGCACGGGCAAAGGAGATGCGCTGCTTCTGTCCCCCCGACAGCCGGCTGCCCGCCTCGCCGACCGGGGTCTGGTAGCCCTCGGGCAGCTCGCCGATGAAGCCAGCGGCGATGGCCGCGTCTGCCGCGGCTTCCACGTCCTCCAGGCTGGCGTCCTCGGTGCCGTAGCAGATATTGGCCTCCACCGTGTCGTCGAACAGGAAGGGGTCCTGGGTGACCAGCGCGGCGGCGTCGCGGGCGCTCTTCAAGGTGACCGTGCTCAGGTCCTGGCCATCGATGCTGACGGTGCCGGAATCCGGTTCGTAGAAGCGCAGGATCAGATTGATCACCGTGCTCTTGCCGGCGCCAGACGGGCCGACCAGCGCGACCTTGGTCCCGGCCGGGACATGCAGAGAGAGATCGTTGAGAACCGGCGTTTCGGGCACGTAGCCGAAACTGACATGGTCCAGTGTGATGGCGCCGTCACTGACGACCAGGGGGGGGGCGTCCGGCGCGTCGGCGATTTTGGGTTCGCGGTCGATGATCGCGAACACGCGCGATGCCGCCGCAACGCCGGTCTGCAGTGTGGTCTGCAGCGTGGCGAGTGCCTTGAGCGGCTGGTAAAGCAGCATCGCCGCGGTGATGAAGCCCATGAACTCACCCGGTGTCATGGACCCGGTAATGCCGCGATAGCCGCCGTAGAAGATCGCCGCGGCAATGCCCAGGCCGGCAAGCGCCTCGGTGATCGGCCCGGAGGCCGTCTGCACCCGCGTCATCTGCATGGCGAACTCCACGGTGCGGTCGATGACCTCGCGCACGCGGCCGGTCTCGGCGCCTTCGCGGCCATAGGCCTTGACGACGCGGATGCCTTTCAGCGCCTGGCTGACATAGCTTGTCAGGTCGCCCTGTTCCTGGAAGGCGCGGGTGGAGGATCGGCTCATGCGCTTGCGCTGCTTGCGCATCTGCCGGAACGCGAAGGGCAGGCCGATCGATGCCGCCAGGCTCAGCAGCCAGTCCATGTAGAACATGGCGCCGATCAGAAAGATGCACTTGAGCAGGTTCTGTCCGATGCCCACCAGACCGATACCGGCGGCGGCCTGTATGGCCGTGATGTCGCCGAGGAAACTGGAGGTGAAGCGGCCCGTATGCGTGCGCTCCAGCCAGGCGAGATCGGCGTGCATCAGGCTGCCGAACATCCGCGTGCGCAGCTCCGCGGCGATCATGTGGCTGATGTAGTTCTGCGACACGCCGGAAACATATTCGGCGGCCGCCTTGAGGCCGATCACCAGCGCCACCAGCGGCGGCAGCAGATACAGGCTGGAGAGGTTCTTGGCGACGACGATCTCGTCCGATGTCATCTGCATCAGGAACGGCAACAGACCGGTCATTATGGCGACGACGACCATGGCGGTCAGCGACAGCGCCAGATAGCCCTTCATGGGCAGCAGATGCTCGCGCACCATCCGCTTCACCACGACCATTGTCGGCAGTGGCGGCACGCTCAGCGAATCTGCGGCACGGGTCTGTTCTTCGCCAGCGGCGAAAATCCGCGCCTTTACGGCGTTGTCGCGTTCCATGGCCCGTCGTTGTTATCACATATGCGCGCTGTCACCACGACGGTGAACCGGCACATCGCCGCGGTGATCAACCGCCGCGTTCACGATCAGCCGACATATCGTGTTCGGGGTCGAGCAGCCTGTGCAGGTGCACGATGAAGTAGCGCATATGCGCGTTGTCCACGGTCTTCTGCGCCGCGGCCTTCCAGGCTTCGTAGGCGGTTGCGTAGTTGGGGTACATGCCGACGATATCCAGCTCCGAGAGGTCGCGAAAGGTAAGCTCCTCGAGCGACGACAGCTCGCCGCCGAAGACCAGATGCAGCAATTGCTTGCCCGGTTTGCCGGTATCCGTGCTTTCAGCCATGGCCGATGGTGCTCCTGATGGTGGCCTCAATGCGCCCGTGCGCGCTTCAGGCGGCGCTGCAACTGGGCATGCAGGTCCGGCCCGGCGGCGATCAGCGGCGCGACGGTGGGATGCGGCTTGTTGAAGCGTGGCGGCTTGCCGTTGCGATGGGTCACCGCACCGCCTGCTTCTTCCACGATCAGGGCCGCCGCCGCAATGTCCCATTCGTGGGCGTGGCCGGCCGACATCGTGGCGTCGAAGTCGCCCCGCGCCACCAGCGCGAAGCGATAGGCGAGCGAGTGCACGTAGCTGCGGTTCACGTTGGTCGCCATGGCGCCCAGCGGCGCGACCGCGCCCTTGGCGGCCGCCATGCGTGCGCCGGCGATGTCATGGCGCGGCGAGACGTTGATCGCTTCGCCGTTGCAATAGGCCCCGCCACCGGTGATCGCCTGGAATGTCTCGCGCCTCACGGGGTTGTGCACCACGCCGGCGCGAACCTGTCCGCCCTCGCTCAGGGCAGCGCAGATGGTCCACTGATCGGAGCCCTTGATGAAGCCGCGGGTGCCGTCGATCGGATCGACGATGAAGACGCGTTCGCGCTGCAGCCGCTCGGGATCGTTCTCCGATTCCTCCGACAGCCAGCCATAGTCCGGCCTGGCCCGGCCAAGCTGCTCGGCGAGCATCCGGTCGACCGCCATATCCGCCTCGCTGACCGGCGAGTTGCCGTCTTTCACCCAGTGGCGCACGCCGCGCTCGAAATGGCGAAGCGCTTCCTCGCCCGCCGCCGTCACGGCCTCGGTCATCAAGTCGAGCTCGGTCAGCCACGGGCTGGCCGCCATGCGATCAGCGTCCGGCAATCGTCATTCCCTCGATCGCCACCGTCGGGGCGTTGGCGGTGTAGCGGTAGGTCAGGTCGTTTGCGGGCACCAGCCGGGCGAACATGTCGTGCAGGTTGCCGGCGATGGTGATCTCGGCGACGGGAACGGTCTGCTTGCCCCCTTCGATGCGAAAGCCGGCCGCCCCCCGGCTGTAGTCGCCGGTGATGGTGTTGGCGCCGCGTCCGATCAGTTCGGTGACGTAGACGCCGTCGTCAATCGAGGCGATCAGTTCCTCCGGTGACTGCGGGCCGGGTCGCAGTGTGAGATTGGAGCTTCCCGGCGACGGCGGCGAGCCGGCCCCGCGCACCGCGTGCGCGGTGGAGGCAAGCCCCAGCTCGCGCGCCGTGGCGCAATCGAGCAGCCAGGTCTGCAACACGCCGTCCTCGACCAGGGTCAGCGGCCGTGCGGCCAGGCCGTCGCCGTCGAAGGGCCGCGAGGCAAGGCCGCGCCGGCGCAGCGGGTCGTCATCGATCGTGATGCCCCTGGCGAAGACCTGCGCGTCCATCTTGTCCTTCAGCATGCTGGTGCCGCGGGCGATCGCCGCGCCGTTGACCGCCGATGCGAAGTTGTTCATCAGCCCCCAGGCGACGCGCGGGCTGAACACCACCGTTCCGGTGCCTGTCGGCATCTTATCGGGGTTGAGCCTGACGACCGCGCGTTCGCCGGCCAGCCGGCCGATCTCCTCGGCGCTGTCCAGGTCCTCGCCGTGCAGGGTCATGTGGTAGCCGTAGTCGCGCTGCATGCCGGTGCCTTCGCCGGCAATGGCGCTGGCGAACAGCGTTCGCCGCGAGCGCAGATAGCCGCCGGAAAAGCCGGCCGAGGTGACCAGCACCACGCCGGACAGGCCATAGCTTGCCGATGCGCCGCCGGACTTGGTGACGCCGTCGATGCCAAGCAGCGCGTCTTCGCAGGCCCGCGCGGTCTCGGTCAGCGCCGGCAGTTGCGGCATGTCGCCATCGAGCAGGTCCAGATCGTCGGCCGCGATGCCGGTGTCGCCGGCATCCGCCAGACCCGCATAGGCGTCCTCGGGTGCCGCGTTTGCCATCGCCACCGCCCGTTGCGCCAACGCAGCCCAGTCACCGCCATCTCCCTCGCCGGTCGAGACGATCGCCGACCGCTTGCCGACAAAGACGCGCAGACCCAACACGTCGGATTCCGCGTGCTCCATCTCCTCCAGCGCGCCGTTCCTGACTTCCGCCTGGCGCGACAGCGCGCGCGCGGCGACGGCATCGGCGCCATCCGCGCCCGCTTTCTGTGCCGCGGCCACCAGATCGGCGGCGCGCTGCGTCAGCGGTTCAAGATCGAGGAGATCGCTGCTCACCGGATGTCACGCCTTTCTTGCTGCAAGCCTGTCGGGGAAGCCCATGGCGGCTTGCATAGGGGTGTGCGGGGCAACGTGCAAGGGCCATCGCGCCGCAGCCCGTGGGCGGCTCGGTTAACGCTTAACCTTCAACGGATTGATTGGTTTTTTACCTTCCCGCTTAAGCCGATTCCAAGCTGTCGCTGGCATGCTGTCGTCAAGTTCCAACGGCCATCCAAAAACAAACAGGCCGTGGCGACGGAGAGGTAACATGAGGCGTCAAACGCGATTCGGCGGGCTCGATCCCGCCTGGATGGCCGCATCAGTGCGGCTCGACCCGAACGTGCTGCCGGCGCGCATCGCCGCCAATTGCGATACGCAGCCGGTGGCCGTCATCGAACCCAAATCGGTCACCCTCGCGCCCAACGCCGGCGGCCCCTTCCTTCAGGTGCCCGTGGGCAGCTACGAGGGCGTCGTGCTGGCCGAATGCGCGTCTCCCGGCGCCGGTGCCGGACTGGTGCTGATGCACGACAGGGCAGATCTCAGCGTGCCGCTGTGCGTGGCCAACGAGCAGGCCGGCCTGGACGCCGATCTGGAGGCCGACTGGCACGCCTGGGGCGACACACTCGACAAGCCGCTGCTGTTTGCCGAGGCCGATGGCGCGGTGCACGCGGCCAACGGCCGCCTTGGGGCGCTCGCGGTGTCGCGCCCGCGTCCGCGTCGCGCCAATGCCTTCTTCGCCGCGCGCCGCCCGGCGTTCCTCGCCCGCCGCGCTCTGGGCGACATGGCCCGCGTCCGGGTCTTTCAGGGCGAACGCGAAATCATCGCGCCGGAGTAAGCCCGCGCCGGTTCAGGGCTTCTGCGGCCGTTTACCGGGATCGAGCCAGCGCGCCATGGCGGTGCGCTCCTCCACCTCGTAGCCAAGCGCCGAGTAGAACGCTTCGACCTTCGTGTTGTCGGAGCGGATCAGCAGGTTCAGCTTCCACACGCCGTGTTGCCGCAGCCAGTCTTCGGCAGCCTGCATGATCACGCGTCCGAACCCGCGGCCCCGCGCGGCCGGATCGACGCTGACATAATAGACCGTTCCCCGATGTCCGTCGTGGCCTATCATGACGCTGGCCGCGATGGCTCCTTTCGCTTCGCCGACAAGGATCGTGGAGGAGGGGCCGGACAGGGCAAACGCGATGTCGGCGGCCGGATCGTTCCACGGCCGCGTCAGCCCGCAACGTTCCCACAGCGCCGCGACCGCATCGGCGTCGCCCGCATGCATCTCGCGGATCGCCAGATCGCTGGTGCTTGAACGGTGCGCCATCACAGCACCTTGCCGGGGTTGAGCAGGCCCTTGGGATCGAGCGCGCTCTTCAGCGTTTTCATCAGGTCGTACTCCACCGGGTCCTTGATGCGCCGGAGCAGTGACCGCTTCATCTGTCCGATGCCGTGCTCGGCGGAAACAGAGCCACCGAACGTCATCACCAGGTCGTGCACCGCGTCGTTGACCCGCTCCCACTGCGCCAGGAATGCCTCGCGGTCCGCGCCGGGCGGCTGCGACACGTTGAAATGCACGTTGCCGTCGCCGAGATGGCCGAACGGGACCGGCCGGCAGCCCGGCACCATCCCGGCGACCAGCTCGCTTGCCGCGCGTACAAACTCCCCCATGCGGGCGACGGGAACGGCGACGTCGTGCTTGATCGAGCCGCCTTCGTGCTTCTGTACCTCCGAGAGCATCAGCCGCATGCGCCACAGCGCTTGCGCCTCGGCATGCGACTTGGCCACCGTCGCATCGACGACGTTGCCGCGCTCGTAGCCGCCGCCGAGGATCGTCTCCAGCGTTTCGTCGAGCGATTCCTCGATGCCCGAGGACAGCTCCATCAGCACGTACCAGGGATGCTCCGCCTCCAGCGGGTCGCGGCTACCCTGGACGTGCCGCAGCACGAACTCGATGCCGATGCGCGGCATGAATTCGAACGCCGTCAGCGCACCACCCACCGCCGCGCGTGTGTCGTTGAGGAGGTTCAGCGCCGCCTCCACCGAAGCCACGCCGACAAAGGCGGTCGCCGTGGCGCGGGGCTTGGGGAACAGCTTGATGACCGCCGCGGTGATGATGCCGAGCGTGCCTTCGCTGCCGATGAACAGGTCCTTCAGGTCGTAGCCGGTGTTGTCCTTCTTCAGCGCCCGCAGGCCGTTCCACACCCGGCCGTCGGCCAGCACCACTTCAAGCCCCAGCGTCAGGTCGCGGGCGTTGCCGTAGGCGAGCACCGCCGTGCCGCCGGCATTGCTGGCCAGGTTGCCGCCGATCATGCAGGAGCCCTGCGCGCCGAGGCTGAGCGGGAACATCCGCTCGACGACTTCGGCTGCCTCGTGGATCGCTTCCAGCACGCATCCGGCTTCGACCGTCATCGTATCGCCGAGCGTGTCGATATCGCGGATGCGGTTGAGGCGAGCCAGCGACAGCACGATCTCGTCACCGCCGCCGGCCGGAATCTGCCCGCCCACCAGCCCGGTATTGCCGCCTTGCGGGACGATCGGCTGCCCGGCTTCATGGGCGAGCGCCATGACGGAGGAGACTTCGCCGGTGTTCGACGGGCGCACGATGGCGCGGGCCTGGCCGACATAGCGATCGCGCCATTCCACCAGATAGGGCTGCATGTCCTCAGGCTCGCGCAGTACGTTCTCGGCGCCGACGATCGCCTCGATGGCCGCCAGCAGATCATCCGTGTCGTGTGCGGCAGCGGGTTTGGTTCTCGGACTCATGCGGTTTCGGCTTGTCTGCTGGTGGTGTGCGGGACGGCAGCGCGGCGGAGCCGGTCGTTGATCGCCGCGCCCAGCCCGTCGTCGGGGATCGGAACGATGGCGATGGCGCGGGGCATCTTGGCGTCCATCTCGCGCAGGACCGTGAACAGCCTGGCTGCCGCCTCCCGCAGGCTGCCGCTCGGCGACAGGTCCTCGACCGCCATGCAGTCGTTTACGCCACCCGGCCGCGCCCCGGCAAATGTGATCAGAGCTTCGTCCGGCGCCACATGCGTTGCGTCCAGCCGGACAGGGACCGATGGTGCATAGTGCGACGCGAGCATGCCGGGCGCCTGTATGGAATCGTCCTTCTTTGGGCGGGCGAGGTCGCAGCCGATCGCCGCCTCGATATCGGCTGCCGCGATCGCGCCTGTACGCAGCAGCCGGCAAGCCCCTTCAAGGCACGCAACAATGGTCGACTCGATGCCGATATCGGTCGGGCCGCTGTCGAGAACAACGTCCAGCCGTTCGCCGATATCGGCGATCACGTGACCCGCCTGCGTCGCGCTCACATAGCCGGAGCGGTTGGCCGACGGTGCCACCACCGGTCCGCCGAAGGCGGCGAGCAGGGCACGGGCACCGGCGTGGTCGGGAACGCGCAAGGCAACCGTATCGAGCCCGGCGGTAGCGAGATCGCAAACGCTGCCGCCGGCGGCACGCGGCACGACCAGGGTCAGCGGCCCCGGCCAGAACGTCGTCGCCAGCGTCGCCGCGTTGGCGTCGAAGACACCTTCTCGTTCCGCCACATCTGTGTCCGACAGATGGGCGATCAGCGGATTGAACGATGGCCGGCCCTTGGCCTCATAGACCTTCGCGACCGCATTCGCATTGGCCGCGTCGGCGCCGAGTCCGTAGACCGTCTCGGTCGCGAACGCCACCAGCCCGCCACCGCGCAACGCCTGCGCGGCGTGCGTGATCGCGTCTTGGTCATGGCCTGAGAGGACGAGCGGATGGCGCATGCGGGTCGCCTGGTTGCTTGTGACACTGCGTGGGTCGGATATGCCGACCGCTGATGACGATAGGGCAGGTTTCGCGAAACGCGAACGCGGTTTACAGTCGCCCTGCCGGACACACCGTCAGCGCGCTGCGTTATGAAGCGCGCGATTGCCGGCCAACACAAGACGCCGAGGCCTTCGAGTCGGCGCGTGCCGAGAGTGAAACGCTCAACGAGAAAGCGACTATCCGTTTGACCACGCTGTACATTTCCCACCCGAGTTTCCTCGATCACGAAACCCCTTACGGCCATCCCGAGCGTGCCGACCGGCTGCGCGCCGTGGAGCACATGCTCAGCGACGAGGCGTTCCAGATGCTGGCCCGCGACCAGGCGCCCAAGGCCGAGCTCGAGACCATCGCGCTCGCCCACCCGGAAGATTACATCGACACCATTCGCAAGACGGCGCCAAGCGAGGGCACGGTGCATGTGGATGCCGATACCTGCATGAGCCCGGGTAGCTGGGAGGCCTCGCTGCGCGGTGTCGGCGCGGCGGTGTATGCGGTCGACCAGGTGATGACCGGCAAGGCGGCCAACGCCTTCTGCGCCACGCGCCCGCCCGGCCATCACGCCGAGCGCGGCCGCGCCATGGGCTTCTGCCTGTTCTCCAACGCGGCTATCGCCGCCATGCACGCGCGTGCCGAACACGGCGCGGAGCGGCTGGCCGTCGTCGACTTCGACGTTCACCACGGCAACGGCACCCAGGACATTTTCTGGCACGATGCCGACCTGTTCTACGGCTCAAGCCACGAGATGCCGCTGTTTCCGGGCACCGGCGCGGCGAACGAGACCGGCAAGGGCAACATCATCAATGCGCCCCTGCATGCCGGCGATGGCAGCGATGCGTTCCGCGCTGCCTGGGATGAACGCATCCTGCCGGCGCTCGATGCCCATTCGCCCGATCTGATCATCATTTCTGCCGGCTTCGACGCGCATTTCCGCGACCCGCTCGCCAACATCCAGTTGACGCATCAGGACTTTGCCTGGATCACGCAGCGCCTGATGGACGTCGCCGACAAGCACTGCGAAGGGCGCATGGTGTCGATCCTCGAAGGGGGCTATGACCTTCAGGGTCTGGCCGCCTCGGCGGCCGCCCATGTGAGCACGCTGATGCGTGTATGATGCGGGCACAGGTAGGCGAAAGTTGATGAGCGACGACCAACAAGCGATTCCCGACGACGTGGCCGAGTTGAGTTTCGAGGCGGCGCTGGAGGAACTGGAGAAGATCGTTGCGCGGCTCGAGGCCGGCCAGGTGCCGCTGGAAGAATCGATCCGCATCTACGAGCGCGGCGAGGCGCTGCGTCGCCATTGCGATGCGCTGCTCAAGCAGGCCGAGGCGAAGGTCGAGAAGATCACGGTAGGCAAGGACGGCACGGCGACAGGCAGCGAGCCGCTCGACGTCGACTGATCCGCGGTGGCACGCAACCGTTCAAACAGGCAACTGGGCCAGCAGGCCATCGGCACGGCGATCCGCGTCAACAAGGCGCCGGTGCGCCGGCGGCGCGTCGTCTATATCGCCGGCTACGATCCCCGCCCGCCCGAAGGCGCCAAATACGATCTGTTGAAACGAGAGGCGGAGCGTTTCTGCGCCCGCGAAGGTCTCGCCTGCGAGATCACCGCCCCGGTCCATGCCGAGGATGGCGCGACGGCGAGCTGGACACTGAGCCTGTCGGGACCCGACTGGCGCACGCAGGCCGAATACCTGTTCCTGCGTTGGGACGACATCGTTGCGGCGGACTTTCAGCACGGCTTTTTTTCGCGCCTTGCCCGCGCCGCCGTCATTTTCTTCGACTATCTGGCCACGGGGACAATTGCGCGCATGGGCAAGACGTTCCACCGCACGCTGTTCCTGTGGCTCTATCCGTTCCTGGCGACAGGCGGAATGGTGATCGCAAGTGTTGTCGCTGGGCTTTGGGTGATGCGGTTGACCGGCGGACCATGGTCTTGGCTTGCCGGCTGTGCCGCCACCGCAGCGGTGCTGGCGGCGGGTGCCTGGCTCTCCCGCCGGACCTTCATCCAGCACCTGCTCGATCTGTGGCGCTTCTGCCGCGACTTCGGCATCGGCGCGCGCCCGGATATGGAGGCGCGCTGCGAGCGCTTCGCCGACAAGATTCTGGAGGCCGTGCGCCGCGGTGATGTCGAAGAGACGCTGCTGGTCGGCCACAGCTACGGCGCCATGATGATCCTCGAAGCAACCGCGCGCGCTCTGGCGCGCGACGAGGGCGCCTTTGCCGCCGGCGCGCCGGTCACGCTGATCACGCTTGGGTCCTGCGTCAACACATCCACGTTGCATCCCCGCGCCGAGGCCCGCCGCGAGACCGTACGCCGTATTGCCCGGTCCGACAGCCTGCTTTGGGTAGATGTGCAAGGCCGCCAGGACATGATCAACTATTACCAGGATGATGCCGCGGTCGCCGCCGGATTGCTTGCCGACGATGCCCGCACCAATCCTGTGGTGCGCAGGCTCTCGCTCAGTCAACTTCTCGGTGACAAGCTCTACAACCGCTTTCGGCTCAACTACTTCCGGCTCCACTACCAGACCATCTGCGCCAATGTCCGGCCGCATCCCTGGGAGTACGTGCTTGTCGTCGCCGGGCCGCAGCCGCTGGCCGACAGGCTCGATCTGCGCCATTGGCAGGCCGTCGGTGCCGATCCGGATCGCTACGCCGGCGCGCATCTGCCGAATCCGCCGAGCGCGCGGCTTGCCGAGTAGCGACCGACCGCGCCTGCCTCCTTGTTCCGGTCGGGTGATCTTGTTTGCTATAGCGGTACCATGACGGACCTAAAGGCGCGCCTCGACGAGGCACTGGTTGCGCGCGGGCTTGCGCCATCGCGCTCGCGTGCGCGCGACCAGATCCTGCGCGGTTGCGTGCAGGTTGCCGGTGAGACGCAGACCCGGCCCGGCCGCCGTGTCGCGGTCGACGACCCCGTCACCGTCGACGATCCGGCTGCGGGTTACGTCTCCCGGGCGGCGCTGAAGCTGATCGCCGGTCTCGACGCGGCCGGCTTCGATGTCAGCGCCTCGTCGGCCCTGGACGTGGGCGCCTCGACGGGCGGATTCACGCAGGTCCTGTTGCAACGCGGTGCGCGACAGGTCACCGCCATCGATGTGGGTCACGGTCAACTGGCCGCGCTGCTGCGCGACGATCCGCGTGTCATCACTGTCGAGCGCACCAACGTGCGCGATCTCGTGCCCGGCGGCCTGCCCTACGCGCCGGACCTGATCACCGTCGATGTATCGTTCGTGTCGCTGAAGCTGATCCTGCCGGCGGTCTTGGCGCTTGCTGCCCCGCAGGCGCGGGCGGTCATCCTGTTCAAGCCGCAATTCGAGGTCGGCCCCGAGGCACTCGGCAAGGGTGGCATCGTGCGCGACGAGGCAGCGATTGCCGCAGCGCTTGAGCGTATCCGCAGCGCGATTTCCGGGGCCGGTTGGGCGATCGTCGCCGAATGCCTGTCCCCAATCACCGGCGGAGACGGCAATCAGGAGCGTCTGATTGCCGCACGGCGCGGGGGCGAACCAGGCGACACGCCCTGATCCATCCTATATCTTAGACCGACAGCACCCGGAGGCAGGCATGAGCGGACGTGACGAGGCTCTCGATCGGCCCACCGAAGGCGATGGGCAGCGGACCGGCCGGTTGACGGGGCCGTCGCTGGCCAAGGCGATGACGCGTGGCGCCTATGCCGCCCGCCAACTCGCGCGCGTGGGCTGGTATACCGGCCAGCGCATTGCCGCCGAACGTCTGGCTAAGGACCCGCAAAGCGGGGCCAATGACACTCAACCCGAGCCCGGCGAGACCAACCCCGACCAGGCGGTCGAGGCCGCCGCGCCAGCACGCCGCAAGACCGGCCGGCGTCGCGTCAACCTGCTGGCCGACGTGCGTGCGCTGTTCGAGCGCGATCTCGCCAACGCGGAAGCCGGCATCTATCCGATGCCGCGCGATGCCGACGGCGGTCCGCTGCAAGTACTGGCGCGCACCCGCGCTCTGTTGGCGGACATGCCGGTATCCGGTCGCCGCGCCGACGCCGGCGACGGGCAGGAGGTCTACCGTCAGGCCAGGGAGGAGGGCACCTTCGCCAACCTGCCGCGCTACTACCTGCAGAACTTCCACTTCCAGACCGATGGATATCTCTCCGACCGCTCGGCGAAGCTCTATGACGCGCAGGTGGAGGGGCTGTTCGGCGGTACCGCCAACGTCATGCGGCGGCAGGCCATCGTGCCGATCGCCGATTATCTGCGCGGCCGCGACCAGCGGCACATGAGCCTCGTCGATATCGCCTGCGGCACGGGCCGCTTCCTGCGCATGCTGCGCGAAGCGTTTCCGCGCCTGCAACTCACTGGCGTCGATCTGTCGGAGGCCTATCTGCGCGAGGCGCGCCGCCACCTGCGCCGCCGCTTCCCCGTGCGCCTCGTCATGGGCAACGGCGAGCAGGTGCCGCTGCCGGATGCCAGCCAGGATCTGGTCACCTCGGTCTACATGTTCCACGAGCTGCCGGCGAAGGTGCGGTGCGTCGTGGCGGGCGAGTTCGCGCGGTTGCTCAAGCCCGGCGGTCGGCTGGTATTCATGGACTCGCTGCAGATCGGCGACACGAACGGCTACGACCGGCTGCTGGAGAACTTCCCCGGCCGTTTCCACGAGCCCTACTACATGGGCTACATCCGCGAGGACCTCGACGCGCTGTTCGGCGAAGCCGGCCTGACCCCGGTCAGCCAGACGCCTGCATTCCTGTCCAAGGTCTCGGTGTACGAGAAGCCGGCGTAGCTTCTACAGCCGCAGCGCCGCTTCCGGCTTCACATACTCATGCCCCAGCGCGTCGGCCACCGCCTTGCAGGTCACCTGGCCGTCGATGACGTTGAGGCCGGCGCGCAGATGCGGGTCGCTGCCAAGCGCCACCCGGTACCCGTCATTGGCGATCGCCAGCGCGAAGGGCAGCGTCACGTTGTTGAGCGCAAAGGTGGATGTGCGCGCCACCGCGCCGGGCATGTTGGTGACGCAGTAATGCACCACGTCGTCGACGAGGTAGGTCGGTTCGGAATGGGTTGTCGGCCGGCTGGTCTCCGACGAGCCCCCCTGGTCGATGGCGACATCGACGATCACCGCGCCGGTCTTCATCTCTTTGACCATATCGGCGGTGACGAGCTTCGGCGCCGCCGCGCCGGGGATCAGCACCGTCGAAATCACGGCATCCGCGTTGGTGGCGAGCTGATGCACCGCGTCGCGGGTCGAGAACACCGTGCGCACGGCGGTGCCGAACTGCGCCACCGCGCGGCGCAACACGTCGGCGGACCGGTCGACGATGGTCACCGTCGCGCCCATGCCGAGCGCGATCAGTGCTGCGTTGGTGCCCGCCATGCCGCCGCCCAGCACCACCACGTCTGCTGCCGGAACTCCGGGAACGCCGCCGAGCAGCACGCCACGCCCGCCCATCTCCTTTTCCAGGCAGCGCGCGGCCACCTGCGTCGCCATGCGCCCGGCCACTTCCGACATCGGCGAGAGCAGTGGCAGCGAGCCGTTGGGGGCGGTCACCGTTTCGTAGGCGATGCACACCGCGTTCGAGTCGATCAGGTCCTGGGTTTGCTCCGG
Source organism: Tepidamorphaceae bacterium (assembly GCA_028279445.1). Lineage (GTDB taxonomy): Bacteria > Pseudomonadota > Alphaproteobacteria > Rhizobiales > Tepidamorphaceae > JANQNT01. Next base: position 605,581 of record JANQNT010000023.1, on the reverse strand, counting down.
ATCGGGCGCCAGATGCAGATAGGTGAACAGGATCTGGCCGGGGTTGAGCTTCTTGCGCTCGAAGTCGAGCGGCTCCTTGACCTTGACGATCATCTCGGCGCGCGACCAGACCTCGTCGGCGGTCGCCACAATCGACGCGCCGGCAGCCTCGAAATCCTCATCCGTCTGTCCGCTGCCGAGGCCGGCCCCGGTCTCGACGATGACCTCGTGGCCGTTATGCGTCAGCTCGCGCACGGAGGAGGGCACCAGGCCCACCCGGTATTCGTGGTTCTTGGTTTCCTTGGGTACACCCACAAGCATGATCATCTCCTCCGCCTGATCCGCGCATTTTCGCGGATTCGTCCATCGTTGTTGCGGCGAGTGTGCCGGCCAACAGATGCAATGTGCATTCATCCTTGCGTTGATCGATCACATTTTTCGCAGATAATGCGATCAGAAACGATATTCGACGTGGAGTATTCGAATGGATCGGCTGGATACACGCGACCGCGCCATCCTGCGCGAGCTGCAGGCCGATGGCCGGCTGACCAATGCCGAGCTGGCCGAGCGTGTCGGTCTGTCCGCATCCGCCTGCCTGCGGCGCGTGCGGCTGCTGGAGGAGCGCGGCCTGATCGCCGGCTACGCGATGATCCTGGACCAGCGCGCCTGCGGACTTCCGGGCACGGCCTTCGTCTCCATCGCGCTGGAAGAGCAGGGCCGCGCCGCGCTGGACCGCTTCGAGCACGCCGCGGCGCAGGCTCCCGATATCCTGGAGTGCCACCTGTTGGCCGGCCAGGCGGACTACATGGTGCGCGTGGTCTATCGTGACGCGGCGGACCTGGAGCGCATCCACTCCGAGATCCTCACCCAGCTCCCGGGCGTCACGCGTGTGCAGTCGACCCTGTCATTGCGCACGGTGAAGAAGACCACCGCGCTGCCGGTATAGGCGCCGCAGTTGCAACCATCATAGTGTATATTATATAATACACATAGTTGATGCCACATGATTGAAGTGCTCCAGACCGGGCAGCTCTCCGAATGGCTTGCCGGTCTGCGCGACCGTCAGGCGCGCGCCCGGATTCTCGTTCGGATCAGGCGGTTGGCCGAAGGCAATCCCGGCGATGTGAGGCCGGTCGGTGGAGGTGTCAGCGAAATGCGTCTCAGCTACGATCCGGGATACCGGATTTACTACGTATCGCGCGGCGCGCAGGTTGTCTTGCTGCTACGCGGCGGTGACAAGAGCACGCAGGATGCGGACATCAGGGCCGCCAGGGCACTGGCGAAGGAGATATGACAATGGTTGCGGTTACAAAGTTCGATGCAGCCGATTATCTTGCCACCCCTGAGGACATCGTGGCTTATCTCGAAGCTGCCTTCGAGGATGGTGATCCCGCGCTCATTGCGGCGGCGCTTGGTGACGTTGCGCGGGCCAAGGGCATGACAGAAATTGCCCGCAATGCCGGCGTCACCCGCGACGCGCTGTACAAGTCGCTGACCGAGCATGGCGATCCCCGCCTCTCGACGTTCCTCGGCGTGATGAAGGCCATGGGGCTTCGGCTCTCCGCCGCGCCGATGCGGACGGGATAACGGGCATCGCTGATCGCACGCTCAAGAAGAAGTCCGGCAAACATGTCCCTTGCCAACAAGGACAAGATCCGCGCTCTGCTGAAGAGCATCGAGACCGGCGATCCCGGTCCCGTCGCCTTCGTCAACGAGGCGCGTTACATCCAGCACAACCCGCAGACCCATGAAGGCAGCGAAGGGCTGGCCGCGCTCTTCAAGCGGCTGTCGACGACCAATCCGCGCGTCAACATCGTGCGCGCTTTCGAGGATGGCGATTTCGTCTTCGCCCATACCGAATACGACTTCTCAAGGTCGAACATCGGGTTTGAGGTGTTCCGCTTCGAGGATGGCCGGGCCGTCGAGCACTGGGACAACATCCAGCTGCGCCTGGGGCCGAACCCGGCCGGCCACAGCATGGTCGATGGTCCCACCGAGGCAGTTGATCTAGATCGCACCGAGGCCAATCGCGAACGCGTTCGCGATTTCGTCGAGGTGGTGCTGGTGGGCGGTGACCTGGATCGTCTGGCCGATTTCATCAATCAGCAGACCTTCGCCGAACACAATCCGCGCATGACGGACGATCTGTCCGTGCTGAGATCGGCCCTGGAGGCCAGGCACCGCGATGACCGGGCAATCGACTACCAGCGCGTCCATCGCGTGCTGGCGGAGGGCAGCTTCGTGCTGAGCGTGAGCGAGGGGTATTCCGGCGGCGTCCACTCGGCCTTCTACGATCTGTTCCGCCTGGCGGGCGGCAGGATCGTCGAGCATTGGGACACCACCGAGAAGGTCGCGCCGCGAAGCGAGTGGAAGAACGACAACGGCAAGTTCTGAGGACCGGAACGCGCCAACTTCAACCCTCGATCAAATCCGTCGCCGTGATGTCGATGCCGTAGCCGGATAGCCCCACATAGTGGCGCTCGCGGCTGGCCAGCAGGCGGATCGAGCTGACGCCGAGGTCTTTCAGGATCTGCGCGCCAATCCCGATTTCGCGCCAGTTCTCCGAGCGCCCCTGGGCTGAGCCGTGCGCCTCGTCCTCTGCCGCCTTGAGTTCGTCGCGCGGGCCGATCGGCGTGCGCGCCACGCCGACGGAGCCCTCGCGCAGGTAGATGATCACGCCGCGGCCTTCCTCGGCGAAACGCTGCATTAGCTCGTGCAGCACCGGATCGGCGCCGAACACGTCGGTGACCACCGACTCCAGATGCAGCCGCACCGGCACGTTCTGGCCGTCGCGGATATCGCCAATGACCACGGCGAGGTGGTGCATCGGGTCGAACGGTGTCTCGTAGGCGACGGCCGTCGCCTTTCCCGCCGGCGTCGCAATCTCGAATTCGCTGATGCGTTCGATCAGCCGTTCGGTGCGCTGGCGCCAGGCGATCAGCTCGGCGATCGAGACCTGCTTGAGCTTGTGTGTCTCCGCGAAGCTGCCGACGTCGGGTCCCTGCATGACGGTGCCGTCGTCGTTGACCAGTTCCGCCAGCACCCCGACCGGCGGCAGACCGGCCAGCAGGCACAGGTCGATGGCGGCTTCCGTGTGGCCGGAGCGGATCAGCACGCCACCATCGCGCGCCACCAGCGGAAACACGTGGCCGGGACGCACGAAGTCTTCCGCGCCCACATTGTCGTTGGTCAGCGCCCGGATCGTGTTGGTGCGTTCTTCCGCCGAGATGCCGGTGGTCAGGCCGTGCTTGACGTCGATGGACACGGTGAAGGCGGTGGCCAGCGGCGCGTCGTTGCGCGACACCATCGGGTCGAGCCGCAGTTTCTCGGCGATCTCGGTGGTAATCGGCGTGCACACGATGCCCGACGTGTGGCGGATGACGAAGGCCACCTTGTCCGGCGTGGCGTGGGCGGCGGCCAGGATCAGGTCGCCTTCGTTTTCCCGGTCGTCATCGTCGGTGACGACGACGATCTCGCCGGCCTCGAAGGCGCGGATCGCCTCCGCGACGCGCGTCAGATCGCTGGTGATGGGGCGTGCATGCATGGTGGTCGTCTACTCAACCTTTGCCGGTCTGGCCCGTTTGTTCAGCCGCGGCCCGTCTGGCCCGTTTGTTCAGCCGCGGCCCGTCTGGCCGCGGTGGCGCAGATAGTGGTCGGCGAGCACGATGGCCATCATGGCTTCGCCGATCGGCACGGCGCGAATGCCGACACACGGATCGTGCCGGCCCTTGGTGACGATCTCGGTTTCCTCGCCCTGCCGCGTCACCGTCTGGCGCGGGGTGAGGATCGAGGAGGTGGGCTTGACGGCAAAGCGCACGACGACCGGCTGGCCGGAGGAGATGCCGCCGAGAATACCGCCGGCGTGGTTGGAGGTGAAGCGCGGGCCGTCATCGTTGCCGGCGCGCATCTCGTCGGCGTTCTCTTCCCCGGTGAACCCCGCCGCCGCGAAGCCCGCCCCGATCTCCACGCCCTTGACCGCGTTGATCGACATCATTGCGGATGCCAGGTCCTGGTCGAGCTTGCCGTAGACAGGCGCGCCGAGCCCGGCCGGCACGCCGTCGGCGACAACCTCGATCACCGCGCCGAGCGAGGAGCCGGCCTTGCGCACGGCGTCGAGTTCCGTGGCCCAGCGCCCGGCGGCCTTCGCGTCGGGACAAAAGAACGGATTGTCGTTGACCGCATCCCAGTCCCAGTTGTCGCGGTCGATAGCGTGCGGACCCATCTGCACCAGCGCGGCGCGCACGCGGATATCGGGGATGACCTTGCGCGCAACGGCGCCGGCGGCGACCCGCGCGGCGGTCTCCCGCGCCGAGGACCGCCCACCGCCGCGATAGTCGCGAACGCCGTATTTGGCGTCATAGGTCAGGTCCGCGTGGCCCGGCCGATAGCGGTCGCGGATCTCGTCGTAGTCCTTCGAGCGCTGGTCGGTATTGCGGATCAGCAGGGCGATCGGCGTGCCCGTGGTGACGGGACCGCCGGTGCGCTCGTCCTCGAACACGCCGGAGAGGATTTCCACCGCGTCCGCCTCGCGGCGCTGCGTCGTGAAACGCGACTGACCGGGCCGGCGGCGGTCGAGATCGGCCTGGATGTCTTCGGCCGTCAGTGCGATGCCGGGCGGACAGCCGTCCACCACGCAGCCAAGCGCCGGCCCGTGGCTCTCGCCAAAGGTGGTGATGCGGAACAGGTGGCCGAAGCTGTTGTGCGACATGGCGGGTGACTTCACGCAAGGTGCCCGTTGGCAGCGCGGGCGCGCGACCGTATGTGAGGTCGTGCGCCCGGTCAAACCGCGACACGGCGTGCGCTGCGGCAATGCGCCCCGCGGACGCCGCCCCGGCGCGCTTTCGGCCATGCGTGTGCGCTGGTACGATCCGGCCGATGATGAGACCGCTGCGACATCGCCGTTGGCCCTTGCTGACGGCCATGCTGTTTGCCCTGGCGATTGCCGTGAACGGCTTCGCCCATCGCGCCGTCGCGGCCGTCCCGGGTCCTTCGATCCCGAATGTGTCCGTCCCGGACCTGTCGGCCTATGTGCTGCCGGACGGCACCGTGCCGGTGCTGTGCCGCGCGCTTTCGGGCGACGAACCGGTGAGCGGCCTGGCGCCCGGTTCCTGCCCGGCCTGCAAGCTGAACCTGGTCAACGCGTTGCCGCCCACGCCCTGCGACGTGATTGGCGTGCCGATCGCCTATCTCGAGATCACCTATCCGGACGTGACGGCATCCGCCGCCGGCCCGGCAGCGACGGTGCGCCCGCGCGTGCGCGCGCCGCCCGCCTGAACCGCCTTTCTTCAGCCTCTAGGGTCCGTACTCAATTCGGTCACGCCATTCTGTTTGCGACAAGCCGTTCAGATGCAAGCGAAACGGACGACGGACAGGCCCAAGCCTATTCGAGGACGTTTTGCGCCGCAGATGGGCGGCTTGTCGCGAACCCGAAGGGCGCGGCGGATTTCGCCCCTGACGGCGTTAGCGGGGACTTGAAAACCAGCAAGGTTTCCTACACCCCGCTGCCTTGTCAGCAACGAAATCCGACACGCGCAGAATGGATAACCCAATTGAGTCCGGACCCTAGCCCCGACGTATGTGATCGCCATATGTGATCCGCATACGCGAAGGCTCGCAGGGCGTTGCCCGCGACAGCCGTTCAGTGAATGCCGTTCAACGAAAGTGAAATCCCATGCCCAAAGTAAGCACCGCACGCGCCGATCGCGCGATTTCCACCAGCGCCATCGCCGCCAGCCTGTTTATCGCCCTGGTGGTAATGATCTCCTCCCTGGCTCATGCCGGCGGCCACGGCCAAACGGTCACCATCGGCGATCTGAAGATCGTCGAGCCCTGGTCACGGGCGACGCCGAAGGCCGCCAAGGTCGCCGCCGGCTATCTCATCATCACCAACAGCGGCAGCGAAGCCGACCGGCTGGTGTCCGCCTCCATGCCGCTCGCCGGCAAGACCGAGCTGCACGAGATGATGATGGATGACGGCGTCATGAAGATGCGCGAGATCGAAGGCGGCATCGAGATTCCCGCCGGCGAGACCGTGACGCTCAAGCCAGGTGGCGATCACCTGATGTTCATGATGCTGACCGAGCCGCTGGCCGAAGGCGCCAAGCTGAAGGTGACGCTGACCTTCGAGAAGGCCGGTTCCGTCGATGTCGATTTCCCGGTCGCGGCCATCGGCGCCACGCAGGTGCCGGAACACACGCACTGATCGTAGACGCCTAGAGCATCCTGTGTTTTGAGTGACTCACTCAAAACACAGAAAGATGCTCGATTCCAAAGTGTTAGAGCAACTTGCCTGCGCCGTTCCCGGCGCAGGTTGCTCTAGAACCATGTCGCGGCGCCGTCGGCGATGGACAATATCCGGTCCTGCGCCGGCGGGCCGTTGAACAGCGTGCCGTCATCGCCGTCGACCAGCGCACGCAACACCCGCACGACCCCGCCGTGGCTGACCGTCACGGTGGGGCCATCCAGCCGTGCGATCCAGGCCGCGACGCGCTCGCCGAGCATGGCGTAGCTCTCGCCGCCCGGCGGCAGCGCGCCCCAACGGTCGTCCTTGCGCAACCGATAGGCGGCGCGGTCCTTCACCTTGAGCTCGTCCATGGTGAGGCCTTCCCAGGCGCCGAAACTGGCTTCCTTGAGCGCTGCCTCGCGGGCGAAGTCATCCGGCGGCAGGCCCATTTCGGCGCGCAGGATGCGCATGGTCTCCACCGCGCGCTCCAACGGACTGGCCACGAAGCGCCAGCCATCGGCCTGGCCGAGATGCTCCGCCAGTGCCTTACCATTGCGCGCGGCCTGCGCACGACCGGTGTCGTTGAGGGGAATGTCGCACTGGCCCTGCAGCCGCCCTTCGGCGTTCCAGTCGGTCTGGCCGTGGCGCACGGCGATCAGGGGAAAGCGGATTGCCGGTGTGGGAAACGGCAGGGATCTGCCGCCTTCCATGCTGGCTATTCCTTGGTGATGTCGGGGGCGTCGACCGCCTTCATGCCGACCACGTGATAGCCGCTGTCGACATGATGCACCTCGCCGGTCACTGCGCTGCCGAGATCCGACAGCAGATACAGCGACGCCGCGCCCACTTCGTCGATGGAGACGGTGCGTTTCAGGGGCGCGTTGTACTCGTTCCACTTCAGGATATAGCGGAAGTCGCCGATGCCCGACGCGGCCAGCGTCTTGATCGGCCCCGCCGAGACCGCGTTGACGCGGATGCCCTGGCCGCCGAGGTCGACGGCGAGATAGCGCACGCTGGCCTCCAGCGCGGCCTTGGCGACGCCCATGACGTTGTAGTGCGGCATCACCTTCTCGGCGCCGTAATAGGTCAGGGTCAGCAGGCTGCCGCCGTCGCTCATCAGCTTCTCGGCGCGCTGGGCGACCGCCGTGAACGAGTAGCAGGAGATCAGCAGCGACTGGACGAAGTTGTCCTCGCTGGTGTCCACGTAGCGCCCGGTCAGTTCGTCCTTGTCCGAAAAGGCGATGGCGTGAACGACGAAATCGAGGCTGCCCCAGCGCTCCCGCAAGGCCTCGAACACCGCATCGAGGGAGGCCGCGTCGGTGACATCGCAATGGCCGGCGACGAAACCGCCCGCCTCCTCGGCCAGAGGCGCGACGCGCTTTTGAAGCGCTTCGCCCTGATAGGTGAAGGCAAGCTCGGCGCCGGCATCCGCGCAGGCCTTGGCGATGCCCCAGGCAATCGAGCGGTTGTTGGCAAGGCCCATGATCAGGCCGCGCTTGCCGCGCATCAGGTTTGCCGTGGGCGATGGGGCGTTGTCGGACATGCCTGCCGGACTTTCAGGTGGCGGAACGGGCCAGGTGGCGAAACGAGCGCCCTGCCGGACGCGTATGGCGCTGTCTTAATACGCCCGCCAACCGGTCACAAGGTGCTGTCGTGTGCTGTCGCGAAGACAAGTCAGCCGGCGACCGTCCCCTTCGATGCCGCGCGGTTGCGCTGCATCAGCTCTTCCAGCTCGGCATCCGGCGGGTCCGGCAGCACGATGTTCAGCACCACCAGCAGGTCGCCGGCGCCACCGGCGCGCTTGGAAAGTCCCTTGCCCTTCAGCCGCAGCACCTTGCCGCCGCCACTGCCCTTGGGCACCGTGACGTCGACCGAACCGGTCAGTGTCGGCACGCGCACCTTGCCGCCCAGCACCGCGTCCGCCAGGTCCACGCCCTGCTCGATGCGCAGGTCGTCACCCTCGACCTTGAACCGGGGATGACGGGCCAGCCGCACGGTGAGGCGCACATCGCCTTTGGCGCCGCTCCGCGGATCGACATCGCCCTGGCCTTTCAGCCGCAGCTCCAGCCCATCGCGCGCGCCGGCAGGCACCGAGACATCGAGCGCGCGCCCGTTGGGGAGCGTCACCCGGATCGACTTGCCTTTGGCAACGTCCTCCAGCGCGATCGTGGCGGTGGCGCGCAGGTCTTTCGGCTTGGCCGCCGGCCGCCCACCGCCAAAGCCGCCGCGCATATGCGCTCCGGCTGCTCCGCCGCCCGCGCCGCCGAGCCCGCCGAGGATATCGGCGAACAGATCGGAGGGATCGAACTCCGGACCGCCCGGACCGGCCGAGGTGCGCCACTGGAAGCCGCCGGGGCCGCGCCCGGCATCACGCCCCGCGCGGAACGCGCCGGCCAGATCGTTGGGGTCGAAGCCGGCAAAGCCCGGATTGCCGTCGGCATCGATCTCGCCGCGGTCGAACTGAGCGCGCTTGTTCTTGTCGGAGAGCAGTTCGTAGGCCTGGTTGATCTCCGCGAAGCGCTCCTGCGCCTTGGGGTCGTCCTTGTTGGCGTCGGGGTGGTGCTTCTTGGCGAGCTTGCGGAACGCCGACTTGATGTCAGCCTCGCTCGCGCCCTTGGGCACGCCCAGCACATTGTATGGGTCCCGGCTCGCCATCACCACTCAGTCCCGTTGGTCACGCTCATGGGTTACATCGAAGCGTGTCGCGCACGCAAACACGCATGTACCGCACCGGAATATCGTTGCGGCGCAATGACATGCAGATTTGTTTATATGTTGGGATGCGCGGCGCGATCTGCAAGTTTTTCAGGGCGCGTGTTATTCCGCTCACGCCAGTTCGCTCGGACAATGTCCGCGCTCACGGCTCCGCGAGGGCGGCCTGACCGGCTGGGCGCACGGTCGTGCGCCTGGGTGCCAAACGCTGCGTCGGCGCGAGGGGCGCGAGGAACGAACCCAGACACGCGACCGCGTGTCCGCGCGAAAGCGCGCCCCCGCGGAGCCGCGAGCGAAGCGAGCTGGCGTGAGCGAAATGAACCGCACGGTCGCGTGCCTGGGTGCCTAACGCTCCGTCGGTGCAGGATGATGCCGTGAGCCCCGAAAAGTGGGAACCGGTTTTCGGATAAGGCGAACGGCCAGCAAGAAAGTGGGAACCGGTTTTCGGACAAGGCGAACGGCTAAGCCAAGAAAATAAGCAAATCACAGCGGTGTCACCGACCAGGCGCTGGCGCCGACGGGACAGGCCTCCGAGAGCATCTCGTCGGCCCGGCCGGGCAGGTCGGCGGTGATGGCGAGCCGGCGGCAGCGGCGTCCGTCGCCGGCCATGACCGTGGTGATCGGCGTTACCGTTCCCGACGCGTCGCCATTGCTTTTCCAGGTCACCCGCTCGCCGTCTTCACGGTCGATCAGCGCGGTGATCAGGGCGCCTTTCAGCGAGGGCCAGGCGGCATCACCGACGAAGGAGACCAGATGCGGCGCTTCCACGGCGGTTGAGCGTGACAGCGAGGGGATGATCGAGCCGGTCCGCTCGGCGAGCGAGAAATTGTTGAGCGGCAAGGAGCAGCCCGCGGCCAGCAGCGTCGCTGTCAGCATGGCTGCCCGTGGCGCACCACATCTCGCCAGACGCCCAACCGTCCTGTATATCTCGCCGAAATACGCCACCGGGTGGTCCGTGCCCTTCGAATGCTTCCCGTCGGCCCCCGGAGACCTCGAGAATAGGCGCGAAATGCGGCAAATTGGGTGCCATGCCTCGCGTATCGAAGCGGGGGACTTGTAAGTGACCAGTAAAACCGATCAGGTCTTAACAGACGGTGACCCAAGGTCAGCCGACGATCCGTTCGCGCAGTTCTCCGAGTGGTTTGCGCAGGCGGAAAAGAGCGAGCCAAACGACCCCAACGCCATCGCCTTGGCCACCGTTGATGGCGACGGCCTGCCCAACGTGCGCATGGTTCTGCTGAAGGGGTGGGATCAACGCGGCTTCACGTTTTATACCAACTTCGAGAGCGCCAAGGGGACGGAGCTACTCGCGAGCCGCAAGGCGGCCTTCTGCCTGCACTGGAAGTCGCTCGGCCGTCAGATCCGGGTGCGCGGTCCGGTGACGGTCATCGACGACAGCGAGGCGGACGCCTATTTCGATAGCCGTGCGCGCGTCAGCCGCATCGGCGCGTGGGCATCGCAGCAGTCGCGCCCGCTGGAGGGCCGCTTTGCGCTGGAGGCGGCGGTGGCCGAATACACCGCGAAGTTCGCCGTGGGCCGCATCCCCCGTCCGCCGCACTGGTCGGGTTTGCGGATCGATCCGGTGGAGATGGAATTCTGGCGGGAAGGTCGGTTCCGGCTGCACGAGCGTATACGATACACGCGTACCGCGTCCGGCCAGCCCTGGACGTCGACGCATCTTTATCCATGACGCATCAACGCTGATCGAGCACGGACCCTGGACCCATGCCCCCTTCACCCGACAGACGACGCATCCTGGTACTGACCGGCGCAAGCCGTGGCATCGGCCATGCGACGGTGAAGCGCTTTTCCAGCGCCGGTTGGCGGGTGATCACCTGCTCGCGGCATGGCTTCCCGGAGGACTGTCCCTGGGAGGCGGGTCCCGAGGACCATATCCAGATCAATCTGGGCAACGCGGCCAACACCGCCGAGGGCATCTCGGAAATGAAGCGGCGCATTGCCGAGGACGGCGGCGAGTTGCATGCATTGGTCAACAACGCGGCGATTTCGCCCAAGCAGGAGGACGGTGGCCGGCTGGGCGCGCTCAATACGCATTTCGATGACTGGTCGAAGGTGTTCCAGGTCAACTTCTTCGGGCCGATGATGCTCGCCGCCGGCCTGGTCGATGAACTGACCGCGGCCAAGGGCGCCGTCGTCAACGTCACCTCGATAGCCGGCAGCCGGGTGCACCCCTTCGCCGGCTCCGCCTACGGCACCTCGAAGGCAGCGCTCGCCGCGCTGACGCGCGAACAGGCCAACGACTTCGGCCGGCTGGGCGTGCGGGTCAACGCCATCGCGCCGGGCGAGATCGATACCTCGATCCTCAGTCCCGGCACCGAGAAGATCGTCGAGAACATTCCCATGCAGCGCCTCGGCAAGCCCGACGAGGTGGCCAAGATCATCTACGCGCTGTGTACCGAGACAGGCTCTTACGTGAACGGCGCGGAAATCCACATCAACGGCGGCCAGCACGTCTGAGGTCCGACTGGCCGGTCGCGCTGCCATCGCGCTGTCATGGCAAAGGGGTTTTCTGACGGTCGCTTTCTTGCAATGCTCCGCGTTCCGAAGACGGTCGAGCAACAAACGGGGAGAGTGATCGGGCGATGGCGAGCGTTACGATCGTGAGACGGGTGGCTTTCGCCCTGGTGCTGGCACTGATGGTGTTCAGCCTGCCCGCGCCGCCGGCGCTGGCGCAGCAGGAGGTGGGGCGCGGCGAGGTCAACGGCCGCGAGATCATCATCTACGACAATGGCACCTGGGACTTCGCCGGCGGCGGGCTTGGCGGCCCGGTCAAGGCGCGTCGCGACCCGTGCGATGGACTGGTCAAGGTCGAGAGCGGCAATGCGCCCCTCAGCTATTGCCTGAGCTCCGACAACTGGCTGGAAAACGATCCCGAAGGGGCTTTCGAGGGCTATTATCGCACCCGGACCGATGACATCTATTTCGGCGTCATCGTCGAGAAGACGCAGTTGCGGCTGAAGCAGTTTCGTGAGGCGATCCTGAAGAACGCGCGGCAAGGTGCGGGCACGAACGATGTCCGGATCAGCCATGAGGGCCAGATCTCGATCAATGGCACCGTCTGGCAGACCATCGATTATGTGGCGGAGATCAGCGATTTGACGCTGTCCTTCCGCAACTACTACATGTCGGACAACGACCTCGCCATCCAGGCGATATTCTGGACCGAGGCGCACACGTTTCAGGACCTGCTGCCGCAGATCACCGCGGTGAGCGACACGCTGAACCTGGATTTCAATCGCTGAGTCGACCGCGCACCAATCCGCGCATGAAACGCCTCCAGCCGCCTGTCCCCCGCCTGCTCTTGCCCATGGCGGTGGCATTGGCGATCGCAGTGGCGGCGGTCACTGGCGCAATGGCGCAGGCGGAGCGCCTGCCGGACGGCGACACGGCACGGGCAGGGTCCGGCGACATCGTCGCGGCCTGGTACGTCGCGCCCACGAACCGCTATGGACACGGTGTGCTTGGCGACAGCATCGAGGCCGGCGGGTTGGCGGTGGAAACCGCCGACGGCACGACACTGCGGCTGATGCTGCCACAAACGCAGGTCTTCGAGGACATCACGCCGCGCATCGTCGATCTGGATCGTGATGGCCGCAACGAGATCGTCACCATCCGCGCAAGCCTGACCGATGGCGCGGCGCTCGCCGTCTACGGCATGCGCGACGGCGGGCTGAGCTTGGTCGCGGAAACGCCGGAAATCGGCCAGCGCAATCGCTGGCTCAATCCGGCGGGCGTGCTCGATGTGGACGGCGACGGTGTCGATGAGATCGCACTCGTGAAAACCCCGCATATCGGCGGCATTCTGGAGATCTGGAGCTTTACCGGCGAGACACTCGTCAAGCGGCTCGACCATGCCGGTGTCTCCAATCACGCCATCGGGTCGCGCGCGCTCAACCTGTCGGCGCTGCTCGATATCGACGGCGATGCCCGGCCGGAACTGATCCTTCCAGACCAGCCGCGCACGCGGCTTCTGGCATTGGACATCACGCCGTGGCGGGTCCGCGTCGTCGGGGCTGCGGCGCTGCCCGACGAGATCGGCGAGATTGTCGAGGTGTCAGCGTCGCATCTGGATGTGCGTCTGCGTGGCGGCGGCAATGTGCGCCTGCGCGTTGCCGACTTTCGCTGACGGCGGGCAATGAGTTCGACCGCCATTTCCGGCTTCCTGCTCGGGCTCGGGTTGATCGTCGCCATCGGCGCGCAGAACGCCTTCGTGCTGCGCCAGGGCCTGCTGCGCGAGCATGTCTTCGCCGTCACCACGCTGTGCGCGGTATCGGACGCGGTTCTGATCGCCGCCGGCGTACTGGGTCTGGGTACACTGATCCGTCAAACACCGGCGCTGATCGCGCTGGCCACCTGGGGTGGCGCGGCGTTCCTGCTGGTCTACGCGGCGCTGGCGCTGCGCCGTGCGTTGTCGCCGCACAAGCTGCAGGCGCGCGGAGAAGGCGCCGGGTCCCTGAAGGCCGCGCTTGTCACGGCCTTCCTGTTCACCTGGGCGAACCCGCATGTCTATCTCGACACGGTGGTGCTGTTCGGCGGCGTCTCGGCGCGTCTTGCGGGAGCCGACCGCACCGCCTTCTGGGTCGGCGGCGCGCTGGCGTCGGTCGTGTGGTTCTACGGGCTTGGCTACGGCGCCCGGCTGCTGGCGCCGGTTTTCGCGAAGCCGTTCGCCTGGCGGGTGCTCGATCTTGCCATCGCCGCCATCATGGCGACGATCGCGGCTTCGCTGATCCTCAATCCGCCCCAGTGAACCGGGTGGGGCGAAGGCAATCAGTCGCTGCCGTGTTCACCGGCCAGCACGCCGCCGGGAACCAGCCGGTTACGCTGGCTTGCAGGCTTGGGCGTGCGGTTCGACCGGAAGGCGGCGGCTGCACTGACCGCCTTGATGGCCAGTGTCCGGTACTGCCGAAGCAACTGCCGGTCCGCCGGCTGGACTGCGCGGTCATTGAAGGTCGTGTCGGACATCGTCCTGCTCTCCACGAAGCTGGCGGCACCCGCTTGCCGTTCCGGTGCCATCCTGAATTCCACCTGCGCCAGATGGTGACGGACTCCGGCGAAATCGCGGCAACGTGATGATCTTAATGTGAAATCCCTTACAGCCTACCGCCATCGGGATCACATTGCGTTTCGCTGTGTTGCGCAAACCGTGATCATGAGGAACAGCGCCCGCCTCAGGCCGCCCGCAGGCCCTGCGCGCCGATCCAGCGCTCCGTCTTGTCGAGCGCGCCTTCCAGGATATCGAAGAGCTGGTCGGTCTCAGCTTCGCTGATCACCAGCGGCGGACAGATCGCGACCACGTCGCCATAGAGATTGCGCAGGATCAGTCCGCCGTCCTCGCAGAACTTCACCACCTTCGCGGCCACGCCCTGCTTGGGGTCGAACTGCGTCTTGCGCGTCTTGTCGGCGACGATCTCGACGGCACCGATCATGCCGACGCCGCGCGCATCGCCGACCAGCGGGTGATCGGCCAGACGGTTCAGGCGGGCCTGGAACTGCGGCGTCCTCGCCTGTGCCTGCGCGACGATGCCGTCACGCTGGTAGATGTCCAGCGTTTTCAGCGCCACCGCCGCGGCGACCGGATGGCCGGAATAGGTGAAACCGTGGCCGAACACGCCGATCTTGCGGCTCTGGTCGACCATCGCCTGATACATGTTTTCGGGGATCATCACCGCGCCGATGGGCTGATAGGCCGACGACAGCCCCTTGGCGACCGAGATCGACTGCGGTTGCATGTCCATCACCGTGGAGCCGAACATGGCGCCGAGCCGCCCGAAGCCGCAGATCACCTCATCGGCGATCAGCATCACGTCGTACTTCTCCAGCACTGCCTGGATCTTCGGATAGTATGTCGTCGGCGGCACGATGACCCCGCCGGCACCCATCACCGGCTCTGCGATGAAGGCGGCGACCGTCTCCGGTCCCTCGCGCAGGATCTGCGCTTCGAGTTCCTCGGCCAGCCGGGTGGCGAAATCCTCCTCGCTCTCGCCATCCGCGCCGAAGCGGTAGTGATGCGGACAGGCGGCGTGCTGGATGTTGGCGATCGGCAGGTCGAAATCCGTATGGTTGGCCGGCAGGCCGGTCAGGCTCGCGGTGGCGACCGTGACGCCGTGATAGCCGCGCTCACGGGCGATGATCTTCTTCTTCTCCGGCCGGCCGAGCGCGTTGTTCATGTACCAGACGAGCTTGACCTGGGTGTCGTTGGCCTCCGAACCCGAGCAGGTGAAGAATACCTTCGAGACCGGCACCGGGGCGAGTTCTTTCAGCTTCTCGGCCAGCGCGATGCCCGGTTCGTGGCTCTTGCCGCCGAACTGATGGGTGAAGGAGAGCTGGCGCATCTGCTCGGCAGCGGTCTCGATCAGTTCCTCGTTGCCGTAGCCAAGCGTCGTGCACCACAGGCCGGCCATGCCCTCGATGTAGGGCTTGCCGTCGACGTCATAGACGTAGACGCCCTTAGCGCGTTCCAGCGTCAGCGGCCCGGTTTCGCGGTGCGTGGCGAGGTTGGTATAGGGATGCAGCACGGTTTCGATATCGCGCATGGCGACGTTGCTGAGCGGTGCCATCGGTCTGCCTTTCGCAAATGGTGCCTTGGGCCGTATTCGAAGGAGTTGGCGGGCGAAAGTCAAAGCGGATTTCGGCAGGGCCGGGTTGCTTCACGCTGCAACGGGTGGTGGCGTGAAGGCCCCGATGATGCCGGCGAGCGCGATCGCGTCACGGTCGCGGCCGTGCCCGGTGACGATCTGCACGCCGAGCGGCAGCCGCGCACCGGACGCGGACGTGGCGAACTGTCCTATCGGAGCGACCGTCGCGGGCATGCCGCCGAACAGGGCAGGTGCCGACCAGCGCATCAGATCGGCATAGGGGACGGGTGCTCCGTCCACATCGAGCGTGCGTTTCAGGAACACCGGTTCGGTCGGATGCGGGAAGGCGGCGAGCGGTGCCGCCGGACACAGCAGCGCGTCCCAGCGGGTGAAGAAGTCCGCCCAGGCGCGGGCGAATCCGTGGCGTCGGCGTTGCAGTGCGTCGTAGCCCTCGCGTCCAAGTGCGGCGCCGCGCGCCTGCAGCGCGTCATGCGTGGGGCGTGACTCGTCCGCCTGGTGATCGCGCGCGGCGATCGCGGCGCGTCGCTCCGGCGGCAGGTCGATGCACACGATGTGGTGCAGCATGGTGGCGTAGGTGGCGAACATGTCCTGGGCGTCGAAGTCGGGCCGGGCATCGAAGGAAACGCGCGCGCCCTCGGCACGCAACCCGTCCGCAACCGTGGTGATCGCCTCGCCGATTGCGCCGCCCACCGGCGCATAGCCATCGTCGAGCCACACCGCCACGCGCAGGCCCTTCGGTGACGCGATCCGTGCCGGCGCGAGGTGCTGTGCGCCGCCCGAGAGCACATCGATGAGCAGGTCGAGATCGCGCGCCGAGCGTGCCAGCGGTCCGGCGACGGCAAGATCGGCGGTGTCGGTATCGCCGGGTGCCGGCGGGATGTGTCCGCGCAACGCCACCAGTCCGCGTGTCGGCTTGAGGCCGAAGATGCCGCAGAAATGCGACGGGATGCGGATTGATCCGCCGATGTCCGAGCCAAGCTCGAAGGCGCTCATGCCCGTGGCGACGGCGGCCGCCGCGCCGCCGGAAGAGCCGCCGGGCGTGACCTCGCTGTCCCAGGGATTGGCCGTGCGCCCGAACACCGGATTGTCGGCGATGAAGTCGGCGGAGTAGGGCGGCACATTGGTCTTGCCGATGACGATGGCGCCGGCTTTCGTCAGGCGTTCCACCGCATCCGCCGAGCGCTCGGGCACATGGTCCGCATGGGCCGGCGCGCCGGCCGTGCTCCGCATACCCGCGACCTCGAAGGCGTCCTTGATGGTGACCGGAAGGCCGAACAGGGGCGGCAGGTCCCCGCCGCCGGCGCGTGCTGCATCCGCTTTGTCCGCTTCGGCAAGCGCGCGCTCCTGTTCGAGCGTCACCACGGCGTTGAGTGCCGGGTTCAGCGCGTCGATGCGCGCCAGGGTTGCCGTGACCGCCTCGCGCACGCCGATATCGCCTGCCGCGATTCGCTTGCACAGGGCGGTGGCGTCGGCGGGAAATTCGCTCTTGTGGGAACCGGGCACCTGGGGACATCCTTTTGCCAGCGATAGCCGGCCCGCACGTTACGCCGGAAGCAAGCGAGGGGATACGTCGGACATGCTCGGACTGATGCAGGACTGGCCGCTGCTGTGCCACCGGGTGATCGATCACGCGGCGATCTACCACGGCGCGCGGGAGGTGGTGTCGCGCTCCGCCGAAGGGCCGATCCACCGCACCACCTACGCCGATGTGCGCCTCAACGCGTTGAAGGTCGCCCAGGGTTTGTCGGCTGCCGGCATCGGCGTGGGCGACCGGGTGGCGACGCTGGCCTGGAACACCTGGCGCCACATGGAGCTCTGGTACGGCATCATGGGCGTCGGGGCGATCTATCACACGGTCAATCCGCGCCTGTTTCCCGACCAGATCGCCTATATCATCAACCACGCCGAGGACCGGCTGCTGTTCGCCGACATCACCTTCGTGCCCATCCTCGAGCAGATCGTGGACAAGCTGCACACCGTCGAGCGCATCGTGCTGATGACCGACGCGGCCAGCATGCCGGACACCTCGCTTGCCGACCTCGTCTGCTACGAGGACTGGATCGCCGGCTTCGACGGTGACTTCGCCTGGGTCGAGGTCGACGAGAACAATGCCGCGGGCATGTGCTACACCTCCGGCACCACCGGCAACCCGAAGGGCGTGCTCTACACCCACCGCTCCAACGTGCTGCATTCCATGTCCGTGCTTCAGCCCGACATGCTGGGCCTGTCGAGCAACGACGTGGTGATGCCGGTGGTGCCGATGTTCCACGCCAATTGCTGGTCGCTGGCGTTTTCGACGCCCATGGCCGGCTCCAAATGCGTCATGCCCGGCGCGCGCATGGACGGCGCGGCGATCCATGAACTGCTCGAGACCGAACAGGTGACCGTGACCGCGGCGGTGCCCACGGTCTGGCTCCTGCTGCTGCAGCACATGGAAGAGACCGGCGCGCAGCTCACAAGCCTGAAGCGGGTGATCATCGGCGGTGCGGCCTGCCCGCGCGCCATGACCAGGAAGTTCCAGGACGATTACGGCGTCGACGTCATCCACGCCTGGGGCATGACCGAGATGAGCCCGCTCGGCACGTTGTGCTCGCTCAAGCCGGCCTATGCGGGACTGACCGGCGATGCACGCCTGGATGTGCAGGAAAAACAGGGCCACCCGCCATTCACCGTGGAGATGAAGATCACCGACGACGACGGCAAGCCGCTGCCCTGGGACGACACCACCTTCGGCCGGCTGAAGGTCCGCGGGCCGGCGATCTCCGCCTCCTACTTCAAGGGCGAGGGCGGCGAAATCTGCGACGAGGAAGGGTATTTCGACACCGGTGATGTGGCCACCATGGACGCGGAGGGCTACATGCGCATCACCGACCGCGCCAAGGATGTCATCAAGTCCGGCGGCGAGTGGATTTCCACCATCGACCTGGAGAACATTGCCGTCGGCCACCCGGATGTCGCCGAAGCCGCGGTGATCGGCATTCCCCATCCCAAGTGGGACGAGCGGCCGCTCCTGGTCGTGGTGCCCAAGCCCGAACGCGACATCGATCCGGCCGCAATTCTGGCGTTCATGGACGGCAAGGTGGCCAAGTGGTGGATGCCCGACGACGTGGCAATCGTTGCGGAAATTCCGCACACTGCCACCGGCAAGATCAAGAAAACCGCTCTCAGGGATCAGTTTGAGGGTTATAAGCTGCCAACGGCATAGGACGAATCAGCAGTCAGCAGGACACGGTCGCGGCGCATGGGCGATCAGACCATCATCGACATTCTCGACCGTCAGGCGATCGATCCGGAGATCAGCCGCGAGACGATGAAGGGTGTGTGGGCGCGCCGGCTGGGCGCGCTGTCCATTCCCGTCGTCGTCATCGCAACGCTCCTGCACCGCATCAACCTGATCGACACGCCGACCCTGCTTGGCTCGCTCGGACTGGCAAGCCTGCTGGCGATGAGCGCCATTGTCCTTGCGGCGGCCGCGCTGGTCACCGTGCTGCGGCATGGCTGGAGAGGGCTTGGCGATGCGGCCGTCGGCGTCATCTTCGCGCTCGCGGTGCTGGCCATCCCGCTGTGGGCGGCGGTGGTCTATTTCGAGAAGCCCTCGATCACCGACATCACCACCGATCCGCTCAATCCCCCGGACATGCCGGCCGCCCGCGCGCAGCGCCCGCCGCTGTCGAATTCGGTCACCTACAACCGCGATTTCACCGCCGTGCAGCGGCTTGCCTATCCGCAGATCGTGCCGCTGCGCGCCGCGCAGCCGCCGGAGGGCGTCTACTCAATCGTGCTGGCGCTCATCGAGGATCGTCAGTGGCAGGTGCTCGACGCCCGCGCTCCCGGAGACGGTCTGCCGGGCCGTGTCGAGGCGGTGGCGCGCTCGATGCTGTTCGGCTTCTCCGACGATGTGGTGGTGCGGATCAGCTATGACGGCGACAACGCGCAGGTCGACATGCGCTCGCGTGCGCGCTACGGCCAGCATGATCTGGGCGCCAATGCCCGGCGCATCGATAAGTTCCTGAGCGAACTGGCGACACGCTTGGCGGTGCCGCTCGAATAAGCGCTACCTGAGCCGAAAACGATCGGCGCCATCACTGACAACTTCGCCGCGCTCGACCAGATCGTCGAGGTGCGCGCGCACCGAGAGCGCGGCGGCGCGGTGCAGCCGTGTATCGAGCTGCGGATAGAGCCGCGGCACCATTTCGGCAATCGTGTGGTCCCCGGCTTCAAGCCGCTTCCTGATCTGGGTCTCGCGCTGGCGGCGATGGGTGATCAGCCCGCGCACGAAGCGGTGCGGCTGTTCGATCATCGCGCCATGGGCCGGCAGGTAGCGGGTCTCGGCGCGCGCGCCGAGTTTTTCGAGCGAGGCCATGTACGATCCCATGTGGCCGTCGGGCGGTGCGATCACCGTCGTCGACCAACCCATGACGTGGTCGCCGCACAGCAGGATGTCCTCGTCCAGGGCGAAACACAGGTGGTTGGCCGTGTGGCCGGGCGTCGCCACCGCCGTCAGCCGCCGCGACCCGATGCCGATGGTGTCGCCGTCCGCCATCTCCTCATCCGGCGCGTAGTCGGTGTCGTTGGACGCATCGAGACCGCTGCCGGCGCCTTCGGCGGACGCCACGTATGGCGCGCAACCCATGATGCTGCCGCCGGCGGTTTCCTGCAGCACACGCGCCAGCGGCGAGTGGTCGCGATGGGTATGGGTCACCAGGATATGGCGCAGCGTATAGCCCGCCAGCGCGCCGGTCAGGGCGGCAAGATGGGCCGCATTCTCCGGCCCCGGATCGACGACCACCGCCTGCTTCGTCGTTTCGTCGGTGACGATCAGCGTGCCGGTACCCTTGAACGTGAAGGGGCTTGGATTTTCGCAGACGATGCGCACGACGTTTCGCGCCACGGCCTGCGGCGCGCCGTAGGTGGGGGCGAAGTCGGTGTGAAGGGTCAGGCCGGGATTGGCCGCGCCCGGCTGGTCGCTGTTTGAGGTCAAGGCGAGGTTCCCGCGGCTGCTGCGTCCTTCCACCTCGGCGATCCGCGTCCCGCCGTCAAGCCGGTTCGCGACCTCGGCGCGCAGCCCAGCCATGTCACGGCCCGGCTTGCCATACCTGCGAGATTGGCGTTAACACATCGGACATATCCCGCCTCAGACAACGTACATTTGGAGATTGGAGCCATGTCCGCCCACACTGCCCGCCCGCTCGTTGCCGATCTGCTGCGCCCGCGTAGCGGTTCCGCCGCCATCGCTCAAGCTGTTGTGCTTGCCTTCATCGGAGCGGCTGTGCTGGCACTGTCGGCCAAGCTCAAGGTGCCGTTTTTTCCTGTGCCGATGACGTTGCAGACGTTGGTGGTGCTGGTGATCGGCGCGACATACGGCTGGCGTCTGGCCGGTGCGACGATCCTGCTGTATCTGGCGCAGGGCGCCATGGGGCTTCCCGTCTTCACCAACACGCCGCCGCAGGCGGCCGGTCCGCTTTACTTTCTCGGACCGACGGGCGGGTTTCTCGCCGGCTTCTTCGTCACTGCGGTGATGGTCGGCTGGGCCGTTGAGCGCGGCGCGGCGCGCAACATCTTCCTGCTGACGGGATGGATGACCGCGGCCATCGCGGTGATGTTCGTCCTTGGCCTCGCCTGGCTCGGCCAGGCAGTGCCCTCGGTCGGTTATTCCTGGAAACTGCTGGAAATCGGCTTGACGCCCTTTGTTCTCGGCAGTGCGGTGAAGATCGCTCTTGCCGCAGCCATCGTCTACGGGCTGCGCCAGGTGGTCGTTCGTCGCTGATCAGATCTCGGCGGTGCCCGCCTGTTGCAGGCGGGCATCCACCTCCGCGGTCAGACCCTCGGTGCTGGTCACCCGCGCCTCGCTCGGTGTGGTCGCGAAGGCTTCGCGGAACGCCCGCGTGAAGTGCGATGCATCCGAAAAGCCGCATTCCAGCGCGATCTCGCTGACCCGCCGGTCCGTCGTCACCAGCAGGAAACGCCCGTAGCGCAGCCGGTGCAGCCGGTAGTACTCCTGCGGCGAGGCACCAAGCTCGGCCTGGAACAGCCGTTCCAGATGGCGCGGCGTGATGTTGAGCCGGCGCGCCAGCTCCGCCATGGAGACCGGGCTCGCCATCGACTGTTCCATCATCAGGATGGCGCGTCGGACCCGTGAATCGCGCACGCTCTCCGAGCCCGGCGGATGCGGCTGGGCGGCATTGGGCGGGCGCGCCTGATCCACCAGCAGGATGTGCAGGCACTTCTGCGCCACCGCGCGGCCGAATTTCTTCTCGATGATCCAGGCAGCGACATCCAGCGCGCCGGCACCGCCCGCGCAGGTGATGCGGCGGTGATCGACGACGAACACCTGGTCGGCGATCGGTGTCACCTCGGGAAATTCCTGGACGAGATCCTGATAGTGGAACCAGCTCACGCAGCAGCGGTGGCCGTTCATGATGCCGGCGCGGATCAGCGTCAGCGTCGCGGTGCACAGCCCCACCACCGTGACGTTGCGCGCCACCGCCTCGCGCAGGAAGGCCAGCGTCACCGCATCCGCCGGCTCGCCCTTGTGCAGCAGTCCGCCGACCACGACGATGTAGTCGAAGCGCTCCGGCTCGCCGAGCGGGTCCTCCGGTGAAATCTCGATGCCGCTGCTGGAGCGGATCGGTTGGCGCGTCGAGGAGATGATGCGCCAGCGCGCGCGCAAGGGGCGCGACAGATCGGCCTCGTCGGCGGCAAGCCTGAGCGCGTCGACGAAGGTGGCGAATGGCGTCAGGGTGAAGTTGTTGAGCAGGATGAAGCCGACGGCGAGTTCGTGCCGCCCGTCCGGCTCTCCGATCCGCGTCATCTGCGGCAATTGCTGCATCGACCTGTCCGCCATCGTCTCCGTCGCCACCGGGCTCGCCACTGTCGCTTCCAGGACGGCCGCCCCGGCCTTGCCTCCTTAACTCACGGCGAACCTGATCGGTGCCATGTGGATGTCGTGTTCATCCGATCAATATGTCCGATCAATTCTACGCCGACGCGGGTCGTTTGGCGAGACTGGCCCATCTGCCATCGGCGCATGGTGCTGCTCGGGGAGCCGGAAAAGGCAATGAAACGGTTTTCGGCCCTGTCGCTGGCGCGCAACGCGTTCACCCACCACGAGAACTGGCCACGGCAATGGCGCAGCCCGGAGCCGAAGCCCGACTATGACGTGATCGTCGTCGGCGGTGGCGGCCATGGCCTGGCGACCGCGTTCTATCTGGCCAAGGAGCACGGCATCACCAATGTGGCGGTGCTGGAGAAGGGCTGGATCGGTGGCGGCAATACCGGGCGCAACACCACCATCGTGCGCTCCAACTACCTGTTCGACGAGAGCGCGCATCTCTACGAGAAGTCGCTGCAGCTCTTCGAGCAGCTCTCCCAGGAACTCAACTACAACATCATGATGAGCCAGCGCGGCGTGATGAACCTCGCGCATAACCTGCACGACGTGCGCGAGTCCAAGCGCCGCGTCTATGCCAACAAGCTGAACGGCGTCGATGCGGACTGGCTGGAGCCCGAAGAGGTCAAGGCGTTCTGTCCGATCATCGATATCTCGCCCAAGGCACGCTATCCGGTGATGGGCGCGACCCTGCAGCGGCGCGCCGGCGTGGCGCGCCATGATGCGGTGGCCTGGGGGTTGGCCCGCGCCGCCGACGACCGCGGCGTCGACATCATCCAGAACTGCGAGGTCACCGGCTTTCGCATCGAGAACGGGGCGGTGACCGGTGTCGAGACCACGAAAGGCACGATTGGCGCCAGGAAGGTCGGCATTGTCGTTGCCGGTCACACCTCGGTGCTCTGCGAGATGGCCGGCTTCCGTGTGCCGCTGACCAGCCATCCGCTGCAGGCGCTGGTATCGGAGCCGATCAAGCCGGTGCATCCCTGCGTCGTCATGTCGAACGCGGTGCACGTCTATGTCAGTCAGTCCGACAAGGGCGAGCTGGTCATCGGGGCCGGCATCGACAGTTATAACTCCTACGCCCAGCGCGGCTCTTTCCACATCATCGAGGGGCAGATGGGTGCGCTGAAGGAGCTGTTTCCGATCTTCTCGCGCTTGAGGATGATGCGCAGCTGGGGTGGCATCGTCGATACCGCACCGGACGCTTCGGCAATCATCTCGAAGACGCCGGTCGACAACATCTTCATCAACTGCGGCTGGGGCACCGGCGGCTTCAAGGCAACGCCTGGCTCCGGCTGGGTCTTCGCCTACACCATCGCCAAGGGCGAGCCGCATCCGCTCAATGCAGGCTTCACGCTGGACCGCTTCACCTCGGGCGCGCTGATCGACGAGCACGGCGCCGCCGGCGTGGCGCACTAGGGGTTGGACCGATGTTGCTTATCCGTTGCCCCTACTGCGGCCTGCGACCCGAAGTCGAGTTCTCCTATGGTGGAGAGGCGCATATCTCGCGGCCCGAGGACCCCAACGCACTGAACGACGAGGAGTGGGGCGACTTCCTCTTCATGCGCGCCAACCAGAAGGGCGCCTTCCGCGAGCGCTGGGTGCACACCCACGGCTGCCGGCGCTGGTTCAACGTGCTGCGCGACACCTCAAGCCACGAGATCCATGCCACCTATGAGGTCGGCGCGCCGAAGCCCGATGTTCCCGGTGCCGCGAAGCCGGTGCGCAAACCGCGTGCACGCAAGAGTGCCAAGCCATGACCGGGTCGATGCGTCTTGCGCAGGGCGGCCGGATCGACCGGTCGAAGCCGCTGCGCTTCACCTTCAACGGCAAGTCCTATACCGGCTACCAGGGCGACACGCTGGCCTCGGCGCTGATCGCCAACGGGGTGCATCTTATCGCCCGCTCGATGAAGTACCATCGCCCGCGCGGCATCATGGCCGCCGGCAGCGACGACCCGAACTGCATGGTGCAGCTTGCCAAGGGCGCGCGCACCGAACCGAACCTGAAGGCGACGCAGATCGCGCTCTATGACGGGCTGGAAGCCACCAGCGTCAACGTCTTCCCCTCGCTCGACTTCGACATCGGCGCGGTCAACGGGCTGCTCGCCCCGTTCATGACGGCGGGCTTCTACTACAAGACCTTCATGCCGAGCCAGGCGTTCTGGAACAAGGTCGCCGAGCCGGTGATCCGCCGCGCCGCGGGCTTCGGCAAGGCGCCCGATGCGCCGGACCCGGACGTCTACGACCACTGCCACGTGCACTGCGACGTCATGGTGGTGGGTGGCGGACCGGCGGGCCTGGCCGCGGCCAAGGCGGCCGCCGCGACCGGCGCGCGCGTCATGCTGGCCGATGAACAGTCGGAGTTCGGCGGCTGCCTGCTGAGCCTCGATCGCACGATTGGCGGCAAGCCCTGCGCCGAGTGGGTCGCCGAAACCGTCGCGGAGCTGGACGCTGCCGAAGAGGTGCGGCTGCTACCGCGCACGACCGTGACCGGGCTCTACGACCAGAACTACATGGTCGCCGTCGAGCAACGCATCGCCGACCTGACCCGGTCCTCGCCGGCCAATCCGCGCATGCGCGTCTGGCACATCCGCGCCAGGCAGGTGGTGCTGGCCGCCGGCTCGCACGAGCGCCCGCTGGTCTTCGCCGACAACGACCGGCCCGGCACCATGCTGGCGGGCGCGGCGCTCACCTACCTCAACCGCTACGGCGCGCTGCCGGCGCGCCACGCGCTTCTCGTCACCAACAACGACTGGGCCTACGAGACCGCATTGACGCTTGCCGCCAACGACGTGCAGGTCACCGTCGCCGACACCCGCCGCGACGTTGCCGGTGACCTCACCGACAAGCTGACCGCAGCCGGCATCGCGTTGAAGACGAACCGCACGGTGACCGGCGTCACCGGCGGCAAGCACGTCACCCGGGTCACGCTGAAGGCGATGAACGATACCCGCGACGGCGTTACCGGAGAGGCGGAGGAGATCGATGTCAACGGGCTGATCGTCTCTGGCGGCTACAGCCCGGCGGTGCACCTGCACTGCCATGTGGGCGGCAAGCTCGCCTTCGACGATGAACGCGCCTGCTTCGTGCCGGCGACCGCGCGTGACGGCCTGCGTTGCGTCGGCGGCACGGCCGGCCATTTCACCATTGCCGAAGCGATCGCAGATGGATTGTCGGCGGGGCGCGCGGCGGCCGTCGATGCCGGATTGAAGAGTGGCCGTGCGCCCAAGGCACTTGCGGTGGAAGGCGACATCGCGTCGGGCGCGGGCGCCATCGAGCCGATGTGGCTGATGCCCGCCGACAAGGCGCCGAACCGCTCCAAGGCGAAGTTCTTCGTCGACTACCAGAACGATACCGGCGCCGCAGACATTGCGCTGGCCGCGCGTGAGGGCTTCGACTCCGTGGAGCACATGAAGCGCTACACGCTGACCGGCTTTGGGACCGACCAGGGCAAGCTCGGCAACATCAACGGCCTGGCGATCCTGGCGCAACTCACCGGCCGCACGATTTCAGAAACCGGCACCACAACCTTCCGCCCACCCTATACGCCGGTGACCTTCGGTGCGCTCGCCGGGCGCGATGTCGGCGACATGATGGACCCGGTACGGGTGACGTCCATCCACGACTGGCATGTGAGCGCCGGCGCCGAATTCGAGGATGTCGGCCAGTGGAAGCGGCCCTGGTACTTCCCCAAGGCGGGCGAGACCATGCACCAGGCGGTGGCGCGGGAATGCCGCGCGGCACGCACCGGCGTCGGTGTTCTGGACGCTTCAACGCTGGGCAAGATCGAGGTGACCGGCAAGGATGCCGGAGAATTCCTCGACCGCGTCTACACCAACATGATGTCGAGCCTGAAGGTCGGCTTTGTCCGCTACGGGCTGATGCTCGGCGAGGACGGCATGGTATCGGACGACGGCACCGCCTCGCGCATCGCCGACAACCGTTACCTGATCACCACCACGACCGGCGGCGCGGCATCGGTGTTCCAGCGCCTGGAGGACTATCTGCAGACCGAATGGCCGGACCTCGACGTCTATCTGACCTCGGTCACCGAACAGTGGGCCACCGTCACCGTGTCCGGTCCCAAGGCGCGCTTCCTGCTGGAGCGGCTAACCGAGCTGCCGCTCGATCCCGACAGCTTCGCGTTCATGACCTTCCAGGACGCGCAGGTCGCCGGCTTGCCGGCGCGCATCTACCGCATCTCGTTCACCGGCGAGCTCTCCTTCGAGGTCGCCGTCGCCTGGCATCACGGCAAGGCGCTCTGGGAGGCGGTGATGGAGGCCGGCCACGATCTCGGCGTGACGCCCTACGGCACCGAGACCATGCACGTACTGCGTGCCGAGAAGGGCTTCATCATCGTCGGCCAGGAGACCGACGGCACCCTGACCCCGGACGATCTCGGCATGAACTGGATCGTCTCGAAGAAGAAGGCTGACTTCGTTGGCAAGCGCTCGCTCATCCGCCCCGACACCGTGCGCGAGGACCGCAAGCAGCTCGTCGGCCTGCTGCCCGACGATGCCGGCTTCGTGGTGCCGGAGGGCGCGCAACTGGTCGATGATCCGGTGACGCTCAAGGACGTGCCGCATTTCGAACCGCCGGGTCTCGACGGTGCGCCGATCTACCGTGCCGGCAAGGGTTCGCCAGTCCCCATGCTGGGCCATGTCACGTCCAGCTACTGGAGCGACGCGCTGGGGCGCTCGTTCGCGCTCGGTCTCGTCAAGCGCGGCCGCACGCGCCATGGCGAGACGATCCATGCGCCGCTCGGCGACCGCACCGTGGCGATGAAGATCGTCGATCCTGTTTTCTATGACGCGGAAGGGAGCCGGCGCGATGGCTGACATCACGACCGACGCAAAGGCGCTGCGCGTCAGTCCGCTGGAGGTGATCGGTCACCGGATGGTGGCTACGTCGTCGCCGCGCGTGACCATCAACGAGATCCCCTTCGAGACGCAGATCGGCCTGCGCGGTGACGCGTCGAAGGCAGCCTTCAACCGTGCCGTGAAGTCGGCGCTGGGCGTTGCGCCGCCGAAGGAGGCCTGCACCGCCGTCGAGGCTGGCGACAGGCGCATCCTCTGGCTCGGGCCGGACGAGTGGCTTGCGGTGGCCCCCGACGACACTGGCGCGGACCTGCTCGGCAAGCTCGAAGGTCCCGTCGCCAAGGCGGGTGGCGCGGCGATCGATCTCACCGCCAATCGCACCGTGATCGTCGTCAGCGGGCCGGATGCCCGCGGCGTGCTGGAGAAGGGCTGTCTGCACGACTTGCACCCGCGCGCCTTCCCAACGGGCCGTGTTGTCGGTACTCTGCTGGCCAAATCGCAGATATTCTTGGAAAAAACCGGCGATAAGCCGGAAACGTTCCGCCTCTATGTCCGTGCCTCCTTCGCGCGGCATCTGGCGGAATGGCTGATCGACGCGGCCGCCGAATTCGCCGCCTGATCGTATCTGCGGGGAAACGCGCGGGCAGGAAACGCACATGGTCACGAGCCTGTTTGATCTGTTCAAGGTCGGGGTCGGCCCGTCGAGCTCCCACACCGTGGGGCCGATGAAGGCCGCCAACATGTTCGTGCTCGATCTGGATTCGCGCGGGCTGGTCGATCGGGTGGAGGGGCTGCGGGTCGATCTCTACGGCTCGCTGGCGCTGACCGGCAAGGGCCACGCCACCGACATCGCAACGCTTGTGGGCCTGACCGGCGAGGCGCCGGAAACCGTTGATCCGGATGCCATTCCGCAGATCGTCGCCGACATCCGCGAGACGAAGACGCTGCCGCTGGCCGGCCAGCACCCGGTTGCCTTCGATCCGGATGCCGATCTGGTGTTCAACTACACCGAGAAGTTGCCCGAACACGCCAACGGCATGCGCCTGTCGGCGGCCGATACCGCTGGCGAAACGCTCTACGCGGCGACCTATTTCTCCATCGGCGGCGGCTTCGTGGCGACCGAGGACGAGATGAAGGCGGATGCGCTGGATAGCGGCAATGTGGAGCTGCCGTATCCCTTCTGCTCCGGCCAGGACCTGCTCGACATCGGCGAACGCGACGGCCTGGCCATCGCCGAGATCATGCGGGCCAACGAACGCGCCTGGCGTTCGGATGCCGAGATTCGCGAAGGCATCCTGCACATCTACGATGTCATGCAGGGGTGCATCGACCGCGGTTGCGAGACCGATGGCGTGCTGCCCGGCGGGTTGAAGGTACGCCGCCGCGCCCACGCCCTGCACACCGAACTGGCCAGCGGCGCGGAGCGGCGTATCGGCGGCGGCGGGCTGACCGTGCTCGACTGGGTCAGTCTCTACGCGCTGGCCGTCAACGAGGAGAACGCCGCCGGCGGGCGCGTCGTCACGGCGCCGACCAACGGGGCGGCCGGCATCATTCCCGCGGTGCTGCGCTACTACAAGCTGTTCGTCGACGGCGCCGACGACGACGGCATCGTCACCTTCATGCTGACGGCGTCCGCCATCGGCTCGCTCTACAAGCGCAACGCGTCGATCTCGGCCGCCGAAGTCGGCTGTCAGGGGGAGGTGGGGGTCGCCTGCTCCATGGCCGCCGCCGGCCTGGCCGCCGTAATGGGCGGCACCAACGAGCAGATCGAGAACGCCGCCGAGATCGGTATGGAGCACAATCTGGGCCTGACCTGCGACCCGATCGGCGGGCTGGTTCAGATACCCTGCATCGAGCGCAACACCATGGGTTCGGTGAAGGCGATCAACGCCGCGCGGCTGGCGCTGCGCGGTGACGGCGTGCATGTGGTGTCGCTCGACAAGGTCATCGACACCATGATGCAGACCGGCCGCGACATGCAGGACAAGTACAAGGAAACCGCGCAGGGCGGGCTCGCCGTCAACGTGGTGGAGTGCTGATCGTCAGGCGTCTGCCGCTTCCATCAGCGCGCTTGTCAGATCTCCGTACCCGGTGAACCGGTACTCGTAGGCAAGGCCCAGCCGCTCTGCCGCGGCCTTCGCCTTTTCGGTCAGACCGGGATCGTCGGTCTGCGCCAGATAGACCATCTTCTCGTAGTTGCCGAAATACATGTCGCGCAGTTCCGGATGCCGGTCGAGGCCGAGCGGCTCGATCAGGAACGCGTCGAACTGGCGCGCCAGGAAATCGGTCATGTAGAAGACGCGCATGTCGTCTTCGCCGAGCGCGTCGAATGCGGCATTGCCCTGATAGAAGGCGAAGCAGTGCGGGCCTTCGATGCGCTCCACGCCGTGCTTCTCGCACACCCTGTCGAGGTCGCCGCCGGTGCCGCAATCCGCATAGCCGATGAAGATGCGGGTGTAGCCCTCGGCGCGCGCCTTGCCGATCGCCTCGTCCACAGCCGGGGCGATCCTGTCGGGGTAGTGGTGGAACTCCGCCGGCAGACAGGTCAGCGACAGGTGATCGAGCTTCAGCGCCTCGCACACGGCCAGCACCTCGCGCGCGATCATGCCGCAGGCGATGATGCGGACCGGTTCTGGTGTGCGTCGGGCCATGGTTCCACGCCGTTTCCTCCGCCGGCACCTCGCCGGCGGATCACGATCCTAGAGCAACCTGCGCCGGGATCGGCGCAGACAAGTTGCTCTAACCCTATAGGATCGATCATCTTTTCTGTGTTTGGGTTGAGTCAACCCAAACACAGGATGATCTAGCATGTAACGCGCCGGTCAGGCGTCGGCCATGACGGGCCCGCGATTGTGCCGCCGATCGACCAGTTGCTTGGCGGTCTCGACCGCCACGGCCGCGTCGCGGCAATAGGCGTCCGCGCCGATCGCCTTGCCGAATTCCTCGTTGAGCGGCGCTCCGCCGACCAGCACGATGAGGTCGTCGCGGATGCCCTTCTCCTTCATCGCGTCGATGACCACCTTCATGTAGGGCATGGTGGTGGTCAGCAGCGCCGACATGCCGAGGATATCGGGCTCGTGTTCCTCGATGGCCTCGAGATAGGCCTCGACCGGATTGTTGATGCCCAGATCGATGACCTCGAAACCCGCGCCTTCCATCATCATGGAGACGAGGTTCTTGCCGATGTCGTGGATATCGCCCTTGACGGTGCCGATCACCATCTTGCCGACCTTGGGCGCGCCGGTCTCCGCCAGCAGCGGGCGCAGGATCGACATGCCGGCCTTCATGGCGTTGGCCGACAGCAGCACCTCCGGCACGAACAGGATGCCATCGCGGAAGTCATCGCCGACGATGCGCATGCCCTCCACCAGGGCCTTGGTCAGCACATCATAGGGCACCCATTTGCGATCCAGCAGGATGCGCACGCTCTCTTCGATTTCTTCCTTCAGCCCGTCATAGAGGTCGTCGTGCATCTGCTGCACGAGTTCGTCGTCGGGCAATTCGGCAAGGACGATATCGTCGTCAGACATGGCGGTTCCACCATCGGTTCGGGCCCTATCTCATTGATCGGGCGCCGTTTTCTTTCACACGAAAAGAGCCACGGTCCGTATTTCAGGCGCGACTGCATATATCGGTCATTGTCCGTGCACAAGCTCAATGGCGCGTGAACGACGATGCAATAATGCGCAATTGCCTCCCGCCCTGTAATCCCGCGACGACGATGCAGCGTTTGATTGCGACATCCGCCGATTTGCGCAATCCCGTCCGCCGGCCTCGTGTCGCGGCCAGTACACGCCAGGTCGGAAAGAGCGATGTGCCGTCGGCCATCTCCCTTACATTCGGTCGCATATGAACACGCGCGATGTTTCGCGCAGGGATTTCGGAGTTGCACATGGCCGATACCGTTCCAGGTGAAGAGGCAACCGACGAGGCCGCTGCCGGCGGTGCCCGCCGCGGCCGGCGCGGCGGTGGCAAGGAAGCGCGTCGCGCCAAGCGTCAGGGCTCCTCGGCCGGCGCCGCGCTGCCCTTCATCAACCGCAAGATCGCCACCTTCAATGTTCTGACAGATGAGGGTCTGGCGCTGATCGAGGCCAATGCCGACAAGGTGCTGGAGGAGATCGGCATCGAGTTCCGCGAGGACGCCGAAGCGCTGCAATTGTGGAAGGAAGCCGGCGCCGATGTCGACGGTGAGCGTATCCGTTTCCCGCGCGGACTGGTGCGCGAGCTGTTGAAGACGGCACCCACACAGTTCACCCAGCACGCGCGCAACCCTGTCCGCAATGTCGAGATCGGCGGCGACAACACCGTCTTCGTGCCGGTCTACGGTCCGCCCTTCGTGCGCGATCTGGAAGGCGGGCGCCGCTACGCCACCATCGAGGACTTCCGCAATTTCGTGAAGCTCGCCTACATGGCGCCGGCGATGCACCATTCTGGCGGCACCGTCTGCGAGCCGGTCGACATCCCGGTCAACAAGCGTCACCTGGACATGCTGCATGCCCACATGACGCTCTCCGACAAGCCGTATATGGGCTCGGTGACCCATCCCTCGCGCGCCGAGGATACCGTGGCCATGGCGAAGCTCATGTTCGGTGACGATTTCGTCGACACCAACTGCGTCACCATCTCGCTGATCAACGCCAACTCGCCGCTGGTGTTCGATTCCACCATGCTGGGTGCGCTGAAGGTCTACGCGCGGGCGGGGCAGGCGACGGTCGTCTCGCCGTTCATCCTGGCTGGCGCCATGTCGCCGGTGACGGTGGCCGGAACGCTGACGCAGATCCTCGCCGAGGCGAGCGTCGGCATGGCCTTCGCCCAGTTGTGCCGGCCAGGCGCCCCGGTGGTCTTCGGCACCTTTGCAAGCTCTGTCTCGATGCAGACGGGCGCGCCGACCTTCGGCACGCCGGAACCCGCCCTGGTGCTGTTCGGCGCCGCCGCGCTGGCGCGCCGCATCGGCGTGCCGTTCCGCTCCGGCGGCTCGCTATGCGCCTCCAAGGTGCCCGATGCGCAGGCGGCCTACGAGAGCGCGTCCACCATGTGGCCGGCGCTGCTGGCGGGCACAAACTTCGCGCTGCATTCGGCCGGCTGGCTGGAAGGCGGACTGGTCTCCTCCTACGAGAAGTTCGTCATGGATTGCGACCAGCTCGCCATGTACCAGCGCTTCGCCGACGGCGTCGATCTCAGCGAGAACGGGCAGGGGATGTCGGCGATCGAGGAGGTCGGACCCGGCAGCCACTACCTTGGCTGTGCGCACACCCAGGCCAATTTCGAGACGGCCTTCTATCGCTCTCCGCTGGCCGACAACGCATCCTTCGAGCAGTGGGAGGCGGAAGGCGCGCGGCGTATCGAGGAGCGTGCCGACGAGTTGTGCCGCCGCTGGCTTGCCGAGCACGAGGCACCACCGCTCGATCCGGCCATCGATGAGGCGCTGACCGATTTCGTCGAGCGCAAGAAGGCTTCCATGCCCGACGCCTTTGCCTGAAATGCCGGGCGTGAACCGGTCTCGGAAGCGGCACGCGTGCGCAGCCGCGGGATGCGGGAAGCCTTCGGCCTTCGCGGTGGCTCCAAGGATACCTGAGCATGGGCGGGCCAGGCAGCGTCATGGGGCGGCTGGCCGACGCGCTGAGCGCGCACGGGCTGATCCTGCGCGGCGGGTTTCATCCTGACCCCTCGGAGGCTGCGCAGATACCTCGCGCGCCGGGCGAGTGGGCCGCGGGCACCATCCTGCTGGTGGGCAGCGCCGGCGTGGGCTCATGGCCGGCCTTCGCCGCATGGCGGGAGGCCCATCCCGCCCGCGCCGGCTTGTCCGATCCGCTCGACGACTGGACGCTTGCGGTGATCGAGCCGATCGCGCGCGCCATCGACGCAACGCCGGTCTATCCCTTCGCGCCGCCCTACCAGCCGTTCCAGCGCTGGGCCGCACGGGCCGACGCGGTGCATGCCTCGCCGCTGGGCATTCTGATCCACCCCGAATACGGCCTGTGGCACGCCTACCGGGCAGCACTCGTCTTCGCCGAAAAGCTCGATCTGCCGCCGCGGCCGGATGCCGCGCGCCCCTGCGAGAGTTGCGACGACAAGCCATGCCTGTCGGCCTGTCCGGTCGATGCGTTCACCGATGCCGGCTACGACGTTGCCGCCTGCGCCGGCCATCTGGCGACGCCGGCAAGCGTCGACTGCCACACGATCGGCTGCCGCGCGCGCGATGCCTGCCCGGTCGGAACCGCTTACCGCTACACCGATGCCCAGCGCCGCTTCCACATGGGGGCATTCGCGCGGGCGCGTATGTCTGTCGATTGAACTCTGCACCGCCAGGGAGGCGTCCTCTTCGCCTCATCCTGAGGTGCGAGCCCAACATCCTCGACCCTTCGAGGCGCGTTTCACGCGCACCTCGCAGATGAGGGTGCTGGAAGCGAGCCTCGAAGGGGCGAGGTCGTGGGGACGCAGTCTAACCCCGGCGGCGTCGCCGACCTTCGCGCTTGGGCCCGTTATCAGCCGCCGCGTTGGGCGGCGAGACGAGCGGACCGATGTCGCGCGTGACCTCTTCAAGCGTCGGGCGCGATCCGGTCGCGTGCGCGTCGATCGCCTTGCGCATCTCGACCAGGTGCGCCGGCGCGGTGCCGCAGCACCCACCTATGATGCGTGCACCCGCGTCGATGGCCATGTGGGTGTAGCGGGCCATCAGCTCCGGCGTGCCGGTGTACTCGACCTTCTCGCCCTTGATCTGCGGGATGCCGCAGTTGGCCTTGGCCACGACGATCGGCGCGAAGCCGTTCGCCAAAGCGGTCATGCCGAGCACGCTCATCAGCAGGTCGGAGGCGCCGACGCCGCAATTGGCGCCGATGGCCAGCGGCGGCTGCTCGAAGGTCTGGGCGAGGCCGAGCAGCTCTTCCGGCTTGATGCCCATCATGGTGCGCCCGGCGGTGTCGAAACTCGCGGTGAACACATAAGGCATGTCGTGGTCCATCGCCGCGTTTGCGGCGGCGCGGATTTCCTCCGACGCCGACATCGTCTCGATCCACACCACATCGGCGCCACCGGCCTTGAGCCCCTCGATCTGGTCGCCGAAGACGCCGCGCGCGTCCTCCTCGGTGATCGAGCCGAGCGGCGCGAACAGGTCTCCCGTCGGTCCCACCGAACCGGCGACAACCACCGGGCGGTCCACCGCGTCGGCCTCCATGCGGGCCAGTTCGGCGGCCAGCTTGTTGAGCTTGAACACCTGGTCCTGCATGTCGTGCAGCATCAGCCGCCGTGCGTTGCAGCCGAAGGTATTGCTCAGGATGATGTCGGAGCCGGACTCCACGAAACTGCGGTGCAGCGCGCGGATGCGCTCTGGATAAAGCTCCAGCCACATCTCCGGCGCATCCCCCGAGGTCAGCCCCATGTCGAACAGGTTGGTGCCCGTGGCGCCGTCGGCGAGCAGCACTGGCTTGGCGTTCAACAGGTCGGCGAGGTCGGGCATCCCGGTCTCCTAAGCAGGGCGTTCGGTGTCGCGAGGCCCCGGACATGGACCAGCGCGCCGCGTCCGTCAATCCCGCACCGTCCGGCCACTTGTCTGCGATGGTCGTCGCATTCGCATCACGCGCTGTCGCAAAAAAGGCATCACGTTTTGCCGGATGATTCATCATCGCACCAAAGTCGACCTTAACCGGTATCACCCTATTATCTTTGGGGTTTTCACCGGAGGAACAGTGCTATGGCACAACGCATCATCGTCTATTGGCGTGACATCCCCGCGCAGGTCATCGTCCGCCAGGGCCGCAACAACGCAAAACGGGAGCTGCCCGAGCGCTTCGGCGTGGCCATCGACGCCTGCGCCATGCGCATCGGCGCCAAGGACAGCGACGCCTATCTGGCCGAGTGGCGAAAGGGAACGCCGGAGGAGTGTGGCGACGATCTCGAGGCCGAGGCACAGGCCGCCCATGATCACCTCGACGCGACCTATGACCGAGCCCGTGTGAAGGCGCTGGTCGACGCAGACGGCTGGGAGGACTGAAGGTGGCCGCGGCGAAGCCGCAAATGGCAGGGGCCTACACGCCGGCCGATGTCAGCGGCGTGCGCCGCCGCCGCTCGCGCTATTCGATCCGCCTGTGGTCGGTGCGCAACGCGCGCATGCTCGAGTGGTTCTACGCACGCTTCTCCGAGACGCTGCTGAAGCTGCACTGGTTCTGGAACCTGGTCGGCTACCAGCGCGCCGAACGGCCGGTCAAGGCGGTCGAGAAGCTCACCAAGCAGTTCCTGTTCGATTGCCGCATGTGCGGCCAGTGCGCGCTGTCGTCGACCGGCATGTCCTGCCCGATGAACTGCCCCAAGGGCTTGCGCAACGGCCCGTGTGGCGGTGTGCGCGCCAATGGCCATTGCGAGGTCGAGCCGGACATGCCCTGCGTGTGGGTGCAGGCCTGGGAAGGTTCCCGCCGCATGACCAACGGCGACACCATTCTCGATGTGCAGAAGCCGGTCGACAACAGCCTGTGGAACACCTCCTCCTGGCTGCGGGTCACCGCCGAAGCCGCTGCCGAGCGGGACGCCGCGAAGGACCTCGCGCGATGACATCGGAAGACCTGGATCAGGTCCCGGGTGATCCCGAAGCACCGCTTCCCGAACTGCCCGGCCATTCCTCGCGCAGCCGCCTGGAGCGTATTCTGCGGCGCGGCGACTTCGCCGTCACCGCCGAACTCAATCCGCCGGATTCAGCCGATCCGGAGGAGGTCTACGACCGTGCCGCGGTGTTTGAGGGCTGGGTCGACGGCATCAACGCCACCGACGGTTCCGGTGCCAACTGCCACATGTCGAGCGTCGGCATCTGCGCGCTGCTGACGCGCATGGGCTATTCGCCGATCATGCAGATTTCCTGCCGCGACCGGAACCGCATCGCCATCCAGGGCGACGTGCTGGGCGCTGCCGCCATGGGGGTTGGCAACATGTTGTGCCTGACCGGTGACGGCGTGCAGGCTGGCGACCAGCCGGGCGCCAAGGCGGTGTTCGATTTCGACTGCATGTCGCTGCTCGAAACTGTCCGCACCATGCGCGACGAGCAGAAGTTCCTGTCCGGGCGCAAGCTGAGCGTACCGCCGAAGGTGTTCCTGGGCGCGGCCATCAACCCCTTCGCACCGCCCTACGATTTCCGCCCGCTGCGGCTGGCCAAGAAGATCGCCGCCGGCGCGCAGTTCGTGCAGAGTCAGTACTGCTTCGACCTGGAATTGCTGGACCGCTACATGATGCGGGTGCGCGAGCTCGGCCTGCACGAGCAGTGCTTCATCCTGGTCGGCGTCGGCCCGCTGGCCTCGGCCCGCGCCGCGCGCTGGATACGCACCAACGTGCCCGGCATCCACATTCCCGACGACATCATCGCCCGCCTGGAAGGTGCCGAGGACCAGAAGGCGGAGGGCAAGAAGATCTGCATCGAGATGATGCAGGCCGCCCGCGAGATCGATGGGGTTTCCGGCGTGCATGTCATGGCCTACCGGCAGGAGGAGCTGGTCGCCGAGATCGTCGAAGAGGCCGGCGTGCTGAAGGGCCGCAAGCCCTGGCGCAAGGAAGCGCGCCCCGACGACGCGGCTGTCGCCGAGCGGCTGGTGGAAATCCTCACCGAGGCTGATGCGCTGCCGGAGTCGCTGGAACCGTTGGCGGAGACCGATGCGGACGGATAGCCGCACGGCCTCTTGCCGTTCGCTACGCAGAGGATATGAGGATATCCTTATATTGTCATTTTGCGCCTCGCTGTGAGCGCACTGGCCACGAAAGAGAACTGATCCATGACCCGCACCGTCGTCGCGTCCGCCAGCAAGGAGATCGTCATCGGCTTCGATCAGCCGTTCTGCGTCATCGGGGAGCGCATCAACCCGACCGGTCGCAAGAAGCTGGCGGCAGAGATGGAGGCCGGCAACTTCGAGACCGTGAAAAAGGATGCGCTGGAACAGGTTGCCGCCGGCGCCACCATGCTCGACGTCAATGCCGGGGTCACGGCGGTCAATCCCAACGAGACCGAGCCGCCACTGCTGGTGCAGACAATGGAGATCGTGCAGGAACTGGTTGATGTTCCGCTGTCCATCGACTCCTCGGTGACGGCGGCGATCGAGGCCGGCCTGCAGGTCGCCAAGGGGCGCCCGCTGGTCAACTCGGTGACCGGCGAGGAGGAAAAGCTCGAGGCGATCCTGCCGCTGATCAAGAAATACGACGTGCCCGTCGTGGCGATCTCCAACGACGAGACCGGCATTTCCGAGGACCCGGATGTGCGCTTCGCGGTGGCCAGGAAGATCGTCGAGCGCGCCGCCGATCACGGCATTCCCGCACACGACATCGTGGTTGATCCGCTGGTCATGCCGATCGGCGCCATGGGCACGGCGGGCCAGCAGGTCTTCGCGTTGCTGCGCCGGCTGCGCGAGGAGCTCAAGGTCAACACCACCTGCGGTCTGTCGAACATCTCCTTCGGCCTGCCGCATCGCCACGGCGTCAACGCCGCCTTCATCCCGATGGTCATCGCCTCGGGCATGACGAGCGCCATCATGAATCCCTGCCGGCCCCAGGAGATGGAGATGGTGCGTGCCGCCAATGTGCTCAGCGGCGCCGATGCCAACTGCATGACCTGGATCAAGACCTACAAGGATCACGTACCCTCGGCAGCCGGCGCACCGCAGGCGGCAAGTGCTGCACCGGCGGGCGAGGGCGCTGGATCGGGCGGCCGTCGCCGCGGCGGGCGCGAGGCGCGTCGCGCGCGGGGCTAGGGATCGCTGCCCGCAGGCGGTAGCGACACGAGAGAACATTGGCGCGGATTTTGATCATGACGCTGGGTTCGCGGGGAGATGTGCAGCCCTATGTGGCGCTCGGCCAGGCGCTGTCGGCGCGCGGTCACGATGTGACGCTAAGCGCGCCGAAGGGCTTTGATGCGCTGATTACCGGCCATGGGCTTTCCGCCGCGCCACTGTCGATCGACATGCAGGCCGTGCTGGACATGCCCGAGGTCAGGGCCGCACTGCGCACCATCAAGGGCAAGTGGGACGCATTCCGCGCCAGTCAATCGCTGATGCAGGGTCAGCTCGACGAGATGTGGGCCATCGCCCGGGAGCTGTCGCCAAACCTGATCGTCTACCATCCCAAGGGCTTCGTGGCGGCCTATCTGGCGCGCGCGCTTGGTGCGATCGCGGTGCCGACTTTCCTGCAACCGGCCTTTGCGCCGACGGCCGCCTTCGCCAATCCGCTGCTGCGGATGCCGGAGCTCGGTCGCTGGGCGAACCGGCTCAGCTGGGCGGTGATCATGCCGCTGATGCAGCTTGGCCAGGGCAGCATGCTGAAGCGCTTTCTGCCGCGTCATGCGGATGTGCCGGCCAGTCCATCGCTTTCGATCTTCGACGGGTTTCACCCGCACGGGCACACGATACCCAGGCTGTTCGCCCACAGCGCCCATCTGGTGCCCAAGCCCCCGGAGTGGTCGGCGCAAGATCATGTCACCGGTGCATGGTTCGTTGAGGCCGATGTCACATGGCAGCCGCCCGAGAACCTGACCGCGTTTCTTGAAGCCGGGCCGCCGCCCGTCTATTTGGGTTTTGGCTCCATGCCTGCGGAGGATGCCAAACACACCGCGGCAACCGTCGTCGCTGCCGTTCAGCAAAGCGGCAGCCGGGCAGTCCTCGCCAAGGGGTGGGGTGCACTTGGCGCGGCGAGGGCGTCGGAGAACATCCACGTCATCGAGACCGCGCCGCACGGCTGGCTGTTTCCGCGCTGCGCGGCGGTCGTGCATCACGGCGGCGCCGGCACGACCCATCAGGGTCTGCGCTGCGGCCGCCCGACCCTGGTCTGCCCGATGTTCGGTGACCAGCCGTTCTGGGGCCGGGTTGTGGCCGAAGCCGGTGCCGGTCCGCGGCCGCTACCATTTGAGAAACTGAATGCCGCTAAACTCGCATCGGCACTGACTGAACTTCGCGATCCGGCCCTTGTCCGCAACGCGGAGAGGTTGGGGCAGGCGATTCGAAGCGAAGACGGGGTCGGCACCGCCGCCGATCTCATCGAAGCGACGTTGGAGCAATAGTTTGCCATGAACACCGACGACGCACTTGTCCTGTTCATGCCGTCCGGGCGGCGCGGTCGTTTTCCCGTCGGCACGCCCGTGCTGGAAGCTGCGCGCTCGCTGGGCGTCTATATCGAGAGCGTGTGCGGCGGACGCGGCATCTGCGGGCGCTGCCAGATCGAGCAAACAACCGGCGAGTTCGCCAAGCATGGCATCACCTCGAAGCCGGAGAACCTGTCTCCGGGCAATGAGGTCGAGGCGCGCTATGCCGAAAAGCGCACGCTGAGCGCCGAACGCCGTCTGTCCTGCCAGGCGCTGGTGCTCGGCGATCTCGTCATCGACGTACCGCAGGACGTGCAGGTCAACCGCCAGGTTGTGCGAAAGCGCGCCGAGACCAGACGCATCGCCCGCGATCCGGCGACCCATCTTTGCTACGTCGAGGTTACCGAGCCGGACATGCATCAGCCGCTCGGCGATCTCGACCGCATCTGCGCCGCGCTCGTATCCGAATGGGGCTATGAGACCGTGCGCGCCGATGCCCGTCTGCTGGGCGAGGTCCAGTCGATCCTGCGCAAGGGCGAGTGGAAGGTGACCTGCGCTGTCCACCGTGACGCGGGCGAAGCCGTCATCACCGCCATGTGGCCGGGCCTGCACAACGAGGCCTATGGGCTTGCCGTCGACATCGGGTCCACCACCATCGCCGCCCACCTGATCTCGCTGCTGTCGGGCCGGGTGGTTGCTTCCTCGGGCACCACGAACCCGCAGATCCGCTTCGGCGAGGATCTGATGAGCCGCGTCTCCTACGTGATGATGAACCCGGACGGCCGCGAGGCGATGACCAAGGCCGTTCGCGAGGCGGTCAACACGATTGTCGGCCAGCTTGCCTCCCAGGGTGGCATCGACCGCGGCGATATCGTCGAAGGCGTCTTCGTCGGCAACCCGGTGATGCATCACCTGTTTCTCGGCATCGACCCGACCGAGCTCGGCGGCGCGCCCTTCGCGCTTGCCGCCTCAGGCGCCCAGCACCTGACCGCCCGCGACCTCGATCTTGAGATGAACGCCGGCGCGCGCGTCTACGTGCTGCCCTGCATCGCCGGCCATGTCGGCGCCGATGCGGCGGCCGTCGCCCTGTCGGAAGCGCCGCAGAAGTCCGACGCCATCAGTCTGGTCGTCGATGTTGGCACCAACGCGGAAATCGTGCTCGGCAATTCGGATCGCGTGCTGGCGGCCAGCTCGCCGACGGGGCCTGCCTTCGAGGGCGCAGAAATCTCCTGCGGTCAGCGCGCGGCCCCCGGCGGCATCGAGCGGGTGCGCATCGACGCGCAAACGCTTGAGCCGAAGATCCGCGTCATCGGCTGCGACAAGTGGTCGGACGAGGAGGGCTTCGACGAAGAGGTCGAGGCGGTCGGCGTAACCGGCATCTGCGGCTCCGGCATCATCGAGGTGATCGCCGAGATGTTCCTTGCCGGCATCATCACCGCCGATGGTGTCGTCGATGGTGCGCTGGCCGAAAGGTCGGACCGCATCGTCGCGGAAGGCCGCACGTTCTCCTATGTGCTGTGGCGCGGCAAGGTGCCGCTCAAGATCACCCAGAACGACGTGCGCGCCATCCAGCTCGCCAAGGCCGCGCTCTATGCCGGCGTGCGGCTGCTGATGGACAAGTTCGGCACCGGCCACGTCGACCGCATTCGTCTGGCCGGCGCTTTTGGCTCCTACATCGATCCGAAATACGCCATGGTGCTGGGCCTTATTCCCGACTGCGATCTGGCCAGCGTCTCCGCCGTGGGCAATGCGGCGGGGACTGGAGCGCGCATGGCGCTGCTCAACCGCGGCCACCGCCGCGAGGTCGAGGACCTGGTCCGCAACATCGAGAAGATCGAGACGGCGTTGGAGACGAAGTTCCAGGAGCACTTCGTCAACGCCATGGCGCTGCCCAACAAGGTGGAGCCGTTCCCCAACCTGGCCAAGGCCGTCGAACTGCCGGCGCCCAGGGAGCCGGCCATGGCGGGCGAGGAGGGAGCGGACGGCGCCCCACGGCGTAGGCGGGGTCGCCGGGGGAGGGGTTAATGCATGTTCCCGAAAAGTATATGCGGTTTTCGGAAAAGAACATGCTCAAAATCAGATAGTTGGAGCCCTTTCGGTGGGCGCATTTCACCGAAAGGGCTTTAACCGAACAGCCGCGCGTCCCAGGGAACCGGTGTTTCAAGTCCCGCGAAGATGTTGGCGAAATCCGCATGGTGCGGATTGATCAGCACGTTCTGGTCAAGCGGTGCGACGACGCTCGGCACGAACAGGACCGCGCTTCGGCGCGACTGGAACCATACCGACCCGTATTCTCTCGACGCGACCTGGTCGGCCCGGTACCAACCTGGGACCGTGGCATCGATCGCCACCTCGTAGCTGACGCCGGCCTCGATCGTGATCTCCACATAGTGCTGGTTCGCTGGCAACTGGCCGAGCCGGACGAGTTTTTCCAGCAGAGCTGTGGAATAAGTGACGCCTGCATAGATCACGTCCTCCCCGGTCTTGTTCCAGCGGCCGGGAAACAGCGCCGAACCATCGCCGGAGAAGACCGGATACCCACCGCCAATGTCGCCAATCCGATACGCGGTACGACTCTTCGGCAGAATGCGGTGGGTCATCGCACCGTCAAGCGGCGACGCCCGCTTTAGACTGGCCGATGAAGGC
The DNA here is from genome assembly GCA_028279445.1 of Tepidamorphaceae bacterium. Classification (GTDB taxonomy): domain Bacteria; phylum Pseudomonadota; class Alphaproteobacteria; order Rhizobiales; family Tepidamorphaceae; genus JANQNT01. Next base: position 563,656 of record JANQNT010000023.1, on the reverse strand, counting down.
CAGCACCATATGTGCGCCCGTCACTGACGATAGCGCGACATCGAGTGGGGCTCGGCCTTCCAGCAGCGGATTGGGCCGGTTCAGAAACCGGCGTGCTGCATCCATGTCGTCGTGCCATAGGTCCAGCGCTGCAGCCCATACGCGGGTCAAAGCAAGCACCTTCTCCGATTCTTCCTGTGTCAGACGTGCCTTCTTGCGCCGATCGAGTGTCGATTTTGGCACGATGCGATACTTCAGCCGGCCATCATGCGGTGCGATTTGCTCGGCGAGCTTCTCAAGCTCGCTTGTGCGATATCCGGCATCGAGCTCATCGAGCATCGCGACATCCGACAGCGTGAGGAAGCTGAGCATCATAGTCTCCATTTGTCCCATATGGAGTAAAATATAGTCTCAATTGGTATTTTCGGCAATGGGACAGCCTGAGCACAACGTATCCATTGTGCGCAAGACAGGCGCGTGAAGATGTCGGTACATCCTACTGCGGTGCCATGCCCCGCAGGCGTTCCGAGCGCCGCCGCAGCAGTTCCACGGTCGTCAGCAGCGCGATCGAGATCACCACCAGGATGGTCGCCACCGCGAGGATCGTCGGCGAGATCTGCTCGCGGATGCCCGACCACATCTGCCGCGGGATGGTGCGCTGCTCCACATCGGCCAGGAACAGCACCGTGACGATCTCGTCCAGCGAGGTGACGAAGGCGAACAGCGCGCCGGAAATCATGCCGGGCAGGATCAGCGGCATGATCACCTTGCGGAAGGTGGTCCAGCCGTCCGCCCCCAGGCTCTGGGAGGCTCGGATCAGGGAATTGTCGAAGCCCACCAGCGTCGCCGTCACGGTGATGATGACGAACGGGATGCCGAGCGTGGTGTGCGCCAGGATGATGCCGAGATAGGTCTTGGCGAGCCCGATGTCGGAGTAGAAGAAGAACATGCCCGTTGCGGTGATCACCAGCGGCACGATCATCGGCGAGATCAGCAGGCCGGTGATGGCCGAGCGGAACGGCATTTCCGGGCGCGACAGGCCAAGCGCGGCAAGCGTCCCGAGCGCGGTGGCCAGCACCGTGGTGCAGATCGCCACGAAGAACGAGTTGCGCATGGCGCGAATCCACTGCGCGTTGTTCCACATGTCGGCGAACCAGTTGGTATCGATCGGCGCATCGGGTGCGGCCATGCCGTTGCGCAGGATGTCGGCATACCAGCGCATCGAATAGGCAGCCGGGTCGAACGACAACATCCCTTCCGTGAAGGTGAAGTAGGGCTCGGCGTTGAACGACAGCGGCACGATGATGATGATCGGCGCGATCAGGAAGATGAAGATCAGCACGCAGATCACCAGGTAGGTGTAGTGCCAGATGCGCTCCAGCGGCGAGGCGTATGCGGGCAGTTTCATCATCGTAACGTCCCTACCCGAACTTCAGCTTATCGATGCCGACCAGCTTGTTGTACACCCAGTACAACACCAGCACGCCGACCAGCAGGATGCCGCCGAGCGCGGCGGCCAGGCTCCAGTTGAGCGAGCGCTGCATGTGGAAGGCGATCAGGTTGGAGATCAACTGACCGTCCTGTCCGCCGACCAGCGCGGGCGTGATGTAGTAGCCAATCGCCAGGATGAAGACGAGCAGCGTGCCGGCCGCGATGCCGGGAATGGTCTGCGGGAAATACACCCGGCGGAAGGCCGTGAAGCTGTTGGCGCCGAGCGATCTCGCGGCGCGCATGTAGCTCGGCGGGATCGTCTTCATCACCGAGTACAGCGGCAGGATCATGAACGGCAGCAGGATGTGCGTCATCGCCACGATCGTGCCGGTGCGGTTGTAGATCATCTGCGCGCGGTTGTCGTCGTCGAGCACCGAGGTCCACACCAGCAGGTCGTTGACGACCCCCTCGCTCTGCAGCATGGCGATCCAGGCCGTCGTTCGCACCAGCAGCGATGTCCAGAACGGCAGCAGCACCAGGATCATCAACAGGTTCGAGTAGCGCAGCGGCAGCACCGACAGCATGTAGGAGACCGGGTAGGCGAGCAGGAAGCACAGGAAGGTAATCAGCGCCGACAGCCACAGCGTGCGCCAGAACAGTTGCACGTAGATCTGGCGCTTCTCGTCCTGCATGACGATGCTGCCGTCGGCGTCGTATTTGCGGTCGACGGCGGCGAGGTAGAAGCTGGCGGTGTAGTCGTTGGAGACCCGCTTGAGCGTCGCCCAGAGGATGGGGTCGTCCCACTTCTCGTTGATCTCGATCAGCGCTTCCTTGTAGGGCGCGGCCTCGACCTTGCCGATGTTGCGCACCGTGCGCGTGAACAGGCTACGCGATCCGGGAAGCTCGTAATTCACCCGCGTCGCGGCGCGGCCGATGCTGCGGTCCTCGCGCGCCTGTTTCAGGTCGGCGGCCAGGATGGCGAACATCTCTTCGCCGGGAACGCCATCGCCCTCCCATTCGGCCAGCGCGCGCGCGGTGTTGGGCAGCACATCGCCGAAGGAGGGGTTGTGGGCGCTCTGATAGAGCATCTGCCCGATCGGGAAGACGAAGCTGACCAGCAGGAACAGCACCAGCGGGGCGGTCAGCAGCAGGGCCCGCATGCGCGCCCGCCGCGTGGTTTGCGCGAGCTTTCGCTTCAGCGGCGTACCGTCCGCCGCGATCAGCGGTCCGGTCACGGCCTGGTTGGCGGTGATATCGGCCATCGTCGTTTGTTCGCCCCCGGTATACACCCACATCGGTGGTGCGGGTGGGTCGGGGAGCGCCTCGGCGGCGCTCCCCTGTGTTGCAGCGCGCCACGACGGGGCTTAAGCCCGCCGCAACGTTTGACGCGTGGCTTAGCCGGCGAGCCAGGCGTTGAAGCGCTCGTTGAGCTGGTCCTGATTGTCGGCCCAGAACTCGAAGTCGTTCTGCACGGCGCGCTTCAGGTTTTCCTCAGCGGTCGGCATCTGCGGGCCCATGTCGATCTTGCCGTCGTTGTACTTGCCAACGAGCGGGGCCGACGACTGGCGTGCCGGGCCATAGGCGATCCACTTGGCCTGGTCAGCGAGCCGCTGGGTGTCGGTGGAGAACTTCAGGAATTCGAGCGCGGCGTCCTTGTTGGGAGCGCCCTTCGGGATGATCCACAGGTCGAGGTCCCAGATCTGGCCGTCCCAGACGATCTCGAACGGCTTACCTTCCGCGGCAACCGCGTTGAAGATGCGGCCGTTATAGGCGGTGGTCATCGCCACTTCGCCATCGGCGAGCAACTGCGGCGGCTGGGCGCCGGCTTCCCACCACACCACCTGGTCCTTGATGGTGTCGAGCTTGGCGAAGGCCCGGTCGACGCCTTCAGGTGTGCCCAGCACTTCGTAGACATCGGCAGGGTCGACACCGTCGGCGATCAGCGCGAACTCGAGATTCGCCTTCGGTGACTTGCGCATGCCGCGCTTGCCCGGGAACTTCTCCAGATCGAAGAAGTCGGCCATGGTCTTGGGCCCGTCGGCCATCTTCGAGGAGTCGTAGGCGTAGATCGTCGACCAGACGATGTTGGCCACCGCGCATTCATGCAACGTGCCCGGCAGGAAGTCGTCGGTCGCCGCGGTGCCGTCCGGCGCCGGCGGCAGGATCGAGTGGTCGATCGGATAGACCAGCCCCTCGTCGCAGGCACGCACCGCGTCGGAAAGCTCGACATCGACGATGTCCCACGTCACGTTGCCGGCTTCCACCTGGGCTTTGATCTCGGCGATGCCGCCGTTGTAGTCCTCAGACTTGATCTGGACCCCGGTCTTGGCGATGAACGGCTTGTGATACGCCTCCACCTGGCTCTTGGTGTAGGCACCGCCCCACGACACGACCGTGAGCGATCCCTCTGCCATGGCCGCGGTGCCAAGTGTGGCGGCAACCGCTGCAGCAATGGCCGTTTTCAATCCGATTTTCATGCGTTGCTCCTCTCTTCGTTGTCCGGTGCCCCGATTGCGACCGCAGATCGCCGGTCCGGGCACTTTGCTCAAAGTCCAGGTCCCCGGCTCGGGCGCGGATCGCCCGCGCGCGCTCCCAGGACCTCTGTTGCCCCCTTGCAGCGGGGGGCCGCGCTGACCTCCGCGTCACACTGCCGCCGCGCAGATGTGTTCCTCGCCGGCGTTGCCCGCCCGGCGTGTTCTTCGGTCACTCGCCCGCCGGCGCGTCCAGCGCCCGGCAGTCGTCGATGCTCCAGCCGATCTTCACGTCGACGCCGGGATTGAGCGGCGGGTGGTCGGCGGAATTCGGAATCTTCACAATGAAGTCGTCATGGCCGGCGACATTCAGCCGCGTGCGGATGTGGTCGCCGAGATAGATCACCTCTTCGACCCGGCCCTCGAACACGTTCGGCACCTTCTTGCCGCGCGGATTGACGACCACCCGTTCCGGGCGCAGCGACAGGGTCGTTTCCTCGCCCTTGACGCCACGCACGTTGATCGGCAGCGCGCTGACCTGTTCGCCGGTCGGCAGTTTCACCTGGACACTGCCGTTGGCAGCCTTGGCGACCGTGCCGCGCAGTCGGTTGTTCTCGCCGATGAAGGCCGCGACGAAGGCGTTCTCCGGCTCCTCGTAGAGCACATCGGGCTGCGCCAGTTGCTGGATCACGCCGTCGTTGAAGACGGCGATGCGGTCCGACATGGTCAGCGCTTCGGACTGATCGTGAGTGACGTAGACCACGGTCACGCCGAGGTTCTCGTGGATATGCTTGATCTCGTACTGCATCTGCTCGCGCAGGTTCTTGTCGAGCGCGCCGAGCGGCTCGTCCATCAGCACCAGATCGGGATCGAAGACCAGCGCGCGGGCCACCGCGACGCGCTGCTGCTGGCCACCGGACAGTTGCGCCGGGCGGCGCGCACCGAAGGCTCCGAGTTCCACCATGTCCAGCGCCCGCTGGACCTTCTGCTCGCTCTCCGCCTGACTCAGGCCACGCACCTGCAAGGGAAAGGCGAGGTTCTCGGCAACCGTCATGTGCGGGAACAGGGCGTAGTTCTGGAACACCATGCCGATGCCGCGCTTGTGCGGCGGCACGTTGTTGATCGGCCGGCCATCGAGCAGGATTTCGCCGTGCGTGGCGGTCTCGAAGCCCGCCAGCATCATCAGGCAGGTGGTTTTGCCAGACCCGGACGGGCCAAGCAGCGTCAGGAACTCGCCGCGCTGGATTTCCAGATTGAGATTTTTGACGACGAGCGTCTCGCCGTCATAACTCTTCTGAACATTTTCGAACGTAACGAACGGGCGGTCTGAACCGCCATTGGACGACATTGAAATTTACGCCTCCCATCGCGCTCACGCGCGACCAGACTTGCGGCCCCACCGCCCGCGGCGAAGCACGTGATCCCTGCGAAACGATCAAGTACGCTTGGGCGAGATGCCCGCGCCGACCGTCAACTGTCCCCCGGCGTTTCCGCCTATTCCAGGCGGCGTTTCCGCCATTCTTTTCCGGCTTTTCGCCGTTTTTGTTCACAGTCTCCGGGCGACCAGATGTCATCCCATGCACCGTGATATTGGTCCTGTACGCATAATCGGTCTTACCCGATGGCGCCAGGAACGCCTATTTTGTTCGCAGCACCATTTAATGTGCAAGTCAAAATCTTAGGCGTGTCACGCTTTTGTCGCGTGGAAAGTAAACGACATGGCGTTGAATCAATCCGACCAGGTCTGTGGTGTCGGCTATTGGCACCTTGAGCTAGCGCGAGGGCGGATTGCGACAAGCGGTTGTCGTGATCTGGCCTGAACGGCGCCGCGGCAGGCCCTAGAACTCTCCGCACCAGAGGATATGTCACGGGAGTTAGGGGCAATGGCAGCTTTTCCGGAACGCGCCAAGGTGGTGATCGTTGGCCTGGGGGGCATTGTGGGGGCGTCTGTCGCCCATCATCTCATTGCCCGCGGCTGGACCGACATCGTCGGCATCGACAAGTCGGCGGTCCCCACGGATATCGGCTCGACCTCGCATGCCTCCGACTTCTGCTACACCACCAGCCACGACTTCCTGTCCTGCTGGACGACGCTCTACTCGATCGATTTTTTCGAGAAGCGCGGCCGCTATGCGAAGGTCGGCGGCTTTGAGATCGCCCGCGTTGGCGATGACGCGCGCATGGACGAGATCAAGCGCAAGGTTGCCTCGGCCAAGGCCTTCGGGACGCCCGCGCGTCTGGTCACGCCGGCCGAGATCAAGGCGAAGTTCCCGCTGATCGACGAGGACGTGGTGCAGGGCGGCATGTGGGACCCCGAAGCCGGCCTCGTCGCGCCGCGCTCGCAGACCGTCACCGGCGAACTGGTCGACGAGGCCGTGGCGACGGGAAAGCTGCAGGCTTTCGCCAACACGCCGGCCACCGACCTCGTCATCGAGGACGGCCGCATCAGGGGCGTCGTCACCCATCGCGGCACCATCCATGCCGATCACGTCGTCGTCTGCACCGGCATCTGGGGCCGGCTGATCGCCGAGATGGCTGGCGAGGACCTGCCGGTCATGCCGATCGACCATCCGCTCACCTTCTTCGGCCCCTACACCGAGTTCGAGGGCACCGGCAAGGACATCGGCTATCCGCTGCTGCGCGATCAGGGCAACTCCGCTTACATGCGTGACACCGGCGACCCCAAGACGCCGGAGGGCGGCCAGATCGAGTGGGGCTACTACGAGGAGACCAACCCGCGCCTGTGCCATCCCCGCGACATTCTGGAAAAGAGCGAAGCGCGCCTGTCGCCGTCCCAGCGCGATCTGGAGATGGAGCAGATCATCGAGCCGCTGGAGCGCGCCATGGAGCTGACGCCGATCCTCGGCGAATTGGGCTACAACGAAAGCCATTCCTTCAATGGCTTGCTGCAGGTGACGACCGACGGCGCGCCCTCCGTCGGCGAGAGCCAGAAGGTGCGCGGTCTTTGGTACGCGGTGGCCATTTGGGTCAAGGACGGTCCCGGCATCGGCAAGTTGCTGGCCGACTGGATGACCGACGGACGCACCGAGATCGATATCAACGGCATCGACTACGCCCGCTTCTATCCCCACCAGACGCAGGAGCAGTTCATCTGGGACCGCTGCACGGAGACCGCGGCCAAGATGTACACGCCCGCCGTGCACCCCCGCGAGCCGTTCGCCGGCGGGCGTGGCGTGCGCCGCTCGCCGTTCTACGAGCGCGAGGTGGAGCTCGGCGGCCACTTCATGGAGCTTGGCGGCTGGGAGCGCGCCCATGGCTACGCCGCCAACGAACACCTGCTGGAGAAATACGCCAACCAGGTGCCGGTGCGCGAGAACGAGTGGGACAACCGGCACTTCTGGCGCGTCTCCAATGCCGAGCACCTCGCCATGAGCGAGGACTGCGGCATCATCAACCTGTCCCATTTCGCCATCTACGACGTCACCGGCCCGGACCATGTGGCGCTGATGGAATGGCTCTGCGCGGCCAGGATCGGCGGCGACGCGAACGTTGGTAAAGGCATCTACACCCACTTCCTCGACGACGAGGGCATGGTGCGCGCCGACCTGACCGTGTTCCGCATGGCCGACCGCTGCCGTGTCGTCGACGGCGCGGATGCCGGCCCGCGCGACTTTTTCTATATGCGCCGCGTTGCCGAGGAGAAGGGCTTCGACGTCACCATCACCGACGTGTCGGAGGATTTTGTCACCATCGGCATCTGGGGACCGAATGCGCGCGCCACGTTGCAGAAGGTGGTCGCGGACCCCGACGCCCTGAGCCACGAGAACTTCCCCTTCGCCGCCGTCAAGCCGGTGCGCGTCGCCGGCAAGGACGTCACCGCCTTCCGCATCTCCTATGTGGGCGAGCAGGGCTGGGAGCTGCACATGCCCTATGGCGACGGGCTGGCGGTGTGGGATGTCCTGCGCGAAACCGGCGTGATGGCCTTTGGCGTGGAGACCTACGCCAACTCCCGGCGCATGGAGAAGAGCCTGCGCCTGCAGAACGCCGACCTGCTGACCGAGTACAATCTCTACGAGGCCGATCTCGCCCGCCCGAAGGTGAAGGAGGCAGATTTCCGCGGCAAGGCGAAACACCTGGAGTACCGCGCCCGCGATCGCCAGCCGGCCATGCTGTGCACCCTGGTGATGACCGACAACGCCGATGCGAGCGGTGTGGCGCGCTATCCCGTCGGCATCATGCCGGTGATGGATCCCGAGAGCGGCGAGACGCTGGTCGACGAGCTTGGCCGGCTCTCCTACACGACGTCGGTCGCCTACGGCCCGACCATCGGCAAAACAATCGCGCTGGCCTACCTGCCCCACGCCTATTGCCAGCAGGGACGGCAACTGATCGTGGAGTATTTCGGCGAGACGTATCCGGTCGAGGTCGTCGCCATCGGCTACACCCCGCTCTACGATCCCGACAACCTCAAGCCGCGAACCTGAGGGCCAGGCGGGAGCGACAGGCCGATCCCGGTTTTCGGGCCTTGCGGCAAGCCATTACCACCTCCGGCTTGGCGATCTTTTCCGCGCTCCACTGCGCAAAAATCCTCGCCCGATGCGCTGCATCGCGCTGCGGTGTTGCCTTGTGGGGCACGTAAAATCCCGTCCATCAAATCGCTTCAATCAAAGCAAGACATGCTCTAGGCTTCTGAAATCGTGCTCGCCCGACGCCGTTGCGTCGGCGGGCGCGGGTTCACATCTGAGCGGACGATCGCGGCATAGCGGCCGCGGTGTCGCCGTGGAGTGACGTGCATGGCGCACCGCAACTTCGCATTCTTCCTGATGCCCGAATTTTCCCTGATGGCGTTTACCGCGGCCATCGATCTGCTGCGGATCGCCAACCGCGCCACCGGTACGCCGACCTATGCCTGGACGCTGGTCTCCCGCGATGGCCAGCCGGTGATGGCATCCACCGGCGTGCGTGTCGCCGTCGATACCGACCTGAAGTCGATGCAGCGCGAGACGCTGAACGGGCAGATGCCCGACATTGCTTTCATCTGCGGCGGCCTCAATCCCCAACAGCACGTCTCGGCCGATATCAAGGACTGGCTGCGCGGGCTGGATCGGCGTGGCCGCGGCGTCGGCGGTATCTGCACCGGCGCTTGGGCGCTGGCCGATGCGGGTCTTCTCGACGGCAAGCGCTGCACCATTCACTGGGAGAACATGGCCGGCTTCGCCGAGCGCTTCCCGGAGACCGAGGTGCTGGCCCATATCTGCGAGATCGACGGCAACTGTTACACCTCCGCCGGCGGCACCGCCTCGCTCGACATGGCGATGCACATCATCGCCGAGGACTTCGACGAGGAGACCGTGGCGCGGGTCTGCGAGATGAGCCTGATCGATCGCACCCGCAACCTGCACGACCGCCAGCGCCTGCCGCTCGGCGCGCGCATCGGCCACCACGACCGCAAGCTCCTGGCCATCGTCCAGTTGATGGAATCGAACATCGCCGAGCCGTTGCCGCTTGAGGAGATTTCCTCGCAGATCGGCCTGTCGCGGCGCCACGTCGAACGCCTGTTCCGGCTCTATCTTGGCCGCTCGCCGGCCCGCTACTACCTGGAAATCCGTCTCGACCGCGCCCGCCAGTTGCTGCAGCAGACCAGTCTGCCGGTGATCGAGATCGCCATTGCCTGCGGCTTCGTCTCCGCCTCGCACTTCTCCAAGTGCTACCGCGAGACCTACGACCGCTCGCCGCAGTCCGAGCGTGCCAAGCCCTTCGGCCCGGTCGCATCGCCCGCCGGACCGAAAGTGGCGTCGGGTGGCTGAGATCGCGCGAGGGTTCCATGCGTCCGCTTGTCTCCATGCTCGCCGTCTGGTTTGCGCTGGTTGCTCCGGCGGATGCGGCGCGGCTGACCGATTCCGCCGACCGCAGCGTCGATGTACCGGACACGGTTGCGCGTATCTTTGCAGCCGGTCCGCCCGCGTCGATTCTGATCTACGCGTTGAAGCCGGACGCCCTGACCGGCTGGCCGCGCGCCATGCGCGCCAACGAGCGCCCCTACATTGCGGAAGCATATCGCGACCTGCCCGAGCTGGGCCGGCTGACCGGGCGCGGCGACACCGCCAATCTTGAGGTGGTGCTGTCCGTCGATCCGGACCTGATCGTGGACTTCGGCTCGATCCGCGATACCTATGTCTCGCTCGCCAACGCCGTGCAGGAACAGACCGGCATCGCCTATGTGCTGATCGACGGGCGCTTCGAGCGGACGCCGCAGGCATTGCGACTGATGGGCGCGGCGCTTGGCGTTGCCGATCATGCCGAGACGCTGGCCAGCTACGCGGAAACCTTGTTTGCGGACATCGATGCGGTCCTTGCCGACATCCCGGAGGGCGATCGCCCCCGCGTCTACATGGCGCGCGGGCCGGACGGGCTGGAGACGGGCCTGAAGGGCTCCATCAACACCGAGATCATCGAACGCGCCGGCGGACGCAATGTGGCCGATCCGGGCGATGCCAGCGTGCGCCGGGGTTTGGTGCGCGCGTCCATCGAGCAGGTGCTTGCGTCCAACCCGGACACCATCGTCACCTGGGACCGGACCTTCTTCAGCAACGTCTGGACGGACCCGCTCTGGCAGGACGTCGAGGCGGTGCGCCGCGAGCGGGTCTATCTTGCGCCGCTGCTGCCCTTCGGCTGGATCGACCGTCCCCCCTCGCTCAACCGACTGATCGGGCTACGCTGGCTCGCCGGCGTTTTCTATCCCGATCGCTTCACGCAGGATATCCGCGAAGAGGCGCGGGCCTTCTACAAGCTCTTCTACCACGTCGATCTCGACGATCGTACGCTCGATGAGCTGTTGGCCGGCGCACGCGGCGGCCGCCCGTGAGCACCGCCGCCGACAACGATGCCCATGCTGCCGCCCAGGCGCGCTCGGGCCGCATGACCTGGGGCCTGATCGGTACGCTTGCGCTGGCGACCGGGTCGCTCGCCGTCTTCGCGGCGCTCGTCGGCGCCTATCCTGTCAGCGTCAGCGAGGCCTTCGCCGTGTTGTGGCGCTGGCTCACCGGGACGCTTGCCGGCGGCGCCACGGAGACCGTACTGCTCGAGGTGCGTGTGCCACGCATCACCGCGGCGCTGCTGGTCGGCGCAGCTCTTGCCGGTGCGGGCGCGGTCTACCAGGGTCTGTTCCGCAATCCGCTCGTCTCGCCGGACATTCTCGGCGTGTCCACCGGTGCCGGGCTTGGCGCGGTGCTGGGCATTTTCCTGTCGCTGCCGATCCTGGCGATCCAGGGTTTCGCCTTCATCGGCGGCATGGTGACGGTGGCCATCGTCTATGCCATCGCGGTGACGGTGCGCGGACGCGAGCCGACGCTCGTGCTGGTGCTCGCCGGTGTCGTCGTCGGTTCGCTGGCGGGCGCCATGATCTCGTTGATCAAGGTGCTCGCCGACCCCTACGACCAGCTCCCGGCCATCACCTTCTGGCTGCTTGGCAGCCTCGCCAGCACGCGCGCCGGTGACGTCTGGTCGGTGCTGCCGGCGGTGCTTGTCGGGCTGGTTCCGCTGATCCTGCTGCGCCATCGCATCACGGTGCTGTCCCTTGGCGACGACGAGGCGCGCACACTGGGCGTCGAAGCCGGCCGGCTGCGTGCGCTGGTGGTCGCTGCCGCCACGCTGATGACGGCCAGCGTGGTCGCCATCTCCGGCGTTATCGGCTGGGTCGGGCTGGTCATGCCGCACATCGCGCGCATGCTGGTGGGACCGAACTTCGATCGCCTGCTGCCGGCCTCCATGCTGCTCGGCGCGGCTTACCTGCTCGCCGTCGATACGCTTGCGCGCACCATGGCGCAGGTCGAGACGCCCCTTGGCATCCTGACCGCGATTGTCGGAGCGCCTTTCTTCCTGTGGCTGCTGGCGCGCGGCCGGCACGGCTGGAACTGACCCCGACATGCACTTGCAGGCCAAAGACCTTGCCATCGGCTATCCCGGCCACACTGTCGGGACCGATATCGCGCTCAACGTCGGCGCGGGCGAGGTGCTGTGCCTGCTGGGGCCGAACGGATCCGGCAAGACGACCTTGTTCCGCACGCTGCTCGGCTTGCTGAAGGCGCTTGGCGGGCAGGTATGCTACGACGGCACTCCATTGGCCCAACTGTCACGCCGGGAGCTGGCGCGCCGCGTTGCCTATGTCCCACAGGCGCATGGCGCCACATTTCCCTTCCTGGTGCATGATGTCGTGCTGATGGGCCGCACCGCCCATCGCGGTCCCTTCGCCGCGCCCGGCGCCGCCGACCGCGCCGCCGCCGAAGCCGCGCTGGTCACGCTCGGCATCACCGATCTCGCCGGGCGCGACTATACGCGCATCTCCGGCGGCCAGCGCCAGCTCGTGCTGGTCGCTCGCGCGCTGGCACAGCAGGCCCCGCTGGTGGTGATGGACGAGCCGACCGCCAGCCTCGACTTCGGCAATCAGGTGAGCGTGCTCGCGCAGGTACGCCGGCTGGCCGCGGCAGGCCTCGGCGTCGTGCTGTCGACGCACGATCCCGACCATGCCTTTGCCGTCGCCAGCAGCGTCATGCTGCTGGACGATGGCCACGTGGTGGGCGAGGGCACGCCGCAGCAGGTGCTGACGCCCGACCTGTTGCGCCGCGTCTATGGTGTCGGTGTGGAGATCGCCGAACTCGGCGGCGGGCAGACGGTGTGCGCGCCGGACTACGCCGCGCGCGGGAACGGTGGCGTGACATAGAGCCGTTTGCCTTTTCGCTGAATCACTCAACGGACTCCTGGCCGGCGCGCCCGCGTCGCCAACTGAACGCGCCGAGCACCACATAGGCGAGGATGGTCAGCCCGATCGCACCTGCGGTGCCGATGCCGATCAGCACGATGACGTCGATCGGCCCGCCGATGTCGCCGAACCCGGAACTGGTGAACCATTGCACGAACAGGATGGCCGCGATGGCGCCCACCGGCGCCATCAGTTCGGCGCGCAGGAAGCGACCGCTGACCAGCTTGTGCTCCCGCATGATCAGATAGACGAAGGCGGCCAGGATCAGCGCAGCCAGCGCGACCATGCCCCAGAAGACACCGGCGCCGAAGACCTCCTGAAACACCGCCAGCAACGTTCCAATGGACAGTTCTTGCATCTTCGCCTCCCTCAGGGGACTCGCCTCAAGCGCGCCCGCGCAACATAGCGTTGTAGGTGGGTTTGAGCGCGATCTCCTTCATCAGCCAGGAGATCCACAACTCCTCCAGCGGTGAGATCACGCCAGGGAAGGAGGGGGTCAGGTTGTTCTCGTAGTCGAACTCGATGAGAATCGCGCGGCCCACGCGGGTGATCAGCGGGCAGGAGGTGTAGCCGTTGTAGGCGGCGTCCGTCTCGGTGCCGTTGATCTGCGCGATGAGCTGGTCGGCGGCGACCGGCACCTGCCACTTGACGCTGGCCGCCGTCTTGCCCTTCGGCACGCCGGCGACATCGCCGATGGCGAAGACCTCCGGATAGCGGTTGTGGCGCAGCGTCGCCTTGTCCACTTCGACCCAGCCCTGGTCGGTCCATTTGTCGGCCCAGGGCAGGGCTGAGTTGCGGACCGCGTCGGGCGCGCGCATTGGCGGGATCACGTTGGTGAAGTCGTAGCCGATCTCGGTATCGCCGTCCGGCGTTGCGAAGGTGGCGATGCGCCGGTCCGCATCGATGGCCTTGAGCATATGGTCATGCCGTGTCTCGAAGTCGCGGTCGCGAAACAGCAGCTTTGCCTTCTCGTCGACGATCGGCACCGAGAACAGGGTCTTGTTGTGCGCCGCGTAGATGACCTTGGACGTCCCGCGCGTTCCCTTGCGTCGCATGTAGTCGTCGGTGAGGAAGGTGTATTTCAGCGGCGCGCCGGCACATTTCATTTCGGTGGCCGGGCGGGTGAACAGCGCCGTGCCGCCTTTGTCGGTGAAGGCGTTCATGGCCGCCCAAGTCTTCGCCGCGTGCTCGGGGCTGGCGTAGAGCGCCCCCAGGCCGTTTTCGCCGACCCGGTCGAGCGAGAAGCCCTCGATCGCATCCCAATCGAGCTTCAGCCCTGGCGCCACGATGAGATAGTCGTAATCGACGCGCTGACCGCCGGCCGTCGTGACCGCCTTCGCTTCCGGGTCGATCTCCGCGGCCGCTTCCTCGATCCAGGTGATGTCGCGCGGCAGCCAGTCGGATGTTGCCGAGGTCGAGTAGGCGGGCGACTTGAGACCGGCGGCGATCAGCGTGAAGCCCGGTTGGTAGAGATGGCGCTTGCGCGCGTCGATGATCGTCAGCCGCGCCCCGTCAAGGTTGTTCGACAATCGGTTGGCGATGGCCGTTCCGGCCGCGCCCGCGCCGATGATGACAATGCGCGCGCTGGTCTTCGTCCGCGCGGCCTGCGCCGGAGCGCCGGCTGTCGCCAGGGCGGCGCTGCCGGCGGCAAGCGCCAGGAATTGTCTGCGTGTGGTGTTCATGAGCCTCTCCCGGATCGGCGTTACATGTACGCCATCTGAATTTATTATTCAAACATATAGATATTTGAATTTGAATGTTTCGAATTTGCCTTTGACGTGCATCAATGTCGTGCTTCGGGGCTGTCCCTAGGTTGCATGGAGATGACGAATGGTGGTCAGGGGCAGTTCGCGGGCCGCGGCCGGCGCATGTGCTTCGCGAGTAGACCGCCTTCAGGAGGGAACGGATCATGAGCTGTCGCACCACAACCCTCAGCGCCAACCGCGCTGTTCATCGGGCTCTGCGCGCAGGCATTACCGCGGCGCTGATGCTCGGTGTTGTCGCTGCATCCGGCACCGCACGCGCCGAGCAGGTCATCAATGTCGATCAGCTCACCGACCCCACCGCGACGGCCGCGACGGGCATGTTCCGGTTCGATCCCAACTTCATCCAGGCGAAGCCGGGCGAGCCGGTGATCATCCTCAACTCGCTGCGTAACCACACCGTGCACTCCGTGCCGCAGCTCTGGCCGCAGGGCGTGGAACGGGTGTCGATCGCCGGTTCGCCGCGCAGCGAGATCGTGCTGCGGCAGGAAGGCGTCTATGCTTTCACCTGCGAGCGCCACGGCACCTACGGCATGGTCATGCTGGTGATCGTCGGGTCGCCGGACACCGGCCCGGAGATCCTGCGCCAGGTCGACAAGGTGCGCGGTTCCTCACGCGAAAAGAAGGCGCTCAACGCGCTGCTGGAACGCTACCTGGAGACCAGGAGCGAGTCGTGACGGCCGGCGTTCGCGTGAAGCGTGAGCGGTGCCCCATTGTTGCGTCGAGCGGCATGTACTCCTCGTTTGAAGATTACGCCGCATCCCGGTGTGAGCCGGTACGCGCCCAGTCCGGCGTGATAAGCTCGCGATCATGCGTGATATCAACCTCAAGGCAACCGAGTATTTCGAGGCTGCGGCCCGGCTTGGAACCATCACCAAGGCAGCAAAGGAACTGGGCGTTTCGCCATCGGCCGTCAGCCAGCAGATAAGCCGCCTGGAAGGCCAGTTCGGCGTCAAGCTGTTCAGGCGCGAGAAGCGCCGCATGATCCTGACGCTCGACGGCGACACACTGTTCCAGACCATAACCCAGGCCTTCGCCGCACTGCGCAATGCCTCAAGCGCCATCGGCCGCCAGAAGGACCTGCGCAGCCTGACCATTCGCGTCAGCCCGAGCTTCGGCGTGCGCTGGCTGGGTCCACGGATCGCCACTTTCGCGGCCGCCAACCCCGACTGGGCCATCCGCATCGACGCGGCACCGGAGTTCACTTCCTTCGAGACCGAGGCGATCGATCTCGATCTTCGCTATGGCTGGGGCGACTGGGCGGGGCTCACGGTCGAGCCGCTCATGAACGACCTGGTGCTGCCGGTTTGCAGCCCCGCCTATCTGGAGAAGCTCCGCTCCTGCACCGACAGCGTGGCCGAGCAAATCCGCAATGCCCAGCTCATCGACAGCGTCAAGGTGCTCTACCGCTGGGACACCTGGCTCGCAGCCAATCAGGTCGAGGTCGACAACCTCGTCTATCCGTTCCGCTTCGATCGCTCCTCCATGGCCATCGAGATGGCCAAGCAGGGCGGCGGCATCGCCCTGGACAGTGCCATGCTCTGCCTTGGCGAAATCGAGCGGGGCGAACTGGTTCCCTTCGCTCCGGCCCTGTCGGCCATCGACTTCGTTGGCTACTGGCTGGTCTGCCCGACACGGCATCTCAACCGGCGCATCGTCGACCGCTTCGCCGATTGGATCACGGCAGAGGCCGAGGCGCATCAGACCAGGGTCCGTACATTGCTCGAAGAGTTCGGATGCAGCTTCGTGCGTGCCGAGCCGCCGATTTAGTCTTGGCGACTAGTAGATCGTCAGCCAGGGCAGGTAGGAGATCAGGATGAGCACCAGCAGCGCCACCGCATAGAACGGAAGCAGCGCGCGGATAACCGAACCGATCCCGACCTTGGCGATGGCTGACGAGATGAACAGCGTCGTTCCCACCGGCGGTGTGTACAGCCCGATGGAGAGGTTCAGCACCATCATCAGCCCAAGCTGCACCGCGTCCAGGCCGATCGCCTGACCGATGGTCACGAAGATCGGACCGAGCAGCAGGATCGCCGCCGGCAGGTCGAGAAAGGTCCCGATCACCAGCATCAGCAGGTTCATGGCGAGAATGATCATCCAGGGCTCGGAGATCGTCGCGACGATCCATCCAGCGAGTTCCTGCGGCACGCGCTCAGCCGTCAGCACCCACTGGATGGTCGACGATGCCATGATGATGATCATCACCGCGCCGGTCATGATGATGGTCGCGACCGCAGCGCGCCAAAGCCCCTGCAAGGTCAGATCGCGATAGACGAAGCCGCTGACGAGCAGGGCATAGGCCACCGCCATCACGCTGACCTCGGTCGGGGTCGCAACGCCGAAGCGCAAGGTGCCGATGACGAAGACCGGCATCAGCAGCGCCGGAACGGACACGAAGAGCTGCGACTTGAACTTGGCGAAGCCGCCCTCGAGCGGCGAACGGGGCAGACCGCGCCATTGCGCCACCGCCATCACCATGACGAACATGCCTGCACCGAGAAGAACGCCGGGCAGGATGCCGGCGATGAACAGGTCGAGGATCGAGACGTTGGCGATGAGTCCGTAGAGGATCAGCGGGATCGACGGCGGGATCAGCACCGACACTGTTGAGGAGGCGGAGTTGATCGCGGCGGCGAAGCTGGCCGGGTAGCCTTCCCGCTTTTGCACCGGAATGAGGGCATTGCCCAGGGCGGACGCATCTGCGACCGCCGAGCCCGACACACCGCCGAACATCACCGATCCGAGGATCGAAACCTGCCCCAGCCCACCCTTGAAGCGTCCGACCAGCAGACGCGCGACATTGACCAGATAGTCGCCGAAGCGGCCCGACATCATCAGGTTGCCGGCCAGGATGAAGAAGGGAATGGCGAGCATCGGAAAGCTCTGGGTCGGCGTGTAGAGCCGCTGCGCGAGCACGGCAAGCGGCTTGCCGTCGAACAGCAGGGCTGCGGCGGCGCCGCCAAGCATGGCGTGGGCAACGGGAACGGACGCCACCAGCAGGAACATGAAAACCCAGATCAGCGGAGCGGTCATGACGGTGGTTCCGGAGGTCCGTACATATCAGGTGAGGCTGCTGTCTTCGGCCACACCGCATTCGGCATCGCCGCCGAAGAGAAGCCGCGCCGTCTCGACCAGCGCGATCAGGCCCATGCCGCCGAACGCGAAGAGCAGCGACGCATAGCCCCAGACCTGCTTGATGCCGAGCGTCGCCAGCGACTGGAACTGCGATGCCTTGAGGATCGGCTGGCTCGACCACAGGACGGTGATGCAGATGACGGCGACAGCAAGATGGACCGCAATGCTCAGCCATCTGCGCGCAGTTTCGCCAAGCAGACCGGGCAGGATGGACACGCGGATGTTGCGGCCCTGGGCGGCGGCTGCGACCACCCCGCCCGCCACCAGCCATGGCAGCAGCACCGCGTGGATCTCGTAGGCCCATGCGATGCCGTCCGACAAGGTGTAGCGCAGCACCACATTGACGAAGAGCAGCGCGAACATCACCGCCAGACAGGCCACGGCGACGATGCGCCCGCTCCAGTCGATGGCCGTCGACACATGCCCGGCCAAAGCAAGCAAGGGGCGCGAACGCCCCTTGCCTTCATTCTTGACGCGATCGGCGATCATTCCATTCCGGTCGCCGCGCGCAGGGTGGAGACCAGCTCCGGGAATTCAGCGGCATACTTCTCATAGACGCTCGCCGTCGCGGCCTGGTAGGCCGTGATGTCGGCCTCCATGAAGATGGCGCCTTCGGCTTCCATGGTCGGACGCAGGGTGGCATCACCCGCCAGGGACAGCGCGCGCTGGATGTTGCCGGCATATTCGGTGGCTTGCATGGCGCAGTTCTGCTGGTTCTCGGCCAATCCGGACCACCAGGAGAGGCTGGCGACCACGGGGGTCGATTCATACTTGTGCGAGGTCATCGTAACGTAGGGCGTGATCTCATGCAGCCGCGCCGAGTGGATATTGGTCAGGGGGTTCTCCTGACCCTCGAAGACGCCCGATTGCAGCGCTGACGGCAGTTCCGACCAGGCCAGCGGCGCGGGGCTTGCGCCGAGCGCCTGGAAGATGTCGAGGGTCATCGGGTCCGGCGGGGTGCGGATCTGCATGCCGGCGATGTCGCCCGGCGCGGCGACATGCTTGCCCGTATGGGTGACCTGGCGGATGCCGTTGTCCCAGAAGCCGACGATCTTCAGCCCGACCTCCTGGGCGCGGGCATCAAGCATGTCGCCGACCTCGCCGTCCATCACCGCCCAGGCCGTCGGCAGGTCGCTGAACAGGAAGGGCAGGCCCAGAAGCCCGATCTCCGGAACGATCTGCGACATCGCGCCCTGGCTGTTGGCGGTGAGCTGGATGACGCCGGCCTGGGCCGATGTCAGCATTTCGGAGTCATCGCCCATGCTGGCCGACGGCGCGTGGTTCACGCTTTCGCCGGCGCAGGCTTCGTATTGAGCTGCCCAGATTTCCGCCGCGATATAGCGCGGATTCCCCGGATTTGCGCCATGGGCGAAGATCACCTCCGCCTGCGCGCCTCCGACAAGCGCGGTTGAAACGGCCAGAACGGCCAGGAGTTTGGTCTTCATTGTCTAAGTCCTCCCTTGTCTGAAGACGGTTGTGGTATCCAAGACGTATTGTTTCTTTGCCTCTCTCGTTGCCGCGGGGCCTGATCAGTGGATGAGGGAGCCGCCATTCACATCCACTTCGGTTCCGGTGCAGTAGGCCGAAAGGTCGCAGGCCAGAAACAGCGCACAGCCGGCGACGTCCTCGGGCTTGCCCGTGCGGCCCATGGGAATGCCTGCCAGGATTTCGGCGCGCTTCTCGTCGGTCATCATGCCGCCGGTGATGTCGGTATCGATCAGGCCGGGACAAATGGCGTTGGAGCGGATGCCATCTGGCGCCAGTTCACGCGCCATCGCCTTGGTCAGCCCCAGCACGCCGGCCTTGGCCGCCGAATAGTGGGGGCCGCCGAAGATGCCGCCGCCGCGCTGCGCCGAAACCGAGCTGAGATTGACAATGGAACCCGATTTTTGGGCGCGCATGGCCGGGATCACCGCCTGGCTCATATAGAGCGTGCCGCGCAGCGACACGTCGGTGACCGCGTCGTAGTTCTCAGGCTCGATCTGCATCAGCTTTAGCGGCTGGGTGATGCCGGCATTGTTCACCAGCACGTCGATCCGGCCCTTCGTATCGAGCACCGCTTGCGCCACCGCTTCGCAGTCGGGTTTGGAGGTCACGTTTCCGGCCAGCCCCATATGCCCTTCGCCGGGAAGCGCTGCGGCGGCCTGCTCGGCCTGCTCCTGGTCCAGATCGGTGATCGCGACCGTGGCGCCGTGCTCGGCGAACAGTCTCGCGGTGGCGTGGCCCAGACCGCGCGGGCTTGCAGCACCGGTCACGATCGCGATTTTTCCCTCCAGAAGACCCATACTTTCCTTCCTGCCTTGAACGGCCGGCTTCAGAGCCAGCTCTTGATTTGCTCGACGATTTTGCCGACCGAGAGCCCGTACATGTCGTGCAGCGTGGGCAGCGCGCCGGCCTCCAGGAACGCGTCCGGCAGCGCGATCATGCGAAATGCCGGCGTGACGCCTGCGGTGAGAAGTGCTCTGGCGACGGCCTCGCCCAGCCCGCCGTTCTCGGTGTGGTTTTCCGCCGTCACCACCAGCCTGCCCCTGCCGGCTTCGGCGCGGATGGTCTCGACATCGAGCGGCTTGATGGTCGGAACATGCAGTACCGCGACATCCACCTTGTCGGCGGCAAGCCTGTCGGCGGCATCCAGCGCGCGCATGGTCATGATGCCGGTGGAGACCACCAGCACGTCCGCGCCTTCGCGGATCATCTGCGCCTTGCCGAGCGTGAAGGTGTAGTCCGGCTTGTGGCGGGTCAGCACGGAGGCCACCTTGCCGCGCAACAGGCGGGCATAGGCGGGCCCGTCATGGGCGAGGAGCGCCGGCACCATGCCGGCCACGTCCGCAGCATCGCACGGGTCGACCACCACCATGTTGGGCAGGCCGCGGAAGATCGCCAGATCCTCGGTCGCCTGATGGCTCGGCCCGTAGCCGGTCGTCAGGCCCGGCAGGGCGCAGCAGACCTTCACCGGCAGGTTCTCCTCGGCGATCGCCATGGCGATGAAGTCGTAGGCGCGGCGCGAGGCGAACACCGCATAGGTCGTGGCGAAGGGGATGAAGCCCTCCCGCGCCAGGCCGGCGGCGGCCGACATCAGAAGCTGCTCGGCCATGCCCATCTGGTAGAACCGGTCGGGCATGGCCTGGGCGAAGACATGCAGATCGGTGTATTTCGCCAGGTCCGCCGACAGGCCGACGATGCGCTCATCCGCTTCAGCCTCGGCGACAAGGGCGTGGCCGAAGGGCGCGGCCACCGTGTCGTAGCCTTCCGCTTGCAGCGAGGCGATCATGGCCGAGGTGGCCGCCGTGTCCCGGGGAGGGACGCGCTGTTCATATTTGCGGGCCATGGAAGCAAGCGTCATGCGGACCGGCCCTCCTCCAGCCTGGCGAGCGCCTTGGCCCATTCGTCGGGCTCGACCCGGACGAAATGGTTCATCTCGCGCGCTTCGAGGAAGTCCACGCCCTTGCACATGGTGGTGTTGCAGATGATGACGCGCGGCCGCGGCCCGGCATGCTCGCGGGCGGCATCGAAGGCAGCCACGAGCGTACCCAGATCGTTGCCGTCCACCTCCTGGGCAAACCAGCCGAAGGCCTCCCATTTCGGCGCTTCGGCGCCCACCGCCAGGGCGTCGCGCGTGGGGCCGTCGGCCTGCTGGTTGTTGAAATCGACGATGCAGATGAGATTGTCGAGCTGCCACTGGACACCCGACATCACAGCCTCCCAGGTCGAGCCTTCGCCCAGTTCGCCGTCCGACATGAGGTTGTAGACGAAGGCCGGATTGGACTTGCGCTTCAGCCCAAGTGCCGCGCCCACGGCGATGCCGAGCCCGTGGCCGAGCGATCCGCCCGTGATCTCCATGCCCGGCGTGTAGGACGCCATGCCGGACATCGGCATGCGGCTGTCGTCCATCCCGTAGGTGGCGTATTCCTCCTCGGGCAGGATTCCCGCCTCCATCAGCGCCGCGTAGAGCGCGATCGCATAGTGCCCGATGGACAGGTAGAACCGGTCCCGGCCCTCCCATTCGGGGTCTTCGGGCCGGTAGTCCATCGCGTGGAAATAGGATGTCGCCAGCACATCGGCGACGCCGAGCGCCTGGCCGATATAGCCCTGGCCCTGCACTTCGCCCATCAGCAGCGCCTTGCGCCTGATGTTCCAGGCGCGCTGCGCAAGCGACACGTTCGACCGACCGTTTGGCCAGCGACCTTCCATGCGATGTCCTCCCAGGGAAAGAACGCTAGCACTGGGGTTTCCACCTGTAGCCTCTGAAATTTGAAAGACTTTGTTAGAAAAACTAAACAATGGACCGTCACGGGTGGCGCTAGAAACGCAATCCGCACGCGTTCAAGAGGTTTTCAATGGCGGACCTTAAAGACAGCGAGATTCAGGCCTCCGACATCCAGGCGATGGCCAACGCCATCCGCTTCCTGGCGCTGGACTCGATCCTGCGTGCCGGCGAAGGCCATCAGGGCGTGCCGCTCGGCATGGCCGAGATCGCCGCGACGCTCTATGCGCGGCATCTCACGATCGACCCGGACAATCCGCTGTGGCCGGACCGCGACCGGGTGGTGCTGTCCAACGGTCACGGTTCGATGCTGCTCTACGCGCTGCTGCATCTGGCGGGCTTCGAGAAGGTCCCGCTCGACGCGCTGAAGAGCTTCCGCCGGCTGGGGTCGGTGTGTGCCGGCCATCCGGAAATCGAGCAGGACGCGGGCATCGAGATCACCACCGGGCTTCTGGGTCAGGGCATCGCCTGCGCTGTGGGCATGGCGCTCGCGGAAACCAGGCTCGCGGCGCGATTCGGAACAGAGCTTGTCGACCATCGCACCTGGGCCTTTGTCGGCGACGGCTGCTTTCAGGAAGGTATCGGCCAGGAGGCCATCTCGCTGGCCGGCCATCTGCAGTTGGGCAAGCTGATCTTCCTGTGGGACGACAATCACATCACCGACGACGGCGATATCTCCCTTGCGATGAGCGAGGACGTTCCGGCCCGGTTTCGCACCGCCCGCTGGCACGTCGAGGAAGTCGACGGCCACGATATCGAGGCGGTATCGGCCGCCATCGATGCCGCGAAGGACGATCCGCGCCCCTCCCTGATCGCCTGCCGCACAACGATCGCGCGCGGCGTGCCGCGTCTCCAGGGCCGGCGCGGCGGGCATTCCGCGCCGTTGACGCCGAAAGACGCCGATGAGGCGCGCGCCGCCATGGGCTGGACCCATGCGCCGTTCGACGTTCCCGACGCCATTCGCGCGCATTGGTCGAAGGCGATGGATCGCGGACGCGCGGCGCAGAGAGCGTGGGCGGCGCGCCACGACGCGCACCCGCAAGGCGCGGACTTCGACCGCTGGCAATCCGGCGCGCTGCCGGTCGAGTGGGGACAGGTCGCGGCGATACTGGCCTCGGACGCCGCCGACGATGCCCGACCGACCATCGCAAGCTCAGGTGATGTTTGCGACGCGCTGACCGCACATCTGCCGGAGCTTCAGGTGCTGTGCGCCGATCTGGAGGCGCCGACCGACCACAAGCGAGGCCGGAATGCCTTCACCGCGAAGGACCGCAGCGGAACCTATGTCCATTGCGGCGTGCGCGAACACCTGATGGGCGCGATGGTCTGCGGCATCGCTGCCCATGGCGGCTTGCGGCCGGTGAACGTGACCTATCTGGCCTTCGCCGACTATGAGCGACCCGCCATGCGCATGGCGGCCCTGATGGGTCTGCCCGGCATCTTCGTGTTCAGCCACGATTCAATCGGCGTGGGCAGCAACGGCCCGACCCATCAGCCGGTGGAAGTTCTCGCTAGCTATCGTGCCATGGCGAACATGCATGTATTTCGCCCGGCGGATGCGGTGGAGACCGCGGAAGCCTGGGCGCTCGCGCTGGAGCGCAAGGACGGTCCATCCATGCTCGCCCTGTCCAAGCAGCCGGCATTGCCCGTGCGCGGTGAGACAGACGGTGAAAACCTGTCACGCCTTGGCGCCTACTTGCTCGCCGGACCCGAGACGGACCGGGACGTGACTTTGCTGGCGACCGGCACCGAGGTTGCGCTGGCCGTGGAGGCGAGCAAGCGCCTTGGCGAACACGGCCTCAAGGTCGCGGTGGTCTCGATGCCCTGCTGGGAACTGTTCGATACGCAGGAGGCCGGCTACCGCGCGCGCATTCTGGGCTCGGCCCCGCGCATCGGCATCGAAGCGGCGCTGTCGTTTGGTTGGGAGCGCTGGCTGCGCCCGGACGATGCCTTTGTCGGCATGACCGGTTACGGCGCATCGGACAAGGTCGAAGCCTTGTACGCGCATTTCGGCATCACCCCGGCATCCATTGTCGAAACGGCCTTGGTGCTGTGCGGCCGCAAAAGTGGCGCCGGCGCGTTGGTCGGCTGATCCCACAGCACCAGGATGCTGACAGCCGGATGTGCCGTTCGGGCGCGTGATCCTCGCTTGCCCGCACGCTACTCCGCCGACCCAATCAACGACACCGAATTGCCGCGGATTTGATTTCGGCTGCTTATCATGTGCTTACTCGCCCCATATCAGGGCGTAAGCCAATTCGCTAACCCATTGAAAAGATTGGTCGGAGTGGCAGGATTCGAACCTGCGACCCCCTCGTCCCGAACGAGGTGCGCTACCAGACTGCGCCACACTCCGACCTGTCGGGATGCCGGATCAGGGCCGCGATCCTTGCGGGTCCTGGCCTTGGTGCCGGCGAGAGCGGACTTATAGCCACGCGGCCAGCCGCCCGCAAGATGCCGCGCGGCCCCGGTGCAGGCCTTGTCGGTCAATGCCGAAGCGGCTAAGTAGCCGAACCCGGCGATGGGGCGTAGCCAAGTGGTAAGGCAGCGGTTTTTGGTACCGCCATGCGCAGGTTCGAATCCTGCCGCCCCAGCCAGTTTTCGAGCATCACCGCACCTCCTTGGGACCCATCCCGCTCACGGCGCGTAGAGCGGGAAGCTCACACCGATCGACCAGGCCAGGATCACGCCCAGCGCGATGCCTGACACGGCCGGGCTGCCGGTGCGTCTGCCGGCCCAGCCGCCGAGCAGGCCGAAGGCGATGAAGAACACGATGATCACCGGCAGCGCGATGATGAGAAAGAACAGCCGCTCGAAATCGAGCGCGATGGCGAGCGCCAGCGATGCCAGGAAGCCGCCGCGCGCGGCGATCACCCGCCACAGGCGCGCATGGCCTGCTTCGCACAACACCGCATCCGCGAGCATCACCGGCACCGCGCCGAGCGCCACCGCCAGGATCACCGGCCAGCGGCCGGCATGGGGCAGAAAGCTCGCCGCGTAGCGGTCGAGCGCAAACCCGAAGACGGCGATGCCGTACAGCGCCACGAGAGCAGTCGCCAATGGCATGGCCTTGCCGAAGCGGATGCCGCCGCGCCACAGGATCGCCAGGGCGAGGATACCGTAGACGGCCAGATGCACGGCCAGATAGTCGGCGACCATGACCGGCAGGAAGCGCAGCTCGAACCAGGTCAGCAGCAGCGGTGTGGCCAGTGCGGCGATCCCGACCGCCAAGGCGAACCGGCGCGCCGGGATCGGTTGCGGGGCCGGTCCCCGTGGAAGGCATGCGGCCAATGGCCAGCCGAGCGCGATGATCGCCGCCAGCAGCAGCGC
This sequence comes from Tepidamorphaceae bacterium, assembly GCA_028279445.1. Taxonomy (GTDB): domain Bacteria; phylum Pseudomonadota; class Alphaproteobacteria; order Rhizobiales; family Tepidamorphaceae; genus JANQNT01. Next base: position 538,561 of record JANQNT010000023.1, on the reverse strand, counting down.
CAGCCAGCCGCCGTTCAGGGCCACCGGTGCGCCGCCATCGCGCTCGAAGGTCTCATCAAGCCAGGCCAGCGCCTCGGCGAGGGTGGTCGAGCTGTAGAGCACCCCGACATGCTCCACGTTTGGAGCGACCGCGGCGCGGCGCATCGTTCCGCTGGCGGCGTCTTCGACGGTGTCGCCTTCGTTGGCGTCCGGCGAAACGAGGCGCAGCGCGGCGAGCGCCGATGCGCGCAGGCCCCGCTCCCATTGCCCGGAAACGGCGAGTAGGTTCGCCGGTTCGCGCGCGGTGATCGCCTCCGAGTGCATCGAGATACCAACGACGGCGGCCACCCGATTGTCGGCGATCGCCTGCCGCACGATGATGTCGGCGGCCATGGAATGGCCGAGCAGCGCGACGCGGTCATGGCCGGGCGTGACCATTAGCGCTGTGTCGATCACCCGCGCTGTCTCGGTCATCAGTTGCTGCGTGGTGCCTTCGATCCGGGTGATGTCGCCGGTCATCGGGGTGCGGTTGCGGCCATGGCCGGCGAAGTCGAAGCTGACCGCCACGTAGCCTGCCCGTGCCAGGCCGATCGCCAATGCCTGCATCCATTGCCGCGACCCGGCGAAGCCGTGCGCGATGACGACAGCCGGGCCCTCGGCATCCGGCCGGCGATGGATGGTGACCGGCACGGTGCCGGCGCTGACGTGTTCGATGACGAGGCCGGCGCGGGCTGCTTCCAGCCGCCACACGCACACGGCGATTGCCACCAGGCATGCCGCCGCCACGCAGATGCGCAGAAGATGTCCGGACGTCATCGCCTCTCCTGTCGAGCACCCGATTCGCTCAGCCAAGCAGCATACGCGCCGCGGCGCCGATGGGATCGGCCCCGGCCGAGTGGCGGCGCTCAGGGCATCCGGAAATGGAAGGAGCTACCGCGATGCGGACGACGCGGCCGGATCGGCTGGCCTGAGCGGGCTGATCCGCATCAGTAGCAGGTTGCTTCGCTCTTGACCTTCAGCTTGGTGTAGAGGCCGCCGGGATCGGCGTAGCCCATCAGAATGGCGCTCTCGTACCAGTCGAGAGCCAGACAGGCGTCGGCTGTGACGCCGTGCATGCCACGTTCGTGGATCATGCCCAGCGAGACGGCCGAGAAGTTGTCGCCCAGGGCGGCTGCCGCGCCGAGCCAGTACAGCCCTTCATGACGCTCGTCGAGGCTTGAGGCGTGCCAGAGGATCATCAGCCCCAGCACGTGCTGCGCTTCGATGTGGTCCTGCTGCGCGGCAATGCGCAGATAGTTCAGCGCGCGGGCCATGTCCTGCACGACGAGTTCGCCGTTGAGGTGGAGCTGAGCCAGCCGGAAGGCGGCCATGGGATGATGTGCATCGGCAGACTTTCGCAACCACTGCAGGCCGTCGGCGACGTCCTGCGGACCGCATGCGTTTTCGAGCAGCGATTTCGCCAGCGCGAACTGCTCCGCCGCACCTCCAAGCTGCGCGTTCCTTGTCAGTTCGGCAACAGCCTGCGTTCGGCAGTCATCGGAGTGTGCATCGGCGGAATGTGCATCGGTTTCGCGCCCGTCGAGCACGGCGGCCTGCGCCGAAACGCACATCAGCATCAACCACGCGAGCATCAACCACGCGGATATGACCAGCCGTAGCGCCACGATGACACTCCCGTTTCTTTATTTGCAATTATAATTATTATAAATAAAATAAATCTGCCATTCTTCAAAGTAATTCTAAAGAATATATCTTGATTTTTTCTACCGCTGTGGGAGTACTTGCGTCAAGTGAGTATCCGGTCGGCACCATGGGTGCTGGCGGATCAGTGGGCAACACCGTGTCAAATGGAGCAATCGATGAAGCTAGTGATCAACAGACGCGTTCTTCTGTCCGCCATGGGCGCTCTCGCCGTGATGCGGCCGTCGTTGTCCGCCGCCGGCGAAATGCACGTCGTGCAGATGTTGAACAAGCACCCTGAAGACAAGAAGAAGCGGATGATCTTCCACCCGTTGATCCAGTCGGTCGAGCCGGGCGACACGGTGAAGTTCACCGCCGACGACAAGGGGCACAACTCGGTGTCCGTCGACGGAATGATCCCCGACGGCGTCGAGGGATGGGACGGCAAGATCAACCAGGAAATCGAGGTCACCTTCGAGAAGCCTGGCATTTACGGCTATCGCTGCACGCCGCACACCGCCATGGGCATGGTCGGGCTCATCATCGTGCGTGGCGATGGCATGGCCGACAACCTGGAAGCCGCCAAGGCGGTCAGGCAGCGTGGCCGCGCCAAGAAGGTCTGGGAAGAGATCTGGGCGCAGGTCGAGGCCGAGAACCTGCTCGCCTAAGCCAACCGATGGCTAGGCCAAATGGCGAGGCCGGCCTGAACGTGCCGGCGCGCCTGTCGCGCCGCGAGGAACCGGGTGGACATCGCGCCACCCGGTTTTTTGTTGGCCGGTGCTCCAACGCGCCCGCCAAGAGCGGCCCTTAGTTGCGGATCACATTGTGCTCCGGGCCGAAGGGGAATCCGGTGATGTTCTCCGCCCCGGTTTCGGTCACCACCAGGATGTCGTGCTCGCGATACCCCCCGGCGCCGGGCATGCCTTCCGGCAGCATCACCATCGGTTCCATGGAGACCACCATGCCGGGCTTCAACTCGGTTTCGACATCCTCGCGCAACTCGACACCGGCCTCCCGGCCATAGTAGTGCGACAACACGCCGAACGAGTGCCCGTAGCCGAACGAGCGGTACTTCAGCAGGCCCCATTCCCGGTACATGTCGTTGAGTTCGGAGGCGATGTCGCAGCAACGCGCCCCCGGCCGGATCAGCTCCAGCCCGCGCCGGTGCACCGCGACGTTCTTTTCCCAGATATCGAGGTGCGCGTCCGGCACGTGGTCGCAGAACAGCGTGCGCTCCAGCGCGGTGTAGTAGCCGAAGATCATCGGGAAGGTGTTCAGGCTCAGGATGTCGCCGGACTCGACCCTCCTGTTGGTGACCGGGTTGTGCGCGCCATCGGTATTGATGCCCGACTGGAACCAGGTCCAGGTGTCCATCAGTTCGACGAACGGGTGGTTTGAGGCGATCTCGCGGATCATCGCGTTCGTCGCGGCGATGGCCACCTCGTGTTCGCCGACGCCGGCCTTCACCGCTGCGACACAGGCTTCGCCGCCGATATCGGCGGTGCGCGCACCCTCCTTGATCAGCGTGATCTCTTCATCCGACTTGACCGTGCGCATCCACATCGATGGCTGCGCGACATCCACGAAGCTGGCACCTGGAATCTCGGCGTCCAGTTGAGAGCGCATGTCGAGCGAGACGTGATCGAACTCGATGCCGATGCGCCTGGCGCCCGGCATCAGGTCGCGCACCGCCTTGAAGTAATTGTCTCGGCGCCAGTCGGTATAGGTAACGTTGCCGCCGAAGCTGCGCCGCCAGGGCTGGCCGCCATCGATGCCCGCGGAGATGGTCGTCGCCGCATCCTGCGTGACGACCATGCCGTACTTGCGGCCGAAATAGCAGTACAGCCAGCCCGAATAGTAGTTGATGCCGTGGTACGAGGTGAGCAATACCGCGTCGACATCGTTGGCCGCCATCCATTGGCGCAGCGCGCCCTGACGGCGGGACATCTCGGCATCCGAGAAGGGGGAATAGGCCTTCTCGCCGTTGTGCCATTCGACCACGTGCAGCATGTCGTCAGCGGGGGCGATCTGATGGGCGGCCATCGTCCTGATGTCTCCTGATGGGGTGCGTTTGGCGGGACGATGTTGCGTTCGCACCCGTGCATCATGCCGCAATCCGACAAGGTCTCGGATGGATGCGACGCGGACGGAACGCCCCAACCCGAGAGTACGGTGCGCTCACGATCCCACTTTCATATCTCTGTCATCTGATATTCATTCGCGCGTCATCAATGCCTCTCAATGTTCACTTGAACATCGCGGTCCACCGCGGGGAGGCAGATGGATATCAACGCGCGCCAGGCGGAGATCGCGGAACGGGTTCGCAGCGATGGCTTCCAGACCATCGATCGCCTGGCCGAGCGCTATGGCGTTACGACCCAGACGATCCGCCGCGACGTCAACGCCCTGTGCGACCGGGGCGTATTGCTGCGCCGCCACGGCGGGGTCGAGCGCCCGCCCGGCGAGCAGGGCAATCTCGGATACCAGACCAGACTGGTGCTCAACCTGCCGAGCAAACAGGCGATCGCGCGTAAAGTCGCCGCCCGCATCCCCGACGGCGCCTCGCTGGCCTTCTCCATCGGCACCACGCCGGAGATCGTCATGCGGGCGCTGGCGGGCCATCGGGGCTTGCGCATCTTCACCAACAATCTGCGCCTTGCCGCGGTGGCGGCGCCCAATCTCGACTTCGAGGTCACCGTCGCCGGCGGCACGTTGCGCCCCGGCGATCTCGACCTGATCGGGCCGGCGGCGGAAGCCTTCTTCGCCAAGTACCGGGTCGACTTCGGCATTTTCGGCGTTGCGGCGATCGAGGCCGACGGCAGTCTGCTCGACTTCCAGGATGGCGAGGTGCGGGCGCGCCAGGCGATCCAGGCCAATTGCCGTGAGAGCCTGCTGGTCGCCGACCACACCAAGTTCGAGCGGCGCGCCGTGGTGCGCGCCGGCCATATCGGCGAGGTCTCCACCTTCGCCACGGACGAATTGCCGCCCGCCAACATCGTCGATGCGCTGGGCAGCGCCGGCGTGACGTTGATGGTCGCCGATACCGATGGTGCGATACACCCCACCGATGCGCACAAGGAGGCGGCGCCATGAGCCGCATCGCGCTGGAGAACGTCACCTGCGCCTGGGGCGAGACCAAGGGTGTCGACGATGTTTCGCTGAGCGTCGAGCCCGGCACCTTCGTGGTGCTGTTGGGTCCGTCGGGTTGCGGCAAGTCGACGACGCTGCGTCTGATCGCCGGTCTGGAGACGGCGCGCGACGGCGTCATTTCCATCGACGGTTGCGATGTCACCGATGCGCCGCCGGCCGCGCGTGGCGTGTCCATGGTGTTCCAGAACTACGCCCTGTTCCCGCACCTCAACGTCACCGAGAACATCCTGTTCGGCCTCAAGGTGCGGCGGGTTGCCAAGGGGGAACGCGCCGAGCGGCTCGCCTGGGCCGCCGATCTGACCGGGCTGACCGACTTTCTCCAGCGCAAGCCGCGCCAGCTCTCCGGCGGACAGCGCCAGCGCGTCGCGCTGGCCCGCGCCATCGTCGCCCAGCATCCCGTCTGCCTGATGGACGAGCCGCTGTCGAACCTCGACGCCAAGCTGCGCCAGACCATGCGCGCCGAGCTGCGTGCCCTGCAGCAACGCCTCGGTCTGACAGTGGTCTACGTCACCCACGACCAGATCGAGGCCATGGCCATGGCCGACCGCGTCTTCCTGATGAATGGCGGCAAGGTCGAGCAGTACGGCACGCCGGAAGACCTCTATGCCAGGCCGCAGACCCCGTTCGTGGCCCGCTTCATCGGCACGCCGCCCATGAACCTGATCCCGGTCGATGTTGCCGGCGGTGCGCTTGAGCCGGGAACGCAAGGGCAGGCGGAGAGCGGCGACTGGCTGGTCGGCGTGCGGCCGGAGGACCTGACGCTTGCCGACGATGACGGCCTGCCGGCCGAAGTGGAGGCATCCGAGTATCACGGCGCCGACACGGTCGTGGCGGCGCGCTGCGGCGAGGCACTGGTGCACGTGCGCCTGCCACGGCTGACCCGCATGGCGCCGGGCGAGCGCATTCGCCTGCGCTGGCGGGCGGAAGACATGCACCTGTTCGACAAGGCCAACACCCGCAGGGACGGCGCCGGCGTGCGCTTTTCCTGGATGCAATGAGTGGCCGCATGTCGGCGGACAACCTGAAACGCCCCGCCGGATACCTGGCGGGCAAGGCCGGGAGACCGGCAAAACCAGATTACAGAGGAGCGTAACCCATGAAACCGTTTCGCAGTCTGAAGATGGCGGCCATGGCCGCCGCCGTCGGCCTGGCGGGCATGACCGCAGCCGCCGCCGAGACCACCAAGCTGACCATGTACTATCCCGTCGCCGTCGGCGGGCCGCTGACCAAGATCGTCGACGGGCTGGTCGCCGACTTCGAGGCCGAGAACCCCGACATCGACGTCGAGGCGATCTATGCCGGCAACTACAACGACGCCCGCATCAAGGCGCTTGCCGCACTGCAGAGCGGCGAGCCGGCGCAGCTTTCGGTGATGTTCTCCATCGATATCTACGACCTGATCGAGCAGGACGCGATCGTCGCCTTCGACGACATCGTCGAGACCGACGAGGAGCGTGCCTGGCTCGCCTCGTTTTACCCTGCGTTGATGGAAAACGGCCAGACGCTGGGCAAGACCTGGGGCATCCCGTTCCAGCGTTCCACCATCGTCATGTACTACAACAAGGACATGTTCCGCGCCGCAGGCCTTGATCCGGACAACCCGCCGGCGACCTGGGACGAACTGCTCACCGCCTCCAAGGCACTGACCGATGCGGACAAGGGCCAGTACGGCCTGATGATTCCGTCGACCGGCTACCCCTACTGGATGTTCGGCGCGCTGACCATGCAGAACGGTCAGGTGCTGATGAACGGCGACGGCAACGAGACCTATTTCGACAAGCCCGCCGTCGTCGAGGCGCTCACCTTCTGGCATGCGCTGGGTGCTGAGCACAAGGTGATGCCGGAAGGCACCATCGAGTGGGGCACGCTGCGCCAGAACTTCCTGGAGGGCAAGACCGCGATGATGTGGCACTCCACCGGCAACCTCACCGCGGTGAAGAAGAATGCCTCCTTCGACTTCGGCGTCGCCATGCTGCCCGCCAGGGAGCAGCGCGGCACCCCGACGGGCGGCGGCAACTTCTACATCTTCAAGCAGACCAGCGAAGAGGAACGCCGCGCGGCGATGAAGCTGATCCGCTTCATGACCTCGCCGGAGCGTGCCGCCCAGTGGTCGATCGAGACCGGCTATATCGGTATCAGCCAGGCCTCCTACGACACCCAGGCGCTCAAGGACTACGTGGTCGAATTCCCGCCGGCGAAGGTCGCCCGCGACCAGCTTGAGTTCGCCACCGCGGAACTCTCCACCTATCAGACCGGCCGTGTCCGCAAGCTGCTCGATGACGCAATCCAGGCGGCACTGACCGGTCAGAAGACGCCGGAAGAAGCGCTTGGCGAAGCCCAGAGCCAGGCCGACCGTCTGCTGAAGCCCTACCGGCAGGGTGGCTGAGCAGGACAGAACCTGACGTGGCGACGACTCTCCAAGAACTTTCCGCGTCAGCGGGGCCGGCCATCGCGCCGGCCCCGTCTTGCGTTGTACGCCGCCGGGGCGCATCCCGATGACGCCGCGCATGGCCAATGTCTACGGCTGGCTGCTGCTGATGCCGGCGGCGATCCTGCTGATCGCCTTCACCCACTGGCCGACTGTGGCGACGCTGATCTCCAGCGTCTACTCGCCCGGCACGCCGGTGCGTCCGGCCCGCTTCATCGGCCTCGACAATTACCGGCTCCTCGTCGATGACCCGGTCTTCATCCAGGCGGCGCTGAACAATCTGTGGTTCGCCATCGGCACGGTGGTGCCCTCCATCGCCCTGGCGATCCTGATGGCCATCTGGGTCAACGAGAACATCCCCGGACGCGGACTGCTGCGGTTGGCCTACTTCACCCCGACCATCCTGCCGATGGTCGCCGCCGCCAATATCTGGCTGTTCTTCTACACCCCCGACATCGGCCTCATCGATCAGGTGCTGGCACTGTTCGGCTCGTCAGGCCGCAACTGGCTCGGCGACCCCGATCTTGTGCTGCCGAGCCTCATCGTCATGACGATCTGGAAGGAGGCCGGCTTCTTCATGATCTTCTATCTGGCCGCACTGCAGTCGATTCCGCCGGAACTGCGCGAGGCGGCGATGCTGGAGGGCGCCAGCCGCTGGAGCTTCTTCTGGAAGGTCACGTTCCCGCTGCTGATGCCGACGACGCTGTTCGTGCTGGTCAACGCGCTGCTCAACTCCTTCAAGCTGGTCGACCACCTGTTCATCCTGACCAAGGGTGGCCCCAACAACGCCTCCAACCTGCTGCTCTACTACATCTACGAGACCGCCTTCTCCTTCTTCGACACATCGTACGCGGCGACCATCACCATGGTGTTGCTGGTGCTTCTGGCGCTGCTCGCGCTGGCCAAGTTCTGGCTGTTCGAGAAGCGGGTGCACTACCAATGAGGCCAGCACTATGACGGACGGGACCATGACCGCCGCGTCGGCACGTTCACGTGTCCGCTGGCCGACGATCCGCCTCGACTGGATTGCCGCCTGGCTGCTGGGGGTCTTATGGATCCTGCCGCTGGCCTATGCCTTCTGGGCGGCGTTCCATCCAAGCGAGTTCGTCACCCGGTTCGAGCCCTTCGCACCGCTGACCCTCGACAACTTCCGCGAAGCGTGGACCTACGCGCCGTTTGCCCGCTACTTCCTCAACACCTTCCTGCTGGTCACCGGGCTGCTGGCGGCGCAGTTCGTGCTCTGTACGCTGGCCGGCTTCGCCTTCGCGCGGTTCACCTTCGCCGGCCACCAAGTCGCCTTCGCGCTTGTCCTGATGCAGTTGATGATCACGCCGGAGGTGCTGATCGTCGAGAACTACGCCACCATGGCCGGCCTCGGCCTGGTCGACTCCATTCCGGCCATCGCGCTGCCCTATGCGGCGAGCGCCTTCGGCATCTTCCTGTTGCGCCAGACCTTCAAGACCGTGCCGCGCGAGCTGGAGGACGCGGCCCGTATCGAGGGCTGCTCATGGCTCGGCGTGCTGTGGCGCGTCTACGTGCCGCTCGCCCGGCCGGTCTATCTGGCTTACGGGCTGGTCTCCGTCAGCCACCACTGGAACAATTTTCTCTGGCCGCTGGTGATCACCAACTCGGTCGAGACGCGTCCGCTGACCGTCGGGCTGGCGATCTTCGCGGCGCCTGAGTCCGGCGTGAACTGGGCCGTGCTGTCGGCCGGCACGCTGATGTCGGTGGCGCCACTACTGGTCGCCTTCCTGCTGTTCCAGCGCCAGTTCGTGCAGTCCTTCATGCAGGCGGGTATCAAGTAGCGATTATCGCGCGATGCGCGCAGCCACCGACTTGGTGCGGCAATAGCTGCGAATGCCTTCGAGCCCTTTCTCGCGGCCAAAGCCCGACATGCGGTTGCCGCCAAAGGGAACGGCGATGCCGCCGGCGAAATACTCGTTGATGTAGACCTGGCCGGCGTCGATGCGCCGGGCGAGCTGATGGGCAGCCTCGAAGTCGCGGGTGTAGACGCCGGCCACCAGCGCGTAGCGCGTTGCGTTGGCAAGCCGCACGGCGTCCTCGGCGTCCTCGGCGATCTGGATCGTCAGCACGGGGCCGAAGATTTCCTCCTGCACCAGTTCGTCGTCCACCGGCCGGTCGGCGATGATCGTCGGCTCATAGAACCAGCCCTTGCCGGTCTGAGGGTCGGTGGTGGCCGCGCCACCGGTCAGCACCGTGGCGCCGCGTTCGCGTCCGCGGTCCACGAAACCGGAGACGGTTTCGAGCTGGCGGTCAGAGTTGACCGGTCCAAGCTGCGGGTCACGCAGGCCATGGCCGATGGACAGAGCGCCGGTGCGTTGGCAGAGCGTGTCCACGAAGTCGTCGTGGATCGCACGTTCGATGACAAGCCGCGATCCCGCCGAGCAGATCTGGCCGGCGTTTTCGAAGATCGCGCCCATGACGCCATCCAGCGCCGCCTCGCGGTCGCAGTCCGACAACACGACAACGGGCGACTTGCCGCCGAGTTCCAGCACCAGGCTGGTGACGTTGTCGGCCACCGCCTTCATGACGCCGGTACCGGTGGCGACCGACCCGGTGAAGGTGACGTGGTCGACATCCGCGTGCGCGACCAGCGGCGCGCCGACATCCTGCCCCGTGCCGGTGACAACGTTGCAGGCGCCCGGCGGCAGGCCCGCCTCGCTCAGCAGTTCTGCCAGCATCAGCGCGGTGAACGGTGTCTGCTCCGCAGGCTTGACCACCGCCGTGCAGCCGGCCGCCAGCGCCGGTGCGATACCGCGCGCGGTCGTGGAGATCGGGAAGTTCCAGGGGATGATGTGCGCCGTGACGCCGACCGGCTCGTTGAAGCTGTAACCGAGATGGTCGGGGCCGAGCGGAAAGGTGTCGCCCTGCAGCTTGTCGCAGGCGCCGGCGTAATACTCGAACGTGCGCGCCGCGCCCAGCACGTCGCCTTGCGCCTCGCCAACCGGCTTGCCGCTGTCGAGCGTCTCGGCGACGGCGAGACGGGACACGTTGGCGCGGATCAGTTCGGCGGTGCGCATCAGCACGCGCCCGCGTGCCTCCGGCGCCGTATCGCGCCAAACGTCCTCGAACGCGCCGCGCGCGCTGGCGACGGCCTGGTCGACATCCGCCGCGTCGCCGGCCGCGAACGTGGCGAACGGCTCGGCGCGGCCGGGGTCGAAGCTCTCCATGCGCCCGCCGGCCTGCGCGGGCTGAAATCGCCCATCGATGAAGTGGCCGTCGGGAAGACCCTCGAGCGTGCCCGACTGGTAGGCGCGTTCCAGCAGCTTGGCGTCAATCGGCATGAACACTCTCCAGCGCGCTGACCTGATGGGTCGCCCTGGCGAGCCAGGCGGGGCTGACCTCAACGCCCCAGCCCGGTGCATCCGTGACCCGCGCGTGGCCATCCACGATTGTGTACGGGTCGTCGACGAACAGCCCCTCCTGCCAGGGGTAGTAGTCCTCGCCCTCGATGGAGAACTCCAGATACTTGCCGGCGTTGGGGATGGCGCGCAGCAGGTGCATGGTGAACAGCGTGACCATCGACAGGTTGGCGCAATGGGGCGTGCAGGGCAGGCCGGCCGTGGCCGCCATGTCCGCGACCTTCAGCGTGCGCACCATGCCACCAAGATAGCAGATGTCCGGCTGAACCACGTCGACGGCGCGCATCTCGATCATACGCCGCCAGTTCTGCAACTCGCAGTCCTGCTCGCCGCCGGTGACATCGATGTCGAGAGCGTCCGTGACCTGCTTTGTCTGTTCGTACTCCCAGTACGGGCAGGGCTCCTCGAAATGGCAGATGCCGTTGTCCTGGAGCATCCGGCCGACTTCGATGGCGCGTCCCGGCGAGAAGCCGGAATTGGCATCGACCAGCAGGTCGACACCAACCCCCATCGCCGCACGCATCGTCGGCACGATGGCCTCGGTGCGGCCGGGCCATTCGTCCACATCGCGGCCGCATTCGGCGCCGATGCGGAACTTGAACGCGGTGAACCCATAGCTGTCACGAAGGCGCGAAAGCCGCTCAGCCTCTTGCTCAGGGGTAATGTCGCGCTTCATCGAGGAGCCGTAGGCGCGGATCGGCCCGGGCGTGCCGCCGATCAGTTCGCAGACCGGCTTGCCATCGAGCTTGCCCCGCCAGTCCCAAAGCGCGGTGTCCAGCCCGCCCAGCGCCCGGCGCAGATAGGAGCCGGGGAACTTGTGCTCGCGGTCGGGGATGATGTCGACCAGATGCGCGATGTCGCGCGCGTCCTGCCCGAGCGCATAGGGCGCGACCTGGCGGTGCACCACCTGCGCGGTGATGTCCGCATGATACGGCGCGACCTGGCCCCAGCCGCTATGGCCGTCCTCGCTGGTCACCTTCACGAAACACACGAACGGGTCCGTGAAGGTCTCGATTTTCGCGATTCTCATCCTGTCGGCCACGTCTGCACACCCAACCACAGGGCGCAGCCTAGGCTGAATTGGTATTGAAAGAAGGTCCAATCTGGCGAAAATATCAGGCCAATTGAGCGGGCATGCGCATGCGCGATCATGCGCCATCGGAGGGAGAGCTGTCGGATGAAGACACGCGCAGGCGCCATCCTGTCGGCGATCCGGCTCGACCGCGACGCGGACCGCAGCCTGAGCGTGCAGCTCTATATGGGGCTGCGCGATCTCATCCTCTCCGGTGGGGTCAAGCCCGGCGAACGCCTGCCCGCAAGCCGCACGCTGGGCGCCGAACTCGGCATTTCGCGCACAACCGTGATCGACGCGGTCGACCGGCTGGTCGCCGAGGGCCTGCTGGAGTCACGCGTCGGCGCGGGCACCTTCGTCTCCGATGCCCTGGCGCAGCATGCTCCGGTCGCCGCGTTACGCAAACCGCGCGCCGCGCCAGTCAGCCCGCCTCGACTGTCTGCCACCACGGATCATGCGCTCAAGGCATTCGCGCGCCGCGACCGGCTGCCGCACACGCCCAAGGCCTTCGTTACGGCGCTGCCGGCGCTCGATGCCTTTCCCATGACCCACTGGGCGCGGCTCTACGCCCGCCACTGGCGGCGCAACCGCGACATGATCATGGGCTATGGCGAGCCGTTCGGGCTGGAGCGGTTACGCCGGGCAATCGCCGCGCACCTCCAGGCAAGTCGCGGCATCACCTGCGATCCGGCGCAGATCTTCATTGTCGGCGGCGCGCAGCAGGCATTTTCGCTGATCGCCCGCACGCTGCTTGATCCGGGCGACGCGGTGTGGTTCGAGAATCCCGGCGCGATCGGCGCGCGCAACGCGCTCATCGCCCAAGGCGCGCGTCTGGTCGCCGTGGACGTCGATCGCGACGGGCTGGTGGTCGCCGACGGTCTGGCCAAGGCGCCCGACATGCGGCTCGCCTTCGTCACGCCATCGCACCAGCAGCCGCTCGGCCACGTCATGAGCCTGGCGCGGCGGCTGGAGCTGCTGAAGGCGGCCGACGCGGCCGGCGCGCTCATTGTCGAAGACGACTACGACGGCGACTTCCACCACGGTTCGCAGCCGCAACCCACATTGAAGAGCATCGATACCAATGGCCGCGTGATCTATGTGGGCACGTTCTCCAAGTCGCTCTATCCCGCCTTGCGGCTCGGCTTCCTGCTGGCGCCGGACGGGCTGGTGGAGACGTTCCGCGACGTGTTCACCTGCGCCCTGTCGGGCGTACCCACCGCTCCGCAGGCCATCGTTGCGGAGTTCATGGACGAAGGACTGTTCGCCACCCACATCCGCCAGATGCGCCGCCTCTACAAGGAGCGCTATGAGGGACTCGTCCACCATGCCGCGCGGCTTTCCGGCTTCTTGGACGTGGAACCGGCCACCAGCGGCTTTCACGCGCTTGCCCGCCTTGGCGCGGGCGTTGATGAACACGCCCTGGTCGAGGCCGCCCGCGCCCGCGATGTGGTGCTGGTTCCGCTGTCGCGCTACTGCCTGGAGCCGATTGCCCGGACCGGCGTGGTGCTTGGCTACGGCGCGGTCGCCGACAAGCAGATCGCTGCCGGCGTCGATATCCTGGCCGGTCTGACGCAGCAGGCGGCGTGAGGAAAATTGGTCTGGCAGAATGTCGAGAATGGATATGCGTGCCAGTCCAATATGACCCTACCATTTGATGGTCGAATTGAATGGGAGTGTGCGATGCGCTCGCTTGGCGTGTCGCGGTGGACGGTCGCCGGGTGGCGGCTGGCCGAATGAGGAACTCCCGGCAGGCCGGGTCCGCGCAGAGGAGCAAGACCGGCCTCGGACGCCGCCGGGAGACGATCCTGAACTGGGAGGTGAGATCGACAATGCGCCTGAAACGGACACTGGCAAGCCTGCTTGCCGCAACGGCTCTGAGCGTGGCCGCGCCCGCATCGGCCGAAACGACGCTGCGGCTGCTGACCTGGGGCTCCTACGCCCCGGAGAACGTGGTCAAGCTGTTTGAGGAGAAGTACCCCGACATCAAGGTCGAGGTGACCTTCTCCAACAACGAGGAGATGATCGCCAAGCTGCGCGCCACCGGTGGCGCTGGTTTCGATCTGGCCCAGCCGAGCCACGACCGCATCTACGCCGCGCAGCTTGAGTACAACATCTACAAGCCGCTCGACATGTCGAAGATCGACACCTCCAACATGGAGGCGACGTTGCTCGACGGCGTGAAGGCGAACACGACGATCGAGGGCGGGGTCTATGCCGTGCCGCACCAGTGGGGCACGTCCGGCCTGATGGCCGACAAGACCAAGGCGCCTGAAATCAACGGCTGGGACGATCTTTGCGACCCCGCCTACAAGGGCCGCACCTCGATGCGTCTGAAGCGCACGATTCTGCTGGGCACCGCGTTTGCGATGGGCGAGGACCCCTTTGCGGCCTATGCCGATCTCGACAAGTATCAGCAGATCCTCGATCAGGTCGCCGAGAAGCTCATCACCTGCAAGGACAACATCAAGGCCTACTGGAAGGGCGGCGATGATCTGTCCGCCATGATGCTGTCGGGCGAGATCGTCGCCTCCGAGACGTGGGATTCCACCGCCTACCGTCTGTTCTCCGAGAACTCCAACATCGTCTTTGTTCCCCCGGAGACCGGTGCGCTGGCGTGGATCGACACCTTCGCGCTGCCGCGAAAGGGCGAGGCGGATGACGCCGCCTACAAGTGGATCAACTTCGTGCTGCAGCCGGAGATCGTGAAGCTGATGTCGGCCTCCACCGGTGCCATCGCCTCCATCAAGGGCGCCAAGGACCTGCTGCCGGCGGACAAGAAGGCGGCGGTGAACGCGGCCTTCTCCGACGAGGATATCGCGAACCTGAAGTTCTTCGCGAACATCCCGCCCGGCGTTGAGGACATGGAAGGCAAGACGCTGGAGCGCATCAAGGCAGCCACCGGCGGCTGAGCGCACTGACCAAGCCAGGGCGCCGCAGGACCGCGCAAGACCGGTCTTGCGGCGCCTTTTGCTTCCCTGAAAGACTGCAGCCCCGACAAGACCCATAAGCGCGAGCGGTCCGATGGCATCCAACACCGGCGGCGATTCCGTGCAGCACGATCTGGAGTGCAGCGGCGTTTCGAAGCGCTTCGGCAGCGTCCAGGCGGTCGATGACGTGTCGCTGGAGATACCGCGCGGCTCGTTCTTCTCGATCCTGGGACCGTCGGGCTGCGGCAAGACGACCCTGATGCGCATGATCGCGGGCTTCGAGGAGCCGGACGCCGGCGACATCCGCATCAAGGGAGCCTCGGTGCTCGGCACCCTGCCGAACCGGCGCAACGTGAAGATGGTGTTCCAGCATCTGGCGCTGTTCCCGATGATGAACGTCTTCGAGAACATCGCCTACGGTCTGCGCTGCGCCGGGGTGGCCAAGGCCGACATCGCGCCGAAGGTGCGCGCGGTGCTGGAGCGCGTGGCGCTTCCCGATGTCGCTGAGCGGGAAATCCATCAGCTCTCCGGCGGCCAGAAGCAGCGCATCGCCATTGCCCGCTGCATGGTGCTCGATCCCGACGTGCTGTTGCTGGACGAACCGCTCGGCGCGCTCGATCTGAAGCTGCGCGAGGCGATGAAGATCGAGTTGAAGCTGCTGCAGCATCAGTTCGACACCACCTTCGTCTACATCACCCATGACCAGTCCGAGGCGCTGGTCATGTCCGACAACGTGGCGGTGATGAACGACGGCCGCTTCGAGCAGGTCGGCGCTCCGCAAACGCTCTATCACGAGCCGGCAAGCGCCTTCGTCGCCGGCTTCGTCGGCGATACCAACCGCTGGTCGGGTACGGTGACGAAAGCGGGCCGGGGGCAGGTCAGGGCGGAGACGGCAAGCGGCCTGGCCATGGTCTGCGATGCCCGCGGCGGCGCAACCCCGAGCGCCGGCGATGCGGTCGAGATCTTCGTGCGCCCGGAATTCATCAACGTCGAGACCGGCGCCGGCAAGTCCGGCCGGGCCAGCGCCACGACGAACCGTCTCGCCGGCACCGTCGACAGCCTTCTGTTCAACGGCGCCAACAGCCGCGTGCTGGTGCGCACCGAGGCCGGCGGTCTGATCGAGGCGGATGTCGTGCTGACCGGGGGAACGGGCGATCTCCGTCCGGGTGACGATGTGCGGCTCACATGGTCGGCCAAGCAGACCATGTGTTTTGCAGGTTGAGGGGTGGACCAATGAACAAGGACATCCGCCGCCTCACCCTGATCCTGCTGTTCACGCCGTTCGCGCTGTGGATCGTGCTGCTGATCGTCATCCCGCATATCGGCATGTTCATACTGTCGATGCGCGAGAAGGTGGCGCCACGGGTGTTCGAATACGGCTTTGGCAATTACATCGAGTTCGCCAACGAGCCGATCTACTGGAACACGCTTTTGCGCACCGGCTCCATGTCGCTGCTGGTCACGGCAATCGCGCTGATCATCGGCTTTCCGGTGGCCTATTACATCGCCAAGATCGCCGGTAACCGCACCAAGGGCGCGCTGTTCCTGATCTGCTTGATCCCGCTGTGGGTCAGCGACCTGATCCGCGCCTTCGGCTGGATCCTGCTGTTGCGGGAGACGGGCGTCGTTTCCTCCAGCCTGCAATGGCTTGGCCTCGTCGATGGCCCGATCGAGTTCCTCTACAACGATGTCACCGTGATCATGGGTCTCGTCTACACGGTGATCCTGTTCATGATCGTGCCGCTGGTCTCCACACTCGATGGCATGGACAACGCCATGATCGAGGCCGGCTACAATCTCGGCGGCAATGGCTTCACCGTCCTGCGGCGCATCATCGTGCCCTATGCGATGCCCGGCATCGTCGCCGGTTGCATCGTCGTGTTCATGCTGACGGCGGGCAGCTACCTGACGCCGATCCTGCTCGGCGGCAAGAACTCAAGCTGGTTCACCGAGCAGATCTACAATCAGTTCATCACCCGCTACAACTGGGAGTCCGGTGCCGCCTTCGGCTTCCTGCTGCTGGCCTTCACCTCGCTGGTGGTCTGGCTCGGACTGAAGCTCTCCGGCCAGACCCTCTCCTCGACGGTCGCGAGGAGCTGACGCATGATCCCGAAAAGTGGACACCGGTTTTCGGACCAGATCATGCGCAAGCAGGCACTCCTGCCCGCCGGATACGCACATCTGAGCCGGCCCGGTCTTTCGGGAGGCGGGCAGCCATGCTGATCAACAAGGCCAGCGCCCCGTTCCTTGCCGGCTACCGCCTGTTCATCGTGGCGTTCTTCATCTTTCTGGCCGCGCCGCTACTGGCTGCGGGCACGTTCGCCTTCAACGATTCCCTGTTTCCCGCGCTGCCCTGGCGCGGCTTCACGCTGGACTGGTTCTTCAACGACACCGAGCCCAAGCTCGGTATGTTCCATGACCGCCGGTTGCTGCGCGGGCTCTACTACTCATTCGTCATCGCCAGCATCGTCGCTCTGCTGTCGGTGTTCGTGGGCACCTGCAACGCCTTCCTGTTCGTGCGCTGCTCGTTTCCCTGGAAGAACTTCTTCTACATCGTCATGGTCGTGCCGCTGGTCATCCCCGGCGTGATCCTGGGCATCTCGATCCTGGCGCTGGCCAGCAACCTCGCCAATTCAGTTGAGAACAGCATCGGCTGGGACCTAGGCTTCCTGAGGCCGGGTATCCTTCTCGTGGTGCTCGGGCAGTTCTCGTTCATCACCACCATCACCTCGCTGGTCATTGCCGCGCGGTTGAAGAAGTTCGACCAGACGATGGAGGAGGCCGCCTACAATCTGGGCGCCGGGCGCGCTCGCGTGCTGGCGACGATCACGCTTCCCTACCTGCGCCCGGCATTGATCGGTGCCGGTATCGTCGCCTTCCTGGTCTCGTTTGAGAACTTCAACACGACGCTGTTCCTCGTCGGTTCCGAGGCGCCGCTGACCATCACCATGTACGACCGCATGGTGAAGGTCGGCTCCACGCCGGTGCTCAACGCGGTGTCGTTCTTCCTGATGGTCGGCTCCGCGCTGTTGGCGCTGATCTCCGTGCTCGTTCAGCGTGATCCGAAATCCGGTTGAGCGGTTCATGGACAGCGCCGATTTCATCATCGTCGGGGCCGGCTCGGCGGGTTGCGTTCTCGCCAATCGCCTAAGCGAGGGCGGGCGCCACTCCGTGCTGCTGCTGGAGGCTGGCGGCAGCGATCTCAACGCCTGGGTCTGGATGCCGATCGGCTACGGCAAGGCCTTCTACCACCCCGATCTCAACTGGATGTACGAGACCGAGCCCGACCCCGGCACGCGCGGGCGGCGCAGCTACTGGCCGCGCGGCAAGGTGCTGGGCGGCTCGAGCTCCATCAACGCCATGGTCTTCATCCGCGGCCAGCGGGAGGACTTTGAGGACTGGAAGGCGCATGGCAATCCCGGCTGGGGCTGGGACGAGGTCCTGCCCTATTTCCGCAAACTGGAGACCAATGAGGCCGGCGCCGACGCATGGCGCGGTGGCGACGGGCCGCTGTATGTTGCGTCCATGGCGCGCGACCTGCATCCGCTGTGCCGCGACTATATCGCGGCAGCATCAAGCTGCGGCCTGTCCCACAACCCGGATTTCAACGGCGCGACGCAGGAAGGCGTCGGGCTCTATCAGGCGACCATCAAGGACGGTTTGCGCATGTCCACCGCGCGCGCCTATCTGCGCCCGGCGATGCGCCGCGCCAACCTGCGTGTCATCAAGCATGCCCATGCGACGCGTATCCTGTTTGAGGGCACGCGGGCGGCCGGTGTCGAATACAGTGTGGGCGGTCGCACCATGCGCGCGAGCGCCAACCGCGAGGTGATTCTGTGCGCTGGCGCGATCGGCTCGCCGCAACTGATGCAGCTCTCCGGTCTCGGGCCGGCGGAGCTTGTTCGCGGTCACGGCATCGAGGTTGTCGCCGACCTGCCGGCGGTTGGTCGCAATCTGCAGGATCACCTGGGCCTCGACTATCTCTATCGCTCGAAGGTGAAGACGCTGAACGACGAACTGCGCCCGCTCCTGGGCAAACTGCGTCATGGCCTGACCTACCTGCTGCGGCGGCGCGGACCGCTGTCGCTCAGCGTCAATCAGGGCGGCGGCTTCTTTCGCACGCGCCCGGAGCTTTCGCGTGCCAACATGCAACTCTACTTCTCGCCGGTGAGCTACACCAAGGAGGACCGACCGAAGGTGCGCGCGCTGACGAGCCCCGATCCGTTCCCCGGCTTCCTGCTGGGCATACAGCCGCTGCGACCCACCAGCCGCGGCCATATCGACATCGTGTCCGCCGACCCGGCCGCGACGCCGGCAATCCATCCGGGCTACCTCTCCACCGACCACGACATTAGCGAGATGCTGGAAGGGGTGCGGTTCATACGCCGGCTGGCTGCGACGGCGCCGCTGGCCGATGTCATCGACGCGGAGATCGTGCCGGGGCCGCAGGTCGCCGACGAGGCTGCGCTGGTGGAGGACATCCGCGCGCGCGCCGGCACCGTTTTCCATCCCGTCGGCACCTGCCGGATGGGGCCTGACCCCAGGCAGGACGTGGTGGATGCCGGATTGCGGGTCCACGGTCTGCAGGCCTTGCGGGTGATCGACGCCTCGATCTTCCCCACGCTCACCTCCGGCAACACCAACGCGCCGGCGATCATGATCGGCGAGAAGGGTGCCGACCTGGTACTGGCGGACAACGCCTGATCATGGCGGATTCCGTATTCACCGACGACTTCAGCCCGCAGCCCTACTGGTGGTCCGGTATCCAGCCGTTCGACTGCGGTGGCGCCGTGCCGCCGGACAAGGCCGACGTCGCGGTGATCGGCGCCGGCTATACCGGACTGCATGCCGCGCTGGAGACGGCGCGTGCCGGGCTGTCGACCGTGGTGTTCGATGCCGAGGCCGCCGGCTTCGGGTGCAGCACGCGCAATGGCGGGCAGGTCTCCACCTGCATCAAGCCGGGCTTTGCGGAGCTCTCCCGCCGCTACGGAGACGCGGCCGCGCGGGCGATCCTCCGGGAGGGTCAGGCATCCCTCGATCACCTTCAGCACTTTATCCGCGACGAAGGCATCGACTGCGATCTGCGCCCCGTCGGGCGCTTTCACGCCGCCCACAGCGCCCGCGCTTATGATCGGCTCGCCGTGGACATCGCTGCCGGTAATCCGGTGCTTGAGACTGACGCCTACGTCGTGCCGCGCGCCGATCAGCGCAGCGAGTTGGGCACGGACGCCTATTGCGGCGGCGCGGTGTTTCCCCGCCACGTCAGCATCGATCCGGCGCGCTATCACGCCGGTCTGCTGCATGTCGCGCGCCGGGCGGGAGCGGAGATCGTCACCCGCTGCCCGGTGCAGGCAATGCAACAAAGCGGCGGCGCGCACCTGTTGACGACACCGCGCGGCGCGACCAGGGCGCAGAAGGTCATTGTCGCTACCAACGGCTACACGACGGGCCTGACACCCTGGCTGGCCCGCCGGGTCATCCCCATCGGCTCCTACATCATCGCCACCGAGGAGCTTCCCGCCGATCTGATGGCGGAGCTGATGCCCAACGACCGCATCGTCTCCGATACGCGCCGGGTGGTGTACTACTACCGCGCCTCGCCCGACCGGCGCCGCATCCTGTTCGGCGGCCGGGTCTCGCTGGGGGAGACCGATCCGTGCCGCAGCGGACCGAGGCTGCACGCGGAAATGGTGCGGCTGTTTCCGCAGCTTGCGCGCACGCGCATCAGCCATTCCTGGTCGGGAACCGTGGCCTACACGTTCGACGAACTGATGCATTGCGGCGAACGCGACGGTGTTCACTACGCGCTGGGCTACTGCGGATCAGGCGTCGGCATGGCCGGATATCTCGGCATGCGCATGGGTCGGCAGGCCGCCGGGCTTGAGCGGGACGCGAGCGCGCTTGAGGATGTCGATTTCCCGACCCGGCCGCTTTATTCCGGCAACCCCTGGTTCCTGGCGCCGTCTGTCGGCGTCTACCGGATACTCGACCGGCTGGGTATTTAGGCTTACGTGGCCGAGGGTATGTGCGGTGGGCTGAGGCGCGGTATCCGCGCCCATGCGGCGCAGTCGATGCCGGTCGTCTTGCGCGCGATCCACCACAGCGCGGCGGCCGCGAGCGCATTGGCCAGCGTGTAGCCGCCGGCGATCGCCATCAGGCCGAAACTCCCATAGCCGATCATGGCGGCGCTGACGCCGATCGTCAGCGAGGCGGCAAGCACTCGCGCGATAGCGCCGTGGGCGCCATGAATGCCGAGCACGGCCATCGCCGGACCGAACACCGCGCGGACAAGGAAGCTCGCCGACACCATCAGCAGCACGCCGAGACCGTCGGCATACTCCGCGCCGAACAACGCCAGCAGCGGCTGCCCGAGCAGCGCCAGCCCGACGAAGGCGGCGAGCGCATAAGCAAGCGACAGCCCGTTGGTCATGGCGATCAGCTTGTCGGTTGCCGCATCGTCCTTTTGTGTGACCGATGTGTAGATCTTCGGCTGACACACAGCGTAGATCGAACGCATACCGAACCCGGCCAGCACCCGGTAGCGGAAGCAGATGTGCAGCAACGCCACCTGGGCCGGCGCGGCGATCAGCGCGGCGGCCAGCACGAACAGCTCGATGGCGTAGTCCCAGACCAGCGCGATGGTCATCCAGGACGGCGCCATGCGACGCCAGCGCGCGCCTTCGGTGCTGGGGGCAGCTTCGGGTGCTCTGCTGAACACGCGCCGCAGATGGAATGCCTGCACGAAGACGGCGATCCAGACCATCGCCACGATCGCACCAAGCAACCACGACAAGGCACCTGCCGGTGCGATCGCCACGATGAGCGCGATTGCGGCAAGCGACAGGGCGGGGCGCATCAGCGTGTCGGGGAGTTGTGCCGCGCGCTGGTGCTGTAGCCCGCTCAGTACGCCGCCGTTGAACATGACCAGCGCCATGCCGGGCGCCGCCGCGGCGGCGAAGAGCAGGATCGTGGATAAACGCGTATCGCCCGCGGCCGGTCCGGCAAGCACTGCCCACACGGCCAGAGCTGACAACACGCACGCCACAAGCAGCGTATTGCGCTGCCCGGTGCCGGCGAAACCGCGCAGCAGGCTCCAGTCGTCGCGTGCCCGGTATTCGGCAGCCAGTATCGGCGCGAAAGCATGGAAACCGGCAAGCATCAGGGTCGCCGTGACGCTCGTCAGGGCCAACGCGGTGGCATAGTCGGCAAGCATCTGCGGACCGAACCCGCGCGCAATCGCAAGCGTGCCCAGGAACATGCACACCGCCCCGGCAAGCCGGGCAAGTGTCAGCACCGAGAGTTTGGCAAAGAGTTCGCGCATCGCCGTCAGCTTCGCGACCAGCCCTTCAGACGGGCATGAAGGTCTGTGACGATCCGGTCCTTGGCCTCGCGCGCGGCGAGCGCGGCGTGGCCCACCAGCCAGGCCCACTGGCTGCCGGCATAGACGTGTTCGGGCGGGATCTCGTTGACGACCCCCTCGCGACCGGCAAGCCCACGCTTGAACTGATGCAGGCTGCATGTTGGCGATGACCCGCCGCCCAGATCGTACCAGCGCGTCTTCGTCAGTCCGGTCAGGTGCTCGATGACGGCCCACTGCATGACGTAGCCGGCCTTCAGCGACAGCGCGGCACGATTGGTAGCCCCGTACAGGTAGATCGCCCGCTCGCCGCTGCAGTCGATGACGCCGGCGGCGACCGGCGCGCCATCCTTGCGCACGACGACGATGAGCGGCCGCAGCTCGGCGAACTGTGCGGTCATCAGGCTGTCGAGCGTGCCGACGGGGGAGAAGTCATGGAAGGCCTTGCGCTCGAGCATGGCGTCATACAGGTCGCGGAAGATCTTCAGGCCGT
This sequence comes from Tepidamorphaceae bacterium, assembly GCA_028279445.1. Lineage (GTDB taxonomy): Bacteria > Pseudomonadota > Alphaproteobacteria > Rhizobiales > Tepidamorphaceae > JANQNT01. The sequence continues at coordinate 516,092 of JANQNT010000023.1, read as the reverse complement.
CCGGTCCAGGCACGAATTCGGTTGTCAGCCCGTTGCTTTCGGCCTTCTTGAGATTGTAGCGCCATTTCTGTGCCAGGCTTTTGCGGATCGCGTCGGGCTCAAGCGTGACATTGACGAAGTAGCGTTCCGGCGAGGGCTCTTGCGGCAGCGGCTTGTAGCCGGCCGCCGCGAGCATCTGCGCGTCGGTCTCGCTGGTCTCGGCGTCCGAACGCGGCATGACGATCAGGCACGCGCCGCTCTTGTCGGCGAGTTCCTCGGCCATGGCGACATAGATGCGCGACAGGTATCCCGGCTGGTCGGGGTGTCCGACCCTTCGCCACAGCGGGCCGTAGCGCACCGCGACGAGATCGACACCGGTGAGGGGAACCCGCACGACGCGCGCGACCACCGCGCCAACGATTTCGTCGTCGCTGCGGAAGACCAGCCGCCGGAGTTGCGTCGGCTTCCAGCGCGCGGCGTTGAAGCACTCGGTCTGCTCGTGGATCACATCGCGGAACTGGACGGCGATGGCATCCCAGTCGTCTGCAGCGACATGTTCGACCGTGAGGCCGTGCCTAGCCGCGCCCGGTTTGGCGAGCGCTGCCGCGCCGCCTTCGCTCCGCGCGCCGAAATGGGGAAGGGAAACGCCAGCCATGATTACCTCTGCGCGAGCGGGGCGATGGGCAACAGGGGTGCCTTGGGTGCTTCAATCGCGCGCTTGCGCGTCAGCCAGCCAAGCGCGTTGCGCCGTCGGGTGATGTGGCCGATGCCGGGAATGACATCGAGCAGGGTGATGATGCCGGGCAGACGATCGTCGCGGCTCAGCATCATGTCGAGCTCGGCGCCGCGCGCGGTGTCGATCAGCTTGCCCAGCCATGACCACGCCTGCAGCAGCGAGATTTCGCGACGCTTCAGCGAGGACTTCAGCCCGTCGATGTCGCCAGCCAGCCACGAATAGCGCACGCCGGCGCGCCCGATGCGCATGTCGCCGTCCGCCAGGCCGTCGCGTTCGCCGCGCGACAGCGCCACCAGGAAGCGGCCGAGATCGAGCCCGCAGTGCTGCGGCACGGCGTGGTTCCCGGCGATGCGTGGATTGATCTCCAGAAAGCTGACCGCGCCGCTGTCCTCGTCGACAAGGAACTGCGCGCAGCCAATGCCGGAATAGTCGAGCTCCGCCAGCATGGCCTGGGTGTGACGCATGAGATCGGCATCCAGTTCGATGGTGATGCCGTCGACGGCAAGCCCCGCGCCATCGATACGGTCGGTGCGCGTGATCACCGCATGCAGCGCCCGGCACATCACCCCGTCCAGCGCCGCGAAGTAGAGATTGTGGCGGATGCCCTGCGCCTTCCTTTGCAGGATCAACGCGCTCTGCCCCTCCGGCCAGACGGGGATCAGCTCGTCGAGCGCGGTTCGCGAGGCGATCCTGAGGGCCTTTTCGCCGTCAAGGCGCAGCGTTGAATCCGCCGGCCGGATGACCAACGGGTAGCCGAGCCTGTCGGCTTCCCGATGCAGCGCCTCGAGCGTCGTCGCTTCCGCGAAAGGTGCGATCGGCACGCCGCAGGCGACCGCCAGTTCCATCGAGGCGCGTTTGTCGAGGCAGGCGTTGACCGTCTCGGCGGCCACGTTTGCGAGCGTCACATGCGACGGCAGTGCGGGCTGTACCTCGGCGAACAGACGCACGAAATTCTCCGCAACCGGAAACACGCAGCCGATGTCCGGGCGGCTGCTCAACAGTGCATTCAACGCTTCGAGAAAGGCGTCGCGACTCGTCGCGAGTTCAGGATGGTCCCAGATCTTGTCGACATGGCGCGACAGTTCCGCGCCGCGATCGCAACCCTCCAGCCCCGCGATCACATGCAGACCGCTGGCCTTGAGTTCGCGTGCCAGAATGAGAGTGGGCCGATAGTTGCCGAGCAACAGGACGCTCGGGCCGATCGGATCGGTCACGGTCATGATCGTGCCTTAACTCCGCTGCTGCCGCGCGGGCAGTCAGCTACGCATTACCTGGCAGGACCCTAACCGAACACCGTTTAGGATTTGGAAACCACTTAAAGTTGTATTAATAGTAAAAATGCAAGTATAAGTAGTTAGCGGGTGGCGATTGATTAACCATATCGCTTCCGTCTACTTGCTCGTCGCGACGAAGACGCCATCCCAATTCTTCGGCGGCGGTGCCTCGCGGAACGTGGCGACGCGTGCCGCATAGACGTCGAGGAAGCGCGACAGGTCGTATGCGTCCGCCATCTCGCGGGCGGCGCGAATGGCGGCGTCCGCCGCGTCCCACTCCTGGGCGCGATAGGCCGTCAGCATCTCCTGGCAATGATCGTGCACGGCGCGGAAGCTGTTGGACTGGGCAATGTCGCTGTTGCCGACGACGGTGAAGACGCGTTCGGGCTCCTGCTTGCCCTTCACCGCGACCAGATCGACCTCGACGATCGCGAACTCGTCGCCGGCAAGCTCGGCGGTGCGTTCGCCGAACAGGATCGTGACGCCGTAGCTCTTGGTCTGGCCCTCCAGCCGCGAGGCGAGGTTCACGTTGTCGCCGAGCACCGTGTAGTCGAAGCGCAGGTCGGAACCCATGTTGCCGACCACGTTGATGCCGGTGTTGAGGCCGACGCCGATGGCGAACGGTTTTGCCGGGCTGCCGTCAGGCGCCGTCTCGGTTTCCAGTTCCGCGTTGAGCGCCTTCTGCGCCGCGATCATGGCGAGCGCGGCGGCGAGCGCGTTGTGGGCATGGCGGGGATCGTCGAGCGGTGCATTCCAGAACGCCATGATGTTGTCGCCCATGTACTTGTCGATGGTGCCGCCATTGTCGACGACGACCTGCGACAGTGGCGTCAGCAGCCGGTTGATGAGCTGGGTCAGCTCTTCCGGATAGGCCTTGTAGGCCTCCGAGATCGAGGTGAAGCCGCGCACGTCGGAGAACAGGATGGTCATCTCCTTGGTCTCGCCGCCAAGGATCAGCTTGCTGGGGTCGCGGGCGATCTGCTCCACAACGTCCGGCGACAGGTACTGGCTGAAAGCGCTGCGGATTTCGCGCCGGCGCGATTCCTCCTGGATGTAGTTGAAGAACACCAGCGAACCGAACACCACGATCGATGTGAGCAGCGGAAAGGTCGGGTCGAGCAGCATCGTGCGGTCGACGAAGAGGTAGTAGCTGCCGGCCAGGATGCCGGTGTTGATGAGGGTTCCCGACAGCAGCGTCCATACCGCCGGCATCAGCGGCACCGCGATGATGATGAACGCGCCAACGAGGATCGCGGCCAGCAACTCCGCCGCGATAGCGTAGTTCGGCCGCACGATGTGTTCCTGCGTGATGATGTTCTCGATCAGTTGCGCGTGCACCTCCACGCCCGGCATGACCGGATCGAGCGGCGTCGCCTTGATGTCGAACAGCCCGAGCGCCGAGGTGCCGATGAGCACGACCCGCCCTTGCAGTCTCTGCAGCGCCTGAGGGTCGCCGGCGATGACGTCCTTGGCTGAGACGTAGCGCGCCGGATCGCTCCTGGAGAAGCGCACCCACAGCCGGCCGGACTGGTCGGTGGGGACCTCGATCCCTGCGACGCTGACCGCGGCGATGCCGGCCTCGTTCGTCTTGACGATCAGCGGGCGGAAACCGGCGACGCCGCGCAGGATCTCGATCGCCAGCGTCGCGAACACCGTCCCGCGCGCCTGCACCAGCAGGGGCACGCGCCGTGTGATGCCGTCGACATCCGGATTGACGGTCAGGATGCCCTTGCCGGCGGCCGCGTTGTCGAGCACCGCGATGTTGCCCAGCAGATCGGGGTACTTGAGCATGTAGGGGCGCGGGTCACCGCCAAGCTGGGCCAGTGGGGGGCCTTGCAACTCGCGGGTCTCGCGGCCGAGGTCCTCGTGATAGCCGGACTGGCCGACCACCACCATGCGTGCCCTGCGGAAGGCGTCCGCCAGCACCTCGTCATTGCTCGGCAGGGCCCGCAGCATCGCCACCGTTTCCGTGTCGAGCCCTTGCGCGAACCCGGCGAAGTTCTTCGGCGAGGTGCGGTCTTCCTCGGCGAAGATGATGTCGATGCCGACGGCAGCCGCCTTGCCGGCCGCGATCTGGTCGATCATCCGCGCGACCAGCGTGCGCGGCCACGGCCACTGGCCGTGTTCGGTCAGCGAGGCCTCGTCGATATCGACGATCATCACCGGGCGGGCAGGGTTCTCGTTCGGCGCCACGTGCTGCAGCAGGTCGAAGGCCTTCAGCCGCACCACTTCCAGCGGCACCGGATCCCAGATGCGCAAGGCCGCCATGGCGACGAGCAGCGCCAGCCCGACGAGCCGCACCACCTGCGCGCGGCCGAACAGGGCGCTGATAATGGATCGCAGCACGGACTCTAACGCTCAGCTAGGCCAAAGTTGTCGCATTGACCGTTAGCTGCTCGACAACACCGTCGAGCAAAACGTTGATGCTGTTACCCACCAGCGCGCCGCCGTTGGTGAAATCAATCAGGCTCGGGTTGGAGAAGAAGTCGTTGCCACCGCCATCCATATCAACATACAGCCGGGCCGTCCCGGCAGCTTCCTCGGCATAGACCCAGTCGCCGAGCGTGCCGTTGGTGTCGTAGTCGGATGGCAGCGCCGCATCGAGCAAGCCGCGCAGGTCGATCAGGTCCGGATCGGTGCCACCGCCGTGGGTGAAGTCGGTGATGATATCGGTGAAGGCGTCGTCCCCGGCCTCGTAAACGAAGGTATCGCTGTCCGCTCCGCCGGTCAGGGTATCGTTGCCATCGCCACCGATCAGCGTGTCATTGCCATCACCGCCGATCAGCGTGTCATTGCCACTGAGCCCGATCAGCCAGTCGTTGCCACCCATGCCGTTGAGGATGTCTCCGGTTGCGGAGTCGGTGCCGATGAGGATTTCATCCGCCGCAGTACCCTGGACAAGGCCAGGCAGCGGGGAAGCGCCACGCCCGATCGAGACGTTCGCCGTGTTCGAGGTGTCGGTGCCGTCACTCGCCTGATAGCTGAAGCTTGCGCCCGTTCCGGGGAACGTGCTTAGCAACGTCAACTGGACGGCGTCATCGACCACCGTCAGGCTACCCGGAACAAACGACAGATCATCGCCCTCGGCGTCAGTATCGTTGGCCAGCAGCGCATCGATCGGGATATTAAGCGTGTCGCCAGCGCCCTGATTGGTCAGCACGGAATCGGCGGTGGCGACTGGCGGGTCATTCACCGGCACAACGTTGAGCGTAACTTGCGCCGCGGTCATCTCCGAGCCGCCGTCGCCTGAATTCCCCAGATCGTCAATCTCGATGGCGAGCGTGTCGATGCCGAAGAAGTCCGCATCCGGCGTGTAGACGATGGCGCCGGCAATCGCCGTGCTGATCGCCATCGCGGTGCCCGTGAAGGTGAATGTTGTCGTGCCCAGTGCTCCGCCGGTGACCGTGACGCCCATAGGTGTGCCGCTGAAATTCAGCGTGCCATTCTGGACGGTCAGTTTCGCCTGGATGTCATTGTTGCCAGAATCGACGTCGCTGACGGTAATACCCAATGACGTCAGCGGGTTGTCCTCATCGACCGACAGCGGGGATCCCGACGGGATGTTGATCACGGGGGCGTCGTTGACCGGGGTCACATCGACGGTGAGCGTATTGGCTGCGGCCGCGTCGCTCTCGTTCGGGTCGGTGTCCAGGCCGTCGTCGCGAACGGTGAACTGGAACGATGCATAGCCGGTCCCGTTTTCATCGGCCACCGGCGCGAAGGTCAGGTCGCCCGCCGCAATCTGTGTGGCGGTAACAAACGTTCCCGTTGTGATGGCGGCTGGCCCGGAGCCGGTGTTCAACAACAGCGAACCGCTGGCGGGCAGCATGTTGATGGTGATGCCGGCGAAGTCGTTCGCGAACGCAGCGTTCGGGAGCGCGTCGTCCGGGTCGGTGAAACCGAAGTCACTCGCGGCAAATGTATGCGTTCCGTCCTCGGCGACGGTGACCATCGAATCGGTGCCCTTTGGCGCATCGTTCACCGGGGTGACGTTGATGGTCACCGTGTCGATGTCGGTGAGCGTGCCGCCGTTGCCGGTGTTGCCGAGGTCACTGGTGGTGACGGTCAGCGTGTCGGGGCCGCCGAACGTGTTGTCGTTCTTGTTGGCGTCGCCCCGATAGGTGAGGCCTTCCAGCGCCGCGTTCACCTGGGTCAGCGTGCCGGTGAGGGTCACCGTTGCGCTGCCGTTGTTGCCGATCGCCGCGCCGGTGCCGGTGGTGGCGGTCAGCACGCCGTTGCCAACGCTCAGCGTCACCTGGACCTGACCGCTCGGTGCGTTTGGCTCATGCGCATCCACATCGCCAACGGTGATGGCGTTGTTGGTGGCGGCCGAGAACGTCAGCACCTCGTCCTCGTTGACCGTCTGCGCCACGACCGGAACCGTGTTGACCGGCGCGTCATTCACCGGGGTGACGTTGATGGTGACGACAGCGACGTCTTCCTCGTTGTTCTCGCCACCGGTGTTGCCCGGGTCCTGTCCCGAGTTGCCCTGGTCGTTGACGGTGATGGTCAACGCGTCGGTGGGCGGCGTTGCGGCGCGGTTGTCGTTGTAGTCCGGGCCGGGCGTGTACTGCAGCAGGGCCAGTGCCGCGTTGATTTCGTTCTGATTGCCGGCGAAGACGAGCGTTCCGTCGCTGCCGTCGCTGTCGGTGAACGTCAGCCCCGAGGTGGCGGCCGAGAACCCGAGCGAACCGTTGTTCACGCTGAGGCTGACCAGCAGGGGATCGGTCACGGCGTCTTCGTTGGCATCGACGTCGTTGACCGACAGATCGGTGAACGAGAAGGTGATGTCTTCCGTCGCGGTCACGCTTGCCGGTGCGGAGATGATCGGCGCCGATTCCGGTGTGTCGTTGACCGGCGTGACGGAGATGTTGATGACCTCCTGATCCTGTTCGGAGAACGCATTGCCGCTCTCGCCGGGATCGAGGCCGGAATTGCCCTGGTCGTTGACGGTGATGGTCAGCGCCTCCGACCCCAGGTTGTCATTGAAGTTCAGGTCCGGTGTGTAGAGCAGCAGGTCGAGCGCCGGGTTCACTTCCGCCGAGGTGCCCTTGAAGGTCACCGTCATCGTGCCGACGCCGGCGAGGTCCACGATGCCGGCCGGTGTGCCGCCCTGGAAGCTCAGCGTTCCGTTGCTGACGCTGAGCGTGACCGACTGCGGATCGGATGCACCGACTTCCGCCTCGTCCACGTCCACCATCGACAGCAGCCCGGCGAACGAGAACGTCGTGTCCTCGACCGCGGTGACATCTGTCGGCGCGGTGATGACCGGAGCGTCGTTCACCGGGATGATGTCGATCGGCAGTGCGCCATCGGCGGTCTGGCCGTTGCCGAAGGCGAAGAAACTGAGGCCACCGGCATCGTCGCCGTTGGCGTTCTCGGTCGGCGTGTAGATCAGCCCGTCGAGGGCCGCGCGCACCGCGGCGATCGGGCCGCTGATGGTAACGCTGTGGAACTGGTAGTCCGGTGGTATGGAGCCAGTTGGCGGCGCGCCGTCCACCATCAGGAACGCGAGCTGCGTGACCGAGGCGAGCTGGAAGGTCGAGGCGGCCGTGATCGTCAGCGCCACGGAGCTGGGACCGGTCACCGTGATGTCGGTGAAGGTGATCGTGTGGTCTTCCAGGATGGTCGGCGGCGCGGGAAATGCCAGTTGCGGCGCCGGCGATACGGCGGTGTCTTCCTCTCCGCCGCCGTCGCCTTCGTCTTCGGTCGCCGAATCGTCCGGCGCGTCGTTGCCTTCGCCCTCGCCGTCCTCGGTGTCGCCTTCGAGATCAGGGCCGTCGCTATCGACACCGCTGCCTGGCGTCGCGTCGTCGTCGTCCTGTTGTCCCGTGGCCTGGTTGTAGCTGGTCACCAGCGTGCTGACGGTCTGGTCGATCAGCGCCTGGTCGGCGGCGCTGAGGTCGCTCAGGCTGGCGTCGTCGGAGCCGGCGAGAAGCGAGGCGATCTGACCGATCTGGCTCTCCGTCAGCGTCAGCAGGACGTCGTTGTTGTCGTTGTTGATGATCTGGATGAGCCCGCCTTCGCCGTCCTTCACGTCGGTGATCAGCGCAACGCGCAGGCTGACGCCTTCGAACTGGATGACGGCCGACGTGCCGCGGATGCCGAGCGTGGCGACTGGTGTCTGAACCTCCATGTCGCCGGCCGGTGCGATCTGCCCGGACACAACGGCGAGCGTGCCCTGCAGCAGGCCGACGAGCATGTTCGCGTCGCCGCCGCCGGGATTGTAGATGTACTCGTCGAGCGTCATGCGCCCGCCTTCCGACAGCGAAAAGACGCTGCCGTCGGTGAAGGTGATGCCGATCTCGCTGCCGTCGCCGGTGACAACGACGTCGTTGAGGAAGACGGCGTCTCCCTGCTCCAGGGTGTCGGTGGTGCCGTCGGCGCGTTCGACGGTGACGGTTCCGCGCACGGTAACGACGGTGCCGATCTGCTGGCCGCCCGTTGCCGCCGTGTCGCCGGCCTGCGCGAGCGTCAGGCCATTGCCGGCTTTGGCCAGGGTTTCGACCATGAGTCCGGGAAGCGACGTGCCGTCCGGGCTGACCAGCGGTGGTGCGGCGCCGGCAAAATAGCCCTGCACCAGCACGATGCTGCCATCGGCGAGAAGAATGACCAGGTCTTCGGACGCCTCATTGAACGAGGCCCCGGCCAGATCGATTCCGCCGGGAAGCTCAGCCACGCCGTCGGCCACCTGAACGGTGATCCACTGGGGTTGTGTGGGAAGGTCAGGCGCCAGGCGCACGTCCCCTGTCAGGGACCCGTCATACGAGACCGGACGTCCAATCATGATTGCTCCGATCCGGTCCGCCGCGCTTTGCGCTGACGGTCCGTCTCCGCCCCTCGATTACCGGCCAGCTAACGAAATCCGGCCTGATTCCGCAACATCCGTCGACCTTTTGCGGTGTCCTCGCGATCCTCCACCGCGAAGTTAAAGTGCGCTCTGAAGGCAACACTCACCAGTAGACTTACCGTTACGGAGCCATGACCATTATACATTTCCTCAACGTCAAGTTAACCTTTTGTTAACGGATCGGGTGCGGAGGCGCCGCGCGGAGTTCCGCTGTCGTTCGTGTCGGTACGAGTGGCGTTGCTTGAGGGGGCATTGGGGTGGCTTTCTTGCGTGCTGTTGGTTCGCAGCAGTCGCTGCGAGACGGGGGCATTTATCCCCGACCACGGCGAGTCCGGCGCCTTGCGGCACTCAGCGCAGCCGCCCTTGCGTTTTGCTTCACCAGTCCTGCAACCGCATTGAGTTTGCGCGAAGCGGTCTCGCTGGCGGTGACATCGCACCCGTCCGTCAACGCCGCGCGGGCCGACCGCCGCGCCACCGGTCACGAATTGCGCATCGCGCAGGGCGCACTTTACCCTAACGTCAGTGTGGCAGCGGACATCGGCCAGCAATATGTCGACCGGCCGGAAAGCCTCGATCCGGAGGACAACGCGCTTTGGCGCGACCGCCGGCAGGCCAGCATACTGATCCGTCAGGTGCTGTTCAGCGGTCATCAGCGCGCCAATGAGATTTACCGCGCTGCGGCGCGCCTCGACGCCACCGCTCTGCGGGTGCTGTCCGGCGCGGAGATTCTCGCGCTGGATGCGGTCGAGGCCTATATCGATTTTCGCCGCCACAGCCGCCTGCTCAGCCTGGCGCGCGCCAACGTGGAACGCCACCGCGAGATCCTCGGCCTTGTCCAGGAACTGGTCGCCGGCGGCAAGGCGCCCGGGTCCGACGCCAACCAGACGCTGGAACGCGTCGCCGGCGCCGAGGCGATCGCCGCGCAGGTGGAGCTCGCCTATCAGGAGGCCCGGGCCAAGTTCAAGCAGGTGATCGGCGTGAAACCCGGCCGGACCAAGTCGGTCCATTACCCGCCGCATCTTCCAAGGTCGGCGCGCGTCGCGGTCGACTTCGGCCTTGCCAACAATCCGGCACTTGCCTCCGCCCGCGCCAACATCGACGCGGCCCGCTTCGCCCTGCAGCGCGCGAAAGGCGCGTTCGCCCCCACGGTCGCGTTGGAAGGAGCAGCGACCTACGGCCATGACGTCAATGGCGTCGATGGCCGCAATGTCGACGTGACCGGCCGTCTGACCCTGAACTGGGATCTGTTCGACGGGCATATCCGCCGCAGCCGGGCGCGGGCGCTCACCGAGCGGCTGACCCAGGCGCAACTGGAGGCTGATGTCCAGGGCCGCCAGATCACCGAGTCGATCGAGCGGGCATTTGCCGCTTACATTACTGGCAACCGGCGGGTCGCGGCATTGCGCGACCAGGTGGAGGCCAACGATCGCACGGTTGCCGCCTACAAGGAGGAGTACTCCATCGGCACCCGCAGCCTGCTTGATCTGCTGGACAGCGAGAATGCCCGCTTCAACAGCCGCTTCCAGTTCCAGAGCGCGGCCGCGGTGCACTATTTCACCGCCTATCAGCTCGTCGCTCACATGGGTAAACTGCTGACCACGCTGGGCGTCGAGGCGCCTGCTGAGGTCCTCGCCGATCACCGCGCCCAGAGCGAAGCCAGCATCTGGCACATCGAGATCGAGCCGCTGCGGCAATAGTTCTTGCCGCTCGCGCCAGTTCGCTCGGACAATGTCCGCGCTCACGGCTCCGCGGGGGCGGCCTGACCGGCCGGGCACGCAGTCGCGTCGTTCTATATCACTCACGCCAGTTGCGCTGACGCGCAACGGCTCCGCGAGGGCGGCCTGACCGGCCGGGCACGCAGTCGCGTGCCTGGGTGCCTCAAACTCAGTCTGTGCAGGATGATGCCGCGAGGCCCGAAAAGTGGGGACCGGTTTTCGGATAAGCCGAGCGGCCGGCAATAAAGTGGGAACCGGTTTTCGGACAAGCCGAGCGGCCAGCAAGAATGCCGCGCCGTTAACGATGTTGACGCAAGCAAGGGCAGTGCGTTTCCGAATTGCAGGTCGGCGTGATAACCATGTCGGATTGCTCCGGACCGGGTCTGCACGTGTGGGTTGTTTGCAGGGCGCCGGGAGCCAAGTCGCGAAGTTCGCGCCATGGACACCAAGGTCACCGAAAAGACTGGCGAAGCCGCAGCCGAAACCGGTTCGGCCTCCGATGAGTCCGGTGCCGCCGCGGATGCTCCGGACGTCGCACCGGAGCACACCGTGGCCGATGCGGCCGACGCGGAATCCGTTCGAGCATCTGATGACGAAGCAACAGCCGAGGACGCTGTCGCCGGTGCCGGTCCGGTCGACCCGCTGCTCGACTGCCTCGATCACGTGGCGCGCCATTTCGGCATCGCCTTCTCGAAGGGCGGCGCACTGACCGGGCTGCCGCTCGACGACGGTTCGCTTGACGCCAGGACCTTTGTGCGTGCCGCCGAGCGGTTCGGTATCCGGGCCAAGCTGGTGAGTCGGCCGGTTGAGCGCATCGCGCCGATGCTGCTGCCGGTCGTGCTCCTTCTCCACGACGGCGATGCCTGCATCGTCAGCGCGCTGGACCCCGCCGCCGGCACGGCCAAGGTGTTTCATCCGCGCGCCGATCCGGCCGTGGCCTGGGTGCCGCTCGACAAGCTGGCGCGTGCGGCCTCCGGCAGGCTCTTCCTGGTCACGCCGCAGGAGTCCCCCACCGCGCAGGGCTTCTATGAGACCACGCACGACTCCGGCCGCCGCGGTCACTGGTTCATGGGCCCTGTGCTGCGCGCCTGGCCGACCTGGATACAGGTCGTTTTCGCCGCGCTGATGGTCAACCTGCTCGGCCTGGCCGTGCCGTTCTTCATCATGAACGTCTACGACCGGGTGATCCCCAATCTCGCCGTATCGACGCTGGTTGCGCTGTCCAGCGGGGTCGCGATCGCGCTCCTGTTCGAACTGATCCTGCGCCATCTGCGCGCGGTGGTGCTGGACCGAGCCGGCAAGCGCATCGACATGGGTCTCGCCGCGCAGCTCTTCGATCGCATCGTACGCCTGCGCATGGGTGAGCAGCGGCTCGGCACAGGCGTTACCGCCGCCCAGGTGCGCGAATTCGAGACGGTGCGTGAGGTGTTCACTTCCCAGACCGTCATCGCGCTCACCGACTTCGCCTTCATCGGCATCTTCGTTTTTGCCATCTGGACCATCGTCGGACCGATCGCCTGGATCCCGATCGTCGCGGTTCCGGTGGTGCTGGTGCTGACCATTCTGATCCGCATTCCGCTGGCCCGCGCGGTGGCCGTCACCCAGCGCGAGGCCAACCGCCGCCATGGCGTTCTGGTGGAAAGCCTGGCCGGCATCGAGGCAATCCGCGCCGCCAATGCCGAAGGTACCATGCAGCGCAAGTGGGAGGATGCGGTGGCCGCCAGCAGCCGCGCCAGCGCGGCAATCCGCTTCTGGTCCTCGCTGGTGCTGCACCTGTCCACCCTGGTGCAGCAATCGGTCGGCGTCCTGATCATCATCTGGGGCGTGTTCCTGATCGGCGACGGCAAGATCACCGTTGGCGCACTGATTGCCACCAACATCCTGGCGTCCCGCGTGCTGGCGCCGCTGACCAGCATCGCCATGACGCTGGTGCGCGTGCAGCAGGCGGTGTCGGCGCTGAAGACCCTGAACGCGCTGATGAAGCTGCCGGTGGAGGCCAGCGAGCGCGGGCAGGGACTGGCCGAGGACCACGGCACCATCGAGTTCCGCAATGTCAGCTTCACCTATCCCGGCGCCGTGCGTCCGGCGGTGCAGGACATCGCCTTCACCATCGAGCCCGGCGAACGGGTCGGCATCATCGGCCGGATCGGCTCGGGCAAGACCACGCTGGGCAAGCTGCTGGCGGGTTTCTACGAAGCCGATACCGGATCGATCATCGTGGCCGGCAGCGACACCCGCGCTCATAATCCGGCCGACCTGCGCGCCCGCGTTGGCTATGTCGGCCAGTCGCCGGAACTGTTCTCCGGCACCGTGCGCGACAACATCGTCATGGGGCGCGGCCAGGCCAGCGACGACGACGTTGCCCGCGTTGTTCGCCTGACCGGCATCGACACATTCACCGCAGAACACCCGCTGGGGCTGATGATGCCCGTCGGCGAGCGTGGCGAGGGGCTGTCGGGCGGCCAGCGCCAGGCGGTCGCGCTCGCCCGCGTGATGATCCGACAGCCGTCGGCCCTGTTTCTCGACGAACCCTCCGCCGCGCTCGATTTCGCCGCCGAGCAGGCCCTTGCTCAGGAACTCGCCGGTATCACCGACGGCGCCCGCACGCTGATCGTATGCACCCATTCCGGCGCCATGCTGTCGGTGGTCGATCGGCTGATCCTGATCGATCAGGGCAAGGTGATCGCCGATGGCCCCCGTGAGAAGGTGCTGGCGCTGCTCAACGAGAAGGCCGCCAAACGGCGCAAGTCCGCCAAGGGACAGGCCGGCGATGGCCAGACGCCCGCGAGCGCCATCGCCGAGGGTCGCCAACGTGTGCCGGTCGGCACTCCGGCCGGCGACATATCCGTGAGCGTCCCGCGCGGCGCCGGACCCGGAGGCGAGGCCGCGTCATGAGTTCGCGCGACGACTTCGCTTTCGCCAACGATGCCCGCGCGGCGATGGAGAGCACGCGCGGCGACGGGGCGTGGCTGCCGCTGCTGGTGATCGCGTGCCTGATGGTCGCAGGCGTGGTCTGGGCGAGCCTGGCGGTGGTGGAGGAGGTGACCAGCGGTCAGGGCCGCGTGGTTCCATCCTCGCAGATCCAGGTGGTGCAGACGCTGGAGGGCGGCATCGTGCGCTCCATCGACGTGCAGGAAGGCGATATCGTAGAGCCCGGCCAGGTGCTGATCGTGGTCGACGATACAAGCCTTGCCTCCAAGCTCGGCGAATTGCGGTCGCGCAAGCGTGCCCTGCAGGCCGAGGAGGTGCGCCTGACCGCGGAAGCCAACGGCGAGGCGACGCTGGAGTTCTCCGATGAGCTGCGCCGTGCTGCGCCACGCGCTGTCGCGGCGCAGCAGCAGGCGTTTCGTGCGCGCCGCGCCAAACTTGCCAACGAACGTGAAATCCTGCGCCAGCAGATCCTGCAGCGCGAACAGGAACTGCGCGAGCTTGAAGCACGCCAGGCCAAGCTGGCCGCCACACTTGCGCCGCTTGAGCGCGAACTGCAACTGACGCGCAATCTGGCGCGCCGCAATGTCGTGCCGGAAGTCGATCTGCTGCGGCTTGAACGCCAGTACGCCGATGCGGTCGGCGAGCAGGCGGTGGTCGAGGCAGCACTGCCGCGCGCCCGTGCGGCCATCGCCGAGAGCCAGACCCGCGTGGGCGCGGTGGAAAGCGTCTTCCAGGCGGAAGCGCGCGAGCGGCTCGCCAGGGTGATCGCCGATCTTGGCGTGCTGGAGGAATCCGAGGTCGCGGCCGCCGACCTGGTCCGGCGCACCGAACTGCGCGCGCCGGTGCGCGGCATCGTCAACAAGATCAACGTGTCCAGCATCGGCGCGGTGGTGCAGCCGGCGGTGGATATCGTCGAGATCGTGCCGCTGGACGATACATTGCTGATCGAGGCGCGCATACGTCCGCAGGATGTCGCCTTCATCCGCCCCGACCAGGAGGCCAGCGTCAAGCTGACCGCCTATGACTACACCGTCTACGGCGATCTGGCCGGCCGCGTCGAACGGATCAGCGCCGACACCTCGCTCGACGAGCGTGGCGATGCCTACTACCGCGTCATGGTGCGTACCGGCGAGGCCGGGCTGGTTCACAACGGCAGGACGCTGGAGATCATCCCCGGCATGGTGGCGAGCGTGGATATCCAGACCGGCCGCAAGACGGTTCTCGACTATGTCATGAAGCCGGTGTTGAAGGTGCGCGACGAGGCGCTGCGCGAGCGCTGATCCAGGCGCCCGCGCCTGGCGCGGCGTTACATCGTGCGGAAGCTGCGAAACGAGAACACGCGGCGCTTCGTGCGCACGACGTTGCCGTCCGGACCGGACCGCTTGCGCTGGCATACGACGGACTCGCGCCGGTTGTCGGTCATGTTGCGTGCCTCGGGCGACATCCTGGTGGCCACAAGGGCCATATCTGCGAGAATCGAGAGCATCTGCCGTCTCCTTTGTCCTGCAATGAAGGTAGGGAGGCGCTCGATATTTTGGAAACGATTTGATTTGATGATTGTTATGAATTTAGCTAATAACAAGCGATGCAACGTGATCTCGAAATAGACCTGCTTCGCTCCTTCGTGGCGGTCGCCGCGCAGAGCAATTTCACCAGGGCCGGCCGCGCTGTCGGGCGCACCCAGTCCGCCGTCAGCCTGCAGATCAAGCGGCTGGAGGACATCGTCGGCAAGAGCCTGTTCGCCCGCGACCGCCATTCGGTCACCATAACGCGCGCCGGCGAGGACCTGCTGGTCTACGCCAACCGCATCCTCGACGTGAACGATGCGGCGCTGTCGCAGATTCGCCGGCCGGCGGCCGAGGGTCTGGTGCGTGTTGGCGCGCCGGACGACTACGCGACGTTCCTGCTGCCGCCGATCCTGACTGCCTTCAACAAGGAGCACCCGCGGGTACGCTTCGAGGTCACCTGCGACAATGGCTGCGATCTGATCGCCCAAATGGAGGCCGATGAGGTCGATCTGGTGCTCGCCACCCATCCGCAAGAGGATGTCGCCGGGGAGATTGCCCGCTTCGAACCAATGCACTGGGTCGCCGCGCCCGACTTCGTCGACGATCCGGAGGCTGCGCTGTCGCTGGTACTGTTTCCGAAGGGCTGCGTGTGCCGTGGGATCGCGTTGCAGGCGCTCAAGGATATCGAGCGCGACTGGCACATCGCCTACTCGACCCGCAGCATCGGACTGATGGAGCACGCCATCCTGGCCGGCTCCGGCGTCTCCGTGATGGAGGCGTCGATCATCCCCGACGGCCTGCGGGTCATCGATGGTTACGCCGGACTGCCGCCGCTGCCGGAGGTGGTGATCGCGGTGCACCGCAATGCCGGCGATACCAGAGAACCGGTCTCCCTGGCCGGCGATTTCCTGCTCGCCGAACTCGGTAAGCGTGGCACGCCCAAAGCAGCCTAGGTCATGAACTCATAAATCGGACGAACATGGCGCGGCAAACGGCAAGAAGGGTCGAGCGAACGGGCGCAATGCGGGCTTGCTGCCCGGATCAGACCGTTCGCGCCGGCCATTCGCCAGCCGTTTCCGCGTCCTGCGGATCGGGCCGATTTACCCGGCAACGGCGTTACGGCCCCTTGAAAACCAGCGAGGTTTCCGTGCGGGACCGCGCACAGAGCAGCCTGCGCCGATCCCGGCGCAGACAAGTTGCTCTGCTGTTTTGAAGCGATCATCTTTTCTGCATCTGGATCGGTTTGATCCAAATGCAGGATGATCTTGTATCCGACCAAATCGGACACCGACCATGTCCGCCCGATTTATGAGTTCATAACCTAGGCGGTCAGGCCATCCGGTTCCGGAAGTCCGTTGGCGCGGCAGCACGCGGTCAGCGTGTTGGCGAGCAGGCAGGCGATGGTCATCGGTCCAACGCCGCCGGGCACCGGAGTGATGGCGCCGGCCTTCTCCACCGCGCTGTCGAAGTGCACGTCGCCGACGAGCTTGTGCTTGCCTTCGCCCTTCTCGGGTGCCGGCACGCGGTTGATGCCCACATCGATGACGGTGGCGCCGTCCCCGACCCAGTCGCCGGTGATCATCTCCGGCCGGCCCACGGCGGCGACCAGGATGTCGGCGCGCCGGCACACCTCCTCGATGTCGCGGGTGCGGCTGTGGGCGATGGTCACGGTGCAACTGTCGCGCAACAGCAGGTTGGCCATCGGCTTGCCGACGATGTTGGAACGCCCGACGACGACCGCGTTCAGCCCCGACAGCGACCCGTGGTGATCGCGCAGCATCATCAGGCAGCCCAGCGGCGTGCACGGCACCATCGACTTCTGCCCAGTTCCGAGCAGCCCCACGTTGGAGATGTGGAAGCCGTCGACATCCTTCTCCGGGGCGATGGCGTTGATGACCAGATCCTCGTTCATGTGATCGGGCAGGGGGAGCTGGCACAGGATGCCGTGCACCGCCGGGTCGGCGTTGAGCTTCTCCACCAGTGCCAGCAGGTCGGCTTCCGGCGTCGCGGCATCGAGCTTGTGCTCGAAGGAGTTCATGCCGGCCTCGAGCGTCTGCGTCCCCTTGTTGCGCACATAGACCTGGCTGGCCGGGTCCTCACCGACCAGAACCACGGCCAGTCCCGGCGTGATGTCGTGTTCCGCCTTCAGCGCGGAGACGTGCTTGGCGACCTCGCCGCGCACGTTGGCGGCAAAGGCCTTGCCGTCGATGATCCTGGCGCTCATGGTTCGTCCCCTTCGCTGCGCTCGAATGCGGTTTGCTCGCGGGCGATGGCTCGTTCGACGAGCAGTTTCCAGACCGCCTCCGCGGTGTCCTCGTCCAGACCGTGCCGCCGCGCCAGCCGCGCCGCGTTGCCGATGACCTCTTTCACCCGCCCTGGAATCCGGGCAGGCGTTCCGTCGCGTTGTTTCAGGACTGCGGCACGGTCGATGCAGGTCTGGCGCGTGGCCAGCAACCGGACCAGTTCCCCGTCAATCTCGTCGATGAGCGCGCGCAGCACAGTCAGGTCGTCGCACTCCTCGGGTCGTTTCATCGCATCGCTCTCTGGTTGCCGCACAGGCACACGACATCGTTCGGCAACGCTGGCCGCCCGCCGAGGGGCCGGACCGTTGTCGATGAGGCCAATGCTCCCGCCGACCGCCACCCGGACGGGCCGCATTCTCGTCCTGCTTGCTGTCCTCATCAGGTGCCGGTGGCGGCGATCGCCCGGCCGTCGGTACGCACCAAAGGTCCGTTCAGCCGGGCGGCCGCCGGCATGGTCAGAACAGGCCTTCGATCTGGCCCGCGTCGTTGAGATGAATGGCTTCCGCCGACGGCACCCTTGGCAGGCCGGGCATGGTCATGATCTCGCCGCAGATGACCACGACGAAACCGGCACCCGCACTGAGCCTGACCTCGCGCACCGGCAGCGAATGACCGGTGGGCGCGCCGCGCCGATTGGGATCGGTGGTGAAGGAATACTGCGTCTTGGCCATGCAGATCGGCAGATTGCCGTAGCCATCCGCTTCCCACTGCTTGAGCTGGTCGCGCACCTTCTTGTCGGCCAGCACCTCGTCGGCCCAGTAGATGCGCTTGGCGATGGTCTCAATCTTCTCGAACAGCCCCATGTCGTCGGGATACAGCGGGGAGAACTGCGCCGTCCCGCTTTCGGCAATCTCGGCTACCCGTGTCGCCAGTTCCTTGACGCCAGCCGAACCGTCCGCCCAGTGCCTGCACACGATCGCCTCCGAGCCGAGGCTTGCCGCATACTCCTGCACCGCCTGGACCTCCGCGTCCGTGTCGGTGACGAAGTGGTTGATGGCGACCACGGCGGGCACGCCGAACGACTTCACGTTCTCGATGTGGCGGCCGAGGTTGGCGCAGCCCTTCTTGACCGCGTCGACATTCTCCGCGCCGAGGTCCGCCTTGGCGACACCGCCGTTCATCTTCATGGCGCGCACCGTGGCCACGATCACCACCGCGTCGGGCGAGATGCCCGCCTTGCGGCACTTGATGTTCATGAACTTCTCGGCACCCAGGTCGGCGCCGAACCCGGCTTCGGTGACCACGTAGTCGGCGAGCTTGAGCGCCGTGGTGGTGGCGACCACCGAGTTGCAGCCATGGGCGATGTTGGCGAAGGGACCGCCATGTACGAAGGCCGGATTGTTCTCCAGCGTCTGCACCAGGTTGGGCTGCAGCGCGTCCTTCAGCAGCACCGTCATGGCACCGTCGGCCTTGATGTCGCGGCAATAGACCGGCGAGCGGTCGCGGCGATAGGCAACGATGATGTCGCCAAGGCGCTTCTGCAGATCGTCGAGGTCGTTGGCCAGGCACAGGATCGCCATCACTTCGGAAGCAACCGTGATGTCGAAGCCGGCCTGTCGCGGGAAGCCGTTGGCGACCCCGCCGAGCGAGGTGACGATGTCACGCAGGGCGCGATCATTCATGTCCAGCACGCGGCGCCAGGCCACCCGGCGCATGTCGATTTCCAGTTCGTTGCCCCAGTAGATGTGGTTGTCGATCATCGCCGACAGCAGGTTGTGCGCGCTGGTGATGGCATGGAAGTCGCCGGTGAAGTGGAGGTTCATCTCCTCCATCGGCACGACCTGTGCGTAGCCGCCGCCGGCCGCGCCGCCCTTCATGCCGAAGCAGGGGCCCAGCGAGGCCTCGCGGATGCAGATGGCGGCCTTCTTGCCGATGGCGTTGAGGCCATCGCCCAGACCCACCGTGGTGGTCGTCTTGCCTTCGCCGGCCGGGGTCGGATTGACTGCCGTCACCAGGATCAGCTTGCCGTTGGGCTTGTCGCGCTGCGCGGCAATGAACTCGGCCGACACCTTCGCCTTGTCATGGCCGAACGGCAGAAGGTGTTCCGAGGGGATGCCCAGCTTCGCGCCGATCTCCTGGATCGGCTTCTTGTCAGCTTCGCGGGCGATTTCGATGTCGCTCTTGTGGGCCATGATTGGCTAGCTCCTTCCAGTCTCTTTTTCTTGCGATCCGGCCGTTTTGGCCGAGCCGCGGCCTGTTGGTCCGCGGTCACGGCCCTCGCCGCCGTTTAACCGGTTCTATGTGGACGTCTTGATCAAAGGATGTTGCGGATCGATGTCTCGACCGCGTGCAGAAATGACCTTGCCGACGAGCGCGCCGACATTAGCACAAAGTCGGTTTTTCCGTCGCGGAGAATAACGGCTCCGATATGTTCCATCATTGTGCGCGCCACGTCTCCGACGGCGAAAACATCCGGGTGGAGATCGAGCGGACAGATGCGTTCGAGCGCCGTCCAGCTCAACTCACCCGATAACCGCAACATGACCCAGCTATCCGACTGGTCTGTGTAGTAACCGGCATCGCCCAGCTTGTTTGCAACGGCAGCCAGTGCCTGGTCGCCGTCATGGGCGAAGAAGGCGAACATCTGATCGCGCTGCAGACCCAGAAGTCGGGTATCGCCATCCTTGGCGAGCGTCGACTGGCCGGGCCGGGGCAGGGCGCAGCCGTAGGACTTCTTGATGGCGGCGGCCAGTTTCTTCTCGCCGCCGTTCGGTGTGGCGATCGAGACCAGCGCATGATCGGCGATCTCGGCCAGCTTGGCGCCGCCGAAGTCGTGGCTGAACCCGCCGAGTGGCGGCTGGGCTGTGAGTGTCAGGTCAGGCACGTAGACGCTCCCCTTCCGGATCGACGAAATGCGGCGAGACGATCTCCACCTCGATGTCGTTGCCGCGCAGCGGATCGGCGGCGATGACGGTCTCGCCCATGCGGTCATGACCGCGCTGGATGAAGCCAAGGCCGATGGAGTGTCCAAGCGTCGGCGACCAGGCGACGGACGTCATCCAACCCTGGTCGTTCTCGGTGGTCACCGGCTTGCCCTTAACGACGAAGTGGGCGCCCGCCTTGAGTTCGGTCGCGCGATCGACCGGCCGGAAGCCGACCAGCGTCAGGCCATCCTCGCGGTTCAGCCCTTCGCGCTCCGACAGCGTGTTGCCGATGCAGTCCTTCTTCTTCGACACCATGCGCCCCAGACCGAGATCGCGCGCCGTCGTCTGGCCGGTCAGTTCGTTGCCGGCGGCGTGCCCCTTCTCGATGCGCATGACGCCGAGCGCCTCGGTACCGTAGGCAACCACGTCGAACGCCTCGCCGGCGGCCATCAGCGCGCGGACCATGGCGTCGCCGTAGCGCGCCGGTACGGCAATCTCGTAGGCCAGTTCGCCGGAGAACGAGATGCGGAACAGCCGCGCCGGCGTGCCCCCGCACACGGTCAGTTCCGCGCAGGCCATGAAGGGGAACGCCTCGTTGGAGATATCGTGCTCGGCATCGACGAGCTTTTGCAGCAGCTTGCGCGAATTCGGTCCGGCGACGGCGAACTGCGCCCATTGCTCGGTGGCCGAGATCAGGTGCACGTCGAGCCCCGGCCACAGGCATTGGCGGCAGAATTCCATGTGACGGAAGACGCTGACCGCATTGGCGGTGGTGGTGGTCATCACGAAGTGGTTTTCCGCCAGTCGCGCCGTGGTGCCGTCGTCCATGGCGATGCCGTCCTCGCGCAGCATCAGCCCATAGCGCGTCTTGCCGACCGGCAGCTTGGCGAAGCCGTTGGCATAGACCTTGTTGAGGAACTCGGCCGCGTCACGGCCCTGGATGTCGATCTTGCCGAGTGTGGTGACGTCGCACACACCGACCGAGCCGCGCGTCCGCGTCACCTCGCGGTCGACGCTCTGGCGCCAGTGGGTCTCGCCGGGTTGCGGGAACCACTGGGCGCGCAGCCACATGCCGGTTTCCACGAAGACCGCCCCTTGCTCCTCCGCCCAGCCGTGGCTGGTGGTCAGGCGGTAGGGGCGGAAGTCCTTGCCGCGCGAGCGCCCGGCGAAGGCGCCGATGGGCACCGGCGAGTAGGGCGGGCGGAAGACGGTGGTGCCGGTTTCGGGAATGGTACGGCCGGTCAGCTCCGCCATGATCGCCAGGCCGAGCACATTGGCCGTCTTGCCCTGGTCGGTCGCCATGCCGAGCGTGGTGTAGCGCTTCAGATGCTCCACCGCGCGGAAGCCGTCCTGATGGGCGAGCTTCACGTCCTTCACGGTGACGTCGTTTTGCTGATCGACCCAGGCGCGCGTCTTGCTTTCGCGCACCTGCCAGAAGGCGGTCACGTCGGCGGCCTCGTCATCGGATTTCGGCGCGGCCTTGCGGCTGGCCGTGAACCCGAGGTCCTTGGCGGCCGCGTTGCCGGCGCCGTGCCCGGCCTTCAGCGCCGCGCTCAGGGTCATGTCGCCCTTGGCGGCACCGGCCACCGACATGCCGACGGGCAGATCGCCGCCGGGCACGAAGGCCGCGATGTCCTGACGCCAGACCGGACGCCCGCGCTGATGGCAGGTGAGGTGGACATTGGGGTTCCACCCGCCCGACACCGCCAGGCAGTCGGCCTGGATGGTCTGGCCATTGGTCAGCGTCAGCGAGCGAAGCCCGTGCCGGCCGGCGGCATTTGTCACCGCGCTACCCATCGCGACCATGGCGCCATGCGGAGCGGCCGGCGGGGTGCCGTCACGACTATCGATGACGGCGGCGATCTCGACGCCCTTTTCGGCGAGATCGTGCGCCGTGCGCCAGCCATCGTCGTTGTTGGTGAAGATGGCGACACGCTGGCCGGGGGTGACGCCGAAGCGATTGACATACGTGCGCACGGCGCCGGCCAGCATGACGCCGGGCCGGTCGTTGTTGCCAAAGCAGATCGAGCGTTCCGTCGCACCGGCGCACAGCAGCGCGCGCCTGGAATAGATGCGCCACAACACCTGCCGCGGCTTGCCGCCGGACTTGGGTAGATGGTCGGTCTTGCGCTCCAGCGCCCCGTAGATGCCGTGGTCGAAGGCGCCGTGGACGCAGGTGCGGCTCATCAGCCGCACATTGTCCATCGCCGCGAGTTCGGCAACCGCCTGCTCGGCCCAGTCGACCCCGTCGGCACCGTCGATCTCATGCGTCTCGGCGAGCAGTCGCCCGCCGAAGCGGAAATCCTCGTCCGCCAGGATCACCCGTGCCCCGGCGCGTCCGGCGGTCAGCGCGGCTGCAAGGCCCGCAGGGCCAGCACCGATCACCAGCACATCGCAGTGCAGGAAGCCCTTGTCGTAGCTGTCCGGATCGGCTTCGCCGGACAGTCGGCCGAGCCCGGCGGAGTTGCGGATCAGCGGCTCGTAGACCTTCTCCCAGAAGCTCTTCGGCCACATGAACGTCTTGTAGTAGAAGCCCGCGCCCAGGAACGGGGTCAGCAGGTCGTTCATCGCCAGCAGGTCGAACTTCAGCGAGCCGCGATGGTTCTGGCTGGTCGCCGTCAGCCCGTCGAACAGTTCGGCGACGGTTGCGCGCGTATTGGGTTCCTGATGGGCGCCGGTGCGCAACTGCACCAGCGCGTTCGGCTCTTCCGAGCCGGCGGTGAAGATGCCGCGTGGACGGTGATACTTGAACGAACGCCCGACGAAGCGGATGCCGTTGGCGAGCAGGGCGGAGGCGAGCGTATCGCCCGGATGGCCCGCAAGCGTATCGCCGTTGAAGGTGAAGGACAGCGTGCGGGAGGTGTCGACCAGTCCCTCGCCGATGCGGTTGATCTGCGCCATGGTGACCCTCACGTGCTCCGGCCGAGCGCCAGCGCCACGTCGCGGGCCAGTTCCACCTTGACCACCTCGTGGGTCAGCGTGTTGCGGGTGACCACCAGCCAGGAGCGGTCGCCCTGTTCGTGGAACCACAGCTCGCGGTGCTCGCCGGCGGGGTTGTCGCGCAGGTGCATGTAGCTGTCGAAAGCGGCTGCCGCGTTGTCGTCCTGCCAGTCGGGGCGTTCGATGAGGCTCGCATCGCCCAGCACGTAGAATTCGGCGGCGTCGCGCGGTCCAAGCAGTGGGTGGTCGATGATCATGCTCGTGCCTCAGTGCAGGTTGGGCTGGGCGCCCATGCCCTTCTCGTCGATCGGCCGGCCGCGGCTGAACCGGTCGAGGCGCATCTCGGTCGCGGTGGGATGCGGTTCGTCCCTGGCCAGCAGGTGCGCGTAGCAGAAGCCCGACGCCGGCGTTGCCTTGAAGCCGCCGTAGCACCAGCCGCCGTTGAAATAGAGGCCGTCGATATGGGTCTTGTCGATGAAGGGGGAGCCGTCCATCGACATGTCCATGATGCCGCCCCACATGCGCAGCAGCCGCGCCCGCCCGATCATCGGCATCAGCGCCATGCCGCCCTCGCAGACATCCTCCACGACGGGGAGGTTTCCGCGCTGAGCGTAGGTGTTGTAGCCGTCGATATCGCCGCCGAAGACCAGCCCGCCCTTGTCGGACTGGCTGACATAGAAGTGCCCCGCGCCGAAGGTGACGACGCCGGGGATGACCGGCTTCAGCCCTTCCGAGACGAAGGCCTGCAGTACGTGGCTCTCGATGGGCAGGCGCATGCCGGCCTTGGCCATCACGTGGCTGGAGGAACCGGCGACGCACACCGCCACCTTTTTGGCCGCGATGGTGCCGCGCGACGTCTCGACGCCGCTGCACACCCCATCCTTGATCTGGAAGCCGGTGACCTCGCAGTTCTGGATGATGTCGATGCCGCGGCTGTCGGCACCGCGCGCATAGCCCCAGGCGACCGCATCGTGGCGCACCGTGCCGCCGCGCGGCTGCCACAGGCCGGCGCGGATGGGGAAGCGCGCGTTGTCGAAGTCGAGGAACGGGCACAGCTTGCGCACGCCGTCCGCGTCGAGCAGCACCGCGTCGGCGCCGGCCATGCGCATGGCATTGCCGCGCCGCGCATAGCCATCGCGCTGCGGATCGCTATGGGCGAGGTTGAGGATGCCGCGCTGCGACACCATGGCGTTGTAGTTGAAGTCCTGCTCCAGGCCTTCCCAGAGCTTCATGGAGAACTCGTAGAACGGCTCGTTGCCCGGCAGCATGTAATTGGAGCGGATAATGGTGGTGTTGCGGCCGATATTGCCGGAGCCAAGCCAGCCCTTTTCCAGCACCGCCACATTGGTGACGCCGAACTCTTTCGCCAGGTAATAGGCGGTTGAAAGGCCATGCCCGCCGCCACCGACGATGACGATGTCATAGGCTGGCTTGGGCTCGGGCTCGCGCCAGACAGGCGTCCAGCCCCTGTTGCCGGTCAGGCCCTCTTTCAGAATCCTGAATGCCGAATACCGCATGGCCGGCGCTCCTCCCTTGCCGGCATTATCAGCATCGCGAATGGACATTTGACTTTCGCCAGATAGACGCGGAATTTACGGATATGGACAATGCGCCCCCGATTTCCCGTCCCTATCGCGTCGCGTTTGTGCTCGTCGACGGCTTTGCGCTGATGTCCTATTCGGCCGCCATGGAACCGCTGCGCGCGGCCAATCTGCTGGCTGGTGAGGAGCTTTACGCCATCGATCACGTCGCCGTTTCCGGGGACAAGGCGGTCAGTTCGGCGGGGACCGAGATCCCGGCCACGGCGCATGCGGGCGATGTGCTGGATATCGATCTGCTGCTGGTCGTTGCCGGCGGCGATCCGGCCCGCTTCGACAAGCCGCGCGTGTTCCAGTGGCTGCGCCAGATGGCCCGCCGCGACGTGCTCATCGGCGGCGTCTCGGGCGGTCCCGTCGTGCTCGCCCGCGCCGGACTGATGGAAGGCCGGCGCATGACCGTACACTGGGAGCACGCCCCCGCGCTGGCCGAGATATCGCCGAGCCTGATGGTGGAGCGCAGCCTTTATGTCATCGACCGCGATCGGGTGACCTGCGCCGGTGGCATCGCGCCGCTCGACCTGATGCACGCGCTGATCGCCATGCATCATGGCCACGACTTCGCCCGCAAGGTCAGCGACTGGTTCCTGCACACCGAGGTGCGTCCCTCCGGCGGTCCCCAGCGCGCCAGCCTGGTGGAACGCTATGGCACCACCAGCCCGATGGTGATTCGCGCCATCGAGACGATGGAGAACCACATCGCAGAGCCACTCGGCCTGGACGCCCTGGCGCAACGCACCGGCTGCGGGCCGCGCCAGCTCAACCGCCTATTCGGCGACAAGCTCGGCACCACGACCATGGCGTTCTACCGCGAGCTGCGGCTGCAAAAGGCCCGCAACCTGCTCGCCCAGACGACGCTCAGCATCACCGAGATCGCGCTGGCCACCGGATTCTCCAACTCGGCGCATTTCTCCGATGCCTTCCGCCGCAAGTACGCCGCCGCGCCGTCGGCGATGCGTCGCTGAGGGGTGCGGAAATTAATCGTTGGGTTGATTTTGGTGGCCAGGTCCTGCTTTGCTTGGGCGTGCCATCCATCGCCTGAATCGCCGAGGCCAGCGCCATGCACATTCTCGTTTACCAGCACGAACGCGTCGAACATCCCGGCATTTTCCGGGAATTCCTTGCCGAGGACGGCCATGTCTGGACGCCGGTTCACTGGAACGAAGGCGAGACGTCACCGCCATTCGACGGCTTCGACGCGCTGTGGGTGATGGGCGGTCCGATGGATGTCTGGGAGGAAGACGAGCATCCCTGGCTGGCGGAGGAGAAGAGGCGCATCCGCGAAGCGGTGGAGGACCTTGGCCTGCCGTTCTTCGGCCTGTGCCTCGGCCACCAGTTGCTTGCCGAGGCGCTCGGCGGCACCTGCGGCAAGTCCGAGGTGCCCGAGGTCGGTGTGCTCGACGTGCAGATGACCGAGGAGGGTGCTGCCGGCGTCTTCCTCGATGGGCTGCCGGAGGTCTTCCCGGCGCTGCAATGGCATGGCGCGGAGGTGAAGCAGATGCCCGCCGGCGCCAAGTGCCTGGCGACCTCGCCGGTCTGTGCGGTGCAGGCGATGCAATGGGGGCCGCGCGCCCATTCGGCACAGTTTCATATCGAGATCGAGGCCGACACGGTGGACAACTGGGCAGTCATCCCGGCCTACGCGAACGCGCTGCAGCGCGCACTCGGCGAAGACGGCGTTAATGTCATGAAGACCGCGTGCGATGCGAAGATGGGCGATTTCCGCACCATGGCCGAGCGCGTCTACATCAATTGGCTGCAGACCGCCGCGCAGACGTAAGTTAGCGCCCGTCAGAACGCCCAGAATGGTATCCGGTGCCGCCGGCTATCGGCCTGGCGACACCTGGGCAGAGCCAACACGAACATTGTCAAGGCACACATGCCCGATCAGGCAAGCAATCCGCTGGCTTTCCTGCGCGAACGCGAATGCAGCATCTTTGTCGGCCCCCGCCCGGGCAAGAAGTCTGTCCGCGGCCTTTCCGAACTCGACCTCACCCATTGCTGCACCCTGTTGAGCCGGCGCGAGCAGGTCGAATCGGTCCGCAGATTGTGTGAGACGATCGGATGCCAGTGGATATGGCTGCCGATCGAAGGCGGGAAGCTGGAGGTTCTCCGGCAGATCGATCTGGCCGGCCTTATGCGGGTTCTCGCGCGCGAAATCGGCGATGAGCCCCGTCCACGGGTCTACTTTCACTGCTCCGCGGGTATCCACCGCACGGGGTTCTTCGTCTACGCAATGCTGAGAATGCGCGGTCTGGACCGCGACCGGGCGCGTGAGGAGCTATCCAGGCTCAGGGCCGTGACCGCGCAGCAGGTGGGCGAGGACCGGCTTGACCTTGCTGATGAGATGCTGGCCGATGCCGCATTGGTGTGACGGGGTCGGCCGGATCGGACCGATCAGGCCGCCGCCGCGCGCGTCAGCGACAGCCGCGCGGTTTCCAGATGCTCCTTCATCAGCACGGCGGCGCGTTCCGGCTCGCGGGTGCGGATGGCGTTGACGATCTGGCGGTGCTGGTTGTTGTACTGGGTGATGATCGCCTCGTTCAGCGTCAGGTGGCGCATCTGCGCCCATTGCTCCTGATTGCGCACCGAGTTGATCTGCGACACGATCCAGATGAGCAGTCCGTTGCCGGTCGTCTCGGCCAGAACCGAGTGGAACTCCGTGTCGGCATTGGCGAACAACACCGAGTCGGTGCCCGGCGCCTCCATCACCTCCATCAGCCGCTCCATGCGGTCGAAGTCCTGCAGGCGCCCGTGCAGCACGGCGAGCCGGCAGATATGCGGCTCCAGTGCGAAGCGCGCGTCGATCAGCTCCAGCGGCCCGGCATTGGCGACCATCGGATTGGTGCCTTCGCTGGCGCCGATGGCCACATAGGTACCGCTGCCGGGCCGGATTTCGACCAATCCTTCCGCCGCCAACTGGTTCAGCGCCTCGCGGATCGTGCCGCGCGCAACCGAATAACTCTCCGCCAGCATGCGTTCCGGCGGCAGCCGGTCGCGCGCCACGAACGTGCCTTTGGAAATCTCCCGCCGCAAAATTCCAGCGATCTCAGCGGAGCCCACCCGCTTGTGCATCTGTTCGGTCATGATTCCTCCCCAAGGAATATGCCAATTTTGTACCAAATGATGGGTTATTTTGTCAATAGCGGCATTATTGGATCAAAACAGGTTGCGTTCTGGTATTTTTCTAATTAGCGTTTTCCCGACTTGCCCGGGCCGCTCCCGAACCGAGTGCCCGGATGCGGGAATAAATGGGCATTCAAGCCCTCTTGAACAGGGGATCAGACATAAAATGGCGTTTCCCGAGCATGCCGATTACGTGATCGTAGGCGCTGGTATCCACGGCCTGTCGTCGGCCTGGCGGCTGGCCGAGCGTCTGACCGAGAAGGGCGAGGCGGTCGAGGGCCGGATCGTCATTCTCGACAAGGCTGGCATTGCCGCCGGCGCCACTGGAATCGCCTGCGGCGTGGTGCGCAACAACTACTTCCAGCCGGCCATGCGCAACCTGATGGCCCATTCGGTGGGCGTCTGGGAATCGGACCCGGAAGCGTTCTCCTACCATCCGGTCGGTTACATGCAGATTTCCTGCGAGGCGATGCGCGACGACGTCGCGCAAATCTACACCGAGCAGAAGGCCATCGGCTACGAGAGCGTCTTTATCGAGGGCGCCAACGCCTGCACCAGCTACATGCGCGGCATCTTCGACGACTGGCAGGCCCAGGGCATCACCTCCGTGCTGCACGAGAAGCGCGGCGGCTACGCCAACAACACCAAGTCCATGTATGGCCTGGCCAGGAAGGTCGAGGACCTCGGCGTACGCATCCTCACCGGCGTCGAGGTGAAGGGCTTCACCCGCGACAACGGGTCCGCGGCCATTCGCGCGGTGGAGACCGACCGTGGCGCCATCACCTGCGAACAGGTGATCATCGGTACCGGTCCGTGGGTGCGTGATTTCTGGGACATGCTCGACCTGCCGCGCCAGATCACGCTCAGGGACCTCGATGGCAACGTGCACGAGAACGTCGACATGTGGCGTTTCTGGCAGCTTGAGGAAGGCGTGCTCAACGTCGATCCCGAGATGCTGATGGCCAATGACGGCGCGATGCCGCCGGTGATCCATGTGGACACCGACGCGCCGCTGATCTCCGACGTCGACGGTTCGGTGATCACCGAGGAGATGTGGGGCATCTACTACAAGCCGGACTGGCATTTCGGCGGCATTCAGGGCGGTGCTGCGCCCTACAAGGTCGAGACCCCGGTCAACGATGTCGCCATCGATCCCTACGGGCCGTCCAGCCCGGAGTTCGTCTCAAGCGGGGAATTCGCCCATATGTGGGTGTCGGCGCTGGCCCACTGCCACAAGCGCTTCGAGGGGATGATGCCGAAGTATCATCGCGAGCCCTCCGGTGGGATCGGTTGCTTCACGCCGGACAGCTTCCCGGTGTTCGACCGTTTCCACGAGAACGCCACCGTGATCGCGGATTCAAACCACGGCTACAAGATGCTCGGCGTCGGCCGGCTGGCTGCCGACGAGGCGATGGGCGAGCCCCAGGACCTGCTCGCGCCATTCCGCTTCGAGCGTTTCGAGAAGGGAGAACTGCATCCCACCTCCAACAGCCCGTTTCCCTGGAGCTGAGGAGGCGTTTGCGGCTGGCCCGCGTGGAACGTGGAGGAGCGTTCCGCACGGCAAGCCGGTGATGCAGGTCATTAGATTTGTGTGAAGGGCAAGACAGGGGGCGCCAGGCCCCCGCCCGATGTGAAAAAGGAGAATTCCGGTGGGGAAGAGGGACATTGAGAAATTCGTCGAGGCAAAGGGCCGCGACGCCAAGATCAAGGAAGTCCGCAAGAAGATCGACGAGTTGGGTATCGAGTATCTGTATCTGCAGTTCGTCTCCGTCACCGGCAAGATCATGGGCAAGGGCATCCCGGCCGATCACTGGGAGAGCGTTGCCAAGAAGGGGTTCCAGCTCGTCTACGGCGCGACGATGAACCTGTTCCTCAACCGCTCCGGCGAGTATCTGGGCTACGGGCCGGAGGCCGCCGAGCTGGTCGGTATCCCTGAGCCGGAAACCTTCATGCAGTTGCCCTGGGCGCCGCAGATCGGCCGCTTCTACTGCACGCTGTTCCGCAACCGCGAGGAGAAGGAAGACCCCGGCGCATTCCTGACCGCCGACTGCCGCGGCAACCTGCGCCGCCTGCACGAGGTCTTCCAGAAGAAGCACGGCTCCCAGCTCAGGATCGGCACCGAGCCGGAGATGATGTGGCTGAAGTTCGACGAGAACGGCAAGCCGCGCGACGGCTACTCCAAGCCCTACTGCTATCACATCGACCAGTTCGAGAGCCTGCGCCCCGTTTCGCTGCAGGTGATCAAGTATGCCCGCCAGATGGGTCTCGACATGATCCAGGGCGACCACGAGGACGCGCCCGGCCAGCTTGAGCTCAACTGGATGTTCGACGACGTTCTGCGCAATGCCGACCGGCTCACCACCTACCGCCAGATCTGCGCCCAGGTGGCGCGCGAGAACGGCATCTTCGCCTGCTTCATGACCAAGCCCTTCATGGGCGTGTCCGCGTCCGGCTGCCACCACAACATGTCCCTGTGGCGCGGCGGCAAGGACGAGTTCGTGGCCTGCGGCAACGACAAGGACAACCTGCCCGGCATGAAGGACAACTACATGTACGTGAAGGGCGGCGAGAACACCTTCATGCCCGACACCGACGACCCGCAGATGCCCGGCAAGGAAGGCCTCAAGGCGATCGGCGGCGTGGTGCACCACCTGCAGGCGCTGACCTCGGTGGGCTGCTCGACGGTCAACTCCTACCGCCGGCTGTGGGACACCGGCTTCTGGGCGCCGGTCTTCGCCGACTGGGGCTTCCAGAACCGCACCACCGGCCTGCGCGTCTCCGCCCCCGGCCGCTTCGAGTACCGCTCCGTGGACTCCATGGTGAACCCGTATCTGATGGGCTCCACCTTGCTGGCGGCCATGGACGACGGGCTCGACAACAGTCTCGACCCCGGCCAGCCGGAAGAGCGCAACATCTACGAGGCGATGGAAGCCGGCAAGCAGGTCAAGAAGCTGCCGATGTCGCTCGGCGAGGCGCTCGACCACCTGGCCGGCAACGAGGTCGTCAAGCGCGGCATGCCCGGCGAGATGTACCGCCTCTACGACGAGTACAAGCGCGACGAGTACGCCCGCTTCATGTCCACCGTCACCGAGTGGGACAACGAGACCTACATGGAATGCCTGCCGTGATCCGGCAGCCGGTTAGCAACGCCGTCGGCGGGCTGGATGCAGCCCGCCGGCCGGTACCAACGCTGTAACAGGGAGGGACCCGATCCATGTGCGGAATCGCGGGACTTATCCATCGCGGCAAGAGCTCCAACGTGGGCTCAGAGATGACCGCGATGCTGCAGGCGCTCAAGCACCGTGGGCCTGATTCCACCGGCTTTGCCGTTTACGGGCCACCAAACCCCGGCGACTACGTAATGCGCATCAAGGCCGCCGAGCAGGAAGACATGGCCAAGGGTCATGGCATCAAGGAGAAGGTCGAAGGCCGCATCGAGGAGATCGAGAAGCGTCTCGCCGAACATGGCGCCAAGATCAAGAGCAAGGAACACGCCACCGACTATGCCCTGCGCTACGTCATCGGCCACGACGGCGATACCGAGGAGATGGCCACGTATATCGAGGAGATCGATGGCGTGGAGATTCTCTCGCTCGGCAACGGCCTTGAGCTGATCAAGGACCTGGGCGACGCGACCGTCGTGTCGGACGCCTACGGGCTGGAAGACTTCAACGGCACCCACGCCATTGGTCACACCCGCATGGCAACGGAGTCTGATGTCGACATTCGCTCCGCCCACCCCTATTGGGCCTTCCCCTACAACGACGTCTCCGTCGTCCATAACGGCCAGATCACCAATTACTGGATCATGCGCCGGGAGATGGAGCGTCAGGGCCACCGCTTCATGTCGAACTGCGATTCCGAGTTGCTGGCGGTCTACACCGCCCACAACCTGGCCAACGGCATGTCGCTGGAAGACAGCCTGAAGCAGTCGATTGAGGAGATCGACGGCGTGTTCACCTACCTGGTCGCCACCAAGGACCAGCTCGGCATGGCCAAGGACACCATGGCCGCCAAGCCGCTGGTTCTCTACGAGAGCGATGACCTCATCGCCATGGCGTCCGAGGAAGTGGCGATCCGCGCCATCCTTCCCCAGGAAATCGACACATACGATCCCTATGATGAGGAGGTCCGGGTATGGCAGGCGTAAGCGATGCCCAATTGCGGGAAATGACCCAGGAGGAGCGCGCGCAAGCCCTGGGCATGACCACGGAGCAGCTCACCGGGCGCTCCATGTTCATCGAATTCGAGTCCGACGCCGAGGAGCGCTTCACCTATCCGTGGGCGCATGACGTCGACTACAACAAGCGCACCGAGCTCGATACCGACGACCTCACCACCACTGAGGTCAACGAGAAGCTGCGCGCGCTGATGGCCGAGGGCTACGGCTCCATCGTGCTGAAGAACCCGCGCGGCAAGCACGGCATCGCGGTCGGCATCCTCAACCGTCTCAACCTGATCATCGAGGGCTCGCTGGGCTATTTCGGCGTCGGCCTGATCGACGGTCCCAACGTGCGCATCAACGGGCGCGTCGGCTGGTCGTGCGGCGAGAACATGATGTCGGGCACGGTGCTGGTGGAGAAGAACGCCGGTTCGACCTTCGGCGCCGCCATCCGCGGCGGCGATCTGGTGTGCCGCGGCTCGGTCGGCTCGCGCACCGGCATCGACCAGAAGGGCGGCACCATCATCGTCGGTGGCGACACCGGCGCGCTGTCGGGCTTCATGATGCAGCGCGGCCGCATGATCGTGTGCGGCAACGCCGGCAAGAACCTCGGCGACTCCATGTACGACGGCACCATCTATGTGGGCGGCGAGATCCGCTCCTTCGGTGTCGACGCGGTGCCCGCCGAGCTCACCGAGCTCGACAAGGCCTGGCTGACCCGCAAGCTCACCCAATACGACCTGCTGCCCGAAAAGGGCGTCGATCACTTCACCAAGATCGTCGCCGGCAAGCAGTTGTGGAACTACGACAACCTCGAGCCCACCGAGAAGAAACTCATTCTCTGATTGGCCGAACGGGAGCTGCACATATGGAAAAGCAAATCAAGAAACCGCTCGACCGAGACACGTACCGGCTGGGTAACTCGTCGATCTTCCCGCCGCATGTCATCGATGACATCCACGTCAAGTCCGAGCTTGGCCGCTACCGCATGCGCGGCTTCTCGCTGTTCAAGAAGATCCCGCACTGGGATGATCTGACCTTCCTGCCGGGCACGCTGACGCGCTTCGTCATCGAGGGCTATCGCGAGAAGTGCGAGACGCGCACCATCGTCGGCCCGCGCGCCAAGCGCCCCATCGATCTGGACATTCCCGTCTACATCACCGGCATGAGCTTCGGCGCGCTGTCCTACGAGGCCAAGACCGCGCTGGCCCGCGGCGCCACCATGGCCGGCACCGCCACATGCTCGGGCGAGGGCGGCATGATCCCCGACGAGCGGCGCTACTCGACCAAGTGGTTCTACCAGTGCATCCAGTCGCGCTACGGCTTCAACCCCCACCATCTGGTGCTCGCCGACGGCTGCGAGTTCTTCATCGGCCAGGGCTGCAAGGTCGGCCTTGGTGGCCACCTGATGGGCCAGAAGGTGACCGACCAGGTCGCCGAGATGCGCTCGCTGCCCGCCGGCATCGACCAGCGCTCGCCGGCCCGCCATCCGGACTGGCTCGGCCCCGACGACCTGGCGCTGAAGATCCAGGAAATCCGCGAGGCGACCGACTGGCAGATCCCCATCCAGCTCAAGCTCGGCGCAAGCCGCGTCTATGACGACGTGCGCATGGCGGTGAAGTGCGATCCGGATTCGATCTACATCGACGGCATGGAAGGGGGCACCGGCGCGGGTCCGCACCTGGCGACCGAAGACACCGGCGTGCCCGGCATGGCAGCGATCCGCCAGGCCCGCAAGGCCATCGACGATCTGGGCAAGCGCGGCGAGATCACGCTGGTCTATGCCGGCGGCATCCGCAACGGCGCCGATGTCGCCAAGGCGATCGCGCTGGGTGCCGAGGCGATCGCCATCGGTCACTCCGCGATGATGGCGCTCAACTGCAACAAGGACATCCCCGAGGCCAACTACGAGGACGAGATGGGTGTGGAACCGGGCTTCTGCTACCACTGCCACACCGGGCGCTGCCCGGTCGGCGTGGCGACGCAGGATCCCGAACTGCGCAAGCGTCTCGACCCAGACGAGGCCGCCGAGCGCGTCTACAACTTCCTGCACACGCTGACCATCGAGGCCCAGCTCTTCGCGCGTGCCTGCGGCAAGACCAACATCCACTCGCTGGAACCCGAAGACCTGGCCGCGCTGACCATGGAAGCATCCGCCATGGCCGGCGTGCCGCTCGCCGGCACCAACCACACGGTTGGTGTCGAAGACTACCATCATCTTTGAGGGAGGCTCTGATGGCCGGAACCCAATACCGCGGCTCTGAGATCAAGGACGTCGATCAGTTCCTCAAGGATTCGGCGGGTCTCGACAGCGACCGCGAAAAGGAAATCGGGCAGCACATCGGCTACCGCTACGACGTCAACCTGGTCCCGGACTACGAACGGCTGACGCCGTTCCTAGCCAACTACATGGAGGTCATGGGCTGGGACGACCTCAACTGGCTGGAAGATGTTCACATGGGCTACGAGGAAGGCGCGCCCGCCGTCTTCGACCGCAACATCAACGGCTGGGTGCGTGTGCCCGACTCCATCGATCTGCCCGACAACCAGCAGGACCGCGACATGATCGCGCGCGAACTGCTGATCAAGTTCCAGATGTCGGACCGCCACCCGCTGGTGAACCTGCGGAAAGCCTACATGAAGTTCTGACATCTCCCATGCCCCAACCGCTTCACATCGCCTGTCTGCAGACACGGCCAAGGCCGGATTTCCAATCGGCCTTGAGCGAGGCGGTGGCGCTTGGCGATTCGGCGGCCAGCGCGGGTGCCGTGCTCATCTGCCTGCCCGAGTATTGCGGTGGCCTGAAGACCGAAGGCGTGGCCATCGCGGCCCCCGCCGCGCCGGAAGAAGATCATCCGGTGCTTGCGGGCCTGCGCGCGTTTGCCGCCGATCGCAGGGTCTGGATGGTGATCGGCTCGCTGGCGGTGTCGGGTGTCGACGTCAATGGCAAGATCGTCAACCGGGGCTATGTGATCGACGATCGCGGCACCATCCGCAGCCGCTACGACAAGATCCATATGTTCGACGTGACGCTCGCCGACGGCGAGATCTACCGGGAGAGCGAGTCTGTGGCCTGCGGGTCGTCGGCGAGCCTCGTCGACACGCCTTTCGGCCGCCTCGGCCACACCATTTGCTACGACCTTCGCTTTCCCGGCCTGTATCGCGAACTCGCCCAGGCCGGTGCGGACATCCTGCTGGTGCCGGCCGCCTTTACCAGACGCACCGGCGAAGCACACTGGCACGTGCTCAACCGGGCGCGCGCCATCGAGAACGGCGCCTTCGTCGTGGCGCCCTGCGCTATCGGCGCGATCGAAGGGGGCGGGGAGAGCTACGGTCACTCGCTGATCGTCGATCCCTGGGGCGAGGTGCTGGCCGATGGCGGCACCATGCCCGGCGTGGTGAGCGCGACGATTGATCTCGACAAGGTCGCCGAGACCCGTGCGCGCATCCCCAGCCTGAACCACGACCGCACTTATGCATCGGGCGGCGACGCGGACCCGGGACGGTCGGTGGCATGAGCGCGGTCGAGGAGATGTTCGGCTTGCCGCGTGAACGCGAACCGCTTCGTGACATGTTCCTGCGCTGGCAGTGCCAGGTGCGGCTGATCGCCATGCGCCAGAAGCAGGGCGTGCCGGACGAGGCGATCACGCCGGCGCTGACGCTGCCCGGTGCCACGGAACCGATGGGGCACGTCATTACCGTCATGTCGAAGGGGCTTGGTGCCTCGAAGGTGCCTGAGCTGCGCCACATGGTCCAGCGCACCAACGATCCCGCCCAGCGCCGCGAGAAGGCACTGCAGTTCTTCGCCGAGGCCTACTACCAGAAGCCGGAGGAATTCTCCGACGTCTTGACGGCGACGTTTCCGCCCCGCTCCCCCGGTGCGGAGACAATCGCCGAAGCCCGCCGCGTGACGTTGACTTTCGAGGCCTACAGCCAGCGCTTCGATCTGATCTGCGACGTCGCGCGGCTGGCCAGGAACCATCCGCTGTACCAGGCGACGTGGTGGCACAACCAACTGTTCAATCCGAACCTGCATCCCGACACGGCCATCCTCGGATTCAAGCCGGACTGGGAGGCAAGCACAGCAGAGCCGGGGCTATAGAAAGTAAGCATAGAGAGGGCGAATCATGTCTAAGCGAATTGCGGTAATCGGCGCGGGGCCATCGGGGCTGGCTCAACTGCGCGCGTTCCAGTCGGCCAGGGAGAAGGGCGCTGAAATCCCCGAGATCGTCTGCTTCGAGAAGCAGGACGAGTGGGGCGGCCTGTGGAACTACACCTGGCGCACCGGGCTGGACCGGTACGGCGAGCCGGTGCACCACTCGATGTACCGCTACCTGTGGTCGAACGGCCCCAAGGAAGGGCTGGAGTTCGCCGACTACACGTTCGACGAACATTTCGGCAAGGAAATCGCCTCATACCCGCCGCGCGCCGTACTCTGGGACTACATCCAGGGGCGGGTGGTCAAGGCTGGCGTGCGCGACTGGATTCGCTTCGATACCCCGGTCCGGTGGATCGAGTACGACGAAGGCACCGGCAAGTTCACGGTGACCGCGCACGATCACAAGACGGACAAGACCTACAAGGAGGAGTTCGACAACGTCATCGTCGCGTCGGGTCACTTCTCGACCCCGAATGTCCCCTTCTACGAGGGCTTCGACATCTTCAACGGGCGTATCCTGCACGCGCACGACTTCCGCGATGCGCGCGAGTTCGTCGGCAAGGACATTCTGGTCGTGGGCGCGTCCTATTCGGCCGAGGACATTGGCTCGCAGTGCTGGAAGTACGGCGCCCGCTCGATCGTCTCTTGCTATCGCAGCGCTCCGATGGGCTTCGACTGGCCCCAGAACTGGGATGAACGCCCGGAGCTGCAGCGGGTGGACGAGAACACCGCCTATTTCGCCGATGGCTCGTCGAAGCAGATCGACGCGATCATCCTGTGCACCGGTTACAAGCACTACTTCAACTTCCTGCCCGACGACCTGCGGTTGGCGACGGCGAACCGCCTGGCCACCGCCGACCTCTACAAGGGCGTGGTGTGGAACAAGAATCCCAAGCTGTTCTATCTCGGCATGCAGGACCAGTGGTTCACCTTCAACATGTTCGATGCCCAGGCCTGGTACGTGCGTGACATCGTCATGGGCCGCATCGAACTGCCCGACGCGGCGACCATGGAGGCCGATCCCGTCCGGCGCGAGGCCGAAGAGGATGCCGTCGCCGATGACTACGGTGCCATCCGTTACCAGGGCGACTATGTCGAAGAACTGATCTCCGAGACGGACTATCCCAGTTTCGATGTCGATGCCGCCTGCGAAGCCTTCTACCAATGGAAGAAGCACAAGAAAGAAGGCATCATGACCTTCCGCAACCACGGTTATGTCAGCCCGATGACGCGCAAGAAGGCGCCGGCGCACCACACCGCGTGGAAGGACTGCCTGGACGATTCCCTGGAAGATTATCTGCGGACGTAGGGAACGCCCGTGGCGCCGTCCCGCGAGCGGACGGCGCTGACGCGGATGCCGGACCGACCCGGCAACAGGACACTCTGCGGGCGCGCCGATGGGCGCGCCCGCCAATACCAAGAAGACGACCGGTGCAAACGGCGACAATCGGGTCGAAACGGGGGGATCGACCTGAGGCAGCGACAACGCCGTTGCAGCAAGCGCAAGAAACGAACGCGCAGGACAACAGAGGAGAACCAACAGATGAGACCATTTGCGAAAGCAC
The DNA here is from genome assembly GCA_028279445.1 of Tepidamorphaceae bacterium. GTDB lineage: Bacteria > Pseudomonadota > Alphaproteobacteria > Rhizobiales > Tepidamorphaceae > JANQNT01. Next base: position 478,385 of record JANQNT010000023.1, on the reverse strand, counting down.
TCGCCATCGGCGCGCTGAGCGCTGCCCTGATGGCCCCCACCGGCGCGTTCGCCGCCGACAGCAGCGATCCGATAATCATCCCGACCCACAACTGGTCGAGCCAGATCGTGATGAGCCATGTGGTCGGCAAGCTGTTCGAGAAGATGGGCAACAGTGTCGAATATGTCTCGACCGACAGCCAGGCCGTCTACGAGGCCGTGCGTCTTGGCGACGTCCATCTGGAGGTCGAGGTCTGGGAAGGCGCCTTCGGCGTTGCCTTCAACGAGGCGCTGAAGAAGGGCGGCCTGCACGATGCCGGCGACCACGACGCGGTGACCCGCGAGGAATGGTGGTATCCCGCTTATGTGGAGGAGAAGTGCCCGGGGCTGCCGGACTGGGAGGCGCTCAACAAGTGCGCCGAGATGTTCGCCACGCCCGAGACCGGTAGCAAGGGCCGCTTCCTCGGCGGGCCGGTGGACTGGCTCAAGCATGACGCGGAGCGCGTCGAGGCGCTCGGCATGGACTTCAAGGTGGTCAACGCCGGCTCGGCGTCGGCGCTTTGGGCCGAGCTCGATGCCGCCAAGCGTCGCAACCAGCCGATCGTGCTGTTCAACTGGACGCCGAACTTCATCGAGGCGATCCACGAGGGCAAGTTCATCGAGTTCCCGGCCTATTTCGAGGGCTGTAAGGATGATCCCAGCGGCGGCCCGAACCCGAACGCCACCTACGACTGCGGCAATCCGGCCAACGGCTACCTCAAGAAAGCAGCCTGGGACGGCATGAAGGACAAGTGGCCGGCGGCCTATCAGGCACTGCTCAACATCTCCTTCACCAACGCCCAGATCGCCGAAATGGCCAAGCTCGTCGACATCGACGAACTGGAGCCCGAAGAGGCGGCCGAGGCCTGGCTGGAAGACAACGAGGACACCTGGAAGCCGTGGATCGCCCACGGCGTGTGACAGCTTCGAGAACGCATGTCCCGGCTGTCCTGCCGGGGCATGCGACACGTGTTCGGATCATGTCCGGGAGCCTCATGTGATGGCCGATGCACAGCCGGTCATATCGTGTCGCGGCGTCTGGAAGCTCTACGGCAAGACCCCGGAGAGCTATCTGGCGGGCGTCTCCGACACGCCCTCGTTTGAGGATATCCGCCGCGCCGGCTACATCGCCGCCGCGCGCGACGTCACGCTCGACATTGCTGCCGGCGAGATGCTGGTCATCATGGGCCTTTCGGGGTCCGGCAAGTCGACGCTGGTGCGCTGCCTGTCGCGCCTGGTCGAGGTAACCAGCGGCACCGTCACGGTCGAGGAACAGGACATCGGCGCGCTCGACGAGAACGGCCTCATCGAACTGCGCCGCAACAAGATGGGCATGGTGTTCCAGAACTTCGCCCTGCTGCCCAACCGCACCGTTCTGGAGAACGTCGCCTATCCGCTGGAGATGCGCGGTCAGGACCGCCACGACCGCCGCGCCCGGGCGCTCGATGTCATCAAGCTGGTCGGGCTGGAGGGCCGCGAGGACTACTTCCCGCGCGAACTCTCCGGCGGCCAGCAGCAGCGCGTCGGCATTGCCCGCTCGCTGGCCATCGAGCCCGACATCTGGTTCCTCGACGAGCCGTTCTCGGCGCTCGATCCGCTGATCCGCCGCGAGATGCAGGACGAGTTCCTGCGCCTGCAGGACATGCTCGGCAAGACGATCGTCTTCATCACCCACGACTTCGACGAGGCGCTGCGTCTTGCCGACCGCATCGCCATCATGAAGGACGGCGCCATCGAGCAGGTCGACACCCCCGACCGCATCGTGCTCGATCCGGCCACCGACTACGTGGCCAAGTTCATCGAGGACATCGACAAGGCACATGTCGTCCATGCCGGCCATCTGGCCGGACCGGTCAAGGGTGCCGCGCCCAGGGGCGATCCCGTTGCGGCCACCGCGACGATCCACGACATCGCCCGGCGGCTGGTGGAGGACAAGCGCGCCCGCCTGCCGGTCGCCGATACCTCCGGCAAGCTGGTCGGTGTCCTCAAGCGCCAGGATGCCCTCGATGTGCTGTTCGGAGAACAGCCGTGACCGACGCCGCCATCCCCGCACCGGCCATCGCGACACCGCAGCGCGACCAGCGCATCGGTCAGATGATCGTCGTCGCGGCGGTGCTGTTGGCGGCTGCCAAGGTGGCGCTGCCGGACGGGCTGATCCGCCCGCCGGACTGGTTCGTGCTGCCGTTTGCCGACTGGATCAACTGGACCTTCGCCTTTCTGAAGGACGACCTCGGCCTGATCTACCTGACGCGCGCCTTCGCCGACGGGGTGGAGTGGCTGATCGACATCACCGCCAACCTGCTCTACGGCAAGAACCGCTGGCCGCGCATCGGCCCGATTCCCTGGACCGTGATCGCCGTCACCGCCGGCGTCGTCGGTTACGCGCTCGGCGGCTGGCGGCTGGCGTTGCTGTCGGGCGGCACCTTCGTGTGGATCGCCGTCATGGGCCAGTGGGAATGGGCCATGGAGACGATGTCGGTCATCGTCGTCGCGGTGCCGCTGGCGGTGGCGCTCGGCCTCGTCATGGGCCTGCTCGCCTGGCGCTATCCGCGCTTTGAGGCCGTGCTCAATCCGGTGCTCAACATCGCGCAGTCGCTGCCCCATTTCGCCTACATGATCCCGGTGGTGGTGTTCATCGGGCTTGGCCCCAAGGCCGGCGCCATCGTCACCATCATCTTCGCCACTCCGCCGATGATCCGCATGACCGTGCTCGGCCTCAAGAAGGTGCCGCCGGAGGTGATCGAGAGCGGTCAGATGTGCGGCTCGACGCGCTGGCAGCTCTTGCGCCATGCCCGTGTGCCCACCGCACGCACCGAGATCCTCGTCGGCGTCAACCAGGTCATCATGCAGTCGCTGGCGATGGTCGTGCTGGCGAGCTTCATCGGCATGCCCGGTCTCGGCGAGAAGCTGCTGCAACTGCTGCAGGCGCTGCGCATGGGCCGCTCCATCGAGATCGGCATCACCATCGTGCTGCTGGCCATCACGCTGGACCGCTGCTCCAAGGCCTGGGCCTATCGCCAGCCGGTGCACTTCGAGCGCGGCACGCCTTGGTGGGTGCGCAACAAGCTGCTGCTGATCTGGCTGGCGCTCATCGCGGTTGCCTTCACGCTTGCCGCATTCATTCCCGAGGCGCATGAAATCAAGCGCCGCCAGGCCTTCACGCTGTCGAAGCAGTTCGACGCCGGCGTCGACTGGATGCTGGTCCTGCTCGATCCGATCACGCTGGCGCTGCGCTCCTTCCTGATCGTCTGGATCCTCGTGCCTTTGCAGAACGCCTATCAGTGGCTGCCCTTCGCCGCCGTCCTGACGTTCCTCGCCGGCATCGGCTGGATGATCGGCGGCGCGCGCTCCGCGCTGGTGTGCCTGGCCTATGCCGGGCTGATCGCCATGTCCGGCTGGTGGGACCGGGCGATGATCACCGCCTACATGATCACCTTCGCGGTGATCATCTCGATGATGATCGGCCTGCCGCTCGGCGTATGGGCATCGCGCAGCGAGGGCAGGGCCAAGATCGCGCTGCTGATCTGCGACACGGCGCAGACCTTCCCGAGCTTCATCTATCTCATACCGGTGGTGATGCTGTTCGGCGTCAACGATGTCGCGGCGATCGGCGCGGTGATCGTCTTCGGCATGGTGCCGATGTGCCGCTACACAATCGAGGGCCTGCGCGGCGTGCCGCCGGAGCTGATCGAGGCCGCCGACATGTCCGGCGCCACGCGCCGCCAGAAACTGTGGACCGTGAAGCTGCCGCTGGCGCTGCCCACCATCATGGTCGGCATCAACCAGACGGTGATGTTCTCGCTGTTCATGGTCATCATCGCCGCCTTCATCGGCACCCGCGACCTGGGTCAGGAGATGCAACGCGCCCTATCTGCGACAGATGTGGGCAAGGGGCTGGTCCTGGGTCTGTGCGTCGCCTTCATGGGACTGATGGTCGACCACCTGGCCATGCGCTGGTCGGCGGACCGTAAGAAAGCACTGGGGATCGACTGATGGGCATCAAACCTGCCTTCGAAACGCCTTATGAACGCGCCGGCGTCATCACGCCGGGGCTGACCGTGCTGCCTCACGGGGTCGAGCGTCATCCGGTGCCGGGCGGCGGCTCGCGCGCGGTGAAGATCGATCGGGGCGACGAGTTCTCCATCCTCGACCGCGAAGGGCTGCAGCCCGTGGAACTCGTCTTCTTCGCCCCCGATGGAACCTCCGACGCGGGCAGGATCGGCGCCAAGGGGTCTGGTGAGGCCAGCGGCATCAAGGCCGCACTCAGCGCTGACGCATCGGGTGCCAAGGTGCTGCGCGCGCTCGATGCGGCCGGTTTCGATCTGGCCAGAGGCGATGCGGTGCGCGTCTTCGATGGCGGTTCGCGCGCCGGCGACATGGCGACGTTCCAGGCCGCAAGCGATGGGTTGCTGATTGTCTGCGCGCCGGGCGGCCCGATGCTTCCCGAAGCACAGGATGCGCCCACCGAGGTGGTGCTTTACGTGCGCCGTGCCGAACCCGGCGAAGGCAAGGGCGGCCTTGCGCCGCCCGATCCGCTGGCCGATCCGCTCACCGACATCAACCTCCAGCCGGGCGAGGCGAAGTCCTACACGGTCAAGGCCGGCCAGTTCATCCAGATCCTCGACATCCAGGGACGCGAGTGTTCCGACTTCCAGGCGCTGTCGCAGCGCGCGCTCGATGCGGGGCTTGAGCGCGACATCGATCCGACGACGACGCGCTCGCTGATGGGCACGCTCTATCCCGCGCCCGGCATCTTCTCGAAGTACTTCAGCGTCGATCACGAGCCACTGGTGGAGATCGTCCAGGACACCTGCGGGCGCCACGACACCTTCGGGCTCGCCTGCACCGCGCGCTACTACGAGGACATGGGCTATCCCGGCCACGTCAACTGCTCCGACAACATCAACGCGGACCTGGCGCAATACGACGTGCGTCCGCGCGGCGGCTGGCCGGCGATCAACTTCTTCTTCAACACCATGCTCGACGACACCAACGCGATCGGCATGGACGATCCGTGGTCGCGACCCGGCGACTACGTGATGCTGCGGGCGCTGACCGATCTGGTCTGCGTGTCGTCGGCCTGCCCCTGCGATATCGATCCCGCCAACGGCTGGAACCCGACCGATATCCAGGTGCGCGTCTACGGGGAGAACGAGGACTTCAAGCGCTCGATCGGCTGGCGCAAGACACCGGAGTCGGATGTGGAAGAGACCAAGAAGACGGGCTTTCATGACTGCTTTGCCCGGCACACCCGCGATTTCGCGGAATACAACGGTTACTGGCTGCCCAACCAGATGACCAATCACGGCGCCATCGCGGAGTACTGGGCCTGCCGCGAGAAGGCGGCGATCATGGACCTCTCGCCGCTGCGCAAATACGAAGTGACCGGTCCCGACGCGGAGGCGCTGCTGCAGCTTTGCGTCACCCGCAACATCGCCAAGCTCTCCGTCGGCCAGGTGGTCTACACCGCGATGTGCTACGAGCACGGCGGCATGATCGACGACGGCACGGTGTTCCGCCTCGGCGACACCAATTTCCGCTGGGTCGGCGGCAACGACGAATCCGGCCTGTGGCTGCGCAAGCAGGCGGAAAAGAACGGCATGAACGCCTGGGTGCGGTCCTCCACCGACCAGTTGCACAACGTGGCGGTGCAGGGGCCGCTGTCGCGCGACATCCTGAACGAGGTGATCTGGACACCACCGACCCAGCCGACCATCGGGGAACTGCCCTGGTTCCGCTTCACCGTCGGGCGCGTCGGCGACTTCCACGGACCGGCCTGCGTCGTCAGCCGCACCGGCTATTCCGGTGAACTGGGTTACGAGGTGTTCTGCCACCCCAAGGACGCCGAAGCGGTGTTCGACGCGATCTGGGCGGCTGGCGAACCAAAGGGGCTTGTGCCGCTGGGTCTGACGGCGCTGAACATCCTGCGCATCGAGGCAGGCCTGGTCTTCGCCGGTTACGAGTTCTGCGACCAGACCAATCCGTTCGAGGCTGGCATCGGTTTCACCGTGCCGCTGAAATCCAAGAACGACGATTTTATAGGTCGCGCGGCGATCGAGGAGCGCAAGGCCCATCCGCAGAGGAAGCTCGTCGGCCTCGATATCGAGAGCGGCGTGGTGCCGGCGACCGGCGACTGTATCCGCATCGGCAAGGCGCAGGTCGGCGAGATCACCTCAGCGGTCAAATCGCCGATCCTCGGCAAGGTGATCGCGTTGGCGCGCATGGACGTGACCCATGCCGAACCCGGCACTTCCGTTGAGGTGGGCCAGCTTGATGGCCAGCAGAAGCGCCTCAAGGCGAGCGTGGTGGCCTTCCCCCACTTCGATCCCACCAAGGAGCGGGTGAAGGGCAACTACGCCTGAGCCGGCCGGGACGCATGTCGTGAAGTTGTTCGCCGACGATGCGGCCGAGCCGGGGCGTCCCTATTGGTGGGACGACGGCGCGCCGCTGCCTGATCTGCCCTCCAGCCCACCTGCGACAGCCGATGTCGTCATTGTCGGCGCCGGCTTCACCGGCCTGAGCGCGGCAATCGCCTGCGCCGACGAAGGCGCCCGCGTCGTGGTGATCGATGCCGGCGTACCGGGCGAGGGGGCTTCGACGCGCAATGGCGGCATGTTCGGCGCCCATCCGCGTCTGCCCTTCGAGACCATGGTCAAGCGCTTCGGGGAGACCGCCGCGCGTGGCGTCTACGAGGAAGCGCAGGCCGCCTTCGACCATGCCCGCGGGCTGATCGAGCGCGAGCAGATCGCCTGCGATTTCAAGGTCACCGGCCGCATCCAGCTCGCCTGGACCAGGGCGCAGTTCGAAGCTCAGAAGCAACTCGTCGCCAACATCAAGGCGGTGGCCGATTTCGATATGGTCACGATCGGCCGCGATGAGCTGGCAAGGGAAATCGGGACGAAGCGCTACTTCGGCGCGATCCTGTTTCCCGGCCACGCCGCGCTGCATCCGCGCAAGTTCCACGACGGGCTGATGGACGCCGCGCTGCGCCGTGGCGTGACGGTGGTGCGCGAGTGCCCGGTGGAGGCCGTGACACGGGAGGGCAACGCGTTCCTCGCGCGTACCGCCTCGGGCGAAATCCGCGCCGGGAAGGCGATCATGGCGACCAACGGCTACACGGTGGGGCGTTTCGGCTGGTTCCGCCGTCGCGTCTTTCCGCTGCCGAGCTACATCATCGCCACCCAGCCGCTGCCGCGCGACCTGCTGCAGGAACTGGCACCGGGCAAGCGGATGATGGTCGAGACCCGCGCCCGCCACTCCTACTTCCGCCTGTCGCCCGACGAGACCCGCATCCTGTTCGGCGGACGCGCGTCGATCCGGCAGATCGCCCCCGCCGCCGCAGCCAGCCGATTGCACGAAACCATGCGTGACATCTGGCCGGCGCTGGATGGCGTCAAGCTGACCCATTGCTGGTCCGGCAATACCGGCTACAGCTTCGGCCACATGCCGCAGGTCGGCGAGCGCGATGGCGTCGTCTACGCCATGGGCTTTTCCGGCTCCGGCGTCGCGGTGGCGCCCTATCTCGGCATGAAGGCCGGCTACCGTGCGCTTGGCGATCCGTGCGGCGAGACCGCCTACGCGCACACGACGCTCGGCGCGAGGCCCTACTACTTCGGCGGACGCCCCTTCTTCCTCGACATCGCCGATCACTGGTATCGCTGGGTCGTCGATGCCCGCGAGAACGCCGCCGCCCGCCGCGACGCGGGATAGCTGTTTTGCCGCTCACGCCAGTGCGCTGCGCTTTATTCCGCTCACGGCAAGTCTCGCTCCGCTCGACGCCTCCGCGGGGGCGGCCTGAACGGCCGGGCACGCAGTCGCGTGCCTGGGTGCCAAGCGTTAAGTCGGCGCGTGGAACGAACCCAGGCGTCCGACCGGACGCCCGCGCGAAAGCGCGCCCTCGCGGAGGCGGTGAGCGATAGCGAACTCGCCGTGAGCGGAATGGAACAGCGCGGCCTGACTAGGCGGCGCGAAGCGGCGCAACCGCCACAGGGAAGCAAACAAGCCGAGCGGCCAAATAAAAAAGACCGCCGGCGGACCGGCGGCCTTTGTTTCATTCGCAGTCGGATGACCCGGACGCGCGATGCGCGTCCGGGGGGACTACGTCACCCTTTCGGATGGTCGCCGTTGTTCGCGACCTTCTTGTAGGCGTCGAGCTCGTGCTTGCTGCCGACAATCAGCGGCAGGATGCACAGGGCGATTGCCACGAGAAGCCAGATGACTTCCCAGGAGCTGTTGGCGCCCATGTACATCGGCCCGGCGATATCGTTCCAGGTATCGACTGGTGAACCCATGATCGTTGTCTCCTCTTATTGTCCCGATCACTCGGCGGGCGCGTTGATGCCTTCCGGATATGCGGTGGACGGCACCTTGGTGACGTCGAGGCCGTTGATCTCGGCGGCCTCGCCAACCCTCAGCAATCCGACGCTCTTCAGGATCAGCGATACGACGTAGCCGGGCACGAAACCAAGCAGGAACATCACCACCGATCCGACGAGCTGGCCGACAAACGACGTGGTCGCAATGCCCGGATCGCCCTGCAGCGCCGGGTAGCCAGCGGCGAAGATGCCAACGGCCATAACGCCCCAGATGCCCACGGTGCCGTGCACGGTGACCGCGCCGACCGCATCATCGATGCCCCACTTCTCCAGCACCGCGGCTGCGGGCTTGAGGATGGCGCCACCGACGAAACCGATGGCAAAGGCCAGTGGCGGCCACCACAGGTCGAGGCCCGACGCACAGGCGATAATGCCTGCCAGCGCGCCCGACATCATCCAGAACGGATCGCGGGTCACCATCCATGCGCCGATGATGCCGCCGGCAAAGCCCATCAGGATATTGAAGGCCAGCGCCGAGAGCGTGATCGGGGTGCCGTAGATGGTCGAGAACTTGTCGCTGTACCAGGACCAAGCCTCACCCGGCACGATGATGCAGGCCATCAGGAAGCCCCAGAAGCCGACGATGATCAGCATCAAGCCGACCAGCAGGAACGGCAGATTGTGCGGGGCGATATGGTTGGCGCTGCCATCGGCGTTGAACTTGCCGATGCGCGGGCCGAGGTTGATCAGCACGCCAAGGGCAAAGAACCCGGCCACGGCGTGGACAAGGCCTGCCGCGCCGAAGTCGTGGTAGCCCCATTGCTGCACCAGCCACCCATCGGCGTGCCAGCCCCAGGCCGCGGCGACGACCCAGGCGAATGATCCCAGCACGATAGCGAGGATGACGAAGCCGACCACCTGGATGCGTTCGATCACCGCGCCGGAGAAGATCGACGCGGTCGTTGCCGCAAACAGCGTGAAGGCGCCGACGAACACGCCGGACGCATTGTCGGAAATGTTCGGACCCATGTATTCGACCCAGGGAGCGGCGATCTCCGTGGCATAGGCCATGCCGCTGATTTCGTTTGGTCCCGCGCTCAGCGTGAAACCGGTCGGGAAGGCCCAATAGACCCACCAACCGAAGAAATAGAATGTTGGGACCATGAACGCGAAGGCGAGGATGTTCTTGATCCCCGACGCGAGCACGTTCTTCTGGCGTGAGGCCCCCATCTCGTAAGCCAGGAAGCCGGCGTGAATCAGCACCATGAGCGGAATGGTCAGGTAGTAGTAGGTCTCCGCGAACATCGTGTTGGTGGTGCTGGATTCAAGCGCGGCGACCTTAGCCGCCAATTCAGCGATTTGTTCTTCCATTTGAACCCCTCCGAATAAACCCCCAGCACACCCGTCCGCAGGAATCCTGCGGCGGATGTCTCTCCGGGAAGGAGGGCAAATCTAGTATAAAACCAGAAGAAAACCAATAATAATCATTAATATACCAATTCTGACCAATATTGATGAAATATTATGCATAGATACTTTTATAGGCAGAGACATGACCATTTTATGGGCATTTCTGCGATATTTGCCCGCCTGAGTTGTATCTCGCCGTAACACCAACGACCCTGATCCGGAATCGGCATTGTCTCCTCCGGCAAAGATGGGCGCAAATCTCCTCCTGACGCGCGGGGTCCAGGGTCGGCTCCATGGCCGGTGTAACGGGGATGGGCACCTCGTCGGTGCCGGGGTGCCGGCCATGACGCCCCGCGCTTGCACGGTTCGTGGCGCGCCAGTAGGGAAGTGGTGTTCGTCGGGATCGGGCCTTGAAACGCTCCGCACGCCCGATCGGTCACTCACCACGGAAAGCGATCGCTGTCATGTCGGATGAACTGCTCTATGAAGTGCGCGATTGCGTCGGCTACGCGATCTTCAACCGACCACAGAGTCGCAACGCGCTGACCTTCGCCATGTACGAGGGGCTGGCGCAGATCTGCCGCAGCGTTCCCGACGACCTGAGCGTGCGCGCCGTCGTCGTCAGCGGTGCGGGCGGTGCATTCGCCGCCGGTACCGACATGGCGCAGTTTCGCACCTTCTCGACCCCTCAGGACGGCTGGGACTACGAGGTGCGCATGGAAGCGGTGTTCGATGCAATCGAACGATGCCGCGTACCCACCATTGCCGCCATCGATGGTGCCTGCACCGGCGGCGGGGCGGCCATCGCGGCGTGCTGCGACATTCGCCTGGCCAGCGAGGCGATGAAGTTCGGCTTCCCCATCGCGCGCACGCTGGGCAACTGCCTGTCGACGGCAAACCTGGCGCGGCTGGTGCGGCTGCTGGGCGAGGCGCGGGTCAAGGAGATCCTGCTCACCGCCCGCCTTGTCGGTGCGCAGGAGGCCGCGGCGGCCGGGCTGATCGCCGAAGTGCTGCCCGATGGCGACGCGGTGATGGCCCGCGCGGCGGAACTGGCTGCGCGTCTTGCCACCCATGCGCCGCTGACCATGCGCGCCACCAAGGAGAGCATGCGTCGCAATGCGAAAGCCGCCGCCGGCGACGTCGACGATCATGACCTGATCGAGCTCTGTTACATGTCCGAGGACTTCAAGGAGGGCATGGAGGCCTTTCTGGCCAAGCGCAAGCCGCAGTGGAAAGGCCGCTGACATGGGGCCGCTGACATGGGGCCGCTGACATGGGGCTGCTGACATGGGGCCGCTGAAGGGCTGCCGGGTCCTTGAGCTGACCCACATCATGGCCGGACCGACGGCCGGGCTGATGCTCGCCGATCTGGGCGCCGACGTGATCAAGGTCGAGAAACTGACCGGGGACGACACGCGCCGTTTCGTGCCGCCTCAGATCGAAGGCCAGAGCGCCGCCTTCATGATGATGAACCGCAACAAGCGCGGCATTGCGCTCGATCTGAAGACGCCCGGTGGCGCAGACGCGTTGCGCCGGTTGCTGAAGGACGCCGATGTGGTCATCGAGAACTTCCGCAAGGGCACGATGGAACGCCTCGGTCTGGGCTACGAAGAGCTGCGCAAGGGCAATCCCGGACTGATCTACTGTGCCGTCTCCGGTTTCGGCCGGACCGGCCCTTACGCCACGCGCGGCGGCTTCGACCTGATCGCCCAGGGCATGTCCGGGCTGATGTCGATCACCGGCGAAGGACCAGGTCGTGCGCCGGTCAAGGTCGGTGCGCCGGTCTCCGACATCACCGCCGGCATCGTCGCCGCCATGGCCATCGCCGCGGCCTATGCCCACAAGCTCAGGACCGGCGAGGGGCAGGTGGTCGACACCTCGCTCTACGAGGCGGCGATCGTGCAGACCTATTGGCAGTCGGCAATCGGACTGGCGACCGGCGTTGCGCCGGGGCCGCTCGGCTCCGCCCATCCGCTCAATGCGCCCTATGAGGCGTTCGCCACCGCCGACGGCTGGATCAATGTCGGCGCGGCCAATCAGGCCAATTGGGAGCGGCTGATCGGATTGCTCGGCGCCGGGCACCTCAACGACGACCCGCGCTTCGCCACCAACGAGGGGCGCATCACCAACCGCGAGGCGCTTGCCGAGGTGTTGGGCGGCTATTTCCCGGCGCGGACAACCGCGCACTGGCTTGCCGCCATGGAAGAGATCGGCCTGCCGGCAGGCCCGGTGCTCTCGGTCACCGAGATGCACGCCGATCCGCAGACGCGCGCCCGCGACATGGTCATCGCAACCGACCATCCCGTCGCCGGCAAGGTCGAGGCGATCGGCTGTCCGGTGAAGTACTCGGCAACGCCGGCGGATACATCCAGACCGGCGCCGCTGCTCGGTCAGCACACCCGCGAGGTGCTTGCCGAGGCGGGGTTCTCGGCATCAGAGATCGACGCCATGCTGGCGTCGGGCGCGGTGGGGGAGACCGTGGCCTAGTCCGGGTCGCTTTTCACGACAAGCAGGTCGTGGGCAATCTGTTTCATGCGTTTAATGTAGGTCGTGTTCGACCAGCCGTCTTCACGCGTCAGGCGTTGCCAGTTTTCCACCGACAGCAGCATTGCCAGTACGTCGGTTGCGGCGCGCTTGCTCCAGCCGGGCCGAAGTCGGTCCTCGCTGGCGAGCATGGCCACCGTTCTCGAACAGGCTTCGCGAATGTCGTTCATCCGGTCCGCCCATGCGGTTGCCGCGTCGGCGTCATCAGCCTTCATGCGCAGCATGGCCGTCGTCACACCGTGAATCCCGGGCAGGTGGCCGCCCCATGCCGCGATCAGCCGGTCGAGGCGTTCCGCGCCAGTCGTTGCCGCCTGCATCGGCCTCAGCTTCGCCGGCAGATCAAGCGCCTCATCGACGTACCAGGTCGCCGCGATCAGCAATTCGGCCCGATTGGGAAAGTGCAGATAAACCGCCTGGCGTGAGAGCCCGGCGCGCTTCGCGATGTCTGCCATGGCAACGCCGTGGCCCTCGTGTTCCTCCATCAGCTCCCATGTCGCCTGCAGGACGCGGGAACGGGTGTCTTTGACTTTCTGACTTGACATCTTGTCAATCTATGTCCATTTGACAACATGTCAAGTTTACATAGTGTCAAGCAAATGCCTGACACTGATCCTAGGAGCAGATCATGACAAAGCGCGTGTTCATCTGGGTGGCACATCCCAGGCAGAGTTCGTTATGCGCGGCGATTGCCGATGCCTATGAGGCCGGTGCACGGGCACAAGGTGCCGAAATCCGCCGCATGGACCTGAACGAGATGTCGTTCGACATGGAGATTGCGGGCAAGACCGGACCGGCGGGTGAACTGGAACCCGACCTCGCCGCCTGGCAGGACAATGTGGCCTGGGCCGATCACCTGTTCGTTGTCCATCCCTACTGGTGGGGCGCCATGCCGACCAAGGCGAAGGCGGTGCTCGACCGAGCGCTGTCGTCGGGCTTCGCCTACAAGTATCGCGCTCGCGGTGTCGCCTGGGACAAACTGCTCTCCGGCCGCACGGCGGATGCGGTGATCACATCGGATACGCCGCCTTGGATCGACACGCTGCTCTACCGCCAGCCGGGTCGGCGGGTGCTGCGCAATCAGGTGCTGGCATTTTGCGGCATCAAGCCGCGCAAGATCCTCCAGTTCGGCTCGGTGAAACTGGCCGACGAGAAGAAGATCGCCGGCTGGATCGGTCGCGCACGGGCACTCGGCGAGCGCGCTGCCGCGTGACCCGGTGGCCTGCCCACTTGCCGGCACGGCCCTCTGGCGGGGCGGCGCCCGCCGCGCTATGACCGGCCGGCAATCCGCATGGAGAAAGCCGATGCCAAGCGGCGGCCATCTCATCGTTCAATGTCTCGAAGCGCAGGGAACCGACCGCGTCTTCTGCGTCCCCGGCGAGAGCTATCTCGACGTGCTCGATGGCCTGCACGGCTCGAAGATCGAAACCGTGGTCGCCCGTCACGAGGGCGGCGCGGCGATGATGGCGGAGGCCGACGGCAAGCTGACCGGCCGGCCCGGCGTTGCGCTCGTCACCCGCGGGCCCGGCGCGACCAATGCCGCCTGTGGCGTGCACATCGCGCGACAGGATTCAACGCCGATGGTGCTGCTGGTCGGCCAGATCGGCCGCGAGATGCACGGCCGCGAGGCGTTCCAGGAGGTCGATTACCGCGCCTTCTACGGATCGATGGCCAAGTGGGTCGACGAGCTCGACTGCGCCGAGCGCATCCCGGAAGTGCTCTCCCATGCCTGGTACGTGGCGATGAGCGGCAGGCCGGGACCGGTCGTGCTGGCGCTGCCCGAGGACATGCTGCGTGAGCAGGTGACGGCGAAGCCCGGACCGCGCGTCAATGTCGCCGCGCCAGCGCCAGCACCTGACGATGCCGCCCGTGCCATCGACATGCTGAACGGTGCGCAACGGCCTATCGTCATCGTCGGCGGATCGCGCTGGCGTGCGGAAGACACGCAGGCGCTGACGCGTTTCGCTGAGATCTGGCAACTCCCGGTCGCTTGTTCGTTCCGCCGCCAGGGGTTGTTCCGGCAGGATCACCCGAACTATGCCGGCGATGTCGGGCTTGGCATCAACCCGGCGCTGAAACAGCGTATCGCCGATGCCGATCTGGTGCTGCTGCTCGGTGCGCGGTTTTCCGAAAACCCCAGCCAGGGCTTCACCCTGTTCGATATCCCTAAACCGCGCCAGACCCTGATCCACGTGCATCCGGGCGCCGAGGAGCTTGGCCGCATCTATGTGCCCGACCTTGCCATCAACGCGACGCCGGGCACCTTCCTCGACGCCGTGCTGGCCGCCGCCCACTCCGCCTCACCAGCGCGGGTCGCAACGCCGGGCGAGGCCAATGCCGACTATCGCGCTTGGTCCGACGTTCCGCCACCGAGCGTCGGCGCAGTCACCATGTCGGCGACGATCAGCCACCTGCGCGATGCCCTTCCCGACGATGCGATCATCACCAACGGCGCCGGCAATTATGCCATCTGGCTGCACCGTTTCTTCCGCTACGGCGGGTTCGGCACGCAGCTTGCGCCGACGTCGGGCTCGATGGGTTATGGCCTGCCTGCCGCGATTGCTGCCAGCCTGCGCCATCCCGACAAGGCCATCGTATGCCTGGCCGGCGATGGTTGCTTCCAGATGACCCAGGCCGAGTTCGCCACCGCTGTCCAGGCCGGCGCGAAGCCGATCGTCATCGTCTGCGACAATGCCAGCTACGGCACCATCCGCATGCATCAGGAGCGCACCTATCCCGGCCGCGTGCAGGCGACCGCACTCGCCAATCCCGATTTCACCCGGTGGGCGCAGAGCTATGGTGCACTGGCGCTGAGCGTGACGAAGGATGCCGATCTCCCCGAGGCGCTGGCGGCTGCCCGTGCCCACGATGGCGCCAGCCTGATCCACTTGAAGCTCGACCCGCGCGATCTGTCGCCGACGATGCAGCTCACCGACTGATCCTGTTGACACCTGAGCGCGTAAATCCGTCATGACCTGGATCGTCGCATACATCGCCACCGCACTGGTCTTCTTCGCCATCGACATCGTCTGGCTCGCCGTGGTGGCGCGCAGCTTCTACTTCAGCCAGTTGGGCGACCTGATGGCCGACCAGGTGCGCTGGGGCGTCGCCTTCGGGTTTTATGCGGTCTATGTGGTGGGCATCGTCATCTTCGCCATTCGTCCCGCGCTCGCCAGCGGCGACTGGCGCACCGCGCTCATGTTCGGCGCGCTGTTTGGCTTCTTCTGTTACGCCACCTACGACCTCACCAACATCGCCACCATCCGCGACTGGCCGGTGCGCATGAGCATTGTCGACATGATCTGGGGAACGGCGTTGACCGGCACCTCGGCCACCCTGGGCTATCTGCTGACGCGCTGGTGGACGGGTAGCTGACCCACGTGGGGCTGCGTGCTTTGCAGCGCGGCCCGCGTCGTGTAAGTGGCATCCTCCCGTCAATCCTCACGCGTGCCGCCGCATGTCCGTTCCCGTCCTCGTCGAAGCAACCCGTGGCTCAATCGTCGAGAGTCGCCACCGTGGCTCGCTGGTGATCGCCCATACCGACGGCGGCATCATGCTGGAGATCGGCGCGACGCAGACGCCGGTCTACCCGCGCTCGTCGATCAAGCTGGTGCAGGCGCTGGCGCTGGTGGAATCCGGTGCGGCCGACGCCTTCGGCTTCAGCGACTATGAGTTGGCGCTTGCTTGCGCCTCCCACAACGGCGAAGCGCGCCATGTCACCGCCGTCGCCGCAACGCTGGAACGCCTCGGCCTCGACGCCGAGGCACTTGCCTGCGGCGCACGCTGGCCCTACCAGCACGCGGACATCGAGGCCCTGATCCGCGCCGGCGAGACACCAACTCGTATGACCAACGAGTGCTCGGGCAAGCACGCCGGCATGCTCGCCTTCGCCCTGCACAGGGGGTTCAATCCGGTCGGCTACGAACGTTCTGACCATCCCGCCCAGGCGGAGATCGCCACGGTCCTGTCCGACGTGTTCGAGACCGACCTCGCCGAGGCACCGTGCGGGGTGGATGGCTGCTCGCTGCCTGCCTGGGCCGTGCCGCTGCGCACGCTCGCCTGTGGGTTTGCGCGCTTCTTCGGCAATCCGGACCTGAGTCTGGAACGGCGTGCCGCCGCCGACCGGCTGTTTCGCGCCTGCGCCGCCGAGCCGCACGCGGTCGCCGGCGTTCACCGGTTGGACACCGAGGTGATGGCGCATTTCGGCGAGACGGTGTTCCTCAAGGGCGGCGCGGAAGGGGTCTATGTGGTCGCCTTCCCGAAGCTCAAGGTTGCTGCCGCCGTCAAGATCGAGGACGGCACAAGCCGCGCAGCCCAGGTCGTAGCCGCGGCGATCGTCGC
The DNA here is from genome assembly GCA_028279445.1 of Tepidamorphaceae bacterium. GTDB lineage: Bacteria > Pseudomonadota > Alphaproteobacteria > Rhizobiales > Tepidamorphaceae > JANQNT01. The sequence continues at coordinate 461,761 of JANQNT010000023.1, read as the reverse complement.
GCGCTTCGCGGTGCATTCAAGCGAAGACGACACATTCATGGAATCGCGCGTGCTCCCGGACGTCACCAATGCGCGTGGCGACACGGTGGGCCGCCTGCAACCAACTTCGGACCTGCGCCATGCGCTCACGACATTCGGCTGAGGCGACAGTCCGCAAGGAGCGCGCATTGCCCCTTCAAGCGACGGTTCTTTGCATGGCCGTGGTGCTGCTTGCCGCACTGCTGCCGGGCAGCGCGCGCGCTCAGGACGCGCTCGCACGCGAACTCGACGCCGAAGAGGTGTTCCAGAGCCTGCCGCACATCGCTTCAGGGATCGTCTATCGCGCCTTCACCAACACACTGCTGATGGGTGCCGACGGCCCCTTCGCCGTCCGCGACCTGACCGTCGTCCTCGCCGCACCCGCAAGCACCACCACCAGGCAGTATTTCGATGCGGCGGCGATGGACGATACGCAGCCGAGCTTTGCGCTGGTCTATGCGGAAATCGATGGCGCGTTCTACGGCGAACTCGGTCTGTGCGGACCGGTCATCGACGGGGAAACCACCATCGAATGCGTGATCGAGGGGGACGGCGGGGCCTTCCATCTCGACCGTTCGATCGCCGCCCCGCATCTGGCGCTGACCGTTTCGGGGCATCTGCGTTTGAGCGACGATCCGCTGGCCGGGGGCGAGGCGGACACGCGCCGGCTGGAAGCCACCGGCGATGGGGGCGCCTATACGGTGATCGTACCGGTCACGGACGCCTCAAGGCCCGGCGCGTCGCAGACGGTGTCGCGCGGCGAGTAGACGCTGCTACTCCCAAGTGCCTATATCCGGTGAGGAGAGATTTTCGCCGGGAGACGACGCCATGACCGCCTGCATTGTCGGCTGGGCCCATACGCCGTTCGGAAAGCACGACGCGGAGACCGTCGAGAGCATGGTCGTGCGCGTCGCTGCGCAGGCGCTCAACGATGCCGGCATTGGCCCGGAAGATGTCGATGAGATCGTGCTCGGCCACTTCAATGCGGGCTTCTCGGCGCAGGACTTCACCGCGTCCCTGGTGCTGCAGGCCGATGAGAAGCTGCGCTTCAAGCCGGCGACGCGGGTGGAAAACGCCTGCGCCACGGGCTCGGCCGCCGTGCATCAGGGACTGAAAGCGATTGCCGCGAAGTCCGCGCGGGTGGTGCTCGTGGTCGGTGTCGAGCAGATGACCACGACACCGGGCCCCGAGATCGGCGAAATCCTCAAAAAAGCCTCCTATCTGGCCGAGGACGGCGACACGCCGGGCGGCTTCGCGGGTATCTTCGGCGTCATCGCCGATGGCTACTTCCAGCGCCATGGCGATCAGTCCGATGCGCTGGCCGCGATCGCCGCCAAGAACCACAGGAACGGCGTCAACAACCCCTACGCGCAGATGCGCAAGGACCTTGGCTTCGATTTCTGCCGCGCGGAGAGCGACAAGAACCCCCGCGTCGCCGGACCGCTGAAACGCACCGACTGCTCGCTGGTGTCCGATGGCGCCGCAGCACTGGTACTGACCGACGTCAGCACCGCGCTGCGCATGGACCGGGCAGTCGCCTTCCGCGCCGCCCGCCACGTGCAGGACTACCTGCCGATGTCGAAGCGCGACATCCTCAAGTTCGAAGGCTGCGCTGAAGTCTGGGCAAAAGCGCTGGCCGATGCCGGCGTCACGCTGGACGACCTTTCTTTCGTGGAGACCCACGATTGCTTCACCATCGCCGAGCTGATCGAGTACGAGGCGATGGGGCTGGCCAAGGAAGGCGAGGGCGCTCGCGTCATCGCCGACGGTGTCACCGCTATCGATGGCAAGCTGCCGGTCAACCCGTCAGGTGGGCTGAAATCCAAGGGCCATCCGATCGGCGCGACCGGTGTGTCGATGCATGTCCTGACCGCCATGCAGCTTGCCGGTGAGGCCGGCGACATGCAGCTCGATGCTCCCGAACTCGGCGGTATCTTCAACATGGGCGGCGCGGCGGTGGCGAACTATGTCTCGATCCTGGAGCGCCTGCGCTAGCGCCATGGGTGACGGCTTCACCCGATCATGTTGCCGTCGAGGGTGAGGTGCCGGAACTCCTGCGCGCCGGTCTTTGACAGGTCGCCGGTGACCGGATTGTCGTGATCGAAGCCGACGATGGCGCCGTCCGTCGTGCCGCTGATCAGGTTGTCGCGGACAACGGTGCGTTCAGCGCCCTCGACGACCGAAACCGCGACACCGAAGGTGGCCTGACGCACCACGTTGTCGGTCGCCACGACATCACGCAGATATGGGCCGTAGCCCAGCCACAGTCCCGCCCAGGGAATGTTGTCCAGCACGTTGTTGGCAACGATCGTGTCGGCTTCCGCGGCAATGCCGATGCCCGGAGCCCACGGACTTTGGGTGCGGCTGGCATCGCGCACCAGATCGCGGATGACGTTGCCGGTCACTGTCGCCATGCGCCCGCCGTCGTTGTAGTTGGTGATCGACACGCCGGTGGCGGCGCGGTCGACCAGATTGTCGGCTACCACCGCGCCGGAAAAGCCGAACTCCACGAAGATCGCCGTCTCGCCGATGCGTGTGGCGTTGTTGCCGATGACCTGGAAGTTCGAGGCGGCGTTGCCGCGGATCGCCGACAGGGTGCAGTCGCTGATGCGGTTGTTGGCGACGATGACGTTGCCGGCGCGGAACACGTTGATGCCGTTGCCCCACTGGCCGTCGCCGCCGGAACGGTTGCCGATGCGCTCGATGCGGTTGCCGGTGATGATGGTGCCGTCTTCGCCCTTGGAGGACTGCCACACCAGAATGCCGTTGTCGGCCATGTCGCGTACGTGGTTGCCGGCGATGCGCAACCCGGAAGAATCGTTGGCAAACAGCGCGCTGGAAAGCCCTTGTTCGAACAGCGAGGCTTCGATCAGCCCGGTGCACGAGCGCAGCCGCAGCAACGGTTCTGCGCCGGCCGCAAAGCGGCAATCGCGCACGCGCAGGTCCGCGCAGCCCTCAAGGATGACATGGCCTCCGGCATTGCCGGAATCGGCGCCCCGGGCATCGAAGTCCAGTCCCGTCAGCGTCGCGCCGTCCGCGCCGCGCCCCGACAGGATCGGCGCCGCCCCGAGGCCGACCAGGCTGGAGCGGCCCCGCTGGCCAGCCAGTTCGGCTCCGGACGGTAGTTCGATGTTCGATGCAGCGTAGCGCCCCGCCGGCAGCCACAGCGCCCGGCCCTGATCGGTGGCTGCCCGCAGCGCGCTGGAAATGGCGGGACCCTGGTCGCGCGCCGCGTCCGGCACCACGCCCAGCGCGAGCGCATCAGCTGCGTTGGCGTGCGCCGCTTTGGGAACGAGCGACAGAGCCGCCGCGGCGAGACTGCCGCGCAAAAACGCCCGTCTGGTTTTGCCATCGGCAGTATTGGAAGGTGTTCGGGCCATCGGTTGCACTATCCCGCCATGAAACGGCGCGGCCTTTGGCGCGCCCTGCCTGACATATGCAGCAAATCGCGGGCCAACGTCGCGGTCCGATCGCAGCCACGGTAAACGCGCAGACCCGGCGAAACGGTTGCCGCCTCCCGGCAACGGCTTTATGTAAGCGGCGGACCGCGATCCGCCGATCGCGCGCAGAAGGATTGAGTGGCCATGGCTTTCGAATTGCCCGAATTGACGTACCCCTACGACTCGCTGGCACCCTACATGTCGGCCGAGACGCTGGAATTCCATCATGACAAGCACCACAAGGCTTATGTCGACAACGGCAACAAGCTGTTGGATGGCTCGGGCCTGGAGGGCAAGAGCCTGGAAGACGTCGTGCGCGGGTCGCATGGCACCAACCCCGGCCTCTTCAACAATGCCGGCCAGCACTACAACCACATTCACTTCTGGAACTGGATGAAGCCCGAAGGCGGTGGCAAGACGCTGCCCGGCAAGCTGGAAGCGGCAATCAACGCGGACATCGGCTCGTTCGACGAGTTTCGCGGCAAGTTCATCGAAGCGGGCATGACCCAGTTCGGGTCCGGCTGGTGCTGGCTTGCGGTCAAGGGCGGCAAGCTGGAGATCATGAAGACGCCAAACGGCGAGAACCCGCTGGTGCACGGCGCCACGCCGATTCTGGGCTGCGACGTGTGGGAGCACTCCTACTACATCGACTACCGCAACCGCCGGCCGGACTATCTCGCCGCCTTCGTCGATCACCTGATCAACTGGGAATACGTCGAACAGATGCACGAGCAGGCGACTGCCTGACGGGCTGGCCGCTCATCCGTTCCGGAGCGGGATCAGGAAAAGTGGATACCGGTTTTCCGCCCGGATCCCGCTCCCAGAAAATTGAATCGGGCCTTCATCCATTTCGCATCTGATCAATGCGAGATGGATGAGAGACCGGCGCGCGGAGAGTGATCTCCGCGCGCTTTTTCATGTCCGGGCGGCGCAACGGTCGCCATCGTTGACATGATCCAGATCAAGTTATATTCAATAATATGAATATAATGTACGGACCATGACCCGCGCCCGCTCGGGCGCGTGGACTGAACGCACACAGGAGACGGATCATGCAGACGAATATGGGAACCATCGATCGCGTCCTGCGCATCGTCGTGGGGCTTGGGCTGATCGCATTCGCTTTCCTCGGTCCCGCCGACATCGGCTGGAAATGGGTCGGCTATATCGGCTTCGTGCCGCTGGCCACCGCGCTGATCGGCTGGTGCCCCGCTTACACGCTGCTCGGCATCAGCACCTGTCCGGCAAAGTCGGCGAGCTGACCGTCACGGCCGCGCGGACCGTTCGGCGTCCCTCTCGGCGCCGGGGACACGCGCCCGCGTGGTTTTGTTCCGCTCACGCCGAGCTCACTACGTTCGCCGGCTCCGCTAGGGCGCGCTCGCGCGCGGGCGCACGGTCGTGCGCCGGGAAGCAGATTGCACCCACCGAGCGTTTGGCACCCCGGCACGCGACTGCGCCCGGCCAGTCAGGCCGCCGCCGCGGAGCCGTTGCGCGTTATCGCAACTGGCGTGAGCGGAATGAACCGGCGAAGCCGGCAAGCGCGACCGTGCGCCCGGCCGGTCAGGCCGCCCCCGCGGAGCCGTTGCGCGTTAGCGCAACTGGCGTGAGCGGAATGGACTCACACCCGCCCGCAGCGCGAGGCGCGGGTCGAGTAGCTGTACATCCCGGCGATGCGGTTGAGCCAAGCCTGACAGGCCGCCTGCGTTGGAAAACAACGCGAGCCGGACCAGTTTCGCGGGCGGATGTCACTCGGTGCGCTGCCGCTATAGGTGCCCTTCCAGACGGCGCCGGCGGCAACCGCACTTGCCGTGCAGCGCTGCCCTTCGCGGCGCGGATCAGCGCTGACGGCCAGGCTGGTCACCGCCAACACCATGGCCAGTGCGGCGGTGGCGGCGATGCGCGGCAGAGTGCGGTTCATGTCGTCAGGCTCCGGCTACAACCGTGTGCCTGATTTCCTACGCAGGCGGCGGCGTTCGGATGTCATCGTCCGAAGCCGGCCCTTTTTGTTTCGACGGCACCAGCCCGCTCCCCCGGCCCAACCACCCGATAGGCGTACCCTCGATAGGGTGGTTGGGCCGGGGGAGTGGGCTGGCTATGGTCCAATCAAAGGCGCGTGGTCGGGAGGGGAAGCGGGCTGGTGCCGCCAAACAACAACTGGTGCCGCCAAACAACAAGAAGAGAACGGGCTGGTGCCGTGAGAAACCAAAAGCGCATTCACGAATGCGCCCAGTCCCAGTAAAGCTCGCGCGCCCGCGCGTAGAGCGGACCTGGCTGCAGGTCGCGGTCGTCGATGCGCGAAATCGGCATGACCTTGGCGTAGTTGCCGGTGGAGAACAGCTCGTCCGCCTGCGCCAGTTCATCGTAGGAAATGGTGCGTTCGTGCACCTGGTGGCCGTCCGCCTTGAGCAGCGCGATCACCCTTTGGCGGGTGATGCCGTTCAGGAAGGTGCCGTTCGGGTAGGGCGTGTGCACGACGCCGTCCTTGGCCATGAACAGGTTGGCGGTGGCCAGTTCCGCGACATTCGACAGCGTGTCGAGGACGACGGCGTTGTCGAACCCCTTGTCGCGCACTTCGGTCAGGGCGCGCCCTGAATTGGGATACAGGCACGCCGCCTTGGCGTTGACCGGTGCCGTTTCCATGGTGGGCCTGCGGAAGCGCGACCGGGTCACCGAAAAGCCCGCCGGTTCCGGCATCGGAACCTCGAACACCGACAGGCAGAAGCGCGTCGTCTCGGCCAGCGGGGGGACCGAGAAATAGCCACCCTGCTCGGCCCAGTACATCGGCTTGATGTAGAGCTCAGCACCCTTGTCGAAGCGCTGCATGCCGTCGGCGGCGATCTCCAGCATCGCGTCTAGGTCCATGGTCGCGTTCAGCCCCAGCGCACGGGCCGAGTCCTGCACGCGCGCGCAATGACGGTCGAGGTCCGGCGCCACGCCCTCGAAGGCGCGCGCGCCGTCGAACACGCAGGAACCAAGCCAGAGCCCGTGCGTGCGCGGGCCGATGATCGCCGGATTTCCCTCCAGCCACTCGTCGTCGATCCATGTCCAGGTCTTCGACCAGCCGCCGTCACCCGCTCCGCCATGTGCAGCCATTTGCCGAGCCTCGCTGTGCGTTTCCCGTCGATATCCAAGGCCCGCCCGCGCGCTGCGTCAACCACCGCGATGCGCATGGCCGATGCCACGCCCGTTCAGGACCGGGCGGAATTGCCCACGAAGTTGTGAACGCGGCTTTTGGCATTTGCCCGGAAGGCATGGCATTCTGAAATTGGAATATTTCCAGAGAGGATGCCCCCACATGATCCGCCAGACAACAATTGCTCTTGTTGCGACCGTTTGTTCGCTCAGCCTTACCGTCGCCAGCGCCAATGACGATCCCATCGCCACCCGCAAGGCGATGATGAAGAATGTCGGCGCCTCGATCGGCGTGATGGGCAAGATGGCCAAGGGCGAGATGGCATTCGACGCCATCCAGGCCAATCTCGCCATGCGCGCCATCAACAACGCCGCGATCGGCTTCGTCCACCTGTTCCCGGAAGGCTCCGAGAGCGGTGGTGAGACCGAGGCCGCGCCGAAGATCTGGGAAGACATGGCCGGCTTCATCGCCAAGTCGCGCGACATGGAGGAGGTAACCGCCGAGGCAATCGCCTTCCCGGCCGGTTCCCTCGACGAGATGCGTGAGCAGCTCGGCAAGCTCGGCGCCACCTGCAAGGCCTGCCATGAGGGCTACCGCATCAAGAAGAGCTGACGCGTCCTGATCGCGGCCGCGACCGATGGGGCGTCTGGTCCGCCTGCTCGTCATGCTCGGCGTCATCGCCGCCGGCGCCGGATGGTGGCTGAGCGGACCCAACCGGCTCGACGCGCTGCCCGCCGAGGCGGCCGGACACCAGCCGGACATAGACAACGGCCGGCTGATGTTCTTCGCCGGTGGTTGCGCCTCCTGCCATGCGGCGCCCGACAGCGACGACAAACTGGCGCTTACCGGCGGCGTGCGGCTGGAAAGCCCGTTCGGCGCCTTCGTCGGACCCAACATCTCGCCGCACCGCCAAGACGGCATCGGCGGTTGGTCTCAGCTCGACTTCCTCAACGCCATGCTACGCGGCGTATCGCCGGATGGAAGCCACTACTACCCGGCCTTTCCCTATACGTCATATCAGCGCATGCGCGTCGCCGACCTGCTCGACCTGAAGGCATTCCTCGACACGCTTGCCCCCGTCGCCGGCGTGGCGCCGGATCACGAGGTCGGCTTTCCCTTCAACATCCGCCGGGGCCTGGGACTGTGGAAGCGGCTTTATCTCGACGGCGAGCCGTTCATGGCCGATCCCGCCGCAAGCGATCAGGTCAATCGCGGTGCCTATCTGAGCGAGGGCCCCGGTCATTGCGGCGAATGCCATACGCCGCGCGACGCCATCGGCGGGCTCGACCGCTCGAACTGGCTCGCCGGCGCGCCGAACCCGGAAGGCAAGGGGATCATCCCCAACATCACACCGCACGCGCAGGGGTTGGCGGACTGGAGCGAAGGCGACATTGCCTATGCGCTGGAGAGCGGCTTCACGCCGGACTATGATTCGCTGGGCGGCACCATGGGCAAGGTGATCTCCAACACCGCGCAGTTGCCACCCGAGGATCGCGCGGCCATCGCTGCCTATCTCAAGAGCCTGCCGGCCCTGCCGGATGCGTATGAGGCGGCGAAACCGTAAGTACTCACATCCGCGCCAGCGCGTCGATGATGCGCACCCATGAGCGGATGCCATGGCGGAAGCTGGAGAACTCGTACTTCTCGTTCGGCGAGTGGATGCGGTCGTCATCGAGCCCGAAACCGATCAGCAGCGTGTCCATGCCGAGCGTGCTCTTGAAGTCGCCGACGATGGGGATCGATCCGCCGCAGCCGGTCAGCACCGCCGGCTTTCCCCACTCATCCGCAAGTGCCGTACATGCGGCATCCAGATAGGGGCTTTCCAGCGGCAGCGACAGCGCCGGGTTGCCGCCATGCGCGATGAACGCGACCGCACAGTCGGCCGGCACCCGTTCGCGCACGAAGGCACGGAAGGCGTCGCGGATCGCGTCCGGGTCCTGCCCGCCGACGAGGCGGAAGGACATCTTCACCGACGCCTGCGAAGCGATCACCGTCTTGCTGCCTTCGCCGGTATAGCCGCCGACGATACCGTTTGCGTCGCAGGTCGGCCGCGACCAGATCTGCTCCAGCGCTGAGCGCTCCGCCTCGCCGGCCGGCAGCCTGAGGCCGACCTCGCCGAGGAACTCGCCCGCGTCGAATGACAGCCCGCCCCACTGCGCCGCGATGTCGGCGGGCACTTCCTCGACCCCGTCATAGAAGCCGGGAACGGTCACCCTTCCGTTAGCGTCATGCAGGTCGGCGACGATCTTCGCGACGACCCGGATCGGGTTCATCGCCGCCCCGCCATACATGCCCGAATGCAGGTCGCGGTTGGCGCAGGTGACGACGACCTCGTCCAGCAGCATGCCGCGCAGCATGGTGGTGATCGCCGGTGTCTCGCGGTCCCACATGCCGGTGTCGCAGACGAGCGCCACGTCGGCCTTCAACTCGTCGAGATGGGCATCGAGGAACGGGCCGAGGCTCTTGGAGCCGGATTCCTCCTCGCCCTCGAACAGGATGGTGACGGGCAGGGGCAACTCGCCGGCCACCTGTCGGTAGGCGCGGGCGGCTTCGACGAAGGTCATCAACTGGCCCTTGTCGTCGGAAGCCCCGCGCGCGACGATCTGCTTGCCCGTCGGCGTATCGACGATCGCCGGGTCGAAGGGATCGCGCTGCCACAGTTCCAGCGGGTCCGGTGGCTGCACGTCGTAATGGCCGTAGAACAGCACATGCGGCCCGCTGCCCGCGCCACCCCTGGCGAGCACCATCGGCTGGCCTTGCGTGTCGCGGCGCGACGCGTCGAAGCCAAGCCTGTCCAGTTCCGCCACGAGCCAGTCGGCGGCGCGCCGGCAGTCGCCGTCGAAGGCGGAGTCGGTGGAGATCGACGGGATGCGCAGCAGTTCGAACAGCCGCTCCAGGCTCGCGTCCAGATTGGCGTCGGCAGCCGCGAGAACCGCGTCGAGATCGGCCATCGGTGTCTCCCGAGCTTGTTCTTGGTTATCTCAACAACGAGCCGAGCACGCCGCGCAGCACCGCGCGGCCAAGTTGCGTGCCGATGGAGCGGCCGGCCGACTTGAGCACGGCTTCGGCGATGGAATCGCTGCGTCGGGATCGCGACCTTGGTCGTGACGCGCGCTCGCGCTTCTCGGCTTCCTTGCGCTGGCGCGCCAGCTCCTTCTCGTGCTCCTCGCGCGCCTTCTGCGCGGCCTCTTCCTGGGCGCGCTTATCGGCGCGCGCGGTCAGCACCTCGTAGGCGGACTCGCGGTCGCGCGCCTCGTCATACATGCCGCGCACGGGGCTGTCGGCCATCGCCGCCTCGCGTTCCTTGAAGTCGAGCGGGCCGATGCGCGAATAGGGCGGGCGGATCAGCGTGCGCTGGACGATGGAGGGCACGCCCTTGTCCTCCAGCGTGGAGACCAGCGCCTCGCCGACGCCGAGCTGGGTGATCGCCTCCGCGGTGCTGAAGGCCGGATTCTGGCGGAATGTGTCGGCTGCCGTGCGCACCGCCTTCTGCTCGCGCGGGGTGTAGGCGCGCAGGGCGTGCTGGATGCGATTGCCGAGCTGGGCCAGCACGCCATCGGGGATGTCGAGCGGATTCTGGGTGACGAAATAGATGCCCACCCCCTTGGAGCGGATCAGCCGCACCACCTGTTCGATCTTGTCCATCAGAACCGGCGGCGCCTCGTCGAACAACAGATGCGCCTCGTCGAAGAAGAAGACCAGCTTCGGACGGTCCGGATCGCCCACCTCCGGCAGGTCTTCGAACAGTTCCGACATCAGATAGAGCAGGAACATGGCGTAGAGCCTGGGGCTCTGCATCAGCTTGTCGGCGGCCAGCACGTTGATGAAGCCGTGGCCGTTGCGGTCGATGCGCATCAAGTCGCGGATGTCGAGCGCCGGCTCGCCGAAGAACATGTCGCCACCCTGGTTCTCGAACACCAGGATCTTGCGCTGGATGGCGCCGATCGACTGTTTCGACACCGTGCCGTAGCGGGTGCGCAGCATGTCCTTCTGGTGGGTGATTTCCAGCAGCAGGGCGGTCAGGTCCTTGAGGTCGACCAGCAGCAGGCCCTCGTCGTCAGCGATGCGGAAGGCGATGTTGAGCGCGCCTTCCTGGGCCTCCGACAGGTCGAGCATACGCGACAGGAGGAGCGGCCCCATCTCGGAGATGGTGGCACGGATCGGGTGACCCTGCTCGCCGAACAGGTCCCAGAACACAGTGGATGCGCGCTCGAAGGCCATCTCACCAAGTCCGATGTCCTGGGCGCGCTTGGTGATGAAGTCCTTCGGCGTCCCCGCCGCCGCCAGGCCGGAGAGATCGCCCTTGGCATCTGCGCAGAACACCGGAACGCCGGCGCGCGAGAACCCTTCTGCGAGGATCTGCAGCGTCACCGTCTTGCCGGTGCCGGTTGCCCCGGTGACCAGCCCGTGCCGGTTGGCGAGCTTGAGATTGAGGAACTGCTGGCCGTCCGGGCTTGCGCCGATCAGCACGCCATTGTCCTGCATGGGCCCCTCACTGTATGTCGTTGGCGGGAGAACGTGTCCGGGTTGGTCCGCCAGCCGTTATAGGCGTTCTGGCGCGGCGTGCACAACGGCCCTATGCGACCAAGGGGCGAGCGGGCCTCGTGTTGCGCCGCGTTCTTCGCTCATGCGATAAACCTGCTCAAGCGAGGATGTTGCCAGGCAGCGTCCGGCAGGGACGAACAGGCGCGGCGCCAATGCGTCTGGCAAACAGGGAAACATGGGACATGTTGCAGGATCTGATCGCGCGGCTGGTGGCCAATGTCGGCGTCAGCGAGGAACAGGCCGGCAAGGCGGTCGAGATCATTCTCGGCTTTCTCAAGCAGGCCGGTCCCGCCGAGAAGGTGCAGGAGTTGTTCGACAAGATGCCCGGTGCCGCCGACATCGCCGGACCCGACGCAGGCGGCGGCATGATGGGCGGCGGCATGATGGCGGCGATGGGCGCCATGGGCCAGATGCAGGCCACTGGCCTTGGCATGGGCGAGGTGCAGGGCGTGACCAAGGAAGTGGTCAACTATGCCCGCGAACACGCTGGCAACGAACTGGTCGACGAGATCGTGGCGGCGATCCCCGGCATCAGCCAGTTCGTCTGATCGCCGACCGGTTTGGCACCATGACTGCGTTGCGTGCGAACGCACTGACGGAAACGTTCCCGCAGGCCGGCGAGGCCGACTGGCGCGCCGTGGTCGACAAGGCGCTGAAAGGCGCCGATTTCAATGGGGCGCTGACCTCGACGACGCGCGACGGCTCGTCCATTCAGCCGCTATACGCCCAGACTGATGAGGCGCCGGCGCGTCCCTCGCGCGCCATCCCCGGCCCCTGGTCCGTGTGCCAGCGTATCGATCATCCCGACGCGGGCGAAGCCGCCAGTCTGGCCGCCGCCGATCTGGAAGGTGCCGCGAGCGGTCTGGTGGTCGTGGGTGCCGGCGGCATCGGCGCGCGCGGCTTCGGTGCCGTGGACGCAGGCGATCTCGACGCGCGTCTGGATGGCGTTTTCCTCGATATGGTGCGCATCCGCCTCGATACCGGCGCCGACGCTCCGACCTTCGCCGAGGCACTGGCCGGCATCACCACCGACGCCAGCGCCACGACGCTCGATCCGGCTTGGGACCCGGTTGCCAGTTTCGCTTGCGGTCTGGACGAACAGCCCGGTGTCGCGGCACTCGGTGCGGGCGTCGCCAGCCTTGCCGCGCTCGGGCTTGGCGGAACCCTGATCACCGGCGACGGGCGCGTTGTGCATGACAGCGGCGGAACGCCCGCGCAGGAACTCGGTTACGTCCTCGCCGCGCTGATCGAGGCGCTGCGGGCCGCCGATGCGGCGGGTCTGCCGGCTTCGCAGGTATCGGCCCGCGCGCTCGCGGTGCTGTCGGCGGATGCGGACATCTTCGCCGGCATCGCCAAGCAGCGCGCCATGCGGCTGATCTGGGCACGGGCGCTGGAGTCGTCCGGGCTGGAGGCCGCGTCTCTGCGCATCGAGGCGGAGGCCGCATGGCGCATGACCGCCCGATATGACGTATACGTCAATATGCTGCGGACCACCGCCGCTGTGTCGGCCGCCGGGCTTGGCGGCGCGGATGGCGTGACTGTCCTTCCGCATACGTTAGCTTTGGGTCTGCCCGATGCCTTCGCCCGCCGCGTCGCGCGCAATATCCAGAACGTCCTGATCATGGAGTCGAACCTGCACCGGGTTGCAGATCCCGCTGGCGGTTCCGGCTACATCGAGAGCCTGACAGCCGATCTGGCGGCCGCTGCCTGGGGCGTTTTCCAGCAGATCGAGGCGGCCGGCGGCGCCGTTGCCGCGGTTGTCTCAGGTGCCTTCCCCGATGACGTTGCCGGGGTGCGCGAGACGCTGCTGCGCGATGTGGCGCACCGCCGTGAGCCGCTGACCGGCGTCTCGGAGTTTCCCAATCTTGATGAGACCGCTCCTGCGGTACTCATGCCGGTATCTGAGCAGGCGCCCACCGGCGTGCTGTTGCCGCCCGTGCGCCTGGCGGCGCCCTTCGAAGCGCTGCGCGACGCGGCGGCGGCCGCGCCCGAACGGCCGCTCGCGTTCCTGGCCTGCCTTGGCCACCTCGCCGACTACAACGCGCGCGCGCTGTTCGCCCAGAACTTGCTGGCGGCCGGCGGCATTGCCGTCCAGCATGGCGATGGCGGCGATGACCTGAACGCCATCGCCGCGCAGGCAGCAGGATCGGGCGCCAGGCTCGCCGTCATCTGCGGCAGCGACGGGGCCTATGGCGAACACGCAGGCGCGCTTACGGAGGCGTTGAAGCGCGCGGGCATGGCGGCGGTTTGGCTCGCTGGGCGCGAGACGCCAGCACTTGCCCAAAGCGGCATAGATGCCTTTGCGCATGCGCGATGTGATAGTGTGTCGCTGCTCGGCGACGCCCACGCGGCACTTGGCCTGTCGGCGGGTGGAGGAGCGCCATGAGCGACAAGCACGCCTTCCCGGATTTCGCCAAGGTCGATTATGCACCCGCAGGTCATGTGTCGTCGCCGGATGCCGCGCCCTGGACGACGCCAGAAGACATCGACATCGCGCCGGTCTATGGAGCATCCGACCGCGACGGTCTCGACTTCCTCAATTCGTGGCCCGGCATCGCGCCGTTCCTGCGCGGGCCCTATCCGACCATGTATGTGCAGAAGCCGTGGACCGTGCGCCAGTATGCCGGCTACTCGACGGCCGAGGAATCCAACGCCTTCTACCGGCGCAATCTCGCCGCCGGCCAGAAGGGACTGTCCATCGCCTTCGACCTGGCAACCCACCGCGGCTACGATTCCGACAACCCACGCGTCACCGGCGATGTCGGCATGGCCGGTGTCGCCATCGATTCCATCTATGACATGCGCACCCTGTTCGACGGCATCCCGCTCGAACAGATGACCGTGTCGATGACCATGAACGGCGCGGTGCTGCCGGTTCTGGCGCTGTTCATCGTCGCCGGCGAAGAGCAGGGGGTGCCGCCCGAGAAGCTGGCGGGGACCATCCAGAACGACATCCTCAAGGAGTTCATGGTCCGCAACACCTATATCTATCCGCCCGAATCCTCGATGCGCATCATCGCCGACATCTTCGCCTTTACCGCGGAGCGGATGCCGAAGTTCAACTCGATTTCCATCTCCGGCTATCACATGCAGGAGGCCGGTGCGACGGCCGACCTGGAGCTTGCCTACACGCTCGCCGACGGCGTCGAATACGTGCGCACCGGGGTTGCCGCCGGGCTCGACATCGACCGCTTCGCGCCCCGGCTGTCCTTCTTCTGGGCGATCGGCATGAACTACTTCATGGAGATCGCCAAGATGCGCGCCGCGCGCATGATCTGGGCGAACCTGATGCAGGGGTTCGCGCCGAAGGACCAGCGCTCGCTGAGCCTGCGCACGCACTCGCAGACGTCCGGCTGGAGCCTCACCGCGCAGGACGTCTTCAACAACGTGACGCGCACGGCCATCGAGGCGATGGCGGCCACCCACGGCCATACCCAGTCGCTGCACACCAACGGCCTCGACGAGGCGCTCGCCCTGCCGACCGACTTCTCCGCCCGCATCGCCCGCAACACCCAACTCTTCCTGCAGCAGGAATCGGGCACCTGCCGGGTCATCGATCCGTGGGGCGGTTCGTATTTCGTCGAGCGGCTGACGCACGATCTCGCCGCCAAGGCGCTTGAACACATCGCCGAGGTCGAGGAACTCGGCGGCATGGCCAGGGCGATCGCCGCAGGCCTGCCCAAGCTGAAGATCGAGGAGGCGGCCGCCCGCACCCAGGCGCGCATCGATTCCGGCGAGCAGACCGTCGTCGGCGTCAACAAGTTCCGTGTCACGGAGGATGCCGAGATCGACATCCTGAAAGTCGACAACGCGGACGTGCGCGCGCGCCAGATCGCCAAGCTGGAACGCCTGCGCGCCGAACGCGACGAGGCCACGACCCAGGCAGCGCTCGATGCCCTGTCGAAGGCCGCCGACTCAGGCAGGGGCAACCTGCTGGCACTGGCCGTCGATGCCGCCCGCGCCAAGGCCACGGTGGGCGAAATCTCCAACGCGCTGGAGCGTGTCTGGGGCCGCCACAAGGCCGAGATCAAGGCCATTTCCGGCGTCTATCGTCGCGAGGGAGCCGCCATGTCCGAACAGATCGACCGCATCCAGGCGCTGGTGGAGCATTTCGTCGAGGACGAGGGCCGCCGGCCGCGCATCCTCGTCGCCAAGGTCGGCCAGGACGGCCACGACCGCGGCCAGAAGGTGATTGCCTCCGCCTTCGCCGACTTGGGCTTCGACGTCGATATCGGCCCGCTGTTCGCGACGCCCGGCGAAGCGGCCCGCCAGGCGGTGGAGAACGATGTGCACATCATCGGCGTCTCGTCGCTCGCCGCCGGCCACCTGACGCTGGTGCCGGCGCTGCGCGAGGCACTCGCCAACGAAGGCCGCGACGACATCATGATCGTCGTCGGCGGTGTCGTGCCGCCGCAGGACTATGATGCCCTGAAAGAGGCCGGCGCCTCGGCGATCTTCCCGCCCGGCACGGTGATCGCGGAAGCCGCCGAGAACCTGCTGCACGATCTCAACCGCCGCCTGGGGCACGACCGGCAGGCGGCGGAGTAGTGCTCACCGGCCCCTTCGATCGAGTGACTTGGGCGTAAGCCAATGCATACGTAATTATTCATTATTCGGCGGCGTCCGAAATCGCGATTGTGGGCCGGTCAGCCCGGGTTGCTTGCGCCGATGCGCAGGATTGGTATTGGTGGCGCCGATGACAAGACCTCTGAGATTATTGCGCGCCACGCTCGTCCCCGTAATCGGGTTTCTGCTCGCTGCCTGCGCCGGCCAGCCGGCAGTCGACACCACAGGCGCCATTTCCAGCACGCCCGCGCCGGGCCTCTACCGCATGGATGCGTCCGGCGCAGGTCCCATTCGCGCCGGCCAGACCTTTGGCCAGAACGCGCTCATGCCGCTGTTTCCCGGCCGGCGCATGCAGTCGGTGCGCATTGCCGACGACGGGCGCACCTTCTTCGCGCTGGCCATCTTCGAGAACGGCCTGCAGGCGATTGCCGTGGAACCGACCGCCGACAACGCACGCATCGCCGCCGTGCATGGGGTCGGACCCGATGTCGCCGGCCCCAACGGCGAACGCATCGGCATGACCTTCGCCGAGGTCGGCATGGATGCAAACCGCTGCCGGGCCGGCAAGGGGCTTTGGCGCGGCATGCCGATCTGTACGGCGCGCGGCGCCCCCAACGTAACCCTGGTGTTCGATCCCGGCCCCGAGAACACCGGCGCGAACGGTGCGTTGCCCGTCCGCAGCGTCATCGGCCGCGCGCAGCTTCAACGTATCGTCTGGAAACCGGGCTCGTGAACGCCGCCGCCGACCCGCACGCGCTGGCCGGCCGGCTGTCCGACGGCGATCGCGCCGCGCTGGCGCGCGCCATCACGCTGGTGGAGTCGGTCAAGCCGGCGCATCGCCGTCAGGCCGCCGATCTGTTGCAGGCGGTTCTGCCGCGCACCGGCAAGGCCATGCGTGTCGGCATCACCGGCGTGCCCGGCGTCGGCAAGTCGACGGTGATCGACCAGCTCGGCGTCAATCTCACTGGCGAAGGCCATCGCGTCGCGGTGCTGGCGGTCGATCCGTCCTCGACGCGCAGCGGTGGTTCGATCCTCGGCGACAAGACGCGGATGAGCCGGCTTTCCGTCGACCGAAATGCCTATGTGCGTCCCTCGCCATCCGCCGGCACGCTTGGTGGCGTCGCGGCGCGCACCCGTGAGACCATGCTGCTCTGCGAGGCAGCCGGTTTCGACGTGGTCATCGTCGAGACCGTGGGCACGGGGCAGTCGGAAACCAGCGTCGCGGACATGGTCGACATCTTCACCGTACTGATGCTGCCGGGCGCCGGCGACGAGTTGCAGGGCATCAAGAAGGGCGTGCTGGAACTTGCCGACATCATCGCCGTCAACAAGGCCGACGGCGAGAACAAGCCGCGTGCCGACAAGGCGGCCGCCGAGTACATCGCGGCGCTGAAGATACTGATGCCGCGGGTGCCCGAATGGCGCGTGCCCGTACTCACCATGTCCGCCAAGGAGAACGATGGTCTCGACCGGCTTTGGAGCGAGGTGCTGCGCCACCGCGAGGTGACGACGGCTGCCGGAGCCTTCGAGAAGACCCGCGCCGAGCAGCAGGTTACCTGGATGTGGGCCATGCTGGAGGACCGTCTGCGCGGGCAGCTCACGCGGGATGCGCAGACCAGGCAGCGCATCAAACAGCTTGAGTCGGATGTGCGCGCCGGCAAGACCGCCGCGACGCGGGCGGTGGAGGACATCGCCACCGCGCTGAAGCTGTGAGCGCGCGGCGTCGTCTCCTGGTCACCGGCTTCGGGGCTTTTCCCGGCGCCCCGCAAAACCCCACGCAGGTGCTTGTCGAGGCGCTCGCACGCGATCCCTGGATCCGGCGGCTGAGGGCTCAGGTGGTGGCGCGCGTGTTGCCGGTCACCTACGCGACGATTGATGGCTGGGGGGACGAGCTCGACCGCATCGCGCCGGACGCGATCCTGCATTTCGGTGTGCACCTGCGCGCAAATGAACTGCGCATCGAGACGCTTGCCGAGAACCGTGCCCATCCGCATCGCCCGGACGCGGCGGGGCAGGTCGGCCGGAGCCCCCTGAACCCGGGCGGCAGGCCGACCTTGCGCGCGAATCTTCCCATGGCGCGCATCCATGCCGCATTGTCCGCCACCGGGCTTCCCACCCGGTATTCGACCGACGCGGGCGGCTATCTGTGCAACGCGGTGCTCTATGCATCGCTTGCATGGTGTGGCTGCGGACACGGACGAGCCGCAGGCTTCGTTCACGTGCCAGACTGGCCGGTGGACGTTCTGGCGCCGGCGGTCACCGCGGCCGTCGGGGCGGTGTTGCGGGCTTGAACGGAAAAGCCAGGCTCATGTCGAGCGCCACCGATACACGCGGCCAGGTTGGTCGCCGATCGCTTGTCGCGGTCGCCATCATGTTGGCGTCGAGCGCGCTCATCGCGCTGACGACGCTGATCGCCAAGGTGCTCGGGTTGGGCGGCGGCGCTTCGGCATTGCATCCCCTGCAGATCAGTGCCGGGCGCTTCTTCTTCGCGTTCCTTGTATTGGCGCTGCTGGCCAGCGTGCTGCGTCCCTCGCTGACCGGTGCGCGCTGGAGCCTGCACGTGGCGCGATCGGCCTGCGGCTGGATCGGCATCACCTGCCTGTTCGCCGCCGCCTCAAAGATCCCGCTGGCGAGCGCCACGGCGATCGGCTTCCTGAGTCCCGTCGTGACGGTGGCGCTGGCGATCGTGTTCCTGTCGGAACGGGTCGGGGTGTGGCGCTGGTCTGCGGTCGCCATCGCCGTTGTCGGTGCGTTCGTTCTGATCCGCCCGGGCACGGAAGCCTTTCACCCGGCGGCCCTGCTGGCTCTGGCCGCGGCTCTTGCCATGGGCATCGAGAGCATTCTGATCAAGAAGCTGACCAGGCGCGAACCGGCGATGCGCATCCTGCTGATCAACAATTGTATCGGCGCGACGGTGGCGCTGGCGGCGGCGAGTCTCGTCTGGGTCGCGCCATCGCCCGAGCAGTGGGCGCTGCTCGCGTTGCTCGGCGTGGCCATGGCGGGGGGCCAGGCACTGTTCATCCAGGCACTGATGCGCGGCGATGCGAGCTACGTGACGCCGATCTTCTATTCCACGCTGGTCTATGCGGCGCTGTACGACCTGGCGTTGTTCGGCGTCGTGCCCGACGGTCCGGCACTGGCCGGCGCGGGGTTGATCGCGGTCGGCGTGTGCATCATCGCGTTTCGCCAGGAGCGGGTTCGCGCACGTCCCGAAGAGGTGCCGCCGGCCTGAGTGGGTTTTTAACATTGGACGGTTCCAGCCCACTCCCCTGCCCAACCACCCTATCGAGGGTACCCTTGGGGTGGTTGGGCAGGGGAGTGGGCTGGTGCAGCCAGAAAGCAGGAGTGGGCCGGTGCAGTGGGAAAGAAAGAACGGCGCAGCCGGAGAGAACCGACCTTCAATAAAACGCTTGTAATCCGGTCTGCGCGCGCCCCAGGACCAGCGCGTGCACGTCGTGGGTGCCCTCGTAGGTGTTCACGGTCTCCAGGTTCTGGGAGTGCCGCATCACGTGGTACTCCTCCTGGATGCCGTTGCCGCCGTGCATGTCGCGGGCGATGCGGGCGATATCGAGCGCCTTGCCGGCATTGTTGCGCTTGACGATGGAGATCATCTCCGGCGCCAGGCGGCCCTCGTCCATCAGCCGGCCGACGCGCAAGGAGGCCTGCAGGCCAAGGGCGATCTCGGTCTGCATGTCGGCGAGCTTCTTCTGGTAGAGCTGCGTCTGCGCCAGGGGCTTGCCGAACTGCTTGCGCTCCAGGCCGTAGGCACGCGCCCGGTGCCAGCAGTCCTCCGCCGCGCCCATGACGCCCCACGAGATGCCGTAGCGCGCCCGGTTGAGACAGCCGAACGGCCCCTTCAACCCGGAGACGTTGGGCAGCAGCGCATCCTCGCCGACCTCGACGTCGTCCATGACGATCTCGCCGGTGACGGAGGCGCGCAAGGACAGCTTGCCGCCGATCCTCGGTGCCGAGAGACCCTTGGCGCCCTTGTCCAGCACGAAGCCGCGGATCGCGCCGTCATGGGCGTCCGACTTGGCCCACACGACGAAGACATCGGCGATCGGCGAATTGGAAATCCACGTCTTGGTGCCGGTCAGCCGATAGCCGCCGTCGATCTTCTGGGCGCGCGTCGTCATGCCGGCCGGGTCGGAGCCGGCGTCCGGCTCGGTCAGCCCGAAGCAGCCGATGAACGCGCCGCTGGCGAGCTTGGGCAGATACTTCTTGCGCTGCGCCTCGTCGCCATAGGCAAAGATCGGATACATCACCAGCGAGGACTGCACGCTCATCATCGAGCGGTAGCCGGAATCGACCCGCTCCACCTCGCGCGCCACCAGACCGTAGGCCACGTAGGACGCCGCCGCGCAGCCATACTCCTCCGGCAGCGTTACCCCGAGCAGGCCAAGCGCGCCCATCTCGCGGAAGATGTCGGGATCGCAGGTCTCGTTGGCGTAGGCCTCCAGCACGCGCGGCAGCAGCTTTTCCTGGGCGAAGCCGTGCGCGCTGTCGCGGATCAGCCGCTCGTCTTCCCCGAGCTGATCCTCGAGCAGGAACGGATCGTCCCATTGGAAGGCGGCGGGCTTCGACGTCTTGTCGGTGGCGTCGGTGACGGCACTCATGTGGGCGGCTCCCGGACGGTGTGCGTTGCTGTTGCCTGTCCTTTTGGCGTCTGCGGCAGTCTACCACAAGCGTTCAGGCGACAGCGCTGCCATGTGGGGTCGGGTGGGCTACTTCACCAGCGCCAGCAGATCGCGGAACGCTGGCGATCGGGAATCGGCCACCCACTCGAAGACCACCATCTCGGTCGTCACCAGATGGATGCCGGCCATCGCCAGCCTGGCCACGGCAGCCTCCTTGGAGACCGCCTTGCGCGAGGAAATCGCGTCGACCACCACGGCGACGCGCCAGCCCGCTTCGCAAAAGCCCAGCGCGGTCTGCAGCACGCAGATATGCGCCTCGGTGCCGCAGATGACCAACTGGTCGTGGCCGGCGCGCTTCAGCTTGGCCGCGTGGGCCCGGATGGCCTTGTCGGCGGAGGAGGCGAAGGCGCGCTTGGAAAAGGTCTTCGACTTGCCGGCGAGACCGTCGAGTTCGGCGACGGTCGGGCCGATGCCTTCCGGATACTGTTCAGACACCGTTACCGGCACGCCGAGCCGGTCGGCCGCCTTCATCAGGGTCGCCGCATTGGCGATGACATTTTCGTGCTCCTGCACGACCGGTAACAAACGCTCCTGCAGGTCGATAACGAGGAGATGGGACTTTTCGGCGGTAAGAAGCATGCGTCGAGCCTATGCCATTCTTTTTGTTTTGCGATTTTGCGCCTGAATGGCGAGAATCACGTCGGATTGATGCCTGTGGCTTGAAGGTCACGGGATATCAGGAAAAATGATATTGCCGGATTCGAAACTTGCGCCAGCGCGACGGGGCACGCTACCAGTTCGGGTCATCAAGAACACCAGGGGCCTAACCTTGGGGTCGTGATCTCAGGTAGCACTTCGGGGCGGTGCTCGTGCGCAAATTCTTCTCCATTCTGGCCGCAGGCGCGGCACTCGGGCTGGCTGCAACGCCGGCGCTCGCCGACGACTATGCCAACGCCAGGAGCGACATCGATTTCTTCTACGTCGAGATCGAGGGCGGCTATGCCGGCTTTGACGGGCCCGAAGACATGGCCCCCGGCGGACTTGTGCTGGAGCCTGATGGTGGCGGCTACGTAACCGCCACGCTTGGCCATATCTCCATCGAGAACGGCATTATCGGCGGCTTCGTCGATCGTGCCGAGCTGTGGGGCCACTATCAGGACCAGGGCGACGACGCGGTCGCGACATTCACCTCCGAACGCGATTACTGGGAGATCGGCACCCGCTTCCAGCACTACAACGACCAGTACGCCCGCAACAAGACGATGTGGGGCGTCGAGCCGTTCATCGGCTTCGTTGACGGCACGTTCCGTAACGTCGGCATGGGCACAGTGACGATCTCGCACGACGCGACGCTGTTCGGTGCCATGGTGTCGTTCGAGGCCGAGCGATACGTCACGGACCGCACGGTCGTCAGCCTGCGTGGCGCTGCCGGCGCCTATGGCGGCTCGTCGGATGTGACCAGCAACGGTCCGGCGATCACCGACGACGATTTCAGCGGCTTTCGCGGCCAGTTCGCGACCGGCATCGACGTCAGGCTGAACAGGACCGTCAAGGTCGGCGCGGTGGCGCGTCTCGACTATTTCTCCGACATGCCGGTGGTCAACGTGCCGGCGGGCGCCATGGATACCGACCATCAGCTCGGCTTCTTCATCGGGGCGCGATTGAGAGCCGTCCTCGCCGGCACCTACGAATAGCCCTTTTCCGGTTGCGCCGACGAAAAGGGCCGGTCGGGAGACCGGTCCTTCGTTCTTTGAGCCTGCCGGACGTTCAGCCGTCCTGGTCCTCCCGTGTGAAGTCGAGGGCGTGGCCGTTGATGCAGTAGCGCAGGCCGGTCGGCTGCGGCCCGTCGGGAAACACATGTCCCAGATGCGCGTCGCATGCCGCGCACCGCACCTCCGTGCGGCGCATGAACCAGGAACGATCGTCATGCTCGGCGATGGCGTCGGCGGAGATCGGTTCGTAATAGCTTGGCCAGCCTGTGCCCGAATCGAACTTCGTGCCCGACGAGAACAGCGGCTCCCCGCAGCAGATGCAGGCGTAGGTGCCCGCGGCCTTTTCGTCCCAGAACGGGCCGGTGAAGGCGCGTTCGGTGCCGTGCTCGCGGGTGATGCGGTATTGCTCAGGCGTCAGTTGTGCGCGCCACTCCGCCTCGCTCTTGGTGATGCGCGGAAGGGGGGAGGCCGTCTTGGTCGCGATGTTCGCCATGGCTTTTCTCCGGGGGTATTTTCTCTGGTATACCAGGCTTGGCAAGCGTCACTGTACCAGATAGGAAGTCCGTCGCTGATCTTCCACGCTGGGTTGAGGGTGCTGACGCATTTGTTACGCAAGTCGTTGGTTTGGGCAGCGAGCTATGAAAAAATAGCACGTTGATTCGCCCGCTCTCGCTCACCTGATCTTCGGGCATTCGACCATGCGCCGCACCGGCGCGTGATAATAATAGCAATACGAATCCGCGGCGGTTTAAGCATCCGCCGGGTCTTGAGGCGAGGGGAAAGGATGCGAGGCGGGCGCTCTCCGTTCTCCAGGATTGTACGTGCGGTGGTCATGTTCGCCGTTCTGTACGGCTTCTGGCTGCTGCTATCCGGACACTACACGGCGTGGCTGGTGATTTCCGGTGCGGTGATCTGCGCGCTGGTGTCGCTGTGGGCGCTCAAGCTCGGCCTTGCCGATGAGGAAGGACTGCCCATCCAGCTTGCCTGGAACGCCGTTTTCTACTGGCCCTGGCTGGTGTTCCAGATCATCAAGTCGGCGATCGACGTGGGCTGGCGCATCGTCCATCCGGCGATGCCCATCACGCCTGCGCTGAGGCGCCTCAAGGCGAGCCAGAAAACGCCCGCCGGCATCACCACCTATGCCAATTCCATCACGCTGACGCCCGGCACCATTTCCGTCGTGGTCGACTGGCGCACCCAGGAGATCATCGTGCATGGCCTGACCGTCGACGGCCTCGATGCGCTTGCCGAAGGCGAGATGGACCGCCGCGTTTCCGCCTTCGAGGGAACGAAGTGATGTTCGCCGCCGCCGCACTGGCGCTGCTCGTTGCGCTGATCCTGCTCGTGGTGCGCGCCCTGAAAGGCCCCACCGTGTTCGACCGGCTGGTCGCCGCCAATTCGATCGGCACCGAAGCCATCCTGTTGCTGGCGGTGGTCGGCTTCCTCACCGGCCGGCCGGAATTCCTCGACATCGGCATTACCTACGCGCTGCTGAACCTGATCGGGACGCTGGCGGTGCTCAAGTATTTCCGCTTCGGCGATCTGTCGCAGTCCGGCGGCGAAGAGCCCGAGAATTGAACGCGATGGAGATGTTGATCGATATCGCCAGTTGGGTGCTGCTCATGGCAGGCGGCATCGCCATGGTGATCAGCGCCGTGGGCATCAACCGCATGCCGGACGTCTACACCCGCCTGCACGCGGCATCCGTGGCCGACACCCTGGGTGCCGGGCTGTTGATCTCCGGCATGATCCTGCAGGCAGGCTTCTCGCTGGTGACCGCCAAGCTACTGATCGTTCTCGCCATTCTGTTCTTCACCGGGCCGGTCGCCGGTCATGCGCTGGCGCGTGCGGCACTGGTGGCCGGCGTGCGCCCCCACGTCACCGATCCCGACGAGGCCGACGATGCCTGCGGCGGGGACTTCTTTGTCGAGGCGGTGCCGCACGAGACCGTGCGCGACGACGTCGATGCGATCACGCCGCGGCCGGGCCTTGCGCCGGCCGGGCGTGGCAGCAAGCCAACCGGGTAGGGGCCTCGTGGAAGCGGTCATCAACATGGTCCTGCTGACCCTGCTCGTGGTGGTCACGCTCGGCGTGGTGCGGCTGCGCAACCTGTTCGCCGTGGTCATCCTCGGCAGCATCTACTCCTTCCTGATGGCGAGTGTCTTCATCGTGCTCGACGCGGTGGACGTGGCGATGACCGAAGCCTCTGTGGGTGCCGGCATCTCCACGGTGCTGATGCTGACGGTGCTCTCCATGACCCGTGTGGAGGAAGCCAAGCCGGCCCACTCGCCGCTGCTGCCGCTGTTTGTTGCCTCGGCCACCGCGGCGATCCTCATCTACGGCACTTGGGACCTGCCGGGCTTCGGCCTCGCCCAGACACCGGTGAACACCCATGTGGGCGCCGCCTATCTGGAGCGCTCCATCGCCGATACCGGCGTTCCCAACGTGGTCACCTCGGTGCTGGCCTCCTATCGCGGCTTCGACACGCTGGGCGAAACGGCGGTGGTGTTCACCGCGGGTATTGGCGTTCTCCTGCTGTTGCGCCGTGGCCGTAGCCGGGCACGGCTCAAGAAGCGCCAGGAGGAACGCACATGAAACTCGATGTCGTCCTGCGCATCGTCACCAAGCTGATGCTGCCCTTCATGCTGGTCTTTGCCGCTTACGTGCAGTTCCACGGCGATTATGGCCCCGGCGGCGGGTTTCAGGCCGGCGTCATCGCCGGTGCCGCGCTGATCCTCTACGCCATCATGTTCGGGCTCGAACAATCGATGCGCGTCGTGCCGACCTGGGTGGTGGAGAAGATGATTCCCGCCGGCGTTCTGCTCTACGCGGGCGTCGGCGCGGTGAGCTTCTTCTATGGCGAGAATTTCCTCGACTACGACGTGCTCGGCCACGACCACGTGCACGCTCAGGAACTCGGCATCTTCCTTGTCGAACTGGGCGTCTTCATCACCGTTGCCGGCACCATGATCGCCATCTTCTACGGCTTCGCCGGGCGTGGGCGCGAGGAGTAGGCCCTGTGGAACTCGCCCAGACCATCATCGCCCACTACAACCACTGGATCACCATCTTCCTGATGGTGGCGGGGCTGTATGTGGTCGTCGCGCGCGGCAACATGGTCAAGAAGCTGGTCGGCCTGTCGCTGTTCCAGACCTCGGTCTATCTGCTCTACATCTCGCCGGGCAAGATCATCGGCGGTACGCCGCCGATCCTCGACCAGGGGATTGAGGTCTATTCCAATCCGCTGCCGCACGTCCTGATCCTTACGGCCATCGTCGTCGGTGTTGCGACTCTCTCCCTCGGCCTTGGTCTCGTCGTGCGCATCAACGAGGTCTACGGCACCATCGAGGAAGACGAGATTTTCGAGCAGGGCGACGACGACGAATGATCGCCCAGCACGTTCCCATTCTCGCCGTCATGGTGCCCATGTTCGGGGCGCTGCTGGCCACGCTGGTCCGCCGCGGCGACGTTGCCTGGGCGATTGGACTGGCGACCACGCTGGCGACCGCCGCGCTTGCCGTGCTGCTGCTGCAGCGCGTGCTGATCGAGGGCGTCGTCTCCTACGCCATCGGCGGCTGGGCGCCGCCGGTCGGCATCGAATACCGGGTCGATCTCGCCAATGCGCTCGTGGTGCTGATCGTGTCCGCCATCTCCGCCCTGATCATGCCGTACGCGCGCACCAGCGTGAACGCCGAGATCGCCTCGGATCAGCACGCCTGGTTCTACACCATGTACCTGCTGTGCATGTCGGGGCTGAACGGCATCGCGCTCACCGGCGATGCCTTCAATGCCTTCGTCTTCCTGGAGATTTCCTCGCTCTCCACCTACGTGATGATCGCGCTTGGCCAGAGCCGCCGCTCGCTGCTGTCGGCCTATCAGTACCTGATCATGGGCACCATCGGCGCCACCTTCTACGTCATCGGCGCGGGGCTGTTGTTCACCGTCACCGGTTCGCTCAACTTCGTCGATGTCGCCGAGCGCATCGCTACCTCGCCCTACGACCGCGCGGTGCTCACCTCCATCGCCTTCATCACCGTCGGCATTGGGCTCAAGGTGGCGCTGTTCCCGCTGCATGTCTGGCTGCCCAACGCCTATGCCAAGGCGCCGTCGGTGGCGACCGCACTGCTGGCGGCGACGGCGACCAAGGTCGCGGTCTATCTGCTGGTGCGGTTGTATTTCTCCGTCTACGGCATCGAGATGGTGTTCGTGCGCCAGCCGGTGGTCGAGGTGCTGCTGGTGCTGTCGGTGGCGGCGATGTTCTTTGCCTCCTTCGTCGCTGTTTTTGAGATTAATACCAAGCGCCTGCTGGCCTATTCGTCCGTTGCCCAGGTCGGCTACATGACGCTTGGCATATCGCTCGCCAGCGTCACCGGGCTGACCGGCACGCTGGTGCATCTGGCCAACCACGCCATGATGAAGGGCGCGGCTTTCCTGGCGCTCGGCGCGGTCGCCTACCGCATCGGCTCGGTGAACATCGACAGGATGCAGGGCATCGGCCGTGTGATGCCGATCACCATGGGCTGCTTCGTCGTCGCGGGCCTCAGCCTGATCGGCGTGCCCGGCACCGTCGGCTTCGTGTCGAAGTACTACCTGGTGCTTGGCGCCTTCGAGAAGGGCTGGTGGTGGCTTGCCTTCCTGATCGTCGCAAGTTCGCTGATCGCGGTGTTCTATGTCGGCCGCGTGGTGGAGGCGGCCTGGTTCGCCAAGCCAGATGTCGAGATGGCGCAGGTGAAGGACCCGCCACTCTCCATGCTGGTGCCGATGATCGTCCTGACGGCGGCCTGCGTCTTCTTCGGACTTGATGCCTCGCTCACCGCCGGCATTGCCGGGCAGGCGGCGGCAGCGCTGTTTGGAGGCGTGCAGTGACCGGCGGCTTGCTTGCAAACAGCGATACGCTGCTCGGTCTGGCGCTTGCCGTTCCGGCGATCGCCAGCCTGCTGATCCCGCTGTTCGGCAGGCAGCCGAACCTGCGCGAGACGGTGACGCTGGTCTCGGCGGCGATCCTCTTCGCGCTGGTCGTCATGCTGACGGGTCAGGTGCTTGCCGGTGACATCCCGGGCCTGCCGCCGATGCAGATTCTCGCCGGCCTGGAGATCCGCTTCGAGATCGAGCCGCTCGGCATGCTGTTCGCGCTGGTGGCCTCGACCTTGTGGATCCTCAACTCGATCTATTCGATCGGCTACATGCGCGGCAACGACGAGCCGCGCCAGACCCCGTTCTATGTCTGCTTTGCCGTGGCGATTTTCGCCACCATGGGGGTGGCGTTCTCGGCCAACCTGTTCACGCTGTTCCTGTTCTACGAACTGCTGACGATCTCCACCTATCCGCTGGTTACCCACAAGGCCAACGACGAGGCCAAGGCGTCCGGCCGCATCTACCTGGTGCTGCTGCTGGCCACCTCGATGCTGTTGCTGCTGCCGGCGATCATCTGGACCGGGGTCATCGCCGGCACGCTCGACTTCGCGCCGGGCGGCATCCTGGCCGGCAAGGTGACGCCGGCGCTGATGGGCGTGCTGCTGTTCCTCTACATCTACGGCATCGGCAAGGCGGCACTCATCCCGGTGCATTTCTGGCTGCCGGCGGCGATGGTCGCGCCGACGCCCGTGAGCGCGCTCCTGCACGCGGTTGCCGTCGTCAAGGCCGGCGTGTTCACGGTGGTGAAGGTCGTCGTCTATGTCTTCGGCGTCGATACCCTGGCCAGCGCCGGCACCGGTGACTGGCTCGCCTGGGCGGCCGGTGCGACGGTGATCATCGCCTCGATCGTGGCGCTCAGGCAGGATAACCTGAAGAAGCGGCTGGCCTTCTCCACCGTCAGCCAGCTCTCCTACGTGGTGCTGGCGACCGCCATCCTGACTCCCATCTCGGTCATCGGCGCGGCCATGCACATCGCCGCCCACGCGGTCTCGAAGATCACGCTGTTCTTCGCCGCGGGCTCCGTCTACACCGCCGCCCACATAACCGAGGTCTCCAGGATGGCCGGCGTCGGCCGGCGCATGCCCTGGACCATGGGGGCGTTTGCCATCGGCGCGCTGTCGATGATCGGCGTGCCGCCCACGGCCGGCTTCCTGGGCAAGTGGTTCATGCTGTCGGGCGCCATGGAGTCGCAGCAATGGATGCCGGTCATGGTCATCATCGCCTCGACGGTGCTGAATGCTGCCTATTTCCTGCCGATCGTCTATGTCGCCTTCTTCAAGGCGCCCCCTGAACCCGAGCCCGGCCACGAGGCCCATGGCGAGGCGCCCTGGCCGATCGTGCTGGCGCTGACGATCACTGCCATCGGCACGATCATGCTGTTCTTCTTCCCGCAGGTGCCCCTGGCGCTTGCCGAGATGATGATGGCATCGGGCATTGACCAGGCCATACCGGTTGAGCCGGCCGTACCGGCCGAGACGATCGTCCCCGCCGAACAGCAAGGGGAGGGGAGCACGCAATGAGCGAGCGCAACGACCTGCCGCCCGATCACGACCACTGGCTGGTGCGGCCGCACAACATCCGCAAGCTGTGGATCGTCTTCATCGCCATTCTGGCGCTCACCGTGCTGGCGGAGTTCATCTGGCACCCGCATCCCCATTTCACGCTTGATCGGATTTTCGGCTTCGGCGCCTGGTTCGGTTTCCTCGCCTGCGTCGGCCTGGTCGCCTTCGCCAAGGTGCTCGGCGTGCTGCTGAAGCGCAAGGACACGTACTATGAGTGACTTTGTGCTCCCGCCCGGTGTCGTCCTGATCATCGCCGCGGCCGCGATGATGCTGGCCCCGCGCGCCTGGCGCGCGCCGATCCTGCTGGTCGCGCCGCTCCTGGCGTTGGGGCTCATCTGGGCGCTGCCGGACGGACCCGCACTCCAGATCGCTTTCCTGGGCCATACCCTGACGCCGGTGACGGCGGACGCGCTGTCGCGGGTCTTCGCCACCATCTTCGCCATCATGGCTTTCGGCGGCGGGCTGTTCGCGCTCAACCAGGAGAAGACCGCCGAACTTGCCTCCGCCTATCTCTATGCCGGTTCTGCCATCGGCGTTGCCATGGCCGGCGATCTCGTCACCGTCTTCGTCTTCTGGGAGGTGATGGCCATCGGCTCCACGCTGGTGGTGTGGATGGGCGGGGAGGGCGCGCGTGCCTCCGGTCTCAGATACGCCGCCATCCATTTCCTCGGCGGCGTGCTGCTGATGGCCGGCATCGCCGGATACGTCGCGGAAACCGGTTCCGTGGCCTTCACCGCCATGGACGTCGGCACCATCGCGACCTGGCTGATGCTGATCGGCTTCCTGATCAATGCCGGCGCGCCGCCGCTCGCCGCCTGGCTGCCGGATGCCTATCCGGAGGCCTCCTGGAGCGGCACCGTGTTCCTGTCCGCCTTCACCACGAAGACGGCCGTCTACGTGCTGATGCGTGGCTTCCCCGGCACCGACATCCTCGTGCCGATCGGCCTGTTCATGATCTTCTACGGGATCATCTACGCGATCCTCGAAAACGACATGCGCCGCATCCTGGCCTATTCGATCGTCAACCAGGTCGGCTTCATGGTGACCGGCATCGGCATCGGTACCGAGATGGCGCTCAACGGGGCGGCGGCGCACGCCTTCGCCCACATCATCTACAAGGCGCTGCTGCTGATGTCGGCGGGCTCGGTGCTCTACATGACCGGCAAGCGCAACTGCACAGAGCTTGGTGGACTATTCCGTACCATGCCGCTGACCTGCATCTGCGGCACCATCGGCGCCTTCGCCATCTCCGCATTTCCGCTGACCTCCGGCTTCGTCTCCAAGTCGATGATCTCGGACGCCGCGGCCAAGGAACACCTGGAGTTCGTCTGGTACCTGCTGGCAGCAGCCTCGGCCGGCGTCTTCCTGCATGCGGGCATCAAGTTCCCCTGGTTCGTCTTCTTCCAGAAGGACTCCGGCATGCGCCCGCCGGACCCGCCCTGGAACATGCGCTGGGCCATGGTGTTCTTTGCAGCATTGTGCATCGGGCTTGGCGTCTATCCGCAACCGCTCTACGCGATGCTGCCCTATCCGGTCGACTACGTGCCCTATACCGGTGCGCACGTGATCTTCCAGCTCCAACTGCTGCTGTTCTCGGGGCTGGCCTTCTTCCTGCTGCTTGGCTGGCTGAAGCGCACCGAGACCATCACCCTCGACGTGGACTGGTTCTGGCGGGCCTTCGGCAAGTTGCTGGCACAGGAATTCGACTTGCGCAGCGGTCTGGCCTGGCAAGGTCTGGTTGGCAACGTGAACCAGGCCATGGGCCGGTTCGTGCGTGCCCTGTATCGCCTGTATGGGCCTCAGGGCGCGTTGGGGCGCACCTGGCCGACCGGTCAGATGGCTTTCTGGACGACGGTTCTGCTGGTCGGCTTTCTGATCGTCGAGTACATCTGAACGGACCGTATCTCGGATCTCACGAGTGCTTCCAGGTGATTCGGAAACACTCGATCAATTTGCGCAAAACTATATTGCCGGTTGTTTTCACGGAAATTTGTTATCGCAAAGCGTGTGCCCACACGTCATTTCTATAGTTAATTTGCAGTAAAAATCAGCAACATCTTGCTTTACGTAATTTTCTAAGATATGCGCCTGCTCACTGGCTGTCGTGATTTGTATTGCAAGTACTGATCGAGCGCAGCCATTTAGGCGCGGTGCGCGTCCAACCACTTTGGCGCTGTGCGCGTCCAACAATGCGTGGCGACAAAATTCTTGTCCGTCAGCCACGATTCAAGGAACTAGAAGATGGAAGAATCGCAAAACAACGAACAACTTATCGACCTCACGGCTGATATTGTTGCGGCTTATGTCGGCAACAATCCGCTGCAGATGGGCGAACTGCCGGGCCTCATCTCGCAAGTTCACGGTGCGCTGTCAGGTATTGCGCAGGCCGATGCCAAGGAGCCGGAAGTGCCCTTGAAGCCGGCGGTGTCGATCCGCAAGTCGGTGACGCCCGACTACATCATTTGCCTGGAAGACGGCAAGAAGTTCAAATCGCTGAAACGGCATCTGCGCACGCACTACGACCTGACGCCCGAACAGTATCGCGAAAAGTGGGGCCTTCCGTCCGACTATCCCATGGTCGCGCCATCCTATGCGGAGGCGCGCTCGCGCCTTGCCAAGGAAATGGGTCTGGGTCAGCGCCGTCGCAAGAAGAAGTAGCGGATTTCGCGCATACGCATTCGCGGTAACACGCGACGCGACGAAAGCAGCCGCCCCAGCTTGGCCGGGGCGGCTGTTTGCGTTCTGCGCACGGCTCGATCATCCCCATGACCGCGATGGTTCGCGCGCCTGCTCGCTTGCAAGGGCCGCGCGCAACAGAACATGACGATTGACGTCATAGCTCCAATGCCCGGCAAGAGCCTTGGCACGCTCGGCGCGCAGCGCAGCCATCAGCCAGCGCTCCACCGCGCGTTTGTCACCACGCTGCACATGCCCAGGCGCACGTAAACGGCTCAAGTCGCTGCTGCGTCGATAGGCCGACGCCCGCACTTCGATTCGCCTGCCGGTCATCCGCTCGGCTGCCCGTTCAATACCTGCAAGCGTTCCGCCCGCTGCCCTCGCCATGACTCGGTTCCTTTCGGGAAAGTCGTTCCGTGGACCGCGAGTATGATGCGGGTGGATCGGAATTAGGATATTTTTCCTATATGAGGTTCAATGCCACCAGATGCCGTTGCTATGGGTGGGAATGGTCGAATTTCCGCCTTTGTGGAGCAAATAGGGGAAAAGTCGGGTCGTCTTGTCCAAGCCGGTTTGGCCCTGCCGCATGATTAATATAGGAAAAAAAACCTGATGCGGAGGTATTGTCATGCACACCCCCAGAGAGACGAAGGCCAAGGCGGGCGCCGTGCCGCCGCGTGGCGGGCCGGGCGGGTGCCGGATTACGCCGCCCGCGCCACCGGTCGCATCGACCGCCGAGGTGCGTCAGGTCTGTCTGCGCGTTGCGCTGGCCGTGGCGGAGGACTTCGGTCTCGACGTATGCGCGCTGTATTCGTGTGGGCGCGGCCCGGCGCGGCTCTCCGTCGCCAGGCAGACGGCGATGTATCTGTCGCATATCTCGCTTGGACTGGCGGTATCGGGGGTGGGGGAGTGCTTCGGGCGCCATTTCACCACGGTCTACTACGCCTGCGCCGCGGTCGAAGAGCGGCGCGAGGATACCCATGTCGATCGCGAACTTGCGCGGCTCGAGGCACTGGTTGCGGGTCGTCTGACCGGGGAGCCGCGTCCATGAGCGTGCTTCGGGAGACCACCGCCAAGGCACGCGAACTGCTGGGCGCCCTGGCGGAGGGCGATGTCCGGCTGGTCGCCGGCGATACGGGCTGGCGGCTGGTGCCGTCGCGCGCGCCGGATGCGACCGGACGAGTGGTCGACGCCGGGTTTGTTGCCATGTTGCTGGAGCGCGGGCTGTTGCATGACATCGACGGTGCCGCGTTGCCGACGAAACGTGGCCTGCGCTTCGCGGGAGTCGGCAAGCTGCCCACTCCAATCGCCGGCAAGCCGAAGACAGCGCGTGCGCCGGCCAATATCGCGCAGGGCGAAACGCCGGCGGTCAACCACTCCGAAAGCCCGATTGCCTGGTTGCGCCGGCGAAAGGGCAGGGACGGAGAACCGCTGATTTCGGCTGCCGCGTTTCAGGCCGCCGAGCGGTTGCGCGCCGACTACACACGGGCCGGCCTGATGCCGCGGGTGACGGCCGACCTCTCAGGCAGTGCGCCTCGGCGCGGCCGCAAGGCCGGCGGGCGTGGTCCCGCGGACATGCTCGACGCTGCCCTTGCGGCGCATGATCGGGTTCGCCGGGCGCTCGACGATGTCGGCGGAGATCTGGCCGGGCTGACCGTCGACGTGTGCTGCCATCTCAAGAGCCTCGGCGATGTCGAGCGTGAGCGTGGCTGGCCGAAGCGTTCCGCCAAGGTGGTGCTGGACCTTGCTCTGGGGCGGCTGGCACGCCACTACGGGCTGTCGGACGACGCTCGCGGTCCGCATCGCGCCCGCCGCCTGCACCATTGGGGCAGTGAGGATTATCGGCCGCGAGTTGACGGGGCCTGACCCCGGTCACGTCGACAACGGTTCGGTCCGGGGACCGCGCTCATGCGGTGGCCAGGGCCGCCTTCGCCTCGGCGCGCATGCGCGCGACCATGGACTTGAGCCCGTTGGAGCGTTGTTGCGACAGGTGTTCGTCGAGGCCAAGCTGCGCCAGTACGGGAAGCGCATCGATATCGCAGATTTCCTGCGCCGGGCGCTCCGAATAAAGCGCGATCAGGATGGCGATCAGGCCGCGCACGATCAGCGCATCGCTGTCACCGACGAACTTGATATGCGCGACACCGTCCCGGTCGTAGACCCGGGTGTCGAGCCAGACCTGGCTGGCGCAGCCGTTGACCTTGTGCTCCGTGGTGTGCTTCTCGACCGGCAGCGCCTCTAGGTCCTTGCCGAGTTCGATCACGTACCGGTAGCGGTCCTCCCACTCGTCCAGATAGGCAAAGTCCTCGATGATGGTGTCGATCGGCATCGTCAGGCGGCCCGGGTCGTTGCTATCTCTGCTGCCGATATAGCGCTCAGGCTGCTGATCTGAAAGCCCGTAAGGAGTGCGAAGTCGACCGTGGCAGGTTACTCGCCGTTGCCGGCCGCTTCGATGATCAGGTCGCCGATGGTACCGGTTTGCAGGGCCACATCGCTCGGCATCGGAATCGCAAGGCCGTTCTGGGTGAATGCCTGGACGGCGCCCGGCCGCGCCGGGTCGGCCGGCGGATGCTTGGTGGCCACCTGCTGAGCGTTGCTGTCATGAAGCTGCGCCTCATTGCCTGTCAGCTTGCCGAGATAGCCATGCAGCAGCGTCACGCCGTACTGTGCCTTGGCGCCGAACTGCTGCAACGCGGCTCCGCCTGCCTCGCAGGTCTGCGGATTGCGCGTGCAGAACCCCGAAACGTCGGACACAACCGTTTGTGCCGCGCCGAATGTCTCGGCGGCGGAAATCTGCCTGACGGTCGCATCGGACGGCGCCCCCGCCGGCAGTAGCAGCACGACGAGTGAGAGCCAGAACGCAGCCCGCAACAAGAAGAACATCCTGATGACCTTTCCCCGGTCGCAATGCGCCCGGCACCCCTGCCGGAACGCGACGATGAGGATGACCATATCGCGGCCGGATTTCAGCCGCGTTCGGGAATTCGCTAAAATTTGACCGATCCCGACCAACCGTTTGTAAGGTCGCTCGAATTGGCCAGCACAGGTAATCGTCGGCTCGGCCCTTAACCATTCGAATACCCTGATCGTCGAAAGCCGGACCCGAAAGCGCCGATCCGGCCGTTTTCAGGCGATCGTAGGCCTTCGCTTAGGCGTTCCTTAAAGCGCCCGTGAAAGCGTTTGTGGCAAGGCGCATCGACAGGGCGGCACGGCGTTTTCGTGCCGGGTTTAGTTTGACCAGTTCACAGATCCACAGGGCATTGCGGGGCCTGGCAGGGCTTGCGGCGCTGATCCCTCAACCATCCGAAACGACACAGGATGAGGCGCGGGCCCTGCGCTTGCTGATCGCCTGTCATTTCATCATGGGCAGCGCGGCGCTTGCATTGCTGCCGCTGCTGCTGGCGTTCACCGACGCGGCGCACGGTCCCGGCATCATCGCCATGGTGTTACTGGCCTGGCCGCTGGTGACCGCGCTGAGCGCATTGCGCGCCGGCAAGTCGGACCGCGCCTACCGCATCGGCGTCGTTCTCCAGAGCGGCATCCTGGCCGGCTTCGCGTCGCTCACCGGCGGGCTGCTGTCACCGGCGATGCCGGCGCTGGCGATTGTGCTCGGCATTGCCTTTGCGCTCGGCGGACCGCGCAGCCGCAGCGCAGCCACCGCGCTGACGATCGCGTCCATCCTGGCGTTGTCCCTGTCGCAGTGGGCCGGTCTGATCATGCCGGCCGAACTGGCGGCGATCGTTCCCATGCCCACCTGGGCGTATGCGATGCTGATGGCGGCACCGTCCGTGCTGCACGCGGTCTTGTGGATGCTCGATGCGCGCCGCGCTCTGGAGCAGCAGACGAATGCGCTCAATGACGGCGCCGAGCGTTATCAGCGCATGATCAACAATTCGCCCGATCTGATCACCGTGCACAACCGGGCCGGCAATCTGGTCTTCGCGTCCCACGCCGCCACCAGGCTGCTGGGCGCACAGCCGTGTCAGATCCGGGACGCCGGCCTGTTCAACCGGGTGCACGTTGCCGACCGGCCGACCTATCTGCGCCTGATCGACGCTGCCCTGACCGGTCAGGAACCCGAATCCGCGGACCTTCGCCTGCGCATTGGCGATCTCGATGGCGATACGGCGCCTGCGTATGGCTGGTTCGAACTGCGCTGCCGGGCTATCCCCGGAAGCCAGGATATCGCCGCGGTGTTCCGCGAGACGGGCTCCCGGAAGGCGCACGAGGAGGAGCGCGATGCCGCGATCGTCGAGTGCGAGCGCGCCAACGCGATGAAGACGCGTTTCCTGGCCAGCGTCAGCCACGAACTGCGCACGCCGCTGAACGCCATCATCGGCTTTTCGGAAGTGCTCAATCAGGAAGTCGTCGGCGATCTGGACGAGGCCAAGCAGAAGGAATATGCGGGCCACATCCTGGAGAGCGGCCATCATCTGCTCGGCGTCGTCAACCACATCCTCGACATGTCGAAGATCGAAGCCGGGCGCTTTGATGTGTTTCCCGAGCCGTTCGCGCTGGAAGAGGCGCTTCAGACCACGGTCGCCATGGTCGCCGGCAAGGCCGAGGAGAACCGCGTCAAGATCGAGCTGGCCATCGAGCCGCATCTGCCGGATCTGAACGCCGATCGTCAGGCGGTGACCCAGATCTGCCTCAACCTGTTGTCGAATGCGGTGAAGTTCACCCGCGAAGAACTCGGTGAAGACGCGCGCCGTGTCTGGCTGAGTGCCGTGCGCCGGGGCAAGAACATCCGGCTCAGCGTGCGCGACAACGGCATCGGCATTGCGCCGGAGGATGTGACGCATGTGGGCGAACCGTTCTTCCAGGCCCATGCCAACTACAACCGGCAGTTCGAGGGAACCGGGCTTGGCCTTTCCGTCGTCAACGGACTGGCCGAACTGCATGGCGGATGCATCGAGGTCGACAGCACCCTGGGCCAGGGCACTACGGTGACCGTGGTGCTGCCCATCGCGGGGCCGCAGGAGGTGGGCGAAACCGACGATGAGAACCTGGTGACCGTGCTGGATACCAACCGCCGGCCGCCGGCCTCCAACACCCACAATGCGGTGCGCGCCGACCTTGAAGCCGTTGACGAGCTCATCCGCCATACAGGCTAGGGTCCCGACCCTGGAGCCCCGGGTTCACCCCTGGACGCAAGAAGAAGACACCGAACAGTTACGAGCAGGAACCGGATGCCGACGCCGATTGCCAGTAACCAGCACCAGGCCGATGTGGGCCGCACCAGCCCCATGACCGTCCTGCGGCACGTTGTGCGCGGTTGGAGCATCAATCGCAGCCTTGTGATCGCCGGCGTCGCGTTATGGGGCGTCGTGGCGGCCAACGCGCTGTTCCGTCAGGAGGGACCGCATCCCGCGCCGTTGTTCGAGGTCGCGCAATCCGACGTCGTTCGCCAGGACGCGCTGGCGCGTCCCGTCGCGACGATGCCGCCGTCCCGCCCCGCCGCTGAAGGTCCGGATGAGCTGGCGCTCGTTCAGCAGATCCAGCAGGCGCTCGCGGCGCGTGGATATGACGTCGGCACCGTCGATGGCGTATTCGGTCCGCGTACCGAGGCCGCGATCGTGGCGTTTGCACGCGACACGGGACATGAGGTCCGTGGCCTGTCGAACGCGGAATTGCTTGCGCGCATCACCGGCGCAGCAGCTGGCGCGCAGAGCGCTCCCCAAAGGCGCGTGCGCACCACGCCGATCCGCATCGATGACCTGATTGCCGAGCATCCTGCCGCGGCAGAACCTCAGGCAAGTCAACCGTCGGCGGTCGCCGATCCCCTGGTGCTGGCGGTCCAGCGCGTGCTCGCCGAGCTTGGCTATGGACCAGGCAGCATCGATGGTGTGGTGGGTCCGGCGACCCGCCAGGCGATCCTCAGCTTCCGCGCCGACCGCGGTCTTGCCGGCGGCGGCACCGTTACCGACGATCTCATCGCCGAACTTGCCTCCGTGACCGGCAAGCCGGTGGTACCCTGATCAGCCGATGCGCCTGCGCAGCGACCTGTGGGTCTCAGCCTATGTCCGCAAGGTGAATGCCGCCGGGGCCTTTGCCGTCGTCGCCAGGCGCGGCGCCGCCGAAGCGGGCGCCATCTTCGTCACCGTCGAGGACGCCGACAGCCGGCTTGAGCTCTATGCGCCGGCTCCCCAGTCAGAAGTCGCTGAAGACCAGCACGACCGGGTGTTCCGCAAGGTGTCGGCCGATGGGGAACTCGATGCGGCGCAGATCGCCGACCGACTTGAACGAGAGGCCCGATTCGATCCGGATTTCTGGGTGGTTGCGGTCGAGGATCGCGCCGGGCGCCACTTCCTCGACAATCTCAGCAAGCCTGACTGAATACGGGCCCTGACTGTCGATACAGCCTAGCCGGTGCGCTGCACCTGCCTGGCCGGCAGGGATTGCCCGGACTTGCGCTGTGCGCCGGCCCGCGTCACCCGTTCGCCACGCATGACACCAGGCCCGTAGCGGGCTGTCCTGGCGGTATCCTCATCGACAGCCTGTCCGACCAGCGCCAGGACCAGCCGGGCCGCGTTTTGTTGCGGCAATTTGCTGCCGAGCGCGATCAGCCGGTTCTGCCTTTCAGGGTCGGCCGGACCGATCACGGCAAGCAGCCGCGCAGCGACATCCTGCTCGACGCCAATCGCCGCCAGCGTGATGGCAAGAGGTTCGCCGCCCTTGTCGGTCAGGATGCGGGCTGCGTGATAGCGATTGATATCGGCGATACGTGCCAGCGCCGCGACCAGATCCCCGCCGCGATGCGCCGAGGCCAATTGCAGCAGCGCGATGCCGGTCGATGGCGAGAGCGCGGCAATGCGGCTGGCCAATGGCCGCGATGGACGTCCCTGCTTGCGGCTGAAAACGGTCACCACCGCCTTGCGCGCCTCGGCATCACCTTTCCAGAACAACTCGGCAAGTGTCCGGTCCGGCAAGCCATTGGCCGCCTTCGGCACGTTCGCGGGACGGTTCAGCGTCGCATCCTGCTGATGGCCGCGCTTCCTGAGCGTGGCGGCCTGATCGGGCTGCAGCGTGTTGGCATGACATTCACGAAGGATCGCGTCGATGTCGGTGGCGTTGCGCGCGATCAGCGCGTCGATCACGGGGACCGACAGGCGACGGCGCCGTGCGATCGCCAAGCCATGCGCCGGCGTGGTGCTGGCCGCGATATCCACCAGATCGCCGTCGGTCAGTCCCGAAGCCTGTCGCAGAACCGGCTCGGCAACCTCGATCGCGTCACGCGCCAGAGCATTCAGCAGGCGCCGGGGCGTCCTGACGAAGCCGGCCAGCTTTGCCGCCACCGAGGCCCGGTTCGACAGGCTGACATAGGGCAGCAGCGACAGCGCGATGGCCGGAAAATGCGTCAGTTCCGGGCGCGTCGAGCGACCCTCGTCGGCCACGTAGGCAGCCGTCAGGTCGACCAGTGTGTCGGCGCGCGGGTTGCCGGTCTGGTAGGGGCGCAGCGTGCTGTCGGCGTTGGCGGTCTCGGCCATGTCGGCACTCTGTTGAGCGATGATAGGTCCGTCTTTCGTTGAGCCTAAGTCCGTCACTGTTAGCGAAGTCTTAACCCTGACAATTCCTTAATTGCTTGTGAGCGATGCCCGCAGAGGCATCTGAGGGCTGTCGAGCATGGGTGCGGGTACGCTTCCGGAGACATGTCCATGACGAATATTCTCGAGTTCAAAGCGTTGGCTGCAGGCCGGAATGATGCGCGCACCCGCAAGCCGTCGGATGACGGTAGCGGTGAGGTCATCATCTTTCCGGGCGTGCGGATCGACTATGGCCCCCTGGATGAAACCAGCAATCTGCCCCAGGGCCCATCATCCGCGCCGCGCGGAGCCCGCAAACGACAAGACGCCTGATAGCCGATTCACCTCATCAGCGAAATCGGCAATGACGCGAAAGGTGCGCCTGTGAGGCACAGTCACGCCGCGCTTGTGGCGATTTCGCTAGCGGTTGCAATCGCCAACGGTTCCAACGCGCACGCCGGCGGGCGGCTGGGCGACTTCGGCCGCCCCGAACCGTCGGTCATCACCGACTATCTTCTCCCCTGGCTTGGCAACAAGCTGGCGGCGGGTCGCCACGAGCCCGTCTCGCAGTTTCAGCTCACCGACCGCGAGATGGAACTGCGCGATCGCGCCTACGCGCTGTTCATGCCAGGCCACCGGATGCACTTCTTCGCCCGCCACCGCACCGAACTGGTGCGCGCGCGCGTCTGGCCGGACGAGACATACCGTGTCGATCCGACCGCCTATTATCATGCACTGCGGGCGCAGGGGTTCATTTCCTCGCAGACGCGCTACAACGCGCTGGAACAGTCGATCCGCGCCGATCTCGGTCTGATCGAGCCGTTCATGGTGCAGGCGGAACGGGTCTATGCCGACGACCGCCGGCGGCTCGCGGCACTGGCCCATATCGAGGCCGCCGACCCGCGACTTGGCGACAACGCCCATGCGCGCATCTACGAGAACCGCCGGGTTGTCGACTGGGCGATCGTCGCCATGCAGTGGCGCGTCGAGGCCTATACGTTCGCGCTGGAGACGACCCGGGTGGAGATACCCTCGATCCGCGCCGACGACGTCGAGATGGCCCTGACGCGGCTGTCGGCGGCCGTCGCCATCATGGCCGAGAGCATCAACCGCCTCGAGGCGATTGCCGACGAGGGCCGCTATGTGAAGGGCGGCAGCGGACCAATCGACCTCCGCAGACCGGTCTCCAAACCCTGATCGCAGGTCGCCGTGCCGCTTGCGGCAGTGGCGCGATGGGCCGAACCTTCACTGGTCCGATCCGGCAGCGGCCGCGATTCCGCCACAGGCTGTCTCGCGCAGAGCCTGCATCACGCCCGGCCGCATGCTTGGCGTCTGCGCCAGCGCCCGGATGATGACGAAACCGGTCTCGAAGGGCACCGAGAGCTGGACGACATCGCTGACATCCGCCTCGGGGTCCACGGTCAGTTCGCGGGTCTGGCCCAGATCGCGCAACTCCACCGCGAGTTTGCCTTCGATGGCGGCGCTGTGCGTCAGCCCGTAGAAGTAGGTGCCGTTGGCGCGATGGATCGAAAACGCCCAATAGGGGCTTTCCAGATCGGCGACGATGCGGTGCGGCCCCTGCATCAGGTCGAAGCGGCAGATGGCGATCGGCAGATACGGGTCGAGAAATGGCGGCTTGGCCAGGGTCTCGTCGATTTCGTCGAGCAAGGCGACCCGCTCGGTGGGTGCCTGCTCGTAGAGCACCGTGAAGGCGCTGGCGGGCGCCAGGAACGGTATCCACAGCACCACGGCGATGTGCACTACAGCAGCCAGCAGCAGCGCGCCGAACAGCCATAGGACAGCCCGGATCATGGACACGCATCCCCGATCAGGCGCGGCATGCTGGCACCTTCGAAGCTGGTGCCCAGCGCCACCGGTGTATCGTAGAACCGCAGGAACAGCCGCAGCCGCCCCTCGCCGTCGACCGGGATCCAGTTGCCCGGCGTTGGCGTCGGCGCCAGTACCACCTCGAAACTCCCATCGGGTCGATAGATGATCTCGCTGCTGGAAAAGCCGAACCGGCCGGACCGGGCGTCGGTCAGCGGTTTGCCGTCCAGGTCGTAGACCGAAAGCGTCCACCATTGCGACGGCGGTGCCTTGCCGGACAGCCGGTAGGTGCAACCGCGGCGAAGCGTCATGCCATTGTCGTCACGCGTGGTGCTGAAGGCGATGGACTGGCCGCCCACCAGCGGCAGCTCGCCGTTGCGGGCGAACGCGGCTCGTGTATAGGGGTCGGCGTCCGGCAGCCCGGCGCGCGACCAGGCCACCCAGTTGCCCCGCTTGACCGCCTCGAAGCCCAGGCCCTGATCGACCGCATAGAGCGCCGACCACAGTCCCAGTGCCACGGCCAGGGCGGAGGCGATGATCAGCTTGAAGAAGAAGACCATATTGAACCGGCGAGACGATCGGATTGCGGACCGCGCATCATGGATGAGCCGTCCGGCGCTCGCGGACCGGTCCCGGCGCAGGGCATGATCGATCCTGCGACGCGCATGTCAATGACAAAGCGCTGGCAACAGGGACTACTGTTGGCTAACGACGTCGCCCGCGCCGGCATCCGCGTCGGCCGGACGGTCGACCGCCGAGACCTGATCGCTGCGGCTTGGTTGCAGCGGACCAAAGCGCGGCGCGCGCGACAGCGCCCCGGCGATATCGTTCAGCACTTGCGCCGCTTCGCTGGTAAGCGTGGGGGCGCGAAGCACGTTTGAGCGTTCGTTGCCATCGGCTCCGGCAATCGCCCCTGCGGAACCGGACGAATTCCCCACGCCGGGGATCGGCTTGAGCGCCACGCCCTCGTGGGCCACTTCCATGATCTGCTTCCACGTCATCGCCGGCAGGAAACCGCCGGTCACCCGGCCGGTGGAGGTGAAATCGTCGTTGCCGTACCAGATGGCGGCGGCGAAGTTGCCCGTGTAGCCGATGAACCAGGCATCGCGGTAGGCCTGCGTGGTGCCGGTCTTTCCGCCGGCCAGGATGCCGGGCAACTGGGCGCGGCGGCCGGTGCCGTTCTGCACCACGTTGACCAGCATGCGGTTCATCTGCTCGGCCTTCTCAAGCGGCAGGATCTGATCGCGCGGCGGTCCGTCCCGTTCGCGGTCGTAGACCAGCCGTCCGTCCATGGTGCGCATCTCGATGATGCCGTAGGCCGGCGTGCGCTTGCCGCCGCTGGCCACCGACAGGTAGCCGGAGAGCTGGTCCAGCACCGTGACTTCCGACGGCCCGAGCGCCAGCGAGCGGGTGACGCGGATCGGTGTGCGCACGCCCATCAGTTCCGCCATTTCGGCGATGGTGTCGCGTCCCAGCCGCTGCGACAGGCGAACCGGTATGGTGTTGACCGACCTGGTTAGCGCGGAGATCATCTGCATGCGACCGCGATAACCGCCGGAATAGTTGCGCGGCGACCAGCCGCCGATCGAGATCGGCGCATCGACCACGACCGACCTCGGTGTGTAACCGTTCATCAGCGCCGTCATGTAGACGTAGAGCTTGAAGGACGAACCCGGCTGCCGTAGCGCGCGCGATGCGCGGTTGAACTGGCTTTCGCCGTAGTCGCGTCCACCCACCAGCGCCAGCACGGCGCCGCCGGTATCGGCCAGCGCCAGCGCTGCCTGCCGCGCCCGGCGCGACTTGCCGTACTGGCGCAGCACCGACTCCACGATGGTGTCAGCGGAACGCTGCAGCCCCGGATCGAAGGTCGTCTTGACCGTCAGCACGAAGTTGCGGCCATCGCCGATGCGCTGCACCTCGTCATAGGCCCAGTCGAGGAAATAGTCCGGCGCGTTCTCGCCGGACCGGTCGATGGCTTCCGCCGGCCGCCGGCGGGCGATCAGCACCTGGCCCTCGGTCATGAACTTCGCCTGGACCAGATTGGTCAGCACCTCGTTGGCGCGCGCCCGCGCCGCCGGCAGGTCGAGATGGGGCGCATAGCGTGTCGGCGCCTTGAACAGGCCGGCGATCATCGCGCTCTCGGCCAGGTTGAGATCGCGCACCGACTTGTTGAAGTAGAACTGGGAGGCGGCCTCGACGCCGAACGCGCCGCCGCCCAGATAGGCCCGGTCGAGATAGAGTTTGAGGATTTCCGACTTGGTCAGATTGGCTTCCAGCCAGAACGACAGGAACGCCTCCTTGATCTTGCGCTCGATGGTGCGCTCGTTGGTCAGGAAGACGTTCTTGGCGAGCTGCTGGGTGATCGTCGAGCCACCCTCGACGATGCCCGAAGCGCGGACGTTGGCGACGATCGCGCGGGCCGTGCCGATCACGTCGACACCGAAATGCTGATAGAACCGCCGGTCCTCGGTCGCCAGCACGGCCTTGATGAGATAATCGGGGACATCGCTCAACGGCACGCCGTCGTCATGGCGAATGCCGCGCCGGCCCATCTCGATGCCGTAACGGTCGAGGAAGGTGACCGAATACTGCTGGTAGGTACGCCAGTCGTCGCGCGTCGCCTGGAAGGCGGGAATCGCGAAGGCCAGCATGACGATCAGCCCGGCGACGCCGAGCGTCGCGCCATCGGAGACCAGTTCCACCGAAGCGCGCTTGAAGCCGCGATAGTTGAGCCGCTCCAGCCGTTCCGAATAGCTCGTGTAGACGCGCTTGAGCCAGCCGCCCAGACGGAACACCGTGTGGTTCAGCCAGGCGTCAATCTCGATCAGGCGGGGTCCCTTGATCCCGCCGCGGATCGGCTCGAAGGGGTCACGCACGTTCGCTGCCCTTGGCACTTGTTCGTGACCGGTCGGCGCCACCCCGGTACCGACCGGATACATGCTGCCAAACACTGCGGCCAGACACCAATGAGTCCTGACCCCAAGCCGGCCCGTTGCAAGGCACCGGCTTGTCCGCACATCCGCGCTCCGCTATCTGGGGCGGAGTCGCAAAGAATATATCGAAACCCTTATCGACCATTATGACCGACCAAGGCAAGCTGCGGGAAGGCGTTCGCCGCGTCGCGGTAAATGCGGGCGATGCCGGCAGCTTGGCGGCGGTGGCGTGTGGCCACGTCGAATCCGGTGATGATTCGGCACAGCAGCCGGCGCCTCCGCCGGGGCGGTTCTGGCACGGCAAGTCCCTGGCGCAGATGTCGGCGGCGGAGTGGGAATCGCTGTGCGACGGCTGCGGCCGCTGCTGTCTGGTCAAGCTGGAAGACGACGACACCGGCGAGGTTTACACCACCGATGTCGCCTGCCGCCTGCTGGACTGCGAGACCTGCCGCTGCAGTGATTACGACAACCGCTTCGACAAGGTTGCCGACTGCCTGAAGATCGATCTCGATGCGGTGGAAAACCTCTCCTGGCTACCGCCGACCTGCGCCTATCGCCTGA
This sequence comes from Tepidamorphaceae bacterium, assembly GCA_028279445.1. Taxonomy (GTDB): domain Bacteria; phylum Pseudomonadota; class Alphaproteobacteria; order Rhizobiales; family Tepidamorphaceae; genus JANQNT01. The sequence goes on along the minus strand of JANQNT010000023.1, from coordinate 417,714 downwards.
TTGACGAAGGCAAGGACCTCTACTGGTGGCACCATCTCGTCTCGGGCAGTCGGGAGACGGTGCATCTGGCCGGCATCTCCGTGCGCGGCCGCGTCCTCAGCGAGGACGACGTGGAGATCGAGGACCTGCCGGAGCGGATCGTCGATTGGCCAACACAGTAGTTATTTTACGCGCAATTCGATTTATTGTGATAATAGACAATCAATATATCATATAATTTTTATCAAACCGACTTCACCAAAAATAAATATAATTGAACCTATAAATGAAATAGCATATGAATAATTCATCAAACATCCATGTTGTTTTTGTGACTTCAAATTTCTCTCAATGCCTAACGTGTATAAAGCGAGTTGATCGCAAAGAGAATTTTTAATATTAGTATTTTTATTTATATCTTCTATCCATTTACGCGGATTATTACCTGAATAACTCCAGTTTGTTTGCCTTGATGCAAATATAGCGATTGCGGCAGATGAAATAAGAGAGAACGAAATCAGGAGCAGAGAGGCGTTTTCTGTCAGTTCTTGGTTGGCGCCTCGAACGTTTTGGCCAAACAATCCGATGAGCAATGTCGCCGCCGCAATCAAGATGCTTGCAAATGTAATTGATCGTTGGTCAGCTGCAATCGAAGCTGTAAGCTGTGCCTCTAAAAACAGTTCGGACTGTCGAATCAGTTCACGAATAGTCATCTCATCGGTTTTTTTGAAGATGGCACTCAGCCTGGAGAGATCATCATGCATCATATTGAGACTCGTCCCAAGGAACAGGAGACTGGCCACAAATTTCCGAAGAAGCCACTGAGCGAAGAGCGCAACGATCAAACAGACCAGCCTCGAACAATCGTGCCAGACCAGAAGCCCACTGACAAAGGCGACGACTCGTCGAAAGACAACGAACAGTAATCCCCAGACCACTGTCTGTACGGTATTGGATGAATTTACTAGGAAAATATTCCTTGACAGCGTGACGCTGCTCGGGTAGGGTCTGGGCATGCTCACAAATTGCGTCTGCAGACGCCGCCGCCGCGGCGAACCGGCCGAGGCCCGTGCTTCGTCTGCGATGAACCGCGCGCGATGACGGGATCGCCGCGCACCGGGCGGGCAGGGTCCGGACCACGCGACCGGATGCTCCAGATCAAGTCCGACCCCGACGGCGCCGAGAAGAGCCTGGCGTCCCTGTGGCGGGCCTTGACGCTGCAGACCGAGCGCTTCGAGGCGCTACTGGCTACGCACAGCGACGATTCGGGTGACACCGACACGGCCGGCGCGGAGAAGAACGCGCGCACCCTGAGCGTCCTGGTGCGCGCCTTCGAAAGCCTGTGCGACCTGACTGCCAAGGCCCAGGCAGCGCGGGCGCAGGTCGCGCGGACAACGGACAATGCGACGGAGGCCGATGCCGGCGGACCCGATATCGACGCCCTTCGACGCGCGCTTGCTGAACGACTTGCGCGCCTTCGCGACGACGGGTCGTGTGGGTCCGGCGCTGGAGAGACTTGACGCGGAGACGATCGCCCGGCTGCTCGCCGACTGGCCGCTGATCGCGCGCTCTGAGCAACTGCCGCCGAGCGGCGATTGGACCACATGGCTGCTGATGGGCGGGCGTGGCTCCGGCAAGACCCGCGCGGGCGCGGAATATGTCCGTGCGCTGGCGCTTGGCAGCGCGCCGCACTATGGCGGAGCGGTCAGTCCCATCGCGCTGGTCGGCGAGACCTATGACGAGGCCCGCGGCATCATGGTCGAGGGCTGCTCCGGCCTGCTCGCCATCCATCCCGACGGCGAGCGCCCGAATTGGATATCGACCAGGCGGATGCTGGAATGGCCGAACGGCGCGCGGGCGTTCGTGCATTCCGCCGAAAGCCATGAAGCGCTGCGCGGCCCGCAATTCGCCGCCGCCTGGTGCGACGAGATTGCCAAATGGCCGTTGGCGCGTTCTGCGTTCGATCAATTGCAGTTCGCGTTGCGGCTCGGAGAGCGGCCCCGTCAGGTGATCACCACCACGCCGCGCCCGGTGCCGATCATCCGTGCGCTGACGAAGCGCGGCGATGTCGCCGTGACACGCATGGCCACCGCCGACAACGCCGGCAATCTGGCGCCCGGCTTCCTCGATACGGTGGTGGCGCGCTATCGCGGCACGCGGCTTGGCCGCCAGGAACTTGACGGTGAGCTGATCGACGACCGGTCGGACACGCTGTTTCCCCGCGATCTGATCGAGCGCGCCCGCGTCGAACACATGCCCGCCGGCCTGCAGCGCATCGTCGTGGCGGTCGATCCGCCGGCGAGTGCGTCGGCGGGGGCGGATGCCTGCGGCATTGTCGCTGCCGGCAGCGATGGTTTCGGCGGGGCTTGTGTGCTCGCTGACGAAACCGCGCGGGGCCTGCGTCCGGACCAGTGGGCGCGCCGGGTCGTGGGGCTCTACCGGCGGCTTGGGGCCGACCGCATCGTCGCCGAGGTCAACCAGGGCGGCGACATGGTCGAGGCGGTGCTGCGCCAGGTGGATGCGGACATTGCCGTCACCAAGGTGCGTGCCCGGCGCGGCAAGTGGTTGCGCGCCGAGCCGGTGGCTGCGCTCTACGAGCAGGGCCGCGTGCGCCACGCAGGCAGCTTTGCCGAACTTGAAGACGAGATGGCCGATTTCGGCCCGGACGGGCTGTCGGACGGGGCAAGTCCCGACCGGCTCGACGCGCTGGTCTGGGCGATCACCGCGCTGATCGGTCCGGCCGACCCGAAGATCCGTCGGGTCTGACGTCAACACACACGGGAGCCATCGCATGGCAAACCTCCTCCAGCGCCTCACGCGGTTCGCCGCGTGGGATCGCGCGCCTGTGCCCGACGAGGCCAAGGCAAGCCGCACCGGCGCCCTGTTCGCCTTCCACGGTCCGGGTCAGCCGGTCTGGAACCCGCGTGATACCCGCACGCTGGCCAGGGAGGGCTATGCGGGCAACGCCATCGTGCATCGCTGCGTGCGGCTGATCGGAACGGCGGCCGCCTCGGTCCCCTGGGTGGCGCATCAAGGCGAACTGGAACTCGACGCCCATCCACTGCTGGACCTGCTGCACCGGCCCTCGCCGCGCATGGATGGCGCCCGCTTCGTGGAAGCGCTCATCGCGCATCTGCTGCTTGCCGGCAATGCCTATGTCGAGGCGGTCAGTCTCGACGACACGCCACGCGAGCTGCACGTCCTGCGGCCGGACCGCATGAAGGTCGTTCCCGGCGAGAGCGGCTGGCCGGAAGCGTTCGAATACACGCTCGGCGCCCAGTCGGTGCGCTTTGTGCAGGAGGGCGCGGTGCCGCCCATCCTGCACCTGCCGTTGTTTCATCCGGTCGACGATCACTATGGCCTAAGTCCGCTGGAGGCGGCGGCCACCGCGCTCGACATTCACAACGCATCCAGCGCCTGGACCAAGGCGTTGCTGGACAACGCGGCCCGGCCCTCCGGCGCACTCGTCTACACGGCCGAGGCAGGCATGAGCCAGGACCAGTACGCGCGCCTCAAGGAGGAACTCGAAGCCAGCTTCCAGGGCGCCGCCAATGCCGGCCGGCCACTGCTGCTGGAAGGTGGGCTGGACTGGCGCGCCATGGCGATGACGCCGCGCGACATGGACTTCGCCGAGGCCAGAAACGCGGCCGCCCGCGAGATCGCGCTGGCCTTCGGCGTACCGCCGATGCTGCTCGGCATCCCCGGCGACAACACCTACGCCAACTACCAGGAAGCCAACCGCGCGCTGTGGCGCGAAACGGTGCTGCCGCTGTTGAACCGGCTTGCGGCCGCGTTCGGCGGGTGGCTCGCGCCGGCCCTCGGCGGCGAGCTGCGCCTGAGCCATGACCTCGACTCGATCCCCGCACTGTCGGTGGAGCGCGAGGCGCTTTGGAAACGGGTGCGCGAGGCCGACTTCCTGAGCGAGGACGAGAAGCGCATCGCCGTGGGCTACGGCGCGCGTGAGCGACGGCGCAACAATGCAGGGACAGCCACATGACAAAGACCGCCAGGGCCAGCGCCAAGCGACGCTCGCGCGCCGGCGCATCGCCAACACCAGCCGCCGAGGTGAAGTTTGCCGAGGTCGGGCTTCGCTCGGTGGAGGCCGACGGCAGCTTCATCGGCTATGCCAGCCTGTTCGATGCGCCGGACCTTGCCGGCGATGTGGTCGCGCCGGGCGCCTTTGCCGACAGTCTCGCCAGGCGTGGCCCCGACGGTGTGCGCATGCTGTTCCAGCATGATCCCGCAGAGCCGATCGGTGTGTGGACGGGTCTGCGCGAGGATGACCGCGGGCTGCTGGCCACCGGCCAACTGACGCTCGATGCAAGCCGTGGGCGCGAGGTGCTGTCGCTGATGCGCGCCGGCGCGCTCGACGGGCTGTCGATCGGCTTCACGACCAGGAAGAGCCGACGCGATCCCAAGACGGGACTGCGCCGGCTCATTGAGGTCGATCTGTGGGAGATTTCGGTGGTCACCTTTCCGCTGTTGCCGCAGGCGCGCGTCGGTGCCGTCAAGTCGGCGCGCGGACGGCTGCCCACCACACGCGAATTCGAACGCTGGCTGACGCGGGATGCGGGTTTCAGCCGCGCCGAGGCCCGGACCGTGATCGCGGCCGGCTTCAGGACACTCAAGGCCCAGCGGGACGCGGGCAGGCCGTATGCGAACGATGTCGCGGCGGCAATCCGGCGGGCAGCGGCGGCACTCGCGCCGCGCTGACCTTTCCACCCGATCCAATCCCGAAAGGACGCATTCCCCGATGGCAGACACCATGACCCAGCCGGCCGCCATGGCCGCCGGCGACAACATCCCCACCAGCCTCGACGTGGTCGAGGCGTTTGACGAGTTCATGCGCGCCTTCGAGGCGTTCAAGGACTCCAATGACGCCCGCCTCGCCGAAATCGAATCCCAGGTCGGCGGCGCCGACGTGGTGACCACCGAGAAGATGGACCGCATCAACCGCGCCATCGACGAGCACAAGCGCGCTCTCGACAATCTGGTGCTGAAATCGCGTCGCAGCCCGCTCGGCGCCGGCTCGTCTCTCGTATTCCCGAGCGAGCACAAGCAGGCCTTCGAGGCGTACGTGCGTCGCGGCGACGACAGCCGCATGCGCCGCATCGAGGAGAAGGCGATGACCGCCGGCATCGGCAGCGAGGGCGGTTATCTCGTGGCGCCGGAAACCGAGACCGAGATCGCACGCCGGCTTGCCGCCGTATCGCCGATCCGCGGCATTTCCGCGGTGCGCCAGATGAGCGCCAGCGTCTATAAGAAGCCGTTCGCGATTTCCGGTCCGGCCGTCGGCTGGGTCGGCGAGAGCGATGCGCGTCCCGAGACCGCGGCGCCGACGCTCGCGGAGCTCGAATTCCCGGCCATGGAGCTCTACGCCATGCCGGCCGCCACCCAGACGCTCCTCGACGACAGCGCGGTCGATATCGACGCCTGGATCGCCCAGGAGGTCGAGACGGCCTTCGCCGAGCAGGAGGGTGCGGCTTTCGTCACCGGCGACGGCAACAAGAAGCCGACCGGCTTCCTCAACTACGCCCAGGTGGATGATGCGTCCTGGAGCTGGGGCAACATCGGCTATCTGGTGACCGGCGTCTCGGGCGGCTTCGCTGCGAGCGATCCCTCCGACGAGCTGGTCGATCTGGTCTTCGCGCTGCGCGCCGGTTACCGCCAGAACGCGCATTTCGTAATGAACCGCAAGACACAAGGCGAGGTCCGCAAGCTCAAGGATGCCGACGGCAACTACGTATGGCAGCCGGGTCATCAGCCGGGCACGCCGCCGACGCTGATGGGCTTCCCCGTCACCGAGGCCGAGGACATGCCGAACATTGGCGTGGACACAACCGCGATCGCCTTCGGTGACTTCTCCCGCGGCTACCTGGTGGTCGACCGGATCGGCACCCGCATCCTGCGCGATCCGTATTCCTCCAAGCCCTACGTGCTGTTCTACACCACCCGGCGCGTCGGTGGCGGGGTGCACGACTTCGAGGCGATCAAGCTGCTGAAGTTCGGTATCGCGTAATCCCCTTGACGCGCCGCGCAATTCCCGCGTCCTCCCCGCGGGCACGGCGCACACTCCGCAAGCGGCTCTGTCTTGCTCCGGCAAGCGGGGCCGCTTGCGTTTTCACACCCTTTTCTTGCCGCCCGCTCAGCGCAGGAGCCGCCACCCATGACGCTCATTCTGGTCACGCCGCCGGCCGCCGAGCCGGTCTCGCTCATCGAGGCGCGCGAGTTCCTGCGCATCGACGATGATCGCGACACGGCGCTGATCGAGACCCTGATCGCGGCCGCCCGCGTGGCACTGGAAACCCGCACGGGCCGCGTCTTCGTCACGCAAGCCTGGCGCTACGTGTTCGATGCCTGGCCGCCCGACCGGCTGGTGCATCTGCCGATCGCCCCGCTTGTCTCCGTCGATGCGGTGACGGTCTACGACATCGACGGCGATCCAACGGTACTTACCGCCACCGACTACGTGGTCGATCTGGTCGGTGCGCCGCCGCGTCTCAAACTCAATTCGGGCGCGCTCGCCATGCCGGGCCAGTCGCTCAACGGCATCGAGATCGACCTCACCGTCGGCTACGGCTCCGCGGCAGAGGTGCCCGCACCGCTCAAGGCGGCGATCCTGCAGCTCGTCGCTCACTGGTACGAGCGCCGCGAGCCGGTTTCCTTCGGCGGTGCCGGCAACGACATGCCCGAGGGCATCGACGCGCTGATCGCGCCCTACCGCCAGGTGCGTCTGTGAGCGGCGGGGGGCGCATCGGCGCCATGCGCGAGCGTCTGGTGCTGGAGGCACCGCAGGACACGCCCGACGGGGCCGGCGGCTTCACGCGGACATGGGCGGAGATCGCCACGCTGTGGGCGGGCCTGAGGCCGCTATCTGCGCAAGAGCGCGTCGTCGCGGACGCCGAGGATCATGGGGTGACGCATCGCATCCTGGTGCGCTGGCGTGACGACGTCACCACCGAGCGGCGTTTTCGCGACGGCACGCGCGTCTTCGAGATCCGCGCCGTGTTCGATCCCGACGAGCGCGGCCGTTTCCTCAATATCGACGCCGAGGAGGTGTCGCGATGATCGCTGATGCGCTCGGCAAGGCGCAGGCAGCCTATGTGGCGCTGCTCAATGCCGATACCGATCTGACCACGGCGCTCGGCGGGCAGCACGTCTACGACGCGGTGCCCCATTCGCGCGCTTTTCCATACGTGGTGCTGGGCGCTGTAAGCGCCCGCGACTGGTCCGGCAACGCCGCCGAGGGTGCCGAATTGTCGATCAATTTCGATGTCTATTCGCGCGCCCGAGGCCGTTCGCAGGCCAATGCACTGGCCGGTCTCGCCACCGCGGCGCTGATGAGCGTGCCGGCCGTGCCCGATCACCGCGTCGTGCTCTGCGAGGTGCAGCGTGTCGAGACGCAGCGCCTGCGCGATGCACGCACATACCTCGCACGGCTTGTCCTGCGTGTGCTGATCGAGCGCGCCTGACGGACGCCGGCTCCACCAAACCGACGAGAGGATAGGGCAGATGGGCGCACAGAAGGGCAGGGACCTGCTGCTGAAGATCGACAGCGACGGGCTGGGCGCATTCGAGACCGTGGCGGGGCTGCGCACTCGTGCGCTGTCGCTGAACGCGGAAACGGTCGACGTGACCCATGCCGAATCCGCCGGGCGCTGGCGCGAGTTGCTGGCTGGCGCCGGCGTGCGCCGCGCCGGACTGACCGGTGCCGGCATCTTCAAGGACGACGCGTCGGATGAGTTGGTCCGCAGCCTGTTCTTCGACGGGCTGATCCGTGCCTGGCAGATCGTCGTGCCTGACTTCGGCACCATCGAGGGCCCGTTCCAGATCGCCGCGCTGGACTACGCGGGAAGCCACAACGGCGCGGTGAACTTCGAACTGTCGCTGGAATCCGCCGGCGAGCTTACGTTTACGGCACTTTGATGGGAGATGGCACAAGCCGCCGCGCCAACCGGCATCGTGGCGAGATCGAGGCCGAACTCGGTGGCAGCCGTTACGTGCTGTGCCTGACGCTTGGTGCGCTCGCCGAACTGGAGACCGCCTTCGGGGTCGACGATCTCTCCGCGCTAGCCGAGCGCTTCGCGACGGGGCGGCTGTCGAGCCGCGACGTGACGACGATCCTGCTCGCCGGCCTGCGCGGCGGTGGCAGTGATATCGCCGAGAATGATCTGGCCACCATGCCGGTTCCCGGCGGTGCCGCCGGATATGTCGCCATCGTCGCCGAACTGCTGACCGCGACCTTCGGTGCGCAGGACACTGCCGGCGGGGAGGCCGGTCCGGAAAACCCTCCCCATCCGCCGGCTTCCCCTGGGAGCGGCTGATGTACTTCGGCCTCGGGCGACTGGGGTTCAGTCCGCGCGAATTCTGGGCCGCGACCCTGCGTGAGCTGGTCGCCGCCAGCTTGCAAGGTTCCGGCCCGCCAGGCACGGGCGATCTGGCTGCGCTGATGCGTGCCTTCCCGGATCAGGTGAACGAGAAAAGGCCATTCCATGACCGGATTTGACGATCCGCTTCGAAACGAAGCCGACCTGGAACGCATGGCCGCCAACCTGCGCCAGGCGACCGAGATGGCGGAGGACTTTTCGTCCGCTATCACCAATGCCCTGGAGAAGGCCATTCTGTCCGGCGAACGGTTCGGCGAGGTGATGCGGTCGCTGGCGCTGAAGCTCTCGGACATCGCCGTCTCGGCGGCCACCAAGCCGTTCGAGAAGGCGCTCATCGGTGTCTTCACCGGGCTGTTCGCCGGCCCGATCAGGACCAACGCCCTTGGCTCCATCGTCAATAGCGCGACCGGCTTCGCCAATCCCCTGGGCGGTCTTGGCGTGCTTGGTGAGGCAGGGCCGGAGGCGATCCTGCCGCTGGCCCGCGGGGCCGATGGGCGTCTTGGCGTCCGCACCGCAGCCGCGGGCCATGCCGGCCCGGTCATCACCGTCAACATTCGGGCCAACGATGTGAACTCCTTCCGCGCCGGACGCGCCCAGGTGGAAGGCGCCATCGCCCGCGCCGTGGCGCGCGGCAACCGAACGCTCTGACTCGCCAATGGCATTTCACGACATCGATTTTCCGCTCGCCCTGTCGCGGCGGATCAGCGGCGGCCCGGTGCGGCGCACCGAGATCGTCTCGCTGGTTTCGGGCCACGAGGAGCGCAATCAGCTCTGGGCCAATTCGCGGCGTCGCTACAACGCGGGCACGGGGCTGCGCTCGCTCGATGATCTGCATGCGCTGATCGCCTTCTTCGAGGCGCGGCGCGGCCGTTTCCATGGCTTTCGCTTCCGCGATCCCGCCGACCACAGGTCCGCGGCTCCCTCGGCCAAGATCGTCGCGACGGACCAGGCGCTTGGTTCCGGCGACAGCGCGCAGGTGCAGTTCCCGCTGATCAAGACCTACGGGGACGCCGCCGACAGCTATGCACGCCGCATCGTCAAGCCGGTCGCGGCGAGCGTGCTGGTGGCGCTCGATGGTGCGGTCCAGTCGAGCGGCTTCACGCTCGATGCCGGGACGGGGATCGTCACCTTCGACGCCGCACCCGCGAGCGGTGTGGCCGTCTCCGCCGGCTTCGTCTTCGACACCCCGGTGCGCTTCGATACCGACGAGTTGCAGATTGACCACGATGCCTTCACCGCCGGCGCGGTTCCCGATGTGCCGATGGTCGAATTGCGCCTGAAGGAGGCCTGAACCGTGCGCGACTTCGATCCTGCCTTCGCGGCGCATCTTGCGTCGGGCGAGACCACCTTGTGCTGGTGCTGGACGCTGACCCGCAGCGACCAGACCGTGCTCGGCTTCACCGACCACGACCGACCCGTCGAGGTCGCCGGTGTGACCTGCGATCCGGGTACGGGGCTGTCCGCCGGCGCCATCGAGACGGCGTCCGGCTTTGCGGTCGATAACACCGATGTCTCCGGCGTGCTCGACAGCGAGAAGATCCGCGAACAGGACCTGCAGGCCGGCCTTTACGACGGTGCCGAGGTGCGCGTTTACCGCGTCAATTGGGCCGACCCGGCGGCACATGCGCTGATGCATGTGGCAAAGCTCGGCGAGATCGCTCGCGGCAAGCTCGGCTTCACCGCCGAACTGCGCGGACTGACCGATGCCCTCAATGTCGAGCGCGGCCGGGTGTTCCAGTATGCCTGCGATGCCGAACTCGGCGACGCACGCTGCGGCGTCGACCTGTCTGACCCGGCCTTCTCGGCATCCGCGACGGTCACCCAGGACGTCACCGCCAAACGCTTCGCCACAAGCGGCCTGGAAGCCTATCAAGAGGGCTGGTTCACCGGCGGACTGCTGACCTGGACCTTCGGCGCGAACGCGCCGGCGCTCGGCCGCGTCAAGCAGCACACCGTCATCGATGGCAGCCATTGGCTGGAGTTATGGGAGCCCGCAGTTTCGCCGATCGCCGCTTCGGACACCCTCGACATTGTTGCCGGTTGCGACAAGACCGCGCCGACCTGCCGGGAGAAGTTCGCCAACTTCATCAATTTCCGCGGTTTCCCGCACATGCCGGGCAACGACTTCCTGTTCTCCTATCCCGCAGTGGGCGAGGACAATGACGGCAGCTCGCTTGGCCATGACTGAGCCGGCAGGCGAGGCGGCGCGGCGCGCGACCATCGTTGCCGAGGCGCGGCGCTGGCTGGCGACGCCCTATCATCACCGCGCCAGCACGCTTGGCGCCGGTGTGGACTGCCTGGGGCTGATTCGAGGCGTCTACCGCGCCTGCGTCGGTGCCGAGCCGGTCGACGTGCCGCCCTATTCGGCGAGTTGGGCCGACGCCGACGGCGGTGAGCCGCTGCTTGCCGCCGCCACGGCCGCCCTCGTTGCGGTCGAGCCGGCGCAGGACTTCGCCGCCGGCGATGTCCTGGTCTTCCGCATGCCGCCGGCCGGTGTCGCCAAGCACGCCGGCATCGCCACCGGTCCGCACCGGATGATTCACGCTTACGAGTCCGCCGGCGTCGTCGAGGTCAGTCTCGGTGGCTGGTGGCGCCGCCGTCTTGCCGCCGCCTTCGCATTTCCGGCACCGGGAACCTCTGTCTGAACCATGGCCGCCCTCGTCCTCACCACCGTCACCTCCAGTCTGGCCGGCTCGTTCGGCATCACCGGCTTTGCGGCGACCGCGCTAACCGCTGGCGCGGGTCTGGTCGGCGGTGCCATCGACCAGATGCTGTTCGCCAAACCCGGCGCCGACCGGGAAGGCCCCCGGCTGGACACACTGCACGTCACCGCGTCGACCGAAGGCACCGGCATTCCCCGCATCTATGGCCGCATGCGTGTTGGCGCATCGTTGATCTGGGCCACACGCCTGGAGGAGGACGTGGTCGTCACCACCGAGCAGCGCTCGGGCAAGGGTGGTGGCGGGTCCGCCGCGAGCACGACGACCTACCAGTACTACGCCAACCTGGCGCTGGCCCTGTGCGAAGGACCAATCGCCCATGTCGGCCGGGTGTGGGCCGACGGCAAGGAACTCGACCTGACCCAGGTCGGCTTCCGTGTCCATCGGGGAAGCGACAGCCAGCTCCCCGATCCCCTGATCGAGGCAAAGGAGGGGCTTGGCAACGCGCCCGCCTATCGCGGTATCGCATATGTCGTGTTCGAGCGCCTGCCGCTTGAGCCATACGGCAACCGCATTCCGCAACTGACCTTCGAGGTCTGGTGCCCGCTCGGCACGCTCGAAGACAAGGTGCGCCAGGTCTGCGTCATCCCCGGCGCGACGGAGTTCGGCTACGATCCGCTGGCCATCGATCGGGTCGGGCGCACCAGCTCCGGCCAGCCGATTGCCGGCGACACCGAGAACCGGCACACCTTCGTTGCCGCCAGCAACTGGTCGGCATCCATGGACCTCATGCAGGCGCTGCTGCCGGCCTGCGGCGGCGTCACGCTGGTCACCACCTGGTACGGCGACGATCTGCGCGCGGCACACTGCACGCTGCGCCCCAAGGTGGAAAATCCCATCAAGGACACCCATCCGTATCAGTGGACCGTGGCCGGCCTCGCCCGTGCCGATGCCCAGGCGGTGACGCAGGTGAATGGCAAGCCCGCCTATGGCGGCACGCCGAATGATGCCTCGCTGATGCGTGCCATCGCCGACCTGAAGGCGCGCGGCAAGCGCGTCACCTTGATGCCGTTCCTGATGATGGACATCGCGCCGGACAACACGCTGCCGGACCCTTACGGCGCTGCCGCCCAGGCGGCCCATCCCTGGCGTGGCCGGATCACTTGCGACCCGGCGCCGGGCCAGCCCGCGACCGCCGATCGCACCGCCGCAGCGGGCAGCCAGATTGCCGGCTTCGTCGGCGCCACGTCGGCGAACGATTTTGTCACCAGCGCGGAGACCGTCACCTACACCGGCCCCGATCCGTGGACATACCGGCATTTCATCCTGCACCACGCCCACCTGGCCAAGGCTGCCGGCGGGGTTGATACGTTTCTCATCGGCTCGGAGATGGTCAGGCTGACGACCGTGCGCGACGCGGCCGATGCCTTCACCTTTGTGCAGGGACTGAAGGCGCTTGCAGCCGATGTGCGCGCGATCCTGGGCCCCGACACCGAAGTCGGCTACGCGGCCGACTGGTCGGAGTATCACAGCCACCGTCCGCCAGACGGCAGCGGCGATGTGCTGTTTCATCTCGATGCGCTCTGGAGCGATGCCAATATCGACTTCATCGGCATCGACAATTACCTGCCGCTGGCCGACTGGCGCGACGGCGCCGATCATGCCGATCGGGTTTCGCCGCCGAGCGGCAGCGCGCCCCAGACCGGGCACGAAAGCGACTATCTCGCCGCCAACATCGAGGGCGGCGAGTACTACGATTGGTACTACGCCTCCAGCGCCGACCGCACGGCGGGCCTGCGCACACCGATCAACGACGGAGCGCACTCAGAACACTGGATCTTCCGCCAGAAGGATATCGCGGGCTGGTGGAGCAGCGCGCACCACGACCGCCCGGCCGGCGTCCGCTCGGCCACGCCGACGGATTGGGTGCCCGCCAGCAAGCCGATCCGCTTCACCGAACTTGGCTGCGGGGCCATCGACAAGGGCTCGAACGCGCCAAACCTGTTTCTCGATCCGAAGTCGTCGGAGAACGCGCTGCCCGTCTTCTCGCGTGGCACGCGCGATGATCTGCAGCAGCGCCGCCACCTTGAGGCGGTGATCGACTACTGGGCTCCGTCGGTCGGCAACAATCCGGTCTCGGCCGTCTATGCGGGCCCGATGATCGACCCGGCCGGCACCGCGTTGTGGTGTTGGGACGCCCGGCCGGTGCCGGCCTTCCCGCGTGACCGCGCGCTTTGGGCCGATGCCGCCAACTGGGACGGCGGCCACTGGTTGTCCGGGCGCCTGGGCACGGTGACGCTTCAGGACGCGGCGGCGGCCGTCATCGCCGACTACACCTCCGCGCCGCTTGGCATGGTCGGCGTGACCGGGACTCTGGACGGACTTGCCATCAGTGGTCCGGCGACAGCCCGCTCCGTGCTTGAGCCGTTGCTCGACGCCTTTGGCGCCGATCTGGTGCAAAGCGGAGAGGACCTCGTGCTGCGGGGCCGGCATGGCCGGACCGCCGAACTGTCGGTCGATGGCGATGACGCCGTACTGCGCGATGAGTCCGATACCGGCCATGCGCGCCTGCGTGTGCCCGACGCTGAGCTTCCGGCCACCTTGCGCATCAACCTGCGCGATCCCGATCTCGACGATGCGACGGCCGCCATCGAGGCGACGCGGGCGAATACCGGTGCGAGGGGTGTCGCCACGCTCAACCTGCCGGTCGCCCTGGAGCGCGCCCGTGCGGGAACGCTGACCCGCGCAGCGCTTCAGGCCGCGTGGACCGCGCGCGAGCGCCTTGAGATTTCGCTGCCGCCGACGCGGCTGGCGCTGGAACCCGGCGACGTGTTCGCGTTCGCCGATGATTCAGGCACCAGCGGCGACATGCGTGTCACCCGCATCGTCGACGGCGCGGCGCGTACGATCGAGGCCGTTCGCTTCGACACCGAGGACCAGCTTCCGGTGCGTGGCGAGAGGCGCAGCCGCCGGCCACGCGTGGCAACCGCACAGGTGCCTCCGGTGCTGGAACTGCTCGATCTCCCGGCGCTGGACGGCGTTGCGGACACACCCGTGGTCTATGCCGCTGCGCAGGCCGCGCCGTGGCGCCCGGTTGCGCTTTATCGCGCGCAGGCCGGCGGTGCGCGAAGCTTCATCGCCACGCTGGAACGTCCTGCCACGATGGGATCGCTGCTTGAGCCGCTCGGCGCCGGGGCGCTTTGGCGTTTCGATGAGGGTGGACATATCGATGTCGAGCTGTTCGCCGGCAGTCTCGATGGACAGGCCGAGATCGATGTTCTCGGCGGTGCCAATCTGGCGGCAATCCAGGCGTCGGCAGGCGGTTGGGAGATCATCCAGTTTCGCGGCGCCGAACTGATCGCGGCCCGCACCTATCGGCTGACGGGCCTGTTGCGCGGGCAGGGCGGCAGCGAGCATCTGGTGGCCACGACCAGGCCGGCCGGCAGCCGCTTCGTGCTCATCAACGAAGCGCTGACGCGCATCCCCATGACGCTCGCCGATGTCGGGCGTGACTACGTCTGGCGCTATGGCCCGGCCAACCGCCATGTCACCGAAGCGCACTATCAGGATGTGTCGTTTACGCCGGAGGGAACCGCGCTGAAGCCGCGTAGCCCGGTGCATCTGACAGCGGTGCGGTCCGCCGGCAGCGACGACATCGCAATCGGCTGGATTCGCCGGACCCGCGCCACCGCCGATCCCTGGCAGGAAGAAGACGTGCCGCTTGGCGAGACAAGCGAACGCTACCACGTGCAGATCCTTGCAACCGACGGCGAGACATTGCTGCGGCAGACCGAGACCACCTCACCGAGCCTGGCCTATCCGGCCGCTGAGCAGATCGCCGACTTCGGCAGCATGCCGACGTCGCTGACCCTTTCCGTCGCGCAGGTGAGCGACCTGATCGGCGCCGGACCTGCGTCACGGAGGACATTCGATGTCTGAAACACCGCGCCTTTCACTGCCGGAAATCGCCACCGGGCAGGCGCAGAAGCACGTCACCCACAACGATGCGCTGGCGCGCCTCGATGTACTGGTCCAGGTGGCCATTGCCGCGCGCGACCTGACCGCGCCTCCGGCTCAGCCTGCCGAGGGCGAATTGCACATCGTCGCGGCCGGCGCGACCGATGGCTGGGCCGGCCAGGACGGCCAGATCGCCAGTTGGCGCGACGGGAGCTGGACATTCCACGCCCCCTTCGCAGGGTTGAGCGTCTATGTCGTCTCGGAAGCGGCCAACATCCAGTTCGATGGCTCGGGCTGGGTCGGCCTTTCGGGAGGCGTCGGAGAAACCGTTGCCAGGTTCGGCATCAACGCCATACCCGACGACACCAACCGCCTGTCCGTCACATCTCCCGCTGCCCTGTTCAGCGCCATCGGCACGGCTTCCGGTGGAACCGGCGACATGCGCGTCATCGTCAACAAGGAGGCCACGGGCCAGACCGCCTCGCACCTGTTCCAGACCGGGTTTTCAGGCCGGGCCGAATTCGGCTTGACCGGCGACGACGACTTTCACGTCAAGGTCAGTCCGGACGGCACCAACTGGCTCGATGCGATCACGATCGATCGCATGACGGGCATGGTGCAGTTTCCCGCCGGCCTCCCCGGGTTGGCAGGGGGGACGGCGGGCCGCGAGATGCTGACGGCAGACCGCGTTTACTACGTTTCTCCGACAGGCAGTGACAGTAATGACGGATTGTCGTCGGTTGCTCCGTTTGCAACAATTCAAAAGGCAATAGACGCAGCCAATTCAGAGCTCGATTTTGCGGGTTACACGGTCACTGTTCAGCTCGCGGACGGCACGTACAACGAAGCTGTTACCGTCAAACCCATGATCGGAATGGCCGGTACGAACAGCCTGGTCATTCAGGGCAATGCAACAGCGCCTTCCAATGTCGTGATCAATGCAACAGGCACAGGATTTTATCTTGGGGGTAAGAGCGTAGCCGCATACATCAAGGATATGGAAATCACCGCCACTTCTGTATGCGTGGCCGCAGATGGTTCCAGTGTTAATTTGGGCAATATCGTATTTGGTTCTGCTGTAATTCACGTTCAGTCGACCAACTATGCATTTGTTAGTTTCGTGAGCGATTATTCAATCGCTGGCAGCGCGGCGACACATTTGAACGCGACTGTCGCCGGAATTATCAATTGCATCTCCATGACCGTGACGATCAACGGAACGCCAGCGTTTTCATCAGCCTTCGTAGCTGCTTTCGCAAATTGCTATGTTCGTGTCTCAGGTAATACTTATTCAGGATCAGCAACAGGCACACGATATTCAATATCGGCTAACAGTGTTGTTTTTACGAGTGGCGCACCGTCCACATATCTGCCGGGGGATGCTGCTGGCGCGACAAACACTGGGGGACAATACCTATGATCTGTCCGATCCGCTTGTAGCGCAGCTCGGCAATGCGATGGGCATGAGCGATACGCAGCTTGATGCGCTCTGGCAGGCGGGGCCCGCTCTTTAGGGTCAGGACCCTAGTCGATTTCCATCTACACCGAACACGATGGTCCCGTGCTGGTGGGCGGGATCGTCTATGAGTTGAGAACCGACCTTGCCTAGAGCAACTTATCTGCGCCGGGATCGGCGCAGATAAGTTGCTCTAACCCTATAAAATCAATCATCTTTTCTGTGTTTGGGATGAGTCAGCCCAAACACAGGATGATCTAGGAACTCGGGTTCAAGGGATCGGGCGTTTCCTGGTGCGTGCCGGCCGGCTTCCGCGTCGACGTTTCGGTGCCGATACCGCTGCGCTGGCTGTTCAGCCCGCATGACCCCCGCTTCCTGAAGGCCGCCGCCCTGCACGATCACATGCTGAACGAGGGCTGGAACCGCATCGAGGCGGCCGGTCCGTTCGAGCGTGCGCTTGCCGCGGACGGCACCTCGCTGTGGCGGCGGCTGGTGATGTTCCTGGCTGTCGCGCTGTACAGGTTCAACTAGCAGGGTCTGACCAACGCCTGTCGCAACCCGCCGCAAGGCGGGTTTTTCGTGGGAGAGAAGTATGAAACTGTCGGACGTAGGCGCGACGTCACCCTCGGCTCTACCTGTTGCAAGTCAGCCGCCAGACCACGCCGTATTCAGCCGCGACTGCGTCAGGAAGGCGATCGTCGATGGACGTGTTCCAATCACCCTTGCTGGCCGTGATGGCGTACAGTGCTCCGTTGTAGGGTACGAGAGACGGAGCCCGACGACCGAAGAAGTTGAAAATTTGGCCGGCCCGCTCGGCCTGTTCGCTGAATTGCGGATAGTCGGCGTCATGGTGGAAAAGTCGGATCGGGCCATGCCAGGCCTTACCGTCCCAACGGTAGATCGTGCCACTGTGCCAGTATCCGACGAACAACGATCCGCAGAACGGCATGAGGACCTGCGATTCTAAGGCGTGCCCATCGAGCGGGCGCGGGATGTCAGATCGGAAGACGCGTTCGCCATCGAACTCGAACAGGTGACCCGTGGGGTACTCGCCAATCAGTGTTCGACCTTCATAGATGGCGGAGGAATAGAACTGGTTCGACGGTTCGATCGGTGGCAGCACGTGCGTGTCGGGGCAGGCCCATTCGTCACCGTGTTTGACCATACGGCACCAGCGTTCGTCACGGAACAGCAGGGCATCGCCGAAGGCTGATCCGACAAATACAGCCCCGTCATGTGCGGCGAAGGTGAAGGCCAGCGTCGCGTCGCGAACGGCAATACTCACACATTCGTCGCCCCGACACGCTGTCGATTGTCCGCCACCAAACCAGAAGGTCCATCCGTACGCCTGGAAGCGCGCGCATGGGACCGGCGTGACACGGTCAAATGAACCGTCCGGCTTGAGGGTAAATTGCTCGCTGTTCGCGTGATCCCAAACGCGCAACTGGCCCTCGTGAACGAACAGATGCGCAGACCGGATGTTGGGTGAAGCGCGGCCAACACGTTCGACGGTAATCGTCCCTGGTTCGCCGACGTTGGAATGTGGCACGGCGCAGTAGGTCTGCCAGGCCGGGATCATGGCCTGCGACGCGTGGGCGCTTTCGCCGTAGGCCGTGAGGAGAAGCGCGGCGATGACAGGACACAAAAATCGCAACGGGCGCATGCGCTCTACTTAACGCGTCCGCTCCGCGTTCTCAATTCCAAACCGCTCGCCATGTCTCCGCAAGGCGGGTTTTTTCATGGGAGACGAGAGATGCAACTCTCCAAGCCGGGTGCGGCCTTTATCGCCGCGCACGAGGGGCTCGTGCTGCGCGCCTACCGCGATCCGGTCGGCATCGTCACCATCGGCACGGGCTTCACCAATCGCAGCCGCGTGTTCCGCGCCTACTGGGTGGGCAAGCACGGCCGGCCCTTGCGCATGGGCGACCGGATCGGCCGTGCGGAGTGTCTGAAGCTGTTGCCGAAGGTCGCCGACGAGGAATACGGCGCCGCCGTCAATCGGGCCATCCGGCCGAAGCTCCAGCACCATTACGACGGCGCCACGTCGATGACCTTCAACTGCGGCCGCGGCGCGGTCAAATGGCGCTGGGCGCGGGCTCTGCGCGACGGTCGTATTCGCGAGGCGGCGCGGCTGTTGCGCACCACGGCGACGACCGCGAAGGGACGACGGCTCGCCGGTTTGGTGCGGCGGCGCAAGGAAGAGGCGCGGCTGATCGAGCAAGCGGACTACGGCGCGCACGGCAAGCTGCCGCGCCGGAGCGCGAGGCCGGCGGGAAAGTCAGCGCTCTGGGTCGTCCCCGTCGATACGCCGGACCGCCAGGCCGTCATGGAGGCGCTACGCAAACACGGCTACGCGGTCGGCACCATTGCCGACCGCCTCGTCCTGAAAGAGGTGGAACGCTTCCAGCGCGAGCACGGGCTTGGTGCGGATGGCCTGATCGGCCCGGCGACGCTCGCCAAGCTGCAACGCCTCAAGGACATCAACACCGCCGGCAAGGCGACGGGTGGCGCGACCGCAGCGGGTGGCACGGCCGCCGGCGGTGGCGCCGCCACTGGGGGATCGCAGGCGCAGGACGTGGCGCAGCCGCTGGTCGATCCCGCCTGGCTGCTCTGGGGCGGGCTCGCCGTCGTCGCGGTCGCGTTTGGTGCCTTCGCGCTGATCGCCTGGCGGCGCGGCTGGGGCGAGGAGATTGCGATGAGGGTCAAGCGGAGGTTGAGAAAATGAATTGGAAGGACCTCGCCGGGCCGCTGATCCGGTTTGGCGCACCGACCATCGGCGGCATCCTTGCCGGTCCCGCCGGCAGCCGCATCGGCGGCACCGTCGGAAGCGTGCTGGCCGATGTGCTCGACGTGCCGGCGACGCCTGCGGCCGTGAACGATGCCATTGCCGCGAAGCCCGATCTCGTGCCGGACATCGAGGCGGCGCACGGCGGCGAGCTGATGCGCGCTGCGCGCGCGCAGCAGGCTGCCCTGTTCGCCACCGAGGACGCGCGGGGCTGGTTCCATCACGCCTGGCGGCCGGCGCTGTCCTGGTTGTTGATCGGGCTGTGGCTGTGGAACGCCGTCCTCATCCGGGTGTTCATCGCATTCGGCGCCGACATCGCGCCGATCCCCTGGGAGCAGCTCGTCGCGTTCTCCGGCCTGTGGCTTGCGATCTATGGCGGCGGGCACACCGTCAAGAGCATCTGGGGCGGGCGATGACACGTTCCGAAACCACCGCCCTCAAGGAGCTGCGCGACAAGATCGACTCCCTGGAAAGCGACGTCCTGCAACGCATGACGGTCGTCGAGACCGAGCAGAAGACGCTTAAAGTGACCGCCGAGCGGACATCGCGGCAGGTCGGCGAGATGCACGACCTGCTGATGAAGGCGCGCGGCGCGCGCTGGGCCATCCTGACGCTGATCGCCGTCACGTCGATGCTGGCGGGGCTTCTCGGCTGGCTCGCCAACCGCTGGCACCAGATCGTCCCGACGCTTTCCAACTGACCGTAACCGACTGGAGGCCGGCATGGCCTGGAAGAAACCACAGCGGTGCATTCCGCTGGCGGCGATGCTCGTCTGCGCCGTGCTGTTGGCATGGCTGCCGGCGGCGGCAGCGCCCGCGCAGGAACGCCCCTGTGTGCCCGAACAACAGATCGCCACGATGCTCGCCGGCTGGCAGGCACAACGTCTCGGCACCGCGGACTATCTCGATCCCGAGACTACGGCACGGTTCCTCGCTGCCTATGACGCCGAGCCGCCCGCCTCGAACACACGGGCGCACGCCATGTTCCTGTTCACCTTCATCGCCAACGTCACCCACCCGCGCTTCGGCCCGATGCCCGCCAGCTCGGCCATCGGCATCCTCGTCGACAAGACCGGCTGCGCGAAGGGAACCATCGCCATGGGACCGGCGGTGGCGAAGCGGGTGATGGAGAAGGTGTTTGGTGCGCCGGCATAACGCGCCAGTCAGCCGCCCGTGGGCGGGGTGTTTGTAACCTGGAGCCATCGTATATGTGTTGCGATCGCAACTGAAATTTCACTTCCAATGCACTAAATCTCATGGCAGTACGCGATGGGTGGTTGGTTTTTCGGACCAGCCGTAAAGGAGTCAAAAGGTGCAAAGAACCTTTGTAATCAAGGCTCTATGGGACGAAGAAGCAGGGGTTTTCGTATCAGAGAGCGACATTATCGGGCTGCATATCGAAGCCGAGACCATCGAAGAGTTTGAGGCGATCCTGCACGAGTGTGCCGTTGAGTTGGTGATTGCCAATCACTTTTCGCCCGAAGACCTAGCTTCCCGTCCAATGCGTGAGCTTGTTCCCGCTATCCTTTGGCAGCGTCCGGACCCGGAACCGTGCCCAGCTTAGAGTGTGGTGGCTGAATTCTACCGAAAAGTGACCAAGGAGCTGTCTAGGCTTGGCTATAGTCGAGTCGGCGGCGGTCGCGGTTCTCACGAAAAATGGCGGTGCGAAGAGACTGGACGTCTTACGATTGTCCCGCGCAATTTGAAGAGCAAGCACACCGCCAACGGCATACTCAAGAGTGTTGGTTCGCAGCTAAAGGTATAGCGGGACAACGCCCCGCCCTTTACCCTGACAGGCGCATTCATCGCCGGTTCATTCCCCGGCTGCTACAACCCGCGCCACGATGATCAACCCATTCAAGCGCATAGTTGTGACGGCCTGCGGCGGCGTCTTGCTGTCGTTGGCGCTGAGCGTAGTACCGGCGGCAGCGCACGAGCCTGCACAGGCTGAGCCTGCTGAGGCCGTTCGCGTGGCGCAGGGCGGCTGTGGCGCGGCGATCGCTTCGGTCGAGCGCAGCACCGGCGGCCGCGTCATCCAGGCCGACATGGTCGTCGACGGCGGCCAGGCGCGTTGCCGTATTGTCGTCCTGATCCCGAGCCCTGATCCGAATCGCCCGCCGCGCCGCCAGGTGGTGGTCGTGCCGGCGAACTGATCCGGCCGCGAGGGGAGGAGAGGCGTTGCGCGCACTGGTTGTCGAAGACGATCCCGACCTGAACCGGCAGATCGCCGAGGCGCTGGGCGATGCCGGCTTTGCCGTCGATACCGCCTTCGACGGCGAGGAGGGGCACTTCCTCGGCGACACCGAACCCTACGACGTCGTCATCCTCGACATCGGCCTGCCCAAGCAGGACGGCATCCGCGTGCTGGAAGCCTGGCGCGGCGGGGAGCGCACCATGCCGGTGCTGATCCTCACCGCGCGCGACCAGTGGAGCGAGAAGGTGGCGGGCTTCGATGCCGGCGCCGATGATTATGTCGCCAAGCCCTTCCACATGGAGGAGGTACTGGCGCGGGTGCGCGCCCTGGTGCGCCGCGCCGCCGGCCACGCCACCGCCGAGATCACCTGCGGGCCGGTGCGCCTTGACACCCGCGCCTCGCGCGTCACCGTTTCCGGCAACCCCATCAAGCTGACCGCGCTGGAGTTCCGCCTGTTGTCCTACCTGATGCACCATGCAGGACGGGTGGTCTCGCGCAGCGAGCTCATCGAGCATCTCTACGACCAGGATTTCGACCGCGACTCCAACACCATCGAGGTCTTCGTCGGCCGCGTGCGCAAGAAGCTCGGTGTTGACGTGATCCACACCGTGCGCGGCCTGGGCTACTCGCTGGCGGCTCCCGAGGATGCAGCCTAGGCTGCATCGACAGTCAGGATTTGGAGCGTGGTATGTGCCAAAATCGTTCAGTTCCAGGCGCAAAGCCGAAGCCAGGGTCATCCCTTGCGAGCGCTTTGCAACGCCGAAATGGGCGATTTTGGCCATATCCCTCTCAGGACGCGGCGGATTTTGCCCCTGACTGTGTTGAAGACACCTAATGGTGATCGGCACCATGTCGGTCTCTTCGCCGTGTCAGGACCAAAATCCGACACGCGCCACGCCCGAAACCTGACTGCCGATGCAGCCTAACGCGCTCACCCTTCGTCTTCTCGTCCTGGCGACCTTCTGGAGCGTGCTGGTTCTGGTGGTCGCCGGGATCGCGCTGACGGCTGCCTACCGCCGCACGGCGGAGGCCGACTTCGCCAGCCGGCTGGAATTCTCCCTCCTGACCCTGGTCGCGGCCGCATCCTTCGACGAAGCCGCTGAACTCGCCGAACCGCCCGAACTCGCCGATCCCGTCTATGGGGTGGTGATGTCGGGCTGGTACTGGCAGATCACCCGCCTCGATGAGGCCCGCGTCATCGCCCGGGCGCCTTCGCTCGCCGGCGAGACGCTGACCATGCCGGACCTCGCCACCTCCCCCCTCAATCCCCAATTCCGCCGCTTCGCCATCATCGATGCACCGCGCGGCGAACAGGTCAGCGCCATCGAGCAGCGCATCGTCATCGGCGAGGAGGAGGTCGAATTCGCCTTCCTGCTGACCGGGTCGCGCGCCGAACTGCTCGCCGGCATCCAGCAGTTCCGCGGCCAGATCGTGTTCTATCTCGGCCTGTTCGGCTTCGGGCTTGTCGCCATCACCATGGCGATGGTGGCCTGGGTCATGCGCCCGCTGCGGCGCATCCGTGCCGCGCTGTCGCGCGTCGTTTCCGGCGAGGCTGGCGAGTTGCAGGGGGATTTTCCGTCCGAAATCGCACCGCTGGTGGGCGAGATCAACGCGCTGATCGCCGCCAACCGCCGCACCGTGGAGCGTGCCCGCACGCTTGCCGGAAACCTCGCCCACGCGCTGAAGACGCCGATCAGCGTTCTGCGCAACGAATCCGCCAACAAGCGTAGTCCCCTGGCGAAGACGGTCTGCGAGCAGACCGCCACCATGGAACGCCAGGTCTCCTTCCATCTCGACCGTGCCCGCATGGCCGCGCAATCGCGCGTCATCGGCGTGGCCACGCCAGTCCGGCCAAGCCTCGATTCGCTCGCTCGCGCCATGCAGCGCATCCATGCCGAGCGTCAGATTTCCCTTAACGTCACCTGCCCCGACAACCTGCAGTTTCGCGGCGAGAAGCAGGACCTCGACGAAATTCTCGGCAATCTCATCGACAACGCCCACAAATGGGCGGCCGGCCGGGTCGACGTCACCGTATTGCCGCGGGCGGGGACGCCGATGCTGCGGCTTGCCGTCGACGATGACGGCAAGGGGCTTTCATCCGACGAGCGCGACAACGCTCTCGAACGCGGCCGCCGGTTCGACGAGGCCACGCCCGGCACGGGGCTTGGCCTGTCGATCGTTGATGAACTGGTCACGCTGTATGGCGGTGAACTGGCGCTGGAGGAGAGCCCGCTCGGCGGTTTGCGCGTGGCCGTCAGCCTGCCGCGCATCGTTGCCGAAGGCGGGTTGCAGACCTATTGAGACGGCGCGCGCGGCGCGGTCAGGCCATTCGTGGCCAAGGCATTCATGGCTAAGCCATCGTCCCGCCGTATTCGCCTGTTCTACCGCCGTCCGATATAAGCTGCGGGACCGGCGAAAGCGGGGTGGGTGACCGCGCCTTTTCCCGCGGCGACGAGCAACTGGGGGCTTCCACGGTCTGTTTACGACCCCAAGGCACAATGAACCATATGCGGGCGCCGGATGTGGAGCCCATATGTGGCGCGATGACGGGTGTTTGGCGTACTGCGCCGGCCCGGCGTGCCCGAATGACTGAGAAGGTTGGATCAAGATGAAGAAACTGACGTCTGCCGCATGCGCGGCGGTTCTGGCGCTGGCGGTTGGCGCCTGCGAGACCGGGTCCGGCGGCCCTGGCCCCAATCAGACCATCGGAGCGCTGACCGGCGCGGTTGCCGGTGGTATCCTCGGCAACCAGATCGGCAGCGGCCGTGGCCAGGCAGTGGCCACGACACTTGGCGTCATCGCCGGTGGCCTGATCGGCAGCAGGCTCGGTCGTTCGCTCGATGAAGCCGACCGCCGCCGTGCCATCGACGCCGAGTACCGCGCTCTTGAGTATTCCAAGCCCGGCTCCCCGGTTGTCTGGCGCAACCCGGAACGTAACGTCTATGGCGAAGTGGTCCCCGGCGAGCGCCGCGCGGTTGGCGCTAACGCGAACTGCCGCGAGTACAGCCATACGATCTATATCGACGGCCAGCCCGAAGTCGCCAAGGGAACCGCCTGCCGGAACGCAGACGGCACCTGGCAGACCGTCAGCTAGAGCCTGAGTGGCTGTCTCGACGGTCACTTCAGCGATTACACCTCCAGCCGGCGCCGCCCTGGCGCCGGCACCTCACCATTCCTTAACGCCAGCTTGCCACTATCGGGCGAAAGCCCGATTGCGTGCGCTTTGGGGTCCGGACTCGATTGGGTGCGGACCCTGGAAGCGCAGACGAGCGAGTTCATGGCGGACCTCACCCCCGATATCTTCCGCAAGGTCGCGGCGTATCTGAACGAACTGCCGGCCTATGTGCTCGTTGATCTGGTGCACCAGATCGACCGCGCCATGCTGACTGAGGATGCCGACCCTGCCCAGCAGATGGTGCGCCGCTCCGCCGCCGACATGCTCGCCGCGAAGGGTGCCTGGGGCCCGCTGGTGGCTGAGCCGCAGGATCTGGCGCTTTCCGCCATTATCCCGTTTCGCGTCGACATCGAGACCGAGGTTCGCCACACCGGTCGCATCGAGGCGCAGTACATCCGCACGATCTGGCGGGAATTGCTGCGCGATGACACCGATGACGATACATCGCTTACCCATGAGGTGCGTCGGGCCGCACGGGGCATTGCCCGCGACCCCACACAACTGGGAGATCAACTCGCAGAGCTGCGCAAGACACTCGCCACGCGGCTTGCCGCTTTGCAGGATCGGCTTTCCGGTCATGAACCCAAGTCGTTCGCCCAGATTGGCGGCGAACGGGCCGGCGAGAACCTCGCCGACATTGTGGCGATCTCCTCGCTTGCCGAGGAACTCGATGTCTTCACCGCCGCCCTGGACGCTGAACCGGCGCTCGGCGAGCGCATCGACGAGGCTGCCTGCACACAGCTTGTCGAGGTGTTGTCCGGCTTTGGCGACGACCAGATCGTCTATCCGCTGATCCTGTTGATGAACCGCCTCCAGGCGCCGGGTTCACTGGTCTACCTGCTCACCCACAACCGGGAGACGGACGAACCCGAGAAGCTCGGCAGGGGCCGCTTTGCGGTGGTCGGCGAAGTGCTGCTGAGCGAGCTCGACGTGCTGGCCTGCCATGCGCGCGCGATGGTTGGTTCCTGGGATGTCGATGCGCTGGCCGACAAGGTCCACCGCTTCGACGACATCGCCGCGAACTTCGCCGCCGCGGTCGATCTCGAACACCCGTCGGACTGGTCCAGGCGGCTCGCCGCATCGCGCGCGATGATCGCCGATGCCTTGCGCGATCCGGTCGAGCAAACGCCTCGGCTGCTGCGCGACGGAATCCGTCCCGGCGGTGCTGCTTCGGTGGCACCCGATCCCTTCGATGTGGAGCGTGCCATCGCCTCGGCCAAGCTGCTCAACCTGGTCAAGCCGAAGCGTGACGAGCTGGCGCTGAACGAATGCGTCGGTCGCGTCTGCACGGCCGTCGAGGTGTTCCTGGACAACGCCGCCAAGCTGCTGCCGGAACAGGCCCGCGCTGCCGACGAGGCCACACTGACCGCGCTGAAGGCACGCTTCGATGCGCTCTATCGGGTCTCCGGGGTGTTGTTCGGCGAGGACTATGCCGCCATCTTGCGCCGAAGCGGAGAGGTCGCCGGCCTGCGCGTCGCGGCGGTTGACGACTCTGACGCAGCTTAGCTGCCTTCCAACAGCTTGACCGAAGCGCTCGCGCGCATGACAGTGCGCCCCGCCTGGTCCTGATCCAGCCTTTGCCTTAATTGCGGGCGAGAAGTCCCGCTGCGCCGGGCAGTCACACAGCCCGCCGGCCGTGCTGCCGGTATGTCGCGGTCAACAACGAGAGCCTCACGGACCCCACACGTGCTTCTCTGGATCATCTTTGCCGTGCTCACCGTGCTGGCGGTGCTGATTCTGGCAGCCCCGCTTGCGCGGCGACGCGATGGCGAGAGCGCCGAGGCACAACTGGCGGACATGGCCGTCTACAAGGCGCAGCTCTCCGAGATCGATCGCGATCTGGAACGCGGCGTGCTCGACAAGGCGGAGGCCGAATCCGCGCGCATCGAGGTGTCGCGCCGGCTGCTGGCCGAAGAGGCGCGCGGCCAGGGCACCGCGGCAGCGACGCGGACCCGCGGCGCGCTCACGGTGCTGGTTCTGTCGGTTCCCGTCGCGACGATCGGCTTCTACCTGGTGCTTGGGTCCCCCGACCTGCCGGGTCAGCCCATCGCCGAACGCCTCGCTGCCCAGCCCGAAGACCAGGACCTGGCCTTGCTCGTCACCCGCGTCGAGCAGCATCTCGCCGACAATCCCCAGGACGGGCGCGGCTGGGAGGTGCTGGCTCCGGTCTATCGCCGCATGGGCCGATTTGACGACGCCGCGCGCGCCTACGCCGCCGTGATCCGGCTGCTGGGTTCGACCGCGGAACGTGAGTCCGATTTCGGCGAAATGCTGGTCGTGGCGGCCGACGGTATCGTCAACGCGGATGCAAGGGCGGCCTTCGAGCGTTCGCTGACGCTCGATCCGCGCGGCACCAAACCGCGTTACTTCCTCGCCCTTGCCGCCGAGCAGGACGGCGACGCCAAGACCGCCATCGCGCGCTGGACGCAGTTGCTGGCAAGCCCCGAGGAACCGCAGGCGCGTTGGCGCGACAGTGCGCGCGAGCGTCTCGTGGCGCTTGGCGGCACGCCCCCGCCGCCGCCTGAGACGGCTCCCGGCCCCGATGAGGAGCAGGTTGCCGCGGCTCAGGACATGAGCGCCGAGGATCGCCAGGCGATGATCGAGGGCATGGTCGCCGGACTTGCCCAGCGGCTTGGCGCGGAGGGTGGCAGTGTGGAGGAGTGGCTGCGGCTGATCCGCGCCTATGGGGTCCTGAACCGTCCCGACGATGCCCGCGCCGCAATCGCCCAGGCGCGCGCGCAATATGCCGACGACACTGCGGCGCTGGGCCGCATCGACGCGGTCGCGCAGCAGTTCGACAACTGACTATATGAGAATGGTTCAAAAACGCGCGCCAGCGGCGCGCAGATCGCCTATATTGTAGGTCATGACCCGAAAGCAGCGCCGTCTCAGCCTGATCGCCGCCGCCGGCCTCGTGCTGGCGCTCGCCGTAGGTCTGGTTCTGGTGGCGTTCGAGGACACGATCGTGTTCTTCGTCACCCCCTCGGAGGTGCAGGCCCAGACCATCGAGCCGGGCACCCGCGTGCGCCTCGGCGGACTGGTCGCCAAAGACAGCGTGGTGCGCGGCCAGGGCACTGCCGTATCGTTTTCGGTGACCGACACCACCGCGACCGTTTCCGTCGTCTACAACGGCATCCTGCCGGACCTGTTCCGCGAAGGGCAGGGCGTGGTGACCGAGGGCCGCTTCGACGGTGAAGGCGTCTTCGTCGCCGATACGGTGCTCGCCAAGCACGACGAGAACTACATGCCCAAGGAGGTCGCCGACGCGCTGAAGGAGCAGGGCGTGTGGAAGCACAATGAATGAGGTCGCGGGGAGTGATGGCGGTGTGCGGTACGTCGCACTGCAGGGAGGACGATTGTCCGCGATGATGGACGCGAAACGCGCATGATCCCGGAGACCGGACATTTCGCGCTGATCCTGGCGCTGGTCGTGGCACTGGTGCAGAGCTCGGTGCCGCTGGTCGGCGTGCGCCGTGGCGATGTCGCGCTGATGCGCACCGCGGTGACTGGCGCGCTGGCGCAGTTCGTGTTCGTCTCGCTCGCCTTCGCGCTGCTGGTGGCGGCCTACGTCCAGTCCGACTTCTCCGTCGTCAACGTCTACGAGAACTCCCACACCGCCAAGCCGCTCGTCTACAAGATCACCGGTGTGTGGGGGAACCACGAGGGTTCGTTGGTCCTGTGGATCCTGATCCTGACGCTGTTCGGCGCGCTGGTAGCCTTGTTCGGCGGCAACCTCCCCGAACGGCTGCGCGCCACGGTCCTGGCGGTCCAGTCCTGGGTCGCTGTCGCCTTCCTGCTGTTCGTGCTGTTCACCTCCAACCCGTTCCTGCGCCTCGATCCGGCGCCCGCCGAGGGCCGCGACCTCAATCCGATCCTGCAGGATATCGGGCTGGCCATTCATCCTCCGCTGCTCTACGCCGGCTATGTCGGCTTCTCCATCGCCTTTTCCTTCGCCGTGGCGGCACTCATCCTCGGCCGCATCGATGCGGCCTGGGCGCGCTGGGTCAGGCCATGGACGCTGCTCGCTTGGATGTTCCTCACCGTCGGCATCTCGATCGGCTCCTACTGGGCCTATTACGAGCTCGGCTGGGGCGGTTGGTGGTTCTGGGACCCGGTGGAGAACGCCTCCTTCATGCCCTGGCTGCTGGGCACCGCGCTGCTGCATTCG
Source organism: Tepidamorphaceae bacterium (assembly GCA_028279445.1). GTDB lineage: Bacteria > Pseudomonadota > Alphaproteobacteria > Rhizobiales > Tepidamorphaceae > JANQNT01. The sequence continues at coordinate 388,954 of JANQNT010000023.1, read as the reverse complement.
GCCATCGTCATGGAGAAGCGCGAGGCGCTGAAGGTGTGGACGATCCTGCTGGCGATCCTGACCTTTTCGCTGAGCCTGCTCGGCACCTTCCTGGTGCGTTCCGGCGTGCTGACCTCGGTGCATGCCTTCGCCACCGATCCCACGCGCGGCCTGGTCATCCTGATCATCCTCCTGGTCTTCACCGGCGGCGCGCTGGCGCTGTTTGCCATGCGCATGCAGACCCTGCGCCAAGGCGGTCTGTTCGCGCCGATCAGCCGCGAGGGATCGCTCGTCTTCAACAACCTGATCCTCACCGCGGCCTGCGGCGTGGTGCTGGTGGGGACGCTCTATCCGCTGGCGCTTGAGGCGATCAACGGCGAGAAGATTTCCGTCGGCGCGCCGTTCTTCAACGCGACCTTCGGCCCGCTGATGCTGCCGTTGCTGCTCGCGGTGCCGTTCGGCCCGATGCTCGCCTGGAAGCGCGGCGATCTCTACGCCTCCACGCAGCGCCTGTTCGCGGCGATCGTGCTGGCCGCCGTCGGCGGGCTGGCCATCCTGTGGTGGCAGGAAGGCGCGCCGGTGCTGGCGGTCATCGGGGTGACGCTGGCGTTGTGGCTGATGGCCGGGGCGGCGGCCGAGATCAGCTTCCGGGTCAAGCTGTTCCGCGCGCCGCTGCCGGAATCCTTCCGTCGCGCGGTCAACCTGCCGCGCTCCGCCTGGGGAACGGCGCTCGCCCATGCCGGCGTCGGCATCACCGTGCTCGGCGTCGTCACCGTCACCGCGTTCGAGACCGAGGACATCCGCGTCATGAACCCCGGCGACAGCGCGGAAGCCGCCGGATACACGGTGACCTTCGATGGCGCCGCGCCGCATCTGGGGCCGAACTACCGCGACATCGTCGGTCACTTCGTCATCCGCAAGGATGGTGTGATCGTCGGTGAGGCCGATCCGGCCAAGCGCGTCTACATCGCCTCCGGCCAGCCGACCACCGAGGCCGGCATCATCACGCGGGGCTTCTCGCAGGTCTACGTGACGCTCGGCGATCCGCAGCAGGATGGCGGCTTCGCCGTGACCATCTACTACAAGCCGCTGGTGACGCTGATCTGGCTCGGCACCATCGTGATGTTCATCGCCGGCGCGATCTCCTTGAGCGACCGCCGCCTGCGTGTCGGCGCGCCCAAGCGCGCCAGGGCAACCAAGGCCTCCAAGACCGATCCGGTCCCGGCCGAATGAGCGCGCTTGCCGCAGCCACCCGCGCAACCGTACTGGCGCTCGTCGTCGCGCTTGCCGCGCCGCTCGCCGTCACCCCCTCGCTTGGCGCGCTGACGCCGCAGGAGCTGCTCGATGATCCTGCCCTGGAGGAGCGTGCAAGGCAGATATCCGCCGGGCTGAGATGCCTGGTGTGCCAGAACCAGTCGATCGACGATTCCAATGCACCGCTGGCCCGCGACCTGCGCCTGCTGGTGCGCGAGCGCCTGCTGGCCGGCGACAGTGACGAAGACGTGATCGCCTTTGTCGTCGCGCGCTATGGCGAATACGTGCTGCTCTCCCCACGATTCGGGCTCAACACACTGATCCTGTGGGGGGCACCTGTCGCGTTCCTGCTGCTCGGCGGCCTCATCGCGCTTGCCGTGTTCCGGCGCAAGAGTGCTGACGTGGCGACGGCCAAACCGCTGAGCGACGACGAGAAGGCGCGTCTTTCCAAACTCCTCCAGGACGATCAATAGCCGGTGCGGTCGCAAGACGCCGTCCCGGACGAGACAAGGACGGCGTTATGAGCAACGGCCAGAAGATCACCTTTCCGGGCGCCCACGGAGCCGATCTCGCCGCAAGGCTCGATCTCCCGGCTGGCTCCATACACGCCTTTGCGCTGTTCGCGCACTGCTTCACCTGCACCAAGGACACGCTTGCCGCCAGTCGCATCGCCAGTGAGCTGACGCGCTCGGGCTATGCGGTGCTGCGGTTCGACTTCACTGGGCTTGGCGGCTCGGGCGGCGACTTCGCCAACACCGATTTCTCCGCCAACGTGGCCGACCTTCTCGCCGCGGCCGACTATCTGCGCACCAACTATCAGGCGCCGGCCCTGCTGATCGGTCATTCGCTCGGCGGCGCGGCGGTGCTGGCCGCTGCTGGCGATATTGCGGAAGTGCGTGCGGTGGTGACCGTCGGCGCGCCGGCCGACGTCGCCCATGTGCTGCACAATTTCGGCGGTGACGTAGAGCGCATCGAGGCCGAGGGTGAGGCCGAGGTCAGTCTTGCCGGGCGTCCCTTCACCATCCGCAAGGCGTTTCTCGACGATGCCCGCGCGCAGGATCAGGCAGGGCGCATCGGCAAGCTGCGCAAGGCGCTGCTGGTGCTGCACGCGCCGACCGACGCCACCGTCGGCATCGAGAACGCCGCCGAGATATTCGCCGCCGCCAAGCACCCCAAGAGCTTCGTGTCGCTCGACGGCGCCAACCACCTGCTCACCGGCCGCGAGGACGCGAGTTTCGCAGCCTCCGTCATCGCCGCCTGGTCGGCGCGTTATGTCGGTGACGCAAAGACGCCTGCCGCGGAAGATGCGTCCGGGCCGGACCTGGTGACCGTCTCGGAATCCGGCAACGGCAAGTTCCAGCAACTGGTGCGCTCCGGCCCCCACACGCTGTTCGCCGACGAGCCCACGGATGTCGGCGGAGCCGACACCGGTCCGGCGCCCTACGACTTCATGGCCATCGCGCTGGCCGCCTGCACCTCGATGACGCTGCGCATCTATGCCGGCTTCAAGCAGATCGACCTTGGGCGCATCTCGGTCTCCGTCTCGCACGGCAAGGTGCATGCGCGCGACTGCGCCGACTGTGTCGAGGAACTGACGGAGCAGGGCGGCAAGATCGACCGCTTCGAGCGTGTCATCGCCATCGAGGGCGGCGTGCCGGCGGAGCTTGAGGACAAGGTGCTGGAGATCGCCGACAAGTGCCCGGTGCACAGGACGCTGGAATCCGGCGCGGCGGTGGTGACTCGTTACGCAGGTGATGTCGATCCCGCATAGGGTGGGATCAGAAAAAGTGGAAACCGGTCTTTCGCCCGGAGCCCACCCAGGGGGGAAACTGATCACGCGTTGCTTCGGCAAGAAGTGATCGCGGGTGATCGAACCTTACGTGAATTTAAGGTCCGCGCCATATCGGCGTAACCCTTTCCGGCCCATATCTGGTGGCAGGAAACACCGAATTGAGTCGCGCCCGTTCCGCGTGACACCGCTCATCATCAGGAGCTCCGCAGATATGTTTGAGACCCTCCGCAAGTCCGTTACCGCGCGCCCGGCGGCGCTTGCCGTGATCTTGGCGCTTGGCGGCGCCGGGATTGTCGCACCCGCCTTCTTCGGCGGCGCGCCGGAAATCGCTTCGCCCGCGATCGCCCAAACACAGGCACCGCAGGCGGCAACCCCGTTCTCCTTCGCCGATGTGGTGGAAAAGGTCGCCCCGGCGGTGGTCTCCGTCGTGGTGCGTTCGCGTGAGGCCGACACCAACATGACGCAGATTCCGGACTTCCGCGATCTGCCGGAGGACCATCCCTTCCGCCGCTTCTTCCGCGAGTTCGAGGAGCGTTTCGGCGAGCAGGGTCAGCGCCGTTCGCCGAACCGGCGTTTCTCCTCGGCGCAGGGCTCGGGCTTCTTCATCTCGGCGGATGGCTATCTCGTCACCAACAACCACGTCATCTCCAAGGCATCCGAGGTGTCCATCCGCCTCAGCGACGGCACCGAGCATGACGCCACCGTCGTCGGTACCGATCCCAAGACCGACCTGGCGTTGCTCAAGGTCGACGCCGACGAGGACTTCCCCTTCGTGCGTTTCGCCAGCGGCGATGTACGCGTCGGGGACTGGGTGATCGCGGTGGGCAACCCGTTCGGTCTCGGCGGTTCGGTGACCGCCGGCATTGTCTCGGCGCGTGGCCGCGACATCGGCGCCGGCCCTTATGATGACTTCCTGCAGATCGACGCGCCGGTAAACCGCGGCAATTCCGGCGGCCCTGCCTTCAACCTCAATGGCGAGGTGGTCGGCGTGAACACGGCGATCTTCTCGCCGTCGGGCGGCAATGTCGGCATCGCCTTCGCCATTCCTGCGGCGACGACCCAGGCGATCATCGCCGACCTGCGCGACAAGGGCGAGGTCACCCGTGGCTGGCTCGGCGTGCAGATCCAGTCGGTGACCGACGAGATTGCCGAGACCGTCGGGCTGCGCGAGGGCAAGGGCGCCATCATCGCGCGCATCCTCGATACGGGCCCGGCCGCCAGTTCCGACCTGCGGATCGGTGACGTGATCACCCATGTGGACGGCACCCGGATCGAAGGCTCGCGCGAACTGGTGCGTGCCATCGGTGGCCTGGACCCCGACCACACCGCCGAGCTGACGATCTGGCGTGAGGGAGGCGAGCAGGTGGTCGAGATCACGCTTGGCACCCAACCCGGCGACGAGCAGATCGCCGCCGCGCAGTCGGAGTCCGAAAAGCCAGCCTCCGATGCTCTGGAAGAGAGCCTCGGTCTGGTGGTCGAGCCCTCGCGCGACGGCTCCGGCGTCGTGATCACCGATATCGATCCCGATGGCAGCGCTGCCGAGCGCGGCCTGTCGCAGGGCGACGTGATCCTGCAGATCGACGGCGAGGCCGTCGATGAAGCCGCCGACGTGCGCGCCGTCGTCAGTGCTGCACGCGAGGAGGGCCGCACCTCGGTGCTGGCGCTGGTGCAGTCCGAGCAGGGCCAGCGCTTCGTGCCGCTCAACGTCAAGGGCTGACGATGTCAGGGGCTGACGGCGCCAGGGGCTGACCGAACGCCGTTTCAACAGGTATGTAGGGGGCGGAGCGGGGCGACCTGCTCCGCCCTTTCGCCGATTGGTTCTGACCGCATGAAGATCCTGCTCGTCGAAGACGACGCCGAGACCGCCCGCTACATCGTCAAGGGCCTGGCCGAAGCCGGTCACGCCTGCGATCACGCGGGCGACGGCGACACCGGCCTTGAGATGGCCGGGACCGGCATCTACGACGTGGCTATCGTCGACCGCATGCTGCCGGGGCTGGGCGGGCTCGATCTGGTGTCCGCGCTGCGCGGCCGGGGCGACGAAACGCCGGTGCTGATCCTCTCGGCCCTGGGTGCCGTCGATGACCGGGTGACCGGGCTCCGCGCCGGCGGCGACGATTATCTCGCCAAGCCTTATGCGTTCTCCGAACTGCTGGCGCGGGTGGAAACCCTGGCGCGCCGCGGCGGCGGCAACAATGCCGAGACGCGGCTGGAGGTCGGCGACCTCGTGCTGGACCGGCTGTCGCGCAAGGTGACGCGGGAAGGCCGAGCCATCCTGCTGCAGCCGCGCGAGTTCCGCCTGCTGGAATGTCTGATGCGCCACGCCGGCCAGGTGGTCACCCGCACCATGCTGCTGGAGCAGGTCTGGGACTACAACTTCGATCCCCAGACCAACATCATCGACGTGCACGTGTCGCGTCTGCGCGGCAAGATCGACCGGGACTTCGACCAGCCACTGCTGCACACGGTGCGCGGCGCGGGATATGTGCTCCGTGAATCCGAAGCCAACTGACCCCGGCCGCGGCCAGCGCCGCTACGGGCTGTTCGCCTCGGCGGCGTTTCGCCTGTCGCTGGTCTATCTGGCGGTATTCGCCGCCTTCGCGGCCGCGCTGATCGCCTACATGGCGTGGTCGACGCGGGTCATCCTCGCCGACCAGAGCCGCGAGACGATCGCGGCGGAAGTGCGCGGCCTCGGCGAGCAATACGCGGCGGGCGGCATCCAGCAGCTCGTTGCCGCCGTCGCCAATCGCGCCGAAGGCCCCGCCAACGCGCTCTATCTGGTGACCAGCTTCGCCGGTCAGTCGCTGGCCGGCAACATCGCCGAACTGCCCGTCGAGACGCTGCGCGGCGACGGCTTCTACCAGGTGCCCTACCGCCATGTCGCCGATACCGACGACATGACCCGCGAAGCGGAGGTGCGCGTGTTCCGTCTTGCCGGCGGCTTCGTGCTGGTGGTCGGCCGCGACATCGGCGACCGCATCGCCTTCGAGCGCATTCTCACCCGTGCCGGGCTGATCGCCGCGGCGCTGACACTGTTGCTCGGCATCGCCGGCGGGGTCTACATCCGCCGCCGCATCCTGATGCGCATGGACGCCATGTCCGACACCGCCCGCGCCATCATGGGCGGCGATCTGTCGAACCGCGTCGCGGTGGCCGGCCGCGGCGACGAGTTCGACCGCCTCGGCGACAGCCTCAACGCCATGCTGGCGCGCATCGAGGGGCTGGTGCGCGGCATGCGCGAAGTTACCGACAACGTCGCCCACGACCTGAAGACGCCGCTGACCCGGCTGAAGGCACGCGCCGAGGATGCCTTGCGCGCCATCGACAGTGGCAAGCGTCTCAGCGCTGCCGCCCGTCGCGCGGTGCTCGAGGAGACCATCGCCGAGGCTGACCACCTGATCTCCGTCTTCGACGCGCTGCTGGCGATCGCCAAGGCGGAGGCCGGGGAGGGCGCGCGTCAGGATCGCGTCGATCTCGCCGCGCTGGCCGAGGTGGCGGCGGAACTCTACGCGCCGCTGGCCGAGGACGCCGGGATTGCGCTTCGCGTCGATGCGGCGCCGGACTGCATCGTGCTGGCCAACCAGGTGCTGCTCGCGCGTGCCGTCTCCAACCTGCTGGAGAACGCGCTGACCCATGGGCGCCGCGATGCGGATGCGACAGTCACCGTCACCGTGACGCGGCAGGGCGCCGATGCGCTGCTCACCGTCGCCGACAACGGTCCCGGCATCCCGCCGCAGGACCGCGCCCGCGTGCTGCAACGCTTCGTGCGGCTGGAGATGAGCCGCACGCATCCCGGATCGGGACTGGGATTGAGCCTTGTCAACGCCGTCGCGCACCTGCACAACGGCGCTCTTGAGCTTGACGACAACGCGCCGGGCTTGCGGGCGGGTCTGCGCCTGCCGTTGGCGGGAGAACGGGCGGGCGATGACGGATCAGGCGGCGCATGACGACAGCGCAGACGGGGTGGAGAGCCTCGCCACGCGCTTTGCCGCCGAGGTCTGTCCGCCGCGGGGTGGCGCCGGCGACCACTTGGCCGACGTTATCGCCAGGGCAGGCGAGGGCGATGTCGCGACGCTGACCGGCCTGCCCGAGGGCACCGCCGTGGCGCTGGACGCTATTTTCGCCCTGTCCCCCTACCTGCGCAGGCTGGCTGAGGCCGATCCGGCCGGGCTTGCTGCCTGTCTTGCCGCCGAGCCCCAGGCGCGGCTCGATGCGCTGGCCGAAACCGCCTCAGGCGACATCGCGCAGGCTGGCGACATGGCGGCAGCCATGGCAGCCTTGCGCCGCTACAAGAACGCCGCCGCGATGACGATCGCGCTTGCCGATATTGGCAATGTCTTCGATCTGGCGCAGGTCACCACGGCGCTGACGCGCATCGCCGACACCGCGCTGTCGCTGTCGATCCGCTGGCTGCTGACGCAGGCCGCCGAGCGCGGCAAGTTCCGGCCCGCCGACCCGCAGGACCCCGAAAAGGACTGCGGCCTGATCGTGCTCGCCATGGGCAAGCAGGGCGCCATGGAGCTCAATTTCTCCTCCGACATCGACATCATCGTCTTCTTTGACGTGATCGCGGAGCGCTTCCCCGATACGGGCGAGGCGGCGATGTTCTTCGTGCGCCTGACCCGCGATCTGGTCAAGCTGATGCAGGAGCGCACCGCCGACGGCTATGTTTTCCGCACCGATCTGCGGCTGCGCCCCGACCCCGGCGCCACGGCGGTGGCGATCTCCACCACCGGCGCGCTGCACTACTACGAAAGTCTCGGGCAGAACTGGGAACGTGCCGCCATGATCAAGGCGCGCCCCTGCGCCGGCGACATTGCGGCGGGGCGTCAGTTCCTGGCCGAGATCAGGCCGTTCATCTGGCGCAAGTACATGGACTTCGCGGCCATCGCCGACACCCAGGCGATGAAACGCCAGATCCACCACCACAAGGGTCACGGCGACGTTGCGGTGGCCGGCCACAACATCAAGCTGGGGCGCGGCGGCATCCGCGAGGTCGAGTTCTTCACCCAGACCCAGCAACTGATCGGCGGCGGCCGCGATCCCACGCTGCGCACGCGTGCCACCCGCCGGGCGCTCGACGCGTTGGTCACCGGTAACTGGATCGAACCGTCCGTGCGCGATGAACTGATGCAGGCCTATACGGCGCTGCGCCGCGTCGAACACCGCCTGCAGATGATCGCCGACGAGCAGACCCATACGATCCCCGCCGATCCCGACCAGCTTGCCCGTGTCGCCGCCTTCTGCGGCTTCGAGACGGTCGGTGCTTTCGAGGAACACCTAACGGCGGTGATGCGCAAGGTCGAGCGCCATTACGCACGCCTGTTCGAGGCAGCCGGCGAGCTCGCCGATGTGGAAGGCAGTCTTGTCTTCACCGGCGGTGAGGATGATCCCGAGACCATCGAGACGTTGGCGCAACTGGGCTTTGCCAATCCCGGCGAGGTGACCGCCGGCGTGCGTGGCTGGCATTTCGGCCGCTATCCCGCGCTGCGCTCGACGCGCGCACGCGAATTGCTCACCGAGCTGACGCCCGACCTGCTGCGCACGCTGGCCGGTACCATGAACCCGGACGCGACCTTCGTGGCGCTCGACCGCTTCATGCAGAACCTGCCGGCCGGTGTGCAGATCTTCTCGCTGCTGAAGGCCAATCCGCAGCTTATGTCGATGATCGTCGACATCCTCGGCGCCGCGCCGCGGCTCGCCGACACGCTGTCGCGCCAGCCGCGCCTGATCGACGCGCTGATCGACCCGGCCTATGCCGGACGCCTGCCGGATGCGGAGACCTTCGCCCGGCGGCTTGATCGCGCGATGGGGGAGGCATCGGGTTACGAGGACATGCTCGACCGGGTGCGCATGTACGGTCAGGAGCAGATGACGCTGATCGGCGCGCGGCTGCTCACCGGCGGCGCCGAGCCTGAGGCGGCAGGCGAAGCCTTCACGACGCTCGCCGACACCATCCTGACGCATCTTCACGGCGAGGTGTGCGACCTGATCGCCGCGCGCCACGGGCGTTTTGCCGAAGGCGGATCGGCGATCGTCGCCATGGGCCGGCTCGGCAGTCGCGAGATGACGGCGGGCTCCGATCTCGACCTGATCCTGATCTATGATGCGGAGGGCGGATCCGATGGTGACAAGCCGCTGGGACCGGAGCAGTACTACATCCGCCTGACGCAGCGGCTGATCGCGGCGATTTCAGCGCCGACGGCCTTCGGCGGCCTGTATGAAGTCGACATGCGGCTGCGTCCGTCGGGGCGCTCGGGCATGCTGGCGACCAGGCTCAACGCCTTCGACAGCTATCAGCGCGACCAGGCCTGGACCTGGGAGCACATGGCGCTGACCCGCGCGCGTGTCGTGTGCGGAACGCCAGAGCTGACCGGGCGCATCGAGGAGATCATCGCCGAGGTTCTGGCGATGCCGCGCGATGCGCAGAAGATCGCCGCCGACGTGCGTGACATGCGCGAGCGGGTGGCGCGCGAGAAGGGCAGCGACGACGTCTGGGACCTGAAATCCGTGCGCGGTGGACTCACGGACCTGACGTTTTTGCTGCAATACCTGGTGCTGATGCACGGCGACGACGCGGCCCTACGCGCCGCCGGCGACACGCTGACATCGATCCGCGCACTCGGCGATGCCGGTGCCCTGTCTTCGGCCGATGCCGATATGCTGCACGAGGCTGCCACGCTCTATGGCCGGGTTCTGCAGGTGTTGCGTCTGTGCACCGAGGGCAGTTTCGACCCCGGCGCTGCGCCGCGCGGGTTGGCCGGTCTGCTGGCGCGCATTGCCGATGAACCGGCTTTCGATCGGGTCGAACCGCGCTTGCAGCGCCTGCAGGACGCGGTCGCGGAGGCTTTCGCGCGGATCATTGGGACGTCGGATTGATCGCGGCGCCAAGGCGGGCTTGCGTTCAGAGTAAATTGTAACTACATTCTGATAGCGGGATACCGCATCGATGTTCGAATGGGACGAGGCGAAAAGCCACAGAAACGTGATTGAGCGTGGATTCGCGTTCGATATCGTTCTTCAGCTGGACTGGGATACGAGCATAACCGAGCGCGACAATCGCCGCGACTATGGCGAGATTCGCTATCGCACCTTCGGTCGCATCGATGGTGTGGCGTACTGTGTTGCCTGGACCGCGCGGGGTGATCGCGCGCGCATCATCTCCGTACGTCGAGCACGAGAAAGAGAGGCCAATCGCTATGGCATCTGACGTCAAGACCAGGAAAGTTGATCCTTACGCGATCGACGAAGCAACCGCCCCGCTGACGGACGAGGAGATCGCCCGGCTGCGGCCAACACGTGAATTGTTTGAGGAACTGGGCATTCCCATGCCGCGTCGGCGTGGAGCGCAGAAGGCACCGACAAAGCGGCAGGTGACGCTCAGGCTCGACCCGGACCTGATCGAGCATTTCAAGGCCGGTGGCCAGGGCTGGCAGACGCGCCTCAATGCGGCGTTGCGCAAGGCCGTGGAAGCCGAGCGCGACTGATTTCAGGCCGCCGCCGGCGCATCCTCCGGTCCGCAATCGGAATGAGTTTTGGCGCGGCCGGCCGCATCCATGGGCAGCCGCACGGTGACGATGGTGCCCCTGTGCTCGTTGCTGCGGATGCGCAGCGCCCCGCCGTGCATTTCCACAAGCGAGCGTGAGATGGCGAGCCCCAGGCCGGAACCGGCATGGGCCTTGGTGAACTGGTTCGCGACCTGCTCGAACGGCCGGCCCAGCCGGTTGATGGCATCGGCCGGAATGCCCACCCCGTTGTCCTTGATCGAGATCACGATCGTGTCGCGCACCCGGCGCGCGCGCAGGTCGATGTTGCCCTCGTGGCGGGTGAACTTCACCGCGTTGGACAGCAGGTTGACCAGGATCTGCTTGACCGCCCGGCGGTCGCCGTTGAGCGTCAGGCCGCCCGCCACGCTCAGGTTGGTCGCGATCGACTTCTGTTCCGCCTTAAGCGCCATGATCCGGCGGCACTCATCGACGATCTCCGAGAGATTGAAGGGCTCGACGTCGAGCGTGTAGCGGCCGGATTCGATTTTCGACATGTCGAGGATGTCGCTGATCAGGTCGGACAGGAAGCGGGCGCTGGAAATGATGTCGTGGGCGTATTCTCGGTACTGCGGCGCCCCCAACGGTCCGAACGCCTCCTGGGAGAGAAACTCAGAAAACCCGATGATGGCATTGAGCGGCGTGCGCAACTCATGGCTCATGTTGGCGAGGAAATCCGACTTCGCCTTGCTGGCCATTTCGGCGCGGACCTTCTCCGCCGCGAACCGGTCGGCAAGTTCAACGAGCTGCTGTGCCTGCACCTGCAATGCCTGGCGGGAGCGTTGCAGATCGGCGACGGTGGCAAGCAGCGTACGCTCGGAATCGACGAGCTTCTCCTCGTGGCGCTTCAGCTCGGTGATGTCGGTCCCCACCGACACCACGCCGCCGTCGCGCGTCGTGCGCTCCGAGATCTTCAGCCAGCTTCCGTCGGTGAGCTGGTGCAGATAAGGCACCGCCTCGCTCCCCGAAATCGGTTCGCCCGGCGCGGGCATCTCGGCCGCCAGTCTGGTGATCTCCAGCCGGGTCTTGCCGGAAAGCTCCGTGCTTGTGGCCAGCCCGTGCATCTCGATGAACTTCGAATTGCAGGTGACCAGCCGCTCCTTCTTGTCCCACAGCACGAAGGACTCCGAGATGTTCTCGATCGCCTCGCGCAGCCGCATGTCGGCCTGCTGGCTGATCGTCTCCAGTTCCTTCTGCTCGGTGATGTCGATGACGATACCAAACAGCAGTGGGCGCTCGCGGTCCCCGTCTGCCCTGTCCGGGGTCACCTCGGATGTGACATCGGCGCGAGCGCGCAACCAGACCCAATGCCCATCGCTGTGACGCACACGGAAGGAATGGTCGATGCGCGTCGTCTTGCCGGAAACGATGTCCTCGGCGACGTCCTGCAGGCGGCGGTCTTCGGGGTGGGTCAACGCATCCATTTCGCCGATCGACAGCCGCACCTCGCGGGCCGGCAGGCCGACAAGCGCGGCCATGGAATCCGACCAGGTCAGCACCCCGCGCCCCAGGTCCCATTCCCACAACCCGCAACGCCCGCGCGACAGCGCGGTGGCGAGACGAATGCGCTGCGCGGTCCGCGCGCTGTCGAGCTGGCGCAATTGCCGCGCCTGCCAGTGGAAGGCAAGCCCGATCAGCAGGATAAGCAGGTCCGTGGTCAGCAGGATGGTGGCACTGAAGGTCGCCTCTTCGCGCCACCGGTCGCGGATCGCCGAACGCGGCAGCGTGACCAGCAGATGCCCCGCCTGGCCTGGCAGGCTGCGTGTCACCACCATGTGTTCCGACTGGCCGGTGTCGATGTGTTTCAGGAGGCTCGATGGCGCGTCCCGCCCGATGGCCGATGACAGCCCCGGCAGGATCCGGCTGGCCCGCACACCAACCATGCCGCCGGCGTCGGGCACGCTGGCGACGATGATGCCACCGTCATCGACCACATAGACGGCGTGCGGTTCGCGGTGGAATCCGTCCGGCAGCGCGTCGCGCACCATGCCATTGTCGATGGGTTTCCCGGCGGCGGCTCCGCCCGCCCACATGGGCTGCAGCAGCCGTGCCCGCGTAATGTCGGCGATGGTGCCCAGGTTGCGCTGGGCATCGCTCGTGACCTTGATATGGACCTTGTAGACGTAGGTCGCGGTCGCACCGGCGACGCACAGGAAGAGCAGCACGATCAGCGGCGCAATGGTCCGCTGGATATTCTCCGAGAGATTGGTCTGACCGCCGGAATCCGCAACGCCCGCCGCGCCTCGACGTAACAAGTCATCAAGACGCACGTAGCCGTTGCACGAATCGCGCGTGGCCTCGTGCGCTCGTGCCATATGTCCTCTCTTCGGAATCCTTCCCCACCGTACCGGCGCGGACCGCATCGTTCCGAATCAGGCCTATGAGAATCAAAGTGAGTCGCGTTGTCCAGAGGCTGAACGCGGAAATGCAAGGTAAATCGTTCAGGCCAGCGACCGTGTCACGATATCGCTGACGTCGCGGGACAGGTTCGGCCGCTTGGCGATTGTCTCAAGTGCTTCACGCGCAAGGATTTTTCGTCCCTGCACGAGCGTCTTCCAGCTTCGGAATGCGCTCAGCAGACGGGCCGCCACCTGTGGATTGGAGGTATCCAGTTGGGTCACCGTGTCGGCGATGAAGGTATATCCGGCGCCATCGCGGCGATTGAAACCGACCGGATTTGCCGCCGCGAAGGTGCCGATCAGCGCGCGGACGCGGTTGGGATTGTCCAGCGAAAACGCTTTGTGGTCCATCAGGCGACGCACCGTCTCCAGCGTATCGGCGTGCGGCACGCCCGCCTGCAGCGCGAACCATTTGTCGACCACCAGCGGATGTCGGCGGAAGCGCGTGAAGAACGTTTCCAGTTCCGGCGCGCCGCGATCGCGCGCGCGGTTGACCAGCACTGACAGGGCGGAGAGCCGGTCGGTCATGTTGCCGGCCTCGGCGAATTGCCGGCGCGCCAGATCGATCGCTTCGGCGCTGCCGCGTGCGGCCAGCAGCGACAGCGCGGCGCGTTTCAGCGCCCGCCGTCCCGCGCCGGCCGCGTCGGGCACGTAGGGTCCATCCTCCGCGGCACCGGCAATGATCGCCTGCAGCGCCTTGGCACCGCGCCTGGCGAAGACGCCGCGCAAGGCCTCCAGTGCCGCATGGATCGCGTCCGGATCGACACCGGTCCCCACGCCCTGCGCGACGTCGGCGTAGGACGGCGGTTTCAGCAGTTCCGCGCGGAAGGCGTCATCGAAGCTGGTATCGGCGGCAGCCGACAGCACCGCATCCACCACCGCCACGGGAATTGCGCGTTGGGGCTGGTCGCTTGCCTGGGCCACGATCAGCGCCGAGAGCATCATGCTCTGCGCGGCCTGCCAGCGGTTGAACGGATCGCTGTCATGGGTCAGCAGGAACAGGCGGTCCGCATCGCTGAGGTCGTCGGTGAGCTTCACGGGGGCCGAAAAACCGCGCAGCAGTGAGGCGACCGGGTGCTTGGCAACGTCGGTGAAGGTGACGGTGCGTTCGGCGCGGTCGAGCTCGATCAGGCCATCGGCCGCGCCATTCTCACCGGTCGCGTCGAGTTCGCGGCCGTCGGGGCCGATCAGCCGTAACGCGATCGGAATCATCACCGGCTTCTTGCCAGCCTGGTTGGGGGTTGCCGGTGTGCTCTGGGCGAGCCGCAGGGTGAAGCTCTTCTGCTCGGCATCGTAGCGCGTGGCAACGGTGACTTCCGGCGTGCCTGCCTGGGCGTACCAGCGCATGAAGGCATCGAGATTGCGCCCGCTGCTCTGCGCAAAGCAGGTGATGAACTGCTCCACGGTGGCCGCGTCGCCGTCATGGCGGTCGAAGTAGAGGTCCATGCCCCGGCGGAACGCCTCCGTGCCGATCAGCGTCTTGAGCATGCGGATGACCTCGGCGCCCTTCTCGTAGACGGTCGCCGTGTAGAAGTTGTTGATCTCCCGATAGGCCTGCGGGCGCACCGGATGGGCCAGCGGGCCGGCATCCTCGCTGAACTGCAGCGTGCGCAGCAGCCGCACGTCCTGGATGCGCTTCACCGCGCGCGAACGCATGTCGGCGGTGAACTCCTGGTCGCGAAACACCGTGAGCCCTTCCTTCAGGCAGAGCTGGAACCAGTCGCGGCAGGTGATCCGGTTGCCCGTCCAGTTGTGGAAATACTCGTGCGCGATGACGGACTCCACACCCTCGAAGTCGTCGTCGGTGGCGGTGTCGGCGCTCGCCAGCACGTACTTGTCGTTGAAGATGTTGAGGCCCTTGTTCTCCATCGCGCCCATGTTGAAGTGCGACACGGCGACGATCATGAACACATCGAGATCGTACTCGCGTCCGAACGCCTCTTCGTCCCAGCGCATGGACCGTTTCAGCGCGTCCATGGCGTAATCGGCCTGGTCAACCTTGGCGGGCTCCACATAGACCCGCAGATCGACCTTGCGGCCCGACATCGTCGTGAAGCTGTCCTGCACCAGGCCAAGCTCGCCGCCCACCAGCGCGAACAGGTAGGACGGCTTGGGATGGGGATCGTGCCAGACGGCGTAGTGGCGGTCGGTGCCGGGGACCTTGCCGGCGTCGACGGGGTTGCCGTTGCCAAGCAGCACGGGCGCGTCGGACTCACGCGCCTCGATGCGTGTGGTGAACACCGACAGCACGTCCGGACGGTCCAGGAAATAGGTGATGCGCCGGAACCCTTCCGCCTCGCACTGGGTCGTGTAGACGCCATTTGAGCGATACAGGCCCATCAGCTTGGTGTTGGCGGAGGGGTTGATGCACACGATCGTCTTCAGGCTGAACGCAGCCTGCGGCGGGTCGTTCAGGGTCAGCCCGTCCTCGTCCACGGCGAAGTCGCCATGCTCCAGGGGCAGGCCGTTGAGTTCCAGTCCCTCAAGCTGCAATGCCTCGCCATCGAGCTTCAGTGCGCCATGTGGTGCGGCAACGTCTGGATTGGGACGCACCTGAAGAACCGCCTCGACACGGGTCGCGGTCGAGGCAAGGCGGACGTTGAGTGCGACCGTATCGATCAGATAGGCCGGCGGCGTGTAATCCTGAAGGCGGATAAGGGGCGGGGCTTCGGTACGCATGGGTGTCCCTGTACACCGGTTGCGCGGCGGCATCCAGCGCGAATGGACCGCCGTGCCGACCGGCTGCTCCGATGGCTGTTCGGGCGTGCTGGCGCTTGCGGTTTGCGACTGTGAATTCTGTGACAGATACGCACGCGCCCTATGGCAATTTGGTCGGTGGTATGCCAGTAAATCGAGCCAACATAAGGCGGGCGATGGCGGCAGCCCGAAACAATAACCGGTAGCGGGATGCTGTATTCGAAGCTGGACGCCAAGGAATACGCGCGCGCCAACATGCGCGGTATCTGGGCCGCCGTTCTCAATCCAATGACGGAAACGCTTGCCATCGACGAGGATGGACTGCGCCGGAACATCCGTCACTGGATCGATGACCTGGAGATCGCCGGGCTTTTTGCCTGCGGCAAGCAGGGCGAGTATTTCTCCCTCAGTATTGAAGAACGCAAGCGCAACTTCGAGGTGGTCGTCGAGGAGGCCGACGGCAAGGCCGGCACGGTGATGTCCTGCTCGGATCAGAATCTGGCCACGGTCATCGAGCTTGCCCGCCACGCGCAGGCGGTCGGCGCCGACTTCGTCGTGGTGCACGCCCCGGTGCTGCATTTCGTCACCGACCGCTGCGAGACGCTGTTTTCCTACTACAAGTATCTCTGCGATCAGCTCGACATCGGCATCGCGCTGTGGAGCCATCCCGACAGCGGCTACGTGATGAGTCCGGAACTGTGCACCCGGATCGCCGACCTGCCCAATATCGTGGCCATCAAGTATTCGGTGCCCCGGCCCATGTACAGCGCGCTGAGCCGCATGGCCGGCGACAAGCTGATCGTCTCCACCGCGTCGGAGGAAGAGTGGCTCGACAACATCGTCGAACTCGGCTGGCAGCTCTATCTTTGCTCGACACCGCCATACCTCCTGCAGTCGAAGTCCGACCGGCGCATGAACCGCTACACCGAGCTTGCCATGCGCGGCGAGATCGAGGAGGCGCGCAGGGTCTTCGACAGCCTCGAGCCGGTGCGCCGGGCGCTGTACGGCTCGCGCCCGGGCGGCAAGCCGCAAGCGCACCAGAAGTACTGGCAGGAACTGCTTGGCCAGGCCGGCGGATCTGTACGCCCGCCGCTGCTGTCGCTCACCGATGCGGAAAAGGCTGCCACGCGTGAGGTCTTCGGAAACTGCGGGCTGGCCGTATAGGCGACGACCCCGGATTTTGGTCGACTGCGACGAAGGTTCACATCACGGTGGCCTGGCCAGATGCTAGAGTCCTTACCACATCCAGAGTCCCGACGACGGACATGTGTCCAGTGCCGGTGACGTTCGGCGTGTCAGAGTGGCTTTCCGGTACAGAGGTATTTCGGCCGATGTTTTTCCGACGCGTGCATTGTGGGGACAAGGACTGTTGCCTATCCTGACGCAAGGTGGCGAGTTTTCTGGTCAAGGCGTGCGGACGATGCGACGCAAGGACATCCATAACTCGGACGTGCCGGCTGTTTGCCGCGCCTGTGAGGCGCGCCACAAGGGTGTGTGCGGCGCGCTCGATGCCAATCAACTGCTGCGCCTGAGCAAGCACACCAGCCGCCAGGACTTCCGGCCCGAGGAGGAATTGGTCCCCGCGGGCGAGGAGGTGCACAGCTACGCCAACATCATGAATGGTGTCGTCAAGCTGACCAAGCTGATGGCCGACGGGCGCCAGCAGATCGTCGGGTTGCAGTTCGCGCCGGACTTTCTCGGCCGTCCATTCAAGCGTCAGAGCGACATCTCCGCCGAAGCGGCGACGTCGGTCAATGTGTGCTCCTTCCCGCGCTCGGCGATCGAGGAGCTGATCGACGAATCGCCGGAGATGCAGCACCGCTTGCACGAGCAGGCGCTGAAGGAACTCGACGAGGCGCGCGAGTGGATGCTGACGCTGGGCCGCAAGTCGGCCAGCGAGAAGGTGGCAAGCTTCCTCTACCTGATCGCCACCCACATCAATCCCGAGTTCGACTTCGACACCGACTCGATCCGTTTCGAGCTGCCGCTCAAGCGCGCCGATATCGCCGACTTCCTGGGGCTCACTATCGAGACGGTCAGCCGCCAGATCACCAGGTTGCGCAAGGCCGGCATCATCCAGGTCGAGAACAACCGCACGGTCGTCGTGCCGAACCTCGACCGCCTGCTCGACGCCTGCGAGAAAGCCTAAACGGCCTTGGAGAATTTCACCGTGCTGTCGGCGGCGAGATAGGCATCGAAGCGCGCCGCGACGATCCGCGCGAAGGGCCGCGCCTGGAAAGGTATGCGGAATGCCGCGTCATCGCTCTCGCACAGGCCTTCGCGCTCGAGGGCCGCGACCTTGCGGCATTCGGTGATGTAGGGCGTGGCACTGCTGCCGAAGCGCTTGCGCAGGACGGCGTAGGAAATCTCGAAATCGCACATCAGCCGTTCGATCATGAAGCCGCGCACATGATCGTCGTCGCTGAGCCGCAGTCCCCGGCTGGCCGGTAGCTCGCCGGCTTCGATGGCCGCCTTGTAGCGACCGGTCGGCACGATGTTCTGCAAGTAGCCGCCGGGAAAGCGGCTGATGGACGAGGCGCCGATGCCGATCAGCACCTCGCAGGCGTCGGTGGTGTAGCCCTGGAAGTTGCGATGCAGCTCACCGGATGCCTGGGCGCGCGCCAGGGCGTCATCGGGCCGGGCAAAGTGATCGATACCGATCCGCACGTAACCCGCATCGGCCAGCCGGTCGCCGGCCGCGCAAGCGTGCTCGAAACGCTCCAGCGTGCCCGGCAGGTCCTGCTCGCGGATCAGCCGCTGGTGGGGTTTCAGCCACGGAACATGGGCGTAGCCGAACAGCGCGACGCGGTCCGGCTCCAGCGCGATGACCTGATTGATGGTGCGCATCAGCCGGTCGGCGCTCTGCAACGGCAGCCCGTAGAGCGCGTCGATGTTCACCGAGGCGATACCGGCCTTGCGCAACTGGCTGACCACGGCGCGGGTTTGCGCGAAGGTCTGCGGCCGGTTGATCGCGTCCTGCACCAGCGGATCGAAATCCTGCACGCCGATGCTCGCCCGTGTCACGCCCATCGCCAGCAGTCCGGCAAGTGTGTCCTCGTTGACGTCGCTTGGATCGATCTCGACGCTGATCTCGGTCTGCGTATCGATGACCATGTGCCGGGCGATCGCGGTGTGGAGCTTGGCGCATTCCGCTTCGCGCAGCAGGCTGGGCGAGCCGCCGCCGAAATGTACGTGTCCGAGCCTGGGGCGCATGCCAAGCGCGCGCCCGACCAGTTCCAGTTCCGCCACCAGCGTGTCGACATAAGCGGCCACGGGCGCGTACTTGCGGGTCTGCTTGGAGTGGCAGCCGCAGAACCAGCACAACCGGTCGCAGAAGGGAATGTGGATGTAGAGCGAGACGGGCTGGCGCGGATCGACCGTATCCAGGAAGTCCTGCGTCATGCCGCTTTCGCCGACATCGGCGAACATCGGCGCGGTCGGATAGCTCGTGTAGCGGGGAACCGGCCGGGAATGAACCTCGAAAATCCGGGCCGGATCGATCACCTCACCGCACTCCGTCGAGCCGCAGCAGCATCGGCAGGATGTGCTCGCGCTCGAAGGCGATATGCCGGCGCAGGCCCTCGAAGAAACCGCGCAGCATGTAGGCGAGCGATTCGACGTTGGCGCTCTCCGGCTGGGTGACGAAGCCGTTCAAGCCGTCGGCGACCTCATGGGCGAAGGCCTCGTCTTCCCAGTGCTCGAAGCGCAACCGCTCCAGCGTCGCCTCGAGCTTTCCGTTGCCCCGCGAGTGCGATTCCAGCAGCGGGAACAGCACCGATTCCTCAAACTCGTGCGACTGGCGGATGATCTTGCACAACCGGCGCGAGATATAGACGCACATCTGTGTGTCGACGTGGTCCGGCAGGCTGTCGGCGAGTTCCTCTAGCTGTGCGCAGAGGTCGCTTTGCACGCCGTGATGTCCCGTCATCGTGTGCGAGACGTGGGCCGGCGGCTGAAGCGATATCGGGCGGATGTCGGAGGAGCGAGCGGCTGTGTCGGCGCTCAGTCCGTGAAATTCGGTGTCATTGCTTGCAAGTGTCATGGCGGTTGTCATGGCTGCAGTTTCTTTGCTGATCCCACCGGCCATTCTGGGGACCCCGGCGTCCGGCGCCTTGATCTGTGTCAAGGCGACCCACCCGGCGTCCGGTGCATTGTCTGGATAGATTCTGATTTAGCGGCGTGCCCGTCACGTCGCGGGGGGTGGCGCAGTCGGCTGCGTTTGCACCAGCGCCTGGAGAAGCAATCATGAAAAATGCACCCGAAGCCGTGTTGGTCGGGCTTGCGGCGTTCCTTGTCTTGCTGGGGGCGGCGTTCGCGCGTGACGCAGCGTTTGCCATGCACGCCTGGGTGGCCTTTGCGGTGCTGGTCATCGCCACCGTGATCTTGTTCCGGCGCATCAAGTTCGGCGCTGGCGAGCCGGCCGTCGCCACCACCGACGGTCAGCCGGTCTATAATGACGGTGTGGTGCGCTACGGCGCCATCGCCACCATGTTCTGGGGCATCGCCGGCTTTCTTGTCGGCGTCGTCGTGGCGGCCCAACTGGCTTGGCCGGTACTCAATATCGAGCCTTGGCTCAATTTCGGCCGTCTGCGCCCGCTGCACACCTCCGCGGTCATTTTCGCCTTTGGCGGCAATGCCCTGCTGGCCACCTCGTTCTACGTTGTCCAGCGCACCTGCCGCGCCTCCCTGTTCGGCGGCAAGCTCGTCTGGTTCGTTTTCTGGGGCTACCAGTTCTTCATCGTGATGGCCGCCACCGGCTACCTGCTGGGCATCACCCAGGGTAAGGAATATGCCGAGCCCGAGTGGTACGTCGATCTGTGGCTCACCGCGGTCTGGGTCTGCTATCTGCTGGTCTTCCTTGGCACCATCGTGAAGCGCAAGGAACCGCACATCTACGTGGCCAACTGGTTCTACCTGTCCTTCATCGTCACCATCGCCATGCTGCACGTGGTCAACGGGCTGTCGGTTCCGGTGTCGTTCCTCGGCGCCAAGAGCTACTCCGCCTTCGCCGGCGTGCAGGACGCGCTGACGCAATGGTGGTACGGCCACAACGCGGTCGGCTTCTTCCTCACCGCCGGCTTCCTGGGCATGATGTACTACTTCGTGCCCAAGCAGGCCGAACGGCCGGTCTATTCCTACCGCCTGTCGATCGTGCACTTCTGGGCGCTGATCTTCCTCTACATCTGGGCCGGCCCCCACCACCTGCACTACACCGCGCTGCCCGACTGGGCGCAGACGCTGGGCATGGTGTTCTCGGTGATGCTGTGGATGCCCTCATGGGGCGGCATGATCAACGGCCTGATGACCCTGTCGGGTGCCTGGGACAAGCTCAGGACCGACCCGGTCCTGCGCATGCTGGTCATCTCGATCGCCTTCTACGGCATGTCGACCTTCGAAGGCCCGATGATGTCCATCAAGACGGTCAACGCGCTGTCGCACTACACCGACTGGACCATCGGCCACGTGCACTCCGGCGCGCTCGGCTGGGTCGGCATGGTGTCCTTCGGCGCGATCTACTACCTGGTGCCGAAACTGTGGGGCCGCGAGCGGCTGTACAGCATGCGGCTGGTCAACTGGCACTTCTGGCTCGCCACGCTGGGCATCGTGGTCTACGCGGCGGTGATGTGGGTTTCCGGCATCCAGCAGGGCCTGATGTGGCGCGAGTACGATGACCAGGGCTACCTCGTCTACTCCTTCGCGGAATCGATCGAGGCGATGCATCCCTACTATGTGATGCGCATGTTCGGCGGGCTGCTGTTCCTGCTCGGCGCGCTGGTCATGGTGTTCAATCTGGTTCAAACGATCCGCGGCAAGCTGCGTCCCGAGACTCCGATCGGAGCCGAGGAACCAGCCATGCAGCCGGCCGAATAAGGAATTTCGATCATGGCTGTTCCACAGAAGAAAACGCCTTTCGGCTTCCACGCCAAGATCGAGCGCAACGTCACGCTGCTGATGGTGTTGTCCTTCCTGGCGGTGACGGTCGGCGGCATCGTCGAGATCGTTCCGCTGTTCTACCTGGAGAACACCATCGAGAAGGTGAAGGGCATGCGGCCCTACTCGCCGCTGGAGCTGGCCGGGCGCAACATCTACATCCGCGAGGGCTGCTACGTCTGCCACAGCCAGATGATCCGCCCGTTCCGCGACGAGGTGGAGCGCTACGGGCATTACAGTCTGGCCGCTGAATCGATGTACGATCACCCCTTCCAGTGGGGCTCCAAGCGAACCGGTCCCGATCTGGCGCGCGTCGGGGGGCGCTACTCCAACGAGTGGCACGTACAGCACCTGATCGCGCCTGAATCGGTGGTGCCCGAGACGGTGATGCCGTCCTACGCCTTCCTCGCCGAGACCGACCTGGTCGTCGAGGACCCGGCCGGCCACCTGCGCACCAACCGCATCGTCGGCGTGCCGTATACCGACGACATGATCGCCAATGCCGCCGCCGATCTTGCCGACCAGGCGGATCCCGACGCCGACTGGTCGGGGATCGAGGAGCGCTACCCCAAGGCAGTGCTCGGCGACTTCGATGGAGACCCCGCCAGACTGACGGAGATGGACGCACTCGTCGCCTACCTCCAGATGCTCGGCACGTTGGTCGATTTCTCGGTCTACAAACCTGAAGAAAACGACCGCTGAGGGAGGCTGACATGGATTTCGATTATCAGAGCATGCGTACCTTCGCGGATAGCTGGGGTCTGCTCTACATGATGGGGATTTTCATCTTCGTCGTCCTGTGGGTGTTCCGCCCCGGCGGAAAGAAACACAGCGATGACGCGGCCAACATCCCCTTCAAGGAGGACTGACGATGGCCGGGCACGAAAACGAAATCGATCAAATCTCGGGCACCGAGACGACCGGCCACGAATGGGACGGCATCAAGGAACTCAACACGCCGCTGCCGCGCTGGTGGCTGTGGACCTTCTACGCGACGATCATCTTCTCGCTGGTCTATGTCGTGCTGTATCCGGCGATTCCGCTGATCAACGGCGCCACGCAGGGTGTGCTGGGCTGGTCGAGCCGGGCGCTCTTGCGCGAGGAAATCGCCGAGGCCGAGGCCGCCAACGCCGACAAGCTGGAAGCGATGCGCACGCTGGAGCTCTCCGAGATCGCCGCGGACGCGGAGCTGCGCCAGTTCGCCATCAACGCCGGCAACGCGGCCTTCAAGGTCAATTGCGTGCAGTGCCACGGGGCGGGTGCCGCCGGCAGTCCGGGCTATCCCAATCTCAACGACGACGAATGGATCTGGGGCGGCGACCTTGAGGCGATCCATCTGACGATCGTGCACGGCATCCGCTACGTCAACGACGACGACTCGCGGATTTCCGATATGCCGGCCTTCGGCGCCGACGAACTGCTGGCGCCCGACGAGATCAGCGACACCGCCTGGTACGTGCTGAGCCTGTCCGGTCAGGACGCCGATGCAGCCGCCGCCGGGCGCGGCGAGACCCTCTATGTGGACAACTGCGCCGCCTGCCACGGCGAAGCCGGCGAAGGCGTCCGCGATCTTGGCGCTCCGGCGCTCAACGATGCCATCTGGCTCTATGGTGGCGATCACACGCAGATCGTCAGCCAGATCAACGCGCCGAGCCACGGCGTCATGCCGGGCTGGCAGGGTCGCCTGGCCGACGAAACCGTCAAGGCGCTCGCCGTCTACGTGCACGCACTGGGCGGCGGCGAGTAACGCTCGCCGATCCAGGTTCGCACGGCAAGGACTGCACGGCCCGCGATGCGGGCTGTGCGTTTTCCTGTTGCGGATGCCGGTGGCGCGAGAACTGCCGGTTTTTGGGCGCGCGCGGCGCGCAGTGTTAACCTGCAAAGCGGTCCATTTTGCCGCAGGTCGGCCTTGACGCAGGTCAACGCCTTTGGCGACCGATTGCATAGACTGATTGCTTGGACTGATCGAGGCCTTGAGATTCTGCGCGCATGTCGGCGGGATCGGCACGGGAGCATTCGCAGGCGAGGCGATGCAGCAGGAAATCGAACATGCCGGCGTTGCGGCGGTGAATTCGGGCGCGCGCGCCAGCGGCGAGTTGCCGCTTTATGCCGCGCGCAAGAAGGTGTTCCCGAAGCGCACCGAGGGCAACTTCCGGCGCTTCAAGTGGATCGTCATGGCGATCACGCTGGGCATCTACTATCTGACCCCGTGGCTGCGCTGGGACCGTGGCGAGCACGCCCCCGACCAGGCGATCCTCATCGATATCGCCAACCGCCGCTTCTACGTCTTTTTCATCGAAATCTGGCCGCAGGAGTTCTTCTTCGTCGCCGGGTTGCTGGTGATGGCCGGCGTCGGGCTGTTCCTGATCACCTCGGTCGTCGGGCGCGCCTGGTGCGGCTACACCTGTCCGCAGACAGTGTGGACCGACCTGTTCCTGGTGGTGGAGCGTTTCATCGAGGGCGATCGCAATGCGCGCATCAGGCTCGACAAAGGGCCGTGGACATTCGACAAGCTCCGCAAGCGGGTCTCCAAGCACATCCTCTTCATCCTGATTTCGGTGGCCACCGGCGGCGCCTGGATCTTCTACTTCGCCGATGCGCCGACGCTGGCCTACGAGTTCGCCACCTTGCAGGCGCCGTTCGTGGCCTATGGCACCGTCGCGGTGCTGACCGGCACGACCTACTTCCTCGGCGCCATCCTGCGCGAGCAGGTGTGCATCTACATGTGCCCCTGGCCGCGCATCCAGGCAGCGATGCTGGATGAGAGCTCGCTCGTCGTCACCTACAACGACTGGCGCGGCGAACCGCGCACACGCGGTACCAAGAAAGCCGCCGCCGACGGTCGGATCGCCGGCGATTGCGTCGACTGCAACGCCTGCGTGGCCGTCTGCCCGACCGGGATCGATATCCGCGACGGCCAGCAGATGGAGTGCATCACCTGCGCGCTGTGCATCGATGCCTGCGACAACATCATGGACAAGCTGGGCCGCGAACGCGGGCTGATCTCGTACGCCACGCTGAGCGACTACAGCCACAACATGCGCGAGGCGACCGATCCCGACACCGGCGCCATCGATCCCGGCCGCATGCGCGGAGCCGATGGCAAGTTCGACGATCACGTACGCCACTTCGACTGGAAGATCATGGCCCGGCCGCGCACGCTGATCTACACCTTCATGTGGTCGATGATCGGCGTCGGACTGCTGGTGGCGCTGCTGGCGCGCGACCGCCTGGAGGTCAATGTGCAGCACGACCGCAACCCGGTCTTCGTGCAGCTCTCCGACGGCGGCATCCGCAACGGCTACACGGTCAAGGTGCTCAACATGATCCCGGAGCCGCGGGTCATCTTCCTGTCGCTGGAAGGGCTGCCCGGCGCCACCATGGTGGTCGATGGTATCGACCAGCCGGCCGGCCGCAGCTTCGCCATCCCCGTCGAACCCGACAAGCTGCGCGCGCTGCGCGTCTTCGTCAGCCAGCCGCCCGGCTACGTCGAGCCCGGTTCAGCCGACTTCAGTTTCGTGGTCGAGGACAAGCAGTCCTTCGAACTCGACGTCTACGACGCCAACTTCAACGCACCGGAGAACTGACATGCTGGGCAGGATCTTCAATCCCCCGAAATTCACCGGCTGGCACATGCTCGGCGTGCTCGGCCTGTTCTTCGGCACCATCATCACGGTCAACATGACGCTCGCCGTCTTCGCGGCGAAGACCTGGACCGGGCTGGTGGTGCAGAACTCCTATGTCGAAAGCCAGAAGTTCAACGCCGTGACCGAGGCGCGCGAACAGGAAGCGGCACTGGGTTGGAAAGCGCGGCTGGGTTATGGCGAGGAGATGCTGAAGGTCGATCTGCACGACGCCGAGGGCAATCCGGTCCATGGCGCGCAGGTCCGGGCCAAGGTTGGCCGTCCGGCGCACGAGAACGACGATCGCCAGCTCGAATTCACCCGCGACGGCAACGGTGCCTACGACGCCGCCACCCAGCTCGCGCCGGGCCTGTGGCAGGCTGACATCACGGTGGCCGGTCCGCGCGGCGAGCAATGGCGCAGGTCCGTCCGGTTCCACGTGAAGGACTGAACCAATGGCCGGATGCTGCGGCCCGGATGTGATCCAGGACGGCGTGGCGATTGCCGCGCCGGATTTCCAGCGCAAGGAAGAGCTGCTGCGCGCCGGCCATCCCGAGCGCGACGGCACCGTGCGCTACGTGCTCTCCGCACCCGACATCCACTGCGGTCAGTGCATCGTCACCGTCGAGCGCGAACTGGCGAAGCTGGACGGCGTCGTCTCGGTGCGCGTCAATCTCTCGCTGCGCCGGGTCACGGTCGTGCTCGACGGTCCGCGGCGCAATCCCGGCTTCCTGCTCGATGAACTGGACGTGCTCGGCTTTGCGGCGACGCCGGTCGATCTCGGCGATCTCGACGAGCTGCAGCGCGAACGCAAGGGCGGCGAACTGCTGAAGTCGCTCGCGGTCGCCGGCTTTGCCTCCGCCAACATCATGCTGTTGTCGATCTCGGTGTGGTCGGGCGCCGACGGGGCAACGCGCGACCTGTTCCATCTGATCTCCGCGGCGATCGCCATTCCCGCCGTTGCTTACGCGGGCCGCGTGTTCTTCCGCTCCGCCTACGGTGCGCTCGCCCAGGGTCGCGTCAACATGGACGTGCCGATCTCGCTGGCCATCACGCTGGCGACGGCCATGAGCCTGTTCGAGGCTCTGACCGGCGGGCCGAAGACCTATTTCGAAGCCGCCACCATGCTGCTGTTCTTCCTGCTGATCGGCCGTTATCTCGACCATCTGATGCGCGAGCGCGCGGCCAGCGCCGTGGTGCGCCTCAGCCGGCTGTCGGCCAAGGGGGGTATGGCCATCGCCGGGGACGGAACGCTCTCCTACGTGCCGCTCGACGAGATCGCCGCCGGCATGCGGCTGCGCGTGGCCCCGGGCGAGCGGCTGCCGATCGACGCGCGCGTCATCGAGGGGTCGAGCGATATCGACCGTTCGCTGGTCACCGGCGAGAGCGTGCCCGTCGCCGCGCGGCCCGGCGATGTGCTGGAGGCCGGCACGGCGAATCTGACCGGCGCCATCGATATCGAGGCGCTGCGCGGGGCTTCGGAGTCCTTCCTGGCCGAGGTCATCCAGATGATGGAGGCGGCCGAGAACGGGCGCGGGCGCTACGTGCGCATCGCCGACCGCATGGCGCGTCTCTATGCGCCCGTCGTCCATTCGCTCGCCGCGGTCGCCTTCGTGCTGTGGCTTTATCTGACCGGCGGCGACTGGCACACGGCGCTCTACATCGCCATCTCGCTGCTCATCATCACCTGTCCCTGCGCGCTGGCGCTCGCGGTGCCGGTGGTGCATGTGGTCGGCGCGGTACGGCTGTTCGAGGCCGGCATCCTGATGAAGGACGGCTCGGCGCTGGAACGCCTGGCGGAGACCGACACCGCCGTGTTCGACAAGACCGGCACGCTGACCACCGGAACGCCGAGCGTCGGCGAGGTGGACATATCCGATGCCGATGCGGGCATCGCCAAGGCGCTCGCGGCGCGGTCCGTGCACCCGGCCTCCAAGGCGATCCATGCCTTCCTGGCACGGCGCGTGGAGCGTCCGCTGGATGCGGTGCGCGAGGAACCGGGCTACGGCATCGAAGGGCGGGTCAACGGCAAGCGCGCCCGTCTCGGCCGCCGCGACTGGGTGGCCGAAATCGCCGCAGCCGCGCCGCGTGACGTTGACGCCGGCGCGACGGGGCCGGTCTTCGCAATCGAGGGCCGTGCCGCGACCCTGTTTCCGCTGATCGAGACCCTGCGCCCCGGCGCGGCGCAGGCAATCGAGGCGCTGCGGGCGGCTGGCCAGCAGGTTGGCATCGTCTCCGGCGACAGCGTCGAGGCGGTTGCCCGTGTCGCGGATGACCTTGGCATCGCCGACACCAGGGCGGAGCAGACGCCGCAGTCGAAGATCGCCCATGTCACCGCCCTGCAGGAGGCCGGTCGGCGGGTCCTGATGGTGGGCGACGGGCTCAACGACGCCCCGGCACTGGCCGCCGGCCACGTCTCCATGGCGCCGGCCAGCGCCTCCGACGTCGGCCGCATGGCCGCCGATTTCGTCTTCACCCGCGACAGCCTGGCCGCGGTGGCGTTCGCCCGCACCATCGCGCTCAAGGCAGGTTCGCTGGTGCGCCAGAATTTCGCGCTGGCCGCCGCCTACAACGTCATTGCCGTGCCGCTGGCGATGGCCGGCTACGTGACACCGCTCATCGCCGCGATCGCCATGTCGGCATCCTCCATCATCGTGGTCGCCAACTCCATGCGCCTGGCGGTCCGGCGGGAGGGAAGCGCTGCCGCGGTGCCGGGCAAGGCACCGGCGAGCCGCACCGGCAAACCCCGCGAGGCGCACGCGTGAGCAGCCTCATCTTCCTGATCCCCGTGGCGCTGGGGCTCGGCGCGCTTGGGTTGATGGCCTTCATCTGGTCGCTGAAAAGCGGTCAGTACGAGGACCTCGACGGCGCCGCGGAGCGCATTCTCGAAGACGATAGCGATCCGGAATAGATCTCTTGATTTACAAATCGACGTAGCCTGACGACGCGTTCGCTTCGCTTGATTCCGCTCACGCCAGTTCGCCCCGACAATGTCGGCGCTCACGGCTCTGCGAGGGGTGAGGCCCGCCTCGACGATTGGTCCAGTGGACCAATCGTAGGGCCGAACACCCGAGGCCCAAGCCGAGGGCTGGATAGCTGACCGGGCGACGCGCAGTCGCGCTTGCCGGCTTCGCCGGATTGGAGAACCAAGAGGCGAGGCCGGCGAGCGGCCCCTCACAGGATCGGCGTGTGCAGCCCGACCTTCACCCGGTCCACCACCACATTGGTATGAAAGCGGCGGATGTTCGGGTTCTGGGCGAACACCTGCCGGGTGAACTCCTGGTAGCGCTCCATGTCCTCCACCAGCACGATGGCGACGAAGTCGGTGTGGCCGGTGACGTAATAGCACTGCTGCACCTCCTCCAGCGCCGCCATGGAGCGGCGGAACTCGTCCTGCAGGTCGATGCGCTTGTGCTCCAGTTCCACCTCCACGATGACCATCATCGGCTGGCCGACGGCCTTCGGCGACACGACGGCAATGTCGCGCTCGATGACTTTCGCCTCGCGCAGCTTTTGCACCCGGCGCTGGGCGGCCGAGCGCGAGACGCCCGCACGCGCCCCCAGTTCCTCCGCCGACAGCCGCGCGTCCTGCTGCAGCAATGTGAGCAGTTTGCGGTCGATCTCATCGAGAGAATGGGTCATTTACCTGGTATCGTAGATATGATCAGGCAATAAACCTATCACTGGCCGGATAATCGAGCAAACAAGCTGCTAGGCTCGCGTATTCTGCCATCCGTGTAGACCAAGGAGGGCAATGGACGAAGACGGGAGACGCTGGCAGGCGCCATGTGGCGCAACCGCCAGGGCCGAAGGAGCAACCGCCCCGGAAACTCTCAGGCAGATGGACCGTTTCGATCCTTGATCATCCCGAAGAGCGGTGCGCCGGACGCACCCGCCGACGGAGCAAGCGCCAGCGTAGGATGCAGGGCGTCAAACTCTCAGGCCAGCGAACGGGAGGGGCATGCTGAGCGCGTATTCCCGAAACACACGCTGTGTGCCGTGGGAACCGGTTTTCGGACAAGAATACGCGTCGTCAAAAAAGCCATTTCACGCCGGAGGCGTGAAGGGAGGAGACGAGCATGCCGCATATCGCTGTCATCGGCGCCGGGATCACCGGCATCACCACCGCCTACAAGCTGCTCGACCGTGGCTTCAGCGTCACCGTCATTGAGCGCAACCATTACGCCGCGATGGAAACGTCCTTCGCCAATGGCGGCCAGTTGTCGGCCTCCAACGCGGAAGTCTGGAACGCCTGGGGCACGGTGTTCAAGGGCCTGAAATGGCTGCTGCGCAAGGACGCGCCGCTGGCCATGAACCTGACGCCGTCCTGGCACAAGTACTCCTGGCTGGCTGAATTCGTCGCCGCCATCCCCCAGCACGACCGCAACACGATTGCGACGGCAAAGCTCGCCATGCTGTCGCGCGAGCACCTGCTCGACATGGCCGAGCGGGCGGGCATCGACTTCGACATGCAGCGCCGCGGCATCGTGCATGTCTATGACGACTGGGCCGAGTTCGAGGCCGGCCGGTGGGCCACGAAGTTGCTTGCCGAAGCAGGGCTAGAGCGCACCGAGCTTTCGCCCGATGAGGTGCGCGCTCACGCGCCCACCATGCACGGCGACTTCGTCGGCGGCTTCATGACCGCGTCCGACTTCACCGGCGACATTCACGCCTTCACCAACCAACTCGCCGAGGACGCCCGCCGGCGTGGTGCGACCCTGCGCTTCGGTGTCGGCCTGCGGGACGCCAAGGTGCTGCCCGACGGAGTGCGTATCGAGACGCTGTCGGTGAGCGGCACGCCGGACGCGGAGATCTACGATGGCGTTGTGGTGTGTGCCGGCTGCGGCAGCCGCGACATCGCCGCGCGGCTGGGCGACCGGGTCAACATCTATCCGGTCAAGGGATACTCGATCACCGTCAACATGACCGATACGGCAAGCCAGCAGGCTGCCCCATACGTCAGCTTGCTCGACGAGCGCGCCAAGGTGGTCACCAGCCGGCTCGGCGACGGCCGCTTCCGCATCGCCGGCACGGCGGAGTTCAACGGTTACAACCGCGACATCCGCGAAGAC
The DNA here is from genome assembly GCA_028279445.1 of Tepidamorphaceae bacterium. Classification (GTDB taxonomy): domain Bacteria; phylum Pseudomonadota; class Alphaproteobacteria; order Rhizobiales; family Tepidamorphaceae; genus JANQNT01. Next base: position 358,663 of record JANQNT010000023.1, on the reverse strand, counting down.
CGCATCCGCCCGTTGGTCGCGTGGTGCCGCCAGCGCTTCCCCGGCGTCGACACGCGCGACGTGACACCCTGGGCGGGCCTACGCCCGATGATGCCGAACATGATGCCGAAGGTCGGACCGGGCCGCCGCGCGCGGGTGTTCTACAACACCGGCCACGGCCATCTCGGCTGGACCCTGTCGGCGGCAACCGCGGAGATGGTCGCCGAGAGCGTTGCGCAGCAGATGCATGGACCCCGGCCGGTGCGGGCGGGGCTTCCCGCCGGCCTGCTGCCGCAGGGGGCGTGAGGGCTACAACCGCTTCTCCACCAGCACACAGCTCGTGTCGTCCGGATAGGGCCGTGTGGAGAAGCCCAGTTCCTCCATCAGCACCAGCATCGGCTTGTTTTCGGCGAGCACCAGACCTTCCATGACGTCGAGGCCGTGGTCGCGCGCCGCCGCGAACAGCGCGTTCATCAGCCGCGAGCCGAGCCCCAGGTTCTGCTTTTCGTCGCTGACCACGACGGCGAACTCGCAGGAGCGCCCGTCCGGGTTGATGACGTAGCGCGCCACGCCGAGCTGCTTGGGCGTGCCGTTGTCCTCGATGGTGGCGACGATGGCCATCTCGCGGGCGTAGTCGATCTGGGTGAAGCGGGCGAGCATCTGCGGCGACAGTTCGTTCAGCGCCTGCATGAAGCGATAGTGCTTGGCCTGCGGCGAGAGCGCGCGTACGAACGCCTGCTCGCGTTCGGCATCCTCCGGGCGGATCGGCCGGATCGTCACCGGCGTGCCGTCCGGCAGGTGGCCGCGCTCCTCCAGGTGCTTGGGGTAGGGGGCGATGGCCAGATGCCCGCCGCCGGTCTCGCTGCTGGCCGGGCGGGCGACCTCGATGCGCGCGTCGACCGCCATGACACCTTCGGGGCCGGCGAACAGCGGGTTGATGTCGAGCCCGGTGATGTGCGGCAGCTCGGTGACCATGTCGGAGACCCGCAGCAGCACATCGACGATGGCGTCCCGGTTGGCCGCGTCGCGGTTGCGGAACGCGTCGAGCAGATGCGACACGCGCGTCTTGGCGATGAGCCGCTCAGCCAGCACGGTGGTCAGCGGGGGCAGGGCGACGGCGCTGTCGCGCAGCACCTCGACCATGGTGCCGCCGGCGCCGAACACGATGGTCGGGCCGAAGACGGGATCGCGGCTGACGCCGACCAGCAACTCGCGCGCGTCGGCGATGTCGGCCATGCGCTCCACGGTGACGCCACGAATTTCCGCGTCCGGCCGGGCGGCCTTTGCGGCCTCGGTGATCTCCAGGAACGCCTCGCGGACCTCGCCTGCGGTGGCGATGTTGGTGCGCACGCCGCCGACATCGGACTTGTGGCTGATCTGGCGTGAATCGATCTTCATGGCGACCGGAAACCCGAGCGTTTCCGCCGCGATCAACGCTTTAGCCGGGCTGTCGGCTTCCAGCGTCGTGCCGGTGGGAATGCCGAAGGCCGACAGCACCGCCTTGGATTCGATATCCGCCAGCATGGTGCGGCCCTCGCTGAGTGCCGCCTCGATGATCATGCGCGCGCCGGTCACGTCATGGCCGCCCGACGAGATCTGCGGACCGGGCGTCTCCAGCGCCAGGCGCTGGTTCAGCTCGTGCCGCGCCAGATAGGAGAAGGCCTCCACCGCGCGCTCCGGCGTGGTGAACTCCGGCAGGCCGTTCTGCGACATCAACTCGCGGGCGTCCTCCACCGAGGATTGCCCCATCCAGCAGGCGAGCACCGGTTTGTGCTTGTTGCCCCTGGCCGCCTCGATGACGCTTGCCGCAGCCTCGGCGGCATCGGCGATGGCCTGGGGCACCAGCATCACCAGCACCCCGTCGAAGCTCTTGTCGGCCAGACACGCGCTCAGCGCCCTGCCGAAGGTCTCCGGTTTCGCGTCGCCCAGGATGTCGACCGGATTGCCGTGCGACCAATGGGCGGGAAGGAACGCCGACAGCGCTTCAATGGTCTTGTCCGATGGTGCCGGCAACTCCAGGCGCAGGTCCTCGGCGCGGTCGGCGGCGAGCACGCCCGCGCCGCCGCCATTCGTGATGATGCACAACCGGTTGCCGCCCGCGCGCCGGTGCGCCGAGAGCATCTCGGCGGCCGCGAAGAGCTGGCCGAAGGTCATGGCGCGCACCGCGCCGGCGCGCTCCATCGCCGCCTCGAAGGCCGCGTTGGAGCCGACCAGCGCGCCGGTATGGGTGTTGGCGGCATGCGCACTCTTGGCGTGGCGGCCGGCCTTCAGCACAATCACCGGCTTGACGCGTGCGGCAGCCCGCAATTCGCTGAGAAACAGCCGTGCGTCCTTGATGCCCTCCACGTAAAGCAGGATTGCTTCGGTCTTCGGGTCGGTGGCGAGGAAGTTGAGCGTGTCGCCGAAGCTGATATCGGCGGCGTTGCCCAGCGAAACCAGCGCCGACAGCCCCAGATGGTTCGGCTCCGCCCAGTCGGCGATGGCCGAGATAAGCGCGCCGGACTGGGAGATAAGCGCCAGCTTGCCTTCCGGCGCGCTGCCACGCAGGAACGAACCGTTCATGCCGATCAACGGGCGCACCAGCCCGACGCAGTTAGGCCCGATGAAGCGGATGCCGTTGCGCGCGGCGATCTCGGTCAGCTTCTTCTGCAGCCTGCGGCCCTGATCGCCCATCTCGCCGAAACCCGCCGACAACACCACGGCATTGCGGATGCCGGCCTCCGCCAGATCCTCGAAGATGGCTGGCACGGTCGGTGCCGGGGTCGCGATGAAGGCAAGATCGACCGGCTTGCCGTGATCGCCGATGGATTTCAGGCAGGGCGTCTGAAAGACCTTGTCGTATTTGGGATTGACGGCGACGACCTCGCCCTCGAAACCCGCCGCGAGGATGTTGACGAGCACCCGCCCGCCCACGGAGGTTTCGGATTCACTCGCCCCGAAAACGGCGATCGATTGCGGATTGAACAGCCCTTCGAGCTGATGCGGTCCCATTGAGAGAGCCTTCTATTTTAGAAATGTGCTGGCGCCGATCAAGCGCAGGTGTGTCACAGCCGTGCGACGCGTGATCAGGAAACACACGATATGTGTCGTGGCACCGGTTTTCCGCCCGGATCGCACGCAAGACAGGTAACCGGGATGTCGATGTCTACGGACTTCCGGACGCACCGTACCTTGACCTGAGTCAAGGGCGATTTGGTGACGCTTGAGTGCGGCGAATTGCGCGGGTTTTGGCTCGAAAGCCATGTGAAATCAGAAATCGCGGGAACTTATCCGAGGGTGATGAAGGTCGTGTCATCATAGGAATTTATTCGTATATCGGAGAGATGGCCATGGACCCGGAGATATGCGCCCGCGCCAACGAGAACATCAGGAACCGCAAGCGCAGGATCGACAAGTCACGCTTGGCCATCCGCCGAATGATGGACAGGATACAGGATCGATTGCGCCCCAAGCATGATGCTTGGCAGGACATGCTCGATACACTGTTCAAATTCGATTTGGGTGCCAGCCTGTTGTCGCTGGGTGGGCGTGCCGCATCAATCGCCCGGTCAACCGGCCAGGCGACGGTTGAAGCGGCGCGTGCGTATATCAAATCTCAGATGCGGCAGATCGATCGAGAGATCGACGCCGAACAAGCGAAAATCGCCGACAAGGAGAAGAATATCCAACTGGATGAAATGGACATCGCCCGTTCTCGTGCTGTTCTGCGCCGGCACGGCTGCGACGAGCGGTGCTATTGATCGCCCAGGCCTACGGCTTCAGCCGTGGCCTTGTCCACGAACGCCCGCTGCTCCGGTGTCAGCATTGGCTCGACGATGGCCATCAGTTCGTCGATCCGCTCCTTGCGGACCGGCGGCGCAACGCGGAACGACTCCGGCCAGGTCCGTTTCGCCTCCCACAGCATCAGGTAGACCAGATCGGTGTCGAGTCCGACGGTTGGCAGCGACAGGGACAGCTCCGCCAGCACCACCTGCGCCGGCACGTAGTGCGTGTCGAGCGGTGAGCCGATGTCGTACAGCAGTCCCAGCCGCCAGTCGCGCTCGAAATAGATGCTGCCGGTATGCCCGCCGGGCACGTCAAATTCGTCGTCGTTTGAGCGCACCTTGAAGGGGTGCGGTGGAAGTCCGGCCCAGGTGATCATCTCGTCGATCATGCGGATTTCATCCGCCAGCACGCAGGTGATTGCCTCGGGGAACAGGTCCTTGGCGATCTGGCGCCGCCATCTCGCTTTCAGGGAGGCGTCGCGCCGCAGCGGCTCCAGTTCCGCGCCATGAGCGATGTATTCCTCGATCAGCATCCTCTCCGCAGTCGCGCAGTTCCCGCTCAGGATCGCCGCGTTGTACTGAAGCCGCTGATCGATGGTCCAAAGCGCCGTTAGGGCCGTGAAGCGGCCACTTTTCATCTCCGCGATGTAGGCATCCACCAGATCCGGCGACAGGCTTGGACTGGGTCTGAACAGATGACCCAGCCGCTGGCTGCGGATTTCCGCCCAGCGCTCGGGATCGCTGTCGCGGATCGTCAGGTCGTAGGTTTCTTCCTGCTCGGTCTTGGACTCATCCGCGCCAGCCCAGGCCAGCGGCAAGCACAGCGCGGCAATGATGGCGAGCGGTCTCAGCATGGCGGATCGGTTCCGGGCTGGTTGCAGGTTGCGCAACCCTAGCATGTAGCAGGTGCGCGCAACGCCGCGCCGCGTCGCTCAGTCCCGCAGCCCCTCAATCACCCGGTCCAGCAGCGTATCGCACTGGGCGAGCTGGTCTTTTGCCACGAACTCGTCGGGCTTGTGGCCCTGGTCCATGTTGCCGGGGCCGCAGACCAGCGCCGGCACGCCAACATCGGCGAAACAGCCGGCCTCCGTGCCGAAGGCGACCTTGGTGAGTCCCGCCTCCGGCAGCAGCGCGAGCATGTCCGCGACGGACCGGTCGTCTTCGGTTACGTCGAGGCCGGGATAGGCGAAGATGTCGCTGATCTCGATGGCTGCACCCGCGAAGCGGTCGCGATAGCCTGCGGCGATCCGCTCCGCCGCTGCCTCGATTTTCGCGCGCAGCACATCGGCGCTGTCGCCGGCCAGATGGCGGAACTCGAAATCCACGATTGCCGTATCCGGCACGATGTTGAGTGCCCGTCCGCCCTCGAGCCGGCCCACATGCAGCGTCGTGTAGGGCACGTCGTAAGCCTCGTCGCGCAGGCCGGTTTCGACGATTCTCCCCTGCAGCTTGCGCAGCTCGGCGACGAAGTCGCAGGCCAGATGGAGCGCGTTGACGAACAGCGGCGCCATCGCCGAGTGGCCCGCGGTGCCGCGGCAGATGGCGCGCAGCGCCGCCTTGCCCTTGTGCCCCAGCGCGATCGCCATCGAGGTCGGCTCGCCGACGATGCAGAGGTCCGGCCGGCCCACCGTCCCGTCGAGGCGTTCGAGCATCTTCGGGATGCCGATGCAGCCAACCTCCTCGTCATAGGACAGCGCCAGCTTCAATGGTCGGTTGAGCGGAGCGCTCGCCGCGCGTTCCGCTGCGGCCAACGCGCAGGCCACGAACCCCTTCATGTCGGTGGTGCCGCGCCCGTAGAGCCTGTCGCCGCCATCGGTCAGCGTGAAGGGTTCGCGCGTCCAGGCCTGGCCGGTGACCGGCACCACGTCTGTGTGGCCCGACAGCATGACGCCGCCGGGACCATCGGGGCCGAGGCCCTCGGGACCAAGGCTTGCGAACAGGCCAGCCTTCTCGCCGGTCTCGTCGGGCAGGCGATGGGTGGCGAAGCCTGCCGCGTTCAACAGCTCCTGCGCGTAGTCGATCAGTGCAAGATTGCTGTCGGCGCTCACGGTGGGAAACGCGATCAGCCGTTCGAGAATCTCGATGGAGCGGGTCATGTCCCCCACCTATCGCGGCCCTCGGTCGGCGGCAAGCGCGATCCTATGCGTCGCCGGCAACGCCGAAGGCCGGCGCGTTTCCCGGATCGAGCGCGCGGCGCACATAGGGCTCAAGCTCGGGCTTGTAGATGTCCCAGAGCTTAGCCAGCTCCGCGATGGGGCACTCGTCCGACCAGTCGCAGCGCAGGTCGGTCACCGGCCAGTCCAGCTTGTCGACCATCATCAGGCCAGCGGAGCGTACTGGTCCGGCCTCTCCGCCTGCGGCAAGACCCGCCTGCATGGCCGCGATCAGCCGGTCGCCGAGATGCCCGGTGGCCGACAGGAAACCGTCGACGATGGCCTGCGGGATGGAGGTGCTCTCCAGCAGATTTCCCGCCGAGGCGACGTTCTCGCCAAAGGCCTCGCCCCAGATGCCGAGCGCGTGCTCGCCGGAACGGATGGCGGTGCCGCCATGCCTGTCGACGGCCAGAAGCTGGCGGTATTCGGTGTGCGGATAACCGTCCGTGGCGTTAGCGATCGCGTCCGCCGCGCTCTTTCCCGCCTGCATCGCGTCGAGCATCTTCGGGCCGAGCGACGGGTCGGTGATGTTCTGGCTGGAAACCGCTCCGACGCCGGCGCGTGCGAACGCGCAGCGCGCCGCGACGGCCGGCGAGGACGATGATATGGCGAGACCGAACATGCCGGTCTGCGGACAGCGGGCGACAAGCGAAAAGGTCATGGGCGGGCCATCTTCTGTTCTGCCAATTCAATTTGCATAGCGGCGCGCCTGCTTTCTTGCTTGCGCATGATCTTGTCCGAAAACCGGTTCCCACTTTTCGGGATCATGCGTCATCGGGTATCACGGCGGTCGCTTCAATCTCTACCAGCCACTCGGGCCGCGCCAGCGCCGGCACGACGAGACCGGTCGATACCGGATGGACGCCCTTCAGCCAGCGACCCATCTCCCGGTAGACCGCCTCCCGGTAGCGGATATCGGTCAGGTAGACCACCACGCGACAGATATGCTCCATGCCGCCGCCGGCTTCCTCCATCAACAGCTTGATGTTGGCCATGGCCTTGGCGGCCTGCACCCCCGCATCGCCCTGGGCGACGTTCTCGCCGGTGTCCAGGTCCTGGGCGACCTGTCCGCGCAGGAACACCGTGCGCCCGCGCGCCACCACCGCCTGACACAGGTCGTTGTCGAGCTTCTGCTCGGGATAGGTGTCCTTGGTGTTGAAGGTGCGGATGCGTTGATGCGCCATCGGGCGGCTCCATGCAGGGCGGGGTCAGGCCCCGAGTGTTTCGTGCGGTTTCGCCGTGCCGTGGGCGCCGGGGCGATAGCTGAGGTAGTTGCGCTGGATGGCGATGTGGTCGGCGATGTACTTGGCGTCGTGCCACACACCCCAGATGAACGAGGACCCGCGCCGCGACAGCCACGGCAGGCCCAGGAAGTAGATGCCGGGCTGCGCGGAAACGCCGCGATGGTGTTTCGGCTGGCCGGCCTCGTCGAAGACGTCGACCTCCAGCCAGCCGAAGTCGAGCGCATAGCCCGTCGCCCAGATGATCGAGGAGATACCGGCGTCCGCCAGGTCCAGTTCGAGGATCGGATCGCTGACGCAAGGCGGGTCGGCCATGATCTCGCGCGCTTCGGGCTCTTCGGGCAGGTCGAGGCCGTTACGCGCGACATGGGCGTCGGCCTCGTCGAGCACCGAGAGGTAGTCGGCGTCGCCCTGCGCGAGATTGTCGGCAAGGCCCGGCGCGAAGCGCGCCACGCCGTCGTCGAAGGACTGCGTCACCCCCACAAGCGTCATGCCCTGCGCGGCCAGCCGCCGGAAGTCGACGGTGCGCCCGCCATTGGCCCCGCTCACCGCGATGGTGACGTGCTCCAGGCCCGGTTCGATCGCGGCCGCCTCCCATTTGCCCAATACGCCGAGCCACCAGACGAAATCGCGTCCGCGATAGCGCCGCGGCGGGCGGCCGTGCTTGCCGACCGACAGGTAGACTTGCCGTCCCGACTGGAGGATTTCCTCGGCGATCTGCGTTCCCGAAGATCCCGCGCCCACCACCAGCACGGCACCCTCCGGCAACTGCCGGGGGTTGCGGTAGCCGTTCGAGTGGATCTGCAAAAGCCCGGCATCCTCGGGCACCAGCGGCGGGATGACGGGACGCTGGAACGGTCCCGTCGCGGCGACCACGTTGGTGGCGTCGATGGCGCCATCGGATGTCTCGACGCGAAAGCCCGGCCGGCCGTCGTGCTGGCGCACGCGGATCACCTCCACGCCGCAGCGGACGGGGGCGGCGATCTTCGCCGCGTAGGCCTCGAAGTAGTCGGCGATGGTCTCTTTGGGCGGGAACGCCTCGGGGTCCATGTCGAATGTCGCACCCGGAAAGCGGTCGTGCCAGGCCGGACCGTTGGCGACGAGCGAATCCCATCGCTCCGAGCGCCAGCGTTCGGCGATGCGGTGGCGCTCCAGCACCAGATGCGGCACACCGCAGCCACTCAGATGCTCGCTCATGGCGAGGCCGGCCTGACCGCCCCCGACAACCAGCGTGTCCACGTCCTCAATCGCCATCGGTCGTCCCCCGTCCGGTCCCCATTAATGTCACCCATTGGCCGGCGGGTCATTTCGTTTCTGACACCACGGCCGGCTTTTCCGTTCGGGCGCGACACATGGCGCACTGTTGCCCGAATCGGCAAAATCGGCTGCCCTGAGGCTTGCCTCGTTCCGGAGTGGGAACTAGATGGAAGGGTGCAGGCGCACGGGGGCGCGACCTCGGGCCTTGCGGACAAAAACAAACGTGACGAGGCTGCTGTCCCTTGCGGGGAGGCGGCCTTTTCTAAAACCAAGACCGCACGGTCCTGCCCGGGGCGTTTCGTTGTTCGCCTGTCCTGGCGAACCAGGCCCGCCGACATCGAAGGGGTCGACAGCCGATGCTTGCCGCTTTGCTTGCACCGTTTGTTGTCGCTGTGTTTGCGCCTACGGTGCGCGGCATCGCGGGCGATCGCGTCGGCCTTGTGCTGGCGCTGCTGCCAGCCGCGCTGACGCTTTACTTCGCGCAGTTCATCGGCGCCGTCGCCTCCGGCGAAACACTTGTCTTTTCAACACCTTGGGTTCCTTCGGCGGGCATCGCGCTGTCGTTTTACGTCGACGGCCTGAGCCTGCTGTTCGCGCTGCTGATCAGCTTCATCGGCACCTTCATCGTGCTCTATGCCGGCGCTTACCTCAAAGGCCACGCCGATCTCGGCCGCTTCCTCATGTTCATCCTGATGTTCATGGGATCGATGCTGGGCCTGGTGCTCGCCGACAACGTGGTGACGCTGTTCGTGTTCTGGGAGTTGACCTCGATCACCTCCTTCCTGCTGATCGGCTTCAACCACGAGAACGCGCGTTCGCGCCGCGCTGCCCTGCAGGCGCTGGTGGTCACCGGCGGTGGTGGTCTGCTGCTGCTCGCCGGTCTGCTGCTGATGGCGCAGGTTGGCGGGTCGATGGAACTCTCCGAACTGCTGGTCCAGGGCGAACTGCTGCGCAATCATCCCTGGTATCTGGGCATGCTGCTGCTGGTGCTGGCCGGCGCCTTCACCAAGTCCGCCCAGGTGCCGTTCAGCTTCTGGCTGCCCAACGCCATGGAGGCGCCCACACCGGTCAGTGCCTATCTGCACTCGGCCACCATGGTGAAGGCAGGCGTCTATCTGCTGGCGCGCATGAATCCCGGCCTCGGCGGCACCGATATCTGGCAGGTGCTGCTGGTCAGCTTCGGCGCGGCGACCTTCTTCGTCGGCGCGGTGCTGGCGCTGCGCAACACCGATCTCAAGCTGATGCTGGCGCAGACCACGGTGGCCAGCCTCGGCCTGCTGGTGTTCCTGATCGGCCTTGGCCACGACATCGCGATCCAGGCGGCGATGGGCTACCTGCTGGCCCACTCGCTGTTCAAGGGGGCGCTGTTCATGGCCGCCGGCTGCATCGACCACGAGACCGGCACCCGCGAGGTGACGCGGCTGTCGGGGCTTGGCCGCGCCATGCCCATCACCTTCTCCGCCGCACTCCTCGCGGCGCTGTCGATGGCCGGGCTGCCGCCCTTCTTCGGCTTCATCGCCAAGGAATTCGCCTACAAGGCAACGCTCGACGGGCTGTGGCCGCTGGCGATCACGGCCATCGCCGTCCTTGGTAACGCGTTGATGTTCGCGGTGGCCTTCCTGGTCGGCGCGAAGCCGTTCCTTGGTCCGCAAAGCGATACGCCGCATGCCCCGCACGAGGGCACGCCGGGCCTGTGGCTCGGTCCCGTCGTGCTGGCCGTGTGCGGGCTGGCCGCCGGGGTGCTGAACATGCTTCCCGAGCAGCTCTTCATTGGACCGGCGGCGGCCGCGGTCGGCGGGCGGGAGATTGCCGTCGATCTCTATCTGTGGGGCGGGTTCAAGTCACCGCTTTATCTCAGCATCGCGACGATCGCGCTTGGCGCGTTGATCTTCTGGCAATCGCAGGCGCTGCGCGCGGGCGTCGCCCGCGTGCTCGATCCCCTGTGGGGTCCCGACAAGGGCTACGACCAGTTCATGGACGCGGTCGTGGGGCTTGCGCGGCTGGTCACCGCGCGGCTGCAGACCGGCACCCTGCGCAACTACCTGCTGATCAGCTTCCTCGCCATGGCGGCAGCTCTGGTCGTGCCGTTGTGGTTCGTCGGCGGCTTCTCCGCGACGTTGACGATCCCGGCGGCCAACTTCTACGTCTGGGGCGTCGCGGCATTCACGCTGGCCGGTGGCGTGGCCATCATCCTGACCCGCTCGCGCTTCATCGCCATCCTCGCCATGGGTGTGCTCGGCCTGGGCGTTGCCTTTGTCTTCCTGCTGTTCGGCGCGCCCGATCTCGCATTTACCCAGCTCATGGTGGAAACGCTGTCGGTCGTCATCCTGGCGCTGGTGATTGCCCGCCTGCCGGTCTATGGCAGGGACTGGCGCGGGGCTCCGCGCGCCACGCGTGACGGCATCATCGGTATCGCCATCGGCACCTGCATGACCGTGCTGCTGCTGTCGATCACCAGCCGACCGCTCGATCTGGGCCTGAGCGAGTACTTCGCGGCGAAGAGCTATACGGAAGCCTTCGGCCGCAACATCGTCAACGTCATCCTGGTCGACTTCCGCGCGCTCGACACCTTCGGCGAGATCGCCGTGGTGGTGATCGCCGGCGTCGCGGTGCTGTCGCTGCTGGCGTTCTCGGACGGCCGGCCGGAGCGGCGCGGGCGGCAGGCGGAGGAGGGTCGATGAACTCCCTGGTCCTGCGCACCGCCACGCCGTTTCTCGTCGCGCTGACGGTGCTGTTCTCGATCTACGTCCTGCTGCGTGGCCACAACGAGCCGGGTGGCGGTTTCATCGGCGGGCTGATCGGCGCGTCGGCCTTCGCCACCTACACCATCGCGGAAGGGATCAGGGCCGCCCGCCGCGCACTGATCCTGCATCCGATCGCCATCGCCGGCATCGGCCTGTTCCTCGCCGGTGCCAGCGGTGTCGCCTCGCTGGTCTTCGGCGATGCCTTCCTGACCGGTCAGTGGTGGTTTCCCGCCTTCGCGCCGGACTTCAAGTACCTCTCCACCGTCGTGCTGTTCGATATCGGCGTCTACATGGTGGTGGTCGGCACCATCGTGGCCATCGCCATCGCGCTGGAGGAGGACCGCTGATGGAAGGAGCCTTCGCCATCCTCGTCGGCGCGCTATTCGCCATCAGCATCTACCTGCTGCTGTCGGGATCGCTGATCCGTCTGGTGCTGGGCATTTTCGTGCTCGGCAACGCCACGCATCTGCTGATTTTCGTGGCCGGCCGGCTGACGCGCGAGGAGCCGCCGCTGATCCCCGCCGGGATGAAATTCGCCGAGGCCGGCTTCGCCAATCCGCTGCCCCAGGCGCTGATCCTGACGGCCATCGTCATCAGCTTCTCGCTGTTCGCTTTCCTGCTGGTGCTCGCCTACCGCGCCTATCAGGCGCTGGGCACCGTCAACACCGACGAGATGCGCGAGGCCGAACCGGTGCGCGCCGCGCCGAAACTGCGGGGCCGCGATGTCTGACGCATCTGCATGGCTGGTGGTCTGGCCGGTGCTGATCCCGGTGATGGCGGCAGCGCTTGCGGCCGCCTTCTGGGGCAATGCGCGCGCACAAGGGGCAATCGGGCTCGCCGGCGTGCTGGGGCAGCTCGTCAGCGCCATCGTGCTGTTCGCCCATGTCTGGCAGAACGGCGCGCTGGCCATGTCCATGGGGGGCTGGCCAGCGCCTTTCGGCATCGCGCTGGCCGCCGATACGCTGGGCGCCGGACTGACGGTGGTTGCCTGCGTGGCGGCCCTTGCGATCCTCGCCTTCGGCCTTGCCGACACCAACGCCGATCATCACCGCGCCGGCTTCTACCCGCTTGTCCTGGCGTTGATGACCGGGGTGGCCGGCGCGTTCCTGACCAGCGACGTGTTCAATCTCTATGTCTGGTTCGAGGTGACGCTGATCTCCTCCTTCGGGCTGATCGTGCTCGGCGGCCGGCGCGAGCAGATCGACGGCGCGGTCAAGTACGCCATCCTCAACCTGATCGCCACAACCTTCCTGCTGATCGCCATCGGCCTGCTGTATGGGCTGACCGGCACGCTCAACATGGCCGATCTGTCGCTCAAGGTGGCAGACCTCCCGCAGGACGCGGTGCTGGAGACCATCGCGCTGCTGTTCCTGGTGTCGCTTGGCATGAAGGCGGCGCTGTTCCCGCTCTATTTCTGGCTGCCGGCGGCCTATCACACGCCACTGCCGACGGTCTCGGCGATCTTCGCCGCGCTGCTCACCAAGGTCGGCGTCTACGCGCTGATCCGGGTCTTCCTGACCGTGTTCCCCGAAAGCGGCGAACTGGCCCGCGAGGCGATGATCTGGGCGGCGGTGGCGACCATGGTGCTGGGCGCACTGGGCGCGCTGGCCGAAGCCGATATCCGCCGCTTCGTCTCCTTCACCGTGGTCAGCGGGGTCGGCGTGATGATCGCCGGCCTGGCGATCGGCAGTGAGACCGCGCTCATCGGCGCCATCTTCTACATCGTCCACTCGATCATCATCTCCGCGGCGCTGTTCATGGCCGCAGGACTGGTGGTGCGCGCTGGCAGGACCGCGCAGGTGGAGGATCTGGCCGGCCTCTACAAGGGCTCGCCCCTGCTGGCGATCGGTTTCCTGCTGGTCGGACTGTCGCTGGCCGGCGTGCCGCCGTTTGCCGGTTTCTGGCCCAAGGTCTATCTCGTCCAGGCCGGGCTGGCGGAGCAGTCCTACATGCTGGTCGCGGGCATCCTGCTGTCGGGCTTCCTCACGCTGCTCGCGGTCGGGCGCACCTTCGCCATAGCCTTCTGGCGCGCCGCGCCGGGCGATGCCGCACCCGCCCGCCTGACCGAGGCACTGCAGGGTGAGGGGCGGTTGCTGTACGCGTCGCTCGGTGCGCTGGCGATCCTGACCTTCGCCATCGGGCTCTACTCGGCACCCGTGGTGGAGGCATCGACCCGCGCGGCGGGTGAACTGCTGGCGCCTGGCCCCTATATCGAGGCGGTGCTGGGCGAGGGCGCGCTTCCCGCCGATACCGCCATCAGGGTCGAGACCGGGGAGGGCGGCGAATGAACCTGTTCCTGCTCAACCTCATCCTGGCGCTGGTCTGGGGCGCGGTGACCGGCAGTTTCGCCCCGGCCAACCTGCTGTTCGGCTTCGCGCTTGGTTTCACGGCCCTGTGGATGGTGCGCGACCGCTTCGCCATCAACGACGTCAAGCGCCCTGCCCGCATCGCGCGGCTCGCCTGGCTGTTCATCTACGAGCTGGTGCTGTCATCGATAAAGGTCGCCCGCGACACGCTGAGCCCGCGCATGGAGTTCCGACCGGCGATCATCGCCATCCCGCTCGATGTCGAGGAGGACATCGGCATCATGCTGCTGGCCAATCTGATCAGTCTGACGCCGGGCACGCTGAGCGTCGATATCTCGCAGGATCGCACCACGCTCTATCTTCACGCCATGGACGTGGACGATCCCGACGATCTGCGCCGCGACATCAAGCAGGGTTTCGAGCGCCGCATCATGGAGGCTCTTGGGTAAGCGCATGGACGAATTCGGACGCATGTTCCTGATCTGGTCGGCCAACATCGCACTCGGCGCGATGCTGGTCTCGTTCGCCCTGACGGTCTATCGCCTGCTGCGCGGCCCCAGCTTCGCCGACCGCGTGGTGGCGCTCGACATGCTGGCGCTGCTCGGCATCGGCTTCATCGGCGTCATCGCGGTCAAGACCGGAGACTACGCCTATCTCGACGTCGCCATCGCGCTGGCGCTGGTCGGCTTCCTGGCGACGGTGGCCTTCGCCCGCTACATCGACCGCGGCGCGCGCGGCGAACCGGATGGGGCGCCGGTGCATCAGTCCAATCCGCAAGGCCGGGGGGATGACGCATGATCGAGTTCATCGGCGGCGTCATCATCCTGATCGGCGGGGCGTTCTCGCTGATCGCCGGTATCGGTCTGGCGCGATTGCCCGATCTCTACGTGCGCATGCACGCGGCCACCAAGGCCGGCACGCTGGGGGCGGGTCTGGTGCTGCTGGCGCTGGCGCTGGAGGCGCAGGAGCTGGAAGTGGCGGCCCGCGCCATCGCCGGGCTGATCTTCCTGTTCTTCACCGCGCCGATCGCCGCGCACCTGCTCGGCCGCGCCGGCTATCTCGCCGGCGTGCCGCTGTGGTCGCAAAGCTGCATGGACGAGCTCGCCGACAAGTACGACCCGGAGACCAAGGAACTCAAGGGCGCGCCGCAGGCCCGCGACGGGATCGGCTAGAGCAACAAGACATGCCCTAGGCGGTGTTCTCGAGGGTGCGCAGGGACCGCGACGCTATCCGCCGAAGTCGTCGAGCATGATGTCTTCGCGGTCGACGCCCAGATCGAGCAGCATGTTGATGACCGACGAGTTCATGATCGGCGGGCCGCACAGGTAGTACTCACAGTCCTCCGGTGCCGGGTGGTCCTTGAGGTACTCATCATACAGGACATTGTGGATGAAGCCGGTATAGCCGTCCCAGTCGTCCTCCGGCAGCGCGTCCGACAGCGCCACGTGCCAATCGAAATTGGAATTGTCTTCGTCGAGTCCGTCGAAGTCCTCGACAAAGAACATCTCGCGCTTTGAGCGCGCGCCGTACCAGAAGGTGATCTTGCGGTCGGTCTTGATGCGCTTGAGCTGATCGAAGATGTGGCTGCGCATCGGCGCCATGCCGGCGCCACCGCCCACGAAGATCATTTCCTTGTCCGTGTCGCGGGCGAAGAACTCGCCGAACGGGCCGGAGATGGTGACCTTGTCGCCGGGTTTCAGGTTGAAGATGTAGGATGACATCTTGCCCGGCGGGATGCCGTCGCTGCCTGGCGGTGGCGAGGCCACGCGGACGTTGAGCATGATGATGCCCTTCTCCTCGGGATAGTTGGCCATCGAGTAGGCCCGCTCGACGGGTTCGTCGATAGCGGACTCGTACTTCCACAGATTGAACTTGTCCCAGTCGTCGCGATACTCCTCCTCGACGTCGAATTCGTCGTAGCTGAGCTTGTGCGGCGGGGCCTCGATCTGGATGTAGCCACCGGCCCGGAAGTTCACGTTCTCGCCTTCGGGCAGCTTGAGGACGAGCGCCTTGATGAAGGTCGCCACGTTGTCGTTGGAGACGACCTCGCATTCCCACTTCTTGACGCCGAAGACCTCCTCGGGCACCTCCACCTGCATGTCCTGCTTGACCGAAACCTGGCACGACAGGCGGTCGCCGCAGGCGGCCTCGCGTTTGGTGATATGGCTTTCCTCGGTGGGCAGGATGGAACCGCCGCCGGAGTGGATCTTCACCCGGCACTGGGCGCAGGTTCCGCCGCCGCCGCAGGCCGACGGCACGAACAGCTTCGCCTCGGCCAGCGTCTGCAGCAGCTTGCCGCCGGCGGGTACCGATATGGTCTTCTCGCCGTTGATCGTGATGTCGACGTTGCCGGTCGCGACGAGCCGCGAGCGCGCGATCAGGATGATCGTCACCAGAATGAGGACGATCACCGTAAACAGGAAGATGCCCAGTCCAAAGGTCGCCATCGGGAGTGTGTTTCCTCAGAGGTTGACGCCGCTGAACGACATGAACGCCAGGGCCATCAGCCCGGCGGAGATGAAGGTGATGCCGAGGCCCTGAAGGCCGTCGGGAATATCGGAATACTTGAGCTTCTCGCGGACCCCGGCCATGGCCGCGATGGCCAGCGCCCAGCCGAAGCCGGACGACGCGCCATAGGTCACCGATTCCACGAAGTTGTAGTCGCGCTCGACCATGAACAGCGAGCCGCCGAGAATGGCGCAGTTCACCGTGATCAGCGGCAGAAACACGCCCAGCGCGTTGTAGAGCGGCGGAAAGTACTTATCCAGGGTCATTTCGAGGATCTGCACCAGCGCCGCGATGACGCCGATATAGGAGATCAGGCCCAGGAAGGTCAGGTCCACGTCGGTGAAGCCGGCCCAGGACAGGGCGCCCGGCTTCAGCAGGTAGTTCAGGATGATGTTGTTGGCCGGCACTGTGATGGTCTGGACGATCATCACCGAGATGCCCAGGCCGATGGCCGTTGAAATCTTCTTCGACACGGCCAGGAAGGTGCACATGCCCAGGAAGAAGGCGAGCGCCAGGTTCTCGACGAAGATCGCCTTGACGGCGAGGGAGAGGAGAGCCTCCATCAGTGCGCTCCGATGGTCTGGATCTTGTACTCGCGCTCTTCGACCTGATCGGGCTTCCAGGAGCGGAAGAACCAGATGATCAGCCCGATGATGAAGAACGCCGAGGGCGGCAGCAGCAGCATGCCGTTGGGCACGTACCAGCCGCCGTTGTTGACGGTCTCGAGCACCGTCACCCCGAACAGGCTGCCGGAGCCGAACAGTTCGCGCACGAAGGCGACCAGCATCAGGATCAGCCCGTAGCCCAGCCCGTTGCCCACGCCGTCGATGAAGGAGGCGACCGGCGGGTTCTTCATGGCGAAGGCCTCGGCGCGGCCCATGACGATGCAGTTGGTGATGATCAGCCCGACGAACACCGACAGCGTCTTGGAGATTTCGAAGGCGTAGGCCTTGAGCACCTGGTCGACCATGATCACCATCGAGGCGATGATCACCATCTGGACGATGATGCGGATCGATCCCGGAATCTGGTTGCGCAGCATCGAGATGAACATCGACGAGAAACCGGTGACGACGACCACGGCGATGGCCATGACGAAGGACACCTTGAGCGAAGACGTCACCGCCAGCGCCGAGCAGATCCCGAGCACCTGCAAGGTGATCGGGTTGTTGTCGACCATCGGGTCGATCAACAGTTTCCTGCGTGTCTGCGCCATCAGATGTTCCCCTCCTTGAGGTTGGCGAGGAAGGGCTGATAGCCGGTCTCACCCATCCAGAAACGAACCAGGTTGTCGACGCCGCGCGCGGT
Organism: Tepidamorphaceae bacterium; assembly: GCA_028279445.1. GTDB lineage: Bacteria > Pseudomonadota > Alphaproteobacteria > Rhizobiales > Tepidamorphaceae > JANQNT01. The sequence goes on along the minus strand of JANQNT010000023.1, from coordinate 341,403 downwards.
CAGCGTCGCGCCCGCAAGGCCGTCGATGAAGAACTCTTCGCCGGCCGGCGGCGGCGTCTTGGCAACGGTGATCTGCAGTTCGCCGTCCGCGTCGAACAGGTTCTTGCCCTGCCACAGCGCGCGCCAGCGCGGGTTGTCGACCTCCCCGCCCAGTCCCGGCGTCTCGGCATGCTCGTAGAACTGCAGCCCGTAGATATCGTTGCCGTTTTCTTCCAGCGCGATGAAGCCGTACAGCGTCGACCACAGCCCGTAGCCGTGTAGCGGCAGGATGACCTTGTCGAGCGCGCCGTTCTCGTCGCGCAGGAGGTAGACGGTCATGTAGCGCGATTGCCGCCCGATGGAGGCCGGATCGTCGGTCAGCGCGACCGACAGCTCCGGGTCGTCTGCGGCGGCGAGATCGTCGAACGTGGCGGCGTCGAAGCGGTCGTCGGCGAACTCGCCGGTGGCCAGTTCGAGCACATGCGCCTCGAACGCCTGGAAGGCTTCCGACACGTCGATGCCGGGCTGATAGATGCCGGCGACCTGGAGAATGTTGACCTGCTTGTCGCGCAGCGCGTTCGTCGCCTGCAGCGGCCTCAGGGCCACCGCCGTCGCCGACACCACCATCGAGGCGCACAGGCAGACCGCCACCGCGACGAAAATCGTCTTTGGCACCGAGTCCGGCGACATCTCGAGGAAGCGGCGGATCAATCCTCTGCGCTGCTCAGGCTGTTGGGGCATGGCGCCTCGCTCTTCGCTTGATATTGGCCTGAACCACGAAGTAGTCAATCAACGGCGCAAAAACGTTTCCGAACAGGATCGCCAGCATCATTCCTTCCGGAAATGCCGGGTTTATGACGCGGATCATCACAACCATGAAGCCGATCAGTGCCCCGTAGATGAAGCGCCCCAGATTGGTGTGCGATGCCGACACCGGCTCGGTCACCATGAATGCCAGACCGAAGGCGTAGCCACCCACGACGAGATGCCAGTACCACGGCATCGCGAACATCGGGTTGTCGTCGGAGCCGATGAGGTTCAGCAGCAGCGAAAACCCGATCATGCCGCCGAGGCAGCCGACCACCAGGCGCCAGTTCGCGATCCTGGTGGCGAGCAGGAACGCCAGACCGATGAGGCAGGCAAGCGTTGAGGTTTCGCCCAGCGAGCCCTGGATGGTGCCGATGAACGCATCCATCCAGGTGATGCCCTGGGCGGCCAGTTCCTGATAGCCCGACGAGGCGCCGACCGACAGCGTGGTGGCGCCGGAAAACCCGTCGACCGGCGTCCAGACGGTGTCGCCGGACATCTGGGCGGGATAGGCGAAATACAGGAAGGCGCGTCCGGTCAGTGCCGGATTGAGGAAGTTCTTGCCGGTGCCGCCGAAAATCTCCTTGCCGATCACCACGCCGAAGGAGATGCCGACCGCCACCTGCCACAGCGGAATGTCGGGCGGCAGGATCAGCGTGTAGAGCATCGAGGTGACGAGGAATCCCTCGTTCACCTCGTGCCGGCGCACGGTGGCGAACAGCACTTCCCACAGGCCGCCGGCCACCAGCGTGGTGATGTAGATCGGGAAGAAATACAGCGCCCCATGCGCCATGTTGGCGAAGACGCTGTCGGGATCAAGGCCGATCCCGAGGAACTGCATGATCGAGGCGCGCCATCCCGGCGTACCGAGGCTGGCCAGCGCGGTGTTGACCTGAAGTCCGGTGTTGTACCAGCCGAACAGGATGCAGGGGATCGTGGCGATGACCACGTAGGTCATCACCCGCTTCATGTCGATGTAGGAGCGCGCGTGGGGCGCGACGGTGGTCACCGTCTTGGGGGTGTAGAGGAAGCTCTCCACCATCTCGTAGAGCGGGAAGTAGCGTTCCCAGCGCCCGCCCTTCAGGAAGTTCGGTTCGATACGGTCGAAGTAGCTGCGCAGGCCCAAGGGACTAACCCTCTTTCTCGATCTTCGTCAGGCAATCGCGCAGGGCAATGCCGTATTCGTACTTGGCCGGACAGGCGAAGCCCACCAGACCAAGATCCTCTTCATCGAGTTCCAGAGCGCCCAGTGCCTGGGCGGAGTCCGTATCCATGACGAGAAGGGCCCGCAAGAGTTGGGTGGGGAGAAAATCCTGCGGCATAAGCTCCTCAAACGTGCCAAGCGGCACCATCGCCCGCCGTCCGCCGTTGAGGTTGGAGGTCAGGGTGTAGAGCTTCTTCGACAGGGCCGAGCCCAGCACCGGCTGGCACGCGAACTTGCCGGGCATCGGACGGATCCAGCCCAGCACGATCTGCTTGTGGTCTTCCTCGATGGCCGTGATCTGGCGCGCGTAGCGGCCGAGATAGGCGCTTGGTCCCTCGCCGGCGCGCCCGCTCAGGATCGAGCCGGAAATCAGCCGCACCGGTACGGAACTGTCGATCTGGTCGCGGGTCAGGTCGTCCATCGACGCGCCCGTGATCGTGCGCACCAGGCGCGGTTGCCGGCACAGCGGCCCCGACAGCGCAATGATCCGGGAGGCGTCGATGACGCCGTCGGCGAGCAGCCGCCCGATCGCGATGACATCCTGATACCAGATCGTCCAAACCGTCTTTGCCGCGCTCGGCGGATCGAGGAAGTGCATGTGGGTGCCCGGCAGGCCGGCCGGGTGGGGACCGGCAAAGCCGGCGACCTCGACACCGCTGACGTCGGCGCCTGGAATCTGCGCGTCGGCCTCGTGACAAAGATAGGTCCGGCCGCCGCCGAGCTGCGCGACCGCCTGCAGGCCCCGCCGGAATGCCTCCGGGGCTTGCGCGATCACGATGCCGGGATCGGGCGCCAGCGGTTCGGTATCCATGGCGGTGACGTAGATCGCCGCCGGCCGTGTTTCGGTGTCGGGAACCTTGGAGTAGGGCCGGGTGCGAAACGATGTCCACAGACCGGCCGCGCACAGGCGTTCGACCAGTCCCTCGACGGTGTTGATATCGCCCACTTCGGTGAAATCGAAAGGCTGGGCGGCGCCGTCGTCGACCTCGATCTCGACGCTGATCAGGACCCGGCGTTGACCGCGGTTGATCGCCTTGACCCGGCCGCACACCGGCGAGACCACCTGCACTTCGGGCGTGTCCTTGTGGACGAACACCGGCGCTCCGGCGGCGACGATATCGCCTTCCTCAACGGACAGGCGCGGCTTCAGGCCGAGATAATCGGCTCCCAGCAGCGCCACGGTCTTGACGTCGGGGCCGGGATGGATTTCCTGGGCTGGCGCACCTTCGACGGGCAGGTCCAGCCCCTTGCGGAGTTGAAAGCGTTGCACGCGGTTCTCGTCGCTTTGTCTTTTTTGGATCGCCTTCAGCGCGGATTCGCATCGGCCAATCTAGGGTCACGACCCTAGATTCGTCTTCTACTAATTCCAATGCGACTTACAACCCATATGGCCGACGCATTTTGTCATTTTTTCCCGTGAACCGACGATTTGTACCATGAATGACGGGCTGTTGATCTACCTTCGCACATGGGCCGATTGAACCGGCGGGCAGGGATGATGCGCTTTCTCGTTGTTGGCCTGGTGCTGCTCCTCGTCGCATGCGGTTCGCAAAGCGATGCGCTGCGGATCAGCGGCGAGACGATGGGCACCACCTACAACATCGTCGCCTTTGACCGCCAGGGGCGTCTGGACGCAGGGGAGGTGCGCGCCGCCGTCGAAGCGACGCTTGCCGAGGTCAACGCCAGGATGTCGAACTGGGACGAGCGTTCAGAAGTGTCGCGCTTCAATGCCTATGCCGGCACCGGGCCGTTCGAGATTTCCGCCGAGCTGGCGGCGGTGATGCGCACGGCGGGCGAGGTGCACGCCGACAGCCTTGGGCGGTTCGATGTGACGGTTGCGCCGCTGATCGAGCTCTGGGGTTTCGGCGCGCGGCGGCCCGACAGTCCGGTTCCCTCCGATGAAGCGATTGCACAAGCCCAGACCCTTGTCGGCCAAAGCCGGCTGCTGTCGCTGGCCACCGACCCGTTCTCGCTGACCAAGCGTGAGCCCGAAGCAACCGTCTATCTCGCGGCCATCGCCAAAGGTTACGGCGTCGACGAGGTCGCCGCGACGCTCAACCGGCTCGGGCTCAACGACTTCATGGTCGAGATCGGCGGCGATCTGATCACCTCCGGCACCAACCCCGACGGCAACCGCTGGCGCATCGGCATCGAGCGCCCGCACGAAGGCAGCCGGCGGGTGGAGCAGATCATCGATCTCACCGGCCTTGGCATGGCGACATCCGGCGACTACCGCAATTACTTCGAGCAGGGCGGGGTACGCTACTCGCACATCATCGATCCGCAGACCGGTCGCCCGGTCACCCACACCACCGCGTCGGTCACGGTTGTGGCCGAAACGGCCATGCTGGCCGATGCCTGGGCCACCGCGCTGCTGGTACTCGGTCAGGAAAAGGGGCTGGAGCTTGCCGAGCGGCTCAACCTTGCCACTTTGTTCATCGCGCGCGATATATCCTCCGACGAGACACGGTTCGTCGTCACCGCCAGCACGCGCTTCCGGGCGCTGCAGAGGGGCGAATCAAGGGCGACACCCGGCGACTCGGAGAAATGACCGGCGAAAACCGCCCGGTCGCAAAGAGGCAATCGTCGTGTCGACATTCATACTCGCCTTCGTGTTCCTGAGCCTGATCATGCTGGGCATGTCGGTCGGCGTGATTTTCATGGGCAAGCGAATCAAGGGCAGTTGCGGCGGGCTGAACGCCATCGAAGGCACGGACCGGTGCGTCGTCTGCAACAAGGAAATCGATCCCGACAGCCCCTTGCGCGACCGTCTCGCCGATTGCCCGCGCCAGAGCTGAGCCTGGATCATCCTGTGTTTGGGCTGACTCAGCCCAAACACAGAAAAGATGATCGATTATAATAGGTTAGAGAAACTAATCTGCGCCGGTTCCGGCGCAGGTTGCGCTAGCTGATTCTCAGCGGCAGAAAGCCCAGCGCCAGCAGGCATACAGCGGCGATGCTCCCGAACAGCCATAGCTGCCAGGTCGGCCCGTGCGTCTTCCAGACGCGCCGATAGCGGTATCCGGCAAGGACCCCTGCGACGAACAGGATCGTGGCGGGGAGGGGGGTGAGATACAGGTCGGCTGGAAACAGGGGAGTTTCCTCGCGGGCGGTTCTTCGTTTAGGCTGTTTTGACACATTACAAATTGTTCGCACAGCCGGAAGAACTGGACCATGCCAAGTTCATATCAAGCGCCCAAACGAGGGGACTTCATCCGCGAGACCACCGTCAGCCAGTCGGCGGACACAAATCTCGCCAAGGACACCGCCACGGTCCAGAAACTGATGGACATGAAGGGCGGGGGTGTCTTCACCGTCCGTCCGGAGGACACCATCGCCGAGGCGGTCGTGATCCTGCGCGACAAGCGCATCGGCGCGCTTGTGGTCGCCGACGAGACCGGCGCGATGCAGGGCATCCTCTCGGAGCGCGACATTGTGCGCAAACTGGCGGAAACGCCGGGGCAGACCCTGCCGCAGACCGTATCCGAGAACATGACGCGCGAAGTGGTCACCTGCGCCCCGGGCGATCCGCTGGTCACCATTCTGCAGCGCATGACGGAGGGGCGGTTCCGGCACATGCCGGTTGTCGCGGATGGCCAGTTGGTCGGTATTGTGACAATCGGCGACGTGGTCAACTTCCGGCTCAAGGAACTTGAGCACGAGGCGCTGCAGCTCAAGCAGATGATCGTCGGGTAGTCCCGAACGCCCGTTCCGGCATCCGTTAGAACTATAAAAATACCAATCTTCAATACGGCCCGCCTACGGTTGCGGTGCAGGCACCTGTGCCTGGCCGGCCATGGGCGCGGTGCCTGTTAACGAAACGCTGGCAAATTCGGCTTCGATTAACACCGCTCTCCGCATTTTCTGGCGTCGCGCTTTCTGGTAGGGGTGCGCGCGTTTCCAAGTGAATCAAGGCAAAGAAGACCGTGGAACTCATCGCACCTGACAAATTCAAGCGACGCGATCCCTCTCTGCCCAAGGGCCGGCAGGTCAATGAGGCCGATCTCGATGCGCTCGCCGCCCTGCTCGGGGACATGCCGCGTCGGCGTGACCTCGTTATCGAGGCGCTGCACGTCATCCAGGACAAGATCGGCTACATCAGCGCCGCGAACATGGCCGCGCTGGCGGAACTGTTCCGCTTGTCCCAGGTCGAGGTGTACGAAGTCGCCAGCTTCTATCACCATTTCGATATCGTGAAGGAAGGCGAGACGTCGCCCCCGCCTATCACGATCCGGGTTGCCACCGGCGTGACGGAAGAGATGCTCGGAGCCTTTGAACTGATCGAGGACCTCAAGAAGGTTATCGACCCCGAACAGGTGCGTATCGTCGAGGCGCCTTGCATCGGACAGTGCGACGGCGCGCCTGCCGCCTGGATCGGCAAGCGGGTCTTCCGCCATGCCACCGTGGACATGCTGCTGGAGGCGATCGGGGAAGACAATTCCAAGCCGCAGTTGCCCGACTACGAGACCTTGTCGGCGTACCGCGCCGAGGGCGGCTATGGCGTCCTGGAAAAGGTGATTTCCGGCGAGATCAGTTCCGACGACGCCATCGCCGCGATGTCGGACGCCGGTCTGCGCGGCCTGGGCGGCGCCGGCTTCCCGGCTGGCCGGAAATGGGGTTTCGTGCGCGGCTATGCCGGTCCGCGGCTGATGACCATCAACGGCGACGAGGGCGAGCCCGGCACGTTCAAGGATCGCTGGTGGCTGGAACACCATCCCCATCGGATGCTGGAGGGCGCGCAGATCGCCGCCCATGTGGTCGGCTGCGAGCGCATCTACATCTACCTGCGCGACGAGTACCCGCACCTGCACGAGGTCTTGCGGCTCGAGATCGATGCGATGGCGCAGGCCGGCTTGCTGAACACGCCGATGGAGCTGCGCCGCGGCGCCGGCGCCTACATCTGTGGCGAAGAGTCCGCGATGATCGAGTCGATCGAGGGCAAGCGCGGGCTGCCGAGGCTGCGTCCGCCCTATATCGCCGAGGTCGGTCTGTTCGGTCGCCCGACCCTCAATCACAACGTCGAGACGCTGCTCTGGGTGCCGCAGATCCTGGAGCACGGAGCGGAGTGGTTCGCCTCCCAGGGCTGGGCCGACGAGAACAATGGCGTGCGTTCGTTCTCGGTGTCGGGACGGGTCAGGGAACCCGGCGTTAAGATCGCCCCGGCGGGCATTCCGCTGAACAAACTGATTGACGATTATTGCGGCGGCATGGCCGAGGGGCACCGTCTGAAGGCATTTTTCCCCGGCGGAGCCTCCGGCGGCATCTTTCCCGCCCATATGGCCGACCGTCCGATGGACTTCGGCACATGGGAGAAAGAGGGCGGATTCATTGGCTCCCACGCCGTTGTCGTGCTGTCGGACAAGGACAGCGTGCGCGATGCGGCGCTGAACACCATGCGCTTCTTCCAGCACGAGAGCTGTGGCCAGTGCACCCCGTGCCGCTCCGGCACCGACAAGATGGTCCGGATGCTCTCGTCGCACGATAACGACAGCGATCTCTATAATGATCTGTTGCTGGTCATGCGCGACAGCTCTATCTGCGGCCTTGGACAGGCCGCCGGGAATTGTGTCGAGCATCTGATGAAGCACTTCCCGGAAGAATTCGAACAACCAGCCCAGACGAAGGCGGAGTTTTCGGAATGAGCATTGATTTTGCGCCCGATGATGTGAAGACGGTGACGTTTACGCTGGACGGCAAGGACGTCGTCGCGCGCGAGGGCGAAACCATCTGGCAGGTGGCCAAGCGCGAGGGCGTGGCCATCCCCCACCTGTGCTGGAAGGATGCGCCCGGCTACCGGGCTGACGGCAATTGCCGCGCCTGCATGGTCCAGGTCGAGGGCGAGCGGGTGCTGGCGGCCTCCTGCGCGCGCAAGCCGTCCGAGGGCATGGTGGTCAACACCGGCGGCGAGCGGGTGGAGAAGAACCGCAAGCTGGTGTTCGAGCTGCTTGCCTCCGACATGCCGCTGCGCGACGAGAGTCCGGACCCGGAAAGCCATTTCTGGGACCAGTCGGAACTGGCCGGCCAGATGGCCGAGCCGCGCTTTCCCGGCGGCCGCCCTGGCGCCCAGAAGGAAATTCCCGTCGACTCCATCTTCCACGACGCCTCGCATCCATCGATCGCGGTCAACCTGGACAACTGCATCTCCTGCGGCCTGTGCGACCGCGCCTGCCGCGAGGTTCAGGTCAATGACGTGATCGGCATGGCCTCGCGCGGCATGGGAGCGGTGCCGGTCTTCGACATCAACGATCCCATGGGCATGAGCACGTGCGTGGCCTGCGGCGAGTGCGTCCAGGCCTGCCCGACCGGTGCCCTGATGGAGAAGACGCTGCTTGACGACGACGCCATCAAGCGCACGGTCTATCCCGACGCCAAGAAGAAGAGCGTATGCCCGTTCTGCGGCGTCGGCTGCCAGACCGAGGTCAGCGTCAAGGGCAACGACATCGTCGCCGTCGATGGCCGCCAGGGTCCCGCCAACCGCGGCAAGCTCTGCGTCAAGGGCCGCTTCGGCATGGATTACGTGATGTCGCCGGAACGGCTGACCAAGCCGCTGATCCGCCGCGACGACGCGCCCAAGGATGTCGACGCCAACATGACGTTCGACGACATCCCGAAGTACTTCCGCGAGGCGAGCTGGGAAGAGGCGCTGACCTTTGCCGCCAAGGGTCTGACCGATGTGCGCGACCGCGATGGCGGCCAGGCCATCGCCGGCTTCGGCTCGGCCAAGGGTACCAACGAAGAGGCCTATCTGTTCCAGAAGCTGATCCGGCAGGGCTTCGGCACCAACAATGTCGACCACTGCACCAGGCTGTGCCACGCCTCGTCCGTCGCGGCGCTGATGGAGGGCGTTGGGTCAGGTGCCGTTTCGGCGCCGTTCACCGCCGCCGACGACAGCGACTGCATCATGATGATCGGCTGTCGCCCGGAGCAGAACCACCCCGTCGCGGCGACCTATTTCAAGCAGGCCGCCAAGCGCGGCGCCAAGGTGATGGTGTTTGATCCGCGCAAGCAGGAAATGATGCGCCACGCCAGCCACCCGGTGGTGTTTGCGCCGGGCAGCGACGTGCCGATGCTGAACGCGATGATCCACACGATCATCAAGGAAGAGCTCTACGACCTGCAGTACATCCAGGCCAACACGGATGGGTTCGAGGCGCTCAAGGAGAAGGTCAAGGACTTCTCTCCCGAGGCGATGTCGGAGATGTGCGGTGTCGAGGCGGAGTATCTCAAGGAACTCGCCCGTACCTTTGCCGCGGCCGAGCGCGCCATCATCTTCTGGGGCATGGGCGTCAGCCAGCATGTCCACGGCACCGACAACGTGCGCTGCCTGATCGCGCTGTCGCTGATCACCGGCCAGGTCGGCCGGCCCGGTACCGGCATCCATCCGCTGCGCGGCCAGAACAACGTGCAGGGCGCTTCCGATGCGGGGCTGATCCCGTTCGTCTTTCCCGACTACAAGTCCGTCGAGGACCCCAATGTGCGGGCCCGCTACGAGGACGAATGGGGCCGCACGCTGGATCCGGCCAACGGTCTGACGGTGGTCGAGATCATGGGCGAGGTCGAGAAGGGCAACATCAAGGCGATGTACGTGCAGGGCGAGAACCCGGCCATGTCCGATCCCGACCAGCACCACGTCCGCAAGGCGCTCACCACCCTGGAGCACCTGGTGGTGCAGGACATCTTCCTGACCGAGACGGCGTGGTTCGCCGACGTCATCCTGCCGTCTTCGGCGCAGCCCGAGAAACCCGGCACCTACACCAACTCCAACCGCCAGGTGCAGGTGGCGCTGCCGGTACGTAATCCGCCCGGCGAGGCGCGTCAGGACTGGGAACTGATCGTCGACATGGCCCGGCGCTGCGGTCAGGACTGGAACTACACCGATGTCGGCGAGGTCTACACCGAGATGGCCTCGTTCATGACCTCGCTCGACAACATCAGTTGGGAGCGGCTGTTGCGCGAGGAGGCCGTGTGCTACCCGGCCAATTCCGCCGACGGACCGGGCGAGGAGATCATCTTCTACGATGGCTTCCCCACCGAGGACGGCCGCGCCAAGCTGGTGCCGACCGATCTGGTGCCGCCCGCCGAGACGCCGGACGAGGAGTTCCCGATGGTGCTGACCACGGGCCGTCTGCTGGAGCACTGGCATACCGGCGCGATGACCCGGCGGGCGACGCATCTGAACGCGCAGGAGTCCGAGCCGGTCGTGTGCATGCATCCCCGCGACATCGGCCGTCAGGGCCTGACGCGGGGTCAGCAGGTGGAGGTGGAAACCCGGCGCGGCAAGATCGCGCTGACGCTGCGTGCCGACCGCGACGTATCGCAGGGCATGCTGTTCATCCCCTTCTGCTTCGTCGAGGCCCCGGCCAACTTCCTCACCAACCCGCAGCTCGATCCGTACGGCAAGATTCCGGAGTTCAAGTACTCCGCCGCACGCATCAGGCCGGTGGATGAGAAGGTTGTCGCTGCCGAGTAACCGCCTCGTCGTGCGTTGATGCGATCAGCTCAGGTATGGTGTCGCCGCCAGCGCCGGGGTGCGATGTGGGTACGGCGGAGGCCCTGATCGGCGGCGGTGCGACGATCACCTGGTTTCGCCCCGCCTTCTTGGCGATATAGAGCGCCTGATCGGCGCGCTTGAGCAATTGCGCGATGGTCTCGCCAGGTTGCCGGCCGGCCGCGCCGATGCTCGCGGTCAGCGCATGGACACTGTGCTTGTGCGGTGAAAACGCGATTCGCGCGATGCTGGCGCGCAGCTTCTCGGCGACGGCTCCGATATCCCCCTGACCCGCGCCGACGACGTAGACGGCGAACTCTTCCCCGCCCAGCCGCGCCGCCACGTCGCCGTGACGCACCGAGCGTTCGATACACTTGGCGATCAGCCGCAGCGCCACATCGCCTGCATCGTGTCCATAGGTGTCGTTGATCGTCTTGAAGTGGTCGATGTCGATGTAGAGCAGGCCGCCACGGTCGCTGTCGCGACGCTGCTGCGCCAATGCCTTCATGAAATAGCGTCGGTTGAGCAGGCCGGTCAGGTCGTCCCGGGACGACTGGTGGAACAATTTGCGGTTGCTGCGGTCGAGTTCGTCCTTTGACGCCTTCAGTTCCGCGTTCAGCCTTGCGATTTTCGTCTTCTGCTGCAGCAGAACATAGCTGACCGGGAAGCTCTGGCTGAATGGGATGACCGCCGACATGACCATTGCGGCGACAAATGCATCATCCATGAACTTGATGTCGAATACCGGTATGTAGACGAGCGACATGGACACGACAAACAAAGTGATCGCAACGCAGAGGAGCGCGATCAGCAAAGCGTTGAACAAGTTCTTGTTCTTGCTGCTCATCAAGCCGCACCCTCCTTGATTTGCCCGTTTCCCAGCATTGCCGGGGGCAAGCAGGTCACTGCACAATGATGCGGCTGTTGTTTTTTTGAAGTGTTAACCCGATCGTCTTGCCGGACAGGGGCTGTCGTTCGATGCAGCACCGCGTCGGCGTTTTCAGGTGTCGTCCAGCACCTTCTTTGCCGCGCGGAAGCACTCCAGCGCTTGCGGTACGCCGCAATAGATGCCGATCACATGGATGATGGCGCGGATTTCCTCCCGCCTGACCCCGTTGTTCACCGCTCCGCGGCAATGCAGTTCCCACTCGTGCATCTTGCCCAGGGCGCCGATCATCGCCAGGTTCATCATGCTCCGCGTCTTGGGGTCGATTGCCTCGTCGCCCCAGCCGAAGCCCCAGCACCAAGCGGTCATGGCCTCCTGAAAGGGGCGGGTGAAGTCGTCGGCGGCGGCGAGGTTTTGGTCCACGTAAGCCTCGCCCAGCGTCGCCTTGCGCTGGCGCAGGCCTTCTTCGAACAGGTCTTCATCGAACACGCTCAAGACACGTCTCCTTGTTGTGTGTTTGGGGCGCCAATCGGCTGGCGGCTGGTTGACGGGTGCTGGTCCGGGCAGGGGAGGACGGGAAGCGTTCTCGCGCGGTTCAGGTGGCTTCCGGCAGCCAGATCGTGAACACGGTACCCACGCCCGGCTCGCTTTCCACCGAAATGTTGCCCCCCTGACGCGCCACCAGTGTCTGGCTGATCGACAGGCCGAGACCATTGCCCTGCTGGCGCTTGGTGGTGAAGAAGGGATCAAACACCTTGTCGAGCAGTTCCGGCGACATGCCAACGCCGGTATCGGCCACGTCGAGGGCGACGCCCGGCCGCTCGTCCTGGGCCATGTCATAGGTGCTGAGCGTCAGCGTACCGCCGTCGGGCATGGCGTGGATCGCGTTGACCATCAGGTTGACCAGCACCTGCTGCAATTCGGTGCGGTTCATGAAGATCTGGCGCGTCGCCTTGTCGTCGCGCACGATCTCGATCTCCGCCTTGTGCAGCAGGTGCTTCACCAGCGGCAGGCAGTCGGCGACGACGTCCTGCGGTGCGTGTTGCTCGACGTGCTCGGCATACTCCTCGGGCTTGGCGAACTGCAGCAGCTTGGTGATGATCTGGCTGATGCGGTGGATCTGCTCGTCGAGCAGGCTGAGCTCGGTCTCGGCGAGCTTTGCCTTCTTGCCCATCACGTTGCGCACGATCTCCAGGTTGCCCTGCATCACCGCAATCGGGTTGTTGATCTCGTGCGCGACGCCGGCGGTGATCTCGCCGATGGCGGCGAGCTTCTCCGACATGATCAGTTGCTTGGTGGTTGCCTCGAGTTGGCGGTTGGCCAGCCGCAGTTCCCGGGTTCGCTCATCGACTCGGTCGTTGAGTTCCTGGTTCCATTCCCGCAACTGCTTGTCGCGTTCCTGCAGGCGATCGAAAAGCAGGTCGAGATGTTCCGCGACGCGGCCGATCTCGTCGCTCGCGCCGGCCAGTCCCGTGCGCGCGCTGAGGTTGCCCCGCTCCACGGTGGCGATCGTCTCGGTCATCCGCTCCAGCGGCATGAAGATGCCGCGCGCCCAGCGCAGGAAGATCGGTATGCTGGCGGCGGTGATCAGCAGAAACGCCAGTACGATGGTGATCAGCGTCTCGTACTTGGTGCGCTGGAACGGCGTTTCCAGGAAGCCGACATACAGCATGCCGATGCGCTTGCCGAAGCTGTCGACGACGGGCTCGTAGGCGGAAATGTACCAGTCGTTGACGACGAAGGCGCTGTCGAGCCAGACCCGCCCTTTGCCGAGCACGGTCTCGCGCACCACCGCCGAGACGCGCGTGCCGAGCGCCCGGCGCCCTTCGAACAGGCGCACATTGGTGGTGATGCGCACATCGTCGAGGAACAGTGTCGCCGTGCCCCGGCTGCCCTTCGGCAGGCTCGCCTCCTTGTAGACCAGATCGTTGATCGTATCGATGAACACCAGGTTCTGGTTCAGCAGGATACCGCCGACCAGCACCCCGCGCGCGCCGTTGCGCAAGGTGATTGGTGCGGCAGACTGGATCACCATCCCACGGGTCTCTTCGGTGCGTTCGGTGTGCACCGCGTTCGGTGTCGGCACCAGCGCCAGACGGGAGCGCTCCGCCATGGCGTCCGAGAGATGGTCCAGTTCCTCGTTGGAGAACAGGTCGATTTCGGTGCGCGGGATGCCCCGCAGTGCGGAGACGATGATCGGCCAGTCGGTGCGCCGCGTTGCCGAGCCGGTCAGCGGGGCGGCCGCGAAGATGTCCTGGTCTGCGGTCACCACATACAGGAAGTCGAGCCCCAGATCGCGGCGGCTCTCGTTGAGGAACAGGTCGATCGCCGCGCCGCTATCGACCAACGCACGGAAATGCGCCGAGGCACCGAGCGCCTGCAGGCTCTCCTCGGTGCTTTCGAGAATGCGTGAGAGATACTGATGCGCGATGGTCAGGTCGCCATTGACCTTGGCAATCAGCGCCTCGTCGAATTTCGCGCTCCAGCGGGCAATCGAGATGCCCAGCATCAGCGGCAGGATCACCAGGGTCGGCAGCAGCGCGATGGCGAGCAACCGGAAGCGCACCGAACGTCCGGTGGGTTGCCGGCGGTCATCCGCCGACGCCTCAGATGTTCCAACGTGCGCACTTACGGTCAATCGTCTTCCTCGAAACGCCGAGCCTGCGGGCGGCCTCCGCGCGATTTCCGTTCACTTCGCGCAGCACTGCAAGAATATGGCGTCGTTCGATGTCCGCCAAACTCTCCTCTGGTCCCGCAGCCATCGATATGTCGCGCCCGAACTCGTCGGGAAGCCGACCCAGGATCAGCGTGCGCTCGACCAGGTTGCGCAGCTCGCGGACGTTTCCCGGCCAGTCATAGCGTTCCAGCAGCGCCCGCTCCTCGGCGCTGATCGGCACCGCCGGTGTACCGAACTGCTGCGAAAGCTGGTGCATGAACAGCGTCGCCAACTCATGCACGTCGTCGCGCCGGTCCCGGAGCGGCGGCAGGTCAATCTGCATGACGTTGATGCGGAAATACAGATCGGCGCGAAACCGGCCGCTCTCCACGTGCTCGCCAAGATCGGCATTGGTGGCGAACAGCAGGCGCAGGTCGACCGGTATCTCGCGCTCCGCGCCGACCGGACGCACCCGCCGGTCCTCCAGCACGCGCAGCAGCTTGCTCTGCATGGGTGTGGGCAATTCGCCGATCTCGTCCAGGAACAGCGTTCCGCCCTGCGCATGCATGAACAACCCGTCACGGCTCGCCTGAGCGCCGGTGAACGCGCCCTTGACGTGGCCAAACAGCTCGCTCTCGATCATGTCGGCGGGAATGGCGGCGCAGTTGACCGGTACGAACGGCTTGTCGTTGCGGTCGGACAGGGCGTGAACCGAACGCGCGGCGACCTCCTTGCCGCTGCCGGATTCGCCGGTGATGAGCACCGAGGTGGGCAATGGCGCCACCCGGGCGATGTCGTCGCGCACGCGGCGGATTGCCTCCGACTCGCCGATCAGCTTGTCGCTCAGCCGCTGGTCGGAGCTCGACTTGAGCTCGTAGCGCAGCACGTAGTTCTCGCGCTGCAGCCGGCCGCGGTCCAGGCAGCGGGCGATGGCGTTGAGCATCTGGTTGGAGCGGAACGGCTTCAGCACAAAATCGGCGGCACCGGCGCGCAGCGCCTGGATCGCCGTTTCCAGGTCGGCATAGGCGGTGATCAGGATGACATCGCCGAAAAAGCCCACCGCGCGCTGCTCGGAAAGCCACTCCACGCCGTTCTTGCCCGGCATGATGTTGTCGAGAATGAGCACGTCGAAATGGTGCTCGTCGAGGATGCGCGCCGCCTCTTCGGTGTCGGCGGCCGTGGCGATATGCTTGCAGCGCGGCCCCAGCGTACGCTCCAGGAAGTTGCGCATGCCCAATTCGTCGTCCACCGCGAGGATGGAGGCCTGCGCCAGCCAGGGACCGAACTCAGTCGTGTTGTTCGGTGCCGGCTGCTTGCGCGCTGTTTGCGGTCGCATTTCTTACTCCACGCACAGCAACGTGCGCGCGGCTCCCGGGCCTGTTGTTGGCTCCCTTGCGGGCACGGTGCCGATGCCCGGCAGCGCGGTCAAGATGCGGATGAAAACCGCCAGTTCGGGCAGATTATCGCCCCGAACGTGTCTCGGACCGTGGAATGCCGCCCTTAACAACGGTCAGATCCAGCGTTTGCGGCGGCGGTAGGACTTGCGGTTGCGGAAGCTCTCGCGGCCCTCCGACGACATGCCAAGGTAGAATTCCTTGACGTCCTTGTTCTCGGCCAGCGCCTTGGCCGGGCCGTCCATCACGATGCGCCCGCTCTCCAGGATGTAGCCGAAGTCGGCATATTTCAGCGCCACCGACGTGTTCTGCTCGGCCAGCAGGATGCTGACGCCTTCCTTCTGGTTGAGGTCGCGCACGATCTCGAAAATCTCGGCGACGATCTGCGGTGCCAGCCCCATCGAGGGTTCGTCGAGCAGCAGCATCTTGGGCGTGGCCATCATGGCGCGCCCGATCGCCGTCATCTGCTGTTCGCCGCCGGAGGTGTAGCCGGCCAGGCTGGAACGGCGTTCCTTGAGCCGCGGGAAGTAGTGATAGACCTGATCCAGCGCCTCGCGCATCTGACTGCGGCTGAGGCTGCGCGTGTAGGCGCCGGCGATCAGGTTCTCCTCGACGGTGAGGTGGCCGAAGCACATGCGCCCTTCCATCACCTGCACCATGCCGTTGTTGACCATATCGTTGGGCGTTAGCTGATCGGTGCGTTCGCCGTCGAACTCGATCGATCCCTTGGTGACCTTGCCGCGCTCGGAAGCCAGCATCGTCGAGATCGACTTCAGCGTCGTGCTCTTGCCCGCGCCATTGCCGCCAAGCAGGGCGATGATCCTGCCCTTGGGGACGTTGAGCGAGACGCCGCGCAACACGAGGATGACCTGATCGTAGATCACCTCGATGTTCTTGACGGCCAGGATCGGCTGCCCGGCGGCGTCGGTGACCGGGGCGCGTTCTTCAACGGCGGATGTCGCGGCGATGTTCATGGCAGCTTTCCAGGAGCCTCAGGTGTTTTGCCGGGGTGGATGCGGGGAGATGTCCCCGCATCCGTTTGGTATCGCGTGCCCGGTCGATTGGCACGCAATGCCTGACTGCGTCTACGAGCAGTTCTTCGGCGTGATGTTATTCTCGCCGGCGAACTTGCCGGCGGAATCCTCGACGAGCTGGCGGATGAAGGTCGGATCGGGCGGGCCCATCCAGTCCGAAACGATATCGAACTTCTCGCCGTTCCACTGCATCATGCGGAACTCGCCGGCACCGTCGTGCTTCTCGCAGGACAGCGCGAAGGGTGCGACCATGCCGGTGATGCCGAGTTCCTCAAGCCGCTCCGGCGTCATGTTGATCGCCTCGTAGCCATCGCGGAACTCCGCGCCGGTGACCGGCTGGCCTTCCTTGTTGTGGATCCGCTGGGCGTTGCGAATGGCCTCAGCCCACATCACGGCCGCCCCAAGCCCGCGGTTCCAGTACACCTGGCCCACGCGATCGGGGTTTTCCATGTTGCCCTTGCCGGCACCATAGACCTTGTCGAGGATGCTCTTCACCAGCGGGAAGTCACGACCCGGCACCGCGTTGGCGACCACGAAGGTTCCCTTGGCCGCGTCGCCGGCCGGCACCATGTCCTCCTCGGCGCCGCCGAAGGTGACGTAGACCAGCCGTTCGCGCGGGAAGCCCATGCGCGCGGCGTTGGTCATGCCGGTGGCGTTCATGCCGGAGCCCGCGCCCCAGAACGTCACCCAGTCGGGACGCTCGCGGCGGATCTGCAGCCACTGCGACTGCTGCTCCAGACCGGGCGGGGGAATCGAGATCTCGACCAGTTCCATGCCCCAGTCGCTGGTGATCTTGCGCATGGCGGGCAGCGGCTCGCGGCCATAGGCGGAGTCAATGTGGAGATGGACAATCTTCTTGCCTTTCATGTTCTCCACGCCGCCTTCCTGCTCGGCCATGAACTTCAGCTTCATGCCGATCTGCGACCAGTAGTGGCTGGCGGCGTTGAAGACCCACGGCCAGACCGTGCCGTCAGCGGCATCCGTGCGGCCGTAGCCGTACTGGGCCAGCACGACCTCTTCCTCCGCCATGCGGTTGATCACCGCGTAGGCACCGGGCGTGCCGAGCGTGTCGAAGACGAGCGTTCTCTGCCCGTTCGGCCCGGTCAGCAGGCGCTGGAAGCACTCGACCGTACGCTTGGCGTTGTATTCGGTCTCGCACTCCTGCCAGGTGAACATGACGCCGTTGATGCCGCCGTTCATGTTCACATAGGTCATGTAGTCGATGATCCCGCCGTAATAGCCGGTCCCCATGGCGGAGAACGGTCCGACACGGCTGCTTGGCACAGCCATGTATTGCTCGGCGGCTTGTGCCTCGGTGGGCATTGCCATCGGCGACACGAGCATCGCCGCGGCCGCGAATGCCGCGGCACTGACGGGCGCGACCCGTCGCAACAAGCTTGTTGGCATCATTGGTCAAACCTCCCTTGAGATCGTTGTTCCGTCTGAAGTTCTTATTGTTATGCGGTCCTCTCCTGTGTCCCTGCGTCGCGTCTCCTTCCGTGTGATGGCGTTTCAATGGGCAAGGCACCGCGCACCGCTGTGGCAGTGCCGCGTCAGATCTTGAATGGCCACTTGCGAAGCCGCTCCTGCATGATCTCGAGTATTCGCGCCATGCCGAGCGGCTGGTAGATCATGAACAGGATGATCATCACGCCGAAGATGACCTGCTCCAGGGCCGAGGTGAGCGTCGCGTCGACGGCCTGTCCGAAGACGGCATGGAAGAAGATGTTGAGGAACACGGGCATCAGCAGGATGAAGCCGGCGCCCAGATAGCAGCCGATGATGGTGCCGAGCCCGCCGATGATCACCATGAACAGGATGCGGAACGACAGCAGGATGTCGAAGGCGACCGGCTCCATCGACTTCAGGAACGCGAACGCGAACAGCGCGCCGCCGACACCGCAATAGAACGAACTGATGGCGAAGGCCTGCAGCTTGGTTTTCAGCAGGGATATGCCCATCACCTCCGCGGCGACGTCCATATCCCGCACCGCCATCCAGTTTCGCCCCACGCTCCCGCGCACCATGTTGAGCGCAATAACGGTCATCACCGCGCACACGAACAGGCAGACGAGGTATTCCTCCGCCGGCGTGGTGAACGACTTGCCGAAGATGACGATGTCCTGGGCGGTGATGATGCCGGAGCTGTCGTAGTTCTTGAACCAGCCGAACTTGTCGATGACCCAGATGATGAAGAACTGCGAGGCGAGGGTCGCCACCATCAGGTAGAGCCCGCGCACCCTGAGGCTCGGCAGTCCGAAGACGATGCCGATCATGGCGGCGATGATGCCAGAGAGGATGAGCGAGCCGAAAAACGGCATCCACTCGATCCTGAGTTCGATGTTGTAACAGGCGAATGCGCCCGCGGCCATGAAGCCCGCCGAGCCAAGCGAGAGCTGGCCGGTGTAGCCCATCAGGATGTTCTGGCCGAGCGCCACCAGCGACAGCGCCAGCCACGGGATCAGGATGCCGCTGAGCCAGTAGTCGCTGGCGAAGAACGGCACGAGGCAGAACCCCGCCAGCACGACCACATAGATGATCCAGCGGTCCTCTCGGACCGGGATGATGCGCGAGTCCTGGGAGTAGGTCGTGTAGAACTGGCCGGCTTGACGATAGTACATGACTGCGTATTCCCAATCTGCGGTTTGGCGGGGCGCCGTGGACGTGTCGCTAGACTCTTCGGATGTGCTTTTCGCCGAACAGGCCTTCGGGCCGGAACATCAGGAAGATGACGGCCAGCACGTAGGGCGACCAAAGCTCGATGCCGCCGCCGAAATAGGGGCCGATATAGACTTCCGCGAGCTTCTCGGAGGCGCCGACGATCAGGCCGGCGATGATGACGCCGGGCACCGAGGTGAAGCCGCCGATGATCAGCACCGGCAGCGCCTTGAGCGCCAGCCAGACCAGTGCGAACTGGACGCCGTTGCGCGCGCCCCACAGCATGCCGGCGACCAGCGCGACGATGCCCGCGGTGGCCCAGACCAGCATCCAGATCTGCTTCAGCGGAATGCCGATCGACATGGCCGCGGCATGGCCGTCGGCCACCGCGCGCAGGCCCAGGCCCACCTTGGTCTTGGAGAACAGCAGCGCCAGCGCGATCACCATGATCGCGGCCACCACACCGGCCACCACGTCGAACACGCTGACGAAGATGCCGGTGGTGTCGGCCAGCCACGCCATCGGCACATCGGGAATGCCGAGATCGAGACGGCGCACCTCGACGCCCCACAGGAACTGCGCCATGCCTTCCAGCACGAAGGCCAGCCCGATGGTGGCCATCAGCAGGGTCTCTTCGCTCTGGTTGACCAGCGGGCGCAGCACCATGCGTTCGGTGGCCATGCCCACGAAGATCATCAGCACCACGGTGACCGGCAGTGCCGCCCAGAACGGGATGCCCAGCTCCATGAAGCCCACGAAGGAGAGCACCGCGAAGAACACCATCGCGCCCTGCGCGAAGTTGAACACCGACGAGGCCTTGTAGATCAGCACGAAGCCCAGCGCGATCAGCGAGTACATCACGCCGGCAAGCAGGCCGCCGATGAGCACTTCCAGGAAAAACAGAAGATCAGCCATGATGAACTCTCAGTGCGCGACGCCGAGATAGGCGTCGATGACGTCCTGGTTGTTGCGGACCTCGTCCGGCGTTCCGTCGCCGATGGTCTTGCCGTAGTCGAGCACCACGACGCGGTCGGAAATGTCCATGACGACGCCCATGTCGTGCTCGATCAGCACGAAGGTGGTGCCGTAGTGGTCGTTGACGTCGAGAACGAAGCGGCACATGTCCTGCTTCTCCTCCACGTTCATGCCGGCCATCGGCTCGTCGAGCAGCAGCACCTGCGGCTCAGCGGCCAGCGCCCGGCCGAGCTCGACCCGCTTCTGCAGCCCGTAGGGCAGTTGCGAGACGGTGGTCTTGCGGATGTGCTCGATCTCGAGGAACTCGATGATCTCTTCGGCCTTCTCCCGGTTCTGGCGTTCCTCGCGCCGGGCGCGGGGAAGCTGGAAGGCGACCTCCAGGAAGGTGGCGTGGGAGAACAGCGTGCGGCCGGCCATGATGTTGTCGAGCACCGACATGCGCTTGAACAGCGCGATGTTCTGGAAGGTGCGCGAAATGCCGAGCGAGGCCGCCTTGGCCGGCGTCATGTTGTCGATGCGCTGGCCACGGAAGGTGATGTTGCCCTCCTGCGGCGTGTAGAGCCCGTTGATGACGTTGAGCATCGAGCTCTTGCCGGCGCCGTTGGGTCCGATGATCGCCCGGATTTCATGCTCCCGCACATCGAAGGACACATCGGTGATGGCCTTGACGCCGCCGAAGCGCAGCGAGATGGAGTCCAGTTCCAGGATCGGCTCGCCGATGGGAAATGCGCGGCTGGCGGGTTCTGCTTGCGCGCTGACGCTCATGCCGCTTTCCTCATCTGGCTGACGTTGACGGTCTTGACGTTGCGTATCTTCAGCCCGTCGGTATGGACCTCGCCTTCCGCGCCGACATGCTCGATGCCGATATCGAAGGGGACGTTGTCCGCACCGGCGAAGATCGCGTCGATCAGCGCCCTGTAGCGTTTGGCGATGGCATGGCGGCGCAGCTTGCCGGTGCGCGACAGCAGCCCGTCGTCGGCGCTCAGTTCCTGCGGCAGCAGCAGGATGCGCTCGAT
This sequence comes from Tepidamorphaceae bacterium, assembly GCA_028279445.1. GTDB lineage: Bacteria > Pseudomonadota > Alphaproteobacteria > Rhizobiales > Tepidamorphaceae > JANQNT01. Next base: position 320,306 of record JANQNT010000023.1, on the reverse strand, counting down.
CTGGCACTTGGCCAGCGCCGGATCGCCCGCCATCTCGCCGTTGACCTCGGCAACGAAGTCGCCGATCAGCCCGTAGACGGGCTCCTGCGAGGCGAGATCGGTGTGACCCATGTAGGGAAGCTCATGGGTGTCGGCCCAGCGGCCGACCGCCAGGGTGTCGATGTCGATGAGGGCACAGACATGGTCCTGCCCGTCGCCATAGACCACCACCTCGCGCACGAATGGGGAGAAGCGGATCTTGTTCTCGATCGGCCGCGGCGCGAACAGCGTGCCGTCCTTGAGCGTGCCGACATCGCTCATCCGGTCGACGATGCGCAGATGGCCGTCGTCGCCGACATGACCCATGTCGCCGGTGTGGAACCAGCCATCGGCGTCGAGCGCCTTGGCCGTCTCCTTCGCGTTGCCGTGATAGGCCTTGAGAAGGCCCGGCGCGCGCACCAGGATTTCGTTCTTGGGCGAGAATGACAGCTCGACACCATCAAGCGGCGTGCCGAGCGTGTCCGGCTTGACGTCGCCGTTGCGCTGGACGGTGACGAACACGCCGGTCTCGGTCGCGCCATAGGCCTGCTTCAGGTTGATGCCGATGGAGCGGAAGAACATCAGCATGTCGGGATCGATGGCATCGCCGGCGGTGTAGGCCAGGCGGAGCTTGCTCATGCCCAGCGCGTCGCGCAGCGGGCCATAGACCAGGATCTCGCAGGCCGTCTTCGCCAGCCGGTCGCCGAAGGGGACGCTCTTGCCGGCGTGGGTGAGGTCGCTGACGCGCTGCGCGACCTTCACGCCCCGCTCGTAGAGCGCCAGGTTGAGACCGCCGGTCTCCTCCATGCGCGTGTCCACCTGTGAGACAATCGCATCGAGCATGCGCGGCGTGACAAGCAGATAGCTCGGCGCGATCTCGCGCAGGTCCGACAGCAAGGTGTCGGAGGCCTCCGGGCAGCACACGCAAAAGCCGGTCGCCATCGGCTGCACGTAGCTCAGCAGGGTCTGGCTTGCCCAACCCGGCGGCAGGTAGGCAAGCGTCACGTCCTTGTCGGTGAGCTTTTCGGTCGCCGCCAGCACCCGCGCCCGCTCGATCAGCGCTGCATGGGTGAAGACGGCGCCATTGGCCGACTTGTTGAGGCCGGAGCTGAAGAAGACGAAGGCGTCGTCGTCGCTGCCGACCTGCTCGGCCGCCTCTTTCAGGAAGCCGCTGCCTTCACCCGATGCCTTGCGGCCTTGTTCCAGCAGGGTGTCGTAGCCGACCAGCTCCGCCTGCTTGTACTGGCTCATGCCGCGGTCGTTGTCGTAGACGATGCAGCGTATGGACGGGCAGGTGGGCAGCACCTCCAGGATCTTGTCGGTCTGCTCCTGGTTCTCGGCGAAGACGTGGGTGGCGCCCGTGCTCCGCAAGGGTTCTGCCAGCTCTTCACCGGAGGCGTCCTGATAGAGCGGAACGGCGACCGCGCCGAGCGCCTGGGCCGCGGCGATGGCAATCAGGAGCCGCGGGCGATTGTCATAGACGAACGCGACGTGATCGCCCTTCTTCAGGCCGTGGTCGGACAGTGCCGCCGCCAGCGCACTGGCCTCGGCGGCGTAATCCTGCCAGGTCTGCGTGCGCCAGATGCCGCGCCGCTTTTCGCGCATCGCCGGCTGTGCGCCGCGCTGTGCCGCATTGTGAAGAAGCAGTTTCGGAAAACTCTCGGAACCTGCCTGTTGCCCCGTCATGTGCGCGTGCCCCCGACCATTTCAGCCATGGGCCACGAGCGCGCGGACCGTGTCCTCGCGTCCTGCCGGCATTTGCTCCTCCCACGCCCGATGTCACTCGGGACGATTTTGGTTTGCGCCCTTTAACGCCAAGGCTGCCTGCTGTCCCGAGACCGGGTCGCAGGCCGGACGCGCCGGCCTCTTTTGTGTGGGGGTTGACGGGGTTGCCCGATGCCGGACGGCATCTTCGGTGGGTCACCGTCCCCCCACGGACCGGTAAACAAATCCTTAAGCAAGGGGGATGCCAGTTGATTTTCATCAATAGAATCAATGGTCAGGCTTTTGTCATGACGGGCAGTTCGGACAAAATGTCCATGCCGCGCGGACAAAATGTCGCGAACACGCCGAGCGTCACCGTCCGGTTACCGGCGCGGGGCACGGCGCCCTCGCGACAGGGAGAATCCCCGGACATCGCTCGCGGTTGGTAGCCGATGGCAAGCAAAGAAATCAGTTATTTGAAGGGTCGCACATGCACGATATGTGCACGAAGAGAGCCAAGGAGACCCCGCATGAGCAAACTGGAAGCAAGGCCTGTGTCAGGGCATTGGCACCAGATTCTTCCCGTGATCATCGCAAGGCTGCGTTTGGGCCTCGGTTGCAACGCGCCCCATTCAGGGGCAGGGCTGGGATCAAACGTGACGCACAGTCGCCATGATCTTCTGTTGTCCACTTCCGGCTGACCTTCGCCGATTGAGCGCACCAGGTTTTCGATTGGCGGGAAAGCCGAATTCTACGGCGCTAGATCACCAGCCAGAATTCTGCCGAACAGATCAGCGCTGCTGCGTGCGTCATAGGACGCGACACTGCTGACCAGGCGCTGCGTCGACTTCAAGGCTTGGGCCTGGTCGAGAGCGACATCGTGCATGTGCCAGCGGATGACGCGCCAGTGGGCAGCCAGAAATGCATCCTTGAGGATCGGGTCAGCGATCAGGCCGCCAAGAACGGCCAGAAGACGGGCGCGTATCTCGAAATGCAGAGACGCATCCAGCTTGTCCGCGCTGGCGATCAATGCGCCAAGTGCAATGATGTCGGCATGCTGACTGACAGAGAGTTCGCCCAACGGATGCGCCAGAATTGTGCGAACTAGGCCCTGATGCGTGATGAGATCGCGAGGGCGGTGGGCTTGATCCATGACCGCGGCCACCGTGCCCACGCCTGTCCTGATCTCCACCAGCCGTTCATAGGCGAGCCGTTGCAATATCTGACGGATAGGCGTGCGCGACATGCCGAATTCTTCGGCCAACATGCCTTCGTGAAGAGGCAGAGCCTCACCCGGGTCTGCAAGACAGATGCGCTTGCGCAGTGCATCGAGCGCCCGCTCAGGCTTGGTTTGGTCGGACGCGTCCTGCAGCATTGGCCTTCCCTGTTTGCGCCATTTCACAAAACGATCACGTTGTCTGTATACAGGTACATTTGTACTCATAGTATACAGATTGGCCATGATCCCTCCAAGCCCCCCGCCGCCTGAGCGCCGCCGTTTTCGTGTCTGGGATGCGGCGGCGGCGATCATCCTGCTGGGGCTGGCGGCTCTACTGGTGCGGAACATCCTGCTCAACATGCAGGACGCGGGGCTGCATCCGGGGTTCGCATTTCTCTTCGACGAAGCGGGGTTCGATGTCAGCGAGTCCTTGATCCCGTATTCTCCAGATGACAGCTATGCCCGGGTGATCCTGACGGGTCTCATCAATACCATCGTCTTGGCCGCTGTCAGCCTGTGTCTGGCGACCGTGCTCGGCATCGTCGGGGGGCTTGTGAGCGTCGGGCCGAGCTCGGCGGGTCGCGTGCTCGCATCCGGCTATGTCGAACTTTTTCGCAACCTGCCGAAGATCCTTGTCCTGCTCGTCTTCTTCGTCGTCGCCGTCAACGGCCTGCCGCCCGTGCGCGAGGCGGTCAGCCTCGGCCCCGTTCAGATATCCAACCGCGCGCTCTATCTGCCGGCGCTCGAATGGCACCCCATGCTCTGGATACCGATCCTGTCACTGCCGCTTGGGGCGGTGCTGGCTCTCGCATGGAGGCGATGGGCCATGGCGCGTTTCGCGCAGACCGGGCGGCCTGTTCCCATCGCCCCGGTTGCCATTGGCCTTCTCGCCGGGTTGCCCGGGATCGCGATATTGCTCTTCGATGTTCCCATCATCCCCTCAGTGCCCGAAGTCCAGGGCTTTGACTTCGAGGGCGGAATACGCCTGTCCCTTCAGTTCGCCGTCATGGCAGCCATGCTTGGCCTCTATCACGGCGCCCAGATTACCGAGGTGGTGCGCGGCGGCATTCAATCGGTCCCGCATGGTCAGTTCGAGGCTGCACATGCGCTTGGCCTCGACCGGCTCCGGACGATGCGTCTGATCGTGTTGCCGCAAGTTCTGCGGATCGTGATCCCGCCGATGAACAATCAGTATGTCAACCTGATCAAGAACACCTCGGTCGGCATCGCGGTCGGCTATTCCGACCTGATGTCGGTTGTCGGCACGGTGATCAACCAGACCTTCAGGCCGCTTGAGATGATGCTGGTGACGATGGGGCTCTATCTGATCCTCTGCCTTGCCGTGACCTCGCTGCTCAACCGGTGGAACGCGGCCCTGCGCCGGCGGGAGGCGACATCGTGACCGGCGCCTCCACCTGGGCGAAGGAGCTCTTTGCGACGCCGCTGGCGGCACTTCTGACCCTGGTGTCCGGCGCGTTCATGACCTGGCTCGGCTGGCTGGCGCTGTCTTGGCTCTTGTTCCATGCCGTCTGGCCCTGGCAGCCGGCAGGGCTTTGCGCGGTTCGCACTGGGCTTTGCTGGCCATTCCTCTTCGAGAAGACCCGCCTCATCCTTTTCGGGACCTACCCCTTCGACCTGCAGTGGCGGGCACTTGCGGCGTCGCTGCTCTTGCTGGCCTTGGCCGCCTTAACCGGGTTGCAGATGATCGGCCGCACGCGATTGCGTGTGCGGGCCTTCGTGGTGATTTGGGTGAGTGGCCTTGGCTTCGCGGTGCTGTTGCTCAGCGGCGGCGTATTGGGTCTGTCCCCTGTTCCGTCGGTATTCTGGAACGGGCTGCCGATTCTCCTCTTTCTGGCCATCGCCGCCATAGCGGGCGCGTTCCCGGTCGGCGTGCTGTTGACGCTCGCCCGCGATCAAGGCGCCTATCCGGTGCTGCGGCGCTTCGCCACGCTCTATATCGAGGTGGCGCGCGGCGTGCCCATGCTTACGGTCATCTTTGTCGGCGTCTTCGTTCTGCCGCTGATGCTGCCGCCGGGGACATACATTGCGCCGGTGCCTGCTGTGCTCATCGCCCTGATCTTCTTTCATGGCGCCTATTTCGCAGAGGACCTGCGCGGCGGTCTTCAATCCCTGTCCAGGGGGCAGCGCGAGGCAGCCAGATCACTCGGTCTCGGCTACTGGAAGACGATGGGGCTGGTGATGCTTCCCCAGGCAATCACGCGCAGCCTTCCATCGCTCGTCAACAGCATCATCGGTGCCTACAAGGACACCTCGCTGGTCGTCGTCGTCGGCATTCACGACCTGATTTCGACCGCGCGCATGTCGTTCAACGATCCGGGTTGGCGCAGTCAGGCGCTCGAAGCCTACATCCTTGTCGGGCTTTGGTTCTTTGCATCCTGCGCTGCTCTTTCAGCCATTGGCCGACAACTGCAGAAAGACCGGGAGACCGAACGGGGACGGGTGTCACAAGAATGATAAGCTATACTTGTATACAAGTATATGTCTTCTCGGCATCACCAAGCCCAGCAACCCAAGGAAACCTACCCATGAAACTTCTAACCCTCACAGCGGCATTCGCTGTGACGACCATTTTCACCGGCGCGGCCATGGCCGGACCGGTGCTTGACGAGATCAAGGCCAATGACAGCCTCGTTTGTCTGGTCAACCCCAACTCGCCGGGCTTTTCGGTACCTGACAGCCAGGGCGTCTTCCAGGGCTTCAACACCGATTTCTGCCGGATGGCGGCCGCTGCCATCCTCGGCGATGCGGGCAAGGCCGACATTCGCGGCATTGGTTTTTCGGACTCCATGAAAACGCTTGTTGCGCGCGGCGCCCATATGGCTTCGCGCTCGATCACGGCCACGGGTACACGCGATGCCGATACCGGTATGGCCTTTGTCGCGACCACCTTCTATGACGGCCAAGGGTTCATGGTGCCCGCTTCGCTCGGCGTTTCCAGCGCCGCCGAACTCGAAGGCGCCACCGTCTGCGCCGAAGACGGCTCGACGACACTCTTGAACATCGCCGACTGGTTCGGCGATCGCGGCATGAGCTATCGGGTCGAGAACATCGCCGACAAGACCGCGCGGCTCGAAGCGTTTTTCTCCGGCAAATGCGACGTCTATGCCTCTGATGTCTCGGCACTCAATAGCGATCGACTTCTGGCCGAAAACCCGGATGATTTCACCATCCTGCCGGAGGTGATTTCGGCCGAACCGCTAACTCTGGTCACCCAGCCTGACCAGGAACTGGAAGCCGCGGTGTTCTGGGCGTTTCAGGTCATGCTCAACGCCGACAAGTTTGGCATCACCTCCGGAAACATCGACACCATCCGCGCCGATCTCGACGCGCAGCCCAAGAGCGTTCGGCGCCTGTTCGCCGAAGATGGCGCAACGGCCGACATGGCGGCCAAGCTTGGCCTGCCGCAGGACTGGGCCTATCAGGTCATCCGCCAGGTCGGATCGTACTCTGAGGTGTTCGAGCGCCATCTGGGTTCGGGCACGCCGTTCAACATCACCCTTGCGGAGACCCAGAACGCATCCGCCGACCAGGGCGGCCTGATGTACGCCTTCCCGATCCGCTGAACCCGGACCGCGCACGAGACAAGACCGGCGGGCCGGAGCTATGCCGGCCCGTTCGCATGGAACACATCCCGACCATGAAAACGCCAAAAGACGCCTTCGACGCCACCCGCCCGGCCGATGCGGACACCAGCATAAGGGCAGTGTTGGATTGCCCCGGCGGAGGACAGATCGTGACCATGGGCTTTCCGGGGTTGGCGATCGGATTCGATGGTGCTTCCTATCTCGATCCGAATGCGCTTGCCGCGACGCTGGATCATCCGTCGCTTTCCGGTTCCGCGTTGCTGATCGCCCTTGCCGAGAAGCATGAGTTTCCCGAGGACCACTGGCAGAAGCTGGCGGACGCTTTGACGAAACGCGGCGTGAGGCTCGACCACATGCCGATCGAGGATTTCTCGGTGCCGGACGCGCGGTTCCTCAAGAGCTGGCAGGGCCATATGGCGCGCTACCACACAACCCTCGATGACGGCGGCACGATCGGCATCACCTGCCACTATGGCGCGGGCCGCTCGGGAACGATCGCGGCGCATCTGATGATCGAGCGTGGCATCAGCCCCGATGAAGCCATTGCGCGTGTCCGGCGAGCCTTCCCGGAATCGATCGAAAACTGCAAGCAGTTCAACTGGCTTCAAAAGCATGGCTAGAAGACGGCTTGGCGACACCCCGATGGCCCAGCCACCCATCATGTAAACACCGCCTAAGGCTGAAACAGGGTCTTCGGACCGACCTATGTGATCCGGTCCCTGACGGTCTGGGGCGTGAACTCAGGGCTATTGTACGAGCGGAAACCATCCGGCGTGCCCGGTCCAACAATGAGATCGGCAAGATCAGCCAGAATGCTCTCGCGGTGCTGACACAAGCCTTGGCTGTACCTTCGGGGTGTCGTCGAGCAAATCTGCTAGAACCTCTCGCCCACACCCTTGATCTTCATGTAGTTCCGCATGCCCTCCAGTCCCTTCTCGCGGCCAATACCAGACTTGCGATTGCCGCCGAAGGGCACCTCGACACCGACCGAAAACCACTGGTTGATGTAGACGTGTCCGGCATCAATCTCGCGCGTGAGACGCCGCGCCTTGCCGGTGTCGGAGGTGAAAATGCCCGATGCGAGGCCATACTCTGTGCCATTGGCGAGGCTGATCGCCTCGTCTTCGTCATCAAAAACCTGCACGGTCAGGACCGGGCCAAAGATTTCCTCTTTGACCAGCGGATCATCCGCGGCGACATCGTCGAAGATCGTTGGCTGCACGAACCAGCCTTTGCCGGTTTCGGGGTCAACGGTTGTCGATCCACCGGCGGCAACGGATATGCCGCGCTTCTGGGCAGCCGACAAATAACCGTCGATCTTGCCAAGCTGGCGCTCGGAGATGATGGCGCCCATGTCGAGATCGCGCAGGCCGTGACCATACTGAACGGCGTCCGCCCGTTTGGAGAACTTGTCCAGAAACGCGTTGTGGGCGCGGCGCTCGATCACAACCCGCGAGGCCGCCGAACAGATCTGCCCCGCATTCATGAAGATCGACCCGACAAGGCTGTCGACGGCACGATCCATATCGCAATCGGCGAAGACGATCGCCGGTGACTTCCCGCCAAGCTCGAGCGTGACCGGAGTGACATTGTTCGCCGCCGATTGCATCACCGCGATACCGGTGGGCACGGACCCCGTGAAGGTCACATGATCGATATCCGTGTGCGCGACCAGTGGCGCGCCCGCGTCCACACCTGTTCCGACAACCACGTTGAAAACACCATCCGGCAAGCCCGCCTCCTGACAGAGCCGCGCCAGCAGCAATGCCGTCACGGGGGTCTGCTCAGCCGGCTTGGCAACAATGGTGCAACCCGCAGCCAAAGCCGGAGCAACGCTTCGGGCCAGCATGGCGATCGGGAAGTTCCACGGCACGATATGCGCGGTGACGCCAGCCGGTTCGTTTAGCGTGTAGGCCAGAAGCCCGTCATCGATGGCGAAGGTGTCGCCTTGCACCTTGTCAGTGGCGCCGGCGAAGAACTCAAACGTGCGGATGACATTGTTCACATCACCGCGGGCTTCCGAGAGGGTCTTCCCCGAGTCGAGGCTTTCAGCGACGGTCAGAAGATCGGCGTTGCTTCGGATATGTGCGGCGATCCGGTTCATGACGCGACCGCGCTCGGCCGGTGTCGTCCGCCGCCAGCTATGCTCAAACGCCTTCCGCGCCGCCGCAACGGCCTCATTGATCTCCGCAGCGCCGCCTGCGGCGAAGGCACCGATGGATGTCCCTGCACCTGGATCATAGACCTCAAGTGCGCTGCCCGTTTCAGCGGAGGTGAAACGGCCTGCGATGAAATGCCCTGTCGGCAAGTCCTCCAAGGTGCTGCGCGCCCGGACCTGATCGACGAGCGCCTGAACAGAGACCGTCATCGGGTGATCTCCTCAGTCGCCGGCGACCGGTTGTTTTCGAGCATGTTGAGAATGTCTGAGCAGTCATTGCCGCCATGGCCCTGCTCCTCAGCGGCATCGAAGGCCTCAAGCGCCGGCCGCCCCAGATAGCTCGCAACTCCCGCTTGGCCGATGAGCTCGACTGCTATCGAGAGATCCTTGCGCCCGTGCATCAGGGGGAAGCCAGGTGTGACGTCGCCGCGCAGCACCTTATTGGGAAAGTTCAGCTGGGTGTTGCCGTTGCGCGCGGTGGTCCCGTTGATCACTTCAAGCGCAAGATCCGTCGTCAGCCCCATCGCCTTACCGATAGCCAAGGCCTCGGCGGTCGCAAGGCAGGAGACCAAAGCCAGATAATTGTTGACGATCTTGAGCGTGGCGGCCCGGCCGATTTCGCCGCCGTCGATGATGGTATCGCCCATCGCCTCCAGCGCGGGCTTGACCGTTTCTTTGTCGCCCGCAGCGCCACCGATCATGAACAGGCATTTGCCTTCGGCTGCTTGGGTTGCGGTGCGTCCGACCGCGCAGTCCACATAGCGCCAACCAGCATCTGCCGCCTTCTGGCCCAGGCGCATGGCTTCGAACGGATTTATTGAGCTGCAATTCATCAACAGCGCGTCACCCGGTGCGCCGGCCAGAAACCCGTCCGGGTCATCCATGGCCGCATCGACATTGACCGCATTGGGCAGCATCGTGATCACCAGATCAGCGCCTGCAGCCGCATCTCGCGGTGTTTCCGCCGCCTGAGCGCCGGATGCCACCGCCGCTTCGACAAGGTTTGGCGCGAGGTCGAAACCGGTTACCGAGAACCCGTTCTTGATCAGGTTCCGGACCATCCCAGAGCCCATCGCTCCAAGGCCGATGAAGCCGATTGTCTTGACTGTCATTGTTGTCGTCTCTCGCTATCCTTTGACCGCTCCGGCCGAAAGTCCCTGAATGAAGAACCGGCTGAGGAACATGAACATCACAAGCAGCGGTAGCGCGATGAGCGTCGAGCCGGCCATCAGTTCGCCCCAGCGCAGTTCGTAGAGCCCAACCATTGTGTCGAGCCCGGCAGGCAGCGTCTTGAGCTGGTCGGACCCGATCATCACCAGCGCGAAGGTGTAGTCCGTCCAAGACAGCAGGAAGGAGAAGATGGCCACGGTGACCACGCCTGGCAGGGTCAGCGGCAGCACCACCAGCACGAAGGCCTTGAGTCGCGAGCAGCCATCGACCATCGCGGCTTCTTCGACATCGATGGGAATCTGCTTGAAGAACCCCCACAGGAGCCAGACACCGAGCGGGAGTGTCAGCGTGCAATGAGAGACCATCAGCGACAGCCGCGTGTCGTCGATACCCAGCTTCACAAACAGCGAATACAGCGGGATCGCCAACATCATCGGCGGGAACATATAGGCGTAAAGCATCGTCCCGATGATCGCCATCTTGCCCCTGAATTTCAGGCGAGTCACCGAATAGGCAATGAGCACCGAAAAAATCAGAGTGATGCAGACCGTCCCGGTTGCGACGAGGATCGAATTCATGAACCAGGTCGGATAGTCGGTCAGCCCAAGAAGCACTTCGTAGTTCACGAGATGGAACGGCCCTGGAACGAGCGAGGCATCGGCGTACAGCGACGCATCATCCCGGAAGCTTGAGATGATCATCCAGTAGATTGGGAAGAAGGAATACACCACGGCCAGCAGCGTCACGGCGTAGAGTGCTGTCCTCCGCCCTATCGAAAGATCGTTCACCACATCACTCCTCCTTCTCGTCAAGCGGGAAGGCGTAGAAATAGATGAAGATGACCGCCGACAGGATCAGGAACGAGATCGCGGAAACCGCCGCGCCCTCACCGACCTGATACAGCTCGAACGTCTTGCGATAGGCCAGCACCGGCAGATGCTCGGTGCCGTTCAAAGGCCCGCCGCGTGTGGTCAGCCAGATGATGTCGAACTTGTTGAACATCCAGATCGCGCGCAGGAGAATGACGACGGTCAGCACCGGCCTGAGCTGCGGCAGAGTGATGTGCCAGAACCGCTGCCACCCGTTTGCGCCATCCACGCGGGCCGCCTCATAGAGTTCGCCGGGGACCGACTGGAGGCCGGCCAGAAAGGCGAGCGTCACGAACGGGGTCCAGATCCACACACTCAGCGTGATCACCGTCGCCATGGCCACAGCGCTGTTCTCGCCCCAGGGAATGTACTCGTAGCCCATCAGGCGCACGCCCTGGGTCATCACACCCACGGTGGGGTCGAGCATCCACTGGAACGTCAGTGCGACAATCACGGTTGGCAGCAGATAGGGCAGAACGGCCAGCCCGCGCACCAGCGGCTTAAGCGGAACATGCGCGTCGAGCAGCATGGCAAAGCCGATGCCCAGCACCACCTGGAAAAGGATCGTGAAACCGGCGAACACCAACCCGCGCCCGAATGCGGCCCAGAATTCGGGCGTCGCGAGCACGGTCTGATAGTTCTGCAACCCGATCCATTCGGGTTCAGACACAAACGAATCGAGCCTCTGAAAGCTCAGTTCCAGGGCATGATAGGCTGGATAAAGGATCAGCAGAGCCGTGAGCGCGAAAGCCACGCCCAGGATCAGGTACAACGCTCTCTCGCCGCGCATATCGTCCCCGGAACTCGGTGGTCAATTCGGGAGGGGCCGCAGCCCCTCCTCAGCAGCGGCAATTAGGTCTTGATCGTCTCACGCATCTTGTCAGCCGCCATCTTCACACATTCCTCGTTCGACATGTTGTTGAGGATCTTGTTCTGCAACATCTCGGGCAGTGCATAGGAGCGGAAGACCTTGCCCGCCCGCACATCAGGCGCGGGCCCTTCGGTATCGATCGAGCGGATGATGATGTTCTCGTCCGACAGCACCTGCTTCTGCATGGCCGTGATATGCGAGAAGGTTTCCAGGTCCGGATGGGCCAGCCAGCGCGGGTCTTCATAGATGTCGAGCCGCGTGGGCTGGTAGTGGACCGGCGAGGTGTGCAGGAAGTTGATCAGGTGCTCGTCGGAGAACCACTCAAGGAACTTGATGGCCTCGTCGGTCATGGCCGTGTCGAGCACCACCCAGCCGTCATAGCCGTGGTTCACGGCGAACTTGTCGCCCCGCATTGAGGGGAACAGAAACGAGCCGACATTGGCTGCACGATCGGGCATCCGAACATTCATGGTGTCGATCAGGCGACCGGTTCCCGGGGTGTGAGAGATCTTATCGGTCTGGAAGTCACCCACCAGATTTGGCCAGCCGGCCTGGACTGGCGCTGGCGGCATGTATTCCGTGAGCCCGGCCATAAAGTCGAGATACTCAGCGACCCGCGGCGCCATGTCGGCGCTGTCGAGGACGACATTCCAGTCGTCATCAAACAGCTGCACGCCATTGGCCCACATATAGCCAAACGCGGTGTAGTTGGTGGCGCCGTTCGACCCGATGGGATGAACAATTCCATGCGGCAGCTGGTTCTCACCACTGCCTTGCAGGGCAGCGAGATTGGCCTTCATGCTGTCCCAATCGGTCGGCTGGGAGAGGCCCTGTGCGGTATAAAGATCCTGGCGGAAATTGATCCAGCACAGATTGTAGTCATAGGGATACCAGTAGTTGTCGCCGTTGACCGGAAACAGGATTTTCGGACCCCAATCATACTTCTTGATGATGTCGTTGATCGGCGCAAGCTTGCCTTCATCGGCCAGGATCAGCACGTCGCCAACGAAGATCAGCGTGGCGATATCGTAAGGCCGGCCACCCTTGATTGAAGCCTGCACCCGTTCATAGGCCTTGCCGGCGGGCACCGTATCCATCTGGACCTTGATGCCCTTTTCCTTCTCGTACTGGGCGGCGGCAAAGCGCATGGCGCGCACGCTTTCCCGGCTCGGCTCACCATTGAGGAACCGGATGGTTTTTTCTTGAGCATGAACGAATGGTGCGTAGATGCCGGTCACAGCGAGCCCGGTGGCGGCACCTGCACCCTTCATCACGGTGCGCCGAGATAGCGTATGACGCTTGTCCTTTTTCGATGTCGTCACGGTTTTTCCTCCCATGGGTTGGGTTTGTCGCAGTCGACAGCCCCTAGTTCACCAGCAGTGATTTCCCGCTTTCCGGATCGAAGACATGTACATTTTCGCGGTCGACGCGCAGCGGGATGTCGTCGCCGATCCGAACCTTGTCATTCCTGTCCACCAGCGCATGAAGGCGCATGGATCCGATGTGGCACAGCAGCAATGTCTGAGCGCCCATCTGCTCGATCAGATCGATGTTGGCGGAGAGATTGCTCTCGGCTTCGGTGCCGATCTTGAGGTGCTCGGGGCGAATGCCCGCTTTGACCGTTTGTCCGCGTTCGCCATTGGCACCGATCTCGGCCCGCACGGGCACGGAAAAGCCTGCGGATTCGAACGCTGCCGTGTTTGCCGAACCAACCAGCGCCCCATCGAACAGGTTGATTTCCGGAGAGCCGATGAAGCTTGAGACGAAAAGATTGGCCGGCCGGTCATAGAGCTCCAGCGGCGGCCCGACCTGCTGGACACGGCCCTTGTTCATGACGGCGATCCGATCGCCCAGAGTCATCGCTTCGATCTGGTCATGCGTCACGTAGATCATGCTGCTGCCGGTCGCCTTGTGCAGCTTTGCGATCTCCTCGCGCATGCGCACGCGCATTTTCGCGTCGAGGTTGCTGAGCGGCTCATCGAGCAGAAACAGATCCGGATCGCGCACCAGCGCCCGGCCCAGCGCAACGCGCTGTTTCTGTCCGCCGGACAGCTGCTTGGGTTTGCGCTGAAGCAGTTCTTCCAGGCCCAGGATCTCTGCGGCCTGCATCACCCGCGTGTTGATTTCCTGACGCGGCACGCCACGCACGCGTAACCCGAAACCAAGATTGTCGTAGACATTCTTATGCGCGTAGAGCGCATAGTTCTGGAAGACCATCGCCACATTGCGGTCTTTGGGCTGAAGCCTCGTCACATCCCGGTCGCCGATATGCACCGATCCCGATGTAGAGTCCTCAAGGCCCGCCACCATCCGAAGCGTGGTTGACTTGCCGCAGCCGGAAGGACCGACAAACACGATGAACTCGCCGTCGTCGATGGTGAGGTTGACAGACTCAACCGCTGAGACGTCACCAAACCGTTTTGTCAGATCCCTGAGCTTGACGATTGCCAAGCTGTCCTCCCTTGGCAGCGCGTATTGTTGCGTTCATTAGGACGCCGTCACTGACCGCATCGGTTTGATTTCACGAATGATGCTTTTGATTTTGCGACACAGCTTAGGAAAAACCGGAGCGAGCGCCGTGCCTGCTCAGTCGGCCATGACATGCGGCCGAGCTTGGTCATGGGCGAGGTCCTGGCCAGGCCGGACGACCTCGATCCGCCGGTTGCGCGCCTTGCCGACGACGGTGGCCTCGGGGTGTTCCACCTCTTGTTTGCGATAGCGGATCGGAGACACGCCGAACTTGCCAGCAAAACTGGTTGAAAGGCTCGATGCACTGGAGAATCCCGTTGCCGCAGCAATCTCCGCCAGCGGCAAACTTGTGCTGTTCAACAGATTGGCAGCCCGAGTCAGGCGCTGCTCAAGCTGGTACTGCTTTGGCGAAATGTTCAGATGCTCGCGAAAGACACGCTCTGCAGTGCGTTGGCAAAGCTGGAGCTCTTTGCAAAGCGCGCTGATTGAGACTTGGCTTCCAATCGACTCGTCGATGGCCTTAAGCAGGCGGTAGTAGGCGGGCTGGAACAGCTGCATCCGTTCCTGATCCGGGCGCTGGAGCTCATGGGGGCCACGCAGGCGCTCGTGAAACAGGATTTCCTGGACGCGCTCGATCACATCGGCACCGAGATGCGCGCCCAGAATATGATAAACCATGTCCGAGGCCGTCCGGGCACCCGAACAGGTCAGCACCCTGTCATCCTGAACGAGAAGCTCGTTGAGCACCGAGATCTCTGGGTAGACCTCCCGAAACGCATCAATGTCCCGCCAGTGAACCGTGCACCGCCGCCCTGCCAGCAGGCCTGATTTGGCGAGCAGCCATGTGGCAGCCCCCGTCGCACAGATAATGGCGCCGTGGCGATGCTGCCTGCGGATCCATGAGAGAATCTCGACGTCAGAGAAATTGGCTGCACCGACTAGCCCAATAACGAAAACGTAGTCGTAGATTTCGTCGTCGGCGCAGCTTTTGTTGGGCAGCACCTGTAGGCCGTTTGAAGCCGCAACGGGTTTTGCGTTCTGCCCGAGGGTTTCCCAGCCGATGCTGTTGTCGGACAGATAGTCACGCGTTTGCTTCAGCACGTCGACGACAGAGGCGTAAGACAGCATCCCGAACTCAGGCAGAACCAGAATACCGAACTTTGTCGCCATGTCGCGTCCAGAACCCTTGCATACGGCAAACCATTCGTCACTGCTTCGACAAGCGGCGCGCAAGCAGGAAAGCCACGTGGAAGGATGCACCGCCATTCTGAATGGGTAAATCGCTTTTTTGAATTCTCGTTTCGGCTTTTCGAAACAAGCGATTGCGAGAAGCTGACAACGATTGCGTCAGTTGAGGGAGCCGATGGACGCCGTAGAAGTAAGAGCCGCCGTTTGCCGTGAGTTCGGCCAGCCTTTGAGCGTTGAGACAATTCTGCTGAGCGCGCCGAAGGCAGACGAGGTGCAGGTGGATATCGAGGTTTGCTCGATCTGCCACAGCGACATCATGGCGATCGACGGACACTGGAATGTCGCCTTGCCGGGGGTGTTCGGTCATGAGGCGGTCGGGCACATCAGCGCAGTCGGTGAAAAGGTCTCAGGCCTGTCCGTAGGCGACCGTGTCGTGCTGAGTCTGATTCGCTTTTGCGGCCGCTGTTACTACTGCCAGAGTGGCGATCTGTCATTTTGCGAAACCACCTTCGAGATCGCCATGCAGTCTCCGCTCAGCCTGCCCGATGGCACCCCCCTGTTGCAGGGCCTAAAGGTGGCCGCGTTTGCAGACAAGGCGGTCGTCCATGAGTCTCAATGCATCCGCGTCGACAATGACGTCTCCGGCGATGTCGCCTGCACACTGTCTTGCGGCGTGATGACGGGCATGGGCGCAGCAACGCGCACAGCACCGGTTTCAGCCGGCGCTTCTGTGGTCGTCGTCGGAGCAGGCGGCGTCGGCGTCAACTGCATTCAGGGCGCAGTCCTCGCCGGTGCGCATCCGGTTATCGCATTGGATGTTCTTGACGAGAAACTCGACATGGCGCGGCAGTTTGGCGCCAGTCATACCTTCAATGCAAAGACGGACACTGAGGAGCTCGAGGCGCAGGTCAAGGCGCTCACACAGGGCCGTGGCGCGGATCTGGTCTTCGTCTCCGTCGGCGCCAGCGCGGCCATCGAGAGTGCCGTCGACCTCGTGCGCAACGGCGGCAAGGTCATCGTCGCTGGCATCCCTGGGCATAGTGAGGTCGTCCAGTTCGCCGCGCGCATCTTCGGCGGGCGCGGGGTCAGTGTTCTTGGCAGCAAGATGGGGTCGGCCAGGCCGCAAGTGGATGTGCCGCGCCTGGTGGAACTCTATCGCGCCAACAAGCTCGAATTGGACGCACTGATCTCCCAGCACTACCCGCTGACCGACATCAACCAGGCGCTGGATGCGGCAAGATCCGGATCATCGCTGAAGAACATCATTGTCTGCGGTGACGGTCCATGAAGATCGTAAAGATTGAGACATTCACGCAGAGCTTCGTCGCATTGGTTCGCGTCACCATGGAAGACGGGATCGTCGGCATTGGCCAGATGTCCCCCTATCACGCCGATATCAGCACAGATGTGTTTCACCGCTTCGTTGCACCCGCAGCGATCGGTCGATCGGTGGACGGGATCGAGCAACTCGTCGAAGACATCTTTTCGGAGACGCTCAAGTTCCCGGGGACGTTTATGTGTCGGGCGATGGCCGGTCTCGATACCGCGCTATGGGATGCCGCCGGCAAGCGCGCGGGCCAACCCGTCTATGTCTTGCTGGGCGCTGATGGCGGGAATGTTCCTGTCTACGGCTCATCCATGTGCCGCAAGATCGGACCCGACGAAGAAGCCGAGCGCTTTCTGCGCCTGCGCGATGCGCATGGCTTCCAGTCCTTCAAGTTTCGCGTCGGCCGCAGTAATGGACGCAATCAGGATGCCTGGCCTGGGCGGACGCCGGCGATTGCCGATGCGGTGTGCAAGGCCTTCAACGGCGACGACATTCGCTTCCTCGCAGATGGCAACAGTTGCTACGACGCTGAGAACGCGATCATGGTTGGCCGAATGCTCGCGGATGCTGGCGTGCATCAATTCGAGGAGCCCTGCCCATATTGGGACTATGATGCAACCCGCACGGTGCGTGAAGCGCTGGACATCGATGTGTCAGGCGGCGAGCAGGACAACTACCTGCCGGCCTGGAGCTATATGGTCCGCTCCAACGTCGTCGATATCTGCCAGCCAGACCTTTGCTATTTGGGTGGCGTGTCACGTGCGCTTGCGGTTGCGCGGATCGCGGCCGAGCAAGACAAGGCGATTGTCTTTCACGCTGCGAACGACTCGCTGGTCACGCTCTTCTCCCTGCACGTCTTTGCCAGTCTGCCCAATGCCGGCCATGCCTGCGAATTCAACATAGAGGGTCCTGAATATCACGACCCCCTTCTGCGTGAGTTGTTCGAACCAGCGGTGGTGGTGCGTGACGGCAAGGCGAGACTGAACGGCGAGCCTGGCTGGGGCATTCAACCGACCAGGACATGGCTCGAGGCGGCCAGCTATCGCGCATTGGATCTCGAATAGCTGTATTGGCGGGAAGATCAGTGGGACTAGACCGAAGCATGGGCTCGACTTTCCAGAACTACGTCGCTGGTGAATTCGTTGATGGCGACTCTGGCCGCTCTATTCCGGTAACGGACCCCGCGACCGGCGTGGTGTTCGCCGAACATGCACTTGCTGGCCCAGAGACGTTCGAGGCGGCGGTCGCTGCTGGACGCGAGGCCTTCACACAAGGGTTGCTGACGCGTGCCAATCCGGCGCAGCGCGCACGACTGATGAACCGGATCGCCGCTGAGCTGCGCGCGGTCAAATCAGATGGCGGCCGCGCACTTTGCTTCGAGCAGGGAAAAGCGCTTTCGAAAGCCGAGGACGAGTTCGAGAAGGCCGCCGCCGCCTTCGAATATTATGCCGGCCTGGCCGATAAAGCCGAGGGGCGGCAGATTCCGGTTGGCGAAACGATCATCGACTTCACCATGCTGGAGCCGCTGGGGCTGTCGCTGCAGATCGTACCCTGGAATTTCCCGGTCTCGATTGCCGCGCGCTCCATCGCCGCAGCCATGGTGACGGGGAATTCCGTGATCCTGAAGGCGCCGGAGCTGACCCCGATCGGGCTGCACCATCTGGCGCGCGCGCTGGACGCTGCGGGCGTCCCCAAAGGCACAGTGTCGGTGATCAATGCCCTGGGCGCCGAGGTGGGAGAACATCTGATCGGTCGTGATGACATCGACCAGATCACCTTTACGGGTTCGGTGGCGACTGGCAAAGCGATCCTGTCTGCAGCCGCACAGAATGTCGTCCCTTGCGTGATGGAACTTGGCGGCAAGTCCGCCGGCATTGCTTTGGCTGATGCCAACATCGACAAGGTGATCGCAGCGGTGCACGGCTCGGTCATCACCAATGCGGGGCAAGTCTGCTCAGGTATGACGCGGCTTGTGGTGCACCGCTCCCGACAGGACGAGATCCTTGAAGCTCTAAACGCCTTGTCCGCCGCAGTGACCGTTGGCGCTGGCATCGACAATGCCGATCTGACGCCGCTCGTCTCTGAAACACAGCGCGAACGGGTCATCGATTGCGTCGACCGTGGGCGCCCCGGCGGCACCATCGTTTGCGGCGGGACCGTGCCGGACCGGTCGGGCTTCTTCTACGATTTCACCGTCTTCTCCGATGTCGATCCCGCCGGTCCTCTCGGTCAGGAGGAGGTCTTCGGACCGGTGTTGAGCGTCATGGCCTTCGATGAGATCGAAGAGGCGATTGAAATCGCCAATGCGACACCCTACGGGCTCGCGGCCGGCATCTTCACCGACCGGCTGAATGACGGGCTGAGCATAGCGAAGAAGCTGCGTGCTGGGCAGGTCTATGGCAACCTCTGGCACGCCGGGTCGATCGCCGCACCTTTCGGCGGCTTCGGGCAGTCAGGCTATGGTCGCGAGCGCGGATATGAAGCGGTCTACAACTACGCCGCATCCAAGAACATCGCGTTCAGCATTGATTGATCCCCTGGGTGGATCGATGAACCGGACGCCTGCACCCGCTCGGTGGTGCCGCGATGATCTGCCGGGTGCGGCCTGGTCGGCCGACAGCGCCGATGCCAGTGTGTTGCTCGGTGTTTCTCTCAAGGTGAGGCTCGATCCGTGACCAAGACGGGTGCCAGCCAACAAACCGGCTTCTTCTGGGACGAGCGATGCCTTTGGCATGGTGGCGGAAACTACGCGTTCCTGGCGCCGGTGGGCGGGCTGGTGCAACCACTGGTCGCCGGTGGCTTGCCCGAAGGGCCGGAAGCCAAGCGCCGCATCATGACGCTGATGCAAGTGTCCGGTTTGTGGGATGAGTTGGCCCACCGCAGTGCAGATCCCGTCCGGGACGCCGATTTGCTCCGGGTCCATCCGGCCAGTTTCCTGGAGACATTCAAGCGCTTGAGCGCCGAAGGCGGAGGCGATTTCGGGTTTGCAACGCCATTCGGTCCCGGCGGGTATGAGATTGCCGCGCTCTCCGCTGGCTTGGTCAAGGCAGCGCTCTACGCCGTTCTGGACGGTGAGTTGCGCAACGCCTATGCGCTCAGCCGCCCGCCCGGGCATCACTGTCTCCCCGACCAGCCGATGGGGTTTTGCCTGCTTGCCAATCTTGCCATCGCTGTGGAGGCAGCGCTTGCGGACAAGAAGGTGGAGCGGGTGGCGATCATCGATTGGGACGTTCATCACGGCAACGGGACCGAGGCGATCTTCTATGAACGGCCTGAAGTTCTGACGATCTCGATCCATCAGGAGCGCAATTTTCCGCGCGATAGCGGGTTCTTCGAGCATCGCGGCGCCGGCGCGGGGGAGGGCGCCAATCTCAATGTACCGCTGCCGCCGGGCAGCGGGCATGACGCATATCTCTACGCCTTTGATGGTCTGGTCGCACCGGCAGTGCGTGCGCACAGGCCCGACGCCATCCTGATTGCCAGTGGGCTCGACGCATCCTGCGTCGATCCGCTGTCGCGGATGATGGCCAGCGCAGAGACGTTTGGCGAACTGGCCAAACGGGCGATGGCGCTGGCCGACACGCTCTGCGACGGACGCCTGATGATGGCCCATGAGGGCGGCTACTCCGAGCTGCATGCGCCTTTCTGTGCGCATGCCATCATCTCGGTGATGGCGAATTCATCGATCAGCGCCCCCGATCCGCTTCAAGACCGCTGCGCCGAGCAGCAGCCGGGCCCGCGACAGCAAGCATTTGTGCGTGGCCTGATCGATGAGATGGCCGACTCACTGGGTTCCTAGGTGCGGCCTCAAATCGTCCCATGCGATCAAGCCAATATGCCTGAGACAACAAGTGTGCCGATCGCCGAGGTTGACTAGCGGAGAGACTGCAACAGGTCGCAGACCGTTTCACGGTCAACGACGTCGCCGTATTTCGCATGGATATCGAACAGGTTGGCCTGGTGCGGCCCGTCATGGCGGTCGCCAACACATTCGCGCGGGACAATGACGCGGAACCCATGCTGCATGCCGTCAACTGCGGTTGCGCGGATGCAGCCACTGGTCGAACACCCCGCCAAGATGATCGTATCGATCCTGTCGGCAGTCAGCGTTGCCTGCAAGGAGGTTCCAAAGAAGGCGCTGGCGTAGTTCTTGATGATCACCAGCTCATCATCGGCGGGCTGCACTCTGGTGTCGAACTGACCCTCCGGCTCACCGGCAATCAGCTTACGCAAAGCGGGCACCTTGCGCACGAAGAGACCGCCATCCCGCCCTGACGGATGAAACTCGACGCGGGTATGAATGATCGGGATGCGGGCGTCGCGGGCGGTGGCGAGCAGGCCAACCGACTGGTCTACGGCATCGACAACACCGGCGGCGAAGAAGTCCGCGCCTTGCGTTGTATAAGCGGCCATGAAATCGATCATGAGCAGGGCAGGCCGCGCACCGAACCCAACATGGCTGTCGAACACGCCGGCGTAGTTCTCCGATGCGCTCGGGCCTGCCATCGGATCAGCTTCCATAGCGCTTTTCGAACTCCCACACGTCTTCAAAACCAACAGTGCGACTGAATTTGTCGAAATCATCCAATTGGTTCTGCACGGCAGCTGTCGAGCCATCCCGCTTCAGGGTGCCGTAGACATTGCGCAAGACCTGCCCCGCAGCGAGAAACCCGGTGGCCGGGAAGATTGCCAGCGCAAAACCCAGTTCGGTCAGGCGCTCCTGATCAAGCATCGGTGTGCGTCCGCCTTCGACCATATTGGCCACCAGCGGGCAGTTGAGAGCCTCTGCGATCTGCTCGATCTCGGCCACTGATTCAGGCGATTCGACAAAAACAATATCGGCGCCCGCATCACGATAGGCCTCGCCCCGCCTGATCGCCTCATCGAGCCCCAGCGCCGTTCTCGCGTCGGTCCGTGCAATGATCAGGAAGTTCGGGTCGGTTCTGCTGTCGAGCGCAACACGAATCTTGGCGACCATGTCTTCCATGGGAATGCACTCGCGCCCGACCGTGTGGCCACAGCGCTTGGGAAAGGTCTGGTCTTCCATCTGGATGGCAGCAGCGCCTGCCTGCTCATAGCCCTGGACCGTGTGATGCACATTGAGCAGGCCGCCATAGCCCGTATCACCATCGGCAATCAGCGGCGTTTCGCATGTGGCTGCGATACGCCGCACGGAATCGACCATATCGGTGTAGGTCGACAGCCCCGCATCCGGCAATCCGAGATAGCTTGCGGAAATGCCATAGCCGGTCATGTAAAGCGCATCGAAGTCGAGATCGTCGGCAATGCGTGCGGAAATCAAGTCAAAGATTCCCGGAGCAATTACGGTTTCTCTGGCCGATATCTTGTCTCTCAGGCGCTGCCTCGTTTGCGCGCGATCCACCATGTGGTTTTCCCTCTTCATCTGGCTAAGGTCTGCCGCCCGGATCGAGTGCCTCGCCGGTGCCGATCATGCTGTCGCGCGTGACAAGCTGCGCCAGACTGGATTGGTCGAGACCCTCGGTGCCAGAAGGCCGCCGAGGGATCACGAGGAAGCGGAGATCAGCAGTGCTGTCGAGCACCCGGACTGTCGTGGTCTCAGGCAATGCGATACCGAATTCATGCAGAACGCCCCGGGGATCTCTCACAACCCGGCTGCGATAGGCGGTGCTTTTGTACCAGGCGGGCGGAACACCGAGGATCATACGCGGATAGCAGGAGCACAGGGTGCAGACCACAACGTGATGCAGGTCTTCGGTGTTCTCGACCACTTGCAACTCGGCGAGCCCGCCAACCTCAATACCCATGTCGCCCAGCGTTTTGCGCGGATTGTCGATCAACTGCGCCTTGAAACCTGGATCGACCCAGGCCCTGGCGACCAGGTCCGCCCCAAGGGCAGGATCACGCGACTCTGTCGCTTCGATCTGCGCATGAATGTCCGCAGGACTGAACAGTCCCTTCTCGACCAGCAGCTCGCGGATAGCGGTTTCCAGCAATTCGAACCGGGATACCGGACCGCTATCGTCACTGATCGGGGCGTGATCATGATCGTGGTCATGTGTGCTCATGGATTGCCCTCCACACCTGCTTCGGTCACTGCAGCACCAGCGGGTTCGAGCCAGTGTTCGAAGATGTCAGCCTCAATGTCGTCGCCAGCCGCACCGCTATAACCAGGCCACAAGACGTTCTGGTCGAAGCGAACGCGATACAGGGTCTGCAGAGGCAGGCCGGGTTTGTGGTAGGCTAGGCGTTCTGGATCTTTGAACCGGCCAGCAATCGAAACGATCGTGCCAAACTGGCCGCGCAGATAGACCGGCGTGCGGCAATGCCCCAGCGATGCGTCATCCCGAACGCGAACGTGGCTGCCTGCGCCGAATTCATGCATCTGCTTGCTGCCGGTCTGTGTCATGTCACGGGCGTCCGGTCGATCTCGATGCCCTGCTTGGTGAGGTGCTCAGCGATGGCTGCGATCCGCGTTTCAAGTTCGGCTTGGCCTATCACTTCCTGCTCCAGCAGTAGTTCGCGGATGGCCCTGATCCAGCGGTCATAGTAGGCGGTGCCATCATACTCCTGCGCACTGTATTCCTCGACCGCGCGGCGCAGCGCATCAATTCGAAAGATCTGATGGCGTGCCAGCAGCATCAGCATGGCGTCGACGCGCTTCTCGTAGTAGCTCAGCTCGTGCTCAGAACGATCGATGGGGCCGAAATCAAGCCCGCCGACGTCCTGCACAGTGCGGCCGCCTGATCCCTCCCGCACACTGTTCTTGCGTTCAAGCGACATGGTTCCCTCTTTCTCTGCGTCGCGGCAGCCGGCTGCCTCTAGAACACCAGGATCGCATCCGGCTCGACCGTCAGATAGACAGCCTGGCCGATAGCAAACGTATCTTGCGCAGTGATGCCGCGAATGCGCCGTTGAACCATAAGCCGGGGGCCAGCATCTGCCTCCACGTGCAGCTCAACATGCGGTCCCTTGTAAACGACCTCGCGAACCCTTGCCGCGATCAGGTTCGATCCACCGGCCCGCTGCTCGGCTTCAACCAGAAACTGCTCCGGCCGGATTCCCAGTTGGACCTGCTGCCCTTCTGTATGACAGCCCGCCACCTTGATCGACAGTTCATCGGTGACTCGAACATGGGACCCGGCCGAGCCACCCGACACAATTGTGCCGTCAAGAAAGTTCGATGCACCAAGAAACTCCATCACCGAGCGCGAGCCCGGCTCCCGGTAAAGCTCCGTCGGCTCGCCAATCTCATTGATCTGCCCATGGAACATCACTGCGACACGATCGGAAAGCGACAAGGCTTCTTCCTGATCATGGGTGACGATGATGGTGGTGATTCCGGATTCGCGTTGAATGCGCTTCAACTCGACCTGCATCTGATCGCGCAACTTGCGGTCAAGTGCACCCAGAGGCTCGTCCAGCAACAACACGTTGGGGCGTATCACCAGGGCCCGCGCCAGAGAGACGCGCTGCTGTTGTCCACCCGACATCTGACGCGGCAGCCGATCGGCCAACGGCCCCAGTTGGACCAGTTCGAGCGCGTCAGCGACCCGCTGCGTGCATTCGGTCTGCGCCACACCGCGGCGCTTAAGCCCGTAGGCGATGTTCTCGGCCACCGTCATATGCGGAAACAGGGCGTAGTCCTGAAAGACCAGACCCACATTACGCTTGTGCGCCGGCGTGCCAACGACCGACTGGCCGTTGAACGTGATGCTGCCTGATGTCGGCTGCAAGAACCCGGCAATCGCGCGCAGGGTCGTGGTCTTTCCGCATCCCGACGGTCCGAGCAGCGCCAGGCAGGAGCCTTCCTCTACGGTGAGATTGACATCGCGGAGAATATCCAGATTGCCAACGGAGAAGCACAGATCGGAGAGCTCAAGACGCGCCATGCTTTATCGTCCAATCGAAAGCGAGATGACCTGATAGCGCTTCTCAACGAATACGATGATCAAGCTGATGATCAGGATGTATATGGTCGAGAACGCTGCCGGAGTTGGGTCGAAGTTCTGGGAGATGTAGTTGAACAGTTCGATGGGCATGGTGGTCAGGCCACCACGCACCAGGAAGATGCTGATCGGGTAGTTGTCAAAGCTGATCAGGAACGCGAATAGAAAGCCGCTGATGATGCCTGGTTTGAGCTGCGGCAGCGTCACCGTCCAGAACGCGACCCAAGAATTGGCGCCCAGTGAGGCGGCAGCCTCTTCAATATTGGGATTGTAGAGTGTCATCGAGGCGACGATGGTGCGTACCGGATAAGCCGCGACAAGCACCATGTGGCCGATCACCAGACTGTACCAGGTGAAGGCAATGTCGAGCCGGATGAAGAACTGCACCAGCGCGATGCCGATGGCGACGATGGGCACCGCCACTGGCGAAAGCAGGAACGATGTCAAAGCGGCTTTGCCGGCAAATTCATGGCGCACGATCGCTATGGCGGTGCCGAGCGCCATAACCGTCACAAGTGTAGCGGCTATCGCGGCAATCATCAGACTGATCAGCGTGGCTTCAGCGATCTTGTTGATGTTTGCGATGTTTCGGTACCACTCCAATGAATAGGAGGAAGGCGGAAACTCGATAAAGAACGAGCCGTTGAACGAGACCAGCACCGTGACCACCACCGGAAACACCAAGAACGCCAGGGCCGCCCAGCCAAGTACGCTGATGATCAGTCGGAATTCGCGCTCCTCAGACATCGATCCGCAGCATCTTTCTCACCAGAACCGCATAGACAAACACAAGCGCGAAGGTGAAGCCGGTCAGGATGAAGATGATGGCCGAGCCAAGCGGGAAGTTGAGCTGAACGAGCAGTTGCTCTGCGGCGACCTGCGAGATCATCGCCGTCGAGGGTGAGCCCAGCATCAGTGGCGTCACAAACGCACTCGCGCAAATCGCAAAGCAAAGGGTCGTACCGCCAAAAATCCCCGGTGCAGACAGCGGTAGGATGACAGTGCGCAAGGTGGTCCAGGAATTGGCCCCGAGCGTTCGCGGCGCTTCCCACTGTGATTGCGGGATCCGCACGAGTGAGCCGTAGATCGGTAGGATCATGAAGGGCATGCAGTAGTGCACCAGCCCGACGATGATCGCCCACTCGTTATAGACCAGCCGCTGCGAGCGCTCAAACAGACCGAGCGCCACAAGCAGGTTGTTGATCGGCCCCTGATCGGCCAGCACAACCAGCCAACCGTAGTTGCGCACAATGAGGCTTGCCGCCAGTGAGATAAAGACCACCATAAGAACCGCGGAGCGGACGCGTGGCCCAAGCCAGAGCATCATCAGCGCAATCGGATAGCAAAGCAGGAATGTGATGATCACCGAGATGAATGACAGCTCGAAGGTGCGCCAGAGCGCGCGCATCGTCCGTGCGCTGTCAAACGCCTTCTCATACTGATAGAGCCAATAGCCGGCGGCCTTGGCTTCTTCAGGATCATTGACCCACGACCCGAAGCTGACCCGCAGCATCCCGGCAAACGGCACCACATAGAAGGCCAGCAAGAACACCAGCATCGGCGCAAGCAGGAGCACCGCGGGACCGTAGTCCCGCAGCGCGGTTTGCAGTTTGGATGGCCGGGCAGCCATGGCGGCCGCTAAGCGTCCGGGTCAACCGAAAATCTCGTTCCACTTCTCGGTCATTTGCGGACGGTTCTTCGACAGATAGGCCCAGTCGGCATAGGTGATGTTGTCCGGCGGCCCCATCAGTTCCAGTGTCCGTTCCGATGCTTCGACCTCCTTGTGAGCGCTCCGTGTGCGCAGCACGCTGTCGATCTTCTCCTGGAATGCCTTGTCGTAGCTCATATTCACATAGACTTCGGCCAGTTCCACGTTCTTGGCATTGACCGGCATGTTCAAGCCGACGATCTCGCCATGCATGCCCTCGGTCAGCGGATGGGCCGGGGCGATCGGCGCACCCTTGTCGATCAGCGGATTGATGAAGATGCCGTAGAACGGAACGATCGGCACCTGGCCGCTCTGCAGCATCTGGATGGCCTGGGGGGCGCCGGTATAGATCGAGACACCATTGTCTTTCAGCTTGGCCAGATGTTCGAGGCCAGCTTCCCATTCGTATTGCGCTTCGGACAAGGGCTTTCCGGTTGCAACCTGCGCAGCACTGGTCACGATCCGCACGCCGCTGTTCCAGCCAACCGGAGCAATGGCGATCTTGCCGTTGTTCTTGGCGTCCCACAGATCGGCCCAGCCGGCGGGCTGATCGACGCCGGACTCGGTATTGTAGAACAGGGTATGCACCGCATCGACCACGCCGGCGGAGAAGTTGTCCGCCAGCAGGAACGCCTCGCGCACATTGGCCATGTTGGAGATGTTCTTGGCCTCATGGGCGCGCAGCAGCCCCTCATCGCGGGCCAGGAACACGCCAGCCTCGGAAAACTGCATGAGGTCCGGCGGATTGTCCTTCTGGGTCTTCAGCATCGCCAGCATCTGTGAGGTGACCGATTGCTGAAGATTGATCTTCGCGCCGGTCTCGGCCTCAAATCTCGGATGCAGGTCGTCGACCCAGAGCTTGGCGAGCAGGCCCTGATTGAGCACGACATTGATCTCGCCGGCAGCGCGTGCCCTGGTCGTCACCCAAGGTGCGGCAAGGGTGGCACCCGCAAGAGCCGCACCACCCTTCAGCACCGAGCGGCGGGATGGGCGCGAAGACCTTGCCGCCGGAAGTCCCGTGTTGCGTTTGGTCATTGTCGTTCCCCTTCTGTGGTAATCCCCGGTTCTTGCCGGTTTTGGTGATTGTTGCCGCAGCGGTCCGCAATTCAGCCCGCCGCAACCCCTTCGTCGGTTTCTAGTCTGCCGGCATCGTGATGCGGGTCGGTTTCAATCATCCGGTCTCGTGCCGTCCAGATATGTTCCCGCATCAGCGCTCCCGCGCGCTCGGGCTGTCGGCTCAATGTCGCTTCGAAGATCTTGCGATGAGCGGCGTGGCTGCTCGCCAGCAGGTCATCTGAGAACCGAAAATAGTGGCGAATGCCGACCGGAATTTCGGTCACCCTGCGGATTAGATTGAGAAGTGTCTCGTTCCCTGATCCAGCATAGAGCACTTGGTGGAACTGATTGTTGAGGCTGAGAAACCGCTGACGCAGTGTCTCTGGCGGCAGGTTGGCCCCAAACGCTTCATCGGCCTCCTGCAACAGCTCTTCAAGACAGTCCGCGCGGTCAGGATCCAGACCCCGATGGGCGACCAGACGCACCGCCTCGCTCTCAAGCAGAACGCGGCAGCTGTAAATCTCGGCCACATCGGCTGGACTGTAGCAACGAACTTCGTAGCCGCGGTTAGGGCGAAAGACGACCAGCCCATCAGCGCTGAGCCGGCGCAGAGCTTCGCGTATCGGTGTCCGGGACTGGCCCAGTTCGGCAGCAATCCGTGTCTCGACAATACGGCTGCCCATGGCGAGTTGCCCAGACAGGATCATCTGCCGGACCCGTTCATAAGCGTTGCGATTTGGCAATCGATGCGGTTTAGCCATGAGCCAATTGTATACATATTTTGGTAGCGTAGCCAAATCCAGGACTGAAACGACCAAGAAAGCTGAGAAAACTTAGCGAAATCTGCACCGACAAGGCGTGGAGAAACTCAATTGTATACAATTCAGGCTCTCGACCATCGGCGACCCAAGAATAGACTCTCCTGGTCGAACTTGCTGGCCCGTGTCGAGTTGGCCGGAGGCATTCACACCGCCAGAGTGGGCACGCGACGAACCAGTCGTCAGGCACCCGTGTTCGCGCCAAACAGGGCCTCAGACTCGGCGTTGATGTTCAGCAAATGCGGTGAGCTGACCCTTGACGGCGTCGCGGATACGCCTGCGCGCCAGTGCTGCCGCGCAGGGTGAGCCTGCCCGCCCGATTGCTCAGTTCAGGCAGCTTTGCGCCAGGCTTGTCGCGAGCAAATGGATGTGCAGCAAAGTACCGCTTGACCCTTCGGCGCGTGTTGCCCCTTTCGTCCATGAGCTGATTGTCAGTTGATTCCAACCTGGCCGCATTGCGGCTCGCTACTCCAAACATCCACATTCCCGCCGGCGTTCACATCGACGGCGTCAGGCCCCTTCAAGGGCACAGACATGCAACGCACCAAACTTGGGCGCACCGGGATCGAGGTAAGCCGCTTCTGCCTCGGCACCATGACTTTCGGAACCAACACACCGGGAGCCGACAGCCTTCGCCAGTTGGACATGAGCCTCGGTTTTGGGATCGACTTGCTCGACACCGCCGAGATGTACCCGGCCAATCCTGCCCGGAAGGAAAGAACTGGTGTCACCGAAGAGATCATCGATCGGTGGATCGCCAAGACAGGACGCCGTGATGATTATGTGATCGCAACCAAGTGCGCAGGCGGGAACCGCTACTTCGGCGTATTTCAATCCCATGATGTCCACAAGACATAGCACTTGGCGCATATCGGGCGGCAGTTTCTCAAACGCCATCCGGATCGGTATATCCCGCGCCGCATCTGATGTGCCCGCTTCAACAGAGAGACGTTTCTCTGCGGCCAAAAAATCCCGGCGTATACGTCTCTTTCTCAGCTCGTCGTAGTGCAGGTTGCGGAAATGATCGTAGGACGATCCCCGGTTCGCAGCGCCCGCTCTATGGCGTCCCGCACAATGTCCTCCGCATCGTCGGACGATGCGCATATGGCAGTGGCATAGGCCCGGAGCTCCGGAAGAAGCACTTCGATTTGAGTGAGCGATGCCATGTACGCAGTTTGGCTTGGTTTGCCAGCCGGGTCTAAAGTGACGGTGCGCGATCCTCTCCCGATCTGGCGAACTGCTGTTCTTCGGATACCTGTCTTTGCTGCTGCATCTGGCCGAGCCCTTCGGGCTTTGGATTCGTATAGCGACTGAGCATGCGCCAGTCCTCGCGCCGCGCTTGCACACGCCAGTTCCCAGACCCAACTCTTGTCAGGCTTGCCATGCGTGTGCACTCCTTCTCGACGCGTGCGGCCGGTGTGCACAGAGAGATCAAAAACGGGTCCAAACCTGTGCAATTGAGGCTATAAGCGCGTGCACGCACTCACGGTTGGTCCCATTACGGTCCAAGTATAATGCAATATAATCAAGGGTTTAGATTTTCAATTGCGCCGATGATGGATTGGGAAGAAAAATCATAGAAATCAGATGCTTGAAGGGCGACGTGTGCACCAGGAGAGCCAAAGAAGTCCGGCCAAGTCCAATCGTCCATACAACCTAGGCTCAGGACCTATTAATCTGTAAGCGAATGTGATTCAGAGTCCCTTTCGAGGAGGTTCTGATGGGCGATTTGTTTTTGCCGAGCGAGAGCCAGATGACTCGGATGCGCTCCGCATTTTCCTTTGGCGCATGATGTTCCGCGTGTTGACGACCGGCGGGTGGTCAGCGGGATTGTCTATGTGATCAAGCATGGCTTGCAGTGGAAGGATGCGCCAACGGGCTGCAGGCCGCACAAGACGCTTCACAACCGCTTCATTCGCTGGAGCTGCATGGGCGTTTTCGACCGCATCTTCGGCCGTCTCAAGGACCAGCGGTGCATCGCAACACGCTATGACCGATACGCCCACGCCTTCTTCTCGGCCATCTGCATTGCCGCAACCGTCGCATTCTGGTTGTGATCAATGAGTCCTGAGCCTAGAGGAAAAGGGAGGGAAAGCTGCGCCGCTTTCTGGACGACAGCACGATATCAACCAGAATTCATCAGAAATTTTAATACCCTACGTCGTATTTCCCTGCGCATACGAACAGCGAAAATTCAAGCGCCCAGCGGGGAAGCCATCTGCACAACAGGGAAACCGACCCGTGGCCATGTATGCGTATGGCCGGTTGACGGTCGCCGAGTGATCCGGATTTCGGTCCCGACTGCAGTCGTTGGCGGTTACAATGAACTTGGAGCCCCCGTCTTCCGACGTCAAATCGGATGTGCCGGGGCACCGGTGCCCGACATCCCAACGCCGACGGACCATTATGGCAGCCGAACGATGACCCGTCCGCCGCGCCGGGCGCGGATGCACCGGCGTCAACCGGGGGCGGCTTGCGGGCCTGCGAAGCTGGCGACGCAGGCGTCGAAGGTGGCCATGAAATCCTCCGCAAGGGGTGCGCGCGGCATGCCGGCCCTGCGGATCTGGGTGAAGGTGTAGTCGATCTCGGGCAAGAAAGGCTTTGTCACCCCGCCGTTCTGCACGAAGCTCTCGGCGGTGAAGGGCTCGATGATGGACACGCCAAGGCCGTTCGCCACCATGGCGCAGATGGTGGCCGACCATTCGGCCTCGATCTCCAGGCGCCGCGGGATGTTGGCGGCGTTGAACGCGGCGTCGATCTTCATGCGCGTCATGGTGCCTTCGGCGAGCGAGATGAAAGGCTCGTCCTTGAGATCCTCGATGCGCACCACCTCGCGATCGCTCAGGCGATGGCCGGGCGGCAAGAGGCACACGCAGCGGGCATGCTGGACCGGCCCTGCCTCGATGCCGGCGATATCCGCCGGCGTGATGACGTAGCCGAGGTCGAACTGGCGGGCGAGAATGAGGTCGAAGGCGGTCTCGTTGGCACAGGAATAGAGCGACACCTGTACGCCTTCATGGGTTTCAAGAAAGGCTTTCACGACGCGCGGAATGAACATCAGCGTGAAGGCCGGATTTCCGCAGATCTTGATGGCCCCGCTGCGGCCTTCGCGGATGCGCCGGGCAGCCTGCTCGATGCGTTGCAGGCCAAGGAAGGACCGCTCGACTTCGGAATAAAGCGTCTCGGCCTGCCTGGTCACCTTCATGCCGCCCTTCTGGCGCTCGAACAAAGTCAGCTTGAGCTCGATCTCCAGATCGCGGATCAGCCGGCTGATCGCCGGCTGGGTGATGTGCAGCATGTCCGCCGCCCGGGTGAAGCTGTGGGTGAGCATCACGGCGCGGAAGGCTGCGATCTGACGGTAGGTGACCATATGTCAGAGTCATCATATTAAGTTATATTGAAAGGATATAACATGATTTGACCTGATTTTGAAGCTTTGCAACGCTTTGCCCGAGCGGCGCGACGGATGCGATCAAGACATCCGCCAGGGCCCTGTACCGTCGAGCGCAAGACGATGCTCACCCGTCGTGTCGCCAAGCCCTGTCTCGACGCCACGGGGCCGAAAGATGGCGCGCCGCAAGGCGGAGCGCCTGGGCGGGTATGGGAGGACAAGCTATGGACAATCTTTGCAAAGCAGCGCGCATGCTGGCAGCTTTCGCGCTGTCGGCCGGCGTCGCAACCACGGCCCTGGCCTCGGATTTGCCGCCGGTGCCCGACGCCATCGCCGAGGCAGACATTCTGCGCTTCGGAACCAAATGCGACTTCCCGCCCTACGGCTATCTCGACACTGCCGGCAAACCGGTAGGTGTCGAGGTCGAACTCGGCAAGAAAATCGCCGAATATGCCTTTGGGGATGCCACCAAGACCGAGATCGTGTGCGTGACCTCCTCGAACCGGATTCCGAGCCTGCTGGGCGGCAAGATCGACCTCATCCTGGCGACCCTCGGCATCAATGAGGAACGCAAGGAAGTCATCGATTTCACGGATCCCTATTTCTGGGACGGCAGCGATGTCGTGGTGCCGGTCGACAGCGAGGTGCAGGACCTTGAAGACCTTGACGGCAAGACCGTGATCACCATCAAGGGCGCCTGGCAGATCCCCTGGCTGGAGAAGAACATGCCTGACGTAACGCTGCTCAAGCTCGACACCGTCTCCGATGCGCTGCAAGCCCTGTTGCAGGGTCGCGCCCAGGGGTATGCGCATGATTTTGCCCTGTTGAGCGGGCTGGCCAACAAGAATGACTCGATCCGCATGGTCGGCGACCTCTTCGCCGTCGGCTATGGTGCAGGCGGGGTGCGCAAAGGGGAGCCGGAATGGCGCGCCTTCGTCGATGCCGCGATCAAGAAGGCAGTGGCGGAGGGGCTGACCGATCAATGGCTTGAAGAGCATGTCCAGCCCGATCTGATCGATGCCATGAAGCAGACCTGGGACCTCGACAACGCTCCCCGGAACTGACACCGGCACCGGCCGGCACAATGGGCGCCGCGGCGGCCGAAAGGCGGCGTCGCGGCGCCGGGTTACGCCATGAGCTATCAGTTCGACACCAGCTATATCTGGGGACAGTCCGACGCGCTCGGCGCCGGCCTGTTGATGACGTTGAAGGTCTCGGCGATCAGCATCCTGGCGGCAGTGGGCATCGGGATCCTCGGGGCGATCGTGCGGGTGATGCAGGTCCGGGGCCTGTCGGCGGTCGTTGCCGGCTATGTCAGCTTCATCCGCAACACGCCGTTGCTGGTCCAGATCTTCTTCATCTTCTACGGCCTGCCATCGGTCGGCATCCATCTGTCGATCTTCAATTCAGGCGTTCTGGCGCTGGTGGTCTGGGGGGCGGCCTATAATGTCGAGAACGTGCGCGGCGGGCTGTTGGCGGTACCCGACGATCTGCGCGATGCCGGCGCGGCGCTCGGTCTCAAGCCCATACAGTTCATGCTGCTCATCGCGGTGCCGCTGGGCGTGCGGGTGGCGCTGCCGTCGGTGCTCAACACCTCAATCTCGATCCTGAAGAACTCAGCCTATCTGCAAGCGATCGGTCTGGCGGAGCTTACCTTCGTCGCCATGGAGCGCATTTCGCTTGAGTTCCGAACACTGGAGATGTTCGCCGCCATCGGCATCATATACCTGGCGCTCGTTCTGGGCCTGTCGATCGCCGTGCGGGCGCTCGAGAAACGCCTGCACCGACCGTTCGAGACGGCCTAAAGACCATGCAGCTCATCGTCGAGAACTACATCCTGTTCGGCAACGGTCTGGCCTGGACCTTCGGACTGGCTGTTTTGACGCTCGTGTTCGCGACGGTCATCTCGCTTTTCGTCGGGATCATGAGCATCACGCGCAATCGGCTGCTCACGGTTGCGGCACGAATCTATGTGGAGGTCTTCCGCGATATCCCGCTCCTGGTCAGTCTGTTCTTCATCTATTTCGGCGCGCCGCTGATTGGCCTGCCGCTCGATCCGTTCAGCGCCGCGGTCGTCACGCTGTCGCTGTGGGGCGGGGCCAATGGCGCGGAGATCGTGCGCGGCGGGTTCAACGCCATTCCCGAGCACCAGCGCACCAGCGCGGCGGCGCTCGGCCTCAAACCCTGGCAAATCTACTGGTACGTGATCGCGCCGCAGGCGCTGTTGCCGATCATCCCGCCCTTCACCGGGTTGTTCACGCTCTTGGTGCAGTCGACCTCGCTGGCGGCGCTGATCGGCGTTCCCGAACTCTTTCGCATGGCGCAAATCGTGGTCGAGCGCACCACCATCATGGAGGGTTACAGCCCCGCCTTCACGATCTTCGGGGCGATCCTCGTTGTCTACTACCTCATCTCCGCGGCGCTCAATGCGCTGACAAGCCGGCTCGAGCGCGCCATGCAGCACCGTCTCAAAGCGCGTGGCGCGGCCGACATGGGCAGCGTGCGCCGGCAGGCGGAGGAAAGCGTATGACCGCATGCGCCTCCAACCGGGCCGTGCCGCTCATTGCCGCCGAGGGGCTGACCAAGTGCTTTGCCAAGCACACGGCGCTGCGCGCGGTGAGCCTCAGCGTGGCGCGCGGCGAGGTTGTTGCCGTCATCGGGCCGAGCGGATCGGGCAAGAGCACGCTGATCCGGTGCCTTAACGGTCTGCTGGTCCCCGATGCCGGTACCATCCGGATCGACGGCGCGCCGGTCGATATGAGGCAACAGCGGGCCTGGCGGGCCGTACGTCTGCGCGTCGGCATGGTGTTCCAGGACTGCTCGCTGTTCCCGCACCTGTCGGTGCTGCAGAACATCACGCTCGCCCCGGTGCGCACCGGACGGATGCGTCGGGAGCAAGCGGCCGAAACGGCGCGCAACCTGCTCGCGCGCGTGCAGCTCGCCGACAAGGCCGACGCCTATCCCGCGCAACTGTCCGGCGGGCAGCTCCAGCGGGTGGCGATCGTGCGGGCGCTGGCCATGGCGCCTGAGGCACTGTTGCTCGATGAGCCGACATCGGCGCTCGATCCGGAGATGATCGCCGAGGTGCTGGACGTCCTGCGCACGCTTTCGCGCGAGGGCATGACCATGGTCATCGTCACCCACGAAATCGGCTTTGCACGCGAGGCGGCCTCGCGCGTCATCTTCATGGATCAAGCTGAAATCGTCGAACAGGGCGCTGCCGACGCGGTGCTGACAGCACCGCGCGAGGCGCGCACCCGGACCTTTCTGGACAAGATCTTATGAAGCCGGCCGGGCGGCGACGATGCGCCCGGCAATGCGTGCGAAGGATCAGCCAATGGAGACAACGATGCGGAACGCCAGCCCCTCACGTGATCACTTCGATCGTGTTCATCCCTTGATCGCGGAGCAAATCTATCGGCGCAACCTGGATAACGAGTTCCCGTCGACCTTCGGGATCATCATCGAGATCAACCGGGCACATACGGTCATGCTCGCCGAACAGGGTATTATCGATGGCGATAACGCGCGCGCCCTTCTCGCGGCGCTGTCGCAGATGACGGCGCTCGGCCCGGACGCGATTCCCGTCGATCCAAGGCGCGAGGAATCCTATTTCAATCACGAGGCCTGGATCATCGCCCACGCGGGTGCGGAGGCAGGGGGACGGCTGCATACCGGGCGCAGCCGCAACGATCTGGGCGCGGCGATCGACCGCCTGCGGGCCCGCGCCCAGGTGACGGTGCTGCTCGGCGCGCTGAATGATCTGCGGGCCTGCGCCCTAGCCAGGGCCGAGACCTATGCCGATGCGCTCATGCTCGGCTACACCCACATGCAGCCCGCCCAGCCGATCACCTACGGCTTCTGCCTCGCCGGCATCGCTGCCGCACTGGAGCGCGATTGGGCACGCTTGTCCGGCGCGCTGGAGCGGATCAATCGCAGCCCGCTCGGGGTTGCCGCCCTTGCCGGAACACGACACCCGATTGCCCCGGCCCGCACCGCCGAGCTACTTGGCTACGATGGCCTCGTCGAGAACGGTCTCGACGGAGTCGCCGCGCGCGATTTCCTGGTCGAGGCGGCCGGCGCGGTCGCCCAGGCGGCGACCAGCTGCAGCCGGTTGGCGCAGGACTTCTACGCCCATGCCACGAACGAATTCTCGAGCCTGTTGTTCTCCGATGATGTGGTCGGCTCCTCCAGCATCATGCCGCAGAAGAAAAACCCGGTGCTGCTGGAGCATATCAAGGGACTGGCCGGTCAGATCGTCGGCGCCCACATGACCACGGCGATGAGCCTGGTCGGTACCCATTACACGGTGTCCATCGATACTATTCGCGACGATCTCAAGGCCGCCTGGACGGCACTCGATCAGACACATGTCTGCCTCAGTCTGACGCAGCTCGCGGTCGAGGCGGCGGCGCCCAATGGGCCGTGGCTTGCCGAGCGGCTGGCACACAGCTTCGCGACCGTGACCGATC
The DNA here is from genome assembly GCA_028279445.1 of Tepidamorphaceae bacterium. GTDB lineage: Bacteria > Pseudomonadota > Alphaproteobacteria > Rhizobiales > Tepidamorphaceae > JANQNT01. The sequence goes on along the minus strand of JANQNT010000023.1, from coordinate 284,335 downwards.
TCGCCGATGGGCTGGTGATCGAATGCGGCCTGCCGTTCCGCCAGGCCCATGCCGTCGTTGCCGCAGCGGTACGCGACCTGCCGCGCGGGACCTCGATCGCCGACATGGATTGGGCGCGGTCCCTGGATGCCGCCGGCCGCAACGTTCTTGGGCGCGAGATCGGCCTTTCGCCAGCGACTATCGCGGGCTATCTCGATCCGGGTGCGGTAGTGGCTTCGCGCAAATCCCATGGCGGCACCGCCCCCGATGAGGTGCGCCGCCAAGTCGGTGCACTCGCCGAGCGGCTGACCCGGGACAAAGGGCGTCTGGAGCGTTTCACGCAAGCGCTCACGGCCGCGCGGGCGCGGCTTGACGATGCCGAGCGGCAGGTGTGTGCGGGCGCTTGAGGGCGCGCCGGGAGGAACTGCAACGTGGCGAGCACTCCTTGCGCAGGATCATGGACGATGCCGTGCATCTGCCGGTCGTCTCGGCGGCGGGCTCTTGCCAAGGCGTTCGCCGTTGCAAGCGGTTTGTCATGCCTTGTCGCGGACCTGACAGCTGCACCCCCTTTACTGCTAAAGGGCTATTGGTCTAATCTTTAGATCAAAGAATCACTTGGCGCTCCAATAGCCGTTATCGGCGTTGGTTAGGGCGATTTTCCAGAGGAAGTGAATGGCGCGCGTTCTGGTCATCCGGCCGGATGAGCTTTCTCCCGCGGGGCTAATCGCCGAAAGCCTCGAGCGGGCGGAGATTCATGCGGTGACGGTGAAGCTCGACGAGGGGGACGCCCCGCCGGACGATCTCGATGCCTATGACGGCGCGCTTCTGCTGGGCGGACCGCAAAGCGTGGTGGAGGAAAAGGACGCGGTACTGATCGCCGACTGCACCGAGGTGGCGCGGCGCTACAACCAGGCCGGCAAGCCGCTTCTGGGCATTTGCCTCGGTGCGCAGGTCATCGCGCATGTACTGGGCGCACGCGTCTGGCGGTTGGACCGGTTGCAGTTCGATCTGCAGAATCTCGTCGGGAGCGGCATCGGCGCAGCCTGGGCAGCACTCGTGAATCGGGCCGCGGGGAAGGCCGTCAGCGGTCCGGACGATCAACACAACCGGCCGGCGAAGGTTTAACATGGTGGTGCAGGGCAAACAGGGTGGCGAGGCAACGGAGGCTTTCGATGTCGTGGTGGTCGGAGCCGGTTTCGCGGGGCTCTACATGCTCTGCCGGCTGCGCAAGCTGGGGCTGAAGGCGGTCGTGATCGAGGCCGGCGACGGGGTCGGCGGAACGTGGTATTGGAACCGCTATCCCGGCGCGCGCTGCGATGTCCCGAGCTTCGAGTATTCCTACAGCTTTGATCCCGAAATCGAGCAGGAATGGAACTGGACGGAACGCTACGCCGCCCAGCCGGAAATCCTTGCCTACATCGAACATGTGGCCGAGCGTCACGACCTCTTGCGCGACATCCGTTTCTCGACCCGGGTGACCGCAGCAGCCTACGACGAGCCAACCGGCCGCTGGATGGTCGAGACGAGCATGGGCGGGCGGCTGGACTGCCGCCACCTGGTGCTGGCCGTCGGCCCGCTATCCAGTCCGGCGATCCCGAAGATCGAGGGGCTGAACGAGTTCGCGGGAGATGTGGTCCACACCGGGCGCTGGCCGAAAGAAGGAATCGACGTGCGCGGCCGTCGGGTGGCGGTAATCGGCACCGGGTCGTCCGGCATCCAGGTCGCGCCCGAACTGGCGAAACAGGCCGGAAGGCTCTACCTTCTTCAGCGGACCCCTGCCTACAGCGTGCCGTCGCGCAATCGCCCTTTGACCGAGGCCGAGGTGGCCGACCTCAAAGCGAGATATCCCGCCATCCGGGCGCGGGCGCAAGCCAACCGCTCGGCTATCAGCTTCGAAGTCGGCGAACAGGGCGCGCTGGAGGTCGACGAGGCGACGCGCCGCGCGATCTACGAGCAGCGCTGGCGCGACGGCGGACTGGCCTTCGCGGGAGCCTTCAGTGACATCTTCGAAGACGTGGAGGCCAACGGGACGGCCGGCGCCTTCGTGCGAGAGAAGATCCTCGAAACCGTCAGGGATCCCGAAACCGGGCGCAAACTGCTGCCGGATACGCTGATCGGTTGCAAGCGTCTGTGCGTGGACAACGGCTATTTCGAGATGTTCAACCGCGACAACGTGGAACTCGTGGACCTGCGCGAGCGTCCGCTGGAGCGGGTGACCACGAACGGACTCGTCGTCGGCGGCGAGGATATCCCGCTCGACGCCATTGTGCTGGCGACAGGCTTCGACGCGATTACCGGGGCGCATCTGCGCATCGACATCCGCGGTCGCGGTGGGCAGAACCTGAAAGACAAGTGGCGCGACGGACCGAAGACTTACCTTGGCATCGGCATCGCGGGCTTTCCCAACATGTTCCTCGTGTCCGGCCCGGGCAGCCCAGCTGGGTTGGCCAACATGGTCACCTTGGGCGAACAGAACGTCGACTGGATCGCCCATTGCATGGCCACTCTCGACACACGCGGCATCCGCGAGATCGAGGCCGAACCGCAGGCTGAGGACGAGTGGGTCGCCCATGTCAACGCCGTTGCCGACACCTCAATCTATCCGCTGGCGAACTCCTGGTACATAGGCGCGAACGTGCCGGGCAAGCCACGCGTCTTCATGCCTTACCTCGATTACCCGGCCTACAAAGCGCGCTGTCAGCAGGTCGCCGATAGCGGCTTTCCCGGGTTCCGCCTCGTCGCCGATCACCAGGCCGCCTGAACGCCCGTGCGGCGAGATTAAACAGCTAAGGGGAACGCCATGACAAAACCGGACGGCAGTGTCGTCATCGTCACCGGCGGCACAGGAGGGATCGGCACCGAGATCTGCAAACGGTTATCGGCCGACGGCTATGCCGTGGTGGCGGCCGATGTCGCGATCTCGCCGGCGCGAAATGGCGAGCCACTCACAGATGTCGCGCCGCGGGTGCATGCCTGCGCCATCGACATTCGTGACCAGAAGAGCGTCGAAGAATGCGTCGACGTTGCCCGTGGCTTCGGCTCGATCCACGGCGTCGTCAACTGTGCGGGCCTTCTGCGCCACGGCCAGATCGACGAGATCACCGAAGAGGCAATGGAGACCGTCTGGGACGTCAATGTCGCCGGCATGATCCGCGTCTGCCGGGCGGCGGTGCCTCACATGCGACCGGGCGGCGCGATCGTCAATATCTCCAGTGTCACCGCCTCCATCGGGCGACTGCGCGGCGGCGGGATCTACGGCGCCTCGAAGGCGGGCATGGAGACGTTCACTCGCTATCTGGCCCACGAGCTTGCGCCGATGGGCATCCGCGTCAACGCACTCGCGCCTGGGTTCATCGAAGTGCTGCCGATGAGCGCTTCGATGCGCTTCATTGCCTCGGGCGACACCGACGAAGAGGCGATCGCTTGGCTGTTGCAGCACATTCCCATGAAGCGGATGGGGCAGGCGGTCGAGATGGCGGGGCCAACGGCGTTCCTGCTGTCGTCCGACGCCTCGTACATCACCAGCCAGGTGCTGCACGCCGATGGCGGGGTGGTGGGCATATGATCGCCGCGGGAGAGGGCGGGACATGAGCGCCAGCCCCAACGACACCGCCTTCGAGCGACTAAGCAAAAGCGAACCGGTGCTGGTCGACGTCGGCACCGCGCTCGATCTTCTGCCGGGGATGACCCCGGCAACCGTGCTGACCTCTGGCCCCGCGATGCGGTTTGCCGAATACCAGGGTGGCCAGCGCGAGGCGCTGATCGGCGGCGCGCTCTACGAGGGCCTCGCGCGGACAAGGGACGAGGCGATCACGGGGTTCGAAAGCGGCGCGATCCGCATCGGCGGCTGCCACGATTTCGGCGCGGTCGGATCGCTCGCCGGCATCTACACCGCGTCGATGGCGGTCTTCGTGGTCGAGAACCGCGCCTACGGCAATATGGGCTTCTGCAACATGTACGAAGGCCACGCACCCAAACGGCTGAATTACGGCGTCTACAACCAGGAAATCCGTGACCGGCTGGCGTTCATCGACGGCACGATCGCGCCGATCATCGGCGCCGCGGTACGGGCCTTGGGCGGGGTGCCACTGGCCCCGATCATGCGCCGGGCCCTCAACATGGGCGATGAGTTGCACAGCCGCAATACGGCCGCATCGCTTCTGTTTGCGCGCGAACTATTCCCGGGGCTTCTGGCGCTCGACGATGTGCCCAAGGCTGACATGGATGCGCTGGTCCGCATCCTGACCGAGGACAACTACTTTTTTCTGCGCCTTTCGATGGCAGCGGCCAAGAGCATCGCGGACGCGGCGAACGGCGTGACGGGTTCGTCGCTGGTCACTGCGATGTGCTTCAACTGCTGTGGCTTCGCGATCCGCGTAAGCGGAATGGGCGACTCATGGATCACCGGCCCGCATGCCAGCGTTGAGGCGAAGCTCTTCGACGGCCACGACGAAAGCGAGATCGCCTGGATGGGCGGCGAAAGCCCCATCACCGAAACCGTGGGCCTTGGCGCCTTCGCCCAGGCCGCAGCCTTTCCCCTGCAGCACTACCAGGGTGGCGATCCGATGACGATGGTCGAGCGCAACCAGGAGCTTTACCGTATCACCCATGGTGAACACCCGCTCTTCCGCATCCCGTTCCTGAAGTTCCGCGGCACCCCAACCGGCATCGACGTGCGCAAGGTCGTCGAGACCGGAGTGCTGCCGCAGATGGACATCGGCATCGCCGGATCGGGCGGCGGGCAGATCGGTGCGGGCACGGTGCGCGCGCCGATGGAATGCTTCACAGAGGCGCTGGCCCGGCTTGACGCGGTTGCGAGCGGATGACGGAACGGAGCAAAGCGCGATGATGGCGACAGGCAACGACGACCACGCGACGGACGAGGCCCGGATCGAGGCGCTGAAGGCCGAGGGCATCGGCCTTCTGCAGATCGAGACACCCGACATCAGCGGGACGCTGCGCGGCAAGGTAACCCGGATCGAAAAGGCCGCCGGCGCCGATGGCAGCGCCTTCTGCACCATCCTCTACGGTCTGTCGCATTTCGACGACGTGATCGAGACCCGCTTCAGCTCGTTTGCGAACGGCTTTCCCGATGCTGCGGCGGTGCCCGACCTGTCGACGTTACGCGTGCTCGATCGTACCAACGGAGTCGCAGCCGTGATCTGCGACATGATCGACCCGGCAACCGGCGGTCACTATGCCCTGTCGCCCCGTGGTGCGCTGCGGCGGGCGGTCGCGAAGGGCGAGGCGATGGGATATGCGGCCCGCTTTGCCGTAGAGTTGGAATTGTGCGTTATCGAGGCCGAGGATGCGCGGGTGTTGACTGGCGGCCATCACGACCAGGAAACGTACGGGCGGATGCACAACGCCTACAGCCTGGCGCGCATGGGCGGCGAAGTGCGCGAGATCATGGCGGGCTTCATGGCCGAGATGAACGCGCTGTCGATCCCGATTGAGGCGATACACGCTGAGCTTGGCCGCGGCATGATGGAACTGGCGATCAGCCATTTGCCCACACTCGAAGCAGCAGACGCATGCGCGCGCGTCAAGCTCTACCTCAAGGATTACCTCGGCCGGCACGGGCTCGCAGCGGTGTTCATGCCGAAATGGCGTATCGACGAGTCGGGCTGTGGCGGTCATGTCCACCAGAGCCTGTGGCGCGACGGCACGCCGGCCTTCGCCAATGCCGAGGGCCGGCTGACCGAAACCGCCCGGCACTACGTCGCGGGGCAACTGACCAGCCTGCGCGACCTTGCTACAGTATTCTATCCGACGGTCAACGCCTACCGCCGGATGGACGCCGGCACCTGGGCGCCCGAGAACGTCAGCTGGGGGCTCGACAACCGAACCTGCGCGCTGCGGGTCATCACCAAGCCCGGTCCTCATGCCTGCCGGATCGAACACCGCTGCCCGGGCGCCGACGTCAACCCCTATCTCGCCATCGCCGCAATGCTTGCGGGCGGGCTCGCGGGAGTGGAAGCCGGCAGCGACGCGCCACCGCCCGTCGAAGGCAACGCCGGCGAGGTCGCGGAGCTTGAGCCGCTACCGCGCACGCTGGGCGAGGCGATCGAACTCATGGAGACATCGGATACCGCCGGGAAGCTCCTCGGCCCCGAACTGGTCGAACAGTACCTGGCCGTGCGGCGCAGCGATTGGCAGCTCTGGCAGGACTGGCAGCGCGAGCAGGTCTCGACATGGGAACTCCGGCAGTACTTTGACGGGCACTAGTATGGCGGTCCGGGTGGCGAAACATCGACGAGGAAGCGCCAGATGAGCGGATTGATCTCAATCGACGAACTGCGCGAGCTGCACCGCCGCGGCGAGATCGAGACGGTGATTTGTGCAATCCCAGACCACTGGGGGCGGCTCGTTGGCAAGCGGGTGCGCGCCCAGACGTTCCTCGACGTGGGTCTCGGCGAAGAAGGGCTGCACGGCTCGCTGTTCCTTTTGTGCGTCGACATGGAGATGGAGCCGCGCGAGGGCTACGCGCTGACCGGCTGGCAGAACGGCTTTCCGGATTTCCGCTTTGCACCCGATCTGTCGACGCTACGGCGCATTCCCTGGCAGGAGAAAACGGCCCTCGTAATCTGCGACGCGGTCGACGAGGCGACGGGTGAACTGGTGGAGGTAGCCCCGCGCACCATCCTGCGCCGGCAGGTCGAACGCGCCGCGCGCCACGGCTTGTCGGTCAAATGCGCCACCGAGCTGGAATTCTATCTGTTCCGTGGCAGTCTCGATGAGGCCTGGGCAACCCGCTACGAGGGGCTGCGGCCGACCTCGCGCTACCGCTCGGACTACCACATCTTCCAGGGCACGCTTGAAGAGGACTTCACCCGAGAAGCGCGCGAGGCGCTGTCCGGGGCGGACCTGGAGATCGAGTTCTCCAAGCCCGAATGGGGCATCGGCCAGCAGGAGATCAACACGCGCTATTCCGACGCCATGCGGATGGCCGACCGGCACATCATCTTCAAAACCGGGATTAAGGAGATCGCCGTCCGTCATGGCATGGTCGCGACCTTCATGGCCAAACCGTTCTTCCAAGATGTCGGGTCGTCTTGCCATGTCCATGTCAGCCTGTGGGACGAGACCGGCGACACACCCGTTGGCTGGGACTCCGCGGGCGCAAACCGGATGTCCGACACGATGGCGCGGTTCCTCGCCGGATCGCTTGCAACCGCGCGCGAGCTTGCGGTGACGCTGGCGCCCACCATCAATTCCTATAAGCGCATCCAGCCTGAAAGCTTCGCGCCCGTAGGTATCGCCTGGGGGCTCGACAACCGCACCTGTAGCCATCGGCTGATCGGGCACGGGCGCAGCTACCGGTTCGAGAACCGCATCCCAGGCGCGGACGTGCATCCGCATATTGCACTGGCCGGTATCATTGCAGGCGGGCTGCACGGGATCGAGGAAGCGCTTTCGCTGCCTCCGGCACAGGAGGGCAACGCCTACGAAACCTCTGGGCTTGATCACTTTCCGCGCACGCTGGGCCAGGCGGTCGAGCTGCTCCAGGGCAGTTCGGCGGCACGCGCTGCTTTCGGTGATGTCGCGCACGCCCACCTAGTCACTCACTTTGCCACAGAGGACGAGGATTTCCAGTGCGGCACCGTCACCGACTGGGAACGGATGCGCTATTTCGAGCGCATCTGAACGCCGGCGGCCAGGAAGGAGAACCACGATGAGCGATGCCGACCTGCACCCTACGCTGCGTCAGGCGTTGGCCCAGCCCGGCAACCCGAACGCTACGCCGGTCGAGAAACAGACCCCGGAAGATGCGCGTGCAGAATTCACCGCCGACATCACCGCGGTCGACGGGCCGAAACCCGAGGTCGGCGAGGTTCGCGGGCTCACTCTTTCGGGCCATGCCGAACCGCTCGCCGCGCGGCTCTACGTTCCTGCCGCGCCCGCTGACGCAGCTGCGCCGGCGATGCTGTACTTCCATGGCGGCGGCAACATCCGCGGCGGTCTCGACACGCATGATTCCACAGCCCGGGTTCTGGCGAACGCGGGCGGGATGCCGGTGGTGTCATGTTCCTACCGGCTGGCACCGGAACACCCCTTTCCGGCTGCCGTCGACGACGCGCTGGCGGTCGCCCGCGACGTCGTTGCAAGGGCCGGGGAACTGGGGCTGGCCGGGCGCTCGTTGATTGCCGCGGGCGACAGCGCTGGCGGCAATATCGCCGCGGTGCTGGCGCTGAGGGCGCGCGATGAGGGCGGACCGACGCTGGCAGTGCAGCTTCTGATCTACCCGGTGATCGACCATACCGCCGAGACGCCGTCACGGGCGGCGTTCTCGAAGGGCTACATGCTGGACTCAATGCCGTTCTATACCGCGAGCTACCTGCCCGATCCGAAGGACCGGCGCGCGCCGCTCGCCTCACCGATTCATGCCACCAACCTCGTCGGGCTGCCGCCCGCTGTCGTGCTGACGGCGGGCTTCGATCCCCTGCGTGACGAAGCAATGGCCTATGCCAGTCGGCTGGAGGAAGCCGGTGTGACAGTGCGCCGGCTGCACTATCCCGAGATGATTCACGGCTTCACCCTGTTGCGCGGGCTCTTGCCCGAGGCCGATGCGGCGCTGGCCGACTGCGCCCGGGCCGTGCGCGAACTGGCCGCGGGCTGAAGCGTGTTCCCGAAAAGTGTGTGTGGTTTTCCGACGAGGACATGCTCAGGATCAGAGCAATAGAGCATTGCGGTGACTTGGCTTCCGCCAAGAAGGCTATAGCCGCTCGCGGTCCGGCAGCGGGCGGCCGTGTGTCGGACCTGCGTCAGCCCTTTCCTACCGCATAGGTTCCCCGCAGGCGCGCCTCCGGCCCGAACACTCTGGCCAAGATCAAGCTACGATCAGGCACCGGCCTTGAAGGGCGGGCAGAGGTAGGCCTCTGTCAGGCCGCCATCAACGGGCCAGTTCTGCGCGGTGACGTAGCTGGCCGCGTCAGACAGCAAGAAGGCGGCCACCCGAGCGATCTCTAGTGGTTCGGCATAGCGACCTATCGGGATGTGGCGCAAGCGGTCCTGGCGTGCCGCCTCTTCGTCGCCGGTCATCATCTGGGCAGCCATCGGAGTCAGCGTCACACCGGGCGAGACGGCGTTCACGCGCACGCCGCGCCGGGCATAGGCGACGCCGAGCTCCCGGGTGAGCGCGATCACCCCGCCCTTGGCTGCCGTGTAGGCGACCTGGCTGGGGTAGGAGCCGACCACACCGACGATCGAGGCGTTGTTGACGATGGCCCCGCCGCCAGAGGCGAGGATCGCCGGGATGCCGTGTCGACAACAAAGGAAGACGCCAGTGAGATTGACGGCCAGCGTCCTTTCCCACGCAGCGAGCGGCGTCTCGACAAGGTCGTGGTCCTCGGGGTGGACGATGCCGGCGTTGTTGAACATCCCATCGAGGCCGCCGAGGGCAGCGACGGCTCCACTGATCATCATCGCGACCGAGGCATTGTCGGCAACGTCAGCCTCTAGGCTTACCGCGTGGGACTGGCCGATGCAGGCCGCTGCTTCGGCCGCCGCCGATGCGTCGAGGTCGGCGATGGCAACGCGTGCGCCCTGGGCGGTGAATTCCTGTGCGGCGGCAAGGCCGATGCCACGCGCCGCGCCGGTGATCAGGATACGCTTGCCGTCGAGCATCATGGCCGCCCCTCGCGCCGACCCGCCAGCCGGGCCCGCAGCGCCGGCCAGACATCTTCCCACTCGTCGTTGCCCATCAGCCCCATAGGGCGGAATGTCAGCGACAGGACGATTACCGCGCCGAGGAAGAAGCCGGTCAGCCCGAACGCCTCCGGTAGGTCAATGCCCAAGATGACCGGACCGTTCTCAAGGCTGCGGAAGACCTCGAAGCCGACAGCGACGACAATCGAGCCGGTGATGGCGCCCGAAACCGAACGCATGCCACCGAGGATCAGCATCGCGATCGTTAGGAAGGTCTGGCTGAAATAGAAGCTGTTCGGTGCGATGGTGCCATTGAAGAGGGTGAAGAGAATGCCGCCTGTTCCGCACAGGAACGCACCGAGTATCCAGGCCTTGAGCCGTACCCTCTCGACGTCGACACCCATTGCCTTGGCAGCCAGGAGGTTGTCGCCGGTAGCGCGCAGCTGGATGCCATCCTGTGATTCACGGAAGAGCTTGGCGATGTAGACCGCGATCACCGCCGCGCCCACAGCCCAAGGCAAGGTGAAGATCACCGGGACGCCGTAAAAGGCGCGGGGGCCGCGGGTGAGCTCGACCCAGTTCACCAGCACGACATGGACGATCACCAGGAGCGCCATTGTACCGATGGTCGCCGCCACGCCCGTGAGCCGCGACAGCGCGAGCCCCGACAAGAGCGCCACCAAAAGCGTGATCGCGAGCGCCACGAGGATCGCCGGTACGAGGCCCAGCGCGACGTTGTCGAGCCCGAAGGGTGCCCCTGGGATCAGTGCAGCCTTCAGGGCTACCGGTGTGTACAGGATCGCGACAGCATAGCCTGCGATGCCCGCGAAGGCGATGTGACCCAGGTTGGCGACGTTCGAATTGCCCATGAAGACCTGCAGGCCGAGGACAATGATGAGATTCGTGAAGAAGACATAGGCCACGCGTTCGTGGAACGGCTGGCCCAGTAGCATCACCAGCGCCGCGGCTCCCGCCAGCACGATTGCGGGAAGGATCGTGCGGGCCGCCGTCTGGGTGATCAGGCTCATTCTTCCTTGTCCCCCAGCTCAGCCCGTTTGCCCACAAGTCCCTCGGGCTTGAGCACCAGCACGAGGCCTACGAGCAGAAAGACAAAGGCGTCGCGGTAGCCCGCGATGTCGGGCGGCAGCACCACCTGAAGGAAGACCTCTACGCAACCCAGCACGATGCCGCCCACCAACGCGCCCAGAAGGCTGCCGAAGCCGCCCAGCACGCAGGCGACGAAGGCCTTCAGAAGCGGGATGAAGCCCATGAACGGGTCGACAGCGCCGCGCCGGCTGATGATGAAGACCGCGGCGATCCCGGCAAGCACGCCCGAGACAGCAAAGGCCGTCATGATCACGCGGTTGGCCTTAATGCCGACCATGCGGACGGCCACGAAGTCCTTCGCCGCTGCACGCATCGCCAATCCCACAACGGTGCGGTTCAGCAGCAGCAGAAGCCCGGCGAGCGCAAGGCAGGTCACCGCGAACTCCAGCACCTGAAGCACCGGGATCGACAGCTCTCCCACCATGAAGTTTCCGCGCATCCAATCGGGCGTGGGAACGGGTCGGGCGCGGGTCGCCACGAAGATGACCAGGATGTTCTGGATGATGATCGACACCCCAAAGGCGGTCAAAAGCCCGGTGGTCGGCGGGGCATTGCGCACCGGGCGGAAGGCGACCTTGTCGAACGCCACCGCTGCCAGCATTGCGCCGAGGATGCAAACCGGAATCAGCAGCGCGACCGGTGGACCGGCAAACAGCAGGGTGAAGTACATCGCGTAACCGCCCAGCGTGATCAACTCGCCATGGGCAAAGTTCACGAGCCCCATCACGCTGAACACGATGGCGAGCCCGAGCGCCAGCAGCGCATATTCACCGCCGATGCTCAGTGCATTCAGGGTCTGCTGAAGGAAATAATCCATTGTGGCGGCTGCGCTCCTTGCCTCAACTCAATTGGCCGCCGAGGTAATGCTCGGCGAGGTCGTCGGAGGCCGCGACCTCTGCACTGGTTCCGGCATAGACCACCTCGCCCACGTTCAGTACGTAGGCTCGGTCGGCGAAGGCAAGCGCCTCGGCAGCGTTCTGTTCCACCACCAGGATGGTCAACCCGTCGCGGCGCAACTCGTCGATCAGTCTGAAGATCTGGTCGACGATGCGCGGGGCCAGGCCAAGCGAGGGTTCGTCGAGCAGCAGCAGCCGCGGCCGGCTCATCAGCGATCGCGCGATCGCCAACATCTGCTGTTCGCCGCCCGAGAGCGTCTTGGCTGGCGATTTCGACCGTTCGTGCAGGATCGGGAACATCTCGAACATCCGTTGCATGTCCTGTTCGAAGAGAGCCCGGTCCGTCTGCGAGGACCCACCAAGAACGAGGTTCTCACGCACGGTCAGATCGGCGAAGACACGGCGGCCCTCCGGTGTCAGGCTCATGCCGCGGCGGACGATTTCCTCGATCCCGAGCCGGGTGATGTCCTGCCCGTCGAAGTGCATGCTGCCCTGGGTCAGCGGCAGGATGCCGGCGATTGCGGAGACAAGGGTCGTCTTGCCCGCACCGTTGGGCCCGAGGACCGCGACGATTTCGCCGCGGTCCACGCTGAGGTCCACATTGCGGACAGCCGTGATGGCACCGTAGCGCACCACGGCCGACCGGACTTCGAGGATTGTCGTCATGGAGCCGGAACGAACTCCGGCAGAACCAGTTTGGCAGGGCTGAAGGCGCCGTCGACGACCTCAATCATCGTCATCCGCTTTAGCGGTATGCCCCCCATGTCCTTGTAGGTGATCGAGTCGGTGGTGACACCGGGCAGGTTCTCGATCTCCTTAAGGGCGGCGTTGATCGCGGGGGGGTTGGTCGAACCGGCCGCCTCGATCGCGGCCTTGAGGACCAGGATCGATTCCCCGCCGAGGCCGAAGAAAATGTTCTGCACCGTGTAACCGCGGGCTTCGCAGTCGCTGTAGAACTCGGCGAGAGCCGAACCCTCGGAGGGGAATCCGTGGGTGGTGAACTTGACGAGCTTCGCCGCGTCGCCGGCAATTTCTAGCACCCCGGGGTCGTCATGGCCATCGGTGCCATAGACGGGGATGTTGAGGCCCGCCGCTGCTAGCTGGCGCGGGAAGACGCCAGCCTCGGGCACGATCATGCCGCCGAAGATGATGTCCGGCATCGTGTCCATGTTGCGAATCTCGGTGATCTGCGGGGTGTAGTCGGAGAGGCCCGAATTGTAGTTGACTCGGCCGAGGACTTCGCCGCCTAACCGCTCGAAGGCCTGTGCGAAGTACTCTGGCGTCATCAGCGAGTAGCTGCCAACGTCGTGCGAAACCAGAAGCACCGCGGTGCGGGCGCCGTTCTCGTAGGCGAACTCGGCCGCCGCAGCCGCCGAGGCATTGTCGCCGTAGGGGATAAGATAGCCGTTGTCGGGAGCGGCCACGGGGAAGGCCGGTTGGGTGCCGCCCACAGACAGCGTGGCGACGCCGCGCGGCGCGGCCTGCATGGCCATCGGGATGATCGTGTCGTCGGTCGGCGGGCCAAGCAGCGCCACCGCGCCCAGGTCAAGAAGCTCCAGCGCAACGGTGCCCGACAACGCACTGTCCGAGCGCATGTCCCGGATCACAAGCTCGATCTGCCGCCCGAGGATGCCACCGGCCTCATTCACCCTTTCCACCTGGCAGCGCACACCGTCAGGGCTGTCATAGGGCGCTAGCGGCCCGGTCACGGCCGCGCCGTAGCCGATCACGATGTTTTCCTGCGCAACTGCGGGTGCGGACAGCGCCGCGACAACTGCAACGAAAACTGTGGCAAGACCCGCGAAACCCTCTCTGGTTTTGTCTGTTTTCTTCATACTTCGCTCCTGTTGGTTGTAGTGGCTATGCCTTTTCTTATTGGACCGCCTGGCGGCGGTCAGTCATGCCGCCCACCGAGGTAGACTTCCTGGACCTTCGGATTGGCGCGAATCTCTGCCGGGATGCCGTGGGCGATGATCGCGCCCATGTCCATCACATAGATTCTCTGGCAAAGGTTCATGATGAAGCGCAGGTCGTGGTCGATCACGAGGATCCCGAAGTCGAAACGGTCGTGCAGGCTGCGGATCGTCTCCATCAGCGCCTCGGTCTCAGTCTCATTCATCCCGGCGGCGGGCTCGTCCAGCAGCAGCACGCGCGGGTAGAGCGCAAGCGCGCGTGCGATCTCAAGGCGGCGTTGCGTGCCATATGGCAAGGTACCTGCCTTGCGCGGTGCAACGTCGGCGATCCCAAGGATATCGAGGAAGTCGTCGACGCCCAGCCCACGGGCATAACTGGCGCGGTGACGCAGTGCCGTGGTCAGCGCAACCTGGACGTTCTGGCGCACGTCGAGCTGAGAGAAGATCCGGATGTTCTGGAAGGTCCGCGCCACACCCATGCGCGCGCAATCGGCGGTCGCGAGGCTGGTGATCGAGACGCCATCGATCTCGATGTCGCCCTCGTCGACGGTCAGCACGCCCGAAATCACGTTCATCAGCGACGTCTTGCCGGCGCCGTTCGGCCCGATCAGGCCTACGATCTCTCCGTCGCCGACACTGATCGACACGTCCCTGACCGCATAGACACCGCCGAAATGCTTGCCAACGCCGTGGGTCCTGAGCCCGCCGGCGCCGTCCACGGCGGATTCAATCATCTCTGCGGATTGATCCATTGCCGTGGACCCGTTTCCTGCCGCCAAACACTGGCGAGAGCTCAATTGTATATAGGTCTGATGAATAGGCCATTTGCGGATGAGGCGTCAACCGCCACCGCATCGCCAGGAGCGCGACAGGCCGCGTCATGCAAGCTTTGCCATAAGCCCGCCATCGATCACGAGGTCGGTGCCTGTGATGAAAGAAGCCGCATCCGACAACAGGAACAACACCGCGGCGGCGATGTCCTCAGGCCGGCCGACGCGGGCCAGCGGCGTCCGCGCAGCCATCGCCTCGATGCGGGCATCGTCGCGGTAGATGTGCGCCGTCATCGGCGTGTCGATGGCGCCGGGACAGACGGTGTTCGACCGCAGTCCGCGGCGGCCATAGGCAAGCGCGAGGCCACGAGACAGCGACACCAGCCCCGCCTTCGATACCTGATAGGCATCGAGCACGTTATCGTCGAGCGCGTTGTCCATGCTACGCAGGCCGACGACGCTGGCAACGTGAACGATGCTTGACGATGGCCGGCGCAGCATTAGCGGCACGCCGAGCCGCGCGGTCAGCACTGCTCCCATCAGGTTGACGTCCATTGTGCGGCGCCACACATCGAGGTCGATGTCGACCACCGAACCGTCGCGGTCCATCAGCGCAATGCCCGCGGCATTGATGAGGAAGTCGAGCCCGGCCTCGCCGACTTGGGCAAAGACCCCGACGAGCGCAGCCTCCTCGCGAACGTCAGCCTCGACGTAGCTCACAGGGACGGCGCCATCTTCCAGCGCTTTTGGTCGTGGTTTGAGGTCGGTGGCGACCACCCGCGCGCCCGAGGTCACAAGCGCCCGCGCAATGGCCAGCCCGATGCCGCCGCCCGCGCCTGTGACGAGTGCCGTGCGGCCCCCGAGATCATGCTTCATCGTCGCCTCCTGCGGCTGCCGCCAGCGTGGCGGCTCCGCCTAATGCGGGGGGCTTCCTGTTGCCGGTTCGGCGATAGACATGGTCGGGCACCCGCGTGGGATCTCGGTAGATCCACCATGTGCAATGGTTGCGCGCGCCATTGGCATTGCGATAGGGAGGCTCAACTTCGCGCGCGGGATAGCCGAAGCGGCGGATCGGATTGGCCTCGCTCAGCACGCAGCAATGGGCACAGTAGAGGCACACGCCTTCAGTGTTCCAGGCCCAGTCGTGTGCCGCCGTGGTCAGCGGGTAGCTGCCGTGGGTTTCTCCGGTGAAGTTGCGCCCGCCAGAGCCGCAGGGCCGAAAGCGGAAGCCGATCCGATCTGGCTCCTCGACCAATTCCAGGGTGCCGCGGCGACTGGGGCCGGTCAGGTGGCCGCGCAATGCCTCGACCGTTACCTGCAGTAGCATTTCGGCCGACATCTCCCAGGGGGTGAGGTCGATGTCGTAGCGGTCATAGCTGTCGAACATCGGCGCCATGAGACGTTCCCACAGCGGGCCGATGCTATCCTCGCCGACAAGCGCGGCGGTGACGGCGATCATCCCCTGGACCTCGTCGCACAGCCGGTCATGGGTGTCGAGCCAGACGCGCCGCGAGGCCTCCAGCGCCTCTGCCGCCTCGTCGTGCCGACCCTCGGCGGCCAGATCGGCTGCCGTGTTTGCCAGTTCGCGGACGCGCAGCCAGCCTGCCTCGGGATCGTAGTTGCCATCGCCTCCCTTTGCCACCGTGGCGCGGACCCGGGCGGTCTCGGCCTTGATCTTCGCCGGTTCAACACCGCGTTCGGCCAGAAAGTCGCGGATTTGGGGTAGCCAGGCCAAGTATAGCTCGACCGGCTCCTGCGCCTCCTGCAACGTGTAGCGGGCAAGCTCGCTGGCGTCGGCGCCATCGCCCGCAGAAAGGGCCTCGACGATGAGGTCGTAGGTCGACCGGCAGTGGTCGATCCAGGAGCCGCGGCGGACCATCTGGCCCAGCTCCTCATGATACTTCAGCGGTCCTTCGCTCGTCATCGTCGCGCGCATCCCATTTGGTTGTCGGGGCCAGCCGCCCCAACACGGATGCTAAAGGATATATTGGTCTGAATTCCAGCCCTTTGCTGCCCGGCGCGCGCCTCAGCCTTCGAGGAAGCGTTGCAGTCCCCTCAGTGCGTCGAGGATGTGTTCGCGCATCATCGCCTCGGCGCGGTCGGAGTCGCGGTTGATGATCGCGGCGAGGATCGGACGGTGATGCTCGTTCGCACGTTCGCTCAGTTGTTCGAATATCGAGCCCACCGGCAGGAACATTGCTGCGCGTATCTCCTCGACCGCGCGAATGAAGTAGGGGTTTCGTGAGGCCTCGGCGATGCCGATGTGAAATCGCGTGTCGCTTGAATTGTACTCGGCGACGCTGATCTGGTCGGTACGCCCGCCGCCCACCAGCGCGTCCATCTCGTCCGCCGCGGTGGTAAGCTTTGCGATGTCCTCGTCGGTAAGTCGTTCGGCGGCAAGGCGCACCGCATGGCATTCGATCGCGAAACGATATTCGAATATGTCGCGTAGCGCCTGTTTCTGCTCTGCGGTCAGGCTCAGACGGTCGGCGCCGCTGGCCGCATCCTGCGCGGTGACGATGATGCCGCCCGTTGCGCCGCGTTTGACCCGGATCAGGTTTTCGCCTTCGAGCATGCGTATCGCCTCGCGCACCGTGGTGCGCGAGACGCCCAGTTGCTGGGCCAGTTCGCGTTCCGGGGGTAGCTTGTCGCCAGGAAGGTAGCGGCCGAGGTAGATCACCCGACGGATCTGCTCGACGACACGTTCGTACGTTGCGGTATAGTTGATCGGATCAAGCATGCACAGCCTAGGCCGCGAAAAACAAATAATTGTCAAGGGATCATATCAAAAGGTCATACAAAGAAGGACAGGCCTGATACAACCCCGCCGTCACGGTCGTTGCGATCCTGTGTTGCCCCTAGGCCGTGTGGACGGATTTGACCAAGCCAAAGCCTGCGGCGAGGGTGACGAAGGAGGTGAAGTTGCGCCTCGTCTTCTCGCAGCGTAGCGCGATCGGCTTGAAGCGTTTGAGTTTTCCGACGGCTTTCTCGACGCGGTCGCGGCCCTTGAGAGGGCCTTGGGGAAGAAGGTCGGCTTCTGCTTCTCATTGGCCTCGTGCGGGATGACGGGACGATGCCGCGTTTGCAGGCCGCCTGCCGGTCGGGACTTGCTGGTGTAACCCTTGTCGCCGATTGCCGCGCGCGGATCGATGTCGGGACCAAGCCCGAGCAGGATCGGTAGATGTGGCGCGTTGGCTTTCTCGCCGCCGGTCATGTCGAAGGCGATCGGATGCCCGCCAAGGTCGGTCTTCAGGTGGATTTTGGTCGAAAAGCCGCCGCGCGAGCGGCCGAGCGCTTAGCCCTGCTGCCCCTTTCTGCGCCTGCCGCCGAGACATGGCGCGCACGATGGTGGAATCGAACATCTGCATCAAATGGGCCGACGATGACAGCGCGGCGAGGTGATCGAAGAAGGTCTGGAACGCGCCCGCCTGGCTCAGCCGGTCAAACCGTTTCCATACGCTGTTCCATTTGCCAAAGCGCTCCGGCAGCGCCCGCCAGGTGATGTTGTGGACCAAGAAACAGTGCAGCGCCTCAAGAAGCAGCCGGTCGTCCCGACCCTTCACCCCGCGCCGCGGCAGCGAGGTGCGGAAGGCATCCAGGGCGTTCGCGCTATCCGCATCCGTCATCTTCGTGGATATCGCCGGCCTCCAGAACCAGTCGGCAATCCATGAATCACATCGAATCCGTTCGCGGAATCCTCAAACCTATACCGGAGTCAATTCGTCCACACCGCCCAAGCATTCAAGGTAGCGATACGGAGCCGGTGGACGGGTGTTTCTATTGGTCCACTTGGACCACGCTGGAACACACCCCATAGCGGTCCTGGACTCGCTCCGCTATATCTAGACCTATGCAAACCGAGACGCGGAATAGCGCTGGTCGGGCGGCTTTGTTCTGCGTCGCGCCGATGATGGACTGGGGCGAAAATTCATAGAAATCAGATGCTTGAAGGGTCGCACGTGCACGATATGTGCACGAAGAGAACCAAGGAAAGCTCAGGTTGTACTGTCTAGGCCGGATGAAATCGGACTTAGGGACAAGTCTTGCTGGCGCGAAGGAGTCATTTTCTCGAGACAAGGCGATGAAAAGCCTCGGATATTCTCCTTGTGGTGTCCGGTTTCCCAGTCGCCTTTACAATGACGTGCACAGGTGAGTTTCACCTTTGGCACGGCGCTGAATCAGCAACTTGATCGAACCAATGCGTTGGCGGCGTCTTCGTCGACAATCAGCGTATGCGCAAATCCACGCCGCAAGGCAGCGCGAATGATCGGCACCTTTGCATCGCCGCCGGATGCAAGCACCAAATGGGGAATCGCTAGCAGATCGTCGATGGGCGGTGCGACAATCAGATCATTGATCTCATGATCCACTGAGCTGCCATCGGCAGTCATGTAGTGGCCGCAAATGTCGCCGACCGCACCGGCCTCCAGCAGGGATTGACGGAGTTCTTCTGAGATCAGGCCATATTCGAGACTGCGCGATTCCGGTGACAGATCCACGGCGCTGACCAGGCCGATGTTGACGCAACGCACCTGATCCATGGCTGCCCGTACCGAATGGGAGTCAATAAGCGCATCGCGCATCGATCTGCTGTCGGCAAACATTGGCGCGGTGACGTAGTAGCAGGGGCCGTGCAGAATGCGGGCAAAACGCGCAGCAACATCATACGGGTTGACCGGCGTGCTCTTGGGAAAGCCGCCACAAAAAGATACGACCGTGTTGCGGCGACCGTTCTTGCGCGCCATCGCGCTCGCGGCAGCATCGATCGTCCCGCCCCATCCGACCCCGAACACGTCGCCATCCTGGATCGCGTCCGACAGAAATTGACCGGCGGCCATGCCGGTCACGCGGCGCACATCCGTCTCCGCCGCAGGCGCAGGAACCACGATGGCCTCGCGCAGGGCGAATTGTTCCTTGAGCGCGGCCTCCAATTCGACACAGGCGCCGTGCGGCGTATTGATGTGCAGTTGGACAGCGCCGGACGCGCGCAGTTCTCCAATGATCTGATTCACGCGCGCACGGCTCAAGCCGATCTTGTCGGCAATGGCCGACTGGGTCAGCCCTTCCTGAAAATGGTACCAGGCAATCCGAGCGGCCAGGCGCGGTTCGGTAGAAAGCGTCATCGTCTTCGGTGTTTTCGGTTGGTTGAACAACGTCCAAACCCGTTAGCATCGCGGAAGACTGCGGTCACGAATTACAAAAGTAATATTTAATTCGACAATTGTCATTTCGTTGTCATGCGTCTTCCGTATCCCGCGTCCTAAGGATGCAGGGGACACCGCCAGACATGCCAAGCAGCGCAACCTTTTCTTGCAATGGGCGAGAGTATCGCAATCCGGCTGGACCAGTGGTCGTGGCCTGCATCGACGGCTTCGACCCAAGCTATCTGGAGGCCGCGAGCGCGGAGGGGAAGTGTCCATTCCTCGACCGGTTGACGGCGCGGTACGGACTAAGGACGGCTGCATCGGCAATGCCGAGCTTCACCAATCCCAACAATGTATCGCTGATCACTGGTGTCCCGCCCAGTCGACACGGCGTAGCTGGAAACTACGCGCTCGACACCGAGAGCGGGATGCCTGTGATGATGAACACGCCGGACCTCTTGCGCGCCGGCACAATCCTGGCCGCGGCACACGATGCGGGAAGCACGGTCGTCGCCGTGACCGCCAAAGACAAGCTTAGGTGCCTTCTTGGAACAAGCTTGCCAGATGGAGATGACCGGGCGGCGACGCTGTCCATCGAGGCCCTTGGCAACGGTCAGCAAGAGATGACCCCGGCGATCCGGACGGCCATAGGAACGCCGCCGCCGGGAATATACAGCGCAGAAATCAGCTTGGCCGTCTTGCGCGTCGGATTGGCACTTCTCGAGGCGACCACGCCGATGCTGGTCTATCTGTCGACGACGGACTACATGCAACATCGCTACGCGCCCGACGCCGAGGCGTCGTTGGACTTCATCGCAGCGCTCGACCGTTTGCTTGCAGATATCGACCGCGCTGGTGCGGTCTTGGTTGTCACCGCCGACCACGGGATGAACGCCAAGACCACATCAACTGGCGAGCCAAACGTTGCCTATCTCCAGGACGTTCTTGAAACGGCGATGCCAGGCGCCGGTATTCAGACCATTCTTCCAATCACGGACCCATATGTCGTCCACCATGGCGCACTTGGGGCTTGCGCGATGGTCTATTGCGATGCGGGTGTTTCGGACCAAGCGATGGCCGTCCTCGAAGCATTGCCGCAAGTCGAACGGGTCCTTGAGCGCGAAAGAGCTGCCGCAGACCTTGAGCTACCACCCGACAGGATTGGCGATCTGGTCGTTCTGGCGACCGCGGA
Organism: Tepidamorphaceae bacterium; assembly: GCA_028279445.1. Classification (GTDB taxonomy): domain Bacteria; phylum Pseudomonadota; class Alphaproteobacteria; order Rhizobiales; family Tepidamorphaceae; genus JANQNT01. The sequence goes on along the minus strand of JANQNT010000023.1, from coordinate 263,686 downwards.
CGGTGTGCTCGGTTCGAGCTGCGCGGCGCATGATCTGTCCGCTCTCGCCGGGCCATTGCGCTCGCATGGCGGGCGCCACGAGCAAATTGTTCCATTCATCGTAAATCGACCGCTTCGCGACAGCGACTTACCAACGCAGTTGCGGAACTACGATGCCTTTCACGTGGCGCTGAACCTCCTGGAACCGGAGGCCGACCATGCATGATTCCCGCCGCGCAGTACTCGTGATCCTCGATGGTTTGAGGCGCGATCTTGTCGACCCTGACCGCACTCCGCGTTTGGCGGAATTCGCTCGAAGCGGAACCTGGTTTGAAAACCACAGTTCGGCGTTCCCATCGGTGACGCGGGTTTGCTCGGCAACGATCGCCACAGGTTGCCATCCCGGTCGGCACGAACTGACCGGCAATGCCATGGCGCTTCGCGAGGATGGCCGGTTGGTCCTGCACGACGCCGGTCATCCAGAGTTTCTCCAGCACAAGCGGCGGATCACCGGCCGGTCGCTAGCCGTACCGACGCTGGCCGAACGTTTGGCGCCGCATGGCGGCACCATCGTGTTTTCCAATGTCTCGCCTGGTGCAGCGTATGCCCACGATCCTGACGGCCATGGCCATGTCTATCATCGCGCGGGGAGCTTTGGTCCGGGACGCGTTCCGGTGCTGGACAGTGACGCACTTCGGATTGGTCCGGAGATCACCGGAGATCGCGCCATGACCGAGCGTTTTGTCAGCAAGGTCCTGACTGATCGCAGACCAGCGCTCGCCGTCCTCTGGCTTGGCCACCCGGACACCACGCAGCACAGCACCGCGCTGGGTTCGCCGGACCATCTCGCTGCGCTGGCTGAGGCGGACCGCCATGCCGGTATGGTCATCGATGCTCTCGGCGACTTGCGGCAACAGGGTGACGACATTCTCCTGCTTATCGGTTCGGATCACGGGCATCAAACGGTGACCGGAGCGATCGATATTGACGCCGAACTGACTGCGGCCGGTTTCAAGGACGATCCCAAATCGCAGGACATTGTTGTCGCTCCAAATGGCACAGCAGCGCTGGTTTACTTGTCAGAGCAAATGCATGGCCGCGCCGACGCAATAGCGGCGTTCTTGGAAGCTCAGGATTGGCTCGACCGAGTTGTCACCATCGAGGAACTGGCTTCGGTCGGGCACGGTCCGCGTGACGGTCTAGCCTTTGCCCTCGCGATGCGGACCGACGATGCGGCCAATGAGCATGGCGTTCCGGGGCAGGGCGTGATCGCCCAGCCAGCCAACGGCAAAGACACCGGGATCGGCTTTGGCCAGCATGGCGGTCTCGGTGTGCGCGAGCAGGCGCCTTTTCTCATTGCCAATGGGGCCGGGTTCGCATCGGGCGCAACCCATAGCGCACCGACGTCTCTCGTCGACATCGCTCCAACGATCCTTGCCCATCTTGGCCGTCCTGCCGAAGGCATGGACGGCAATGCACTTCAATCCCCGATCAGCAGCAATCATGGAGACGACTATGAATATGTCACGTAAGGACTTCGTTCGCGGTGCGGCTCTGGCCGGCCTGGGAGCAACCGTCCCGCTCGCGACTCCGGCGATCGCCCAGGGACGCCGTGAATTGAAGATGGCGAGTGCCTGGGTGAAGAACTTCCCTGGTTTCGGCACCGCCGCGGAGCGACTCGCCCAACGCATCACAACGATGACCGATGGACGGCTTTCTGTCCGGGTTTTTGCCGCGGGCGAACTCGTGCCGCCTTTCGAAGTGTTCGATGCGGTATCCACCGGGACGGCTGATCTCTATCACGGTGTTGAGTTCTGGTGGCAGGGAAAGTCGAAGGCGTTCAACTTCTTCACGACCACACCCTTCGGTCTGACGCCGACGGAAATCAAGTCCTGGGTCTACTACGGAGGCGGCCAGGAGCTTTGGGACGAGTTGGCCGCCAACTACAACGTCAAGTCGTTTCTGGTCGGAAATCCCGGCGTTCAGATGGGCGGCTGGTTCCGTAATGAAATCAATTCGTTGGATGATTTTCGCGGCATCACAATGCGCATAGGCGGTTTCGGCGGAGAAGTGATCCGTCGTGTTGGCGCAACGCCCGCCTCAATACCTGGAACGGAAGTCTATCAGGCTCTGCAATCGGGCGCTATCGATGCAACCGAGTGGGTGGGCCCGTGGAACGATCTGGCGAAGGGATTCCATCAGGTCGCGAAGTTCTACTACTACCCCGGTTGGCATGAGCCATCGTCGAACGTCTCGGCCGGGTTCAATCTGGATGTGTGGAACGAATTGAGTGCGGCGGACCGCGAGATCATCAAGGTGGCATGCCAAGCCGAGAACGACGAGATGGAGGCCGAGTTTCACGCCAACAACGGCTCGGCGCTCGACGGCCTCGTCACGGAGCAAGGCGTTCAGCTTCGCGCCTACAGCGATGATGTGCTGATGGCGCTCGGCCAAATGTCTCAGGAAGTCGTCGCCGAGGCCGCGTCCGAAGATGCATTCACCAGACGCGTGTACGACAGCTACATGGCCTTTCATGCTGAAGCACGTCGTGTGACCGAGACATCGCACCAGCCCTTCGCGCGCGCGAGGGCGATGGTGTTCAGTGCGACCTGATCAAGAGCACCGAAGGGAGTGTCCTGCAGTGGATGCTCCCTTCCGGCAGAGACGGAATCGCTATGGCCACCAAGCCGCACCCTTGGGCAAGGCGTCTTGATGGGATCGTGCTTGCAGCTGGGCAGCTTGTAGCCTGGCTGGTGATTGCGATGACGTTGACGCAAGTCGCCCTCGTTCTGGGGCGGGCGATGTTCGGCTTCGGCTCACTGCAATTGTCAGAAGCCGTGATTTACGCAAACGCCGTCTTCGTCGGCATCGGGGCGGCTTATGCTCTGTCCAGAGACGGACATACACGAATTGACGTGCTGCGTGTCAAGATGAACGACATTGGCCGGGCAAGGGTCGATTTCTGGGCCTGTCTCGTCCTTCTTCTGCCCACCATTGTCGTGCTGATCTGGGCGTCCCTTCCTTATGTGATACGCGCTTGGCAGACGCTCGAAGGCTCACGCAGCGTGGGTGGCATCCAGGGCGTCTTCCTGTTCAAATCCATGTTGATTGTGATGCCCGCATTGCTGGTTCTTCCCGGACTGGCAATGCTTCTGCGATCCTACACCGGCCTGAGCAAACCTCCGTTTGAAGTGGTCGAGCGCCGGAGCGCAACCGATGAGCAGTGAGATGCTGCCGCTCCTGTTGCTCGGGCTGACATTCGGCGCCTTGCTGCTGGGTTTTCCGGTCGCGTTGACTTTGTGCGGTGTGTCGCTCGGTTTCGCCCTGCTGGCCGGTTCGCTCGGCGTTTTTGACCTTTCCCTGCTCAAGGCGCTTGGCCCCCGCATCTGGGGTGTTCTGACCAACGAACTGCTGCTGGCCATTCCGCTGTTTATCTTGATGGGTACGGTGCTTGATCGATCGCGCATTGCCGCCGATCTGCTCAAGTCGATGGGAGACTTGATGCACCGCGTGCCCGGTGGGTTGGGCCTATCATTATGTGTCGTCGGTGCTCTGCTCGCCGCCTCTACCGGTATCGTCGGCGCGACGGTCATTGCCATGGGCCTGATTTCGCTGCCGGCTCTTTTGGCCCGCGGTTATCCTGCGCCGCTTGCCACCGGCCTCATCTGTGCATCGGGGTCCCTGGGCCAGATCATTCCGCCATCGATTGTTCTTGTGCTTTTGGCTGATCAACTGGGCGCAGTCTACGGCGAGGCACAACGCGCGGTCGGCAATTGGACAGCACAGCCAGTATCGGTCGGCGATCTCTTTGCTGGCGCCCTCCTACCTGGCCTGCTTCTGGTCAGCATCTATGCCGGATATGTCTACGTCATCTGCCGCGCGCGCGGCATTGATGTCGATGTTAGCGATGCAGTGGCTAATACACCCCGCCTTCGCACGCTCATTGGGATCTTGATTGCCCCGCTCTTGCTGCTGATTGCCGTCCTCGGCTCAATTCTCGGCGGCATCGCAACACCGACTGAAGCTGCCGCTCTTGGTGCCGCCGGTGCCATTCTTCTGGCTGGCATTAAGGTCAGTCCCGAGCGTGCGGCCTTCCTATGGTCCGGACTGGGCGCCTTGCTGGCAGCACTTGTCGTACGCGCCATAGTGGACACCCGCCTGCATCTGTTCTTTCAGTCGGTCTTGTCGGGTGCGGCGATCGTTCTGACAGCATTGGCCGCACTTCTGTTCACCGCCGCGCTGTTGCTTGCTTTAGTCATGAGCATTCGATCCGGCGTTCTGTCGGGAGCAGTTCGCCAGACGCTTGAGATCAGCGCCATGGTCTATGGCATCCTGATCGGCGCAACCTGTTTCGCACTCGTGTTTCGGGGTGTTGAGGGCGATGTCATGGTTGGTGATTTTCTCCAGACCCTGCCGGGTGGCGAAACCGGTGCGCTTGTCTTCGTCATGGCGGTCGTCTTCCTGCTGGGGTTCTTCCTCGACGTCATCGAGATCATCACTCTGGCGGTCCCAATTCTTGCCCTAACGCTGCTTCAGACCATCGATCCGCTATGGTTTGGTGTGCTGATCGCGGTCAATCTTCAAACATCCTACCTCACGCCGCCCTTCGGCTTCGCCCTGTTCTATCTGCGCGGTGTTGCGCCCGAGACAGTCCAGACCGTTGAGATGTATCGAGGGGTCATCCCGTTCGTCGTACTCCAGCTCTGTGTGCTTCTTCTGCTGATCGCCTTTCCCGGACTGGTGACAGGGCTGCCTGAGCTGTTGCGGGGATAGACTATGAAACAGGTTGCCTCCGCTTCCTTCCGTTCGTCCGCCACCGAGATGGCAGCGAGCCTTGCGCAGGGGCAAACAAGTTCGGTCGAGATTTGCGAACGGCTTCTCGATCGCATTGCGGATGAAGACGCGGATATCAAGGCGTGGATCCATCTCAACCGGGACGCAACCCTCAGGGACGCGGCGGCTGCCGATGAACGCCGGTCCAGCGGTTCGTTCTTGAGTGCCTTTGATGGGATCCCCATCGGCATCAAAGACAATATCGATACGGCCGACTTTCCAACGGAGATGGGCAGCCCCATCCATGCCGGTCGCCAGCCGCACGTTGATGCAGCGGTCGTCAGACAGCTCAAGAACCTGGGTCTCGTTGTGCTCGGCAAAACCATAACGACACCGTTCGGCATGAACGACTATGCGCCCACCCGAAACCCCATTGATCCTCAGCACACACTCGGCGCCTCGTCGGTCGGGTCGGCTGCAGCGGTGGCCGCGAGCATGGTTCCGATGACGCTCAATACGCAGAACACGTCGTCAACAACCCGCCCTGCTTCCTATGCTGGCGTGTTTGCCTTCAAGCCCACGCATGGGCTCCTGCAGCTCGCAGGGACCTTGGCGCTGTCACCGCCCGTAACCAGCCATGCGTTCATGGCCCGCACGCTCACGGATCTGCTTGGCTTGGCGGGCTGCCTGCTTCCGCAGCTCATGAGCGCTTCTTCCGAGAAGACGTGGTCGTTTGCTGTGGTGAAAGGCCCATGGTGGGAACGGGCCGATAAGACTGCAGCGCACGGCTTTGAGACATTTGCAGCCGAAAACCGTATCGATGGTTCCGTGACATTGCCAGATGCGTTCAATGGCGCGTTTGACGCCCACCATGCACTCATAGCCGGAGATATGGCGGTCACGCTGACCGAAGAAGATGCCGCGCACCGAAACGCGTTGCCGGACGAAGCGGTCGCCTGGATTGCGCAGGGTCGCGAGATGTCAGCCGTTGACTACATCACAGCCCTGAGGCTGCGCGACACGCTTTATGGCGCCCTCGATGAGGCGATGGGCGAGGCGGACGTCTTGGTCACTTTGTCAACACCGGGTCCACCGCCTCGCATTAAAGATGGCTTGGGCGACGGGGCGTTTTCCATGCCCTGGACATTCTGTGGATGCCCCACGCTATCGCTTCCGCTGCTGCAAACCCCATGCGGCCTACCCATTGGCGTGCAACTGATTGGCCGGAGACGTGCCGATGCAGTGCTTTTTCACGCTGCTGCGGCACTCTTGGCAAAGGTTGGGTCTGGGCTGGCGCCCGATCGTGTCGCGGCACCCTGAGAAATCGATGGGTTGGAGAAACCGTGAATCGCTGAGTGTCCAAATCAGAAGTGGTGCATCAGATTTTTCTGTCGGCGAAACACATCTCGACACACTGACCATGACCATCAATGCGGTTCATAGGTGATGCGCTCGGCGCTGCTTTCGAAGGCGTGCTGATGCACGATTGCACTGTCAGTTCCAAGGAAGATGACGCCATAGACCGGATCGTCGAGACTGACGATATTCGCAACACCGTCGGCGAGGTCAAAGGCGGTCTGGTGATTGGTGCCGGCGATGGCGGAAACGGGAACGCCGCGCCAACTGCCGGCGATCGGCCGATGCACATGACCGAAGAAGATGTGGTGCACATTCCGGTGACCGTCGATCGTCTGTGCCAGTTGCCGGTTATCGAGGATCCGGTATTGATCGAGGCGCGGCATTCCGATCGGCATCGGCGGATGGTGCATGAACAAGTAGATGGGCTGACCGGCGGCCTTGGCCAGCGCACGTTCGAGCCATTGGCATCGTTCGGCACAGTAGGCCCCCGAATGAACGCCGGCATCCATTGTGTCGAGGAACAGAAACATGCCAGCCGGAGTGGCAAGGCTCGTTTGCAGGAAGCCGTGCTCGTCGGTTTCGATCTCGGGAAACGCTTCACATAACCGGCGGCGATCGTCGTGATTGCCAGGCATCAGGTGCCAATGCACCTGCAAGCCATCCAACACATCGCGCAACTGCGCGTATGCGCGCGGGTCGCCGTCATGCGCCAGATCGCCCGTCAGCACACAAAGGTGAGCGTCGGCGTGGCTGTTGTTGATGTCCTCGACCGCCGCCCGCAACCTTGCGGTCGGGTCGAGCGTGAAGAGACGCTCTCCGCGGGGCACGAGATGACAATCAGTAATCTGGATGATCTTGAGCATATCTCTCATCCCTTCAGCGCACCCAGACTGATTCCCTCGATGAAGCGGCGCTGCGCCAGGAGGAAGGCAATGACGAGTGGCGCCGTGATGATCGCCGTTCCGGCCATCAACTCGCCATAGCTGTCGCCGGCTTCCTCTGATCGGAAGGCGAGGATGCCGAGCGGCGGGGTGTTCAACTCAGGCGAGCGGGTGATGACAAGCGGCCAGAACAGATCGTTCCAATGAGATACCACCGAGAAGATGCCGAAGGCCGTGGCGGCGGGCATGATGAGCGGCAAGACGATCCGCACCACGATGCTGATCTCGCCACAGCCGTCGAGACGGGCGGCATCAAGCAGATCATCAGGAATGGTCCGAAGGAACTGGTAGAACAGGAAAACGGCGAAAACCGAAGAAATGAAGGGAACGATGAGCGCTGTGTAGGTGTCGGTCAGGCCGGTCCAGGCCAGGCCGACATAGATGGGTAGTGACGTCGCCTGAATCGGAATGAGCAGGCCAAACAGCACAATGCCAAGCATCAGTGAGCGGCCCGGGAAGCGGAGTTTGGCCATTGCATAGGCGCAAGGCACCGCAAACAGAAGCTGAAAGAACAAGATCCCCGCGCAGACGATGACGCCATTAGCCAGATATCTCAACAAGGGCTCGCGTTCGAGCGCGCCGAGGTAGTTTGCAATGCCGGCGAACTCACGAGGGAGCGGGCTCAGCCCGCCGGCGAAGATCTCGTCGACCGGCTTCAGCGAAAAGCCGACCATGTAGATGTACGGCAACAGCAGGAGAGTGGCGGCCAGCGTCAATATCGCCAGGCGGGTGATCTGGAAGCGCGTCGGCATCTTCATTTGTAGTGCACCGAGCGGTCCATCAAACGGAAATTGACGAGTGTGAGTACCAGCAGAAAGATGACGAAGACGACCGTGATCGCGGAGGCGTAGCCGACCTGGAAGAACTGAAATCCCTCTTGATAAATGGTGTAGAGCATCACCTCGGAGGCGCGGCGCGGCCCGCCTCCCGTGAGCGTTGCGACCGTTTCAAACACGCGAAAAGACCGCAACAGCATGATGATGACGACGAACACCATGGTCGGGCCAAGCAGCGGGAAGGTGACGGTCCAGAACCGCTCCCACGGCCGATCGGCACCATCAACCGCGGCAGCGTCGTAGAGCTCGGCTGAGATCGATTTGAGGCCGGCCACGAACAGAACCATCGTGTAGCCGGCGTTTTCCCATATGGCGATGAAAGCGAGAGTTGGTAGCACCAGAGCGGCATCACTGAGAAATCGCTGCGCCGGCAAACCGAATAGCAGCAATGCCGAGTTCACGGGGCCAAGGGTGGGGTGCAGCAGAAACTCCCAGACGATGGCCATCGCGACGGTGGTTGAAACAACTGGCAGGAAGCAGGCCGAGCGGAAGAATGCGCGGCCCATAGGTGAACTCTCGATCAAGATGGCCAGCCAGAGGCCGAGGATCACAGATAATGGCGTCACCATTAGCGCATAGATGATGGTGTTGGCCGCCGAAATGCGGGGAACGCGGGCGGTCAGCAGCGCGCGGTAGTTTTCCAAACCGACAAAGGAGATGGTGTCCCGGCCGAGCTGCCAGTCCGTGAATGAGATGGCGATGACCGCCGCTGTGGGCGCCAGCACGAACACGGACAGCGCCACAAGAAATGGCAGCACAAAGCTCCAGCCAATGAAGGTGCTTGCCAGATGAGGCGGCGCCTTGAGCACGCCGGCCGCGGACGGCGCCGGACTGGGGCGCTCAGATGCCAGCGATGATGGGGATTGGGTGTTCATCAAGAGCTGTCTCTTTATCGCTTAACGCGGTCGTCGCTGTTGGCGACAGGTTTTCGCCGGACAATTCGAGCCGTAGGCCACTTTGATCGAACAGATGTAATCCGCCCGGGCGGAAGCATGCGGACACGGTCTGTCCGGGTGCCAGCTTGTCGAGCGCATCCGGGTCAAGCCGCGCAACGCCGCTGATGTCTGGCGCACCACCGCCGATCCCGAAATGGATCAGGGCCTCCGATCCAAGAAACTCCCGATGTGTCTCCACAACCGGAATGGCGCCTTCGTCAAACTCGGTTTTGAGAACGACATGCTCTGGGCGAATGCCGACCTGGACCGGGCCGTCGATTCCCTCAGCTATGTGCGCAAGGACCGTTCCGGTCTTTGCCAGACGCACGACCCCACCATCGATCCGGCCGTCAAAAAGGTTCATTTTTGGCGTGCCGACGAACAATGCGGCATGCACGTCTTTGGGCCGATCGTAGATTTCGCGTGCGGTGCCGACCTGTGCCACGCGACCGTCGATCATGATGGCGATACGGTCGGCCATCGTCATGGCCTCCGTTTGATCGTGGGTCACGTAGATGGCCGTGGTTCCGAGCCGCTTCTGGAGTTGAACGATTTCGGTCCGTGTGCTGGACCTTAGCGTCGCATCGAGGTTCGAAAGCGGTTCGTCGAGCAGAAACAGCTTGGGCTTGCGGATCAGCGCCCGGGCCAGCGCAACGCGTTGGCGCTGCCCGCCGGAAAGCTGCGCGGGTTTTCGGTCGAGTAACTCGGCGATCCTGACCTGGACAGCGGCCCGTTCGACAGCGGATTGGATATCAACGCGCTTTCGTTTCACGGCGCCGCTGATGTGCGCCATGAACGGCAGGCGTTGGACGCGCGTTGTTTCGCGCATGACGAGCGGCAAGGCGAGGTTCTGGGCCACCGTCATATGCGGATAGAGCGCATATGACTGAAAGACGACGGCTACGTCTCGTGCCTTTGGCGCGAGCCCGTCCATGATGTTTCCGCCCATGCGAACATAGCCGCTATCATGTGTTTCAAGGCCAGCGATGATGCGCAGGAGCGTCGATTTTCCGCACCCCGATGGCCCAAGAATCGCGAGGAACTCACCCTCATGGATCGACAAGTCGATGCCCCGCAGGACAGGCGTGTCGCCAAATGACTTGTTCAGATCTTGAATCTGGATGTGGGCCATTGATCTGCTCGCAAGATGACCCGGCCGTGCGCAACGGCCGGGCCGATGTGGAAGGGCAGCGTTTGCCGGTCAAGGCAGAAGGCGATTGATCTCTTCTTCGAGCGAGACGAGTGCGTCGTCGGGCGTCAGTGAGTCGTCGACAATGCCCTCCAGGTGCTCCCCGATGATCGTGTCGATGCGCAACCCGTTCTCACCTGGAAACTGGAACCAATCGCGGACAACCCCGATCTGGTCGACCGCCGTGCGGTGGTTCGGCCGCGTATCGAAATAGCCCTTGAGCAGATCGGGATCTTCAAGCGCCAATGTGTTGACGGGCGTATAGCCGACCAACTTGATCACCTGCGTGGTGCCAACGGGGCCGGTCGAGAATTTCACCCAGCGCCATGCCGCATCGAGGACAGCGGGATCGTCCGCGGCGGCCGTCGTAATCATCGCCAGGTTGCCCCCCGTCGGCAGGCGGCCGTCCTCGACGCCCATTGGATGCGGCGATGTTCGGAAGTCGAAGCGCTCGCCGATCGACTGTTCGAAATTGTTGAGTCTTGAAATGGAATCGATGACAAATCCCATCCGGCCGGCGATGAACTGCTGTCGCTGAGCCTGGTCGCCGACGGCCTTCAGGCCGCCCTCTTCGGCCATACGGTCATACAATCCAATGGCCGTCTGCCAGGCGGGATCGCCGGTTATTGAAACCTCGGTGGCCCCGGGCTGCATCATCTCCCCGCCATGGCTGAACAGTGCGCCCTGGAAGTACCAGGCGCCATACCAGTTGGCGGAATAGGGGATATACATCCCCGCATAGTCCGGCCCCAGCGCATCGATGGCGCCCGCGAGTTCGATGATGCCGTCCCAGTCCGAGGGCATGTTGTCCGGATCGCCGCCGACCTCCCGCACGAGATCGGCGTTGTAGTAGGTCAATGACATGGAAATGGCGAATGGCAGCGCCAATTGCCGACCGCCAAAGCGACCGACGCTCTGCAGAGATTCTGTCCAGCCGTTCTCCTCAAACGTTTCTCCTTCGGCTTCCATCAAGGGCGCCAAATCAACGGCCAAACCGCGATCCGCGATCGTCGGAAGAAAAGACAGGCCGAGATAGTTTACATGCGGCATGTCTCCGACGGTGGCCTCACGCAAGAGCGCCTGAACGTTGTCGCCATAGGTGTTGTGCGCACCGCGGAAGGTCACGGTCACGTCTGGGTTCTGCGCCTCAAACTCTTCCTTCAGGGCGTCGAAGACGCCGCCGAAGATCTGCGATTGGGTGTACTGGACAACCAGTTCGACCTGATCTGCCTTGGCAGGCGTTGAGAAAGCCGCCAAGCCAAATGTCGTCGTGGCTGCTAGCGCGGCCAGTCCCGCGCCAACTGTCAGGGAAATGCGCATTGATGCCTCCGTTTGCCAAAATGTCGTGCAACCGGAAGCGGGGTCCTGTGTTCGGTACCGCCCGCAGGCTTGGCGCCGCGATGTTCCGCCCGATCGCGGCGACAGCCATAGGTTCAGTTCGTGACAAGCAAATTACATCTAGATCAATAGACGAATTTAGGTTTCGAAGATAACCTCGAACCGGCCACCTTGCGACCGCGTTACGCCGAGTTCGATGGGCGCGCCAGCTTCGTCGACATTGATGGCTTCAACGACAAGCACGGGTGTGCCATGCCGAATCTGCAATGCCGCGGCCTCTTCGAGCGTTGCCTCGCGGGCATGTGTACGGGTGAACCGCCGCTGATAGTCGTCAACGTCGAAGCGCTTGAGGGACTGCGTAATCGACCCGAGCTCTTCGAAGATTTCCGCGATGCCTTCGAAGCGTGCGGCCGGAAAGCGGTGGGTGGTCAAGCTCACCGGTTCGTCGTTGATCTCGCGCAGATCATCGAAAGCGACGCAGGCCTCGCCCTCAGAAATGTCGAGGTCGCGCGCAACATGCTCGCCAGCCGGCTCAGCCCATTTCCGCAGCAGGCGGCCGGAGAACCGCAGCTTCTGATCGAGGCGGGAGATGTTCTCCGTGTAGCGGGTGCGTTGGCTGATGGGGTAGGCCAGCCGGGGAGCCCGAACAAACATCCCCCGCCCTTGCTCGATGCTGATGGCACCACGATCGCGCAACGCGGCAAGTGCTTGGCGTATCGTGTGACGATTAACCCCGAAGCGGAGCGCGAGTTCAGCTTCCTTCGGCAGTCGACTTCCTGCGGGGTAGATGCCGTTGACAATGTCGTCACTGAGCACTTGTTCGATTTCCCGCCAGAGTATTTTGCCCGACTGCCGCATTGCGGAGCATTCCCTCGATTTTGACGCCATGCCGCTCACCCATATCGCATTTGTACGTTGAAAGGTATCTCGCGGTCGTGCCGCTCAACTTGGTCTATTGAAATGCAATTGGGACTGCTGCTTGCTGTCGCTCTGATGCCGCCGGTCGGGCGTGTATCTGGCGGCTATGGAGCCACGTAGGGAAGCCAGAGCGATACAAAAACCAGGCGGCTTTCGCCGCCGGGAAGGTGGAGGGAGGTGGTCCGCCGGGAAACGAGGTCGGTCGTTGCTACGCCTCGGCCATGAAGGGGTAGCGATAATCTGTTGCCGGCACGAATGTCTCCTTGAGGGTGCGTGGCGAGGTCCAGCGCATCAGGTTCCACATCGACCCCGCTTTGTCGTTGGTGCCGGAAGCGCGTGCACCGCCGAATGGCTGTTGCCCGACGACCGCGCCGGTCGGCTTGTCATTGATATAAAAGTTGCCAGCAGTGTTGCGCAGCCGGTTGGAAACCGCGGTGACCGCCTTACGGTCCTGGGCGAAGACGGCGCCGGTCAGACCAAAGGCACTGCCCCGATCGATGATGTCCAAAGTGTCGTCCATGCGGTCATCTGGATAGGCGAACACTGTGACGATGGGCCCGAACAGTTCATCGCGCAGAAGCGGTGATGCGGGATCGGTGGTTTCGATCAGCGTGGGATCGACGAAGAATCCGCGGCCGTTGTCTGTCCCGCCACCGGCCAGGATCTCTTCGGTGTTGCTTGCCTGTGCGGCATTGATCGCCGCTGCGTGACGAGACCACGCTTTTTCATCGATGACCGCACCCATGAAATGACTGAAATCTGCGACATCCCCCACGCGGATCGTCGCGATCTCATCGCGCAGGCGCTCCCGCAGCGCGGGCCACAGGTCTTGTGGGACGAAAATGCGGGACGCGGCAGAGCATTTCTGGCCCTGATACTCAAAGCCGCCACGGATGATGGCGGTGGCCAGCGCGTCGAGATCCGCACTCTGGTGGGCCAGCACGAAGTTCTTGCCGCCGGTCTCGCCGACAATGCGCGGGTAGGTCCGGTAGCCGCTCACGCGGTCGTTGACGGCGGTGTTGATTGCATTGAAGATCCGGGTCGAGCCCGTGAAATGGACGCCAGCCAGATGCTCGTTGGCCAGCACCACATCGGCGATCTGTCCGGCGTCACCGTTGATCATGTTGATGACTCCGTCGGGAAGACCAGCTTCGCGGAACAGCTCCATCACGAGGTGTGCCGAAAGCATGGCCGCCGGTGACGGTTTCCACACCACCGTATTGCCCATCATCGCCGGAGCACTGGGTAGGTTCGCGGCAATGGCCGTGAAATTGAAGGGCGTGGCGGCGAAGATGAAGCCTTCGAGCGGACGATAGTCGACGCGGTTCCAGACACCGTCGGGCGACACCGGCTGTTCTTCATAGATGCGTCCGGCGAAACTGACGTTCCAGCGCAGGAAGTCGATCAGTTCGGCGGCAGAATCGATCTCGGCCTGATGCGCGGTCTTCGACTGACCGAGCATGGTCGCCGCGTTGAGCCGGCTGCGCCAGGGACCCGATAACAGGTCGGCCGCCTTCAAAAACACCGACGCGCGGTCCGTCCAACTCGCCCGCGACCAGTCATGCGCCGCATCGAGCGCAGCGGTGATAGCGGCGTCTGTTTCGGCAACGCCTGCAAGATGGGCGTGGGCAAGAACATGGCGATGGTCATGCGGCATGACGGCTTGCGCCGTCCTGCCTGTCTCAACCGCCCGTCCGCCGATCCGCAAAGGAATCGCGATGCGGTCCCTGGCCGTGTCGGCGAGGGCGCTCTTAAGCGATGCCCGTTCTTGCGAGCCAGGCGCATAGTCGAAGACGGGCTCGTTTTCGGGCGTGTATGGGCGCGCAATGGCGGCCTCAGGCGCGTTGCTCAGCATATTGGCTTCCTGCAGCGATTTTGGTTGCACGGGACAAGAATTCCACTTGCCATACCGTAATGATGCTGTTTAGTATTCGGAGAGTATACAAAATACAACACCAGATTCATACGAAATGAGATCGGTCGTGCCAAGACAGTCAAAGCAACCATCCGGCGGCGTGTATGAGCGCTTGAGATCGGACATCCTTCGGCTGGCCATCAGGCCCGGCGAAGACATCGACGAAAGCGCCCTGGCAGAACGTTATGGAACCTCGCGGACACCTGTACGCGAGGCGCTAATCCGCCTCGTGTCCGATGGGCTTATTCAGTTTGGGCCCAAGCGCGGCGCACGCGTGACAGCCCTGATCCTTCCCGATCTGCCGCGTTTCATGGAGGCCATGGACCTCAACCGACGTGCCGCGTGCCGCTTGGCAGCCCTACGGCGGTGGGACGATGAAATCCCAAAGATCAAATCCGCTTACGACGAGTTTGTGCGCGTTGGCCGAGGTGAGAAGGTCGGAACGGACGCCCTGAGCGGGCAGGTGGCGGACCTTGAAATGCAGCTGTACCAGCAGATTGCGACGGCGGGCCACAATAGCTATGTGACCGAAGCCTTCTCGAAGCTGCTGACGGTTGGGTTGCGCATGATGCGCTTGCCCTTCGCCTACTCTCCTCGCGACGGGCAAACCGTCCAAGAATACCTCGAAGCGTTGTTCTCGGCATTTGGCAATCTCGTCGATTGCATCGTCGAGCAGGATCCCAATGGCGCCGAAGCCGCTGCCTCGGAACTCCACGTGATCCTGGTGAAGCGCCTCCGGGAATTCAATGAAGAGAACCTGTTGTCGTCGGTGTCAGCCCCGCTGCCTGACCACGAGGGTGCCGCTGGTGCGCTGGCCGGATATGCCCAGAACCAGACATCTGGGTAGGTCCTGTCATGGCTTTGGCTTCTGATCGTATTGAAGGCATCTTTCCCGCGCTCGTGACGCCATTCGATTCAAGCGGGCGCATCGACTTTCTGGCTTTGCGGAAGCTCGTGAAAAGACTCCTCGGTTCCGGTGTGCATGGCCTGGTGCCCATTGGTGGCACGGGGGAATACGCCGCGTTGTCCCAAGCCGAGCGGGCACAAGTCGTCGAAACGGTCGTTGACGAAGCTGCCGATCGGTGCCCCGTCATCCCCGGAGTGTTGGCCACAGGCTTCGAAGATGCTCGCCAGGCTGCCCAGGACTTTGCGCATGCCGGCGCGGATGCCCTGATGGTGATCACGCCCTACTATGCGACGGGCACGCAGGAGGGCGTGGCAGCCTATTTCCGGCGGCTTCGATCAACCGTCGACGCACCCATTCTTCTCTATGAGATTCCGGGCCGCACAAACGTCGCGCTTGAGGCCGAGACCGTCGGCGCGCTTGCCGATGACGGGACGATCATTGGCATGAAGTACTCAAGCTATGACGTGCCGCAGTTCATCCGGGTTGTCGCTGCTGCGGGAGACAAGATCTCCGTGCTCAGTGGCGAAGAGCCGCTCTTTGCGACCCATGTCGCGATTGGCGCGCGCGGCGGCGTTTTGACCACTGCCAACTTGATGCCCGAGCGTTGGATCGAAATCTACGAGGATGCTCGCAATGGACGGCTGAGAAAGGCCCTGGCGGCACAGAAATCTCTGGATCCGCTTCTGCGTGCCGTCTTTGCTGAAACCAATCCAGGCCCCTTCCGGCATTTGATGGAGATTGCGGGGCAACCATGCGGGGCGCCGCGGCTGCCGCTACTGCCGCCGCAGGAAGCGGTCCGAGATGCCTTGCGTGACGCATTGGACCGGGTCGATCGGGGGCTCGTGTCGGCATGACACACTCTCACGAAACAGGCGCGTTCGTTGCTCAGTTGCAAGGTGTCCTGAATGAGCAGTCGGTGCTCACGGAACCCGCAGACATGGCGCCGTATCTCAGTGACTGGCGCGGGCGACGGCACGGTAGAGCCGAATGCGTTGTGTCGCCATCTTCGACCGTCGATGTCGTTGCCATCGTGAATGCCGCGCGAGACGCCGGCAGACCGATATTCCTGCAGGGCGGAAACACTGGCCTCTGCTATGGGGCGGTACCTGAAGGCGAGGGGCTAGGCATCGTTATGTCCCTGCAGCGCATGAACCGCATTCGCCAGATAGACAAAGCGGACAACGCAATCATCGTCGATTCAGGCGTTGTGTTGGCGCAAATCCAAGACGCTGCCGATAGCATCGACCGGTGCTTTCCTCTGAGGCTCGGTAGCGAAGGTACGGCACAGATTGGCGGATTGGTTTCAACCAACGCGGGCGGCACTGCCGCGCTCCGCTATGGGGTCATGCGTGACTTGATCTTCGGTCTGGAGGTCGTGCTGCCGAGCGGCGAGATCCTCAACGATCTTGAGCCGCTTCGCAAAGACAACACCGGCTACGATCTGAAGCATCTTTTCATCGGAGCTGAGGGGACGCTGGGGATCGTGACGGGCGCATCCCTGAAGCTCCACCCGGCTTTGAAGTCTGATGCCCATGCCTGGGCCGCGGTTCCGTCTCCATCGCAGGCGCTGGCTCTGCTGGAGTGCCTTCGTGGCCAATTCGATACGACCCTGGTGGCTTGCGAGTTTCTATCCCGCAGCCAGGTAGACCTGGTCCTCCGACATATTCCGCGCGTGCGTCAGCCTTTCGCAGAAACGCCAGTTTGGTCGGTCTTGATTGAACTTGGTGCGGCGAATGCCGACGAGCCACTGCAACAGCGGCTCGAATTGGCATTGATGGCTCTCATCGAAGAGGGGGTCGCATCAGATGCAGTCGTTGCGCAGTCGGCCCACCAGGCTGCGGACTTTTGGCACGTTCGCCACTCAGTCTCCGAAGCCAACAAGCTGGGTGGTCACGGGCTGACGCATGACATCTCGGTCCGCGTCTCCGCCATCCCAGCCTTCATCGCAGACTGCGATGCGCAGATCGCATCGCGTTTTCCCAACGCGACGTCCGTGGTGACCTGCCATCTCGGCGACGGCAACATCCATTACATCGTGATGTTCGAACAAGACGAGTGGACGCGTCTCGCCGACAGTGCTGCCGCGGTGGAAGAGGCAGTCCAGACCATGGTGCACGATATCGCAAGTGCGCATGGTGGCTCGTTTAGCGCCGAACATGGCATCGGCCGCAAACTCACTGGAGAGTTGGCGCGTCTCACGGCGCCGCCCCGGTATCAGGCATTACGTGCGGTTAAGGGCCTTTTTGACCCAGACAACATGTTCAACCCCGGCGTCTTGTTCGGAAGCGCCGATCGGCTGGGACAGCCAACCCAGTTGGAGGCGGTAGCCCGATGACGACCGCAGAAAACGTACTCATCATCAAAAACGCAGCGATCGTTGATGGGGCGTCTACTGAGCCGGTTGAAGACATGCACATTCTGGTTCGGGAGAGCCGGATCGAAGAAGTCGCCGACACGCCGCTGAAGTCAGGCAATGCGCGCGTCCTGGACCTGGCGGGTAAGACCCTGATGCCAGGTTTGATCGACTGCCACACGCACGTGATCGCGACAACGTTAGCGCTTGGGAACAACGCTCTTCTGCCAGACTCTTTGGTAACAATAAGAGCGCTGAAGATCATGCATGGCATGCTGATGCGCGGCTTCACAACCGTGCGTGATCTGGGCGGGGCCGACTTTGGTTTGCAGCAGGCTATCGAGCGCGGCGAAGCCATCGGGCCACGGCTTGTGATCTGTGGCAAAGGACTCTCGCAGACCGGTGGGCACTCGGACTTTCGTGGCCGCTACGACGGCCGTCCTTCCGAATGGCTGAAGCACAAACTCGGCGCGTTGGGGCGCGTTGTCGACGGTGTCGACAATCTCCGCCTTGCCATCCGGGAAGAAATCAAAGGCGGTGCGCAGTTCGTCAAGCTGATGGCCAATGGCGGTGTCTCCTCGCCGACGGACCCCGTTCACTACTTTGGATTCTCTCGAGAGGAAATCACGGCAGCCGTCGAAGAGGCAGAGATGGCTGGCACCTATGTGGCAGGCCATCTCTACACCGCCGAATCGATCATCCGAGCGGTTGAATGCGGTGTGAAATGCGTTGAGCACGCAAACCTGGTCAATCAGGAAGCCGCTGAGCTGATCGCTGAGCAAGACTGTGTTGCCGTTCCGACGCTCATCATTTTCGAAAGCCTCAAGAAAGAAGGTGCTGCTCTCGGGTTGCCACCGGACTCCGTTGCAAAGATTGACGACGTTCGTCTCAACGGCCCTGCATCCCTTGAAACCCTGAAGAATGCAGGTGTCACCATGGGCTACGGCTCGGACCTGCTTGGCGAACTGCACTGCCATCAATCGGAAGAATTTCTTCTGCGCGCCGAAGCGCTGGCGCCGCATGACGTTATTCGGTCGGCAACACTGGATGCCGCAAAGGTCATCAGAATGGAGGGAGAGATTGGGTGCATCGCGCCCGGCGCGCATGCCGATCTGATTGTCGTCGATGGAAATCCACTGGACGATCTCAAACTGCTGACGGGCCAGGGCCGTCATATGCCTGCGATCATCAAGGGTGGTCAGCTTTTCAAGGATGAACTGGAGACCTGACCTCAACACGATTGTAGCTGGCTAAACGCCGTTGTTGCGGACGGCACAAGAAAAAGAAATCGAACATCGAGAGGAATTCGGGGTCGCACTGCGATTCTGGATAAGGGGAACTTTTTGCCTGAAAGGGAGAGCAACTATGAAACACACGCGAAAGCCAACGTTCCGTTCAGCTGCCGTGACGTGTCTGGCCGGCATCATGTGGGCGGGCCAGGCGGCGGCAGATACAAGAGAGTTCAACGCCAGCAATTGGCTACCTGATACGACCGCACTCGTCAGCCATGCTTACATCAATTGGGCCAAAGACCTTGAGGCGGCGTCGAACGGCGCCCTGAAGGCGAATGTCTTTACAGGGCCAGTTCTCTTGCCACCGGCAGCGCACCTCAGTGGGGTGCGTGATGGCGTGGCGCACGTTGCCTACCATGCCGGCACCTACACGCCGGCAGACATTCCAAGAGACAATGTCGTCGCGCAGCTTGGTATTGCGTTCACCGACCCATTCGTTGCTGCATTCGCAATGACTGATTTCAACATGAACGATGCTGAAATGTTGGAGATGTGGCGATCCCAGAACATCGTCTACGGTGGGGGATATTCGACGATTCCCTATCGTCTGTTTTGCACCGAAGCCGTGACCGATCTCAACAGCATTCGCGGCAAGAGGATTCGGACGCTCGGCGCAATCATGTCGGAATGGGCAACCAGCGTCGGTGCGGTTCCGGTCAATGTCCCATCAAGTGAAATGTATAGCGGCCTCGAAAAGGGTCAGCTGGACTGTGCCGCAAACACAATGGAACAGCTGAAGGGCAGCTCTCTGTGGGATGTCGCCAAACACGCGACTGTCGTGAATCTCGGCCTCTATTATGCGGGCTATCTATACGGCATAAATCGCGATTTCTGGGGCACATTGTCGGAAGACGAGCGCCGGATCATGCTGGACACCATGGCGACGGCTATCGTGCGCACGCAGATCCGCTACGACGAGGCCGGTGCAGAGGTGTTGGCAGAGGCCCCTGCACACGATGTGATCATTCATCAGCCATCCGATGAGCTTAGCAAATCGATCACGGATTTCCGGTCGGTGGCGAGACAGTCTGCGGTCGAACTCGGGACGGATAAGTTCGACATCGACGGTGCCGATGCCCTCGTCAGCCGGTTCGAAGAGACCGTCGCGAAATGGGAACGTCTGCTTGACGGCATCGACCGAACCGATGAGTCGGCACTGGTCGATGTACTAAAGCGAGAGCTGTACAGCAAAATCGATGTCGCCACTTATGGCGTGAACTGAACCGTCTTCCGTGTGTCCGGTGCGCTTGTGCCGGGCACACGGCGCCCGGACGGAACAGAGGGAATGGCGCGACCAGAACCTGTGCCAAACTCTCGGGTTTGAGTGTGTATTCTCATGACGTTACTTCGAAGGATAATTGAATACGTTTCATGCGTCTTGGCGGTCGTCGCAGCCATTTGTCTGTTTTTGATGATGGCCCAGATCGTTGTCGACGTCGTTTTGAAATTCGTCCTCAACCGCCCGATCCAAGGCAACCTTGAGATTGTATCGTTCTACTACATGGTCGCTGTGGTGTTCCTGCCCCTGGCGTTTGTCGAACTGCGCCATGAGCACATCAGCGTCGATCTGTTCGTGATGATGATGCCGAAAACACTCCGACGCATCATCTATGCTATGGGATCCGTCATATCCGCGGTCTTCTTTGCGCTTCTTGCCTACCAGACCTTTCTCGATGCGGTGAAAGCCACACAGATTGGCGAGGTCATGATGGGCACAAACTTCGTCCCCATCTGGCCCAGCCGTTGGTTTCTTCCGATCGGGTTCGCGGCGATCTGTGCAGTAAGCGTTCTGCATGCGCTGCGGTCATTCGTTGAGGGCGACGGTTTCGATCCGACGCCGGCGGCGCCCGACATCGCCTCAGAGCCGGTCGAGCCGGCTAAGTCATGAGCAATCTTGCGATTGGTTTTACGGGGCTTGGCATCGCCCTTTTCCTCATGGCGTTGCGGATGCCGATCGGTGCGGCGTTGGGATTGGTGTCCTTTATTGGCATCGGAATGATCCTGAACCTCAAGGCGGCTTGGGGGATCGTCACCGCCGTGCCCTTCAACTTTGTCGGCGACTGGAACCTGACCGCGGCACCGATGTTCCTTCTGATGGGCTATGTGGCCTCTGCGGCAGGGCTGACGACCGGATTGTTCCGTGCGATGCGGCTGTTTCTGTCCCGCCTCCCCGGCGGCCTAGGTGTTGCTGGCGTTGCGGCCTGCGCCATGTTCGCGGCGGCTTCGGGATCAAGCGTTGCGACCGCCTCCGCCATGGCCCGTATCGCAACACCAGAGATGCTTCGATACAAGTACGATCCAGGCCTTGCCAGCGGTGTCGTTGCAGCATCGGGTACCCTCGGTTCGCTTATTCCGCCGAGTATTCTGCTTGTCCTTTTCGGCTACTTTGCAGAAGTATCAATTGGCCAGCTTTTCATAGCCGGCATCATTCCAGGCATCCTCTCGGCGCTAATCTACATGGCGATGATCGTCGGTCGGGCGACGGTCAATCCGAAACTGGCGCCACCCGTCGATGATCATCCTACCTCAGCCGAAATGTTGAGCGCACTCCGGGAGATATGGCCGCTGCCTGTGCTCATATCTGGCGTTCTGGCTGGCATCTTCATGGGCGTGTTCACGCCAACCGAGGCCGGAGCGGTTGGGGCGTTTCTTGCGCTCGTGATCGCGGCGGTGAACGGACGATTGACGCGCGATGTTCTGAAGACCGCATTCCTGCAAACACTGAGTGGGACGGCCGGCATCTTCATCGTTGTGATCGGCACGGTGTTGCTGACCCGCTTCATGGCGTTGTCAGGCGTGCCGGGATTTCTCGCCGACAGCTTCATCGCTTGGGGCACCAGCGATCTCATGATCATTTTGCTGATCGCCGTGCTCTACGTCGTCCTCGGCATGTTCGTCGATTCCATAGGATTGATGCTGCTGACGCTGCCCATCGTCTTGCCGGTGGTTCGCGAGGCGGGGATGGACCTTGTCTGGTTTGGCATCGTCGTGGTGAAGCTTCTCGAAATCGGGCTGATCACGCCGCCAGTGGGATTGAACGTCTATGTCATCAAGGGTGCGCTCGGAAACCTGGTGCGGCTCCAGGATGTCTTTCGCGGCGTGCTGTGGTTCATCGCGATGGATGTGGTCGCCCTAGGTTTGATCGTAGCGTTCCCGGCATTGTCATTGTGGCTGCCCAGCTTGATGCGTTGAGCGAGTGCAACGATGCCGGCCAAGGATTTAATGTCAATCGGCATCCTTGCGGCGACGGAAGGTATCGGCGAGGTAGTGTCCTTTCCGCCGTACTTGCACACGCCAGGTCCCGGAACCGAGTCTTGTCAGGCTTGCCATGCGTGTGCACTCCTTCTCGACGCGTGCGGCCGGTGTGCACAGAGAGATCAAAACGGGTCCAAACCTGTGCAATTGAGGCTATAAGCGCGTGCACGCACTCACGGTTGGTCCCATGATGGTCCAGGTATAATGCAATATAATCAAGGGTTTAGATTTTCAGTTGCGCCCATGATGGACTGGACCGACCGGCACTGCCGGGCGTTCCATCGCGTGCTGACGCGTCATGCGACGCTCTATACCGAGATGGTCACCGCCGATGCGGTGATCCATGGCGAGCGCGCACGGCTGATCGGTTTCGATGCGTGCGAGCATCCTGTCGCCTTGCAGCTTGGCGGCAGCGATCCGGCAAGGCTCGCCGAGGCGGCGGCCGTCGGGGCTGCGGTCGGCTATGACGAAATCAACCTGAACTGCGGCTGTCCGTCCGATCGGGTGCAGTCCGGCCGCTTCGGCGCCTGCCTGATGGCCGAACCGGAACTGGTTGCCGAATGCGTCGGGGCGATGAAACGGGCGGTCGATGTTCCCGTTACGGTCAAGTGCCGCATCGGCATCGACGATCAGGACAGCGAGCAGGCGCTCGCCGCCTTCGCCGATGCGGTGATCGGCGCCGGCTCGAACGCCCTCATTGTGCATGCCCGCAAAGCCTGGCTGCAGGGCCTGAGCCCGCGCCAGAACCGGGATGTCCCGCCGCTCGACTATGCGCGGGTGTACCGTCTCAAGCAGGCGCATCCGGACGTGCCCATCGTGATCAATGGCGGCATCACCGATCTCGATCGGGCGCAAGAGCATCTTGCGCATGTGGATGGCGTGATGCTCGGCCGCGCCGCCTACCAGAATCCCTGGCTGCTGGCGGATGTGGATTGGTGCGTCTTCGGCGCTCCAAATCCCGTCGCAAGCCGCGAGGACGCGGTGCTGGCCATGCTGCCTTATGTGGAGGCGCAGCTTGCCGGCGGCGAGCGGCTGAACCGCATCGCCCGGCACATGATCGGCCTGTTCCAGGGGGTGCCGGGTGCGCGTGCCTGGCGGCGCATCCTCACCGTCGACTCGTTGAAGGAAGGCGCAGGCGTCGAGGTTATCCTCGCGGCGTTGGAGCAGGTGACGCGCCACGGCCGCGTCGCGGCATAACGTCAATCTTCAGATCTTCTGGTTATACTCGCCGACTTCCGGCTGTTGGCCGAGAAAGCCGTCGATCTCCGCGAAGATCGCCCGCATCGCCGCTTCCGAGGTCGGGCTTTCCACCACCACCACCAGCTCCGGCTTGTTGGAGGAGGCGCGCACCAGCCCCCAGGTGCCGTCCTCCAGCACCACGCGGATGCCGTTGACGGTGATCACGTCGCGCACGGCCTGGCCGGCCAGCGTTCCGCCGCCGCTGTGCACCTTCGAGAAATGCGCAACGGCGCGCGCCACGACTTCGTACTTGATCTCGTCGGGGCAGAACGGCGACATGGTCGGCGACGACCAGGTCCGCGGCAGGGCGCGCTTCAGGTCGGCCATGGTGCGGTCGGGGTTGTGGTCGAGCATCTCCAGCACGGCGAGCGCGGAGACCAGTCCGTCGTCGTAACCGCGCCCGAGCGGCGCATTGAAGAAGTAGTGGCCGGACTTCTCGAAACCCGCCAGCGCGCCGATTTCGGCGACGCGGCGCTTCATGTGGCTGTGCCCGGTCATCCAGTATTCGGTCCTGGCGCCCTGATCGATCAGGATCGGGTCGGTCATGAACAGACCGGTCGACTTCACGTCGGCGACAAACACCGCGTCCTTGTGCCGGGCGGACAGATCGCGGGCGATCATCACGCCGACCTTGTCGGCGAAGATTTCCTTGCCCTCGTTGTCGACGATGCCGCAGCGGTCGCCGTCGCCGTCGAAACCGAGACCGACGTCTGCGCCATGCTCGGTCACCGCCGCGCCCAGCGCGTGCAGCATCTCCATGTCTTCCGGGTTGGGATTGTAGCGCGGGAAGGAATGGTCGAGTTCGCAGTCGAGCTCGACCACGTCGGCTCCAAGCCGGCGCAGCGCTTCCGGCGCGAAGGCCGCCGCAGTGCCGTTGCCGCAGGCGCACACAACGCGGATCGCACGTTTGAGTTCGCGGCCCTCGATCAGGTCGGCGATGTAGCGCTCGCCGAACTCCGGCACGATGTGCAGGTCGCCGCCGGGTTGCGGGTCGAAGGTGGCGTCGAGCACGATCTCCTTCAGCCGGCCAATCTCGTCGAGCCCGAAGGTGAGCGGCGCCTCGGCACCCATCTTGACGCCGGTCCAGCCGTTGTCGTTGTGCGAGGCGGTGACCATGGCAACGGCAGGCACGTCGAGCGCGAACTGGGCGTAATAGGCCATCGGCGTCACCGCCAGGCCGAGGTCGTGCACGGTACAGCCGGTCGCCAGCAACCCGCTGGTCATCGCCAGTTTGATGGAGGCCGAATAGCTGCGGTAGTCGTGCGCCACGACGATCTCGCGCGGTTTGCCGAGCTCGCCCAGCAGCGTGCCGAGCCCAAGCCCAAGCGCCTGGGCGCCCATCAGGTTGAGTTCTTTGCCGAACAGCCAGCGCGCGTCGTATTCGCGAAAGCCCGTCGGCTTGACCAGCGGCAGCCGCTCATAGTCGGCCGTGTTGGGCTTAAGGTCGGCGTGCGGCTTGGGAAAGATCATCGCTGAACGGTCCGTACGGCTCACGAACTGCTGTGTGCCAAGTGAGATAGTGTGCCAGGTGACAGGATTGCTGCCTGCGCAGCTAGCCCATCCGGCGGGAAATGGAAAGCGGTCGCGGGTTCGCGGCGCCTGCCTACTGCACCAGGATCAGTTCGCCGCCGCGCATCTCGAAGCGCTTCAATTCGCCGATGAAGCTCATGCCGAGCAGGTTCACGTGGAGCGCATCCGGCCGGGCCACCAGTGCATGCACGTTACGCACGCGGATGGCGCCGACGCGGATTTCATCGAGCACCACCGGCGCGGCGGTCGTCTCGCCATTGGCGGTGCGCATACGCACGGTGAAATCACGTTCCTTGGGGCGGATGCCGATGCGGCGCGCGTCTTCCGCGGTGAGCACGACGGAGGTGGCACCGGTATCGGCGATCATCGGCAACCGGCGGCCGTTGATCACGGTTTCGACGCTGAAATGTCCGGAGCGGTCCGCCTTCAGCGCGATGGAGCGGCGGCCGGCGGGCTTCGCCTTGCGCTGTTCGGCCTGCTGCGGGGGTGACGCCGTCGGCCTTTGCGCATGGATCGGCTGCGCGGGCGGCGATGTGACACCGTTGGCCGACCTATCCAGCATAGGTACCGCAATAACGGTCGCCACGGCGATGAATACAACACTTGCCGCAAGTCGCAGCATGGTTCTGAACCCCGGTTGCACGGATCGGGTCGAAGTACGAAGTCGCCCGCGATGCTCGCAGCGAAACGTTAAGATCACGCGCGGCGCGCCGGCACGTTGCGATCAGCACGGTTAGCAGAGCGTTAGCCATGCGGCCGGTGGATCAGGCAGGCTACGGATTTGCGCTTGGGCTGAGCCATGCCTAAGCTCGCGCAGGCTGGGCGTGACTCGGTCAAGGCGGGAAACTGCAGGCGGAGCTCATGTGTTGGAGCGGTGAGGCATCCCTGGCCCTGGCGGCCGCCGGCATGGCAACCACGGCCTATGTCGCCTGGAAGAAGGAAAGCCCGCTTCTCTATCTGCCGCTCGGCTATTTCTCGCTGATGGAACTGCTGCAGGGCTACACCTACTCGGTGATCGACCAGTGCGGCCTGCCTGCGAACCAGATCGCCACCATGCTTGGCTATCTGCACATCTGTTTCCAGCCATTCTTCGCCAACATGATCGCCCTTTATTTCGTGCCGCAAGAGGTGCGCGTGCGCGTCATGCCGTGGGCCTGGGCGGTGTCGGGCGGCTCCGCCATGTTCATGCTGCTGCAGGTCTATCCGTTCGACTGGTCCGGCCTGTGCGTGCTCGGGCGCACCCTGTGCGGACCGGAATTGTGCTCGGTGTCCGGCAACTGGCACATCGCCTGGGAGATTCCCCTCAACAACATCGGCGTGATCTCGCAGAACTGGCTGTTCGCGCACGGCTTCCTGACTTACATGTTTGCGGTCTTCATCTTCCCGCTGCTCTACGGCTCCTGGCGGCTGAACCTGTTCCACATCACCTTCGGTCCGGTGCTGGCGCGGCTGACGACGGACAATCCCAACGAGGTGCCGGCGGTCTGGTGCCTGCTGTCGATCGCCATCCTGATGGTGGTGGTGAAGACGCCGATCCGCGAGCACATGCATGTCAGGAGCTGGCCGACCTGGAGCTGGATCCTGCGCACCAGGGACCCGCGCCCCGCGCCCGGACCTGCGGAGTAGCGCCGTTTCAGGCGTTGTTACGGGTTTAGCGTCAAGGTGTCGCCACGCACGGTGTAGCCGGGCAGCCGCGACAGGAAGCTCTCGCCGATCACGCTGGTCGACAGCGCACCGCGCGGCGCGACGAAGGCGCGAACGTCATTGACGGCGATGGGGCCGATCTCCACCAGTCGCAACCGGGTCGCGGCCATGAAGACCTCGCCATTGGCCGTCGAGACCGGCGCGACGAAGTCGAGCGTGTCGATGTCGATGCCGACCGCGCGGGCATCATCGAAGCTCAACGAGACGCGGCTGGCGCCGGTATCGATCAGCATGTCGAGGCCCTCGCCGTTGACCCGGGCGCGGGCGCGGAAATGGCCCGATGCATCGCGTCTGAGCGCGATGCCGTCCTGCGTCACCATCGGCTGTGCCGGCACGAGTTCGCCCGTCACCCGCGAGGCGACCGGCAACAGAACGTCGCGATAGGCATAGCCGGCGACCAGAACACCGGCGAAGACGAGCCAGATCAGGATGTTGCGCATGTCCTCGCGCAGCCGTCCGCTGAACGCCGCGCCGCCGAGCAGGATGAGCAGTGCCACCATGGCCACGAGTGAGGCGAAGCGGTCGTTGTCGATGCCGCCGACGAGGCCGGAATCGTGCTGCCAGATCAGCACCAGCGCGCCAACGACGAGGACCGTCAGGCCGATGATCAGGCTGGGTCGCATGGGTCGGGGTCCGGTGTATCGCTCAAGCGTTGCGCCCGCCGGGGCGCTCGCTCAGGCGCTCGGGAAGTTCGGCCATGATCTCGCGGCGCTCGTCGGCCGACATCACCGCCCAGTCGCCGATCTCCTCCAGCGTGCGCCCGCATCCGGTGCAGATGTCGTGGTCCCAGTCCATGGCGCACACGCCGATGCACGGCGACTCGATGACCTCCGCCCGTGCGGGATCAGGGAAGGCGCGGCCGATATCGGCGCTCATGGCGGTTGCTCCGGGCGAGTTGGGTTCTGCGTCAATCGAACATGACCGCAACGCACCTAGTGCAGCATCGCGACGGCGACAAGGAAACTCAGCATCGCGATTTGTTGCGTGGCGCCGGCGACATCACCCGTCTGTCCGCCGAAGTTGCGCCGGGCGAAGGCGGCCATGGCGACGACCGCCAGTCCGCTGGCGATCAGCGCGAGGACCGTCGGCATCACGCCTGCTGCGCTCGCCGCCGTGAGGAAGGCGATCAATGCCGCGATCAACAGCGCCTGATTGAGCGTGGCGGGCGCGCCCTGGCGGGCTGCGAAGGCGGAGCCCGCGCCATCGCTGCGTGCCGGTGGCAGCATGGCGGCCAGCAACAGCGCACCCGCCCGCGAGACCGCTTCCGCCGCGATCAGGATCAGGGCCGCCCCGGCCATCCCGGTTTCGCGTATCAGAGCGGCGATCAACGCCGCCCGGAGACCGATCGCCAGGATCAACGCGCAGGCGCCGAAGGTGCCGATGCGGCTGTCGCGCATGATCTCGAGGCGCTTTTCGCGCGTGTATCCGCCAAGGCTGTCGGCGGTGTCGGCCAGCCCGTCCTCGTGGAAGGCGCCGGTGGCCATGACCATTGCGGCGACCGCCAGCAGCGCGGCCGGCAGCGGGTTCAGACCGAGCTGGACGGCAAGCCACAGCACGAGGCCGCCGATGGCGCCGACGATCGCGCCGATCACCGGAACCACCCAGGAGATGCGGTCGAAGTCCGGCGAGCCGTGGCCGGCCTTGCCCAGGCCGATCGGCGGCAATCGCGTGTAGAAGGTCAGCGCGGCGGCAAGTTCCGCGCGGCGGCGCTTCCAGGCAGAGACCGTGTTGATCGCATCGTGGTCGGACAAGGGCTGGCTCATACGCCTTTGCATTGATATCAGCCGCGATATACGCCAGCCGCGTGACGGCGCAAGCCCCTCTCCTGCGCCGCGTGCGATCCCCGGACCTGTTGATGCTCCAATCCAGCCAGCCGTTCAATGAATGTCATCGTTCTTGATTCATCGCATGTAATCCGGGAGTTGTTTACAAAACGAGCCATGTTGTATGCAAACCGATTTGGTCAACTAGATTTGGTTGACAAATTTTGTGTGTTTGTCAGAATATATTCTAATTAAAAATACAATTTATATAAAATGCAGAGGGAGAAAGTAATGTTGAGGGGGAAAATTTATGTAACATCGTTTGTTTCATTAGTTTCAGTGTTATTTATGTCATCCTGTTCCGCATTGTATTCTAATTTGGATACATCGGAGGGCGTTCCGTATTTCTTGCCAAAAACACTTGTAAGGTATCATGTAAATTTCGATAATTTGACATCTTCATCCGTTAAAACCGTCGAAGTTCCAGATAGATCGAGGCCAAGGTATCTGTCTTATAAGGAAAATTGGTTCGCGGATGAATCGCTTTGTATTTCGCGATCGGAGAGTGGACTTTTAAAGAAGGTTCATTTTGGATCTCAGGATAGAACTGCTGATATCGCGCTCAATGTGATAGAATTGGTGGCGGCAGGATTGCGAGATGAAAAAGGAGATGTAAATTTATTTGGTTTTCGACAAGGAAAATGTACCGGAGTGATTCAATCGCCTTGGATGGATCCATATGACAGAACTGAAATACGGAATTTCAATAGACGTATCAGTTCATGTGGGTATCAGATTGATGTAGTTGATGCGGTCGAATTGGGTGAAGAATACATTCTATGTCCGAAGGATGCGATTTGCTTTGGCACAAAAAGCAACTTTAATGCAAGCATTGTTGGGGGAAAATCCAGAGATATCGTACATAGTTTCACGGGGACGGATGTGATCAGTGTAAGAGACACGGGTTACATTCGAGTCAGGAAAGCATTTTTCAACACAAGAATAACGAAGCTTGATTTCACAAATGGAGTTCTCACAGGTGTAACGGTAAGCAAGGACAGTGAACTTCTGGGTTTATCGCAGTTTCCATTGGATGCGATCGAGAGGGTCCTTGCTGTTCCGGGCAACGCGATTGGCCTGGCATTCGGCAATTATCAGGAGAGGCTGGTCTATCTGCAAAGGCGCAAGGAGCTGACGGACGCTGGCGCCAGCCCCGGCAACCCGGCTCCGACCGATAGCGCGGTCAAGGACGTACTGAAGTGCGTTGACGGGTGAACAACACCGTGACGAGGTAGCCAGTTGCGCCTAGGGTGCTGAACCTTGTCGACGGCGACCCATGGCCGTCATGACAATGGTGTTCGGAAGTTCCCCGCCGTCATCACAGTCGAGTTCCCCCGAGACGCATATGCCTGGCCAGCCGTTCGACGATATCCGCGCACTCATTGCGCAGCTTCCCGGCCCCGACGGCGAAGCCGAGGCGGCGACGCGCGCCCGCGAGGCGGTGCTGGTCAAGCCGCCCGGAGCGCTGGGGCGCCTTGAGGAGATCGCTGCCTGGATGGCGCGCTGGCAGGGCAAGGCGCCGCCGCAGGTGACCCGTCCGCTGGTCGCCATCTTCGCCGGCAGCCACGGCGTCGCGGAACGCGGCGTGTCGGCCTATCCGGCCTCGGTGAACCGGCAGATGGTGGAGACGTTTGCGGCCGGTGGTGCTGCGATCAACCAGATCTGCGCCGCCCAGGATATCGGCCTGAAGGTGTTCGATCTGGCGCTCGACATGCCGACCGGCGATATCGCGGCGGAGGCCGCGCTGGAGGAGAAGGACTGCGCTGCCACCATCGCCTACGGCATGGAAGCGGTTGCCGGCGGCACCGATCTGCTGTGCCTCGGCGAGATGGGCATCGCCAACACCACCGTCGCGGCGGCCCTCTCGGCTGGCCTGTTCGGCGGCGAGGCCGCCGACTGGATCGGCCCGGGCACCGGCGTGGACGGTGACGGGTTGCAACGCAAGCGCGCGGCGGTCGAGGCCGCGCTGAAGACCCATGCGGGGCACCTCGACGATCCGCTGGAAGCGTTGCGGCGGCTTGGCGGGCGGGAATTCGCCGGTTGTGTGGGCTCGATCCTGGCGGCGCGCTTCCAGCGCGTGCCGGTGATTCTCGACGGCTTCCCGGTAACCGCGGCCGCCGGCGTGCTGCACCGCATGGAGCCGCGTGCGGTCGACCATTGCCTGCTCGGACACCTGTCGAGCGAACCCGGCCACGCGCGGCTGGCCGAGGCGATGGGGATGGAACCGCTGCTGGATATGCGGATGCGCCTTGGCGAGGGATCGGGTGCGGCGCTCGCCGCCGGCGTCGTCAAGGCTGCGGTGGCGACCCATGCCGGCATGGCGACCTTCGACACGGCCGGCGTTAGCGGGCCACAGGAGACCTGAAGCGACCGTCCGCGATAATCCTCAGGCGGTCTTGCGCAGTTCGTTGGGTTCGGCCGTCCCGCCGCGCCCGTTGATCGCCGGCATCGGCTGCATCACCCGCTCCGGCGGAAAGGTCGCGATGACCGTGGTGCCTTCGCGCAGCCGGCTCTTGATGGAGAACTTGCCGCCGTGGCGCTCGACCAGCCCGACGACGATGGGCAGGCCAAGGCCGGAGCCTTCTTCCGCCGCCTGGTGAGCCGCGCTGCCGCGTCCGAACGCCTGCAGGATGGTCGGGATTTCCTCTTCCGGGATACCCGGACCATCGTCGCGCACGCAGATGTACTGGCCGCCGCCCGCCGTCCAGCCGACCGACACATCGATGGTCCCGCCCGTCGGGGTGAACTTGATGGCGTTGTTGATCAGGTTCAGCGTGATCTGCCGCACTGAGCGCTCGTCCGCGCGCAGCCGGTGCAGCGTCGGCTCGTAGTGCTCGGCGATCGTCATGCCCTTTTCTTTGGCGCGCAGCTTCAGCAGGTGCACGCAATCCTCCACCAGCGCCGGCAGCAGGATGGCCTCCTCCTGCAATTCGTGACGGCCGGCCTCGATGCGCGACAGGTCGAGGATTTCGTTGATCAGGTTGAGCAGGTGCGATCCGGACTTGTGGATGTCATTGGCGTATTCCTTGTAGACCGGCACCTCGTGCTTGCCCATCACCTCGTCCTTGAGCACCTCGGAGAAGCCGAGGATCGCGTTGAGCGGGGTGCGCAGCTCGTGGCTCATGGTGGCCAGAAAGCGCGATTTGGCGCGGTCGTTCTGTTCGGCGCGCCGGCGCGCTTCGTCGGAAATCGCCTTGGCCTGTTCCAGTTCGCCGAAGATCGCGTCCTTCTCGGCGCGGAAACCGTGCATCTGGATGACGGCGCGGTACAACTGATGGGCCATCATCGAAAACAGGATTTGCGCGCCGATGGCGATACCGCCCATCACCGGCGCGGTCGGTCCGCCGATCTGCCAGTAGCGCATCAGCACCGCCAGGGTAATCGGCAGCGTTCCGGCGATCATGGCGGCGGGCAAATGGCCGGCGACCACCGTGCGCATGGCCAGCAGCACCAGGCCGACGGCCAGCGGAAACACCGTCGCGACCGGCGACGATTCCATCACCGGCAGGAACACGATCGACGCCCAGAACACGCTGGTGAAGAACTCCACCACGACGAACTGCCGTCGCCACACCGGCAGTTTTTCGTCCTCGGGATCACCGCGCTCGAAACGCCGCAGCATGACGATCGAGATGGCCGTCGCCATCATGGTGGCGAACAGCCAGTAGCCGGTGTCCTCGGCGGTGGAGAATGTCGTCGCTCCGGCCGCAAGCACCATGGCCAGCAGCATTGCCAGTGGCGCGACAGAGAGCTGGTTCTTGACGTAGGAGGACAGCAGTTCCCGGTCGAAAGCAGGCAGGATGCCGGTCTTGGAGGCGAGCTGCGTGCGGAAGTTGTTCATCACGCGCGTGTTCCGGCGGCTCATTTCGCCGAGCGCGAATTCTGGCAACCTGGGCTGAGCAGCGGCACGCATCAACTGAACCGGGACTGACTGCGACATGACATTCGCGCCCCATCCGTGGGGGGATGAGGGCGCGACCTCGCCATAATGGCTGACGATCGGTTAACAACATCCTGCATCAGCAGGCCGGGAGAACCGCCATGAAGGCGCGATTTATCGCGCGGATCAGCAACATCCTGACCGGACTGGCGGTGATTGCCGTTCTGGTCGTCGTCGTGCAGCTCGTGCCGCGCGACGTGCCATCGGATATCGCCGGCACGGCGCGGGTTATCGACGGGGATTCGCTGCGCGTCGCCGGCCACGAAGTGCGTCTGGTGGGCATCGACGCCCCGGAACTCGACCAGACCTGTCAGCTCAACGGCGAAGCCTGGAACTGCGGTCGTGCCGCACGCGACGCGTTGCGCGGGATGACCGGGGGCAGGGACGTCGCCTGCGAGGTTGAGGGACATGACCGCTTCGGCCGCGCGCTTGCCCGCTGCCGTGCGGGCGGTGTGGCGCTCAACGAGACGCTGGTGGCGCAAGGCTGGGCGGTTGCCTTCGGCGACTACGAACTGGAGGAGGCGCGTGCCGCCCGCCAGAAGAAGGGTATCTGGAAGAGCCGCTTCGACCGGCCGGCCGAGCATCGCGCCGGGCGTGGCGTGTTCGGCTGGATCGGGCAGTGGCTGTGGCCTTGGTGAAAGGCGCGGCGAACGGTCAGGACACCTGCTTGCGCAGCCGGTCGGTGAGCCATTCCATGGCCAGCACGATGACGAAGACGGCCAGGATGATCGCCGAGGCCTTCTGGTACTGGAACAGGTCGAAGGCGGATTTCAGTTCCTGCCCGATGCCGCCGGCGCCGACCAGACCCAGCACGACGGAGGACCGCACCGCCATTTCCAGCGCGAACAGCGTGGTGTTGATCAGCGAGGGCATGGCGTCAGGGATCACCGCCGCGCACAGGATGTTGAAGCGCGAGGCGCCGGTCGCGGCGAGCGCTTCCTGCGGCTGGGTGTCGGCATCTTCCATCGCCTCGGCGAAGAAGCGACCGCAAAAGCCGATCGTGTCGACGATGATGGTCATCGTGCCGGCCACCGCGCCCAGTCCCACCGAGACCACGAAGATCAGCGCCCAGACGAGATCGGGAACGGTGCGGAACAGCGACACCAGCCCCTTTGCCACATAGGAAAGCGCCGGCGCGGGCGTCACGCCGCGTGCCGAGATCCATGCGATCGGCAAACTGAGCAGCACCCCGATCGCCGTCCCGGCAACCGCGATCTGCATGGTTTCCACCAGCCGCCAGCCCATGCGCTGCAGGAAGGCGGGGTCGGTCTCCGGCGGCAGCATGCGGTCGAGCAGGCTGAGTATTCGCGGCATCCCTTCGGCCACGCGCTGCGGCGAGGGGCTGACATCGGTGATCGCCGCGATGACGAAGGCGCCGACGCCCACCAGCAGCGCGAAGCGCATCGCCGACACGGATTCAAATCGCGATACCGGACGCGCCGGGCGGGGAGCGGTGGTGTCAGCCATCGAAGACGCCTGCCAGGTCGCCGTCGCGCACCTCGCCGCTTGGCTTGTCAAAGTGGATGCCGCCGTCCTTCAGCGCCACGATGCGTTCGCCGTAGCGTTGCGCGTGATCCATGTCGTGCGAGGTGAAGATCAGCGTGATGTTCTCGTTGCGGGCCAGCTCGCAGAACAGGCCCATGACGTCATGCCCGGCAGCCGGATCGAGGCTGGCGGTTGGTTCATCTGCGATCAGCAACCGCGGTTTGCCCACCAGCGCGCGGGCAATCGCGACGCGCTGCGCCTGACCGCCCGACAGCGCGTCGACCCGCGCCTCGGCCTTGTGCGCGAGATTGACCGCCCCGAGCGTCTCCTGCGCCGCCTCCCGCCAGGATTGCGGCGCCAGCGACTGGCAGAACGCCCGCCAGCTTCCCGGCTGCCCCAGGAAGCCGTGCACCACGTTGGAGAGCGCCGACAACCGCCGCACCAGGCCATGATGCTGGAACACGAACCCGGTCTGCCGGCGGATGGCGCGCCGCTGCGTCGCGCCGGGCCGTGTCTGGAAGCGCTCGCCGAGTGCGGCAACGCTGCCGCCGGAGATATCGTGCAGGCCGACGAGGCACTTCAGCAGCGTCGACTTGCCCGACCCGTTGGCGCCGATCAGCGCCACGCTTTCGCCATCCCGGATGCTGAGCGACACATCACGCAGCACCGGTGGGCCGCCGGGATAGGTCTTGGCGAGGCCCTTGACGGCAATCAGTGGATCGGGGGGCGACAGCATGGAGAAACGGAGGCCGGGGCGATTGCTCTCGCCCCGGCGTGATCCGGTGTCGCTCAGTTGCCGACGAAGCTGTCGAAGCGGTCGACGCCGATGGTGCGGTACATCGAGCGGACGTAGTCATAGTCGCTGTCCTCGACCTTGCTCAGGAAGAAACCGCCGGCGTATTTCTGGTTGTCCTCGCCTTCCAGCACCGCCGCCATGATGGCCTTGCCATCCTCGACGAACGCGTCACGCATCTTGTCGAGCACGCCCTCGTCGACATTGGCCGCGGCGACAAGGATGTCGTTGGGCAGGTCCGGCCCGCGCGCGATCACCTTGAAGGCGACATCCGGATAGGCCTCGCGCGCCCGGCGCAGGTGACCGAAGTTCATGCCGATCGCCGCGATGTCGCCACGGATCAGGGCCTCGATGGCGACGTTGCGCTTGATGATCTGCGCGTCGTAGTCGACGCCGTACGTCAGGCCGAGATCGGCCAGCGCCTGTGCCGGCCCGAGTTGCTGCGAGGTCGAGCCGACCGAACCGAAGGAGACGATCTTGCCCTTCAGGTCGGCGGCGGACTGGATCGGACTGTCGGCCAGCGTGACGATCTGGGCGAAGTAATCGGGGCGCTGCCAGGCGACGACGATCTGCGCGTCGGTCAACTCCTTCATCACGACGTACTCCGCCGGTCCGGTCAGCACGAAGTTGACCTGGCCGGAGTTCATCGCCTCCACGGCCGCCGTGCGTGAACTGACGGGGAACAGTGCCACATCGAGCCCGGTGGCGGCTTCGAGCGCCTTCTCGACGGCGCCGAACTCCTGCTGCAACTGTTCAAGACCCTCAACGTCGGTGACGGCGAGAGTGACGTCGGCGGCCTGTGCGGCGAACGGGGTCATGGCGGTTGCCAGCGACAGCGCCGCGCCGGCGATCAGTGAGCGGAACATGATGAGCCTCCTGATGGATTCGATTGTTGCCCGTGTCAGAGCTGCAAGCTCTCGGAGTTGAAGCTCATAGCGCCGCGACGATTCACGACTGTGACCGGGCGGTGTCATCTGTGTGACAAGCATTCGGGTTATCGCAGCGGTCAAAATGGAATGGCCGGAACAGGGAGCCGCGAAGATGACCGCAACCGACACAGCCCACGAGGCGTGGGACCAGACATGGCGATCCAGGGAAGAGTCCGAGGAGTGGGGAACGCCGATCGATGACGTGCTGCACTGCGCGACACGGCTGCGCCTCCAGGGCGCTCGGACGGCGCTGGACCTTGGTTGCGGCGTGGGCCGGCACGCATTGGCGCTGGCCGCGCTCGGGTTTGAGACCACCGCGCTCGACGCCAGCGAGTCCGGACTGGCGGAAGTCGCCGCAAACGCCCGCACCCGCGATCTGGCCATCGAGACCATGCCAGGCCGCATGACCGATCTGCCCTTCGCGGACGCAAGTTTTGACTATGTGCTGTCCTGGAACGTCATCTATCACGGCGATGGCGAGGTGGTCGCCAAGGCAATCGCCGAGATCGCGCGGGTGTTGAAGCCCGGCGGCACGTATCAGGGGACCATGCTGTCGAAGCGTCGCCACGACTACGGCCGCGGCATCGAGATTTCGCCGAACACCTTCGTCCAGCCGGACGGCAGCGGCGACAAGCAGCATCCGCACTTCTTCTGCAACGCCGCCGAACTCATCGCCCTGTTCGACGGCTTCGAGGCGCGCGAATTACGAGATGTTGATCCCGAAGATGCCGGTGAATGGCACTGGCATCTGGTGGCCGAACGGGTTTAGGCGTTAGAGTTGGTCGGGTATGAGGGATCGCCGACCAATTCGATGAGCATCACCGTTCACCCGCCGGGAGCGGGGGACTTTCAGGCACTTGGCGCCGAGATTTCCGCCTGCGATCTGTGCGCCCATGCACCGTCGCCGCTGCCGCATGACCCGCGCCCTGTCGCCGTGCTCTCGCAGACGGCACGCATATGTATTGCGGGCCAGGCGCCCGGCACCCGCGTGCACGCATCGGGAAAGCCCTTCACCGATCCCTCGGGCGACCGGTTGCGCGCCTGGATGGGCATCGACGAGAGCCAGTTCTACGACCCCGGCCGGCTGGCCATCGTGCCCATGGGCTTCTGCTTTCCCGGTCTCGACAGCAAGGGGGGCGACAAGCCACCGCGCCGCGAATGCCGCGCCACCTGGCACGACCGCATCTTCGCCGCCATGCCGCAGATCGAGTTGTTGCTGGTCATTGGGGCCTATGCCCGCGACTACCATCTTGACGTGCCGCGCGGCGAGACCTTGCGGCAGACGGTTGCGCGTTGGCGGGAGTTCGTTGCAATGGCCGCGGATGGCCCGCTCAGGCTGCCGCTGCCGCACCCCTCCTGGCGCAACAACGCCTGGCTGAACAAGAACCCGTGGTTTGCCGAAGAACTGCTGCCGGTGCTGCGGGCGAAGGTCGCCGCGCTGATCTGAGCGGCCGCCGGCTCAGCCGACCGTCTGACGCACCTTGAGGAAACGCGCCATGCGCTGCGCGGCGTGCGGCGGCAGCGTATTGTACTGCAACATCAGCGAGTTGAGATCGTATTCCTGCGGTCCGGTGTGCAGCGTGCGCTGGCGCAGCACCTTTTCGAACTCCGGCCCGGTCAGCTCCAGCGACTTGCAGATGATGACCACGATATCGAGACGTTCCTCGAGGATCATCTTCTCGACCCGGTCCGGTTCCAGCCCGGAGAGCTTGGAGAACTCCTGGACAATGGTCGGGATCATCCAGCCTTGCGGTGTGTTCGGGTTCGGATCGCCGGTCTCCTCCTCCGGGACGTCGCCACGCGCCTGAACCTCGAGCGCGACCTCCGGCGGCAGGTCGTCGCGGCGGAACAGGTTGCGCTGGATGGTGTTGTCGTCGTCGGCTTTGGCGCTCAGCGTTCGCGCGCCGGTATCCGACAGCATTGCGCCGGTGTTGCCGGACACGTTGCGCAGCACCTTGGAGTTGCCGTGTTCGATCAGCACATCGGTGACACGCGTGGCGATCTCCTTGCGCTCGCTGACCGCGGCCAGATGGTCCTGGCTCTTGGTCTCCGTGATCTGCACCAGATCGTCGTCGGAGAGCACCGGGGACTCGGTGAGCACCGGAGCCGCAACGTCGATTTCGTCGTCGCGCGCCAACTTGTTGATGATGCCGCGCGGGGCATGGCCGACCGGGGCGATACGGCTCGAAAGTTCGCGCCGGCCCTCGGTGCCGGCATCGTCGGCAACCCGGGTCATGACATCGTCGAACAACTGGGACTGTTCTTCGTTGACCGTCTCGGTCGACATGAATAGATCGGTCACGGCGCGCAACAGTTCGCGGCGCTTCTCGCTTGAATCTTCGTTGGCAAGCTGCAGGAGCGCTTCAATGGGTGTATTCAGCGCCATTCACGGTCCCCAGATTGGCAGTGAGACGGTACGGGAGCGTGCAACCATAAGCGCAACTGATTGAGAGAACCTTTCGATGCGGATGCCAAATCCAGCAACGCTTTAGGGTATTCTTCAGCGAGCATGTAGGATGGCGCTACGTCAATCAGGGGTAGGCAAAGGAACGGGCAATGGCATTTGCGGATATCGGCGAGTTGGAAACGCTGCAATGCCGCTTTGCAAAAGGGGTCGCGACGATTGCGCTCAACCGGCCTGACTCGCTCAACGCGATCACCGCTGAGGTGCATCGCGACCTGAATGCGGCCCTTGATGTGCTGGAAGCAGACAGCACCGTGCGCTGCCTGCTGCTGACGGGGATGGGCCGTGGATTTTGTTCCGGACAGGACCTGACCGAAAAAATAGCGTCGGGGCCCGACGGCCGCCCGGATCTGGCGACGTTGGTGGTGGAAAAATTCAATCCATTGACCGCGCGCCTCGATGAGCTGCCGGTGCCAACCGTTGCTGCCGTCAACGGTATCGCCGCCGGCGCTGGGGCCAGTCTCGCGCTTATCTGCGACATCGTTCTGGCAGCCGAAAGCGCCAGCTTCGTGAAGGCCTTCTGCAGGATCGCGCTGGTGCCTGATTCCGGTGGCACCTGGGTGCTGCCTCGGCTTGTCGGGCGTCAGCGTGCTCTCGCCATGATGATGACCGGCGAGGAAATCGATGCGATGACCGCGCGTGACTGGGGCATGGTCTGGGCGGTTTATCCCGATGCCACCTTCGCCGCGGATGCGCACGATTTCGCAGCCCGTCTCGCCGCCGGGCCGACCGCGACCTACGCCCATATCAAGCACGCCACGCGCAAGGCATGGGACAATGATCTTGGCGCACAACTGCAGCTTGAGGCGGAATTGCAGGCCGAATGCGGGCGGCTCGACGATTTTGCCGAGGGGATTGCGGCCTTCGCCGCCAAGCGGGCGCCTGTTTTCCGGGGAAAATGATGAAATCGGGGGAACCCGCGTAAGGAAACGCGGCTCTGGACGTTTGAGGGTGTGAAGGCGGCGCGATGCCGGCCTGGATAGTCACCCCGAACCGAGGATGCTTCCCCCATGACGATCGACAACAACGCATCGAACGAAACCACGCCTGCTGAAGACGACAAGCCGCGGAAAAGCCGTCTTTTCCGCCCCATGACACTGACCCTGGGTGTTGCTGCGGCAGCACTCATCCTGGTGCCGCTTGGTTTTGCCGTTGCCGACGACATGCGCGGCGGCTGGCATGGCAAGTCCAAGCATCACATGGGTCGCGGTTTCGGCCCGCGCGCCGAGCGCATGGTCGACCGCATGTTCGAGCGCGCCGATACCAACGATGACGGCGTCATCTCGGCTGAAGAGATTGTCGCGGTTCAGGCCGAACGCTTCAAGCGGATCGACCGTGACGGCAACGGCGAAGTGACGTTGCAGGAAATCGCGGACATGCAGGACGCCGCGCGCCAGGCGCGCCGCGACATGCGGGCCTCGCGCGGGATCAGTCGGGTGGGTGGCTTCGTCGAAGCCGACGCCGACAACAACGGCAGCATCAGCGCGGCGGAATTCGCCGCCATACCGCATCCGCGCCTGGAGCGTCTCGATGCGAATGACGACGGCGACATCAGCCGCGAGGAAGTTGAAGCGATGAAGCAGCAGATGCGCGATCGTCGCGGCTTCCGCGGTGGCCGCGATTCGGATCGCGATGGTTAGAGCATGTTCCCGAAAAGTGGGAACCGGTTTTCGGACAAGAACATGCTCGAAGAGAAGACAGGGGTCCTTCGGGAATCTGAGGTTCCGCTGAAAGTGCTCCAGGAGGCCACGGGGTCATGACCGCTGTTACACTTGCGCAAACCGGACCGGCGTTCCTCGCCGGTCCGGATTTTGCGTGCCAGCAGCTTGCCGCGCTGGCCGACTCGGTCATGATCGCGCTCAGGCAAACGGATCGCGGCGCAGCGACATTCGGAATGACGGCGGTGGCAGAAGACGACCAGCCAGCCAGCAGCGGGGCAGGTGCCGAGGCGGTTTTCGGCAGCCTGGCCGAAACCCCCGACGCCGATTTGCTGGCGGCGATCGGCACTGGAGACGAGCGCGCCTTCGGCGTGTTCATGCAGCGTCATCTGGACCGGGTCCACGCCATTGCACTGCGCTTCACGGGCCGCGCGGCGGACGCCGAGGACATTGCCCAGGAGGCGTTCCTGCGGGTCTGGCGCGGCGCGTCGGGCTGGCGTCCCGGTGCCGCCGCGCCGACAACCTGGCTGCACCGCATCGCCGTCAATCTGTGCATCGATCAGGCACGGCGGCGCAAACTGCGGGCCTGGCTGCCATTCGGCGACACGCTGGAGCCGGCCGACGAAACACCCGGCCCGGAGCAGCAGACCGCCGACCGCCAGGCGCTGCGTCGGCTCAACGGTGCCATCGCCAGGCTGCCGGAACGCCAGCGCGCCGCCCTTGTATTGTCGCTCACGTCGGGCCATTCCAATGCCGAGATCGCGACCATTCTCGACATCTCGACCGGAGCGGTGGAACAGGCGCTGTTTCGCGCCCGCAGGACCTTGAAGGAGACGTTCGATGACGAAGGCTGAGCATCACCGCGACCGTGACGCGGCAACACGTCAGACGGCCTTCGAGGAAACGCTGGCGCAGGCGCTTGCGCCACAACCCGCGCCGGCGCATCTGCGCGCGACGATCATGGCCCGGGTCGCACAGGCCGCCGACGATGCGTTTCCCGGCGCGCTGCTGCGGCCGCGCCTGGCGCTTGGCGCGGCGGCATTCGCCTGCATTTGCGTCATTGGCGGTTTTGCCGCCGGCGGTCTTGTGTTCGACGGATCGACCCAGTTCACCGGCGAACTGGCGACGCTGACCGGGCTTGCCGACGAGACAAGCGTGCTGGAGGACGTGCTGTGACCATTCGCGGCAAATGGGCTTGGGCGATCGCCACGCTGCTGATCGTTTCGGTCGGTCTCAACCTGTTCGTGCTGGGCGCGGCGGCGGCCTGGCGCCATCATGGCGGGGGCTGGCACGGCGGCGGACCGCACAAGGCAATGGATCGCGAGACGCACCGCGAGGCGCGACCCTATTTCCGCGCCGCCTTCCGGGCCAACCGAGAGGAGATCCGTGCCAGCCGCCGCGCCGTGCGCACAGCCCGCGAAGAGGTGGCCCGGCTGTTGCAGGCCGAGCCGATCGACCGCGCCGGGTTGGACACCGCACTGGCCGGGCTGCGCGATGCGACCGCCGAGGGCCTGATCACCTTCCAGAACGTCATGCTGGAGGCTGCCCTGGCGATGCCCGTGGAATTGCGCCGGAAGATCGACTGGCAGCGCATGCGCCCGCCGCGCCGCGGCCCAGG
The DNA here is from genome assembly GCA_028279445.1 of Tepidamorphaceae bacterium. Taxonomy (GTDB): domain Bacteria; phylum Pseudomonadota; class Alphaproteobacteria; order Rhizobiales; family Tepidamorphaceae; genus JANQNT01. Next base: position 222,513 of record JANQNT010000023.1, on the reverse strand, counting down.
CGGTCACGGCGACGGTGGACGACGAGACAGCCTGCCGCCGCCGGAGTGACGCCGGTCCGGAGCCTATTTCTGAAGCCGGGCGACCAGGCTCGACGTATCCCAGCGGTTGCCGCCCATGGCCTGCACTTCGGAATAGAACTGGTCGACCAGCGCCGTCACTGGCAAATGGGCGTCCAAGCCGCGTGCCTGCTCAAGGCAAATCCCTAAATCCTTGCGCATCCAGTCCACCGCGAAGCCGAAGTCGAACTCGCCCTTCGACATGGTCTCCCAGCGGTTTTCCATCTGCCAGGACTGCGCCGCGCCCTTTGAGATCACGTCGAAGACGACCGGAATGTCGAGACCGGCCCTGGCAGCGAAGTGGACACCTTCCGACAGGCCCTGCAGCAGGCCAGCGATGCAGATCTGGTTGACCATCTTGGTCAGTTGGCCGGCGCCCGAAGGCCCGATCAGCCGCACCGAGCGGGCAAAGCAGGCGATCACGCTCTCGGCCCGCGCGTAAGCGTCGCCGTCGCCGCCGACCATCACCGTGAGCTGGCCGTTCTCCGCGCCGGCCTGTCCGCCGGACACCGGCGCGTCGAGAAACCCGAACCCCTTCTCGCTCGCCACGCCATGCAGCTCGCGGGCGACGCTGGCCGAGGCGGTGGTGTTGTCGATGAACACCGATCCGTTGGCCATCGTCTCGAAGGCGCCGCCGAGCCCGGTGGTCACCGAGCGCAGGTCGTCGTCGTTGCCGACGCAGGCGAACACGAAATCGGCGCCCGAGGCGGCTTCCGCCGGCGTCGCGGCGTGCGTGCCGCCGTGTTCGGCGACCCATTTGTCCGCTTTCGCGGCAGTGCGGTTGTAGACGGTCACGTCGTGTCCGCCGCGGGCCTTCAGGTGGCCGGCCATGGGGTAGCCCATCACGCCAAGTCCGATGAATGCGACCTTCGCCATCGTCATACGCCTCGTTGTCTGGAGATGCGGCACGGGCCGCGGAGTTGATCGCCGATTGACCTAGCGCACTTGGCGCCCGCTGTCAGCGTACAGTCAGTCCTGATCGCGCTTCAGGTGCCGGGTCAGGCGGATTTCGATGCGATCCCAGACCCGGCGCAGGATCTCCACCATCAGCAGATAAAGCAGCGCCGCCCACAGATAGACCTGGAAGTCGAAGGACCGCGAGAAGGCGAGGCGCGTCTCGCCCATCAGGTCGAACACGGTGATGACCGAGGCGATCGCCGATCCCTTGATCATCAGGATGATCTCGTTGCCGAAGGGCCTGAGCGCGATGATCATCGCCTGCGGAGCGACGATGTAGCGGAAGATCGTCATGCGCGACAGGCCGAGCGCATGGCCCCCCTCGGTCTGGCCGCGCGGCACCGCATCGATGGCGCCACGGAAGATTTCGGCCTGATAGGCGGCGGTGTTGAGCGCGAAGGTGAAGATCGCGCAGTTGAACGCCTCGCGGAAGAACCACCACAGCCCGACCATCTCGAGCTGCTCGCGGAACTGCCCGGCGCCGTAATAGACCAGGAATGTCTGGGCAAGCAGCGGCGTGCCGCGGAAGAAGTAGACATAAGCGAAGGCAAGTCCGCCGATGAGCCTGTTGGGCGAGCCGCGCGCGAAGGTGACCGGCAGGGCCAGGAACATGCCCAGGATCACCGACAACACGACAAGCTGCAGCGTCACCACCAGCCCGCCCAGCATGCGCGGCGCGTAGCGGGCGAAGAAGTCGCCGTCGAAGTCGGTCACGAACATCCAGCAGATGCCGGTGGCGCTGGCGATCCACACGGCCATCCAAGCCCAGCCGGCGATCCGCGCGACCGTCCAGGGGCGTGCGCGCACGTCGGGCCGCACCACCGTGGGGGTGTCGAGGGTCGCCATCTCAGCGCACCTCGCTCTTTTCCGCCCAGGCGCGGGCACGCCCGATGCCGATGGAGGAGATCAGCGACAGCACCAGATAGATCAGGCAGGCGATCAGATAGAAGAAGAACGGCTCCTTGGTGACCCCGACGGCGATGTTGGTCTTGCGCAGCAGATCGTCGAGCGCGATGACGGAAACCAGTGCGGTGTCCTTCAGCAGCACCAGCCACAGGTTGGAAAGCCCCGGCAGCGCCAGACGGATCAATTGCGGCAGGATGATCAGCCGCAGCGTCTTCAGCCGCGTCAGGCCAAGCGCCGAACCGGCTTCGTACTGGCCCGGAGGAATGCCCCTCAGCGCGCCGAGGAACACCTCGCTGGCGAAGGCCGAGAACACCAGCCCCAGCGCGATCATGCCGGCGACGAATCCGCTGACCTCCACATAAGTGTCGGTGAACAGGCCGATGAGCCGGCTGAGCAGGATCTGGCCGCCGAAATAGACGATGAACAGCGTCAGCAGTTCCGGCAGGCCGCGGAAGATGGTGGTGTAGATGTTGGCGGCCGCGCGCAGGATCGGCTCGTCGGAGTTCTTGGCCAGCGCGATCAGCAGTCCGAGAAGCAGCCCGAAGGGCAGCGTCGCCAGGGCGAGACGGACCGTCAGCCAGACGCCTTGGGCGATCTCGTCGCCCCAGCCGTCGGGCCCGTAGCTCAGCAGCGAGAACAGCTCGCCCATCGCCCTTCCGCTTTCCTGTGCGGCGTCAGGCCTTGCGGCGCCCGGCAGGCACGGCGGCCCGCCGGACGCGGCATGTCAGGATCGCCGGGTTGCGATCAATAGACGGAGAAGTCGAAGTACTTGTCGTTGATCTTCTGATAGGTGCCGTTGGCGATGATGGCCGCGAGCGCCTTGTTGAACATCTCGCGCAACTCGTCCTCGCCCTTGCGGATGGCGATCCCGGCGCCCTCGCCGAAGTACTTCGGATCGTTCTCCATGGGGCCGACCATCTTGCAGCAGGCGCCGTCCTCGGTCTTCAGCCACTCGCCGAGCACGACGGAGTCGGCGGCCACCGCGTCGAGCCTGCCGGCGACCAGATCGAGATTGGCTTCGTCCTGGGTGCCGTAGAGCTTGATGTTGGACCCGGCATAGACATCCTCAAGGAAGCTCGAATGCGTTGTTGCTTCCTGGGCGCCGATGGTCTTGCCCTCGAGCGCTTCCGGCGTGGTCTCGGTCAGCGCGGTGTCCTTCGGTGCGATCAGTCCGGGCGGTGTCGAGTAGTACTTGTTGGTGAAATCGACCTTTTCCTTGCGCTCCGGGGTGATCGACATGGAGGCGATGATGGCGTCGTACTTGTTGGCGAGCAGCGCGGGAATGATGCCGTCCCAGTCCTGGGCGACGAACTCGCACTCCACCTTCATCTCGGCGCACAGCGCCTTGGCGATGTCGATGTCGAAGCCCTGCAGTTCCTGGTTGGTGTCGAAGAAGTTGAACGGCGGGTAGGCACCCTCGGTGCCGATGCGCACCTTCGTCCACTCTTTCGCCTGGGCAAGGCTGAAGCTGGCCGCAACCACAAGAGCGGCCAAAATGACGCGTTTGATCATGCTGTTCCCCATGTTTGTCGCATGGCGGCCGGGGTTATTGGTTTCCGGTCCGCTTCGATCCTCTGTTCGACCCGCTACACGGCTTGTTGGACGTTCGTCCGCCGTTTTCCCTGTTCGGGTCGTCTTGGCGGTGGTTGACCCATCGCGTTGCGCGACATTTACCCACAAAGCGCGCGCAGATTGCAATGGTGTCGTTGGGGGAGGGGATGGGCAGCGAACAGCGGCTGGAAGAGTGGATCAGCCGACCAGCCCCAGCTCGCTGAACGGGATGAAGGCGACCGGCTCGCCGCGGGTGACACCGGTGGCCTCCTCCGGCAGCTCGATCAGCCCGTCGGCGGCGCGCAACCCCGAGATCAGCCCCGACCCGTCACGGGCGAACTTCTCCACCGTCGGCCCGTCCGGGCCCGGCACCAGCATGCCGCGCAGGAACTCCCGCCGGTCCGGCTTCTTCCTGGCGATTTCAAAGCCCGCCGGCAGATAGAAGCGCACCGGATCGCGCCATGCCGCCCCGCATAGCTGCAGCAGCGCCGGGCGCACGTAGAGCAGGAAGCACACGAAGGCGGCGACCGGATTGCCGGGCAGGCCGAAGACCACCGTCTCGCCGATCTGCCCCAGGCACATCGGCCGGCCGGGCTTGATGGCGATCTGCCACAGGTGCCGCTTGCCGAGCGCGTCGAGGCTCTCCACCAGGTGGTCCTCATCGCCGCGGCTGGCCCCGCCGGTGGTCAGGATCACGTCATGGGTGCCGGCCGCCGAGGCGAGCGCCTCGCGCACCGTGGATGCGTCGTCGCGCAGCACGCCAAGATCAGTGATGTCGACGGGCAGATGCGCCATCAGCGCCGCCAGCAATGGCCGGTTGGCGTCGAAGACCTGGCCGTCCGCCGGCTCGTTGCCGGAGGCGGCGAGTTCATCGCCTGAGGAATACAGCGCCACGCGCAACCGCTCGTGCACCTTGATGCTGGCGCGGCCGATGGAGGCCGCCGCCGCTACGTCCTGGGGGCGCAGCACCTGCGCCTCGTCGATCAGCACGGCGCCGGCCTCCAGGTCCTCGCCGGCCTTGCGGCAGTTGGCGCCGCGCTTGAGGCCCGCCGGCAGGCGCACATGCGCCACGCCATCGATATCGATCGCCTCGCAGTCCTCCTGCATGGCCACCGTCTCGGCACCTTGCGGCATGACGGCGCCGGTGAAGATGCGCGCCGCGTGTCCCGCCGCCAGCGGTTCGTCTGCCGGATGGCCGGCGGCGATGCGCATGGCGACCGGCAACAGGGTATCGTCTTCGCCGAGATCGGCATGGGCGAAGGCATAGCCGTCGACGGCGGAATTGTCGTTGAGCGGCACCTGGCGCGGTGCGCGCAGTTCTTCCGCCGAAACACGGCCCGACGCCGCTGCGAGCGCCACCTCCTCGACGCCGGTGACGTGAGCCAGCCGCTCGTGCAGCAGGGTCAGCACCTCCGCGTGCTTGAGCCGGTCCTTGTCGTGCAGGAAGCAGTCGTCGATGAGGCGCGGTGCGCTCATTGCGCGGCTCCGGCGGCAGCCGTCAGGCCGCGATGGTCCATGACGAAGTCGGCGATCGCCGCGATGTCGTCGATGTCGAAGACCGGCAGGGCGCCCGCCCGCGTCTCGGCCGGCGCGTCGCTGGCCACGGCGACGATCTGCGGGTCGCCATCGCTGAGCGCATCCTGCCGGCGTGCGTCCGCCCTGCGGCACTCGATCTTGGGATGGCTTTCCTTCTTGTAGCCCTCGACGATGACGATATCGCAGGGGCTTAGCCGTGCCAGTATCTCCTCCATGGAGGGCTCATCGGCACCGCGCAGCTCGTGCATGACCGCCCAGCGCGCCCCGCCGACGATTGCCGTCTCCTGCGCGCCGGCCTCCCGGTGGCGGAAGGAATCCGTGCCCGGCGTGTCGATGTCGAAGGCGTGATGGGCGTGTTTCAGGGACGCGACGCGCAAGCCCCGCGCGGTCAGTTCGCTGATCAGACGGGTGGTCAGGGTCGTCTTGCCGGAGTTCTTCCAGCCGGTGACGCCGAAGACGGGCGGAGTGTCGGTCATGGTGGCGGGGATAATGGTGATTTTGGCGCGCGCGGCAAGCGTGTCTTATTTGCTCGCCGTCCGCCTTGTTAGCTTTCCCTGTCGCGGCTGCGCCGCTCCGCGCCTCTTGTCCGAAAACTTACTTCCCACGTCACACGACGTGTGTTTCGGGGCTCACGGCATCATCCTGCACAGACAGAGCGATCTGCACCCAGGCACGCGACTGCGTGCCCGCGCGAACAGCGCGCCCCGCGGAGCCGGCGAACGAAGTGAGCTCGGCGTGAGGGATATAATCCACGCAACCGCGTGCCCGGCCGGTTGCAGCACACTCCCTCGTCACCCCGGACAGGTCCGTCAGGACCGTGATCCGGGGCCGCGCTGTTCTATTCCGCTCACGCCAGTGCGCTGTGCGCACGGCTCCGCGAGGGCGCGCTGTTCGCGCGGGCGTCCGGTCGGACGCCGGGTTCGTTCCACGCACCGACTGTGCATTTGGCACCCAGGCACGCGACTGCGTGCCCGGCCGGTCAGGCCGCCCTCGCGGAGCCGTGCGCACAGCGCACTGGCGTGAGCGGAATAGAAACGCCGCTATGAGCTCTGCGCAAGCAGGCCTGAGGCAGTTTCAAGATCCTCCGGCGTGTTGGCGTTGAAGAACGGGTCGAGCGACTGCCCACCGATCCGAGCCGGGGCGAACTCGGTCGTTGTGTTGGCGTGCCGGTCGACCCAGGCGAGCACCTTGCGGCTCTCGCCGTGCGTCAGGAAGGCATCGAGGTCGTCGGCGAACGCCACCGGCCACAGGCCGAAGACCGGATGCACCCGCCCGTCGGATCGCGCCAGCACGATCATGTCCGCATCGCCGGCTGCCGCAAGGGTGCGCGCAACGAAGTCGGCCGGGAAGAACGGCGTGTCGCCTGCCGCCGTCGCCATGTAACGCGCTTGCGGCGCGTTCGATTGCGCCCAGCGCAGGCCCGCCAGCACGCCGGCCAGCGGCCCGGCGAAGCCCTCGATCGGATCGGCGATCACCGGGAGATCGAAAGGTGCGAAGCGTGCCGGATCGCCGTTGGCGTTGAGCGCCAGCGCACCGACCTGGGGAGCCAGCCGGTCGATGACATGCGCCAGCATCGGACGGCCGGCCAGATCGAGCAGCGGCTTGTCGCCGCCACCCATGCGCCGCGACAGCCCGCCGGCGAGGATGACGCCGGCAACATCGTGTACAGTCCCGCTCATACGTCGGCCACCCAGGCGCACGACTGCGCCCCCGGCCGGTCAGGGCGCCTGTTTATTTCGCTCACGGCGAGTTCGCCCGGACAATGTCCGCGCTCACCGCCTCCGCGAGGGCGCGCCTTTGCGCGGACACGCAGTCGCGTGTCTGTGTTCGTTCCCCGCACCGGCGGAGTGTTTGGCACCCAGGCGCACGACCGTGCGCCCGGCCGGTCAGGCCGCCCCCGCGGAGCCGTGACCCCGGACAGCACGAAGTGCTTGATCCGGGGGAACTGGCGTGAGCGAAACAGACTACTCATCCCCACGCGCGCCCTTGCGACGGTGCTTTGGGTTTTCGTCCGCGTCGGTCTGTGCATCCGCGTCGAACACGATGCGCTCCGCGCCCGACAGCGCCACGAAGCGCTTGCCCCGCGCCCGGCCGATCAGCGTCAGCCCCGCCTGCTTGGCGAGTTCGACGCCCCAGGCGGTGAAGCCCGAGCGCGAGATCAGGATCGGGATGCCCATCATCACCGTCTTGATGACCATCTCCGAGGTCAGCCGGCCGGTGGTGTAGAAGATCTTGTCCTGCGGCGTGACGCCATTGAGGAACATCCACCCGGCGATCTTGTCGACGGCGTTGTGGCGTCCGACGTCTTCCATATAGGCGAGCGGCCGGTCGCCTTCGCACAGCACGCAGCCGTGGATCGCGCCGGCGGCGAGATAGAGGCTCGGCGCGGTGTTGATCTGCTTGGTCAGCGCGTAGAGCCAGGAGGTGTTGAGCTTCGCCTCCGTGGGGAGCGTGATTGCCTCGAAGCTCTCCATCACGTCGGCGAAGATGGTGCCCTGGGCGCAGCCCGACGTGCGCACCTTCTTCTTCATCTTGGCTTCGTAGTTGGTGGCCCGCTCGGTGCGCACCACGACGACGCCGAGGTCCTCGTCGTGGTCGATGCCAGTGATGACGTCGTCGCGGCGCAGCATGTTCTGGTTGAGCAGATAGCCCACGGCCAAGAGGTCCGGCCGGTCGCCGATGGTCATCATGGTGACCACCTCCTGCGCGTTGAGGAACAGCGTCAGGGCGCGCTCCTGCACCACGCGGGTCTCGACCTCAGTGCCGGTGTGGTCGATGCCGGTGACCGGCGCCGACAGCTTCGGGTCGTCGGGATCGGGCGCGACGAGGAAGCCGCGATCCGCTTCGCGCGCCGCGCCTGCCACCTCTGCCGCGTTCTTCTGCTTGTCCGTGCGCACCGCTTCGTCCGCCATGACCTGCGTTCCTGTTCTGCGCCAACAGATAGACCGGGCAGGGGGTGAGGGGAAGGGAGGCGAGTTTTCGGTTGCAATCCGCCGCCGCGCACAGCTTTGCTGTCGCGGTGAACGGATCAAGCCGGGAGAACGCCCTTGTCCATCCGCAAATCCGCGCTGGCGGCGCTCGTAGTGACGCTCTGCGCGTCATCCGCGCTGGCCGACGATTGCCGCGAGCGTTTCATCGAGATGTATGTGGGCGCGCTGGAGCGCAACTACGGCCGCGCCCACATCGTCACCGAGATCAAGGGCCAGCCGAAGACCGAGAACATCTTCGAGATCGTCGCCTGGGACCACAACATGACCAAGGTGACCGTGCCGGCCGGCAGCCCCTGGGTGCTGACCCACAAGGGCGTCATGTGGCAATCGTCCGATGAGGGCGCGACCTGGGCCAAGGTGCACGAGTTCGACGCCGAGGAGGCCCGCGCCATGCACATCGCCTCGGTGAAGGCGCAAGCCGACACGGCGAGCAATGTGGTCTGCGGCGAGGAGGAACTGGACGGGACGACCTACGAGACCATGTCCGCCGACCTGCGCAACGAGACCGGCTTCAAGTATGACATGGCCAACACCTACTGGATCGACCGCGAGTCAGGCCAAGTGGTGAAATCGACCTCGCATGTGAAGGCCGAGGGTTTCGAGAGCTTCGCTACGCAGACGTGGGAATTCCCGGAAGGGCTGGAGCTGCCGGTGGTGGAGTGAGGTGGCCCGCTGTTCAGCCCATCCTGGTATCCATCGGCCATACACCAAGTTGACCTGCCCTATGGACCCCGGATCAAGTCCGGGGTGACGCGGGGAGTGGATGGCAACGCCAGGCGCACGACTGTGCGCCCGGCCGGTCAGGCCGCGCTCCCGCAGGCGGTGAGCGCGGACATTGTCCGGGCGAACTCGCCGTGAGGGAGAAAAACGCTCCCCGGATCAGGCACCAAGTGCCGTCCGGGGTGACGCTAAGATGCGGGGCGATGCCGTGGCGCATATCCGCAAGGGATAACCGGCCCTCGGCTATTGCCTCGGGCGTTCGGCCCTCCGGCCGGTCCACCGGACCGTCCGCCAAGACGGGCCTCCCCCATTTGACCCCACCTCGTTTTCGAATATCTATCCCCGAAACGAAGCAGGCGGTGCCGGGGGCAAGCGGCGTCGCGCAGGGACTTGATCACTTATGACCATCACCAAAGACACGGTGCTCGAGGCGCTCAAGCGCGTGCGCGGGCCGGACATGGAACGCGATCTGGTAGAGAGCGGGATTCTCTCCGACATCGTCGTGACCGGCGACAAGGTGTTCTTCTCCATCACCGTCGATGCGCGCGACGCGGAGAAGCTGGAGCCGATGCGCCAGGCCGCCGAGCGCGTCGCCAACGAGATCGAGGGCGTCGAGAAGGCGATTGTCACGCTGACCGCCGAGATGGCTGGAGGCGCGCCGCCGCGCGCGGCCGCGCCGCGGGCCTCCGCGCCCCCCAATGGCGGCGGCAACGGCGCCGCGGGAGGAAACAGCCCGGTCGCCGCAAGTGTTGGCCAGCGCGGCAAGCGCCCGCCCGAGGGCGCCAATCTGGCAGCACCCCCGCCCGTGGGCGGCAAGCAGGCAGCGCCCGGCGACGGCGCGGCGCAGGCCGCCGGCGTGCCCGGCGTCAAGCACATCATCGCGGTCGCCTCGGGCAAGGGCGGCGTCGGCAAGTCGACGACGACCGCCAATCTGGCGCTGGCGCTGCAGTCGCTGGGCCTGTCGGTCGGCGTCATGGATGCCGACATCTACGGTCCCTCCCAGCCGCGCCTGCTCGGCGTCACCGGGCGTCCCGAACCGGTGCATGGGCGCGTGCTCAAGCCGCTGGAAGGCTATGGCCTGAAGGTCATGTCCATGGGCTTCCTGGTGGACGAGGAAACGCCGATGATCTGGCGCGGGCCGATGGTCATCTCGGCGATCACCCAGATGCTGCGCGAGGTCGCCTGGGGCGATCTCGACGTGCTGGTGGTCGATATGCCGCCGGGCACGGGCGACGCCCAGCTCACCATGGCCCAGCAGGTGCCGCTGTCGGGTTCGGTGATTGTCTCCACGCCGCAGGACCTGGCGCTGATCGACGCGCGTAAGGGCATCAACATGTTCCGCAAGGTGGACGTGCCGATCCTCGGCGTCATCGAGAACATGAGCTACTTCCTGTGCCCTTCCTGCGGCGAGCGCTCCGACATCTTCGGCTATGGCGGCGCGCGCAACGAGGCGGAGAAGATCGGCGTGCCGTTCCTCGGCGAGGTGCCCCTACACATGGAGATTCGGGAAAAATCGGATTCCGGCCGCCCGCCGGTGGTGTCCGATCCCGACGGCCCTCATGCCGAGGTGTTCAAGTCCATCGCGCAGATGGTCTGGGACGAGCTGTCCGACGAGACCGCACCCACGACCAAGGCCGCACCGGCGATCGTGATGGAGTGAGATGTGGTCCGCGAAGCGGACGAAACGATCCAGCGAATCGTTTCGAGCATCGAACGCGCGAGACCCGAGTCGAGCGCCAGGGTCAGCCCCGGCTCGACGATTGAACCTGGGAGCGGGCATTCTTTGCTAGCCGCTCGCCTTGTCCGAAAACCGGTTCCCACTTTTCGGGGCTCGCGGCATCATCCTGCACCGACGGTGCGATCTGCACCCAGGCGCACGACCGCGTGCCAGGGTGCCAAACGCTTCGTCAGCGCAAGGAACGACCCCAGACACGCGACTGCGTGTCCGCGCGAAAGCGCGCCCTCGCGGAGGCGGCGAACGAAGTGAGCTCGGCGTGAGCGAAATGGAGCCTATCCCTCCAGCTTTTTCGCCCGCACCCGCTCGCGGTAGAACACGAACAGTCCGCTGGCGATGATCAGCGCGATGCCGGCCAGCCGCAGCGGGTCCGGCACGTCGCCCCAGACGAGATAGCCGTAGATGAACGCCCACACGATGATGGAGTAGCGGAACGGCGCGACGACGGAGAGCTCGCCGTGGCGCATGGCATCGGTGATGGCGTAGAAGCCGAGCGTCATGAACACCGCCGAACCGCACAGGATCGCCAGCTCGCGTGCGTCCGGCATGCGCCAGGCGTCCTGCAGGAGCACCATGCCCGCGCCCATCAGCGTCACCGCCGCCATGCTCCAGAAGGTGACCATGATGGAACTGAGGCTCGCCGGGATGTAGCGGCTGGCGAAGTCGCGCAGCGCGATGAAGCCGAGCCCGACGATGGCGACCAGCGCCCCCTCGTTGAAGCCGGCCATGCCCGGCTGCACCACCATCAGCATGCCAAAGAAGCCGACGACGACGGCGCTCCAGCGCCGCCAGCCGACCTGCTCCTTGAGGATCGCCGCCGCCAGCACGGTCAGCACCAGCGGCATCGCCTGCAGGATCGCCGTGGCGTTGGCGATCGGCAACACCAGCAGCGCGGAGAGATAGAACCATGTGGCGCCGAGTTCTCCGACGATGCGCCAGCCCAACGGCCTGGCCGCATCGCGCGGAAGGCCCGGACGCCATTGGCCGATGGCCCGCGCGATCAAAGCGATACCGGCGCAGGCGATCGTCCCGCGCACCAGCAGGATGGTGGCAAGCGGCAGGTTCTCGCTGGCCAGCTTGATCAGCGTGTCGCTGGTGATGAAGGCGAACATGGCGACGAGTGCGGCAAGAATGCCGCGGGTATTGGGGCTCATGCGGATCGCGCCACAGGTGTCTTCGCGGTGCCGGCCGGCCCGCCGTCCAGAGGCAGTTGGTAGGCCACCAGCTCGCCCGCCGGTCCCGGCGCCGTGCCGATGGTCGCGAACCCGCAACGCTGCATCAGCCGGTGCGAGCGCGTGTTCGGCCGGTCGACCGCCGCCACGAGGCGTGACAGCTTCAGCGCGTCACGCGCATAAGCAATCAGTGCGCCGAGCGCCGTACTGGCCAGCTCCTGTCCCCAGTGGTCCGGGTGTATCGCGATCAGCGGTTCGATGCCGCCGGCCATCTCGGGCACGCTGCCGGCGTCCTGCGAGGCGGGCTGCAGTCCGACGATACCGGCAAAGCCATCGCCCGTATGCTCGATCGCCCACAGACCGAGGCCCTGCGGATCAAGGTCATCGCTTGCTGCCAGCATGCCCGCCACCGTTTCGCGCGGCAGCACGGTGTCGTCACACAGATACCGGCGCACCTGCGTGTCATGCAGCAGTGTGACGAGCGACTCCAGATCGCCGGCCGACACCGGCTGCAAACGCCCGTTCGCGATGGTCAGGCAGGGTTTCATGTCCGTGCCTCCCGGCACTTCAATACGCCAAAGCCGGCCCTTAGGGTCCATACTCAATCAGGTTACCCATTCTGCGCGTGTCGGATTTTGGTCCTGACAAGGCAGCGGGGTGTAGGAAACCTTGCTGGTTTTCAAGTCGCCGCTAACGGTGACGGTCGGTCCGGGCGCACGCCCGGCAAAAGGTCCGGTGGACCTTTTGAGGCCGGAACGCCCGCCAGGGCCAGGGGCGAAATCCGCCGCGCCCTTCGGGTTTGCGACAAGCCGTCCATCTGCGGTGCGAAGCCTCCTCGAATAGGCTTGGGCCTGTCCGTCGTCCGCTTCGCTTGCATCTGAGCGGCTTGTCGCAAACAGAATGGCGTGACCCAATCGAGTCTGGACCCCTGGTAGGCCGGCCGGCCACGCGCAGACAAAAGAAAACGCCCGCCGGGAGGAGGTGGCGGGCGTTTTCGTTCCAGCCCTGGCTGATCAGCCTAGGGCCGGAAGGCGATCGATGGCGTGCATCAGCAGTGGGCAGGCGTACCGGGGGCCATGTCTTTCGAGGCGGTTTTCTCGTTCTCGTCGTCGCGCCGGAACAGGCTGCGCACCATCTGGCTGAACGCCAGCGCACGGGCGCGGCGGCCGACGGCCACATAGCGCTGGATGGTATCGTAATCGAGCTCGACGGGATCCGTGGGGATGTGCTGCTTCGTCATCTCTGGCTCCTTGCAATCGGCGTAGGGGGGCGTGCCGACGCTGCAAACCTATGCTTTCTGCTGCGCCGCAACAAACGCATTGTTTTCACGTCTCACATGAATTATATTCAATTGAATATTTGCTATGCGTTAATTGCATGGCTAGTGCACAAGGATTCGTCATGGTTTGCGCTCAAGTCGAGCGAATCCCGATGGATCGACGATCGGCAAATTCATGAAACGCGACTTACCGCCACTCATCTGGCTCAGGGCCTTCGAGGCGACCGGCCGTCATATGAGTTTCATGAAGGCGGCCGAGGAGCTCAATGTCACCCCCTCGGCGCTGTCGCATCAGGTGCGCCAGCTCGAGGAGCGTCTCGGGGTGCTGTTGTTCGAGCGGCTCAACCGGGCCATCCGGCTGACCGACGCCGGCGCGCGCTGCCTGCCCGGCCTGCGCGATGGTTTCGACCGGCTGGCTCAGGCCATGGCGCAGGTCGGTCCGGTCGCCCCGCCGAACCGCCTCGTCGTCGGCTCCGGCCCATCGTTTGCGGCGAAATGGCTGGCGCCGAGGCTCTACCGCTTCGTCGAGGACAATCCGAGCCTCGATATCCGCATCGCCGCCAGCCTGACGCTTGGCGATCTGGCCGCCGACGGGGTCGACATCGCGGTGCGTTTCGGCGGCGGCGGCTATCCGAACCTGATCGCCGAACGGCTGATCGAGGAGGCGGTCACGCCGCTCTGCGCGCCCGGCTTCCTGAGCGAGCATGCCATCGCCTCGCCGAGGGATCTGGCGCGCGTGCCGCTGCTGCACGACGATTCCATGCAGTTCCACAAGGGTGCGCCCGGCTGGCCGGAATGGGTGCGCGCCGCCGGCGTCGGGGACGTGGATACGCAAGGGGGCCTGCGCTTCAACTATGCCGACCATGCGCTCGACGCGGCGATGGAGGGCGCCGGCATGGTGCTTGGCCGCCGCAGCTTCGTCACCCGCGACCTGCGCATGGGCCGGCTGGTCATGCCGTTCGATCTGGTGTTGCCGGTCACCGGCGCCGCCTTCTGGCTGGTCTATCCCGAAGGCGCGCTGGAGAAGGACAAGATCTGTATCTTCCGCGACTGGGTGGTCGCCGAGATCCAGGCGGAGGCGCCGGCGTTTTAGCGTTACTGACCAAGGCATGCGCATTTGCGCGCGACGTCTGCCATTCACACAGGTCATCACCTCGGCGAAAGCCGGGGATTCTATTTCGCTCACGGCGAGTTCGCTTCACTCACCGCCTGCGGGAGGGCGGCCTGATCGGCCGGGCGCGCGGTCGCACGCCTGGGTGCCGGCTGCGAAGTCGGTGCAGGATGATGCCGCGAGGGTGAGGCCCGTCTCGACGATTGGTCCAGCGAACCAATCGTAGGGCCGGCAGGAAAAGTGGAAACCGGTTTTCGGACAAGCCGAGCGGCCGGCAAGAATGGCCCACCGGACTGATCATCGAGACGGGGCTGATCCGGCCCTTGGCTTGGGCCTCGGGCGTTCAACGCTCGAAACGATTCACTGGATCGTTTCGTCCGCTACGCGGACCGCGTTTCACCCGGCGCTTGGCTAGGGCCTCGCGCGTTCGCCCCTACGATTGATCCATCGGACCAATCGTCGAGACGGGGCTCACCCACCCGTGACGCTCATGTGCCGGGTGACGCTGGGGCGATTGGTGCGCCGGTCGATGACGAAGTCGTGCCCCTTGGGCTTGCGCGAGATGGCTTCCGTGATCGCTGCATGGAGCAGGTCGTTGCTTTCGGATGCGCGCAAGGGCGCGCGCAGGTCGGCCGCATCGTCCTGGCCAAGGCACATATAAAGTGTGCCGGTGCAGGTCAGCCGCACCCGGTTGCAGCTTTCGCAGAAATTGTGCGTCATCGGCGTGATGAAGCCGAGCCGCCCGCCGGTCTCCAGAATCTCGACATAACGCGCCGGACCGCCGGTCTTGTAAGGGATGTCGTTGAGCGTCCAGCGCTGCGACAGGTCGGCGCGCACCATGCTCAGCGGCAGATACTGGTCGGTGCGGTCGCCATCGATGTCGCCGAGCGGCATCGTCTCGATCAGCGTCAGGTCCATGCCGCGGCCATGCGCGAACAGGATCATGTCGTCGAGTTCGTCCTCGTTGACGCCTTTCAGGGCGACCGCGTTGATCTTCACCTGCAGGCCGGCGGCGAGCGCCTCGTCGATGCCGTGCATGACCTTGTTGAAGTCACCCCAGCGGGTGATCGCCTTGAACTTGTCGCGGTTGAGCGTATCGAGCGACACGTTGATGCGCTTGACGCCGCAGGCGGCGAGCTGGCTGGCGAAGCGCGAGAGCTGCGAACCGTTGGTGGTGACCGTCAGTTCCTCCAGCGTGCCGCTGTCGAGATGCCGCGACAGCGATTCGAACAGCCACATGATGTTGCGCCGCACGAGCGGCTCGCCGCCGGTGATCCTCAGCTTGCGCACGCCCTTCTCGACAAAGGCCGAACACATCCGGTCGAGCTCTTCCAGCGTCAGCAGATCGCGCTTGGGCAGGAAGGTCATGTTCTCCGACATGCAGTAGACGCAACGGAAGTCGCAACGATCGGTGACCGAAACGCGCAGGTAGGTGATCGCGCGCTGGAACGGGTCGATGAGCTGCGCCGGGTTGGTTCCCGTCTCGTCGCGCCGGACGATGTCCTGCCTGAATTCCATATCGCCGACCCTGTTGTCCCCTGATGCCGTTCACCTGGTGCCGTTCTGGCGCGGCTTGCGTCGCCGGTTTTCCGGCTGCTCCGTGTCGGGCTCTTTGATCTGACCTGACGATCAGATCGAATCGACCCGACGGATTGCACCCGACAGCATACCGGCAAGACAGATATCATCTGTCACCACCGACAAATCTAGCAACCTTAGAGCAGTTCTCAATATGCCCCGGCAACATCGATCGACAATATGCCGCGGCAGTTAAGCCCGTCGGCCTCCCTTGTCGGTCGAGCGCCCCGGCTGCCTGCCTGTCGCCGGCTTGCTGGAGGTCCGGAGTCCAGTCTGAACATCGGGATTGGCCAGTATAGCAACAAAGTTGCGTCATTGAGTCCTGTTTTGTTTCTTAATTCCTGATTATTCGAGTCAACTTCTCTTGGGGAGAAAATAATTAGAACAATTATCGTCTGGATGGCATTTAGAGCAATTTTATTCTGATTATGATCCAATTCACGCAATTATAATATCAAGTTGTGATGGGCTCAGCTTGCACGTCGATTTGGCCGCGTGCACTATCGTGGCCGGAAGGAAACGCCAATCGTGATCGACGTCCAGACAAGCGCGCAGACCAGCGCGGCATCCGGCACGGGTGCTCCGCCTGTCGACGAAGAAGAGCAGGCGCGTGCGCATCTCTATCGCCTGATCGGGCGTTTTCTCGCGCGGCCACCCTCGACCAAGGACCTGGCCAACCTGAGCCTGATCGAGGGCGATGACACGCCGGTCGGGGTTGCGCTGTCGGAGCTTGCATCGGTCAGCAAGCGCATCACCGCCGACGAGGTCGACCGCGAGTACCACGATCTTTTCATCGGTTTGGGGCGCGGCGAGCTGGTGCCCTACGGCTCCTATTATCTCACCGGTTTCCTGCACGAAAAGCCGCTCGCCAAGTTGCGCAACGATTTGGGCGCGCTGGGCATCGAGCGTGCCGAGGATGTCAAGGAGCCGGAAGATCACATCGGCGCCCTGTGCGAGGTGATGTGCGCGCTGATCACCGGGCGATTCGGCGCGCCGGCCTCGATTGCGGAACAGAAGGCCTTCTTCCAGGCGCATGTGGCGGCATGGAGCGGGCATTTCTTCCGCGATCTTCAGGCCGCCAAGTCATCGGTTTTCTACGCCGCCATCGGGCAACTCGGTGCGGCATTTGTGGACGTGGAGGAGGCAGCCTTCGCAATTGCGTAACCGCCGGTCCTTTCACCGGCGGCAGGGATGCCGTGACCTCAAGGTGGCGCGGTATCCGCAGGCGGCGGGAACCGATCCTGGTCCTGCCGCGGGGTTTGAAAAACGGGAGTTGGCCCGCGCCTTGAACGCTGGTGGACGCCGAGATGAAGGAGAGAAGAGCATGGCAGCCAAGGATGAAGGTGCCCGCAAGGACCGCCGCAGTTTCCTGAAGCTTGCCGGTCTCGGGTCGGTCGCTGGCGGCGCTGCGCTGATGGCGGGTTCGCAGACGGCGGAAGCCGTCACGTCGGACAAGAAGAGCGAGTCCGGCTATCGCGAGACCGAGCAGGTCAAGACGTTTTATCGCAGCGCACGGTTCTGATCGGCTGGCCGCTCGGGCCAGCGATCTCTGACGAACCGGTTTAGGGAGAATCTCAATGCTGAGGAAGAAAACGGAAGGCGCGGCGAAGAGTGCCCGTCTTGCCCATATCCTCTCCGACGTGGGCGG
Organism: Tepidamorphaceae bacterium; assembly: GCA_028279445.1. Lineage (GTDB taxonomy): Bacteria > Pseudomonadota > Alphaproteobacteria > Rhizobiales > Tepidamorphaceae > JANQNT01. The sequence goes on along the minus strand of JANQNT010000023.1, from coordinate 205,273 downwards.
TGCCACGATCGACCGGCGCGCATTTCTGCGCCGTTCCGGCATGGCCGTCGGAGGGTTGGCCGCCGCATCTGCGATCAGCGGATCGATGGTCCGCAAGGCCGAAGCCGCCGGTCCCGCATCGGGCGCGGTGGAGATCAGGAAGACGGTGTGCACCCACTGTTCGGTGGGCTGCACGGTTCTTGCCGAGGTGCAGGGCGGTGTCTGGGTCGGCCAGGAGCCTGGCTACGACAGCCCGTTCAATCTCGGCGCGCACTGCGCCAAGGGCGCATCGGTGCGCGAGCACGCCCACGGCGACCGCCGGCTGAAGTACCCCACCAAGATGGTCGACGGAAAGTGGACCCGCATCAGTTGGGACGATGCCATCAACGAGATCGGCGACAAGATGTTGCAGATTCGTGAGGAATCCGGCCCCGATTCGGTGTACTGGCTGGGATCGGCCAAGCACAACAACGAACAGGCCTACCTGTATCGCAAGTTCGCCGCCTTCTGGGGCACGAACAACGTCGATCACCAGGCGCGCATCTGCCACTCGACCACGGTCGCCGGCGTTGCCAACACCTGGGGCTACGGCGCGATGACCAACTCCTACAACGACATCCACAACACCCGTGCGATGTTCCTCATTGGCGGCAACCCCGCCGAGGCGCATCCGGTGTCGTTGCTTCACCTGATGAAGGCCAAGGAGCAGAACAACGCGCATCTGATCGTTTGCGATCCCCGCTTCACGCGTACTGCCGCGCACGCCACCGAGTACGTCCGCTTCCGTCCCGGTTCGGACGTCGCCCTGATCTGGGGCATTCTCTGGCACATCTACGAGAACGGGTGGGAGGACAAGGAGTTCATCCGCACCCGTGTCTGGGGCATGGACCAGATCAAGGCCGAGGTGGCCAAGTGGACGCCCGAGGAGACCGAGCGCGTCACCGGCGTGCCGGGCTCGCAGTTGCGTCGGGTGGCGCGCACGCTCGCCAACAACCGCCCCTTCACCATCATCTGGTGCATGGGCGGCACCCAGCACACCAACGGCAACAACAACACCCGTGCCTACTGCGCGCTGGGCCTCTCGCTCGGCGTCATCGGCACCAGCGGTGGCGGAACCAACATCTTCCGCGGCCACGACAACGTGCAGGGTGCCACCGACCTTGGCGTGCTGTGCCACACGCTGCCGGGCTACTACGGCCTGTCGGCGGGTGCATGGAAGCACTGGTCGCGGGTCTGGGAGGTCGACTTCAAGTACCTCCAGGACCGCTTTGTCATGACCAAGGACAAGGACGGCAAGGACAAGTCGATGATGCACGTGGCCGGCATGCCGGTCAGCCGCTGGTTCGACGGCGTTCTGGAATCGGGCGACAATCTCGACCAGAAGGACAGTGTCCGCGCCATGGTCCTGAACGGCCACGCGCCCAATTCGCAGACCCGTATGCCGGACATGAAGAAGGCGATGGAGAAGCTCGATCTCCTCGTCGTCATCGATCCGTTCCCGACGGTCTCCGCGGTGCTGCACGACCGCACCGACGGCGTCTATCTGCTGCCGGCCTCGACGCAGTTCGAAACCTACGGGTCCGCCACCGCGTCGAACCGCTCGCTGCAGTGGCGCGAGAAGGTGGTCGAGCCGCTGTTTGAGTCGCTGCCCGACCAGACGATCATCTACAAGTTTGCCGCCAAGTTCGGCTTCGCCGACGAGATGTTCAAGAACATCGCGGTGGAGAACGACGAGCCGGTGCTGGAAGATGTCCTGCGGGAGATCAACCGCGGCATGTGGACGATCGGCTACACCGGCCAGTCGCCGGAACGCCTGAAGATGCACATGGCCAACCAGCATACCTTCGACAAGACCTCGCTGCGCGCCAACGGCGGTCCCGCCGACGGCGAGTACTACGGTCTGCCGTGGCCGTGCTGGGGCAACCCGGAAATGGGTCACACCGGTTCGCCGAATCTGTATGACCTCTCCAAGCCGGTGGCCGAGGGCGGCATGGGCTTCCGTGCCCGCTTCGGCGTCGAGCGCGACGGCGACAACCTGCTCGCCGAGGGCGTCTATCCGGTCGGTTCGGAGATCAAGGACGGCTATCCGGAGTTCACCTTCGGCCAGCTCCAGCAGTTCGGCTGGGATGGCGATCTCACCGATGACGAGCGGGCGGCCATCGAGCGCGTCGCCGGCAGCTCCGATCCGGAGAAGATGGCCAAGGTGAACTGGAAGGTCGACCTCTCCGGCGGCATCCAGCGCGTCGCCATCAAGCATGGCTGCGCGCCCTACGGCAACGCCAAGGCCCGCACCGTGGTGTGGAACTTCCCGGATCCGGTGCCGCTGCACCGCGAGCCGCTCTACACCTCGCGTCGCGATCTGGTCGGCGACTATCCGACCTATCCCGACAAGCGGATGCACCGCCTGCCGGTTCTCTACGAGTCCATTCAGAAGAACGACTTCTCGAAGGACTATCCGATCATCCTCACCTCCGGCCGCCTGGTCGAGTACGAGGGTGGCGGTGACGAGACCCGGTCCAACCCGTGGCTGGCCGAACTGCAGCAGGACATGTTCGTCGAGATCAATCCCTTCGATTCCAACTCGTTGGGGATCAAGGACGGCGACATGGTCTGGGTGCACGGTCCGGAAGGTGCCAAGGTCAAGGTCATGGCCATGGTCACCGAGCGGGTCGGCAAGGGCGTCGCCTTCATGCCGTTCCACTATGGCGGCTGGTACCAGGGCGAGGACCGTCGCAGCAAGTATCCCGAAGGCGCCGATCCCTATGTGCTCGGCGAGTCCACCAATACGGCTCAGACGTACGGGTATGACTCGGTGACGCAGATGCAGGAAACCAAAGCGACCCTGTGTCGGATCGAAAAGGCGTGAACGAGAGGAGTTTGAACAATGGCTAGAATGAAGTTCCTCTGTGACGCCGAACGCTGCATCGAATGCAACGCCTGCGTCACGGCATGCAAGAACGAGCACGAAGTGCCTTGGGGCATCAACCGCCGTCGGGTCGTCACCATCAATGACGGCCAGCAGGGCGAGCGCTCCATCTCGGTTGCCTGCATGCACTGTTCGGACGCGCCATGCATGGCCGTCTGCCCGGTGGATTGCTTCTACGAGACCGAGGAAGGCGTGGTCCTGCATTCCAAGGACCTGTGCATCGGCTGCGGCTACTGCTTCTACGCGTGCCCCTTCGGCGCGCCGCAGTTCCCGCAGGTCGGCAACTTCGGCAGCCGCGGCAAGATGGACAAGTGCACCTTCTGCGCCGGCGGTCCGGAGGCCAACCACTCCGACGAGGAGTTCCAGAAGTACGGCCGCAACCGTCTCGCCGAGGGCACGCTGCCGCTTTGCGCGGAAATGTGCTCGACCAAGGCGCTGCTGGCCGGCGACGGCGACGTGGTGTCGGACATCTATCGCGAGCGCGTCGTCGCCCGCGGGTTCGGCTCCGGTGCCTGGGGCTGGGGCAAGGCCTATCCGGGCGGCGCGTCCTGATAGGCGCGTTTGCACCTGACATGGAGCGGGGCGGCCATCTGGTCGCCCCGCTTGTTTTTGGGCGCCGGCGCGCGCCGTCAGATATCCGGATTTGCGCAGATTCACGCCACGCAAGGCATTGCCGGATGCAATTGCGCTGCTAGATTAGTCTCTAATTGGACGAATTCTAAAAACAAGCAAAGAACGTCGGGCAAAGAACGTGTCTGCGGGCCGCCGGTCCGGGAAAGGCAGCGACGACACGCCCGCAGACGGTTTCGGGGAACGGAAATGGCCAAGCATATGACGACGAGATGGATGGTTGCCGGCTTGGCCTGCGCGCTTGCGCTGGGCCTGTCGGCCTGCCGCGAGAGCGAGCAGAACCGGCCGCTGACGTTTCAGCCAGGTGTCTACGGCGGTGTCGTTGACGAGCCGCTGAGCGAAGAGGCGATGAGCAACCTGCGCGGTCGTCACGATATCCAGAATTTCTAGGGGGACACGGGCCCCAGGGGCTCGACACGCTGGGATCACGCTGCGCTGCGCCACGGCGGCGCACAACCGTTGAGGGAGACGGAAGATGGCTCGACTGGCAACACTGGCAACACGGATGATTGTGGTTCTGCGCGCCCTGGCGGCGCTGCCGGTACGGGCGGGTCCTGCCGTGGCACTGGGACTTGGCCTGATCTTCTGCGTCGCGCTCGCCCATGACGCGACGGCCCAGCAGAGCCTGTCGCCGGAGCTGATGGAAGAGCTTGAGGGCGGGGCGGTTCCAGGCGATTCGCTGGGCACCAATCCGATTTCCGACAAGTGGCGCGATGTGCGCCGCGGCGTGCAGGGAACCGTCTCGATTCCCGACAAGCAGGCCGGTGTCCTGGTCCAGTCGCATGGCGAGAACTGGCGCAATTTCCGCAACGGTCCCCTGTCGACCTATTCGGTCTGGGGCATCGTCGGCATGATCGTCGCGCTGGCGGCGTTCTTCCTGCTGCGTGGGCGCATCAGGATCGACGCGGGCAAGTCGGGCAAGACGATCACCCGGTTCAACGATTTCGAGCGCTTCGGCCATTGGTTGCTGGCGGTATCGTTCATCGTCCTGGCGCTCACCGGGCTGAACATCCTCTACGGCCGCTACATCATCCTGCCCGTGGTCGGTCCGGAGATCTTCGGCGCCATCACCTATGCCGGCAAATACCTGCACAACTATCTGGCTTTCGCTTTCATGCTGGCCATCGGCATCGTCTTCGTCGCCTGGATCGCCAACAACATTCCCAACAAGACCGATCTGGTCTGGCTGTCGAAGGGCGGCGGCATGTTCACCAAGGGTTCGCACCCGCCAGCACGCAAGTTCAATGCCGGTCAGAAGATCCTGTTCTGGCTGGTGATTGTCGGAGGTGGGTCGATCTCGCTGTCCGGCTGGGCGCTGATGTTCCCGTTCGAATACGCGATGTTCGCCAAGACCTTCGTGTTCCTGAACAACTTCGGCTTCAACCTGCCCACCGACCTGACGCCGATCCAGGAAATGCAGTTCGCGCAGGCCTGGCACACCATGGTCGCGGTGTTCATGATCGCGGTGGTGATCGCACATATCTACATCGGGTCGGTCGGTATGGAGGGTGCCTTCGACGCCATGGGCTCCGGCGAGGTTGACGTCAACTGGGCCAAGGAGCATCACAGCCTGTGGGTCGAGGAGGTGATGGCCGAGGAAGCCCGCACCGACACCGACAAGCCCGGCGGCAAGATGCCGGCGCCGGCGGAGTAGGCTCTTCCCCGGGCACGGCCGGGGCGCCTGTTTGCCCCGCTCCACGGCCACGCAATACGCAAGATGGATCAGCGCGCCATGGGTCAGGCCGCCGTCAGACACATCGCGTCGATCGTCTGTGCGCTGCTCGTGGGCGTGCCGATCGTGCCCTTGGCCGCCCACGGTTCGGGCGTGACCACCTCGCCGCAGCCTGGCGCCGAGACCGGCACCATGCCGGTGCATCCGACCTCCCGCACCATTCCCGCCCGGCTCGAGGCCCATGGCGGCCCGGTACGCGCGGTGACCATCTCGCCCGATGGCGGCTTCGTGCTGACCGCCTCCTTCGACTACACCGCCATCCATTGGGCGCTGGAGGGCGGCAAGGCACGCGAGCTGGCCCATCTGCAGGGCCATGACGCGGCCGTCAACGATGCCGCCTTCGTGCCGGGTGCCCGCCGCGCGGTCACCGGCAGCGATGATGGCACGGTGGCCGTCTGGGACCTGACGGACGGCACGCTGCTGGCGCGCTTCGAAGGCACCGGCGCCAAGGTGCTGGCGGTGGACGTCTCTCCCGACGGGCGCTTCGCCGCGTCCGCCGGCTGGGACCAGAAGGTGCGCCTCTACGACCTGGAGAGCCTGACCGAGATCGCCGCGCTCGAGGGCCATCGCGGCAACGTCAACGACGTGGCCTTCTCAGCCGACGGCGAACTGCTGTATTCCGCCGCCTATGACGGCACCATTCGCGCCTGGCCGGTCGACCTGGACGGCGAGCCGTCGCTGATCCACCGGCACGGCTGGGGCGTCAACGTGCTGCGCGCGCTGCCGGACGGCGAGACGCTGCTGTTCGGCGCGCTGGACGGCTCCACCGGCGTCATCGACATCGAGGCACGCGAGGTTGTCGTCGATCTGGCGGTCCACAAGGGCCCGATCCTGTCCGGCGCGGTCGCGGCCAACGGGCAGGTAGCGCTGCTGGGCGGAGCCGATGGCACCGTGCGCCTCTACCGCACCATCGACTGGATCCTGCTGCACACCTTCGAAAATCCCAACGGCCCGGTCTGGGGCGCTGGACTGATGCCCGATGCGGCGGCGGCCATTCTGGCCGGTCTGGACGATGCCGCTTTCGCTTGGCAGATCACGCCGCGGCAGGACTTCGAGCCGCCGCTCGGCGAATTTCCCCGCCGTTTCCAGCTCGATGCCGACATGGATCCCGGCGAGCGTCAGTTCGCGCGCAAGTGCAGCGTTTGCCACACGCTGACGCCGGACGGCGCCAACCGTGCCGGCCCCACGCTGTACCGGATTTTCGGCCGCCGCGCCGGCACCCAGCCGGGCTACAGCTATTCCGATGCGCTCACCGGTATCGATCTGGTGTGGACCGAGGAGACGATCCACCGCCTGTTCGCCGAAGGTCCTGACGTGGTGACGCCGGGCTCGAAGATGCCGCTTCAGAAGATCAGCAGCACGGCCGATCTCGATGCGCTGGTCGCCTTCCTGAAGCGCGCGACCGAGCCGGCGGATGATGAAGCCCGCAGCGGCTCGCAAGGCAATCAGTGAGGCTCGTATTGACCTGTCGGTGGTGCTGACCGACATAATCGTGCAGGGAGTGAAGGCATGAAGGCATTTGCAGCAAGTTTGGTCGTCATGGTGGTCATCGGCTTCGGCGCCTACGCCGTGCTGACCAGCCTCGACAAATCCGCGGAGGCGACGTTCCAGTCGCAGACCGGCGCGGTTCGACTGTAGACGTTCGGGACGCCCGTGTACCGTGTCCGTGCGGCGGTTCTCGCCGCGCTGTTGTCGCTGTCGCCGCTCGCCGCTTCTGCGGAATCCGTCTCCTCCGGCGTCTTGCAGGCGGCCCGTGAATCCGTCGTCTCGGTGTTGCCGGTGTGGCCTGGACGCCCGCCCGATGCAGCCGAACCGGAAGGCTCGGGCGTCGTTATCGGCGATGGCCAGTGGATCGTCACCGCAGCCCATGTGCTGGGGCAGGCGCAGAAGGTCTTGGTGCGCGACTGGCAGGGCAATGTCATGACCGCCACGCTGGGGCCGGCCAATCCTGCAACGGACATCGCATTGCTGCGCATCGAGGAGCCGATGCCGGCGCTTGAGTGGGCCGACGAGGAGCCGATGCCCGGCATGCCGGTCTGTGCCCTCGGCAACGCCTTCGGGCTCGATCTCAGCATCACCTGCGGCGTGGTCTCCGCGATGGGGCGCTCCGGGGCGGGTTTCAACGCGGTGGAGGATTTCGTGCAGACCGATGCGGCCGTCAATCCCGGCATGTCCGGCGGCGCGCTGGTGACCGCGGACGGCAAGCTCGCCGGTCTCCTGTCGGCGATCTTCACCAAGCAGTCGGACGCCAATATCGGCGTCAACTTCGCCGTGTCGTCGCGCCTGGCGCGCCGGGTGACCGAAAGCCTGCTGACCCAGGGCGTGTTCCGCCCGGCCGCCGCGGGGATGACGCTGCGCCCGGCCCCGGCGCGCGGCGAGACCGGACAGAGCGGCGCGGCGATCCTGCGCCTGGTGCCGGACGGTGCGGCCGAACGCGCCGGTCTGCGCGTCGATGACACCATTGTTCGGGCCGGCACCCGGCGGATTCGCGGTCCGGCCGACATGCGCGCTGCCCTTGCGCTCGCCGAACCCGGATCGCCGTTGCCCCTTGAGGTGCTGCGCGACGGGGAGGCGATGACAGTCGAAATCCCGATCGACGCGCGCTAGGGTCCTGAACTCCAGGGGCTGGCCCGCGATCACACCCGAGACAACAAAACGGAGACGACGATGGACGAAGACAAGATGAACATGGCCATCCGCAAGTTCCTCAAGCAGGTGGGTGTCACCTCGCAGCGCGAGATCGAGGCACTGCTGCGCCAGGGCAACGCACCCCTGAAGGTCAAGGTCGTGCTGACCGCGGAAGGGACCGATCTGCACCACGTTATCGAGGATACGATCGGCGGCTAGGTGGCCGGCCGGTCTTCATCAGTATTCATGGATGCGCACGAACCCCGGTTTCCTCCGCTGATCACCGGCCACGCCGTGGTGACCGGCGACGATGTGTTCGCCGGCGCTGTCGCTGGCGCCCGCGCGGGGAAGCTGGAAGCCGGCGACCTGCTGTGGTCGCTGGCGCCGGATGTGCTGGACGTGGCGGTGGTGCTGGAGCCGGATGTGCCAAGAGCCGCGACGGCCCAGGCGGCCTTTGTGGCGCAGGTGGCGTTCTCTGAGTGCTTCGGCGCCCTCAGCCCGCCGGAGGTGGCGCTGACCTTCGGCTGGCCGATGACCCTCAACCTGAACGGCGCGCGGGTCGGTGGACTGCGCATGGCGGTGGCCGACAACGACGATGATATCGGCGCGCCGCACTGGATCGTGCTGGGCCTCAAGGCAACCCTGCAGGACGAGGGCGCCAGCCCCGATCCCGGCCTCAATCCGGACAAGACGAGCTTCGTCGAGGAAGGCTGCGGCGATATCGCCGCAACACAGCTTGTCGAATCCTTCGCTCACCACCTGCTGACCTGGTTCCACACCTGGGAGGAGGACGGTTTCCGCCCGGTGCATGAGGCTTACGTCTTCCGTGCCGACCATTACCGCAAGGAGGCGAGCTTCACCCACGGCGGCTCGCAGGTGAGCGGTACCTTCATTGGGTTGGACGACAACGGCGCCGCGCTCCTCAAGCAGGCGGACGGCACCGTGACGTCGCTTGACGCGATGACGGCCGCGGAACGTGAAGCCGACCTGCTGCCGGAGCCGGCATCGTGAAACTGCTGCGCACCATCCGCTTCGACCAGTCCGACGAGCACGTCTTCGAGGCCAGCGCGGGCCCCGATGAATGGGCGGTGTCCGGCGCGTTCGCGTTTGCCGAACTTGCGCCCGAAGAGGTGACAGGCAAGGTCAAGCAGGCTTTCGCCAACGGCTTCCTGTCGCTGGAGAGCTTCGGCCGCGCCACCTTCGCCACCGTGGCCGAGGTGGAGCCGGACGAACACGACCGGCTGGCCGATGCGCTGGCCACGCATTTTTGCGATTGCTACGGCGCGCCGGACATGGACGCGGCGCTGCCGGCGGCACGCGAGGAGATTGCCTTCGCCGCTGATCTTGTCGCCGAGGCGCCGATCAATACGGTGTTCACGGTGCGCCGCTCGCACGATAACACCGGCGCCATCCGCGAGGAGTTCCGAACCGTTACGCCACCCTCCAAGCCGCTCCATACGCGTATCTGGGATGTGGTCGATGGCGATTGATGTCGAGACACGGCAGGTCGGGCGCGATTTCTGGCGATCCGCCGGCTACCAGCTCCTGCGCATCGACGCCTCCGGCCGCCTTGAGGTGACCGAGGATTTCCTGCGCGCCTACTACACCCGCCCAGAGGTTCACCCCACCGACGAGAGTTGTAAGGCGGAGCACACGCTGTTCGATGCCATGATGGCCGAACCGTTCCGCACCGTGTCGCCGGCCGAGCTTGCCGCACTCGCCGATACCGACGTGGCCGACAACTATCGGGTGGTGCTGGACTTCCGTGATCACCTGCTGCGCCACGGCACGCTGGAAGCCGCCTATCATGCGCTGTTCTCCGGCGCCGATGCGCCGCCGCTTCCCGTCGCTTTCGTCGACCAGATGGTGCACGCGATCCTGTGCAACATCCTCGGCCGGGTCGGCGACCCCATCCGGCTGCGCGCGGCGGAACTGCTGTTCCGCGAGCAGACCGTCAGCCTCGATGACAGCCGCGTCATGCTGGCGGACGCGGAGATCGTCGAGATGTACGCCCGCAGTGGCGGCATGGGCGGGTTAGGCCAGCTACTGGTCGAGACCAGCACGACACCGCAGGTCTCGCTCGATGTTCTCGACGAGGACAATGCGGCGATCTACTGGGAGCGCTCCGACCGCTTCGACACGGTTGTCGACTTCCGCTTCACCCAGCCGGCCCTCGACGGCTTCGCCCGCGTCATGGAAAGCTGGGTGCAGCATTTCCTGGGACTGGAGACGCGCATCCAGCCGATGCAGTCGATCAAGGACGAGCGCTGGTCATGGCATGTCGGGCTGGATGCTGAATCCACCCGCATCCTCAACGCGCTCTACACGGGCGAGAACATCCCCAGCGACACCCTCGAACAGATCATCGGACTGTTCCGCATGGAGATCCGCGATCACAACGCGGTGCGCGACAGCATGCGGCGCAAGCCGGTGTATCTCGGTGTCGCCATGACCGGCGGCCGGCGCCTGCGCGTCAAGCCGCAGAACCTTCTCACCAACCTGCCCCTGGCGCGGCAGGCCTGAACGCAATGGCGGATGACATGAACAAGACCGGTATCGAAGCCAGCGCCCAGCCTCAGCACTTCATCGACGGTCCCGGAGGGCGGCTGGTGGCGGCCTGCGTGCTGGTGGTGGGGATTGCCATTCTCGTGGCGTTCCACTGGGAGGACCTGTTCCCGCCGCCTGAAGCGGAGGTGGCGGGTAACCCCGAGCTTGCCGCCTGTATCGCCGAGCGCGCCGGCCACGTCGACAAGATGATCGCCGATGGCGTCATCGATGCAGCCCAGGCCGACAGTTTCCGCGCCCGCGCGATTGCCTTCTGCCAGCAACAGTTTCCGCCGGAATAGGCGTCGGGTTCTATTTCGCTCACGGCAAGTCAATCCCGGATCAGGCACATCGTGCCAAGGCACTCCGTGCCGTCCGGGATCGACGCCTGCGCGGGCGCGGCCTTTCGGCCGGGCGCGCCGTCGCGCTTGCCGGCTTCGCCGGTTTCATTTTTTGCCGGCCGCTCGGCTTGTCCAAAAACCGGCTCCCACTTTTCCTGCCGGCCCTCGGCTAGGGCCTCGGGCGTTCGGCCCTACGATTGGTCCACTGGACCAATCGTTGAGACGGGCCTCACCCTCGCGGCATCATCCTGCTCGGACCGAGTTTGGGGCACCCGGCACGCGACTGCGTGCCCGGCCGGTCAGGCCGCCCTCGCGGAGGCGGTGAGCGCGGACATTGTCCGAGCGAACTCGCCGTGAGCGGAATAAGCAGGGCCTACTTCAGGAAGTCCTAGGGCCTACTTCAGGAAGTCCTCAAGCGACAGGTCGTCCTTGATGCCCTCTTCGCGCGCCTTGAGGTAGTCGTCGGTGGTGATCGTGCGCGGGCGTTCGTTGAGCTGGAACGGGTTGTCGCCGCGCTCCGACATCGTCTGGATGCGGCAGTCGTCGCACATGCGGAACACGTCCGCTGTACCCTCCTCGGCGAACATCCAGTGCTTGCCGGCCAGTTGCTCCGAGACCCGCTCGACCGCCCTGCGCGATCCGAACGGCTTGCCGCAGCGCACGCATTCGAACGGTTCTTCCTCCACCAGTACCGACTGCTCGAAGGCCGCCGGCGTGAAGTCGAGGCGTGAGTCCAGCGTGATGACGCTTTCCGGACAGGTCGCCGCGCACAACCCGCACTGCACGCAGGCCTGCTCCTGGAGCCGCACCTGCGGCTTTTCGGGGTTGTCGAACAGTGCGCCCGCGGGGCAGGCGGACACACAGGCCAGGCACAGCGTGCAGCCCTCGGTGTCGATGACGATCCGGCCGTAGGGCGCATGATCGGGCAGCGCGATCACGTCGGGTTGCTCAGGCGCGGCTTCGCGCAGCGCATTGAGGGCGGCGCGGGCCACCTCGCGCTTGGAACCAACAGCCGCGAAGCTCTGCTGCGCGATCGCCGGCGGCACGGTGGCGTCGTGAAGACGGGCCTCGACCGCGTCGGGGTCGGCCTCGTCGATGATCTCGATGCGTCCCTGCGCGTTCAGGCCGAGGCCGTCGAGCACCGCGTTGGCAATCTCGGCCTGTGGCTCCAGACCGACGAAGTCGTCGGGCCGCTTCGGGTCGCTCAGCACGACGACGCGCGCCGCGCCGGCGCTGAAGGCGGCGGCCAGCATATCGTGTCCCACGGTCCCGGTCGCATAGACCGCGAGTGGCAACACATTGCCTGGCAGACCTCGACCAAAGCGCGCCATCGCGGCGATGATCTCGCTGCCATGGGTCTGGTCATGCACAAGCACCACCGGGTCGCTGCCGCCTGCGGTCAGATAAGTGCCGACCAGCGCCTGTATCCGGGCGATCAGCGCATCGCGGGTCGGGAAGGTGTAGCTCGCCGCACCCGTCGGGCACACCGCGCTGCAGTTGCCGCAACCGCCGCAGATGCCGGCATCGATGGACACCGTGTCTCCGGCGGAGGTGATGGCGCCGGCCGGACACACGTCAAGGCAGTTGCTGCAGCCGGTGGTACTGGAGCGGCTATGAGCGCAGATATCGGGGTTGTAGTCGATATAGACCGGCTTCTCGAAGGTGCCGACATAGTCGGTGATGGCGAACATCGCCTCGGCGAGCGCCACCGGACTGCCCGGATCGACGCGGAAATAGCCGTCGCGCTTGTCGGCGCCGGTGAACATCGGCGTGCCGCCGGACAGATCGAGGATCAGGTCGCACTCCGCCGTCGCCCCGTCGCGCGCCATCAGGAACTCCGGCTCACTGCGCGACGACGGTATCATCGGCGCATAGCCATCGACCGTGATCTCGAAACTGCCGAGCGAGCCGACAGCCCGCGCGATCCGCCCGGTGTAGATCGGCACTTCGCCGGTTGCCGGCGGAATGATGTCGCGCGGATCGGTCAGCAACACGCTGGTGGACAGACGCCCCGACAGCTTGTGGGCCGCCTCAAGTGCTGCCTGGCCGGCGCCGTAGACGAGACAAACGCCGCCGGACTCGATGGTGCGTTGCATCGCCGGCGGCTGGGGCACCGCGGCCTCGGCGATCAGCGCCGCCATCTTCGCGGTCACGTTGCGCTTGTCGGCGCGGGACTTGGCCTGGCTCCAGCCCGCCTGTTCGCGGATATTGAAGAAATCGAGCGGTGCCTGCGCGCCGGCCTCCTCGGCGAACTCGCGAAACAGCGGCGCTTCCTGCGTACAGGCAACCATGACCGGCTCGCCGTCGCCGATCGCCTGGCCGAAGGTGTCGATCTCGCTGCGGCACAGGTGCGTGCTGAGGGAACCGGCCTCGCAGCCGAGCGCCTTGGCAAGCGCCTCGCTGTCGACGTCCATGCTGCGTTCGCAGTTGCACAGCAGAACTTTCCGGTCGCCTGCCTTCAACGTTTCGCCCAAGATGCTTCACTCCCGTGCCGCCAGGCATGCCTGTTCAGTTCACACCGCGCAGACCAAATAACCAACACCGCCGCACCGGGACTTCCCGGCGCGCCGCCCGTTGCTATAATTGTTCTAATGAAGAATAGAGCATGGTCCGCGACAAGCAAGACGATCTGGCGTTTGGACCGTCGTTTCCGTACACAAAACTCCAATGTCGAATGATCGTGACATGACCGGGCAAGAGGGCGCCGCACCGCCGCGCACAACGTCGATCAGCCTTGGCGTGGTGGTGGAGCGGCGTGCGTCGTCCAATCGCTGGGTCAGCGAGACCTGGATGCCGGTTGCCGTGGTCGCCGGCGCGCCGGTCGGCGAGCCCTGGCGGATCATGCATTCCGAGGACGGCATGACGCGCTATCTCGCTCGGGTGCTGGAACTGACGCTGCACCGCAGCGAGGCGGAAGCCTACAAGGTCAATCTCAGCGAGCCCGTGCCACATGTCTATGTGGTGCTGACCGAGGCGGACGACGGCGACATTCCCTACGAGGCGACGCTGGTCACCTGCGCACCCTACGAAGCGGAGGGTTATCTCGTCGATGACGGCGCGATCGTCGAGCCGGTGCCCATGCCGCAAGACGTGCTGGCGATGGTGGAGGACTTCGTCGAGGCGCATTACAAGCCGGTGGAGTTCCGAAAGCGCCGGCGCGATGCTCCCCCGGCGATGGAAGAGCAGCGCTTCGGCAAGGATCCGATCTTTGATCCCGACGCCCGCCACCAGACGCCCCCAGGCGACGACGGGACAGGCGAGGGAGAGGCCAGATGAGCGGGCGAGAGAACTTCCTGTCGCGCTGGTCGCGGCTCAAGCAGGCCGACGATCCGCCGCCCGAACAGCCCAAGGACGCCGCACCGGCCGATACGACCACCGAGCGACCCTCCATGCCGCCGCTTGCCATGGACGAAGCCCAGGCGCCGTCTGCTGCTGGCGAGACCGAGCCCGCGGGCGATGCCGATACCGATGTTACCAAAGCCGATGTTACCAAAGCCGATGTTACCGATAACGCCGATGCCGACATTGCGGATGACGCACCGCGCGAGCGCCATCCCACCGAGGACATCGACATCGACAGCCTGACGCGCGACAGCGACTTCACCGTGTTCCTGCGCAAGGGCGTGCCGGAATTCGTGCAGCAGCGCGCCATGCGCAAGCTGTGGACGCTCGATCCGGTCTTCGCGCAGATGGATGGTCTCAACGATTACGAGAACATCATCGAGGAGTTCGGCATCTCCGATCTTGCCACCACCGACTGGAAGGTCGGGCGCGGATTCCAGACCGACGAGGATTTCGCCCGGATCAACGAGCGCGGCGGCTACGTGCCGCCCGAGGAGCGCGAGGCCGAAGACGCGGACGAGGCCGATGAGGCCGTCGAGCTGGCCGACGAGGACGCGAACGAGGACATCGCCGGGGACGCTGCCGACGAAGGGGCGTCCGGGGACGGTGAGCCCGACGTGACCGAGGAAGACGCCGGCACGGTTGCGGAAGACGCGGACGCGACAGCGACCGAAGACGAAACGCTCGCGGTCGGCGACGGCGACAGCGACGAGACCACATGAGGGCTCCGGCACGTATCGCCATCGCCTGCCTGCTGAGCCTCATGCCGGCCGCCGCGATGGCGCAGTCTGCCGATGAGCCCGCGACCGGCGAGCGCGTATTGACGGACGCGGACAAGCTCGTTGCTGCGGCCAGCCGCGACCGCATCGACATCCTGCTGCATCTGCTCGACAACGGCGTCGACCCGAACATGCCCACGGCCAACGGCCGCACCGCGCTGCTTGCCGCCGTCGCCGAGGGCAACCAGGACTCCATCGTGCTGCTGCTGTCGCGCGGCGCGGACGTCAACCGTCCCGGACCGGAGGGCTGGCGTGTGGTGATGGAGGCCGCCTACCGCAACAACCGCGTGCTGATCGAACGGCTCATCGAGGCCGGCGCCGATCTCGATGCACGCGAGACCCGCAAGGGCTTCACAGTGCTGCATGTCGCCGCCCAGTCCCGCGTTTCCGGCACGCTGGCACCGCTGATCGCTGCAGGCGTCGATGTTGAACGCCGCGATGACGATGGACGCACGGCGCTGCACCGCGCCGCCGCCAGTCCCTACGATGACGCCGCCCTTGAGATCGTCGCCGAGCTGATCGGGGCCGGCGCCGGCATCGACGTGCAGGATGCCGCCGGCGAGACGCCGCTGCTGGCGGCCGCCACCAGGGCGCACGAGGAACGCGTGCGGCTGCTGCTCGATCTTGGCGCCGACGTCGCGCTGCGCAGCAAGGCCGGGCTGTCGGTGCTGGCGGCCGCCGCGCAGACAGGCGACACCCGCCTCGTGGGCGAGCTGATCTCCCGTGGCGCGTCGGCCGCAGACGACGAGGACGGCGGACCCGGCGCCGTGATCATGGCCGTGCGTTCCGGCGACTATGATGTGGCGCGGCTGATCGTGGAGGCGGGCGCGCCCGTCAACCTGACAGGACCTGACGGGCGGACCGCGCTGATCCTCGCGGCCCGCAGTGGCGATACCCCGGTCATCACGCTGCTGATCGAGGCGGGCGCGGATGTCAACCGCGCCAATCCCGAAGATGGCACCACGGCGCTGATGTGGGCTGCCAACGGCGGTTTTGGCGATATCGTCGACCTGCTGCTCGATGCAGGCGCCGATTCAGGCGCGACCGCGAATGACGGATGGAACGCGATCGACGCCGCCGAACAGGCCGGTCATGAGGACATCGCCCGGCGCCTCGGCCGCAAGATCTAGCGATGCAGGAAAACTGACTGGCGGTCAGTGCACCTCGCTCTTGTCGGACGGGCTGCCGCCGGAGAGGTTGGGGTCGGCCAGGTGCTGGCGCAGCATCTCCCGGTATTGCCCGGTCATGTGCTCGACATAAGCCTCGTGGTCGTCGACCTCGAGGATGACGTTGGCGACATAGGCGTTGTAGCGGGCGGCCGCGAACAGGAACGCCATGTGCAGATCGGTGGCCTTGACCGCCTCGTTCTCCTTGTTGGCGACATCGATGAACTTGTCGGCGGTCTTCAGGAACGCGGTGGTATCCAGTTGGCCGGCCTTGCGCATGGCGCGCCGCTCGTTGCGTGACACATCGGCTCTCCGTTGTTTGCCGCGAACGCCTTGAAGATGCCCGCTGACCTGCTAGCTAGAAACCTGCCCGTTAGGATGAGCGTCCATGGGCGCCGATGGCAACAAGGAAAACGGTCCGGCCGTGGAAGGGACGAGGACACATGGGCGAAGCAAAGCACTGGCCGACTGAAATCCGCGTCTCCCAGGACCGGCATACGCTGACGATCCGCTTTGACGACGGCACCGCGCACCAGTTCAGCGCCGAGATGCTGCGGGTGCTGAGCCCGAGCGCGGAAGTGCAGGGTCACAGCCCCGCGCAGCGCCAGATCGTGCCGGGCAAGCGCGATGTCGGGATCATCAAGGTCGAGCCGGTCGGCAATTACGCGGTGCGTATCCACTTCGACGACCTGCACAACACCGGCATTTTCAGTTGGGATTACTTCGCCAAGCTCGGCACGCAAGGCGAGGACATGTGGGCGGAGTATCTCGCCGAACTGGAGAAGAAGGGGCAAAGCCGCGAGCCCCTGCGCCGCGGGGCGGCCAATTAGGCTGGAGTTCAGCCCCCCCCCTCGCATCAGCCAGCGGCTTGCTCGTCAGTACTGACCGAAGAAAACCGGCCCCAAAAGTCGAAGGCCGGGTCGCTCCCCCAAGCGACCCGGCCCCGCCTGCTAAGTTTGAATGCCTCGAAGGCCTTAGCGGGTAACAACCACCCGGGCGCCCACGCTCACCCGGTTGTAGAGATCGATCACGTCCTTGTTGGTCATCCGGATGCAGCCGGAAGAGACCTCGCGTCCGATCGTCCAGGGCTCGTTGGAGCCGTGGATGCGGTACAGCGTGGAGCCGATGTACAGCGCGCGCGCGCCAAGCGGATTGCGCGGACCGCCGGGCATGTAGGCCGGCAGGTCCGGGACACGCTTGCGCATCGCCGGGGGCGGGGTCCAGCCCGGCCACTCGGCCTTGCGGCTGATGCGATGGCGGCCGTACCACTTGAAGCCCGGGCGGCCGACACCGATGCCGTAACGCATCGCCTTGCCTTCGCCGAGCACCAGGTAGAGGCGCTTCTCGCCGGTCTTCACGATGATGGTGCCCTTGCGGTACTTCGTCTCGAAGTTGACGACCTGACGGCGCACCGGCGACGCGCCGCCGCCATAGCCACTCTCGTAGCTGCGCCCGGTCATCGGGTCGAAGTTCGCCACGGACGGCGTCGGCATGGCGATCAGCACCGCCGCGAACATGCCCGCTAGGGCGAGGAAAATCCGGTTCATTATCAGCCTCGAAAACCTATGAAACCTGCTTGTTTGCGGAGTTCCCTGATCCGGTTTCGTCCGGTCTGGAACCCTTTGACCGGCTTGGCGGCATCTCTTCTCGTGCCCGCCGGCCCGACCTGCCGTCTCGCAGCGGTCTTGCGCCCGATTGGGCTCGAACCCGCTTTTCGCAGAGGCGGCCCGCCCAGCAGCGCCACATCCGCATCCCGTGCGACACCGCTCAAACGCGACGCCCCAACCAGCCCAGGAAAACTACAGTCCGGCTCGGCGATGTCGAAACACGTCCACGTCGAGTTTTCACAATCGGGGTTAATGAAATCAACCGCTGCGGCGAAACGATATTGCGTTATCGGCCGGTGGGTGTGCTTTCCCGCCACACTGTGGCAAACACGCCACGGCAACCTCGAAGGTCAGCCGGCGGGAAACCTGAATTCGGCGTCGGAGTGGAGCGAATCGGCCGCTCTAACCACCGCGCCGGAGCTGGCAGGTTCTGGCAAACTCGACGTGGGACAGGAATGGTGGGCGGTACTGGACTTGAACCAGTGACCCCTGCGATGTGAACACAGTGCTCTACCAACTGAGCTAACCGCCCGTCATCCTCGCGCAAGGCAGGGTCGCGCCGTAATCGCGTCGAGGGTGCGCCGTAATAATGACGCCGCCTTTCGGCTGTCAAGCAAGCCCTGACTGTCGGATACGGCCTAGGGTCCGGACCCTAAAGCGCCAACAGCCGCTCGGCCTGTTCTTCCAGGGCGTCGAAATGATCGATCACCGCATCGGCCCCAAGCTCGCCGACCGGCACGGTGGAATAGCCGAAGGAGACGGCGACGCACGGCACGCCGGCAGCGCGCGCGGCGCCGATATCGGCTTCGCTGTCGCCAACCATCAGCGCCGCCCCGCCACCGGCTGCCGCGATGGTCTGCGTGAGGTGGCGTGGATCGGGCTTGGCGGCGCCGAAGGTGTCGCCGCCGGCGATCGCGGCGAAACGCTGCGCCAGACCCAGCGCGCCGAGAAGCTCGCGCGCCAGCGCCTCGTACTTGTTGGTGCACACCGCCAGCCGCGCTCCGCGGGCTTCCAAGCGCGACAACGCCTCTACAGCGCCGGGGAAAGGAGTGCTTTCAGCCGCGATGTTGGCGCGGTAATGATCGAGAAAACGCTCGTGCATGCGCGAGACGAGGTCATCGGGAGCGTCGCTCCCCTGTGCGGCGAGACCATGCTTGATCATCATCCGCGCGCCATGGCCAATTGCGTCGCGCGCCACATCCGGGCCGACGGCCGACAGGCCTTCGCCAAGGAGTGCGGCGTTGAGCGCGCCATTCAGGTCCGGCGCGGTGTCGACGAGCGTACCGTCGAGGTCGAACACGACAAGCACGTTGCGCGCGCGGGACACGTGGTGATCCTTCCGGGATTTGGTCTATGATCGATGCGTGCGGACTCAAACAAGCGACTCACACCATATATGAGTTTGCAGGCGAGTGAATTTGACCGGCCGGCGTCGTTGGGGGACCGGCCCGCGAATCAGTCAAATCAGGCATAACGGCGCGATGCGCGGCACAATTCTATGGGTGGACGAGACTTCCGGAGCCGGCGTATTGCGCGCCGAGGACGGCCGGCGCTATCGCTTCTCCCTGTCGCAATGGCGCGACGCGAGTGCGCTCAAGAAGGGTGACGGCGTCGATTTCGAGCCCGACGAGAAAGTCCCCGGCAACACCACCGGCGACATCTATCGGATCGTGAGCTGGCGCACCCGGATTACGTCGCAGAACAACAAGGCGCGCGTGCGCGCGCTGCTGTCCTGGTTCCGGGAACGGCCCGAGTCGCTGATCGCGCTTGCGCTGATGCTGAGCTGCGTGCTGCCGGTCTATCGGTTCCTGGACTTCGAGGCCTCGATCTTCGCGATCCCGAGCCTTGTCGAGCGGCTGGAGCTCGGATTGGGGCGTATCCGCTCCATGGTGCTCGACGTTCCCGAGGCCTCCACGGCGGCGGCTGCGCTGCGTGCCATCATGCCGATCGTCTATGTGCTGTGGATCGTACCGATCCTCTCGCTGGTGCTGCTCCACCGCACGCTGGCCGGCAAGCCGCGCCGCGTGCTTGCCGTCGTCGTTGGCCTGTTGGCGGTCGTGCTGCCGGCGGCGTTGCCGTTTGCCATCGCGGTGCCGACCACGCTGATGGTGCTGTCGCAACTGCCGACGGAACTGCGCGCCTCGGTCTCGACCGGCATCTTCGATGTCACCAGCCCCGATCTGGTGCGCGAGATCGCCTATGGCAGCTACGTGATGATGCTGCTGGGTTTTGCGCTGCTGCTGTGGGGTTTCAGCCCGCCGAGAGAGGCGCGGCCAATCAGGAAACAGACGCAGCCGGATACCGCCGCCCGGCCCGTGGCGCCGCGCCTGCGTGCCCGCCAGCCTGCCGCCGAGGAGATATCCGCCAGACAGCGCAAGCCGCTGGCGCCCTCCGCCAACGGTTCGCTGGGGCTGCCGGAGTTCGCCGACGACGATACCGACCCGTTGCCCAAGGTTCTGACGCGCCGCAAGCGCCGCCAGGGCGATACGGCCGACGCACCGGCGCACGGCACATCGGCAGACGGCGAATCCCACGACGATGGAGCTTCCGGCCCGAGGGCTGGAGCCATCGCCAAAGGTTGGGAAGTGCAGCCCGAGGGCCGGTTCGAGGTGTCTGCGCCCGTGTCGCGACACGGCCACGATCCTGCCGACGACGATCCGGCGTCGGTTTTGCCGAACGAGCTGCGCGGCAGCAGCCATGAACCGGAATCCGACGACGACGAGGAGGATCTGCCCGAACCCACGCCGGCGCGTTTCGAACAACTCGTCGACCGGCTGCGAGACCTGATCGATCAACCGCCGCCGGAGCCATCGCGCAGTCCCGCCCCGCGTCCTGAAGAGGACCTGACGAGCGTCAACGGCTCGCGCCACCCGCAGCCCGCTCCGGAGCCAGCCGAAACCGCGACCATCGAGCTGCGCGAGCCCGAGCCGCCGACGGAGGAGTTGCCGGAACCCATCGAGACGTCGGAGCCCGCCCCGGAGCCGAGCGATCCGGTGGAGACCGTGGAAGCGCCGCCGTCGGAGGCGTTGTCCGAACCGGCAGAGGCGGCAGACACCGATGAGCCGGCAGAACCGGCGGAGCCTGAGGCGACCGAGTTGGACACAGCGCCGAGCGAAGAGTCTGAAGTAGCTGAACTGGACGCCGCGCCGACAGAGGAGCCGGAGCCTGAGCCTGAGTCGGAACCGGCCGAGCAACCGGACCCTGCGAAGGCATCGGACTCCGCAGAGCCTGACGAAGAGGCGCAGACCCAGGACGCCAAGCCCGAAATTCCGCCGGAGGCCGCCATCGAACTCGACACCGGCCCCGATGCCATCCTCAGGCTCTACAGGAGGCTGCGCGAAGAGCGCCTGGAACGCGGCAAGGATGCCGACCGGCAGAGCTGATCTGCACCGGGCCGGCTGGCGCCGCGGCCCGCAGCCATGGTAGGTCAGCGCCGACGGCGCGGCCGGTCGGCATCGGTCGGACCCTAATCCGCGCGAAGGCTGCCAGCCGCACCAGGGAGGCGCGCCATGAAGCTCAACGATACCGGTCTATTCAGGACGCAGTCGCTCATCGATGGCGACTGGGTCGGCGGGGCCGATTTCCCGGTCACCGATCCGGCGACGGGCGAGGAGATCGCCAGGGTCGCTCACCTGGGCGCGGCCGAGGCGACGGCGGCGGTGGAGGCGGCTCACCGCGCCTTTCCGGCCTGGTCGCGCATGCTCGCCAAGGAGCGCGGCGCGATGCTGCGGCGCTGGTTCGATCTGATCAACGAGCACGCCGACGATCTCGCCATGATCATGACCCGCGAGCAGGGCAAGCCGCTGGCCGAGGCGGCCGGCGAAGTGGTTTACGGCGCGTCTTTCGTCGAGTTCTACGCCGAGGAGGCCAAGCGCATCTACGGCGAGACCATACCCTCGCACCGGCCGGACGGGCGCATCCTGGTGCTGCGCCAGCCGGTTGGCGTGGCGGCTGCCATCACGCCATGGAATTTTCCGTCCGCGATGATCACCCGCAAGATCTCGCCAGCGCTTGCCGCCGGCTGCACGGTGGTGGTCAAGCCGGCACCGGAAACCCCGTTGTCGGCGCTGGCGCTGGCCGAACTGGCGCAGCGCGCCGGCTTTCCGCCCGGCGTGGTCAACATCGTCACCGGTGAGGCGACCGAGATCGGCCCCGTGCTCACCGGCCACCCGGCTGTGCGTGCGCTCGGCTTCACCGGCTCCACCGAAGTCGGCAAGCTGTTGATGCGCCAGTGCGCCGATACCGTGAAGAAGGTCGGTCTGGAACTTGGCGGTAACGCGCCATTCATCGTCTTCGACGATGCCGATCTCGACCGCGCCGTCACCGGCGCCATGATCTCCAAGTTCCGCAACGCCGGGCAGACCTGCGTGTGCGCCAACCGCATCTACGTGCAGGCCGGCGTCTACGATACCTTTGCCGAGAAGTTCGCTACCGAGGTGATGAAACTCAAGGTTGGTTCGGGAACCGAGGTCGGCGTCACCACCGGACCGCTGATCAACGACCAGGCCGTCGCCAAGGTCGAAAGCCACATCAAGGATGCCGTTGGCCAGGGGGCGGAGGTCATCACCGGCGGCGCGCCCCATGAGCTTGGCGGCCGGTTCTTCACCCCGACAGTGCTCAAGCACGTCACCACCCGCATGCTGATCAGCCGTGAGGAGACCTTCGGCCCCGTCGCGCCGCTGTTCGCCTTCGACACCGAGGACGAGGTCGTGGCGATGGCCAACGATACGCCGTTCGGCCTCGCCGCCTATTTCTACAGCCGCGATGTCGGCCGCTGCTTCCGCGTCGCCGAAGCGCTCGAATACGGCATGGTCGGCGTCAACGAGGGCATCCTGTCCACGGAGTTAGCGCCGTTCGGCGGCGTCAAGGAATCCGGCATCGGCCGGGAGGGATCACACCACGGCATCGAGGAGTTCGTGGAGATGAAGTACGTCCTGATGGGCGGGCTCTGACGCACATGCGCGGGGGCGATGATCTCAAGCGCGCGGTCGGCGCGCGCGCTGCCATGCTGGTGCAGTCCGGCATGCGTGTCGGGCTGGGCACCGGCTCCACGGCGGCGCATCTGGTGCGGGCCCTGGGCGAACGCGTCGCAAACGAGGGTCTCGATTTCGTCGGTGTTCCCACATCGAGGGCGACCACCGAACTGGCGGGCCAATGCGGTATCCGCCTGACCACGCTCGACGAGACCCCGGAACTTGATCTGACCATCGACGGCGCCGACGAGATCGATGCCGAATTGCGGCTGATCAAGGGCGGTGGCGGTGCGCATCTGCGCGAGAAGATCGTCGCGCGCGCCTCCGCGCGCATGGTTGTCATCGCCGATGCGTCGAAGGTCGTGGACACGCTCGGCGCGTTTCCGCTGCCTCTGGAAGTGCTGGAATTTGGATTATCCGCCACGCGTCACCATATCGAGCGCGCCATAGCCGATGCCGGCTGCGCGGGTACGCTGGAACGGCGCATCACCGCGGACGGATCGGCGTTCGTGACTGACGAGGGCAATGCGGTCCTCGATGCCCATCTCGGCGCAATCTCCGATCCGGACGCGCTCGCGGCAGCGCTCGATCCCATCCCCGGCCTCGTCGAGCACGGACTGTTCATCGGCATCGCCACCGGTGCGCTGATCGCCAGCGCCGACACAATCGACACCATGGGTAGCGTTTAGGCGCGAGAATGACTATTTGCCGCTCATGCGGTCGCGTGCCTCGATTTCGCTCACGGCGAGTTCGCCCGGACAATGTCCGCGCTCACCGCCTCCGCGAGGGCGCCCTGACCGGCCGGGCACGCAGTCGCGTGCCGGGGTGCCCAACGCTCAGTCGGTGCGATCAGACGCCGCGAGGCCCGAAAAGTGGGAACCGGTTTTCGGACAAGCCGAGCGTCCAACAGGAGACAAGCCGAGCGGCCAGCAGGAAAAGACCATGTCACAATACGACTATGACCTCTTCGTCATCGGCGGCGGGTCCGGCGGCGTGCGCGCCGCGCGCATCGCAGCCCAGCACGGCGCGCGCGTCGGCCTCGCGGAAGGGTATCGCTACGGCGGAACCTGCGTGATCCGCGGCTGCGTGCCCAAGAAGCTGCTGGTCTATGCTTCCAGGTTCCCGCACGCCTTCCATGACGCGGCCGGTTTCGGCTGGGGCGTGGGCGAGAGCGCCTTCGACTGGACCACGCTCATTGCCAACAAGGATGCCGAGATCGCCCGGCTTGAGGGCGTCTACCGTGCCAACCTGGAGCGCGCCGGCGTCACGCTCCACGACAGCTATGCCCGCTTCACCGATCCGCACACGCTGACGCTGGAGAGCGGCGAGACCCTCACCGCCGAGACGATCCTGATCGCCACCGGCGGCACGCCGAACGTCGATCCGGCGCTGCCCGGCCGCGAACACGTCATCACCTCCAACGAGGTGTTCCATCTGGAGGAGTTCCCCCAACGCATCGTGATCGCCGGCGGCGGCTATATCGCCATGGAGTTTGCCTCGATCTTTGCCGGGCTCGGCGCTGAGACGACGCTGATCTACCGCCGCGACCTGCCGCTGCGCGGCTTCGATGACGACGTGCGCAAGCATGTTCACGCGGAGATGGCGGCAAACGGCGTCAACTTCGTGCTCGGCGAGGTGTTCACAAAGATCGAGAAGACTGATGCCGGGCTGATCGGTCACACCAGCGGTGGCCAGGTGCTCGAAGCCGACCAGATCATGTTCGCCATCGGCCGCAAGCCGGTGACCGATACGCTCGACCTTGAGGCTGCCGGCGTCGAGACTGGCGATGGCGGCGAGGTCCGCGTCGATGCCCACTCGCGCTCCAACGTGCCGCACATCTACGCGGTGGGCGATGTCACCGACCGCATCAACCTGACCCCCGTCGCCATCCGCGAGGGTCATGCCTTCGCCGACAGCCTGTATGGCGGCCGGCCCTGGCAGGCGGACCACGCGGACGTGGCGACAGCGGTATTCACCTCGCCGGAGATCGGCACCGTCGGCCTGACGGAAGCCCAGGCCCGCGAGGCGCTCGACGACGTGGTGATTTACGCCTCGAGTTTCCGGCCGATGAAAGCGACGCTGTCGGGCGCCGACGGCAAGATGCTGCTGAAGCTGGTGGTCGACGGTGCGACCGATCGGATCGTCGGCATCCATGTGGTCGGCGAGGATGCCGGTGAGCTGATCCAGACGCTCGGTATCGCGGTGAAGATGGGCGCCACCAAGTCCGACTTCGACGCCACCATGGCGGTGCATCCCACTGCCGCCGAGGAACTGGTGACCATGCGCGAGCCGAGCGCGCGCCATACGCGGGACTGACCGGAGTCCGGGGGGCATCATGAGCGAACCATCCACCGCGCTTGAGCGCGCAGATGCGTTCTGCACGCGTTTCGGCCTGCGCTTGCCGATCCTGCTGGCGCCGATGGCCGGCGCCTGTCCGCCCTCGCTCAGCATTGCCGTCGCCAAGGCAGGCGGGCTCGGGGCCTGCGGCGCGCTACTCATGGGGCCGGACGCGATCCGTGACTGGGCGGCGCAAGTGCGCGCCGACACCAACGGCGCCTTTCAGCTCAACATCTGGATTCCCGATGATCCGCCGACGCGGGATGCGGACCACGAGGCGCGTGTGCGCGCATTCCTCGGCGAGTGGGGTCCCGACGTGCCGGCGGATGCCGCCGACGCCCCGCTGATCGATTTCGACGCCCAGTGCGATGCCATGCTGGCGGCGGGCCCGGCGATCATGTCGTCGATCATGGGGCTCTACCCGCCCCATGTGGTGGCGCGCATGAAGGACCAGGGCGTCGCCTGGTTCGCGGTCGTCACCACCGTCGCCGAGGCCCGCGAGGCGGTCGAGGCGGGCGCCGATGTGGTGATCGCGCAAGGCATGGAAGCCGGCGGTCATCGTGGCGCCTTCAACCCCGACGATGCGGCACGGGCGCTGGTCGGGACCTTCGCGCTGGTGCCGGCGGCCGTCGATGCGGTGGGCGACCAGGTGCCGGTGGTGGCCACCGGTGGCATCGCCGATGCCCGCACGATCGCTGCCGCACTGATGCTCGGCGCCTCGGCGGTGCAGATCGGAACGGGTCTGCTGCGCACGCCGGAAGCCGGGCTCAATGCCGCCTGGGCCGATGCCATCGGGCGCGCCGAGCCGGAGGACACGTTGACGACGCGCGCGTTCTCCGGGCGCCTGGGCCGCACGATTGCCGGTACCTACGCGCGCGCGGCCAACGCATCGGATACACCTGATCCCGCGCCCTATCCCGTGCAGCGCTCCCTTACGGCTGCCATGCGGGCCGAGGCAGCAAAAACCGGCGATATCGACCGCATGCAGGCCTGGGCGGGGCAGGGCGCGCGGCTGGCCTCGGACGAGCCGGCCGAGGACCTGGTGCGCCGGCTGTGGGCCGAAACCCAAGAACTGCTCGGTGGATAAGGCGTTGGTTCAGAAATCAACCGTATCGGCGATCAGGAAGTCGACGACGGCCTTCAGCGCATCGCTCTTGCTCGCGCCGTTGGCGATCGCGTCTTCATAGACCTTGATCTGGCGGTCCGCGCTGGTGCCGTCGCTGGCGATCTGGCGGGTGTGCTCCACCGCCGACAGGCAATTGAAGTGCTCTGCGTCCTCGCGCACCAGTTCAAGCAATTCCTCCACCAGGTCAGCGTAGGGCACGCACTCGCCCCGGCCGTAGTCGATCAGCCTGCCGGCCGCGCCATGGCGCTGCGCCAGCCAGCGGTTCTCCTCGATCAGGAAGCGCGAATAGCTGCGCCAGCGCTGATTCTTGCGCCGCAGCCGCCACAGCATGCGGGCCAGACAGCGGAACAGCGCCGCGATGGCGATGGCATCGTCGAGGCGGCTGCACACGTCGGTGACGCGCATCTCCAGCGTGGGAAAACGCGCCGAGGGACGCAGGTCCCACCACACCTTGGTGGCGTCCTCGATCAGCCCGGCGCGCACCAGTACGTCGACGGTGCGCTCGTATTCGCCGGGGCTTGAGAACTCCTCCGGCAGGCCGGAGCGCGGCATTTCCTTGAAGACGCTCAGGCGGTAGCTGCGCAGGCCCGTCATCTGGCCCTGCCAGAACGGCGAGGACGTCGACAGCGCCAGCAGATGCGGCAGGAAGTAGGCGAGCTGGTTGAACAGGTCGATGCGCAGCGCGTCGTCCTCGATCGCCACATGCACGTGCATGCCGCAGATCAGCATGCGGCGGATCACCACCTGCATGTCGCGGGCGAGGACGTTGTAGCGCTCCTTGTCGGTGTGCTGCTGCTCGGTCCAGCGCGCGAAGGGGTGGGTCGAGGCGGCGATCGGTGCCAGGCCGTGCTCGCCGGCGATCTCCGCGATGGTGCCGCGCAACTGCACAAGCTGCTCGCGCGCCTCGGCGATCGTCGCGCAGACCGGCGTGCCGATCTCGATCTGGCAGCGCAGGAACTCCGGGCTGACATGTTCGCTCAGCTTCGCCTCGCAGGCCTCCATCAAGGCTTGCGGCGGGTCGCTGGCCAGGTCGCGGGTCTCAAGGTCGACGAGGAGGTATTCCTCCTCGATACCGACGGTGAAGGACGGCTCGTTGACGCTCATGAGCGAAACAGTTGCACGGAGGCCGCAAGAAGGGCAATGCGGTGGCTAGAGCAACCTGCGCCGGGATCGGTGCAGACAAGTTGCTCTAACCTTTTGGGATCGATCATCTTTTCTGTGTTTGGGTTGAGTCAACCCAAACACAGTATGATCTAGGGGCCGGACCCTACCGCACCTCCACCGGCTCCGCGTTGAGGTGTTCGTCCGCCGGTTCCTCGGCGACGGCCTCCGCGTCGCCTTCCTCGTGCACCAATGGGCTCAACTCGGCGGCCACCGGCGAGGTGCGCGGCGTCGGCGCGAACGGATCGCGGTCGTCCACATCGATCGCCGCGCGCCGGGTTATGCGCCACAACGCGTAGGCGGCGCACAGCAGATGCACTACGGCGGTGAACACGAACAGCGCGTCGGCACCGAAACGGCCCATCGCCAGCGACACGATCAGCGGTCCGCAGATTGCCCCCAGCGTGTAGACCAGCAGCAGGCCGGTCGCCACATCGACCAGTTCGTGCGTCTGGGCGTAGTCGTTGGCGTTGGCGCCGCCAATGGCGTAGAGCGGCATGGCGCCGATACCGAATGCGACCGCCAGGCCGAGCAGCAGCCAGTACTCCGAGGGCCCCGCGCTGACCAGCGCCAGCACCAGCCCGCTGGCCGCGCCAATGGCGCCGCAGGCGGCGAGCACGATACGTCGGTCGATGCGGTCGGACAGCCGGCCGAGCGGAAACAGCGCGATGACGCCGCCAAGGACGACCGCCGAGAAGAAATCGGCCACGCCGGCGGTATCCAGTCCCCGCGCGGTGACGAACACCGGCGACAGCGACCAGAACGCCCCGTTGACCAGGCCGACGCCGAGGCAGCCGACAAAGGCCACCGGCGACAGCCTGAACAGCCATATCGGCCGCAGGTTCACGGTCTCCGGCGGCGTCGGCGCGACCGTGCGCGTCAGCGCCACCGGCACCGCGGCGATGGCCACCAGAATGGCGGCGATGGAAAAAAGCTGGAAGCCCTCGATCTGGTAGAGCCGCATCAATTGCTGGCCGAACGCCATCGCACCGAAGTTGATGATGTTGTAGAAGGCGAGCACCGCGCCGCGAATGGTGTTGGTGGCGCGCTCGTTGAGCCAGCTCTCGATGATGGCGAAGGCAACCGCCAGGCAGAAGCCCGACGTGGCGCGCATCAGCGCCCAGGCAACCGGTTCGGGAAACAGCGCGTGGCCGAGCGGCATCGCGGTGGAGAGCGCGGCCACCGCGGCATAGACACGGATATGGCCGACCGAACGGATCATCGTCGGTGCCACAAGACAGCCCAGCAGCATGCCCACGAAGTAGGCCGAGCCAAGCAGGCCGATGGAGGCATCGGAGAAACCGTCCACCCGTGCCCTGAGCGGCAGTAGACCGAACATCAGGCCGGAGCCGGCGAGCAGCACGAAGGCGGAAAACAGCAGCGTTCCGCAGGCGGCGAAGAAAACACGCATCCGCGCGCTCCCAAGAAAGTCCCGGCGCGCTGTGAGTATCGCCGCCGCCGGAAAGGTGTCCGGGTGGTGCGCGCGGCGTGTCACTCCTTCAGGCGCCGGCCACCGTCTGGTTCCGTGGTTGTCTCATCCCGATTATGTTGGTGTGGTCGCCGCGTGCCACCGGTTCGGCCGGGTCGGTTTCTCGCCCGGACATCGAACGATGCGCGCAACGCCCATGAGAACACCGATGCCACAAAAACACACGCTTTGATATCCCGATTGCGGCGGGGAAAGCGAGATTTGCGACCGCATGCGGATGCATGCCGGTTGCGACCGACCCGCGCTGGTGTGCCGGGCCGTTTGGTGTATAAACCGCAACCTTCGCGCACGAATGCTATGGTCATCTTGCCGACGCGGATGCTATCGCATGCGCGAAGCTGTTGGCGTAACGCGGCATTTGCCGTTCGAATGACCTTGAGGATGTGTTGCGATGACCACGACCTGGTCCCCCGAAAGCTGGCGTTCGAAGCCGGTTTTGCAGGTTCCCGATTATCCGCAGGCGCAAGAGCTGGCCGCGGTCGAGGACCAGTTGAAGCGCTTTCCACCGCTGGTCTTTGCCGGCGAGGCGCGCCGGCTCAAAGCTGAGCTTGCCCGCGTCGCGCACGGCGAGGGCTTCCTGTTGCAGGGCGGCGACTGCGCGGAGAGCTTCGCCGAACACCATCCCGACATGATCCGCGATCTGTTCCGCGTCTTCCTGCAGATGGCGGTGGTGTTGACCTATGGCGCGGCGCAGCCGGTGGTGAAGGTCGGACGCATTGCCGGCCAGTTCGCCAAGCCGCGCTCGGCTGCGACCGAGTCCCAGGGTGATACCGAACTGCCGAGCTATCGCGGCGACATCATCAATGCCATCGAGTTCGAGGAAGGCTCGCGCATTCCCGATCCCCAGCGCATGCTGAAGGCCTACCGGCAGTCGGCGGCCACCCTCAATCTGCTGCGCGCCTTCGCCCAGGGCGGCTATGCCAATCTGGAGCATGTGCATCAGTGGACGCTGGGCTTTCTCAAGGACAGCCCGCAGAGCCACCGCTACGAGGCGCTGGCCGAGCGCATCGGCGAGTGCCTCGCCTTCATGCGCGCCTGCGGCATCAACGCGGACACCACGCCGCAGTTGCACTCCACCGAGTTCTACACCAGCCACGAGGCGCTGCTGCTTGGCTACGAGCAGGCCATGACGCGCGTCGATTCCACCACCGGCGAGTGGTACGACACCGCCGGCCACTTCCTGTGGATCGGCGACCGCACCCGCCAGCCGGACGGCGCGCATGTGGAGTTCATGCGCGGCATCAGGAACCCGATCGGCCTGAAATGCGGTCCATCGATGGATGCCGACGGGCTGATACGCCTGATCGACATCCTCAACCCCGGCGACGAGGCGGGCCGGCTGACGCTGATCTGCCGCTTCGGCGCCGACAAGATCGCCGATCACCTGCCCGCCCTGGTGCGGCGCGTGAAGCAGGAAGGCCGCACGGTGGTGTGGTCGTGCGACCCCATGCACGGCAACACGATCAAGGCGGCGAGCGGCTTCAAGACCAGGCCCTTCGATCGCATCCTCAACGAGGCGCGCAGCTTCTTCCAGATCCACCAGTCGGAAGGCACTCATGCCGGCGGCGTTCACATCGAGATGACCGGCACCAATGTGACCGAGTGCACCGGCGGTGCGGTGGCGATCACCGAAGCCGACCTGTCGGACCGCTACCACACCCACTGCGATCCCCGCCTCAATGGCGATCAGGCGCTGGAGCTTGCTTTCCTGATCGCCGAGGAGCTGTCGCGCGGCCGCAAGGCGCCGGAAATTCCGCAGGCGGTGAGCGGACTGTAGTTGAGTGATTGGCACGCCTCGCCCGGATATTCGGCGTCTGATCGCCAGACGCCAATCAACCTCATCCTGAGGTGCGAGCCTGACACCCTCGACCCTTCGAGGCCCGCTGCGCGGGGCACCTCAGGATGAGGGTGTCGAGTCGAGCCTCGAAGGGCGAGGTTGATTGGCTTGGAGGGTGATCATGCAGACCAAGATCGGCACGTCGGACGATCAGATCACCGGGCGCTGCGCGTGCGGGGCGGTGACGTTCGCCGCGCACGGGCCGTTCCGCCCCTTCGTCGGCTGCCATTGTGACAGTTGCCGCCGCCAGACCGGGCACTACGTCGTCGCGACCCGTGTCATGGCGGACGCGCTCAGCATCGACGGCGAAGCGAATCTGAAGGACTGGGTGGCCACCGACCAGGCCCGGCGGCGCTTCTGTTCGGCCTGCGGTTCGTTGATGTTCTGGGTGCCGACGGGCGGCAGGACGGTGTCGATCCTGGCGGGCTGCGTCGACAAGCCCACTGGCTTGCCGCTGGCCTGGCACATCTGCGTCGGCGAGAAGGGCGACTACTACGAGATCGACGACGGCACGCCGGTCTATCCGGGTGTATCGGGGATATAGGCGGCGATATCGCGTTCGCAGCGGAATCCTTGCCGCAACGCACCCAGGCGCACGACCGTGCGCCCGGCCGGTCAGGCCGCCCCCGCGGAGCCGGCGAACGCAGTGAGCTCGGCGTGAGCGAAACAACCCCTAACGTTCGCGTTACCCGAACGCTGCGTTCGCGCCAGAGCAATCGTCCAGAACCCGTGGTGCACGCATATACCGGGTATATCCCCCGCCCGGAGCGCGACGATGTCCGACCAGATGCCAAGCCTGTTCGTGTCCCACGGCGCGCCCGATATCGTCGTGCGTGACATGGCGGCCAGGGCGTTCCTCGGCAAGGTTGCCGCCGACCTGCCGGTGCCGAAGGCCATCCTGGTTATCTCGGCGCATTTCGAGCATGACGGCGTCGCGGTGGTGACCGATCCAGCACCTCTGACGGGCTACGACTTCGGCGACTTCGACGCGCGCCTGAAGCAGATCAAGTATCCAGCACCGGGTGCGCCGCAGGTCGCCGAGCGCGCCGCGGCGCTGATCGAGGCAGCCGGAATCCCGGTGGAACGCATGGCACGGCGCGATTTCGACCACGGCGTCTGGACACCGCTGAAACTGTTGTTTCCCGATGCCGACATTCCCGTCGCGCAGATGTCGGTCTCGCCGCAGCACGACAGCGCATTTCACATGCGCCTGGGCCAGGCGCTTGAGCCGTTGCGCGGGGAGGGTGTGCTGATCATCGGGTCCGGCGCACTGACCCACAACCTGTCGGCCTTCTTCAAGGGCGGCTTTGCCGCCGATGCTCCGGCGCCCGACTGGGTGACGGCCTTCGTCGCCTGGATCGCCGAGCGCGCCGAGGCCGGCGATTCACGCGCCCTGCTGCGCTATCGTGAACTGGCGCCCCATGGCGTGGACAACCATCCCACGCCGGAGCACATCCTGCCGCTGTTCGTCGCGCTGGGCGCGGGCGGGGCGGGCGCCAGGGGCAAGCGGCTGCACCACAGCATCGACCACGGCGTCATCGCCATGGACGCGTATGCGTTTGGTTAGATCTGCACCAGCTACTTTTTGCTTTCCGCTGCACCAGCCCGCTCCCCATTCTTGCTTTCCTTCTGCACCGGCCCACTCCCCCGGCCCAACCACCCTATCGAGGGTACGCCTATCGGGTGGTTGGGCCGGGGGAGTGGGCCGGCTATGGCCATAGCAAGAATGCTTGGTCGGGAGGGGGTGAGGGCCGGTGCAGTCAGAAATGACGAAGCGCAAGGGGAGTGGGCTGGCCATGGCTATAGCAAGAATGACTGCGGCCGCGCGGCCCATTGCCGCCGCTGGCCTGGCGCGCTAAGCCACCGCCCATGACTGTCATCACCGATACCCTCAAGCTCGCCATCGCGCAGCTCAATCCGACCGTCGGCGCGATTGCCGGCAACATCGCCCTGGCGCGTGAGGCGCGCGCCGAAGCCGCCAGGCTCGGCGCCGACCTGATCGCGTTTCCCGAGCTCTTCGTGGTCGGTTACCCACCGGAAGACCTGGTGCTCAAGCCGGCGCTGCACGCCGCCTGCATGAGCGCCGTGGAGGCGTTTGCCCGCGACACGACCGATGGTGGTCCCGGCGTGCTCATCGGCACGCCCTGGCGCGAGGGCGATCACGTCTACAATTCCTACTGCATGCTGGACGAGGGGCGCATCACCGCCATCCGCCACAAGGTGGAGCTGCCCAATTACGGCGTCTTCGACGAGAAGCGCGTTTTCGCGGTCGGGCCGATGCCGGGGCCGGTCAACTTCCGTGGCCTGCGCCTCGGCATCCCGATCTGCGAAGACATCTGGCAGCTGGATGTGTGCGAGACGCTGGCCGAGACCGGCGCGGAACTGCTGATCTCGCCGAACGGCTCGCCCTACCACACCGACAAGCACGACATCCGCCTCAACGTGTCGGTGGCGCGCGTCGTCGAGAACGATCTGCCGCTGGTCTATGTCAATCAGGTCGGCGGACAGGACGAACTTGTCTTCGATGGCGCCTCCTTCGGTCTCAACGCCGACAAGTCGCTGGCCTTCCAGATGCCGGCCTTCACCAACGAGATCGCGTTGACCGAATGGCGGCGCGGTCCCGACGGCTGGACCTGCGCCAGCGGTCCGGACGCGACGCTTGCCGACACCGATACGCTGACCTGGCAGGCCTGCGTTACGGGCTTGCGCGACTATGTCGGCAAGATCGGTTTTCCAGGCGTCGTGCTGGGCCTGTCGGGCGGCATCGATTCCGCCATTTGCGCGGCGATTGCGGTCGATGCGCTCGGGCCCGACAAGGTGCATTGCGTGATGATGCCGTACCGCTACACCTCCAACGAGAGCCTGAACGACGCTGCCCAGTGCGCCGAAGCGCTCGGCGTCAACTACGACATCGTGCCGATCGCCGAACCAGTGGAGGGCTTCGATACGGCGCTGAAACCGCTGTTCGACGGCCGCGAGCCGGATGTCGCCGAAGAGAACATCCAGTCGCGCGCCCGCGGTACGCTGCTGATGGCGATCTCCAACAAGTTCGGTTCGATGGTCGTGACCACCGGCAACAAGTCGGAGATGTCGGTCGGTTACGCGACGCTCTACGGCGACATGAACGGCGGCTTCAATCCGATCAAGGACCTCTACAAGACGGAAGTCTATTGGCTCGCCAAGTGGCGCAACGAGAACTGCCCCGAGGGGTGCCTGGGGCCGCAGGGCATCGTCATCCCGGAGAACATCCTGACCAAGGCGCCCTCGGCGGAGCTGCGCGAGAACCAGACCGACCAGGATTCGCTGCCCGATTACGGCGTGCTCGACGGCATCCTGCGCGAACTGGTCGAGGAGGAGAGCCCGGTCGCCGATCTCGTCGCCCGAGGCTTCGACGAGGATACGGTGAAGCAGGTCGAGCGGCTGCTCTATGTCGCCGAGTACAAGCGCCGCCAGGCCCCGCCCGGCGTGAAGATTTCGCGCAGGAACTTCGGCCGCGACCGGCGCTATCCGATCGTCAATTCCTTCCGCGACAGCGGCGATCCCGTGCCGGAGTTTCCCGCCGAGACCGAGCGGTTGTACCGCTACGAGGGGGACTGAGTTCCAGGCTACGCCGCCGATCAGACCGGGGCATGGCCCGTCACGGGGCTGTGGTAGCCCGGCGGCTTCACGGTGACCACGGAGCAGGTGACGCTGTTGAGGATGTCCTCGGCGGTGTTGCCGATGATCAGGCCGGGAACGCCGGTGCGCGCCACGGTCCCCATCACCAGCACATCCGCCTGGAGTGCTGCGACCTGCTGCGGGATGATCTCGCGCGGCACCCCGCGGCGCGAATGCGGCACGAAGCGCACGTTGTCGTGGGTCAGCCGTGCCTGCGCCTGTTCGACCAGCCGGTCGAGCGCCTGCGCATAGCTGTGCTGCACGCCGTCGACATAGTCGGCGACCGCCTGATCGGTGCGCCCGGATGCCGACCATAGCTGGACCAGTCCTTCGCCGGGCGCGTCCCAGGCATGAATGACGTGGATGTCCACCGGTCCCTTTGCCGCGATCCACGCGGCCGTCTCCAGGATGCGGTGGTTCAGTCCCAAGAGGGTTTCCGGCTCCTGGGTCATCGTTTCGTCGACATCGACGGCGGCGACGATCTTGCGCGGCGCCGCCTGTCCGGCATCGCAGCGCAGCCACACCGGCACCGGACATTTGCGCAGCAGGTGCTGATCGGTGCTGGCGAACAGGAAACCGCCGATGCCGCCGAGCGGTTCGGCCGCCTTGATGACGAGATCAGCGCGCGATTCGATGGCAAGGGCGATGATCTCGATGAACCGCTTGCCGATGGCGACCTGGATATCGGGACTTCCTGCGGCGACGGCCTCGGCCACCATCGCTGTCAGTTGTTCGCGCCGTTCCGCGGCCAGCCGCTGCGTGACCTCCGAGGCGGCCAGTCCCGCCGCCTCGGCGATGCGGTCAAGCCCGGCCGGCGGTTCCACGACCGACAGGACGGTCATCGCCGCGTCGTGCTCCTGCGCGAAGCGGGCAGCAAAGCGCAACGTTTCGGCGCCGTCGGCGTCGGGCGTGCACACGGCGAGCAGGCGCGATAGCGGCGCAAGCCGTCCATGGTGCGGATGATCGCCGGGCGGGTTCATGACGAGAACTCCTTTTGTCCGCTCGGATCGGCCGTCTCGAAATCCGATGGTGGGGTGCCGTCGAAGACCAGACTGGCGGCCTGCGTCGCCGCATCCCGATAGGGCATCAGCACCAGGTCGGCGCCGGCCTCCTGCAGGCCCCTGACGGCTTCCTCCGAATGAGCGGAAACCGCGATACGCCCCTCGAAGCGCAAGTCCCGCAGGGCGTGGACAAGGCCCCGGCGGGGATCGTCATGGGTGATACCCGTATCGTGTTCCGGCACCGCGCTGACGGCCCATTGCGTTCCGGTGAGCGGCAGATGGCCGAGCAGTTCCGGGTCCGTTGCATCGCCGAACACGACGTCGAAGCCCTGTTCACGCGCATAACGTACCGCAACCGGGGAGAAATCGACGCCGAGCACCCGCTTGCCGGCTTTCTGCAATTCCCGCGCGATGCCGAGGCCGTAGCGGCCAA
Source organism: Tepidamorphaceae bacterium (assembly GCA_028279445.1). Classification (GTDB taxonomy): domain Bacteria; phylum Pseudomonadota; class Alphaproteobacteria; order Rhizobiales; family Tepidamorphaceae; genus JANQNT01. Next base: position 169,585 of record JANQNT010000023.1, on the reverse strand, counting down.
CACCGAAGATCACGACGTCGAACCGGCGCGCGCGCGGCAGCATGTCCTCGTCCACATGCTCCTCCATCCTGCGCTCGAAGATGCCGAGGACGGGCTCCAGGAGGGCGTAGAGCTGATGGGAGTAGGTGATCATGTATGTGGACGCGGCGATGGTGATCAGCCCGACCAGCGTGACCAGGCCGAGCGCGCCCTCGGCCACATGTCCAAGCGCCAAGCCCATCGCCATGAAGATGAGCGAGAACTCGCTGATCTGCGCCACCGTCAGCCCGGCCAGGAAACCGGTGCGCTTGCGGTATCCCATCGCCCCCATGATCACCAGAACGATCAGCGGATTGCCGATCAGCACGAAGGCCGAGAAGATCAGCGCGGCGAGGACGTTGTCGCCGAGCACCGACAGATCGAGCGCCGAGCCCAGCCCGATGAAGAAGAACAGCAACAGAAAGTCGCGCAACGAGGCCAGCCGCGCCGCGATCGCCTCCCGGAACGGCGTGGAGGCCAGCGACACCCCCGCCAGCAGGCCGCCCAGTTCCTTGCCAAAACCCATAAAATGGCCCAGCGCGGCCAGCAGCGCCGCCCAGCCGATGGCAAACGAGACGAGCAATTCAGGCGCGCGTGACAGCCGCTCCACGAGCGGGTTGGCGAGGTAGCGCACGAAGACGAGCACGCCGGCCAGCATCGCCGCGCCATAGGCGAAAACGAGCAGCACGTCGGCCACGGTGTTGTCTCCGCCCGCGCCTGCCCCGATCCCCGACAGCACGATCATCGCCATCACCACGACGATGTCCTGCACGATCAGGAAGCCCAGCGCGATACGTCCGTGCAGGGAATCGATCTCGCGTTTGTCCGACAGCAGCTTGACGATGATGATCGTCGAGGAGAATGTCAGCGCCACCGCGACATAGAGGCTGGTGATTGCTCCCAGCCCCAGCGCCATGCCGATGAGAAAGCCGAAGATCGTCGTGAAGATGACCTGGCCGAGCCCGGTCAGCAGCGCCACCGGCCCCAGCGTGCGGACCAGTTTCAGGTCGAGCTTCAGTCCGACCAGGAACAGCAGCAGGGCGATGCCCAGTTCCGCCAGCAGGTCGATGTGCTCGTCGGAACGCGCGATATCGAGCACGGACGGGCCGGCGATGATCCCCACGGCGATGAAGGCGACGATCAGCGGTTGATGCGCCAGCAGGCCGACGAATCCGATCGTTGCCGCCAGGACGAGCAGCGCCGCGATCTCGTAGAATATGTAGCCGCTGATTGCCTCTGCCATTGACCGACCGGTTGCGCATGTCCGGCGGGAGTATCGCCCCGCCGGCCTCGTGTGTTCTCAGTCTCAAATGTCCATCACGATGCGCCCGTCAATGCCGCCCTGCTTCATCCGCGCAAAGATATCGTTGATGTCGTCGAGCGTTTCGGTGGCGTAGTGCGCGGCGACCTTGCCATCGGCGGCGAATGCAAGCGCTTCGGCGAGATCGTTGCGGGTGCCCACGATGGAGCCGCGGATGGTCTTGCGCGTCAGCACCACGTCGAAGATCGGCAGTTCGAAGCCGCCGGGCGGCAGGCCGACGAGGCTCATGGTGCCGCCGCGCGCCAGCATGCCTAACCCTTGCGAGAAGGAACTGGTGGAGACCGCCGTCACCAGTACGCCCTCGACGCCGCCGCCCTGCTGGATCTCGGCCACCACGTCGGTTGTGCTGGCGTTGTAGACCTCGCTGGCGCCGCACTGTCTGGCCAGGTCCAGCTTGTCGTCGGCGATGTCGACGCCGATGACGTTGAAGCCCATGGCGGCCGCGTACTGGACGGCCATGTGCCCGAGGCCGCCGATGCCGACGACGGCCACCGTCTGGCCGGGTCTGGCGTCGGTTTCCTTGAGTCCCTTGTAGACCGTCACCCCGGCGCACAGGACCGGCGCCGCCGCCCCGAAATCCACCTTGTCCGGCAGATGGCCGACATAGTCCGGATCGGCCAGCACGTATTCGGCGAAGCCGCCATTGACCGAGTAACCGGTGTTAGACTGATCGGTGCACAGGGTCTCCCAGCCGCCCACGCAATGGTGGCAATGGCTGCAGGCGCTGTGCAGCCAGGGGATGCCGACCCGGTCGCCTTCTTTCACGCTGGTCACGCCACGGCCGACCTCGGCGACGATGCCGACGCCCTCGTGACCTGGAATGAACGGCGGGCTGGGCTTGACCGGCCAGTCCCCGTTGGCGGCGTGAAGGTCGGTGTGGCAGACGCCCGAGGCCTCGATCTTGACGACGATCTTGCCGTCGCTGGCTTCGGGCGTATCGACCTCGCGGATGTCCAGCGGCTTGCCGAACTCGGTGACGACGGCGGCTTTCATCGCGACTCTCTCCTGTGACCGGATGTCGTGTGCGCTTCACAGCGCCTGATGTCATCACCACTATTTGGGGTGCTTGACGGATTGATGAAATGTCCCGGTGGTGCGATTGCCGCCGGCGCGACCAAAGGGCGCGCCGTCAGACGCTCCTGAGCGTATCCAGGCACGCCATTCGGCCGTCAGCGCTGCGAGTTGTTTGTGAACCTGCGGACTCAATCTCTGAGAAGGGCCAAAAACGATTCCCGGCCAGCCACTTATTGGCGAAACCGGAATCACTTTCGCCGCTTTGATTGACTCTCCTCGTGAAGCGGTGCGTTGGCCGCCAACCGATTCAAATGACTCACACTCTGCCCTGCGTTGCGGCTGCGCTGCCAGAACCATGTCACACGTCACACGAGGTGGTTCGGCGGCCCGTCGGGTGCGGAATCAAATTCCAAACTGGTTCCGCCAAGTCCCTGCAAATACGGCACTTGCACTCGCGCAGATGTGATCGGCGCATTGCGCTGCGTCTGGGTAGGTTCGCAAGCCTTGTTTTTACCGGAAATCGGAGACTGTCATGCGTCTGATCCTCGCCGCGTTGCTTCTCGTGCTGCCGCTCGCCGCCGCCCATGCGGACGGCCATGGCGCTGGCTTCATCGTCAAGGACAGCGCGCTCACCGTCACCGAGGCCGTGGCGAAGATCGAGGCCGCCATCGAGGCGGCGCCGCCGAAGCTGATGGCCAGGATCGACCATGGCGCGAATGCGCAAGGCGCCGGGCTGGAGCTTGGCCAGTCCGTCCTGCTGGTGTTCGGCGCGCCGAAGGTCGGCACGCCGATCATGCAGGCCAACCGCATGGCGGGTCTCGACCTGCCGGCGAAGATCCTGGTGTGGGACGAGGGCGGTCAGACGAAGATCGGCTACCTCGATCCGGCAGCACTCGGCGAGCGCCACGGTGTGGCGGACGCCGCCGCCAAGCAGCTCGGCATGATGGCCAAGGTGCTCGACAAGCTCTCCGGCGCCGGCGTGGAGTGAGTTGCGGGATGCGTCAGGCGTCGAGCCACCGCGTGCGGTAACCGTCCTGGCGCCACAGGACGGGGAAGAAGCTCTCGTCCATCTCGGTGCTGTCGCGGCGCTTGTAGCGGCTGTAGATCGGCCCGACATGGCTGTCGTGGAAACGCGCCTCGCTCGACATGCAATGGGCGACGATGGAGCGGCGCGGGTTCTCGCCGCGGTTGTCGCGCGAGCCGTGCCAGGTGCGCCCGTGATGCAGCACGGCCGTACCTGCCTTGACCACGATGGACACGATCTCCGGGTCATCAACGCCGGCATGCCCGGCAGCGACGCGCATGTCGGCAAGCGGATCGTCCGGCGCGTGGAACTCGCCGATCGGCGGTGACAGCGGCCACAGGTGCGACCCGCGCACGTATTCGATGGTGCCCTGATCGGCGCGGGTGTCGTCGAGCGTGATCCAGCAGGTCATCATCTCGCAGGGCTCAACCCACTCCTGATAGCTGTCGTCCTGGTGGAAGCCGAGCGGCTTGGTGCCCGGCGGCTTCCACAGCACGTTGTCCTGGTTGATGCGCGCGCCCGGCCAGCCGCGAAGCTGGGCGCAAGCCCGGCCGATGTCCTCGCGCAGCACGATAGCCGCAACCGTCGAGTCGGCCTTCCAGCCGTTGCAGATCTGCCGCGTCACGTCCGGGCGGCCGCTGCCCGTGCGCCAGTTCCACTCATCGGGCTGCAGGCCGGTGTCGAACTCGCCGGCAAACAGCGGTTCGAAGCGCGCCCGCGCCGCGGCGATGGTGTCCGCGTCCAGGACGTTCTCGACGATGACGAAGCCGTCGCGCGCGAACGCGGCGATCTGCTCCTGGGTCAGGTCGATGGCCATCGCTTTGTCGTTCTTTCCGGGTCGTGTGTTTCATGGCAAGTCTATGCGGGTCGCGCTGTCTCGACCAGTCCGCACGCGTGCGTGTATAGCGATGCGGCACAGGGAGGCTGCATGACCGTCACCGTCCGCTTCGCGCCGTCGCCGACCGGGCGACTGCACATCGGCAACGCGCGCACCGCGCTGTTCAACTGGCTGTTCGCCCGGAAGCACGGCGGGCGCTTCGTACTGCGCTTCGACGACACCGATGCGGAGCGCTCGCGCGAAGAGCACGTTGAAGCGATCCGCGCCGATCTCGCCTGGCTCGGCATCCGTCCCGATCTGGAGGTGCGCCAGTCCGAACGCCGCGCGCTGCACGATGCCGCCGCCGAACGGTTGCGGCGCGAGGGCCGACTTTACGCGGCCTACGAGACGGCCGACGAACTGGAACGCAAGCGCAAGCGCCAGCGCGCCCGGCGTCTGCCGCCGGTCTATGACCGCGCTGCGCTGGAACTCTCCGAGGCGGACCGCGCAGCGCTGGAGGCTGAGGGGCGCAAGCCCCACTGGCGCTTCCTGCTGGATCGCAGGCAGGTGCATTGGGAGGACGGGGTGCGCGGTGCGCAGGGTGTCGACACCGCGTCGATGTCCGATCCGGTGCTGATCCGTGCCGACGGGAGTTATCTCTACACGCTGCCCAGCATCGTCGACGACATCGATCTCAGCGTCACCCACGTGATCCGTGGCGAGGACCACGTCGCCAATACCGGCGCGCAGATCGAGGTCTTCGAAGCGCTCGGCGGCAATCCGCCGGCATTCGCCCACCACAATCTGCTGGTCGGAGGCGAGGGCGAGGCGCTGTCCAAGCGCATCGGCTCGCTGTCGGTCGAGAGCTTGCGCGAGGCGGGCTATGAACCCGGCAGCGTCGCGGCACTCGCGGTGCTGATCGGCACCTCGCTTGCCGTCGAGCCGATCGTCGATATCGATAGGCTGGCCGGGCAGTTCGATCTCGCCACCATCTCGCGCGGCCCGGCGCGCTTCGACCCCCGCGAACTTGCAAAGCTCAATGCCCGCGCGGTGCACGCGCTTGGCTTTGAGGAGGTGGGCGCGCGGCTGGACGCGCTCGGCGTTGGCGGCGGTGCGGCGTTCTGGGCCGCGGTGTCGCCCAATCTGGAAACGGTGCAGGAAGCGGCCGACTGGTGGCGTATCGTATCGCAGCAGGCGATGTCGCAGATACCGGACGCGGAGCTTTGCGACGACGACCGGGCCTATCTGGCGGCCGCCGCCGAGGCGTTGCCGGGTGAACCATGGGACGACACCACCTGGGGTGCCTGGACCGCAGCGCTGAAGGAGCGGACCGGGCGCAAGGGCAAGGCCCTGTTCATGCCGCTGCGGCTGGCGTTGACGGGACGTTCGCGGGGGCCGGAGATGGCCGCCCTGCTGCCGTTCATTGGGCGAGATAGAACCGTGGCCCGACTATCCGCACGGGGCCTCTGACCGTCTCCACATCGCGGGTGGGACGGGTCTGGTCGGGCACCGACGGGTTCTCGATATCGCTGACCGCGTAGATGCTGGGCCGCACCCGTGGCATCGGCACGCCGCCCGCGACTGCTTCCAGCTCATCCTCGGCGATCAGGCCCGGCGAGAAGGACATCTGTACCGGTGCGCCCTGCGTGCCGGCGATCTGCGGTGCGCGGCAGGAACAGCCGTCGACCACTTCGCTGCGATAGCGGAAGGCGTTGTCGAGCGCGGTGAGCGGCGTGCCTTGCGGCGTGCGCGCGTTCTCGGGTTGCTCGCCGGGATTGCGATAGACGTACAACTGCACCTCCGAGCCTGGACAGGCGCGCCGGCAGATTCCTTCATCCTTGCCGAAATACTCCGGGAAGGTGGAGAAGCTCACCGGGAAGTAATAGCCATCGCAGGTGCGCACGCACAGCGTGCGATAACCGCCGCCAAACGGCGCCCTTGGTTCGACCACATCGGCCTGCGGCCCCAGGAAGAACGAGAACACGCCGCGCTGCTGGCGCGAGTTCGCGTAGCGGGCATATTGGGCGCCGCATCCGTTGGCGGCGAGCGCGCGGATGACCCGGTCACGCACCGCGCGGCTGGCGTGGGGCCGGCCGGCGTTGCCGACCTGCGCGCGCAATTGCCGATAGGCGTTGTTGGCGCGGCGATAGTCGGATTCAAGCTTGCGGCAGGCGCGCGGCTTCTGCGGCTGGAAGATCAGGAAACCCTGCTGAAAACAGCCCGCGCGCCGCGCCTTGCGCTCCGCCGCCTGGGCCTGGGCGCGGGCGCGCTCCATCTGCCGCATCGTGCGTTGCGAGACGCGCGCCTGCGGCGCTTGCAGTCGTGCCAGTTCGGCTTCGAGCTGGTGGCAGACGCGATCGCGCTCCTGCGCTTCGGCGGGCGTGGGGCCGCTGGCCGCGAGCACGACCGCAATCAGCACGACCAGCAGGCCCGCTGCGCCGTGCCGCGCGCGCGAAATTCCGTGTTGGGCACTGCGGAACATTGCTGGGGCCGAGGGTTTCATCATCCTTGCCGACACGCCTTTGCACGCCCCCAAAGGCATTCAACCTGTCCATTCCCGGATCTTCGCCCGGGCACCCCGCAAGCCGAATGATACCCTTATCCGACCGGTTTATGAACATTCCGTGGCCGGCAAAGAAACCGGTCAGTCAATGACGCGCTCTTCGAGCTTGCCGAGAATACGCCACAGCGCCGCCTGGTCGGAGGGCGACAGGGCTGCCAGAAGGTCAGCGGCGAAGGCCAGCGCCATCGGCGCGATTTCGCCGTAGAGCCGTTCGCCCTTGGTGCTGAGCGTCAGGATCGCCTCGCGCATGTCGTCACGGTTGGCCGCGCGCAGCACGATCCCTTTGGCGCCCAGGTCGCTCACCGCCCGGCTGACCTTGGTCTTGTGCATGCGGGTGCGTCGGGCGATCTGCGCCGAGGTCAGGCTCCGGTGCTCGCCGAGCATCGCCAGCACGCGCCACTCCGGGACGGTGATTCGGTAGCGCTCCGCGTAACGCCGCGACAGCGACTGACTGACGGCCTCGGCGAGGACGTTGAGGCGATAGGGCAGGAAACTGTCGAGCCGCACGAGCGCTTCGACGTTTCCCGATGGTGCTGGCTGTGACATTGTCGCTCGCTTGGATTGCTTGCGGCGGGATCGTTGCAGACGATACGAACGCGTATCGGTGCAATCAACCGCGCGGGGGCGCACTGCTGTCGCCACTCCGGCTCTCCAGCCCCTCTACGGCGCTTGCGGCGCGGTCCGATACACCAACGCTCCAGAAAGGTTCCCCATGCCGTTCTGTTTTTCCCCCATCGGGCCGCTTGCCGTTCTTGCGTGGCTGATCGCAACCGCGTCGCTGGCGACCCTGCCACCGGCGGCGCTGGCGCAGGAGCCGGACCTGATCTTCAAGCGTTCGACGGTCTTCAAGCTGCTCACGCCCGACCACAAGCTGGCCACCTACGGCATCGACGATCCGCTGGTGGACGGCATTGCCTGCCACTTCACGGTTCCCGAGAAAGGCGGCATTTCCGGCATGTTCGGTGTGGCGGAGGAGTTGTCGAACGCGTCCATCGCCTGCCGCCAGGTCGGCCCGGTGGTGTTCAAGGGCACGTTCGAGCAGGGCGAGGAGATGTTCCGGGTGCGCCGCTCGGTGTTCTTCAAGAAGATGCGCATCGTGCGCGGCTGCGATACCAAGCGCAACGTGCTGGTCTATCTCGCCTATACCGACAAGCTGATCGAGGGCAGCCCGCAGAACTCCACGTCCACCGTGCCGATCATGCCATGGGGCGACCAGCCGCCACCCAGATGCGCTGAATTTATTGAGGAGTGAGACCCGTCTCGACGATTGGTCCGGTCCGGTGGACCAATCGTAGGGCCCGGCAGTGCGATAGCGAACGCGCCGTGAGCGGAACAAGATCGGCGAAACCGGCGAAGCGCTGCCGGTTAACCCGGCCTAACGGGTCTTAAACAAAAAAGCGGCGGCTCCGATGAAGAGCCGCCGCGAGAAATCTTGTTGGTTAGACGCCGTCCTGGCCCGGGCTTTCCTGACGATCCGTGGGGGTACGCCCGAGCACTGAATTCGCTGAACAATATGCCTGCATGGGCGCCGGCGCGCAATCGTAGCTGTCGGGTAAGGTTAATCCGTCCGGCGACGCAGGCGCGGCGTCAATCGGATCGCGTGTATGTGGATTCATATTTACAAATTCGTATGTTTGAATATATAGTCCTCGCCAGACTCTAGAACGCGAGGAGATTTCCATGATCCGGATGACCGATTCCGTCTGGTCGCCCTATGCGGCCGGCATTGTCATCGGCCTGCTGCAGATCCCGGCTTTCCTGCTGGTCGACACTGCGCTTGGCGCCTCGTCGTCCTTCGTGCTGGCGGCCGGCTATCTGGCATCGGTCTTCGACACGGGCGTGCAGGAGATCGCGTACTTCTCCAAGTACATGACCTCCAGCAAATACGTCTGGCAGTCGGCGCTGGTGATCGGCATCGCACTCGGCGCGTTTGCTTCAGCGCGCGCGGGCAGCGTCACGCGGCCCGCCTTCGCCACGGCCTGGACCGAACTGACCGGCATCCGCTCGCTGGCACAGCGCATGGCCATGGGCTTCGCCGGCGGTTTCGTGCTGCTGCTGGGCGCACGCATTGCCGGCGGTTGCACGTCGGGGCACGGCGTTTCCGGCATGGCGCAGCTTGCCGTCGGTTCCACGGTCGCGGTCATCGCCATGTTCGTCGGTGGCGCGGCCATGGCCACCATGATGCGCCGCGCCTGATCGCGCAAACGCCAAGGAGATCAAAGACATGTCCGTCATCTGGCTTGCAATGCTCGGCCTCGCCATGGGGCTGGTCTTCGGGGTCGCGCTCGAAAAGTCCCGCGTCATGGAGCCCGGCGTGCTGGTGCGCCAGTTCCAGTTCACCAACTTCACCATGCTGAAGATGTTCCTGGCCGCCACAGCGACCGGGCTCGTCGTGCTCGCGGCGTTGAACGGCTTTGGCCTGGCCGATCTGCACCCGAAGGCGGCGGTGATGGGATCGACCATCGTCGGCGGGCTGATCCTCGGCGCCGGCATCGTGCTGTCCGGCGCGTGCCCCGGTACCGCGCTGGCGCAGATCGGCGGCGGCTATCGCGACGCCTGGGCGGTGGTCGCCGGCGGCATCTTCGGCGCCATGGCCTACGGCTACTTCAAGGGGCCGATCGACGCGATCGTCAAGGTCGGCGATCTCGGCAAGATCACGCTGGTCGATCTGACCGGCCTGCCGTTCTGGCCCCTGGCGCTCGGCGTGGCGGCTATCCTCGTCGCCGCGATGGTGGCGCTGGAAAGATGGCGCCCCTGGCGTGACGACATGACGGGCCTGCCCGGCGGCGACGATCTTGGTACAGGTGCCCGGACTGCTGCTCCTTCCCGGCAAGCAGACCAGAACGCCTGATCGGCGTCGCCCACAGCGGGGCGGCTGGGCAATCTCCTCCCCGGACGTGCGCTCCGCACACCCCGGCGCCCTCCCGCGCCGGGGTGAAGCCCGTCTGTAGGGCTGAATGCCGAAGCGCCGGGCTAACATTTTGTGCGCCGAGCACATATCTGCCTGCACAGGCCCGAGCGAACCCAAGGTATTCCGGATGCCCGCCACCCCTGCCATCGTCTTCGATGTCGGCAATGTGCTGCTCGACTGGCGACCGGAGCGCATCTATCGCGACGCGTTTCCCGATGACGCGCAGCGTGCGGCGTTCGTCGCCGAGGTGGTGCCGCAGGACTGGCATCACGAACAGGACCTCGGCCGATCCATCGCCGACGGGGTGGCCGAACGCATCGCTCTGTTTCCCGAACACGAAACGCACATCCGCGCCTATTACGAGCGCTGGCTCGACACCATCGAGGGCGCGATCGAGGGCTCCGTCGCGATCCTCGAAGACCTGCGCGCGCAGGGCCATCCCGTCCACGCCATCACCAACTTCTCCGCCGAGCTTTGGCCCTTGACGGTGGAGGCATACCCTTTTCTCGGCGACTTCGACGTCACGGTCGTCTCCGGCGAGGAGGGAGTGACGAAGCCGCACGCGGAGATCTTCCGCCGCTTCCTGTCGCGGGCCGGGGTCGCGGCGCAAGACTGCATCTTCATCGACGACCGCGCCGAGAACATCGCGGCGGCCGACGCGCTCGGCTTCCGGACGGTGCATTTCACCGTGCCTGAGAACCTGCGCATGGAACTGGTGCGGCTGGGCGTGCGCCTGCCGATCGAGTTGGCGGGGTAGATGTACTTTTTCCCGGCCGCTCGGCTTGTTTGCTTCCCTGTCATGGCTACGCCGCTCCGCGCCTCTTGTCCGAAAACCGGTTCTCACTTTTCCGCCTGCCCTCGACTCGGGTCTCGGGCGTTCGGCCCTACGATTGGTCCACCGGACCAATCGTCGAGGCGGGCCTCACCCTCGCGGCATCGTCCTGCAGACGTATGACGTTCGACTTGCCCCCGGCGCGGGACCACGCGCCGTGAACTGTTCGATACTTCACCCTTGACCTTGCCGCGCGCCTTTGCGACACCTCCGCTCATGACGGCGATACGCAATATTTGTATTTGCGGGATCATTATCGGCTAGCGACACCGCTGGCCCGGCCGTTCACGTCTTAATTCCAAACGCAGATCAGAACGACCCGGCCAGCCGGCGGCGCGCGCCTTGGCGACGAAGGATCGTGGACGTGGACCTGACGCTCTACAACACGCTGACCCGGACGAAGGAGCAGTTCCGGCCGCTCGACCGTGAAAACGTGCGCATGTATGTCTGCGGGCCGACGGTCTATGACCACGCCCATATCGGCAACGCGCGGCCGGTCATCGTCTTCGACGTGCTGTTCCGCCTGCTGCGCCATCTCTATGGCGCCGACCACGTTACCTATGCGCGCAACATCACCGACATCGACGACAAGATCATCGAGCGCGCCGCGCGCGATGGCGTCGATATCGACATGCTGACGCGGCAGACGACGCAGCAGTTCCACGACGACATTCGCGCATTGGGCGTGCTGATGCCCGAAGACGTGAACAAGCCAGGTGAACCGCCGCGGTTCCACGAACCGCGCGCCACCGGGCATATCGGCGACATGCTGGCGATGATCGCCAAGCTGATCGACAAGGGCCACGCCTACGCCGCCGACGGGCACGTGCTGTTCGACACCGCCTCAATGTCCGACTACGGCAAGCTCGCCGGGCGCTCGCTCGACGAGATGATCGCCGGCGCGCGCGTCGAGGTGGCGAGCTACAAGAAGAACGCCACCGACTTTGTGCTGTGGAAGCCTTCAGGCGCGGATCAGCCGGGCTGGGACAGCCCATGGGGCCGGGGGCGTCCGGGCTGGCACATCGAGTGCTCGGCGATGTCGGCCGCGCTGCTGGGCGAGACCTTCGACATCCATGGCGGCGGCATCGATCTCACCTTCCCCCACCACGAGAACGAGGTGGCGCAATCGCGCTGCGCCCACGGCACCGACATCATGGCGCAGGTGTGGATGCACAACGGCTTCCTGCAGGTCGAGGGCCAGAAGATGTCGAAGTCGCTGGGCAACTTCGTGACCATTCATGAGCTGTTGCGCACGGAGAAATTCGGCGGTCGGAGCTGGCCCGGCGAGGTGCTGCGGCTGGCCATGCTGATGACCCACTACCGCCAGCCGATCGACTGGACGGTAAAGCGGCTGGAGGAGGCGGACGCGAAGATCGCGCGCTGGCGCAATCTTGCCCGTGTGGCCGCAGACCAAGGTGACGCGGCGAGCTCCAGCGAAGTGGTCGTCGCGCTTTCGGATGATCTCAACACGTGGGACGCCATCGGCGTTATGGACCGCTTGGCAACAACCCGCGACATCGCCGGACTCTCGGCGGCAGCGACGTTACTGGGCCTTGAGGCGGCGCTGGTCGCCCCGCAGACGGCCGAACTCGATTTTGATGTCGACGGTCTCATCGCCGCCCGCCTTGCCGCGCGGGCAGAGAAGAACTGGGCCGAGGCCGACCGTATCCGCGACGAACTGGTGGAAAAGGGCATCCAGCTCAAGGACGGCAAGGACCCCGACACCGGCGAGCCGGTGACCACCTGGGAGCTGGCGCGATGACCGCGCCGACGCACACCCCCGACCTCATCCTGAGGAGCGGGCGACAGCCCGCGTCTCGAAGGGCGGGGTCCATGGGGCGGTTGCCACCCATGACCACGTCCGAAGACCCGTACAAACAAGTCCCCAGGAGCCAGCCATGAGCGACGACAACAAGCCGGAACACTGGCAGCAGACGCTGCCGTTTCCTCGCCGCTGGATCGCTTACATCGCGATCAAGATGGTGGTCCTCGTGGCCGTCGTCCTGCTGGTGCTGAAATGGCAGGGGCTGCTGTGATGAGCGCACAATCCGTCACTGGCGGCTGCCAGTGCGGCGCGGTGCGCTACCGCGTCGACGGCCCGTTGTCGGGGGCGCATATCTGCCATTGCCGCATGTGCCAGAAGGCCGCCGGCAACTACTTCCTGCCGCTGGCCGCCGCCCAGAAGACGGACTTCCACCTGACCCGCGGCGAACTGGCCCATTTCGCGTCGTCGCAGGATGTTCAGCGCGGCTTCTGCGCCAACTGCGGCACGCCGCTCACCTTCGATACGATCATCGCCGATCGCGTCCACATTGTGCTCGGCTCGCTGGATGATCCCACTGCTGTGGTCCCCGCCGTCCAGTACGGAACGGAATCGAAGATGCCCTGGTTCGCCACGCTCGAGACGCTGCCCGGCGAGGAAACCGAGGCAAGCGAGGATCAGGATGGGGTACCGCTGAGCGTCATCCGCGCAACCAACCGCCAGCACCCCGATCACGACACGCAGACCTGGCCACCGCAGCGGTCCGAGGACGCGCAATGACCACTCCAGACACCAATTCCCGGACCGACGCTGCAAGACCACCGCAGGAAGACCTGACATTTCTGCGCCGCTGGATTTGGCTGATGGCTGCGAAGATGATCCTGGTCGTCGGCGTTACCGTCGGCGTCCTCTGGTACAACGGCCTGTTCTAAGGCTCCGACCCAAAGTGTCGTGACATTGATCATGACGCCAATCCCCGTACTCCCCACGAAAGCACCAGCCCCATGACCCGCGAGCGCATCTACCTCTTCGACACGACGCTGCGCGACGGCGCGCAGACGCCGGGCCTCGACTTCTCGCTGGAGGACAAACGCCAGATCGTCGCGCTGCTGGAACGCATCGGCATGGACTACGTCGAGGGCGGCTATCCCGGCGCCAACCCGGCCGACACCGCGTTCTTCGCCGAAAAGCGCACCACCGCGGCGCGCTTCACCGCCTTCGGCATGACCAAGCGGGCCGGGCGCTCGGCGAGCAACGATTCCGGCCTCGCCGCCGTGCTCGATGCCGAAGCCGATGCCGTCTGTCTCGTCGCCAAGACCTGGGATTTCCACGTCCGCCTGGCGCTTGGCATCAGCAATGAAGAGAACATCGCCGGCATCCGTGAATCCGTGGAGGCGATCGTCGCGCGCGGTCGCGAGGCACTGATCGACTGCGAGCACTTCTTCGACGGCTACAAGTCCGATCCCGATTTCGCGCTTTGCTGCGCGAAAGCAGCCTATGAGGCCGGCGCACGTTGGGTCGTGCTGTGCGACACCAATGGCGGCACGCTTCCCGGAGAGGTGGGCGAGATTGTCGCCGAGGTCTCCAAGCACGTGCCGGGCGATCATCTGGGCATCCACACCCACGACGACACCGGCCACGCGGTCCCCAACGCGCTGGCCGCCATCGATGCGGGCGCACGCCAGGTGCAGGGCACGCTGAACGGCATCGGCGAGCGCTGCGGCAATGCCAACCTGATCACGCTGGTGCCGACCCTGATGCTCAAGCCCGCCTACAATGCGCGCTTCGAGGTCGGCGTCAGCGAGCAGCAGCTTGCCCAGTTCGCGCAGGTCAGCCGCACCTTCGATGAGTTGCTGAACCGCGCGCCGGACCGCCAGGCGCCCTATGTGGGCGAGAGCGCCTTCGCCACCAAGGCCGGCATTCACGCCTCGGCGATCGCCAAGGACCCGGCGACCTACGAGCACGTCGATCCGGCGCTGGTCGGCAATGCCCGCCATACGATGGTTTCCGACCAGGCCGGGCGTTCCAACCTGCTGGCCGCGCTGGGGCGCTTGGGGATAACGACCGCCAGGGACGATCCGCGCGTCGGCCAGCTTCTGGAGACGGTCAAGGAGCGCGAAGCGCAAGGTTGGGCCTATGAGGCGGCGGAGGCCTCCTTCGCGCTGCTGGCACGGCGCAGGCTGGGGCAACTGCCGCGCTATTTCGACGTGCGCAGTTTCCGCGTCATGGTCGAGCGGCGCTACAACGCGGTCGGCGAACTGGTCACCACCGCCGAAGCCACCGTCAAGGTGGCCATCGACGGCGAGGAACTGGCCTCTGTGGGGGAGGGCAACGGTCCGGTCAACGCGCTCGACAGCGCCCTGCGCAAGGATCTCGGCCGCTACCAGCGCCATATCGACGACATGGAACTGGCCGACTACAAGGTGCGCATCCTCGACGGCGGCACCGGCGCGACGACGCGGGTGCTGATCGAAAGCCGTGACCAGGCCGGCAATCGCTGGACCACCGTCGGTGTCTCGCCCAACATCGTCGACGCCTCGTTCCAGGCGCTGATGGACTCCATCACCTACAAGCTGCTGCGCGACGGTGCCGAGCCGGAACAGGCGGCCGCCTGACCAGCCGCGATAATTTACCGTATGCGGAAGCATTGATTGACGTATACGTAAGATCAATAATAACAAAATGAATTTGTTATTTTTTCTATAAGACTGGAAATTTCTGTAATAATTACTATATTACAGCGAATGCGCGCATAACTGATTGTGGCGAGGACCTGCACAATGCCGATTTCCTACGATGCCGCGGGCAAGCAGCCCGCCGTCCATGTCATCCACGAGAACAGCGTCTGGACCGAACCGTTGCTGAAGGCGTTGGCGGAGAAGGGCATTCCGCACGCCGACTGGAACGTCGCCACGGGCGCGTTGCAGCTCGATCAGGCGCCGCCGCAGGGCGTGTTCTACAACCGCATGAGCGCGTCCTCGCACACCCGGGGCAACCGCTACGCGCCGGAGATGACGGCCGGCATCCTGGCCTGGCTCGAGGCCCATGGCCGCACGGTCTTCAACGGCCGGTCCGCGCTTGATCTGGAGATCTCCAAGCTCGTCCAGTATGCCGCCCTCAACCGGGCGGGAATTGCGTTTCCGAACACCGTCGCGGCCCGCTCGCCCAACGAGATCGTTGCAGCTTTCGATGGTCTTGGCGGCGGCCCGGTGGTGACCAAGCACAACCGCGCCGGCAAGGGGCTCGGCGTGCGGCTGTTCACGCAGAAAGATGCGCTGGCGGCCTATGCGCATGGCGCCGACTTCGACCCCCCCGTCGATGGCATCACCCTCGTCCAGCGTTTCGTCGAGGCGTCCGACAAGACCATCACCCGCATCGAGTTCATCGGCCGCGAACTGGTCTATGCGGTGCGCGTCGATGCATCGAAGGGGTTCGAACTGTGCCCGGCCGATGCTTGCGAGATCGAGCGCGACGACGGCACCGACACCTGCATCATCACGCGGCTTCCCTTCGAGATCGTGCCCGATTTCGAGCCCACGCCGGCTGCCGGGAAGCTGCTGCCGCGCTTGCGGCGGGTGATGGACGCGGAAGGTCTCGACGTGTGCGCCTTCGAGTTCATCGAGGATGCTCAAGGCACGCCCTTCGTCTACGACATCAACACCAACACCAACTACAACCCCGATGCCGAGGCGCGGGCCGGTGTCTCGGCCATGGGCCGGCTTGCCGGGTTCCTGGGTCGGGCACTGGAACAGGGCAGCGCCCGCGCCACCGCGGCGTAAACGACCGCCAGCGGTGGGATTGCCGACTTTTCCACAACCGGGCAGGCCCTTGGGGAAAGCGCGGACAACCGTCGATTGCCGATGGACTTGTGCGTGTGATGCGCGATGATGGAGGCGATCGCGAAACGCGGGAAGGGGCTCCGGTTCCGGAACGCGAGAGTGGTCACAGGGAGGCAGGGTTGTGTTTCGGCACAGTCCTGCCTTTCGCTTTTCGGCGGTAGCTTTCGTTAGCCCGCCACTCCCCGCATAACCGCACGCTCCGTTTGCCCGCACGCGCCATACAAGCCGCGATGCGTACAATCTCCGGCATTGTAATGCCAGAGGTATGCGCGCTGAAGTTGCGCAATCTCCTGTGAACCAATACGATTTGATTGGCTTGGGGAGCGCGTTTCCATTTGAGGAGCCAGTGCGATGGGCGGAGATAATGACTGGGGTTTCTCGCAGACACCGGAATCGCTGAAAATCTGCGGCGCGATCGACTACGATACGTTCCAGGTCGTCAGTGGTTTCGCTGGCGATTACATCCTGATTGTTGAGAAGAAGAATCCCAACCCGCTGATCAACCCAAGTCTGGTGCCCAGGGAGTACATTGACCAGCCGGATTACTGGGAGATCGATCTGGTCGGTTGCCTGATCGGAATAAATCCGCCACCGACGCGGAATTGTTGGCCGCTCTCCGCCAGTCTGGCCCAACACATGGGCAAGAAGGGCATCAAGCTTGTCGGAGCCACCAAGACCGGCCAGTGGGACTTGCCGTAGTCGACTGGCGGGCCGGGCGCACAACATGCAACGTGGCTTCGTCGGAGGCCTTGTGCTGAAACGACCGTCGTCGCCAGCGTATCGCGGGCTCCGCGCTCCTGCAGTCTACATCCGGTCGATCAGCGATGCCGCATCCGGTTGCGGCGGTGCGGCGTCGAGCGCCTTGTGCAGCGCCGGCAGGATGTCCTCCACGTCATCGACGCTCAGGTAGCTCACGTTGAGGCCCTCGCGGATGAACGATTCCGCGTGCATGTGCGCGAACAGGCCGATCAGCGGGTCCCAGAAGCCTTCGATATTGGCCAGCAGGATCGGCTTGCTGTGCTGGCCAAGCTGCGACCAGGTCAGCATCTCCACCAGCTCCTCCAGCGTGCCGACGCCGCCGGGCAGCGCCACGAACGCGTCGGCGTGTTCGAACATGAGCTGTTTGCGCTGATGCATGTCCTGCGTCACCAGCAGGTCCTGTACGTCACGCAGCATGTGCTCGCGGTTTTCCAGGAACTGCGGAATGATGCCCAGAACCCGGCCGCCGGCCGCAAGCGTGGCGCGCGCCACCGCCCCCATCAGCCCCAATCCGCCGCCGCCATAGACCAGGCGTATGTCGTTGTCGGCGAGGATCGCGCCGAAGCGGCGCGCGGCTTGTTCGTAGGCCGGATTTCTGCCGGGGCCGGAGCCGCAATAGACGCAGATATTGGCGATGTCGCTCATATGTGCCCGTTCCCGAGGCAAATGGGCCGCGTGACACGGCACCCGCGTGGCGATAGAACACGATTCAGACAACAAACGAAGTCCATTCGGCCAGCGCCCGAAATGGACGATTGTACGCCGAAAGATCGGCGGTGAAAGGCAAGAGATGTCGGATCTGCAGCGCGCGGTCACGATCTTCGTTGTCGGCGCGATTGTCGTGATCGGCGGCACCTATATCGCCCTGCATCAGTTGGACGTGTTGCCACTGAAGCCGGAAACGGTCAGCGAGGCACAGGACACGCCGGCCGGAACGCCAGCGTCGGACACCCCCGCGTCCGAGACACCTGTGCCGGAGACACCTGTGTCCGAGACACCCGCACAGGAAACCGCCGAAGGCGAGGCGGATACACCTGCCGATGGCGATGCGCCTGCGCAGACCGCCGAAGGCACGCCGGCGCCGGGCGAAGCGCCCGAACTGGATATCGTCCGTGTCGATCCGCAGGGCGGCGTGGTCATCGCCGGCCGCACGGCACCGGGCGAGCAGATCACCATCCTTCTGGACGGAGAGCCGGTCGAGACCCTGACGGCCGATGCGGCCGGCGAGTTCGCCGCCGTACTGTCCGAGCCGCTCGGCGAAGGGCCGCATTCCCTGTCCGTGGTCACCGGCAGCGGCGGCGCGGCCGCCGGGACCGGTGCGAAGGATATCGCCATCCAGATTCCGGGTGGCGGCCAGACACCTCTGGTGGTCATCCAGGAGGATGGCCAGCCGCCGCAGGTCGTGCAGGTGCCGGAGACGCCGGACCAGCCCGCCGAAGAGCAGGTGGCGGAGGCGCCGGCGGCGCCCGAACAGGCCGTACCTGAACAGGCCACTTCCGAGCAGGCCGCCCCGGAACAGGCAACTCCGGAGCAGGCCGCCGCCGAGCCGGAGGTGTTCATCCGCGCCTTCGACGTGTCTCCGGCCGATGGCGACGGCATCAACGACCTTTCGCTCGTCGGTGAGGCACCGGCGGGATCGACCGTGCGGGTCTACGTCAATGGCGCTTATGCCGGGGATGCCCGGGCCGATGCCGGTGGCGACTGGTCGTTGCAGGTTCGCCAGGCGCTGCCGCCCGGCCGCCACACGGTGCGCGCCGATCTGCTGGCCGGCGATGGCGCCCAGGTGATGGCGCGCGCCCAGGTGCGCTTCGACCGGGTCGCGCTGGTCGCCGAGAACCAGGCCGCGCCGGACCCCGTGCCGCAAGCAACGCCGGGTGATCAGCCCACGAGCGGCGACGCCCCGGCTCAGTCCGCCGCGGATGGAACCAGCGACGGCGGTGGCGCTAAAACCCCCGCCACTGTGGCCGACTCCACCCAGGACGGGACCGGAAGCACCGCCTCGGAAGGCACTGGTTCGGACGGAACCGTTACCGCCGGTGGCGACAGCTCGGTAGGCGGAATTGCCGCCGGCGAGACCGAGGCTGGCGAAAGCGGGGCCGACGATACCGCAACGGACGATACCAATGCAGGCGACACCGCCGCTGCGCCGGTGGTGGCCGATGCGGAACAGGCTGCACCCGCCGCCGCCGGCACGCCCGCGACGACAATCGAAGTGCGTCGCGGCGATGCCCTGTGGCGGATTGCCCGCAAGGTCTATGGCCGTGGCATCCAATACACGCTGATCTTCGAGGCCAACCGCAGCCAGATCGAGGACCCGGACCTGATCTTCCCGGGCCAGGTCTTCACCGTTCCGGTTATCGAGAATAACTGACCGGAACGTGCATCGACGCACGTTTCTGCCAGCGTTAGGTTAGGTTTGCGTATCTGACGTGGTCGCCCGCGACACGCGGCATGTTCGTGCGCTCGGCATGAGTGCATGACAGCGACCACACGACAAAGGCATCCCGACGTGCTCCAGACCTCGCCGAAGCCCCGTTTCGACGGCAGCGGCAATACGTTCCGCGCATTGGCGGTGTTGTGGCCTTACATCTGGCCCGCAGGCCGCATGGACCTGAAGCTGCGCGTCGTTCTGGCGCTGGTCTTCCTG
Organism: Tepidamorphaceae bacterium; assembly: GCA_028279445.1. Lineage (GTDB taxonomy): Bacteria > Pseudomonadota > Alphaproteobacteria > Rhizobiales > Tepidamorphaceae > JANQNT01. Next base: position 150,078 of record JANQNT010000023.1, on the reverse strand, counting down.
CTTGTCGCCAAGGTCTTCACCGTCGCCGTCCCCTACACCTACAAGTGGGCGGTGGATGCGCTGGACGGCTCCGGCGCCTTTGCCGGTGCGCAGGGCGGCCTCGTCGCACTGCTGGCGATCCCGATGTTCATGGTCATCGCCTATGCGGCGGCGCGGGTCATGTCGATGATCTTCCAGCAGTTGCGCGATGCGGTCTTCGCCAAGGTCGGCCAGCACGCTGTACGCGCGCTTGGACACAGGACCTTTTCGCACCTGCACCGGCTGTCGCTGCGCTTTCACCTGGAACGCCGGACCGGCGGCCTGAGCCGTATCGTCGAGCGCGGCGTCAAGGGTATCGAGACCATCGTCCGCTACACGCTGCTGTCGTCGATCCCCACCGTCATCGAATTCGTGCTCGTCGCGGTGATCGTGCTGCTGCAATTCGGCCCGCTCTACGTCGTCGTGCTGGTTGTGACGATGACGCTGTACATGTGGTTCACGGTGAAGGCCACCGAATGGCGCATGGCGATCCGCCGCGACATGAACGAATCCGACACCGACGCCAACTCCAAGGCGATCGACAGCCTGCTCAACTTCGAGACGGTGAAGTACTTCAACAACGAGGCCATGGAGACCGAGCGCTTCGACCGCTCCATGGCGCGCTACGAACGCGCCGCGGTGAAGACCTGGACGTCGCTGGCCTGGCTCAACTCCGGGCAGTCGGTGATCTTCGCGGCCGGCATGCTGATCTGCATGGCGATGTCGGCGCGCGAGGTCGCCGCCGGCACCCAGACGCTCGGCGACTTCGTCATGATCAACGCGCTGCTCTTGCAGCTCTACATGCCCCTCAACTTCATCGGCTTCGTCTATCGCGAGATCAAGCAGGGGCTGATCGACGTCGAGGTGATGTTCAACCTGCTCGAGCAGGAGCCGGAGATCGAGGATGCCGATGGCGCTGCGCCGTTGTCCATCAGCGATGGCGCCATTCGGTTCACCGACGTGCACTTTGCCTACGAGCCGCACCGGCCGATCCTGAAGGGCGTTTCGTTCGAGGTGCCGGCCGGCAGGACGGTGGCCATCGTCGGGCCTTCCGGTGCCGGCAAGTCGACCATCTCGCGCATCCTGTTTCGCTTCTACGAGGTCTCCGAGGGCACCGTCACGATCGACGGGCAGGACATCCGTTCGGTGACCCAGGAGTCGCTGCGCAAGGCAATCGGCATGGTTCCCCAGGACACCGTGCTGTTCAACGACACCATCCGCTACAACATCCGCTACGGCCGCGTCGAGGCAACCGACGAAGAGGTGGCCGAGGCCGCCCGGCTGGCGCAGATCGATGGTTTCATCGCCACCCTTCCGGAGGGCTACGACACCATGGTCGGCGAGCGCGGCCTTAAGCTGTCGGGCGGCGAGAAGCAGCGCGTGGCGATCGCCCGAACCATCCTCAAGGCGCCGCCGATCCTGATGCTGGACGAGGCCACGTCCGCCCTCGACACCCATACCGAGAAGGAAATCCAGTCGGCGCTCGACCGTGTCGCCCAGGGCCGCACCACCATCGTCATCGCCCATCGGCTCTCCACCGTGATCGGCGCCGACGAGATCATCGTGCTGTGCAAGGGCGAGATCGTCGAGCGCGGCCGCCACGGCGATCTGATCAAGGCCGGCGGCGTCTATGCCGGCATGTGGCAGCGCCAGCGCGAGGCCCAGGAGGCCGCCGAGCGCCTGCGCCAGACGGTGGAAAGCGATGCGGAAGGGTATCTTCCCGTCGAGCCGGCGACGGTGCGCGACGCAGCCGGCAAGGGCGCAAGCCACGAGCAGGGCGATGTGATCGATCAGGACGAATCCCCGACCGCCCGTGAGACAACGAGTTAGAAGCGGACGCTAACGCTGTTGCCGTGTAACCGCCGCCGTGCACTCGACAGCCCAACATGCGGCGACATAAGTTCACCTGTAATCCTGATCAGTTCGGAGCTGTCATGGCGCTTGCCGACACCATCCGCCGTACCTTCGTGCCCGTTCACCGGGAGGGCTGGCCGTTCGTCGCACTGTTCGTCGTCGGCGCGCTGCTGCTCGGGCTGCTGTCGGGCTTCCTGTTCTTCGTCGGCATCGTGCTTGCCGCCTGGTGTGCCTACTTCTTCCGCGATCCCGCCCGCGTCACCCCGATGGACGAAGACCTGATCGTCAGCCCGGCGGACGGGTGCGTCTCGGCGATCGGCGACGCCGTGCCCCCGCCGGAACTGGAGATGGGCGAGGCGGCACTGACCCGCATCTCGGTGTTCATGAACGTCTTCGACGTGCACGTGAACCGCTCGCCGGTCACCGGACAGATCCGGCGTATCGCCTACAAGGCGGGCAAGTTCCTCAACGCCGAGCTCGACAAGGCCAGCGAGGACAACGAGCGCAACGGTTTCATCATCGAGACTGGAACCGGCGCCCGGATCGCGGTGGTGCAGATCGCCGGGCTGGTGGCGCGGCGCATCGTCACCTTCGTCGCGGAGGAAGCCCCGGTGACCACGGGCGAGCGCATCGGCCTCATCCGGTTCGGCAGCCGGGTCGATGTCTACCTGCCGCTGGGCACCCGGCCGTCGGTCGCCGTCGGCCAGCGTGCGATCGCCGGCGAAACCGTGCTGGCCCGTCTCGGCGAAGCCGGGGCGGCCCATCCGGTGCGGATCGACTGAGGGGCGCGCGCGATGGACACGCTGTTTCCCCCCTTCGAGCCGGACAAGAAGAACGGCCGGCGCCGCTTCTCCCGGCTGCGGCGGGTGCCGCTACGGCTGATCCTGCCCAACGCCGTGACCCTGCTGGCGCTGTGCGCCGGGCTGACCGCCATGCGGCTGGCCATCGAACATCGCTTCGAACTGGCCATCGCGGCGATCGGCTTCGCAGCGCTGCTCGATGCGCTCGACGGACGCCTGGCGCGGGCGCTGAAATCCACCTCGCGCTTCGGCGCGGAACTCGACTCGCTTGCCGATTTCGTCAATTTCGGCGTCGCGCCCGGCATCCTGCTCTACATGTTCGCGCTCGACGAACTGGGCTCAATCGGCTGGATCGCGGTGCTGGTGCTGGCGCTGGCCACGGTGCTGCGACTGGCCCGCTTCAACGTCTCGCTCGACGACCCCGACCGTCCGGCCTGGGCGCAGGGGTTCTTCGTCGGCGTGCCGGCGCCGGCTGGGGCGCTGATCGCGCTGCTGCCGATCTACATGGAGCTTGTCGGCCTGCCGCACATGACCGAGACCGCACCGGTCGCCGCGGCCTATGTCATCGCCGTCGCCTTCCTGATGGTCTCCAGCCTGCCGACCATGTCGTTCAAGAAGATCGGCCGCATTCCGCGCGAATGGGTGCTGCCGATGCTGATCGCCGTGGTGCTGTTCTTCGCCATGCTGGCGTCCTTCCCCTGGACCACGCTGGCCAGCGGCTCGATCCTCTATCTTGCGATGATCCCCGTCGGCATTCTGCGTTACCGCCGGCTTGCCGCCGCCGAGGCGGTCAAACAGGCCACGCCACCCGAAGGGACCGGCGATACACAGAAAAAGCCCCGCGCGTCGAAGTCGGGACCGCGCAAGAGCTGAATCCCCGGGACCTGAACGTACCGCGCGCTATTCGGCTGCTTCGGGAATGGCGCCCGGCGTTCCGCCCTCGTCGGGATCGGGCTTCTTGCGCTTGCGCCGGCGCGGCTTCTTCGGCTTGGGCTTGTCTTCGTCCGGCTCTTGCGTGACCGCCGGTTCCGGCTCGGCGATCGCATCCAGCGGCGGCCCGCCCGCCGGCTGCAGTGCCGTTCCCGGCAGCACCGCGCGCAGGCTGGTGCTGAGCCGCTTAACCCCTTCGCCATAGACATGCGGTGCGGCCAGCAGGGTTGGAATCAACACCAGCGTCAGCAAGGTGGCGAAGGCCAGTCCGAAGATGATGGCGGTGGAAAGCTGCACCCACCAGGTGGAGGTGATGCCGCCGACCTCCAAGGTGTGGTTGAAGAAGTCGACCGTGACCTGGGTCGCCATCGGCACCAGGCCCATGATGGTGGTGAAGGTGGTCAGGAAGATCGGCCGCAGCCGCTGGGCGGCCGTGCGCAGCACCGCGTCGACCGGATTGAGCCCGAGCTGGCGGTGCATGCGGTTGTACGTGTCCATCAGGACAATGGCGTTGTTCACCACGATGCCCGACAGTGCCACGACGCCGGTTCCCGTCATGATGATCGAGAAGCTCTGGCCGGTGATCATCATGCCGATCAGCACGCCCAGCACGCCCAGCACCACCGTCAGCAACGTGATGAAGGTCTGGTAGAAGCTGTTGAACTGGGTCACCAGGATGATGAACATCAAAAACAGCGCGGCGATCGCGGCGCGCTGCAGGAAGGCACCGGATTCCTTCTGGTCCTCGTCGGCGCCGCGGAAGCGGAAGCCGATCCCCGCGTCCCAGCTCTGCGTGCCGAGCCACGTCTCCAGCTCGCGCACCTTGTCATCGGCGATGATGCCCGGCTGCACATTGGCCTTGACCTGCATCGAGAACGCGCCGTTCTGCCGGGTGATGGTGGAGACCTTCGGCTGGGCGGTGCGGGTGACGAAATTCGACAGCGGCACGAGGCCCTGCGCAGTGCGCACGCGCAGCCGGTCTAGCTGCGCCAGCGAGCGCTCCGCTTCGGGCAGGCGCACGCGGATGTTGATCTCGTCGTCGGCATCGTCGGGCCGGTAGGTGCCGGCGAGCACGCCGGTGGTGACGAGCTGGATCATGGTGCCGACGGAGGCGATATCGGCGCCGAAGCGCCCGGCCTGTTCGCGGTCAACGTCGAGCTGCCACTCGATGCCGGGCAGGGGACGGGTGTCCTCGATATCGCGCAGGTCGCTCATGCCGGTCTGCACATGCTCGGCGACGCGCGCGGTGGCCGCCATCACCGCCTCGTAGGTCGGCGCGGTGATCTCCAGCCGCACGTCCTTGCCGGTCGGCGGGCCGCCCTCGATCTGGCGGATTTCCACCCGGATGCCGGCGATATCGGCGGTGCGCGCCCGGATGTCGGCGAAGATGTCCTCGGCCAGGCGCCGGCAGCAGTAGTCGTTCAGCTCGATGGTGATCTGCCCGACCGTATCGACCGGCTTGTCCTCCACATCGCCAAGCCGCACGCCGGCCGCCGCACCGCCGGTGCTGGTGATGACGTGCTTGATGCCCGGCACCTGCACCACTTCGCGTTCGACCAGCAGCACCGTGTCGCGCTGTTCATCCGCCGACAGGTTGCCGCGCGCGGAGATCAGGATGACCGAGCGCTCCGGCTCCTCCTGGACGAAGAACTCAACGCCGTTGTTGTGTGTCGCGAACAGCGTGAAGACGGTGTAGGCGATCACCCCGGTGGCGATCAGCACCAGGCTCGGGCGGCGGATGATCCGCGCCAGGGTGCGTACATAGGCGCCCGTCAATCCGCCGATGTCGCGATAGTCCACATGGGCATCGCCGGCCAGCTTGCGGGCGTTTTCCATGTCCGCGCTGCGCGCGTTGGACTTACCGATCAGCCCGCCGACGACGGGCAGGAAGATCATCGCGGTGACGATCGAGGCCGACAGCACCACGATCACCATGATCGGCAGGTAGCTCATGAACTCGCCCGCCACGCCCGGCCACAGCAGCATGGGGATGAAGGCGGCCAGCGTCGTCGCAGTGGAAGAGAACACCGGCCAGAACATGCGCTGGGCGGCCATGATGTAGGCTTCGCGCCGCTTGGCTCCTTCCGCCATCTTGCGGTCGGCGTATTCGACGATGACGATCGCCCCGTCGACCAGCATGCCGGTGGTCAGCACCAGGCCGAACAGCACCATGATGTTCACGGTCATGCCGGCCAGGTTGATGATCAGGAAGCCGAGCATGAAGGAGGTGGGGATGGCGATGCCGATCAGCAGCGCGGAGCGCGCTCCGAGTGCTGCCACGACGACGATCATCACCAGGCAGATCGCCGTGATGATCGACGACTGCAGCGAGTTGAGCACCTCGAAGATGTACTTCGACTCGTCGAGCGCGTAGTCGACGCGGATCGCATCGGGCCAGTCGGCGGTGTAGGCTGCAACGACCGCCTTCACCGCGGCATTGTTCTCCACGATGTTGGTGCCGAGCCGCTTCTTCACCTCGATGGCGATGGAGGGTTCGCCGTTGAAGCGGCTGTAGTTGGTCGCGTCCTTGAAGGTGCGGCGGATATCGGCGACGTCGCCGAGCGTCACCACGCCGTCGCCATTGTTGATGATCGGCAGTTCGAAGATGTCGCGGCGCGTCTCGAACAGGCCGGGCACCTTGACGTTGAAGCGCCCCTGGCCGGTGTCGACGGCGCCTGCGGCCACCAGTCGGTTGTTGAGGGACACCGCGCTCAGCAACTGCTGCTGGGTGATGTTGTAGGTCTCCAGCCGGGTCATATCGATGATGACCTCGAGCAGTTCCTCGCGGTTGCCCGCGAGGTCTGCCTCGAGCACCGAGGGGATCGCCTCGATCTCGTCCTTCAGCTCCTGGGCATAGCGGTGCAGGGTGCGCTCTGGCACGTTGCCCGACAGGTTGACCACGATGGTGGGCACCAGCGAGAAGTTGGTCTCGAAGACCTGCGGTTCCTCGGCCTCGGCCGGGAGTTCGGCGCGCGCGCGGTCGACCTTGTCGTTGACGTCGATCAGCGCCTGATCCTTGTCGAAGTCGATGTCGAATTCGAGCACGATGCCGGCGTGGCCCTCGCTGGCGATGCCGGTGATCTCCTTCAGTCCGTCGAGGCTGCGCAACTCCGTCTCCATCGGCCGGATCAGCAGCCGCTCGGAATCCTCAGGCGAGATGCCATCCTGCGGGATCGAGACGTAGAAGATCGGGACGTCGATGTCCGGATTGGCTTCCTTGGGGATGGTGAGGTAGCTGAGGATGCCGCCGATGAGCATGGCGATCATCAGCGTCAGCACCGCGCGCGGGCGCGACAGGATCGTGCCGATCGGTCCCTGACGGATTTCGACACTCATTGCGCCGCCTCCGCCGTCTCGGTGACCGGTTCGACCAGCAGTCCCTCGGTGACGTATTCCTGGCCGCGCACGATCAGGTCGACCGTGTCCGGCAGGCCGGCGACCCACACGCCATCGCCGCTGTCGCCGAGAAGGCGCACGGTGTGAAACACCACGCGATTGTCGTCGTCCACCGCGCGGACGCCGATCACGCCGTCATCGCCGAGCACCAGCGCGGCCGGCGAGAAGCGATGCGCCATCTGCGAGGCCAGCGGGATCGTGATCTCGCTGGTGATGCCGTCGCGCAGCGCCCCGGTCGGGTTGTCCAGCTTGATCTCGATACGGAAGGTGCGCGTTTCCGGGTCGGCGGCAGGCGCGATGTAGCTGATGGTGCCGTCGAACGCGCCTCCGGTCACCGGCTCCACCTGCGCCGGAATGCCGAGCGAGAGCCCGCCGAGCTCGCGTTCGGAAACCTGTGCCACGGCGAGCATGGGATCGATGTCGACCAGCGCGGCGCAAACGTCGCCAACGTTGAGCAGCGAGCCCTTGCGCACGTCGAGCGTCTCGACAATGCCGGCGCTCGGCGCGACGATCTGCGTGCGCGCCAGGTCCCATTCGGCGGCCTCCACATTGGCCTGCGCGGCATCCCGCAAGGCACGCAGGACGCGCACCCGCGTCTGTGCGGTGAAGCCCTTGTCGGCGAGTTTCTCGGCCGCCTCGAAATCCGCTTCGGCCTGGGCCAGCCTGGCCTCGGCCTCCGCGAGCCGTGCCGCGCGCGTGCGCGTCTCGATGCGGCAGAGCAGGTCACCGGCCTTCACCGTATCGCCCTTGTCGACGGCGATCAGCTCGATCGTGCCCTCGATCTCCGCGCGCACGGTGACCCGGTCTTCGGCTTCGGTGCGTCCGCGCAGCAGCAGGACATCGCGGCGCGCTTCCGCGGCGATCCGCTCGACCTTGACGCGCAACGGCTTGGCGTCCGGCGCGCTGGCCGCGTTCTGTTCCGCGATCGCCGGTTCCTGGTCGCCGCGCCCGCCCACGACGATATCGCCGGTGTAGAGCCAGGCGCCGAGCGCGATCAGGATCGCCGCGGCAAGTATGTAGGAAAAGCGCATGGGGGGTGCTCTTTTACTCTGCGGCCTCGCTCACCGACTGCCGGCCGAGTGCGACGAGGGAATCACCGTTGGCTTTCAGATAGGCGAGCTTTGTGTCCTTCATCAGGACCGCCATGTTGAGAACCCATTTGCTCGAGGGGTGGTCGCATGCTTCGCACTGGTCGGCGAAATCGTTGCGCATGCGCTGCGTCTCGGCAATGCGGTCTTCGATCGCAGCAGCTATGCGCTCGCGCGGCAGATATTCCGCGCACAGCGCCAGCAGCAGGAACTCCGACTTGAGCTTGTCGCCGGCGATCGGCTCCATCAGTTGGCCGATCAGGGCCGCGCGTCCTGCTTGCGTGATGGCGAACACCTTGCGCGCCGGCTTGCCGTCCTGGGTCTCGACGCGGCGGGTGACCAGCTCATCGCGTTCAAGCCGATCCAGTGCCGGATAAATGGCGCCGAAACTCGCATCGACGAAATGGCTGAAAGACCCCTCGGTCGACATCTTGCGGATGTCATAGCCGGACGCCTCGCCAAAGGAGAGGATCGCTAGGCACAAGGTGCTGACATTCATGGTTCGACAATCCCAGTTCGGCCATCCAGGGCCGACGACGCCGTGGCGACGAGATCGGTACGGTTGGGGGATGATTTCCCGGCCCCCGGCACACCGCCGCTTCGAGGCTACATATATATCACTTCAGCATATGACAATCAGCAATATGTCGGATCAACACACTCACAGGGTCGTGTACGAAACCTCTGCCGCAATGGACCGGCCAGAACAAAAAAGGCCCGGTACGCGACCGGGCCGTTTGATCCTTGCAGGTGGGCGCGGTGCGCTACGCGCTACTCGCCATACGTCTTCAGATAGGCGATGACGTCGTTGCGCTCGCCGTCCTTGCGCAGCTTGAAGGTCATCTTCGAGCGGCCCTCGACGAATTTCTTCGGATCCACGAGATACTCGAACAGCATCTCCTCGGTCCAGGCGCCGAGTTCCTCGCCCTTGGCCTTGATGGCGTCGCCGTACTTGTAGTCCTCGACACCGGCGATATCGCGGCCGACGATACCGTTCAACTGCGGCCCGACCTTGTTCTTGGCGCCATCGCCAACCGCATGGCAGGCGGCGCACTTCTTGAACACCTTCTCGCCCTTCGCGGCATCGCCCTCGGCGAACCCTTCGGCGTGCGCAAATGTGGTGGCGGCAAACATGGCCGCGGCAGCAATCACAACTTTCTTCATGCTAGACCTGATCCTCCAGTCCCAATCGTTGACCCCGGATGGGTTCGTCCCCGCGTCAGTTAAGAGTTATTCCAGAAAACGCGCGTGTTGGGAATAGGACCATTGGTCACGCACCGCCGTTCTCGTCGCTGCAGAAGATGTCGTACATCACGCCGATCATGCGCTCGGCCTCCGTGCTGGCGAGGCGGTAGTACACCGACTTGCCGTCCCGCCGCGTGGCGACCAGGCCTTCCGAGCGCAGCCGGGCAAGCTGCTGCGATACGGTGGGCTGGCGCAGCGACAGGAGGCTCTCGAGCTCGCTGACCGATCGCTCGCCCTGGCTGAGGATGCACAGGATCATCAGCCTGTTCTCATGGCTCAGCGTGCGCAGGAAGTCGGCCGCACGGGCGGCGTTCTCGAACAGCGCATCGAAATCCTTGGTCGAGGGCTTGGCGCCGGACTCGGCGTGCAGATCAAGCGGGGTCATGTCGCTGATAAGGTCCATGCTTGGCCGGGCTCACTGGCCTGGCAGGTTTGCGCTGCGGGTCGGCAATCGGGCCACCATCTGTTCCAGTAGCCCCCAGAAGAAGTCCTCGCCCGGATATCCACGGATGCGGCCGTACTCCTTGCCCTCGTGCACCAGGATGAAGGTCGGCGTATAGCGCCCCAGGTTGAGGTGCTTGAGGTCATCGGGCAGCGGCGCGAACAGGTCCACGCGGCGCAGCGGTGCGCGCTTCCCTTCGACCGTCTTCGGGTAGATCGGAGCGATCTCCTCGTCCCAAACCTCGCACCAGTGGCAGCCATATTGCTCCAGCATGATCAGTTCGGCAGCGTGCGAACCGCGTACCGGCAACACCGCAAGCAGCAGCACGGCGACGGCAGCCAGCGCGGCAGATTTCACAACGCTTGCGCAGCCTGACGACTTATACCACATTTTTTCGCCGCTTTTTGCCAATAATTCCCACCGATTAGATGTAGAAACAGGTCGCTTTGACATACGCCCTCGCGACGCGAGTCTCAAGCGTATCGCCTCCAGCATGGCAGCGACCATAGCATAGAAAAGTTCGAATATGTATATATGATTGCGCGTCAGCCGGTCACACCAACGTGACCGTGTGTTGCGTGCGATGATTTGTGACGGCAAGGCATGTTGACCTGGCGGCCCCCCGCCACGTAGGCCACACCACCGTCGACAAGGTCGACCCCGGAGAACGACCGGCGATGTTCGATGTCACGCTGACATATGCCTTTCTGGCCGGACTGCTGTCCTTCGCCTCGCCCTGCGTGCTGCCGCTGGTGCCGCCATATCTGTGCTTCCTGGCGGGTGTCAGCCTCGACCAGCTCACCGGCGAGACGGAGGTCCGCCGCGCCCGCGCACGGGTGGTCCTGTCGGCATTTGCCTTCGTGCTCGGCTTCATCTCCGTGTTTGTTGCATTGGGCGCCAGCGCCTCGGCCATCGGCCAGTGGGTCACCGCCAACCTGCGCATTCTGGGCTACATCGCCGGCGCCATCATCATCGTCATGGGGCTGCACTTCCTGGGGGTGTTCCGGATCGGGATGCTCTACCGGGAGGCCCGCGTCCATGTCGAGCGCAAGCCCGCCGGCCTGCTTGGCGCCTTCCTGGTCGGCATCGCCTTCGCCTTCGGCTGGACGCCGTGCGTCGGGCCGATCCTGGCAACCATCCTGGTGGTCGCCGCCACCGAGGACACGGTCCTGCGCGGCGCCGTGCTGCTGGCCGTTTACGGCGCGGGCATCGGCATCCCCTTCATGCTGGCAGCACTCTTCGCCGGCCCCTTCATCCGATGGATGAGCCGCTTCCGCCGGCATATGGGCACGGTCGAGAAGGCCATGGGCGGGCTGCTGGTGCTCACCGGCGTGCTGTTCCTGACCGGTCAGATGTCGGTGTTTGCCTTCTGGCTGCTGGAGACCTTCCCGGCGCTCGGCGATGTCGAGGGGCTGCTGGTTTCGCGCTGAAGTAAGGTCACTCCGACTCTGCCTCGGTGATGCACGATCGCTCTCGACCAAAGATGCATTCAGAAATTTGAATATTGGAATTGATCGATCGCCATTGGCTTGTTAATCTGGAATTGATCTAGGCGGTTTTTTAAGGTGCCGGCGATAGAGCATCAGGGACCGCAGCGTCCGTTCCCCAGGGGGTCTGAGGGGACAGATGAGCCGACCGGACAAACGTACCGATCGGGACAAGACGGCAAGAACCGCCAACACAAGGGCGGCCGCCGGGCGGGGAGAAACGACCGATGTACAAACCGATGCACAAGTTGCACCTGAAGTTATGCGCCACCGCGGTGGCGATTGGCGCGGCGGCCCTGGCGGGCTTTGCCGTCTTGGATGCCGCGCGCGCCGACACCGCGCCGGCCTACCAGATCGTCGATGGCGCCATTGCCGATTCGCTGACCGGCGTTCCGGGCGATCCGGAGAAAGGCAAGCAGGTGATGCTCAATCGTCGGCTCGGCAACTGCGTCGCCTGCCACGAGATCAGCGCCTTCGCCGATCAGCCGTTCCATGGCGAGATCGGCCCGCCGCTGGACGGTGCCGGAGACCGCTGGACGCCCGAGGAACTGCGCGCCATCGTCGCCAATCCGAAGGCAGTCTTCGAAGGCACCATCATGCCGGCCTTCTACCGCACAGACGGTTTCAGCCGGGTGGCTGATAAGTTTGAGAACAAGACCATCCTGTCCGCGCAGGATGTGGAAGACGTCATCGCCTATCTGAAGACGTTCAAGGAGTAGCGCGCCGCTGCGTCGCGGGGCCCGTCACAGGACCTAATCACGAGGAAGACCAACCATGTCTCATCACGTCACACGCCGAACTGCGATGGCGCTTGGCGGCGCTGCGCTGGTGGCCGGTGTTGCCGGTATCACCCCGGCCCATGCCAGCGAGATCGACGAGCGGATCAGCGAGTTCACCGGCGGTGCGGAAGCGCAATCCGGCCGCATCTCCATCGATGCGCCCGAAATTGCCGAGAACGGCAATACCGTGCCGATCGGTATCACTGTGGACAGTCCGATGACGGATGACGACTTCGTCGAGGCGGTGATCGTGCTGGCCGCCGGAAATCCACGTCCCGGCGTTGCCACGTTCCACTTCTCGCCGGCCAGCGGCGAGGCGGCCGCCAAGACGCGCATGCGGCTTGCCAAGACCCAGGACATCGTTGCGGTGGCGCGGATGAGCGACGGCAGCTTCTACCGCGAGAACCGCACCGTGAAGGTCACCATCGGCGGTTGCGGCGGCTAGGGCTTAAGACGCCGCGCCGTTGAAACCGTTCAGCTAAGGGAATTGCGAAAACCATGGCCAAGTCCAAACCCCGCGTGAAGGTGCCCAAGAAGGCCGCCAAGGGCGACCTCATCACCATCAAGACCCTGATCAGCCACAAGATGGAATCGGGACAGCGCAAGGATAAGGAAGGCAATCCGATCCCGCGCTCGATCATCAACAAGTTCACCTGCGACTTCAACGGACAGGTGGTGTTCGCCTGCGACATCGAGCCGGCGATTTCCGCCAACCCGTTCTTCGAGTTCAGCGTGCGTGTCGAGGAGTCGGGGACGTTCAAGTTCACCTGGGTCGACGATGACGGCTCGGTCTACGAGAAGACAGCCGATATCGCGGTGCAGTAGGCGCCGCATCGCGACGTGCCTGGGGATCAAGCGTGGCCCGCCAAATGAGGCCACGCTGACGATGAAGGGGAAGGAAACACCATGAGGACGCGCAGGACCGGAAAGGGCGGGACGCGGGCCGGCATTGTAGTGGCGGCGGCGATGTGTTCGATGGGCGTGCTGCTGGTGGGGTCTTATGTCTCCGCCGAGCAGGTCAATCGGCTGACCATCGAGGATCTGACGATCGAGACGCGCGTCGCGGCACCTGAGGGACACCCTTTGGGATCGGAGCTGATCTCGGGCTGGGAATTCCGTACGCCCGAGACACAGGTGCTGCAGCAGGACGACTTCCAGAATCCGGCCTTCCTTTGGGTCGAGCAGGCCGAAGAGGCCTGGGAGACCGAAGAAGGAGCAGCCGGCAAGTCCTGCGCGAGCTGCCATGGCGATGCCAGCGAGAGCATGGCCGGCGTACGCGCCCAGATGCCCAAGTGGAATGCCGCCGCCGGCAGGCCCATGACCATGGAGCAGCACATCAACGCGTGCCGCACCGATCGTATGGAAGCGGAGGCCTGGAAGTGGGAATCCGACGCCATGCTCGGCATGACGGCCTATCTCGGCCTGCAGTCGCGCGGCCTGCCGGTCGCGGTCCAGACGGACGGACCGATGGCCGACTGGATCGCCCGCGGCAAGGAGCTTTACTACAGCCGGGTCGGCCAGCTCGACATGGCCTGCGCCAACTGCCACGAAGGCTATTATGGCCAGTACATCCGCGCCGACCGCTTGAGCCAGGGCCACACCAACGGTTTCCCCACCTACCGTTTGAAGTGGCAGAAGCTCGGTTCGCTGCACCGGCGGTTCTCCGGCTGCATGAAGCAGGTGCGTGCGGTGCCCTACAAGCGCGGCTCGGAAGAATTCGTCGCTCTTGAAGCCTATCTCGCCTCGCGCGGCGGGGGCCTTTCCGTGGAGACGCCGGCGGTACGTCAGTAAACCCAAAGCGTATTGGCCGGCGACGGACCGCCAGCATCCGCCGCCGGCTGTAAGGACAACGAAAAACAAGAGGAATCTTGGGCGGCCTCGTGCCGCAACGGGGAAGGTGCATCCGCACTTCCGGGCAGGCCGGGCGATTGGCCAAGGCAATATATGACGAGACAACAACGGGTATCTGACCAGTGAGCATCTTTTCCAGACGCGAGTTCCTGCAGGTGGCGGTGGCCACGGCGGCGTTGACGGGTGGCGGCGGACCGCTTGGCCTGACCCGGGTGGCGGCGCAGCAGGCGATCACCGAGGCCGATCTGCTCGGCTTCGAGAACCATGGCAATGTCACGCTGGTGCATCTGACCGACATCCACGCCCAGCTCATGCCGGTCTACTTCCGCGAGCCTTCGGTCAATCTCGGCGTCGGCGATGTCAACGGCCTGCCGCCGCACATCACCGGCGAGGACTTCCTGAAGATGTACAACCTGACGCCGGGCTCGCCGGAAGCCTACGCGCTGTCCAGCGTCGACTTTGCCGCGCTTGCCGCGTCCTACGGCAAGCTCGGCGGCATCGACCGTATCGCCACCGTGCTCAAGGCGATCCGCGCGGAGCGGCCCGACAACACGCTCTTCCTCGACGGCGGCGATACCTGGCACGGCAGCTACACCGCGCTGGAGAGCCGCGGCGCCGACATGGTCGAGGTCATGCAGGCGCTGAAACCCGACGCGATGACCGGCCACTGGGAGTTCACCCTCGGCGCGGAGCGCGTTGAGGAACTGATCGAGGGCCTCGGCTTCCCGTTCCTGGGCGGCAACGTCCGCGACACGGAGTGGGACGAGGCGAAGTTTGAATCCACCGCCTTTGTCGAGCGCGGCGGGGTGAAGATCGCCATTGTCGGCCAGGCCTTCCCCTATACGCCGATCGCCAATCCGCGCTGGATGATGCCCGACTGGTCTTTCGGCATCCGCGAGGAGGACGTGCAGGCGAATGTCGATGCGGCGCGCGCGGCCGGCGCCGAACTGGTCGTCTTCCTGTCGCACAACGGTTTCGACGTCGACCGCAAGCTTGCCTCGCGCGTCAGCGGCATCGATGTGATCCTGACCGGCCACACCCACGACGCGCTGCCCGAACCGGTGCAGGTCGGCAATACGCTGCTGATCGCCACCGGCTCCAACGGCAAGTTTCTCTCCCGCCTCGATCTCGATGTCTCCGGCGGGGTGGTGAAGTCCTGGCGCTACAAGCTGATCCCGATCTTCTCCGACGTCATCACGCCGGACGCGGAGATGACCGCTCTGGTCGACAGGATCCGCGCGCCGCATGCCGACAAGCTGGCCCGCGTGGTGGGCCGCACCGACACGCTGCTCTACCGGCGCGGCAACTTCAACGGCACCTTCGACGACCTGATCTGCCAGGCGATGCTCGACGAGCGCGAGGCCGACATCGCCCTGTCACCGGGCTTTCGCTGGGGCACCAGCGTGCTGCCGGGTCAGGAGATCACGGTGGAGGACGTCTTCAACGCCACCGGCATGACCTATCCGGCGACCTACCGCATCAACATGACCGGCGCCTTCCTCAAGGAGGTGCTGGAGGATGTCGCCGACAATCTGTTCAACCCCGATCCCTACTTCCAGCAGGGCGGCGACATGGTCCGCGTCGGCGGGCTTGGCTACACGATCGACCCGCTGAAATCGATCGGCAGCCGCATCTCGGACATGACCCTGGTGAAGACCGGCGCACCCATCGAGGCGGACAAGGACTACGCCGTGGCCGGCTGGGCCAGCGTCAACGAGGGCACCGAAGGCCCGCCGATCTGGGATGTGGTGATGGACTGGATCGGCAAGCAGGACACCGTCTCGCTGCCGGAAAACCGCAGCGTCAGGGTTGTTGGCATGTGATCGGAGCATGTCGCCGGGCGTTCCCGATCCGGGTCGCCCAAGGGAACGAACACGCATCTGCGAAGGAGTGCCGGGAATGGCAAGGCAAGGATCGAAAGGTGGATCGGGTGGTGTGGCCAGTCGGCGCGCGTTCCTGAAGGGCGGCGTTGCCGCCGGCGCCGCCGCGGGCGGAGCGCTGGCCACGGGCGCGCTTGGCGGCAGCGCCATGGCCCAGAACGCCGACAACATGGCGCCCAATGTGGCCGACTGGTCGCGCTATCTGGGCGAGGGCGTCGATGCGCGGCCCTACGGCACGCCCTCGGAATTCGAGGCCCACGTGGTGCGTCGCAACGTCGAATGGCTGACCGCCTCGCCGGAATCCTCGGTCAACTTCACCCCGCTGCACGATCTCGAAGGCATCATCACGCCGAACGGTCTGTGCTTCGAGCGCCATCACGGCGGCATCGCCGAGGTCGATCCGGCCGACTACCAGTTGATGATCAACGGTCTGGTCGACAAGCCGATGATCTTCACGCTGCAGGACCTGATGCGCTTTCCGCGCGTCAACCGGATCTACTTCCTGGAATGCGCCGCCAATTCCGGCATGGAGTGGCGCGGCGCCCAGCTCAACGGCTGCCAGTTCACCCACGGCATGGTCCATTGCTTGATGTATACCGGCGTGCCGCTCAAGCTGATCCTGGAAGAGGCCGGGCTGAAGCCGAACGCCAAATGGCTGATGCCGGAAGGCGGCGATTCGTCTGGCATGAACCGCTCTGTGCCCATCGAGAAGGGGCTCGACGACTGTCTCGTCGCCTTCAAGATGAACGGCGAGGCGCTGCGTCCCGAGCAGGGCTATCCGGTCCGCCTGGTGGTGCCGGGCTGGGAAGGCAACATGTGGGTCAAGTGGCTGCGCCGCATCGAGGTTGGCGACGAGCCCTGGCACACCCGCGAGGAGACGTCGAAATACACCGACCTGCTGGAAGATGGAAAGGCGCGCCGCTTCACCTGGGTGATGGACGTGAAGTCGGTGGTCACCAACCCCAGTCCCCAGGCGCCGCTGCTGGTCAAGGGCCACAACATCATCACCGGGCTGGCCTGGTCGGGCCGCGGCACCATTGATCGGGTCGACGTGACGCTCGACGGCGGCAACAACTGGCGCACCGCGCGCATCGACGGTCCGGTGCTGCCGATGTCGCTGACGCGCTTCTATGTCGAGTTCGACTGGCAGGGCGAGGACCTGCTGCTGCAGTCGCGCGCCATCGATTCGACCGGTGATATCCAGCCCACCAAGGATGAACTGCGCGCCGTGCGCGGCACCAACTCGATCTATCACAACAACGGCATCCAGACCTGGCATGTCCGCAGCAACGGCGAGGTGGAAAATGTCGAGGTTTCCTGAACTGGCGCGCGTTGGCGCGGCGACGCTGGCACTGTCGCTGTTGCTTGCCGCCGGCGCTGCCAGCGCCGGCAAGTTCGGCATCGGCCGCGAGGCGCGCGATGAGGAGGTCGCCGGCTGGGATATCGACATCCGCCCGGACGGACAGGGCCTGCCGGCCGGATCCGGTTCGGTGCAGCAGGGCGAGGAGGTCTTCCTGGAGCTGTGCGCGGCCTGTCACGGCGACTTCGCCGAGGGCGTCGACCGCTGGCCGGTGCTGTCCGGTGGCGCCGACTCACTGGCCAGCGAGGACCCGGTCAAGACGGTCGGTTCCTACTGGCCCTACCTGTCCACGGTCTACGACTATATCTACCGCGCCATGCCGTTCGGCGATGCCCAATCGCTGACGCCCGATGAGGTCTATGCGATCACGGCCTATATTCTCTACATGAACGATGTCGTGGGCGACGAGACGTTTGTCCTGTCGCAGGAGAATTTCGCCGACATGCGGCTGCCCAACGAGGCTAACTTCATCCCCGATGCGCGGCCCGATACGCCCACACTCGCCGATGGCGAGCCATGCATGAGCGATTGCAAGGGGCAGGTTGAGATAACCGGGCGCGCCCGCATACTGGACGTGACGCCGGACAGCGACGAGAGCAACTGACCGGTCGCAAGAACCGGAGCGCCGGAAACGGCTGCGCCGCCCGCAGGGAGGGAGAGGTGTCGGCAACAGGCATGGTGAGCATGCGCGTGGCACATGTCGCTGCCCTTGCGGCGTCGCTGACGCTTGCGCTGCTCGTTGCTATGCCGGCTGCTGCGGAAGAAACCGCATCGGCGCCGGAAGCTCCGGACTCCTCGGTGGACGACACGACCGCGTTCGAGAACGATACCTACGAGCGGGGCCGGTCGCTGTTTGCCCAGTGCTCGCGCTGTCACGAGCTCGATCCCCTGCGCGCCAACCGCATCGGCCCCAACCTGTTCAGCATCCTCGGCCGTCCGGCGGCGGCGTTGCAGGACTTTCGCTATTCCCAGGGCATGCGCGCGGCGGCCCAGGACGGTCTCGTCTGGTCGCGCGACGCGCTGGACCGGTTCATCGCCGATCCGCGTTCGGTGGTGCGGCGCACCTCGATGAACTATCGCGGCATGGAAGATGCCACAGCGCGGGCCGATCTGGTGACGTTCCTGACCGGCGTCACCCCTGGCGAATACGCACCCCAAACCCCGGTTGCGACCGATGGAGCGGCGACCGAAATCGGTGCTGCCGCAATGGCGCTGGAGGGTGATGCGGCCTATGGCGAATACCTCTCCGGCGAGTGCGTCACCTGCCATCAGGAGACTGGCGCCAACGAGGGCATCCCCGGCATTGTGGGCTGGCCGAGGGACGCTTTCATCCGCGCGCTGTTTGAATACAAGACCAATGTGCGCAGCCATCAGGTGATGCAATTGGTCACATCGAACCTTGGAGATGAGGAAATTGCCGCGCTTGCGGCCTATTTTGAACAATTGGGTGAGTGATCCGCGGCTGCCCGCGGGCAAAATATGGGAGGACTTTTCGATGGGACGACTGTCACGGCGCAGGTTTGCGCAACTGGCTCTGGGGACGGCGACGGTGACGCTGGCCACCCCCTCGATCATCCGCGCGCAGGCCAAGCCGCGCGTGGTGGTGGTTGGCGGTGGCGCCGGCGGCGCCACGGCTGCGCGCTACATCGCCAAGGACTCCGAGGGTGCGGTCGACGTCACGTTGATCGAGATGAACAAGACCTTCACCACCTGCTTCTTCTCCAACCTTTACATCGGCGACTTCCGCACCTTTGAGTCGATCACCCATTCCTACGACCAGCTTGCGTCGGGATACGGTGTGACCGTGGTCAACGCCCGCGCCGCGGCCGTCGACCGCGACGCCAGGGAGGTGGCGCTGGCTGATGGCAGCAAGGTGCCCTACGACCGGCTGGTGCTGTCGCCAGGCATCGACATGAAGTACGACACCGTGCCGGGCTATTCCGCGGAAGCCGCCGAGATCGCGCCGCACGCCTGGAAGGCCGGTCCGCAGACGCAATTGCTCAAGACCAAGCTGGACGCGGTCGAGGACGGGCAGAACGTCATCATGGTGGCGCCGCCCAATCCCTATCGCTGCCCGCCGGGGCCCTACGAGCGCATCTCGATGTTCGCCCATGTGCTGAAGAAGAAGGGCCTGACCAACTCCAAGATCATCGTCCTCGACGTGAAGGAGAAGTTCTCCAAGCAGGCGCTGTTCTCGGAAGGCTGGGAGAACCACTATCCCGGCATGGTCGAGTGGCTGCCGCCGTCGGTGCATGGCGGGGTCACCGGCGTCGACGTCAATGCCGGCACCGTGGAGACCGATCTCGACACCTTCGAGGGGGCGCTGCTCAACATCGTGCCGGGCCAGAAGGCCGGCGCCATCGCCACCGACGCGGGGCTCGCCAACGACAGTGGCTTCTGCCCCATCGATCCCTATTCGATGCGCGCCAAGGAAGACGAGAGCATCTTTGTCCTCGGTGATGCCTGCATTGCCGGCGACATGCCGAAGTCGGGCTTCTCGGCCAACAGCCAGGCGAAGGTGGCGGCGGTCCAGATACGCGGCGATCTGACCGAGTCCCGCGTCTTCCCGGCGCGCTACGCCAACACCTGCTGGAGCCTGATCGAGACCGAAGACGGCGTGAAGGTCGGGGCCCAGTACCAGCCGACCGACGAGAAGATCGCATCGACCTCGAGCTTCATCAGCCAGACCGGCGAGAGCGCCGATCTGCGCAAGACGACCTACGAGGAGTCCATTGGCTGGTACGCCGGCATTACGACCGACATGTTCGGCACGACGGGCTAAACGGGCTTTTCGTTTCCACAGTGCTAGCCCGCTGCGTTGTTCGCGGCGGGCCTTTTTGGTTATTCCGCTCACGCCGAACTCACTCACGTTCGCCGGCTCCGCGAGGGCGGCCTGACCGGCCGGGCACGCAGTCGCGTGCCGGGGTGCCTAACGCTGGGTGAGCGCGAGGGACGGACCTAGGCGTCCGACTGGACGCCCGCGCGAAAAGCGCGCCCCCGCGGAGCCGTGCGCGCAGCGCACTGGCGTGAGCGAAATGGACGCGCGGCCGGCAAACATCTAATCAATCCCGATCTGCGCCATGCCGACGAGCCTGTCGATGGGTGCGAAGTCGTCGGTCAGCAGCGGCGGGTCCGCTTCCGCAACCCGGCGCATCAGGTCGTCCGGCTCAAGTCTGCGCCAGGTGCCCGTGTCGCCATAGTCCGGTGATGCGGTCGCGCTGGTGCGTGCGACGAACAGGAACGACCGCCGCCCCTGCGGGTAGGACGCATCGGTGTCGAGCCACACATCCAGGCCAGCGAATTCGGTCCGCAACGTCCGTATCATGGCAAACAGCGCGTCCAGCCGCGTCTCCGGTGCGACGAAGTGCAGGATGTAGATGCCACCCACCGCCAGGCGCGACGCGACCAGTTCGGCGAATTCCCGCGTAACCAGATGCGCCGGCACGGCCACGTCGGTGAAGGCATCGCCGACGATGACGTCGAAACGCCGTGCGTTCATGGCGCGTAGTGCCACGCGCGCATCGCGGTGGATCACCTCAGCGCTTGCGGGATCGAACCAGAAATCGCGCGCGGCGACCTTGGTCACCGCCGGGTCGATTTCGGCGATCACCGGGCGCATGCCGCGCGCAGCCCACGCCCGCGGCAGCGAATAGGCGCCGCCCCCGACGAAGAACGAGCTGAAATCGTTACCCTTTTCGGCGCGCGCGATGCGGTCTGCCATCCAGATGTAAGGCGACAGCAGAACCTGCGGATCGCGCTCCACCGACATCGAGTGGGCCAGGTGGTCGAGGATCATGACGCGTGCCGGTTCGCCCGCGTCGTGCGTGATATCGACCGTGCGAATGCAGAAATAGCGGCTTTCCACGTCGCAGAAACGGGCCTGCTCGCGCAGCGCGTAGCCGCTCGCCCCCAGCGCCACGGCGGCAAGGATGACACCGGAGGCGACGGGCTTGCGTGCGCGCAGGGCGACCACGACCGCCAGCGCGCCATAGATGGCGGCGCAGGCGATCAGCGTCTTGGTGCTGCCGATCCACGAGATGAACACAAAGCCCGCCGACAGCGTTCCGGCAATGGCGCCGATGGCGCCGGCGGCGAACAACCCACCCAGCGCCCGTCCCTTCCGGTCGGGATCGGCCTCCACCAGCCCGGCGGCGATGATCGGGGAGGGGATGCCGGCGGCGACGGAGGGAATAAAGAACCCGGCGAGTGCCAGCGCCGTGATGCCGGTCACGGCGGTGTCGAAACGGGTCAGCAGCGCCCCCGATACGGCCGGCAGGATGACGATTGCCGCCAGTGTGCTGGCCGCGGCGACGACAAGCACGATGGCGAGAAACGGCCGTGGCCGGGATGCGTAGCGCTCTGCCGCGATGCCGCCGATCCAGTGGCCGAGCGACAGGCCAGCCAGCACCACCGCGATCACCGACGTCCAGGTGTAGAGCGACATGCCCACGAAGGGCGCCAGCATGCGCCCGGCGACGATCTCGACGATCAGCGAGGCGGCGCTGGTGAGGAACACGATCGCCGTACCTTCGAACCGGCCGATATTGGCGGTTCGCGGGCCGTCGGCGGGGGCTGTGCCGTTCACTCCTGCAGCGACCGGATATAGGCGATCAGATCGCCGATCTGCCGGTTGTCCGGCGTCAGACCTTCCATCGGCCCGTGCGGCACGCTGAGGAAGCCGCGCAAGCGCTCGTCACTGTATCCGGCCTCCAGCGTCAGCGCGGTAAAGGCCGGCGCGTCGGCGGCCACCGTGCCGCCCTGATCGGCCGAGACAAGGTGGCAGTTGGCACACCACGCGCGTGCGATCTCCTCTCCGCGCTTGGGGTCGATCAGCCCCTGGGCCTGCGCCGTCGTGGCGATCGCGACAAGGATGGCGGCAAGAACAAACGGACGAAGCGATGGCTGGCGCATGTCTCCGGCTCTCGTCGGGTTTCAATCGGATTCTCATCGGCAAGACGTGGGGCCAGCCGATTCAGATGAATCAATATTCTACCCGCTGTTCACACCGGGTATAGGCTTCAAGTGAAACATCACATCCGGATATCGCATCACACCGCGATGGAGCCGGCGCGCGCGGAGGCCTGTTTCAGCGCCGCGATATTGGCGGCGTAGCGCTCCGGTCCGCCCTTGAACACGGCGGAGCCGGCCACCAGCACGTCGGCACCTGCTTCGCTCAGTGCCTGGGCGTTGTCCGGCGTCACCCCGCCATCCACCTCGATGCGGATGTCGCGCGTACCGACCATGTCGCGCACCTGGGCGACCTTGGTCAGCGCCTCGGGGATGAACGACTGGCCGCCGAAGCCCGGATTGACGCTCATGATCAGGATCAGGTCCACCCGGTCGATGACGTGGCGGATGGTGTCCACAGGCGTTGCCGGGTTCATGGTCACGCCGGCCTTCTTGCCGAGCGCGCGGATCGTCTGCAGCGAGCGGTCGAGATGGGGACCGGCCTCCACATGCACCGTGATGATGTCGGAGCCGGCTTCCGCGAAGGCCTCCAGATAGGGATCGGCCGGGGCGATCATCAGATGCACATCCAGGGGAAGGTCGGTGTGCGGGCGGATCGCCTTCACCACCTGCGGGCCGATGGTGATGTTGGGCACGAAGTGGCCGTCCATCACGTCCACGTGCACCCAGTCGCAGCCCGCCGCTTGAATTGCGCGGATTTCCTCGCCGAGCTTCGCGAAGTCGGCGGACAGGATGGACGGGGCGATGAGGGCGGACGTGGTCATGGAATCGGCCTCGGCTTGGGTATCGCGCGAGCAAACCGGGGCGGCGACGCAAAATCAAGCCGCCCGAGGCGAAATCCCCAATCGGCCGAGGCCCGGCAGCTTGATCGCCGGGCGCAGCAGGTCGATGCCGGCCACCAGGCCGAACAGGCTGAGTTCCACGCCGTCGCGCAGGCCGAGCGTCAGCGACACGATGCCGTTGAGCGACAATCGCAGGCCCGATCCGTCGCCGGTGCGGGCGATCAGCGCGCCATCGACGGGAAAATCCTTGCCGATGGCGGTCGGCGGCAACCGCAGGCCCAGTTCCGGCACGGCGTTCAGTACATACGCCGTGAAGCTGTTGGAGTTCGGCCCCGGCCACACCCGGTAGGTGCCGCGCCGGTCGTGGGGATAGGTGGCGATGGCCTGGTCGATGCGCGGGATCAGCGCTTGCGCCCGCGCGCCACGCACCATGCCGAGCAGTTCCGGTTCGTTGGAGTACCAGCGCGCGTCCGGCGCGTAGGAGTTGTGGCGCACCGGCGTGCCCCAGCCGACCACCTCGTAGCGGTCGTAGCGCACCGCGCCAGGGCGCTTGATCACCAGCCAGCTATGCACCGAGACGATGCCCTTGTAGCGGCCGGTGCGGGCGGTGTAGACGCGCACTTCCGCAGGTGCCTCGGCGTGCGTGGGTTGCAGGATGCCGGCGCTTGACCAGTTCGCGGTGCGCCAGCTCATCGGCCGCTCCTGCACCAGCCACAACCCGGCGGCCAGTGCGACCGGCAGCACGTAAAGCAGCGCCAGCCACAGGACCATGCGCCGGATCATGCTGCCCGCACGCCGGAATCGCCAGCGGCCATATTGAGTTGCGTCGGATACATCGCCATGTTCCTTCGTCGTGGCAGTGTCAGAACACTCAGATAGCCGATGAGAAATCGGAAATCGGGCGGCGGCAAGGCTTCATTGCGCCGGTGAACCGATTACATTGCCACACCATCTCTTGCGCGTGCCGTTCTCGCCCGCGCGCCAATCCTGGAGGGGAGAGGACGCATCATGTCCAACCAGATGCCGGCGGTGCTCGACACGCCGATGCAATATCTCGACCGTGCCATGAGCATGCTGCAGGAGGTCGGTATCCTGCCGGAACCCGACAGCGGCGAGCAGCCGATCGTGCCGCTGCTCAACAAGATCACCGCGCTCGACGAGGACAAGGTGGTCGCCATCGCCCGCACGCTCACCCAGGCCTCGTTCTTCAACGAGGTGGTGCGCGAGCAGATCGAAGCGATGAACATCGGCCAGCGCTACGAGGGGATCACGGCCGGGTTCGACTCGATCCGCGACGACGCCAAGGGCATGGTCGACCAGCTCGCCGACGGCAAGATCTCCACCTGGGAGCGCTTCGGCAATGTCTGGATGAAGATGACGCGCGGCGACATCGCCGACCGCTTCGACGAGATCCAGAAGCTCTATCTGGAGGTCGCCGCCGATACCAAGGACCAGATCAAGCGTGAGCAGATCATCCTCGATGCCTATCGCGATTTCCGCGGCGCGCTGAAGCATGCCGAGGTGCTGGCGCTCGAGGTGCTTGAAGTGGCGGAAGGTGCGCTGCAGACGCGCAAGGACGCGCTGGCGGCTGCCGCTGCGCAGGTTGCAGGCGTTGGCGAGGATACCGAGGCCGCCGACCGGGCGCGCCTTGAGCTTGCCCGCGACGAGCGCCTGCGTGAGATGCAGGATGAGGAAAAGCGCTACCAGATCGCCAAGGACCTCTCCGACAACCTGACCATCAGCTACAACACCTCCGAGGTCATCATGGCGCGGCTGATGCAGACGACGTCGGCCAAGGAGCGCGTCTATGCGCAGTCCGTCTCCTTCTTCTCCACCAACGAGACGGTGCTGACCGCGCTCAAGGCATCCTTCACCGGCATGTTCGGCCTGCACGAGGCGACAGAGACGCTGGAGGCCATGAAGGAGGGTGTCTCCAAGTCGCTGGAGACGCTTGCCGAGGTCGGCGATCAGGTTCAGGAGGCGGCGATCCGCGCCGGCTACGGGCCGACCATCCAGGCCTCCTCGGTGCAGATGCTGGTGGATTCCGTGGTCGGATTCCAGGAGCGTTCGCGCGAGATCATCAACGAGATGCGGGTCGCCGCGACGAAGAACTCCGAGGAAATCCGCGACGCGGTGGAAGACGGCAAGCGCCGGCTCGCCAAGCTCGCCGCCGACGGCAACGCGCTGCTGCTCGAGTAGCCGCGGTTTGCTGATTGCCGGATACGCCCATGGCTGAAGCTGCCAAAGCGGCCGCGCCGCTCGACGACATCATGCTCGCGATGGACGTGGTGGACACGCTGCGCCACCGCGAGCACCTCGTGCAGCGTGAGCTGAACGAGGGCGCGCGCGATGCGGCACTTGTGGAGCGGCTGCGCGACATCTATCGCGGCCAGGGCATCGCCGTTTCCGATGACATCCTGGCTGAAGGCGTGCGTGCGCTGAAGGAAAACCGCTTCGTCTACACGCCGCCCGCGCCCGGCCTGCAGGTCAGCCTGGCACGCGCCTACGTGCGCCGCGGATCGATCCTGCGCGTGGTCCTCGCCGTCCTGTTGCTCGTCGGCATCGCCTGGGGCGGCTACCAGTGGGGCTATGTGTGGCCGCGCGAACGCGCCGCCGAAGCCCTGCGTGTGGAGATGGCCGAGACCCTGCCGGCGCGCATCGTCGCGCTGGGCGAGGAGATCGGAGAGATCGCCGAAGTCGACGCGGCCCGCACGCGCGCCGTCGAGCTGATGAGCGATGGCGAGCGCGCGCTGGCCGCTGGTGACGCCGAGGCCGCCCGCAAGGCGGTGTCGGACCTGACTGCGCTGCGCGATACGCTGCTTGCCGAATACACCATGACCATCGTTGCCCGGCCGGGCGAACTCAGCGGTGTGTGGCGCATCCCCGATGCCAATCCGGACGCCCAGAACCACTACCTGATCGTCGAGGCGCTCGACCGCGACGGCAATCCGGTCACCGTCACCGTGCGCAGCGAGGAAGACGGCTCGCTGCAGCCGGTCACCAAGTGGGGCGTGCGGGTTGCCGAGAACGTTTTCGCCCGCGTTGCCGCAGACAAGCGCGACGACGGCATCATCCAGAACAACCGCGTGGCCGAGAAGCGGCGCGGCTTCCTGGAACCCGAATACCTGCTGCCCGTGATGGGCGGCACGATTACGGACTGGTGAGATGCTGTCGGGACGCGACGCGCTGAGATCGATCGAGCGGGCCATCGCCGACTTGCGCGATGAGGAGAAGACGCTGGCGGCGCGGGTGCGCGAGACCTCTGACGCGATCGCCAGCATGCAGACCGCGCGCGCCGAGCAGTTCCGCAAACTCGCCGAAGTGCGGCTTGACGCCCTGCGCCAGGGCGAACTCGACGAACGGCTGGGCCGTGCGGAACGCCGCGCCCGGGATCTCGTCGCCGAACACGGCGAGGCGCTCGACCGCATCGAGAAGGAGATCGCCAAGAGCGACACCCGCCGCGCCAGGCTGACGCGCGGCCGTGACAAGGCCGCCGACGCCCTGGCCGATATCGAGCAGGCCTACGACAGCGAACTTGCCGCCTTCCAGACGACGTTCCGCAAGTCCACCCCCTTCAAGCAGGCACTTGCCGAGGCCGAAGCGGCCGAACGCACCGTCGCCGAAGCCGACCGCAAGGCGCAGATCGCCACCGCCGACCGCACCGAGAAGGGCGAGCCCTACGAGGCCGATCCGCTGTTCATGTATCTGTGGGCGCGCAAGTTCGGCACCGACGCGTATGCGTCCGGCGGGCTGACCCGCTTTCTCGACCGCTGGGTGGCGCGGCTGATCGGCTACATGGATGCCGCAGTCAACTACCGTATGCTGCTGGAGCTTCCAAAGCGCCTCAAGGACCATGCCGAACGGGTCCATGCGCGTCTCGACACGGCGCGGGAGAACCTGCGCGGGCTTGAAGACAAGGCGGCGAAGGCAAGCCCGCTTGGCGCGCGCGAGACGGAACTGGACAAGCAGCGCAAGCGGCTCGCGGCGATCGACGACAAGATCGAGGCCGAGACCGAACAGCGCAACGCGCTGGAGGTCGAGCGCGGCACGCTGGTGCGTGGCGATGATAGCGGCTACCAGCAGGCGCTTTCGGCGCTGACGGCCGATCTCACCGGCCAGGATGTGCGTGCGCTCTACCGCGAGGCGCGCCTCACCGCGACCGAGGAAGACGAACGGATCGTCGACGAGATCGATGACATCGACGAGGATATTGTCGAGCTTGAGCAGGACCTGTCGGAACGCCGTCAGGCGCTGGGCGCGCTGGATCGGCGCCGCGCCGATCTGGAAGCGGTGCGCGCGCGCTATGTCCGCGAGCGCTACGACGGTGGCGGCTCCTATTTCGAGAGCGATGATCTGCTCAAGAGCCTGCTGATGGGAGTTCTGCAGGGCGTCCTGTCGGGCAGCGGCATGTGGCGCGAGATCAGGCGCCATCACCGCCGCCGGTCGCGGGCCGATTCCGATTTCGGCTGGCGTGGTTTTCCAGGGCCGGGATCGGGGCCCATCCTGCGTCCGAAATCGCGCCGTCGCTCCCGCAGTGGGGGTGGCTTCGGGTTCGGCGGACGCAAGGGCGGCCGGGGCAAGGGCGGGGGCGGATTCCGCACCGGAGGCGGCTTCTGACCGGCCACGATTGTGTCCATGACCGGAAATAATCGGCGTTTGCTTTCCGGGTCGCCTGCGTAGTTCCCCTCATATGCACTTGTGATCGGGTCATTACCCTTGCAACCATCGCCGCACTGGCGCGCATGCAGCACGCCGGGTTGATGGCGGGAAGCGCGCAAGGTCGCCGTGAAACTCATACGAGAACAGGCTTTCGGGCATGGTGGACGGCCGCACGGGTCGCCGATGCCGGGTGGCCTGACGCACGCTGGCCGAACCTGTCTGGCCCGCACTCTGGGGACGCTGCGCGCCTTTGATCCGGAAAGTCCGCCGATCCGCGTGCCGCTTGCCGGGCTCGGCGATGCGGACAAGCAGGCGATCGACGCGCTGCTCGGCGGCGGCATCCGTCGCGCCCATGTCAATGGCGATCCGGCTCGCGTGGCCGACGAGACAGATTTTGCCGGGGTCTGGCGCGGCCGCGTCCTGTCGGAGACCGGCGAGAGCCTGTTCGACTGGCTGGAGATCGGCGATTTGCCGGGCTTCATCGGGGATCGGCTGCACGCGGCGGTGCGCGACTACAAGCGTCCCTGTAGCCCGGCGGACATCATCCGGGCGCCATTGCCGCACGACCTTGCCCTTGGGGCGCAAGCGGCCACCATCATCGATCGCGTCATGACCGCCGCGGCAAGCTATCGCCGAGGCCGGCCGAACGTACAGGTGTTCGCCGGCGACGCACCGCGCTATCGGCGCATCGGTTCGGAACTGCGCGAACGGCTCGGCGATCTTGGCGTCGGCATGCAGCGCCGTGCCGCGCGGGGGGTTGTGGTGGCGACCGCGACCCAGGAGCCGCATATCTGGATCGTCGAGGCCACCGTCGGCCGCCGCGCTGCCTTCTGTATCGAGATCGGCGACGTGCCCGCCGGCATGCGCGTGCCGGCACCGCTGTTCAGGGTCAGCGCCGACCGGCTTGAGCGCGCGCTCGAACAGCTTGCATTCGCCCCGACATCGGCGGTCGCTTAGGGTTCCCATCCCGCCACCTTCGTCCCGATATCGTCGCTTGATCGTGACGCGATCAGCCCTTTTCGCGACTCAATCGAGCGGTTACATGTGATTCCATGTCGACCGCGAAGCGGACATGCCCTGACAAGCACCGCCCGAGCCGGCGCACCTTTGCGCTTGGCGCCGGCGCTGCGTTGGCCGCCGCGACGCTGCCCGGACCGTTCGTGCTGCGCGCCCGCGCGGCCGATCCGGTGCGCATCGGTCTGCTGCATCCCATGTCGGGCTTTTACGGCAATGCCGGCCGTCAGTGCCGCGCCGGCGCGGAAATGGCGATTGCCGACGTCAACGCCGAGGGTGGCCTAGAAGGTCTCGACGGGGCCAAGGTCGAGGCCGTCAATGCCGACGTGCAGTCGGTCCCCGAAAGCGCGATTGCCCCGATCACGACGCTCGATGACGCGGGCGTCCTGGGCGTCGTGGGCGCCTATGCCAGCGGCATCGCCATCGCCGCCAGCCAGGCGGCCGCAGATCGCGGCCTTGCCTTTTGCGTCGATGTGGGGGTTTCCGACCGCATTGTGCGCCGTGGCCTGACCAACACCTTCCGCCTGGGTCCCGGCTATGCGCAAGCCGCCGTCATGCTCGGCGACAAGCTCGCCGACATCGGTCCGGCGGCCCGCTCGGTGATGATCATTCATGTCGACGCGCCCTACGGCCGGGGTGTCAAGCGGCGCCTGGGCGATGTCTTCCGGCAGGTCGGGCTTGAGGTGCGCGAGACCCTGCCCACTGCCGTCAACATAAGCGATTTCCGCGCCATCGTGCGCCGGGTGGAAGAGGTCGACGCCGATATTCTGGTGCCGGCAGTCTACTTCGAGGACTATGCCAACACCGTGCGCGCGGTGAAGGGCAGCAGCAAGACGCCACGGCTGATCGCCTCGTTGTTCGGTGGCGCCGCATCGAGCCCGAACTTCGTTTCCGAGCACACCGACATCGCCGAGCGCATCGTCGACTGCGCGCATTGGTACGATGCGGGCTTCGTGGCACAGGCGGCGCGCCGAAAGGCCGCCGCCGAGCGCGACATCCCCTACGGTCACGAGGTCTTCATGACCTACAATGCGACACGGCTGCTGCTCGATGCCATCGACAAGGCAGGTCGGCGCGATCGCCAGGCGGTGATTGCCGCTCTGGCGGGCTCGACGTTCGACGGCCACGGCATGCCCTATGGCCGGACGCGCTTCGTCGAGGGACAGAATACCGGGGCCTCGCCGGCGATCACCCAGGTACAGGGCAGCGAGATACGCCTCGTCGCGCCGAAGCGCTTTGCCGACGCCGAGCTGCTGTTTGGTACCCTGGCGACCGAGACGCCGGAGGAGGGTGCCGATCCGGTCCCCGCCGATGCCGAGGAGAATGCGGCCACAGGTTCCGAGGGCTACAGGCCGGCGACGCAGTAAACCTGACTGTCCATAGGGCCTATTGGCTCTGCGTGATCCCCAGCTCTTCCATCAGTTGCGCCTCGGTCACGCGCGGCGTGTCGTCTGCGAAGGCGTAGCGCTCGGGCTGAACGTCGCAATAGATATGGCGTCCGAGCGCTATGCCCGATGCATCGTCCAGAGAGTCGATGCTGGCGACCAGCATCATCTGCGGGTGATCGGCCATGCGGTAGAACAGGCTGGCGCCGCAATTGCTGCAGAAACCGCGTTCCGCCCATTTGCTGGACCGGAACCAGGCAAGCCCCTCGTCCTCCAGCCAGGTCACGTCGTCACCGCGGCCGTGCACCGCCATGAAGGGGCCAGCGCCCCAGCGCCGGCACATGTCGCAGTGACAGATGTTGTAGTCCGGCTCGCTCAGGGTGATCTCGAAACGCACCTTGCCGCACAGGCACCCACCGGCGCGGCGGTCTGGTTCATCGCTCATTGCTATCCTCCCAAGTCTCGTCGGGCTGACTATACGGCCGGGCGCAGTGGTGGGCGACCGGCATTCCTGCAAGGCTGGTTCCTGTCGGCATACCCACTTATCGCGAATGAGTGTTGAATCGGGCGGCGAACTGCCGCAGCGTTGCGGCAGGACCCGAAACCTGAATGCCGATACAGCCTAATGTCGATACAGCCTAAGGGGTCCGTATGCTCCGCGTGACGGGCGCGACACTGTCGCGCCGACCGCCGCGGACAATCCTGGGGGAAAGCCATGCCGGCCGATCGCGACGCCTGTCAGGCATTCATGGACCTGCACCAGCAGGACGGTCTCTTCGTCATGCCGAACCCCTGGGACATCGGCACGACCCGCATTCTCGGCTCGATGGGTTTCAAGGCGCTCGCCAGCGCCAGTTGGGCGCTGTCCTTCGCCCAGGGCGTGCGCGACGGCGAGGGCGCGGTTCCCCGCGACATGGCCGTTGAGCATGCCGCGATGATCGCGCAGGCGACAGACCTGCCGGTCAACGGCGATCTGGAGAACGGTTTCGGCGACGATCCCAACGATGTGCGCGAGACGGTCCTGAACGCGATCGATGCCGGGCTTGCCGGCTGCTCCATCGAGGATGCCACCGGCGATCCGCTCATACCGCTGTATGACGGCGACCTGGCCATCGAACGCATCATCGCAGCACGCACGGCAATCAACGAGACCGGTCTGCCCTTCGTGCTGACCGCGCGCTGCGAGGCGTTCCTGATGGATTTCGACGATCCGTTTGCCACCATCATGCGGCGGTTGCCGCGCTTCGTGGAGGCCGGCGCCGACGTCATCTACGCGCCCGGCATCACCGACGCGAAGCAGATTTCGACCCTGGTGCGCGATGGCGGAGCACCGGTCAACGTGCTTGGCGGCATCGGTCCCCATCCGTTGCTGATCAACGAGCTTGAATCGCTGGGGGTGCGCCGTGTCAGCCTCGGGCCGCAGCTCGTGCGCGCCGCCATCGGCGGTTTCATGCGCGCTGCCGCCGAGCTGGCTGGCGAAGGCAGCTTCGGCTTCGTGCGCACCAATGCCCGCGCCGACGAGATCAACCCGTTCCTGTACTCGCCGCGCGAGGACCGGGGGAAATGACGGCGATTCCGGATCTGCCGCGTCCGCGTCCGCCGCGAACGCCGATCGAGGGCCACTACTGCCGGGTCGAGCCGGTCACCCCGGACCATTTCGAGGACCTGTGGGAGGCCTACAGCGCGGATGAGGCCGGTGCCATCTGGGACTATCTTCCCTACGGACCGTTTGCCGGCCGCGAGGCCTTTCTCGATTTCGCGGCGGGCCTTTATCTCGGCGAGGATCCGCTATTTCACGCGGTGATCGCGGGGGACACCGGCAAGGCGCTGGGCGTGGCGAGCCTGATGCGCATCACGCCCGAACAGGGCGTCATCGAGGTCGGTCACATCAACTATTCGCCGGCGCTGCAGAAGACGCCGATGGCGACGGAAGCGCAGTTCCTGCTGATGCGCCACGCCTTCGACGAGCTTGGCTATCGCCGTTACGAGTGGAAGTGCAACAACGCCAACCAAGGCTCAAAACGCGCCGCGCTGCGCTACGGTTTCACCTTCGAAGGCGTGTTCCGCCAGCACATGGTGGTGAAGGGGAAGAACCGGGATTCCGCCTGGTTCTCGATCCTCGACAGCGAATGGCCGGCCATCAGGGCGTGCTTCGAGGCCTGGCTCGATCCGGGCAACTTCGATGCGCAAGGCAGGCAGAAGGCGGCGCTCTCCGCAGCCGACCGTTAGGGTCCTGGCCCTAGTCGCTCACTCGCGGCGGATGAAGAACAGAGGCCGCGAACCTTCCGGATTGCGAATCCAGACCGGGCCGTCCTGCTGGGTGAAGCTCAGCTGCAGACGCCCGCTCGCGTCGTGTACGCTGAGCACCTCGCCGTCGAGCTTCCATCCCGCCAGTTCCAGAACGCGGATCGCCTCGCCGCAATCATCGTCCGGCGTCAGCGCCGCCAGACCCTCGCCGGCTGCCGCCTGCGCCAGCGTCACGCGACACACCGGCGTTGTGCCGTCGGGTCCGCGCGTGAACGTCCATGCGCCGGCGATGCCCGGGCCGCCGGTTCCGCCGGCCGTTTCGTTCTCGCTTGCGGCGACCTCCTCGCGATCGCTGGCGAGATAGGCGATGCCACCGGTCTCGAAGCGCCCGACGCGGACCCCACCACCGATGTCCTGGAACAGCACCACAGGCTCGCCCGCTTCATTCACCAGGGTGATCTGGGCGCCGCCTTCACGCACCCAGCCGGCGACGCTGCCGAATTCGGCGAAGGTCGCGGCGCAGTCCGCTTCGACGGTCAGCTTGCCGGGAACCGGGGTGGCCGTATCGCCGGCGTCAGCCTTTGCCTCTTCGGGAGGCGTATCCAGCGACACCTTGCAGATCAGTTGGCCGTCGGCTGCTGCGATGGTGTAGGGGCCGAGTTCATTGTCTGCGGCGTGGGCCGCGGTGGTGGCGAAGGCTGCTACCGCGGCGAAAACCGCCGTGCTCAGCGCCACTGCGCTCCAGGAACTCCGCGACAACGCTGCCATGATCACTCCGCCATCCGCCCGATCCGTTCAGCATAGGCCGTTCGGACCCTTTCGACCATCATCGATCTGCGAAGACACGCCAACCCTTGTTGCGCACAAACCATGTCGGAACTGCGGCGAAGTCGCCACGATACACTCGCGCAATGGGCAAGGGTCCGGACCCTATTTCTCCAGCGCCATGCTGACGCCGTATCCGACAAATGCTGCGCCTGCGATGCGGCGCACGGGACGCACGATACGCTCGCGAAACGCGCTCATCCAGCCGGCGGCCAGTAGCGCCGCCAGAACCGCGTACCAGGTCAAGGAGACGGCAAGGATCGTTGTGATCGCGGCGAATGCGAACCATATCGGCGCGCCGGCGGGGACCGCGACCGAGAAGATCGACGCGGCAAAGGCGGCCGTCTTCGGATTGGCAAGCGTGGTGATCAATCCGGTTCGAAATGAGCCGTAAAGCGCGCTGCGTGTCGCCGGTGCCGGAGCGAAGTCGATCGGCTGCGATGCGCTGCGCCACATCTGCACGCCGGCCCACAGGAGATAGAGCGCGCCG
Organism: Tepidamorphaceae bacterium; assembly: GCA_028279445.1. Lineage (GTDB taxonomy): Bacteria > Pseudomonadota > Alphaproteobacteria > Rhizobiales > Tepidamorphaceae > JANQNT01. The sequence continues at coordinate 116,578 of JANQNT010000023.1, read as the reverse complement.
GCCAGTTTCAGCATGCCGAAGGCCCAGGGAAGCGCGGCCGCGAGCGCCTTGAAACCGAACACGCCAATAACCGCCCATACAGCCGTGCCGGCGACGCAGCCAAGCGACGTGGCGACCGCATGCGCGCGCGTGCGCGCCGCCGCGGCGTGGAAGATGACGATGAAGTTGGGACCCGGCGTCACCACCGCGACAAGCCACAGCAGCGCAAGCGAGGCGAGCGTGGTGAGCAGGGCGGCCATGGAATGGTCGGCGATCATCTCAGGCGTTGCCTTGTGAATTTCACCTGTCGTTCGCGGGCCAGAAGGTAGAGCCCGCTCATGATGACGACGCCGGCGCCGACGATCGTCCAGAGACCAGGAACATCGCCGAAGATCAAATAGCCGAGCGCCACCATCCAGATGATCTGGGTGTAGATGAACGGTGCCAGGATCGGCGCCGGGGCGCGGCGGTGGGCCAGGATCATGAACTGGTGTCCGAGCCCGCCGATGAACCCGATCAGAACCAGCAGGAAGGCGAGAAACCATGTCTGCGGCGTCTGCCAGACCGCGTAGATGAAGGGCAGGTACGCGATGGTGCCGATACCGGCGGCGTAGAACTGGGTCGTCGCGGCCGTCTGGGTCGGCGCCAGGATGCGCGTGGTGATGGCGTAGCCGGCATAGGTCAGCATCGCCATCACCGAGTACACCGCCTGCCAGGGCAGCCCGTCGAGACCCGGCCTGAGCACGACGAGGACGCCGAGGAAACCGACCAGCACGGCGGCGAACCGCCGCGGCCCGATCCGTTCGCCAAGCAGTGGGCCGGCCAGCAACGCCACCACGAAGGGCGTGGCGAAGAAGATCGCCATCGTCTCGGCAAGCTGCAGGTAGCTCACCGCGATGAAGTTGAAGGTGGTGGTCGCCAGCATCAGCAATCCGCGCAGGATCTGCATCGCCCAGCGCTTCGAGCGCCAGATGGTGGGGACCTCGCGCCGCGGCGTCAGCGCAACCGTCAGCGTGAAATGCGTGGCGAAGCGACAGAAGATGATCTGCAGCACCGGGATGCTGGCGGAGAGGTACTTCACGGTGGCGTCGAGGGTCGCGAAGCAGATCAGCGCCAGACACATCAGCCCGATCGCCGTCAGCCGTTCGGCCCGCTGCTCGGGGCCGACCGCGTCGATGGGCGAGGGTGTGGTGCTCATGCAGCCATCTTGATCGGGCCTGCGGGCCTGCGCGAGGACGGACCCTGATTGCGCCGAGCTTAGAACAAGCAACCCGGCATTCCAGCCACATGCCGCCGGTGGGACCCATGCACCAGATGCAGGGCTTGGCTTGTGGCCATGCCGACAGGTGTGCGTCAATGTCGCGCCGGCGGGCCGGTCGAATGGCAGGCCCGGTCGGCGAACGGTGCTTCATGTATCGGCCAATGCATGCATAATCGGCTTTCGGGTGCAGTGGTTTGGGGTGCTGGAGTTGGAAGTTGTCATGCAGGCCGGCAGCAGCGGCGGTGCGCGTATGAATGCCAAGCCGTTGTCGCTCAACGCGGTGACCTTTGTGGGCCACGCGTTGACGCGGCCCGAGTGCGCACTGGCTCACTCGTCCGGCACCCTGGTGGTGCCGGACTGGACCGGTGCCGGCGGTGTCAGCGTGCTTTCGCCGCGCGGTAGCGCTCGCCGCCTGCTGGCCCGCCGCACCAGCTTCGTGCTGCGCCCGAACGGCATCGCGCTCGATCCGTTCGGCGGCATCGTGATGGCCCATCTCGGCGACGAGACCGGCGGGGTCTTCCGCCTGACGCCGGACGGTTCGGTGGGCCCGGTGCTGACGCAGATCGGCGGTTACACCCTGCCGCCCACCAACTTCGTCCTGCTCGACGACAAGGGTCGCCTGTGGATCACAGTATCCACCTGCAAGGTGCCGCGCTCGCTCGGCTATCGGCCGGGTGAGGGCGATGGCTTCATGGTCCGCCTCGACGGCTTCATTGGTGGTCCTTCCCTGCGTGCCACCGTTGTCGCGGACAATCTCGGTTATGCCAACGAATGCCGCCTCTCGGAGGACGGCGCGACCATGTTCGTCAACGAGACCTTCGCGCGACGCATCACCGCCTTTGACGTCGATGCCAACGGCAATCTCTCCAACCGGCGCACCGTGGCCAAGTTCGGTGCGGGAACCTATCCCGACGGGCTGACGCTCGACACCGAGGGTGGCCTCTGGGTCACCAGCATCGTCTCCAACCGCGTCATCCGCGTCGACAGGGAGGGGTTCGAGGAGATCATCGTCGAGGATTGCAGCCCGGCGCATCTGGAATGGGCCGAGAGCGCCTTCCTGACCGGCCAGATGAGTCGCACCCATCTGGAGACGGTCGGCGGTCAGCGATTGCAGAATGTCTCCAGTCTGGCCTTCGGCGGGTTCGATCTGCGCACCGCCTATCTCGGCAGTCTGCAGGGCGATCGCGTGGCGCGTTTTCGCGCGGATTACACCGGCGTTGCGCCGGTCCACTGGGACTACGACGTGACCGCGCTGCTCGATGCCGGAGAGTTGGTTCCAGCCCCGCTTGGTCCGGCAACGCGATGACAGGACTTCGCGTCGCAACCATCGGGGCCGGCTACTTCGCCCGCTTCCACCACGAGGCGTGGGCGCGCATGGAGGATGTCGAGCTCATCGGCGTCTGCGACCGCGACCGCGCGCGCGCCGAGGGTTTTGCGAAGGAGTTCTCGATCCCCGCGGTGTTCGGGGACGTGGACGAGATGCTCGACGAGATCACCCCGGACATCGTCGACATCATCACCCCGCCCTTTGCCCACAAGACGATCATCGAGTCGCTGGTGGGACGCGGCATCAACGCCATTTGCCAGAAACCGTTCTGCACCAAGCTGAAGGAGTCCGAGGACATCGCCAGCCTGGCCGCCGACAAGGGCGTCACGCTGGTGGTGCACGAGAATTTCCGGTTCCAGCCCTGGTACGAGGTGATCAAGCGCGAACTGGATGCCGGGCGCGTCGGCCAGGTCTATCAGGCGACATTCCGGCTGCGTCCCGGCGACGGCCAGGGGGAGGAGGCCTATCTCGACCGTCAGCCCTACTTCCGCACCATGCCGCGCTTCCTGATGCACGAGACGGCGATCCACCTGATCGACACCTTCCGTTACCTGTTCGGCGAGCCGACCAGCGTCTATGCCGATCTCGACAGGCTCAATCCCGCCATCTCCGGAGAGGACGCCGGCATCATGATGATGCAGCACGAGGGTGGCGTGCGCTCGCTGTTCGACGGCAACCGGCTCGTCGACCACACCGCCGACAACCGGCGGCTGACCATGGGCGAGATGCTGATCGAGGGAGAAGCCGGCGTGCTGGCGCTTGACGGCGACGCCCGCATCGCGGTGCGTGCGACCGGCGGCAACGACTGGGAGGCGATCGATTACGAATGGTCCGACAGCGGTTTCGGCGGCGATTGCGTCTACCGCTGCAACCGCCATGTGGTCGAGCATTTCGTCAACGACGCACCGCTGGTGAACTCAGCCACCGACTACCTGGCCAACCTGCGCGTCGAGGAAGCCGTCTATCTCGCCGACCGCTGGGGCCACAAGATGAAACTGCCGCGCGACGAGACCCGATGACGCGCCTTCGCGGCGCGCGTGTTTCCCAAAAGTGACCGGGCTATTGTGTTCTTCCTGGCCGCTCGGCTTGTTTGCTTCCCTGTCGCGGCTGTGCCGCTCCACGCCTCTTGTCCGAAGACCGGTGCCCACGTCACACGACGTGTGTTGCAGGGCTCGCGGCGTCGGTTCTATTCCGCTCACGGCAAGTCTGGCTTCGCTCGACGCCTCCGCGAGGGCGCGCTTTCGCGCGGGCGTCCGGTCGGACGCCGGGGAGTCGTTCCTCGCACCGATGGAGCATATGGCACCAAGGCGCACGACCGTGCGCCCGGCCGGTCAGAGCCTGCCCCGGACTTGATCCGAGGCCGCCCCAGCGGAGGGTGAGGTCCGTCTTGACGATTGGTCCGGCGGACCAATCGTAGGACCGAACGCCCGAGACCCGAGTCGAGGGCTGGAGCGACAGCGCAATTTGCCGTGAGCGAAGCTACATAGCACTCAGCGTCTTGCGGAACACGTCGACGATCAGGTCGATGTCCGACTTCTCGACGATGAACGGCGGCGCGACGATGCCGACATCGCCGGTCCACTTGATGTGGCAGCCGCTGAAGAACATGCGCTTCTGCAGTTCCAGTCCGCGCATGCCCGGCTTGCCCGGTTCCGGGTGTACCTCGACCGCGCCCATCATGCCGTAACCGCGCAGGTCGCGGACGATGTCGAGGTCCTTCAGCGACCACAGCGCGTCGAGGAAGTAGTCCGACATCCCGGCGGCACGCTCGAACAGGCCCTCGCGCTCGTAGATGTCGAGCGTCGCCAGCCCCGCCGCGCAGGCGGCCGGATGGCCGGAATAGGTGTAGCCGTGGAAAAACTCGATGGCGTTTTCCGGCGCCGCGTTGGTGACCGTCTCGTAGATCTCGTCCTTGACGGCGACGGCGCCCATGGGGATCGCCCCGTTGGTCAGCGCCTTGGCCATGGTCATGATGTCGGGCGTGACGCCGAAGGCATCCGCCGCGAACGGCGTGCCGAGCCGGCCGAAACCGGTGATCACCTCATCGAAGACGAGCAGGATGCCATGCTGGTCGCAGATCTCGCGCAGGCGCTCCAGATAGCCGACCGGCGGTACCAGCGTGCCGGTCGAGCCCGCGACGGGCTCCACGAAACAGGCAGCGATCGTGGAGCCGCCATACATCTCGCAGAAGCGCTGCAGGTCATTGGCAAGCTCCGCGCCGGCCTCGGGCTGGCCGCGCGTGAACAGCGTATCGGGGTCCCAGGTGTGCCGCATCATGACGCAGTTGGGCATCGTGACGGGGAAGGTCTCGCGGTTCTTGACCATGCCCGATAGCGAAACGCCGCCGATGTTGACGCCGTGATAGGCGCGCTCGCGCGAGACGAAGCGCACCCGCTGGCTCTCGCCGCGGGCACGGTGGTAGGCCATCGCGATCTTCAACGCGGTGTCGATCGATTCCGAACCGGAGTTGGTGAAGAACACGTGGTTGATCGGATCGGGCAGGATTCCGGCCAGCTTGGCGGCAAGCGCGAAGGCGCCCGGGTGGCCCGAGCCGAACGGTGACGAATAGTCGTTATGCGTCATCTGAGCGAAGACCGCGTCGGCGATTTCCTTGCGGCCATGGCCGGCAGCCACGTTGAACAGCGACGACGATCCGTCGACGATCCGGTTGCCCTTGTGGTCCCACAGATAGGCACCCTCGCTCTTCACCACCAGGCGCGGCTCGGTCTTGAACTCCCGATTGCTGGTGAACGGCATCCATTGCTGTTCAAGCGAGTTGGTGGCGAACTTCTGCAGCGGTGGGGCGAGCATGTTCATTGCTGTGTTCCTCTGGCCTGACCCCAGGGTCCGGACCCTAGGCTGTATCGACATTTAGGTTTCGGGCGTGGCGCGTGTCGGATTTTGGTCCTGACAAGGCAGCGGGGTGTAGGAAACCTTGCTGGTTTTCAAGTCCCCACTAACGCCGTCAGGGGCAAAATCCGCCGCGTCCCGAGAGGGATATGGCCCAAATCGCCCATTTCGGCGTTGCAAAGCGCTCGCAAGGGATGACCCTGGCTTCGGCTTTGCGCCTGGAACTGAACGATTTTGGCGCATACCACGCTCCAAATCCTAAATGTCGATACAGCCTAGTGTGACGCTTACTCCACTTTATACTGGGGCAACCCGCCTGGCGATACGCATCCCGTGCATATCGGCTGTACGCCGCAGTCCACGGTTGCGATGCGTATCGGCTTCGCTTTTGCGCGATCTTGTCATACAAATCTCATGAACAAGCGACGGAGGGGCGGATGCAACCCACGATCTGGCACAATCCGGACTGTGGCACGTCGCGCAACGTCCTGCGGGTGTTGCGGGCGGTGGGCTACGCGCCCGATGTGATCGACTATCGTCACACGCCGCCCGATCCTGCCACGCTTGCCCGCATGATCGCCGCCGCGGGGCTCAAGGTGCGCGATGCGGTGCGCCGCCGCGGCACGCCATTCGACGAGATGGGTCTGGGCGAACCCGGCGTCACCGACGCCGACCTGCTTCACGCCATGGTCGATACGCCGATCCTCATCAACCGCCCCTTCGTGCGTACCTTGCGCGGCACGGCGCTGTGCCGGCCCGCCGACACGGTCTTCGGGCTGATTGAGCGCGGCTGGCCGAACAATCTGACGCGTGAGAAGGGCGCGCCCTTCGTCATCGCCGAGAAGCGTCCGGCAAACGCCATCGATCTGGTGGCGTCCCTGAGTGAGGCGGGGCTGCCGGTCGAGGATCTGTCTGGCGCCAACAAGCACTTCTTCGGTTACATGACGCCGGATTCGCGACCCGCCGGCTATGCCGGTTTCGAGCTGCCCGGCGACGGCCACGCGTTGCTGCGTTCGATTGTGGTGCCGCCGTCGCGGCGTGGCCACGGGCTTGGCCGCGCCATCGTGCCGCTGGCGCTGCGCGCTGCCCACGATGCCGGTGCGCGCGAGGCCTGGCTGCTCACCGACACCGCCGAGGACGTCTTCGATCAGCTTGGCTTCGAGACGGTGGCGCGCGATCAGGCACCCGATGCGGTTCGCAGTACGGCCGAGTTCGCCGGACTGTGCCCGCAGACGGCCACGCTGATGCACCGCGCCATCACACTGTGAGCGCGCCCGATGCCGGCATTCGGCCGGCACGGGAGGGCGACGCTGCCGCCATGCGGCGCATCGCGCTGCGTGCCTATGCGATCTATGAGGCGCGTATCGGCAAGATGCCGGGCCCGGCGCTTGACGATTACGCCGCGCGGATCGCCGCGGGCGAGTCGTACGTGTTGTGCGATGCGGGCGACATTGTCGGTCTGCTGGTACTGGAGATCGACGGCGCGCGTATCCTGATCGACAATCTCGCCGTCGACCCCGACGCGCAGGGCAGGGCGTTCGGCGCGACGTTGCTCGCCTTCGCGGAGGACCGCGCCGCCGCGCTCGGCTTCACGCAGGTGGAGCTCTACACCAATGCCATGATGCACGAGAACATCGCCTGGTACGCCCGCCATGGCTACGAGGAGACGCGGCGGGTTCGCGAGAAGGGCTACGACCGGGTCTATATGGCCAAGGCGCTTGGTGTGCAGCCGCGGGGTCGCGCATGAGAGAGCGCATGGACTGGAAGAAGCTCGCCTGGAAGCGCATTCCCCCGCCGGGCTGGCTGGCCATCGCGTTGATCGCGGTGCTGCTGATCTACCGGCTGATCCCGGCCGGAAACGTCATTCCGGACATGCTGCGGGCCTTCGGCTACTTCCAGGTGGCGCTGGGACTCCTGCTCGCCGTGGACGTCGCGGTACGGTTCGTGCGCGCCAGGACGCCGGTGCATCCCTTCCACACCGCCAAGGTGCTGGTGACCGACGGCATGCTGCGCTTCTCGCGCAATCCGATCTATCTCGGCATGGCGCTGATCGTGTTCGGTTTCGCGCTGATCCTCGGGACCTTGCCGGGCCTGCTCGTCGTGCCGGGCCTGGTGTGGGTCCTAACGGTCCAGATCATCCGCGGTGAGGAGGAGATGCTGGAAGCCGAGTTCGGCGAAGACTACCGCGCCTACAAGGCGCGTGTGCGCCGCTGGCTGTGAAGCGGGCCGGCGTGTCTCAGGTCGCGATGCCGCCAAGCTGCCCGCTCTCGCTGAGGAACGCCAGGACCAGGCACGCCACCACGAACAGCACCACGATCATCGACGCAACGCCTTTGCCCGGTTCGATGCTGATCGTGTAGATGCGCCGGAACAGGTAGCGCTTGCCCCTGAAGTTGTTGGTCCGGCGAAACGACTGGGCATATCGGTCGGACTGGAAGTCGAATATCGAGAAGTAGGCGAACGAAACGGATGCGTTGAACACCGTCACGAACAACGCGACGTACCACGCGTCCGGCCGCAGGCCGATCGACAGGGCGAACAGGCACAGGATCGCGCCGCTCATGCCGACAAGCTGGCCGAACGACACGCCGCGCACCTTCGAGTCGACGTAGTTCAGCAGATCGCTGAACAAGGCGGTGTCCTCCAGGCCCAGCTTGCGCAGCCGGTTGACCATCCGGATGTAGGACTTCCTGATGCCGTAGTGCGACTTTGCCCGGCGCATATTGTCCAGGACGTGCAGGAACCTGCTTCGGTCGGATTCGCGCAGGACCTTGTTCTCATTGAAGAAAAGGTACAGCGAAATCAGTAGCTGGTTTTCCCGCTCAAGCCGCGAGGATGCCTTGTCGATCAGGAACGACAGCAGGATCGTGACGAAGATGCACAACACCGCCAGCAGATCGAAGTAGTAGGGCGATCCCGCCGGCTCGACCAGCACGCACAGCGCCCCCGTCGCCATCAGCACCAGCAGCGAATAGCGATAGGAAAACGAGTTGTCGGCGCGCAGCGCCAGCAGCAGGTTGCCGGAAATGATGAAGGCAATCGCCAGGAACTCGTAGGTGTTGGGCACGGTGTTGAGGATGAAGAACGCCGCAACGATGGTGACCGCCGGCGAGAAGTACCAGACGAACAGGGAGTCGGCGGCTTTCAGCTTGAGCGTACCGTATGAGTAGGAGATCGCCGCCAGGGAGTTGATGATCCCGATGCCGCCGAACAGCAGCGAATCCCGTAGGAAATCGGGTGTCTGCCCGAACAGCTCGTTCCACATGCCGGCATTGCCGACGACCAGCGGAATGGCCGAGACAACCACGATCGGCACCGCGAAAATCTGCAGCACCACGAAGGAGTCGACCGGGCCCAGCCCATGCTCCTTGTCGCACAGGTCGACCGCCTTTGCCTTGATGGCAACGCAGAACGCCATGCTCACCATCGAGGCCAGAGCCCAGTAGATGCTGGCCATGTTGAAGACGCCCGGCGCCCCGTCCGCATAGACGATGAAGAACACGCCGCCCAGGCACAGCGCGGCCGGAATGAGGCTGTTGTAGTTCAGCGGGATGATCCTCTGGCTGAGCATCGGCGCGATGATCAGGGCGGTGACGATCGGCCAACTCTCCATGATGACCACCGAGGAGGCCAGCCGTCCGCTCTGGATGCTCTTGGAGTAGGTGACGATGCTGGTGACGAACAGCAGCGCCTGGATGAACGACTGGCGCGCCACCGATGCATCCATCATCGCGCGGTAGATCGCGTCGATTTTGTGCCGCCCGAACACCAACAGGTAGAGAAACGAGAAGGCGACCGTATATACCTTCACGGAAAAGGCGATGAGCAGGGGATTGGAGCCGCTGGAAAAGGCTATGACGATCGGGATGAAGGCGCTCAGCAGGGCCGAGACCGCGATCATGAAGTAGCCGTTGTTGGGGTCAACCGCGCGAAGGCCGGACATGACGGGAAATCCTGAAATCGCGCCAGGAAACCTGGCCAGGGCGGCTGCGATCACCGGTTCAACCGGACCGGGCCCGGCCCTGCGGCGTGTCACGCGGGGCGTTTCCGGTCACACAAGGATTGCGAACGAGGTGCGCGACTATTACGAGGTTCACGGTGCGTATCAACCCGCCGCCGCCGTTTTGTCCCGGCAGGCCCGGGATGCGGGCGCAGACGGGATATTCCCAGTCGATGGAAAACAACCCGCGCGCTCGTGATCCATCACGATACGGCCCATAGGGGGGAGTGGTATCTCAGTTCAATTCACCAGCAGTTCCAGGACTGCGTGGCCGACAGGCCCGCGCGGCTCGGTATGCGGACGCATCGCGTTTGTGCTTCGGGCATGCATGGAGTCCCGAGCGCGTGAGGGCCGCGCGGCATGAAGTGGACCGCTTTTTCCGGCCTGCTGGGTGCCCTGGCTGACGAATTCGCCACCGGTGACGAGCCGGTGGCCAGGCATGCGGCCACCGCGCTGCGGCGCGAGCTTCACAGTGATCCGCGGTTGGGGCCGGTGCGGCTCGACATCGAGGCCGAGTTGATGCTCGCCCTGACGGGTCTCGATGCGACGCCGGCCGCATCCAGCTTGCTCGCGGCGGTGCCGACGCTGCACTGGTACTACACGGGGCTGGAGGACGGCCGCTATCCCGAGGAGATCGCCCGGCGCACCGGGTCTGTGGAGCTGCTTGGTCCGGACGGCATGGTCTATGCCGAGGACTGCCGCATCGGTATCCACGCCCAATGCGCCGACGTGGAGTTTCCATCGCACACGCTCAAGGCCGAGGAAGTGTTCATCGTGCTGGCAGGCTCCGGCTCGTGGTCCAGCGCCGGCGGTCCGCGCTACACGCGATTGCCCGGCGAGCGCGTGCATCACGTTCCCGGCGAGCCGCATGCCTGCCGGACCGGTTCCGCGCCGATGATCGCGGCCTGGGCGTGGAGTGGGGATATCGGCTGGGACGGGTTCTATTGCCCCGCCGCCATGCGGCCAGCGGACCGCCCGCCATGTGTGCCCGACTGGTAGGATTGTAAGTCCTGACCCTAGATCATCCTGTGTTTGGGTTGAGGTAACCCAAACACAGAAAAGATGATCGATTCTATAGGGTTAGAGCAACTTGTCTGCGCCGGTGCCGGCGCAGGTTGCGCTAGCCGGCCAGCCGCGCTTCGACCCGTTCGCAGATGTAGTGATACAGGCACACATGCACCTGCTGGATCAGCGGTGTCGATGTGCTGGGCACGTCGATGAGAATGTCGCTGACGGTCGCCATCGCGCCGCCGCCCTGACCGGTCAGGGCGATCGTCTTCATGCCGTTGGCACGGGCGGCCTCGAACGCCTTGACCACATTGGCCGAATTGCCGGACGTGGAAATGCCCAGCACCGCCCCGCCCGGTTTGGCGTAGGCGTCGACCTGGCGTGAGAAGACCGTGTCGAAACAATAGTCGTTCGACCATGCGGTGAGCACGGCCGGGTTCGATGTCAGGCAAATGCAGTTGAGCGCGCGGCGCTCCTTCAGGAAACGCCCGACCAGTTCGCCGGTGATGTGCATGGCGTCGGCCGCCGAGCCGCCGTTGCCGCAAACCAGCAGCGGGTTTCCGGCATCGAGCGCGCCGGCGATCGCATCGACGGCCTCATCGCAGCGCTGCACGCCGGGATGATCGCGCGATTCGGCCAGAACCGATGCGCTGAGGGACAGATACTCGCTGATCGACATGGCCATTCGCTCGCTCGGGATGTCTGTCCTTATTCCGCAGCCCGGACGGCCGGCGCCTTGTTGCCGCTCCTGCCGGGTGCCTCGCCGCGTCCAATACCGGAATAGTCAAAGCCCGCCGCGCGCATCGCGTCGGGTTCGTAGACGTTGCGCAGGTCGATGAAGACCGGCTGGTTCATTCCGGCGCGAATGCGCTCCAGGTCCATGGCACGGAACTGGTTCCACTCGGTCAGGATGACGAGCGCATCGGCGCCTTGCGTGCAGGCGTAGATGTTGTCGGCGAAGGTAACGTCGGGCAGCAGCGCCCTTGCCTCCTCCATTCCTTCCGGATCGAAGGCCACGACCTCGGCGCCATTGTCGATGAGTTGCGGGATGACCGACAGGCTCGGCGCCTCGCGCATGTCATCGGTATTGGGCTTGAAGGTGAGGCCGAGGATCGCGATGCGCTTGCCGCGCATCGATCCGGGGAAGGCCTGCATGATGCGCCGGGCCATGGCGCGTTTGCGCGTATCGTTGATGGTCACGACCGTCTCGACCAGCCGGGTCGGTGCTTCCGCCTCCTCGGCGGTGCGCACCAGCGCCAGCGTGTCCTTGGGAAAGCACGAGCCGCCATAGCCCGGCCCCGGATGCAGGAACTTCGGTCCGATGCGCTTGTCGAGACCGATGCCGCGGGCGACGTCCTTCACGTCCGCGCCCACCGCGTCGCACAGATCGGCCATTTCGTTGATGAAGGTGATCTTGAGCGCCAGGAAAGCGTTGGCGGCGTATTTGATCAGTTCCGAACTGCGCCGCGAGGTGAACACCATGGGCGTCTCGTTGATGAACAGCGGGCGATAGATCTCGCGCATCACATCCTGCGCGTGGAGGTCTTCGGTGCCCACCACGACGCGGTCGGGCCGCTTGAAGTCCTCGATCGCCGCGCCCTCGCGCAGGAATTCCGGGTTCGAGACGACCGGGATATCGTCGGCCTGGCGCGCCGTGCGGATGCGCCGCTCCACCTCATCGCCGGTGCCCACCGGCACCGTGGATTTGGTGACGACGATGGTGCCGGGTGCCGCAGCCGCGGCGACCTCGTCGGCGGCAGCGTAGACATATTGCAGATCAGCGTAGCCGTCGCCGCGTCTGGCCGGCGTGCCGACAGCGATGAAAACGACTTCCGCGTCGGCGACCGCTTCGGCAAGTTCGGTGGTGAACGTCAACCGGCCTGCGTCCGCGTTGCTGGCGACAAGCGCCTCCAGACCGGGCTCGAAGATCGGGATGATGCCGTTCCTGAGCGCATCGATCTTGGCTGCGTCCGTGTCGATGCACACGACGTCGTGACCGAACTCGGAAAAGCACGTTCCCGAAACCAGCCCGACATAGCCGGTTCCCACCATGGCGATGCGCATTGTCCGCCCCTTCGTGGATGCAGTTTCGCTCAGCGCTTAACAGGCTTCAGGTGGAATGGCCAGCGCGTCGCGCCGGATTTGTTTTCCCTCCACGCCCTTGGAACAAAAAAACAATTCACTCCAGACGCCGCAACGCAAAATGATGCGGCGCGCGCTGTTGTCTGCCTTTCGGGTTCGAACTAGAACCCCGCGCCCCGGCCACATCTGCGGCCGCTGAGCTCCGGACAACGCCAATGATCAAGCCGCGCAATCACCTCCACCGCCTTGAGGCGGAAGCCATCGACATCATGCGCGAGGTCGCCGCCACCGCGACGCGCCCGGTGATGCTGTACTCGATCGGCAAGGACTCCGCCGTGATGCTGCATCTGGCGCTGAAGGCGTTCTACCCGTCAGTACCGCCATTTGCGCTGCTGCATGTCGATACGACGTGGAAGTTCCAGGCGATGTACGCCTTTCGCGCCCGCATGGCGGCCGAAACCGGGATGGAGCTGATCGTCCATACCAACCAGGACGGGCTTGCGCGCGGCATCGATCCGTTCAGCGCAGGTTCGGCGCTGCACACCCAGGTGATGAAGACCGAGGCGCTGAAGCAGGCGCTCGACGCCGGCCGGTTCGATGCCATCTTCGCGGGCGCACGCCGCGACGAGGAGCGCTCCCGTGCCAAGGAACGCATCTTCTCGGTGCGCACCGCGTCGCATGGCTGGAACCCCAAGGCACAGCGGCCCGAACTCTGGTCGCTCTACAACACGCGCTTGCGGCAGGGCGAGTCGGTGCGGGTCTTCCCGCTGTCCAACTGGACCGAGCTCGACATCTGGCAATACATCCACGCCGAGGACATTCCGATCGTGCCACTGTACTTCGCTGCCGAGCGCCCGGTGGTGGAGCGCGACGGCCAACTGCTGATGGTCGACGACGCGCGCTTTCCGCTGCAGCCCGGCGAAGTCCCCCAGATGCGCATGGTGCGTTTCCGCACGCTTGGCTGCTACCCGCTGACCGCCGCCTTCGAGTCCGACGCGGACACGCTGGATGCCGTCATCGGCGAGATGCTCATCGCGCGGACCTCCGAACGTGCCGGCCGGCTGATCGACCACGACGAAGCCGCATCGATGGAGAAGAAGAAGCGGGAGGGCTATTTCTGATGCTCGATCCCGCGCGCCAGCCCTCAGCCGACATCTCCGATCTGCTCGCCGCGGAAGCGGCCACGCCGCTGTTGCGTTTCGTGACCTGCGGCTCGGTCGATGACGGCAAGTCGACCCTGATCGGGCGGATGCTCTACGACGCCACGCTGCTGTTCGAGGATCAGCTCGCCACGCTGAAATCGGAGTCGCGCGTCCACGGTACCAATGGAGACGACATCGACTTCGCGCTGCTGGTCGACGGACTGGAAGCGGAGCGCGAGCAGGGCATCACCATCGATGTGGCCTACCGCTTCTTCGCCACCGCACGGCGCAAGTTCATTGTCGCCGACACGCCGGGCCACGAACAGTACACCCCCAACATGGCGACCGGCGCCTCCACGGCCGAACTCGCGGTGCTGCTGATCGATGCGCGCAAGGGCGTGCTGGAACAGACCCGCCGTCACGCGCACATTGCCTCGTTGCTGGGCATTCGCCACATCGTGCTGGCCGTCAACAAGATGGACCTGGTGGCTTTCGGCAAGCCGACGTTTGACGCCATCGTCGAGGATTTCGCCGGCACCACATCGGATCTGGGTTTCCAGACCGTGCAGCCCATACCGGTCTCGGCGCGCCATGGCGACAACGTCACGGAAACGTCCGGGAACACGCCCTGGTACGACGGTCCCTCGCTGATGGCGTACCTGGAGACGGTCGAGATCGCCTCCGGGTCGGGGGAGGGGCCGTTCCGCTTCCCAGTGCAGTGGGTCAACCGGCCCGATGCGGATTTTCGCGGCTATGCGGGAACCGTCGCCGGCGGCGAGGTCGCGCCTGGCGATACGGTCGTCGTCGCCGCGTCGGGCAAGACCGCGGCCGTATCGCGCATTGTCACCCGCGATGGCGATTTTGAACGCGCCGGGACGGGCGACGCGGTCACGCTGGTCCTCGATCGCGAAATCGATGTCTCCCGCGGCGACATGCTGGCCGCCACCCGCGAGCGTCCCGCGTTGGCGGACCAGTTCGCCGCCCATATGGTCTGGATGGGCGAGGACGAACTGGTGCCCTCGCGGCCCTACCTGCTCAAGGCGGGACGACGGACGGTGCCGGCGAGCATCACCGGCATCAAGCACCGCATCGACGTCAATACGCGCCAGCAGCTCGCCGCCAGGTCGCTGCATCTCAACGAGATCGGCGTGTGCAACCTGTCTCTGGCCGAGCCGATCGCCTTCGACGCCTACAAGGACAACCGCACCACCGGGTCATTCATCCTGATCGATCGCTTCACCGGCGCCACCGTTGCTGCGGGCATGATCGACTTTCCCCTGCGCCGGGCGCTCAACGTGCACTGGCAGGAGATGACGGTCGACAAGGCCGCGCGCGCCGCCCAGAAGCATCAGAAGCCCGCGATGCTGTGGTTCACGGGACTGTCGGGCGCCGGCAAGTCGACCATCGCCAACCTGGTGGAACAGCGGCTCTTCGCGCGCGGGTGCCACACCTACACGCTGGACGGCGACAACGTCCGCCACGGACTCAACAAGGACTTGGGCTTCACCGAGGCTGACCGCGCCGAGAACATTCGCCGCGTCGCGCAGGTCGGCAAGCTGATGGCCGATGCCGGGCTGATCGTGATGGTCTCGTTCATCTCGCCGTTCCGCGCCGAACGGCGCCTGGCGCGCGAGGTGATGGAGGACGGCGAATTCATCGAGATCCATGTGGATACGCCGCTGGAGGTGGCCGAGGAGCGTGATCCGAAGGGACTTTATGCCAAGGCCCGGGCCGGAGAGCTGAAGAACTTCACCGGGATCGACCAACCCTACGAGCCGCCGGAGGCTCCCGATCTGGTTCTCGACACCCTGAGCCACCCGCCGGACGCACTCGCCGACCAGGTGGTGGACTTTCTGAGTGAATTCGGGTTCTTGTCGTTGCCGCAAGACAGTTGACTTTGGCCAGTTCCAACCCGGGGGGTCCTGACCCTAGCATCGCGATCGGAAATCCGGATGGGCCGTAAAACCAGGATCGTGCTCGGGATTTCGCTGGCCGCGAATCTTGTCCTGGCAGGCCTTGCGCTCCACACATTCAATTTCTTCTGGGAGTTGCTGCGCGATGACGCACGCGAACAGACTATCCGCCTGCAGTCGCTCGCCGAGAAGATGGAGTACCGGTCTGTCGACATCGTTTTCGCCGGCGACAGCCTGATCGAGGAGGGCTATTGGAGCTATTGGTTCCCCGACGCCGACATTCTCAATCTCGGCATCCGCGGCACCACCAGCTACAACCTATTCAACCGCCGCCACCAGATCACCCGTGTCGAGCCGAACAAGGTCTTTCTGATGGTCGGCATCAACAACCTGATCTACTCGAATCTGACGCTCGATATCGATGAGGCGATCAAATTCTACGGCAAACTGATCGACGCGCTCGAGCGGGAGGCACCACAGGCCAGGCTGGTGCTGCATTCGGTGCTGCCGACCAACGATGACTGGCTGCGCGTTTTCGATCTCGACACAGTCCGGCCAATCAACACGTTCCTGCGGGAGGAGGCCGGCAAACGCGGGCACAGCTATGTCGATCTGGCGGCCTATCTTGTCGGCGCCAACGGCAAGCTCGACCCCGCCTATTCCGATGACGGATTGCATCTGAATGCATCGGGCTACGACATTTGGGTGGAGAAAATCCGTAGCGAGGTCTATTCGTCTTCGGATCGGGGTGGGGACGCCGTGATGCATGGCATCGGTGGGTCCTGACCGCCGTTGTAGCCCAGTGTTCGATCAGGACGGGTGATTTTGTCCCAACCGCTCCCGCACACCTTGCAGAAATCCGGGTTATCCGCTTCGCGGCTGTTCTTGTCGATCCTCTACCAAACGCTGCGCCTGCGTTACTGGACCGACCGCAAGAACGTGTTGCGGTGGGGCGCGGTTGTGCTGGCCGTCTCGATACCGCTGTCGACCACCGGGGCCGGACTGGCCGCGGCGTTCGTGCTGATCCTGTTCTGCTTTCGCGGCGACTTCCAGAAACTGCGCTGGCACTGGCGCACACCGGCCGTGGTCGCCAGTGCCCTGCTGCTGGCGCTGTTTCCGCTGGGCGCTTTGTGGTCCGATGCAAGCCTTGCAACGATGCTCGATCACCTCGCCAGGTACATCAAGATGCTGATGATCCCGGCACTGGTTCTGGTGCTGGCGCGTGGCGATTGGCCGGGGCGGATACTGCTGGCGTTTGCCGCCGGGGTGGGCGTGCTCTTCGCGATGTCGGCGCTGCATCTCGTCTGGCCAACCGCCGGGTTCTGGTGGCAGCCAGGGATGCCACCCGGGGTACCGTTCAAGAACGACCTCCTGATCAACATGTCCGGCGGTCTGGTCGCCCATATGCTTGCCCTCAAGGCATATGCGATCTGGGCCAGCGAACGGCGCCGGGCACTTGTCTTCGTCGCGCTGGCGGCCGCGATCGTCGTGTGGTCGTTGTTCGTCGTAACGTCACGCACCGGCGCGCTGGTGATCGTCATGCTGGTCGGCCTGTTCTTCGTGCAACTGATGGGCTGGCGCGGGGTGATCGTCGGGGGACTGGCGAGCGCGGTCCTGGCCGGCACGCTTTTCGTCGCCTCACCGAAGATACGTTCCGAATTCACGGTGATCTTGCCGGAGGTCACCAGTACGCAGGAGAGCGGATCATCAACCAGCTCCGGGAAACGTGTCGTCTACTGGACGCTTGGGCTCCGGTTCCTGGCCGAGCGGCCCATCCTGGGGCATGGCACGGGCAGCATCCTGTCGCTTTATGACGAGGCCATCACGGGTCGGGGCTATGCGTTCGGTCCCACCGACGATCCGCACAGTCAGTTTCTTGCCCTGGCCATACCCTTCGGCGGCCTGGGGCTGCTGGCCCTGCTGGCATTCTGGGGGCTGCACCTCTACGCGGTCTGGGGCACGGGCTTCTATCATCGTGTCGGCCAGGCGGTGATCGCCCAGAATGCCCTGTCCGGGTTGTTCAACAGCTATCTCTTCACCTTCGATACAGGCTGGATGTACGTACTCCTGATCAGCGCGTGCATCGCGGCGATCTGGAACGAACAGCGCCGCTCGCAGGCTGCATTGACCCCGGCTCAATCGCGCCCGTAAACGTCGTCAAGACGTTCGATATCGTCCTCGCCGAGATAGTCGCCCGACTGCACCTCGATCAGTTCCAACGGCTGATCGGTGCGGTTCTCCAGCCGGTGCACGCTGCCCGCCGGGATGTAGGTCGACTGATTGGCAAGCAGCTCGAAGGTGTCGTCGCCGATGGTGACGGTGGCGACGCCGGACACCACCACCCAATGCTCGGAGCGGTGTTTGTGGCGTTGCAGCGACACCCGCCCGCCCGGCCGAACCGCGATGCGCTTGACCTGGTAGCGCGCCCCGCGATCGATGCGCCAGAATGCGCCCCAGGGCCGATAGTCGGCATGCCGGGTTGCGACCGCGCCGTGCCTGTCATGGCCGATGCCCTCGACCACACTCTTCAGTTCCGCCAGGCCGGCGCGTGACGAGATCAGAACCGCGTCGCCATTGACGACCACGATCATGTTGTCCAGGCCGATCACAACAGCCAGCGTTTCGGGCGCGAACACCAGGTTGTTGGAGGCATTCCTGAAGATCGCCGGACCGGTCGACGCATTTGCCTTGGCGTCCTTATCTGTCAATCGCCAGACTGCATCCCAGGAGCCTACATCCGACCAGTTGAAGTCCGTGGTCACCACGGCGGTACGATCGCACGCCTCCATGATCGCATAATCGAGCGATGCCGCGCGTGCGCGCCTGAACGCCTCCGGTTCCAGACGCAGAAAATCGAGATCGATGTTTGCCTGCTCGACGGACTGCAATACGGGTCCGGCGATCTCCGGCACCAGCCGTTCGGCGGTGTCGAGCATGGTGCGGGCGCGGAACAGGAAGTTGCCGGAGTTCCAGAGGTATCCGTCGCGCAGATGAGCCGCCGCGGTATCCGCGTCGGGCTTTTCGACAAAGGCGCCCACCGCGCGAACACCGGGATGATCGGTCAGTTCCGGTCCCGGACGGATATACCCATAGCCGGTCGCCGGCTCGCTTGGCTGAACGCCGAAGGTAACGATGTAGCCGGCCGCTGCCGCAGGAACAGCCCGGTGGATGGCATCGTGAAACCGCTGCGTCTCGCCGATCGCGTGATCGGCCGCCAGCACCAGCATGATGGCCCCGCCGTCGCCGCGTGCTGCGACAGCGGCCGCCGCGACGACAGCGGCGCAGGAATCGCGGCGTTCGGGCTCGAGCACGATCGTCGCGTACATGCCGATCTCGCGCATCTGCTCGGCGACGCGAAAGCGATGCTCCTCGCCGGTGACGATGATCGGTTCGGCGAAATCGGCACCGGCCACCCGCTGCGCGGTTTGTTGCAGCAGCGTCTGCGTGCCGGTCAACGCGTGGAATTGCTTCGGGTTGTTCGCCCGCGAGACCGGCCACAGCCGCGTCCCGGCTCCCCCGCACAGGATAACGGGGACGATCTTTCCCAGCCCCCTGTCCGCCAAGCCAAAGACCCTCAGGCCTTGACCACGACGTCACGCGTCGCGTGGCCATCGAGAGCGTTGCGGGTATCAACGATTGCGACGTGCGTGTGGCCTGCCTCGAGTCCCTCAATGAAGCTGTCGCTGGTCATCTGACGCGCCTCACTCGGCAACCTGAACCGCGTGCAGCCCCAACCGCACCGTTGGCCGTTCTAGACCCAGGTGGCCAGTGCGTCAAAAACCAGACGGTTGATTGGATGCTCCCGGTCACGTCTCAAGCAGCGGATTGCTGCGTCACCGCCTCGGCGAAACTGGTGAAGAACTTGCCCGACAGCTTCTTGGCGGTTCCCTTGACCAGCCGGCTGCCGAGCTGGGCGATCTTGCCGCCCATCTCCACCTTGGCCGTGTAACGCAGCACGGTCGCGTCACCATCTTCCTCAAGCGTCACGTCGGCGCCGCCCTTGGCGAAACCCGCCGCGCCGCCCTTGCCATCGCCACTCAGACTGAAGGCGTGCGGCGGATCGGTCGGGTCGAGATTGACGGTGCCGTTGAACTTCGCCTTCACCGGACCGATTTTCAGCACCACCCTGGCGTGCAACTCGGTCGGCGTCACCTGCTCAAGCTCCTCGCAGCCGGGGATGCTGGCGCGCAGGATGTCCGGATCGTTGAGCCCGGCATAGACCACGTCGCGCGGCGCCTCGATCCGGATTTCATCGCTCAGGTCCATGGTGGTCATCCTTTCTCAACGAGACGTGTCTCAACAGCATTTGGGAAACGCCTGCAGGCGCAGATCGTCGGCCGGCGCGCGCGCAATCTCATCGGTGGCATCGCGATGGGGCATCAGGCGCCGGGACAGCAAGGATTGCAACCGCTCAAGCCAGCTCGTCATGTTCAACTCCCTGCGCGGTGTCATCCACCGTCCGGTCCGTGTTCCGCCACAGCACGATTTCCGCCAGGATCGACAGGGCGATCTCGTGCGGATCGATGCCCTTCAGATCGAGGCCAGCCGGCGACTTCAGCCGCGCCAGCGACTGGGCCGCAACGCCCTGCCGGCTCAGCTTGTCGCACAGCGCTTTCGCCTTGCGGTGGCTGGCGACCATCGAGATGCGTCGCGCCGGGCTCTCGATCGCGGCGCGCAGGCTGGCGAGGTCGTTGTGGCCCTGAGAGGCAACGACGACGAAGTCGCGCGATGTCAGGTCGAGCCCGGCAAGATTGTCCGGGTCGAAGGAGATCGCGTCATCGGGCGCCGGCTCCGTGTCCGCCGGCAGGCAGACACGAAAGCCCGCCAGTGTGGCCTGCGCGGCGAGCGCGCGGGCAATCGGCGAGGTGCCGAAGATGACGAGCCGGGGTGGCTGGTCGTAGGGCTCGATCAGCAGATCGACGGTGCCGCCCGAAGGGCAGCCGCTCTTGTAGGTGGCCACACTATCGGGGTCCTCGATCGTCACCACCTTGTCCGACGGCTTGACGCGGATCAGGCGGGGTGCTCCCTCCGCCAGAGCTTCCTCCGCCGCGCTGCGCACCGCGCGCGTCACGCAGGCACCGCCAAGATGGCCCAGAACGTCGCCGGTGCTGGTGATCGCTGCCTTGGCGCCGGCCTTGGCGGATGTGGCGTCGGCGGTGCGCACCACCGTGGCGATGCAGAACGGCGCGCCGGCCTGGCGCAGCGTCTCGACCGTGTCGAAGATATCGAAGCGGGCTGCCATCGCGTCTCTCACAGCTGCCCGAATTCGTCTTCGAGCGCGGCCAGCGCAGCGAGCGTGTTGGCCGGCAGGTGCGCGTCGAGATGGGGCAGGGCGGCCTGGATCGCCGCGGCGACGGGTGCGTAGTCCTTCCAGCCTTTCAGCGGATTGAGCCAGACGATGCGCCGCGCCTTGCGCCGCATGCGCGTCAGCGCGTGCGCGAGTGCCTCCGGCGATTGCGTGCAATAGCCGTCCGACAGGATCACCACCACCGTGCGGCCGTTGAGCGCCCGCGCGCCGTATCCGTTGAGGAAGGCGGTGAGGCTGCCGGAGATGTCGGTGCCGCCACCGAACCCTTCCGCCATCAGCGACAGGCGGGCTGCGGCACGCAGGCTGTCATGGTCGCGCAGCGCGTCGGTCACGCGCATCAGGCGGGTATGGAACAGATAGGCGTCAGCGCTCATGTCCGCGCCGATCAGGCCCTTGAGGAAGGCCAGGAAGACGCGTGCATAGACGCTCATCGATCCGGACACGTCGCACAGCGCGACGATGCGCATCGGCCGTGGCGGGCGCGCCTTGCGGTAGAGATCGATCGGTTCGCCGCCGCGCGCCAGGCTCGCCCGCTGGATGCGGCGCATGTCCAGCATGCCGTCGCGCAGTGCCTGCTTGCGCCGTCGCGAACGCCGGTCGCGGATGGCCCGGGCGATCCGCGTTGCAATGGCTTCGGCCCGGCGCAGGGTGTCCTCGTCCATCAGTTCGCGCAGGTCACGCCGGGTCAGCGCATCCGTGCGCGTTGCGATCAGGCGCCCGTCGGTGCCTTCGGCATCCCCCTCGCCATCGTCGGCGTGCACATGGCGCTCATCATCACCAAAGCCCTCTTCGCCGTCGCCTGCGTCATCGTCGCCCGGATGCGGTTGCCACAGCATCGGCCGGGTGGACTGCACCCGCACGTGCGGGCTGGTGGTACGGCCCTGCTTCTGCTTGCCGGCATTGAACCAGTAGGCATCGAACAGATCGTCGAAACCGCGCCAGGCATCGGCATCCGGCACCAGCAGCGCGCGTAGGGCAAGCCGCGCCTCGGCCGGGTCGGTGGCGTTCACCTGCGATAGCGCGGCCAGCGCATCGCCGGTTTCCTGCGGTCCGAGTGCGATGCCGTTCATGCGCAGATGCGCGATGAAGCCGGCCATCCGGTCGGCGATGCCATCGGCCCGCGCGGGGAAGGGGGTGACGCCCATCACGCCACCTTGCCGACGATGCGGTCCATCACCGAGGTGGGAACCGCGTCACGATCCGCGGCCGTCTTGAGCAGGCACACCAGCGTGGCCTGCAACATCTCGGCGTCCTGTGCCAGATCGTTGACGCCGAGCCCGGACAGGGCAGCCGCCCAGTCCAGCATTTCCGCGGTGCCGGGAACCTTCTCCAGGTCCTCGCGGCGGATCTCCTGCACCACGGTGACGATCTGGCGCGCCAGCCGTGCCTCAATGCCCGGCATACGTGCGTTGAGGATCGCAAGCTCGGTGTCCGCGTCGGGATAGTCGACATACGCGTAGAGGCAGCGCCGGCGCAACGCATCAGAGAGATCGCGGGTGGCGTTGGAGGTCAGCACGACGGTCGGGCGCGAGACGGCCGCGATGGTGCCCAGTTCGGGAATGGTGATCTGGAAGTCGGAGAGGATTTCCAGCAGATAGGCCTCGAACTCCTCGTCTGCCCGGTCGATCTCGTCGATCAGCAGCACGCAAGGCTCAGGCTGCGAGATCGCCTCAAGCAGCGGCCGTTTCAGCAGATAGGCGTCGGTGAACAGATGCGCCTCGTCGGTGCCGCCGGTCGCCTCGCTGGCGCGGATCGCCAGTAGCTGCCGCTGGTAGTTCCATTCGTAGATGGCGTGCGAGGCGTCCAGCCCCTCGTAGCACTGCAGACGGATCAGCCGGATGGCGGAGGCATCGGCCAGCGCCTTGGCGATCTCCGTCTTGCCGACGCCGGCGGGACCTTCCAGCAGCAGCGGACGGCCAAGCGTCATCGCCAGATGCAGCGCCATGGCGATGCTGTCATCGGCGACATAGCCGGTCCCGGCGAGGTCGGCCTTCAGGGTCAGGTGCGTGCGTTCGGTCATGGTGTGCGACGCCGCACCGTGCGGTGCGACCCCGTTTCGCCCCTCGTTGAATCGCTCAATCTGCTCAACGACACTATTCTCACGCAATTCCGGACGGAAAACCGGTGCCCGTTCGGCTACGCCTCACTCCTGGAATTGCTTAGCCGTGCAGGCCCAGCTCGTTGGCGGTCTTCCACACCCGCCAATGATCGTGCGGCATGTGCGTCTGGGTCAGGCCGAAGGGCCGGAACGCATCGTGCACCGCGTTGGAAAAACACGGTACGCCACCGACATTGGGGCTCTCGCCCACGCCCTTGGCGCCGATGGGATGGTGCGGGCTCGGCGTCGTGGTGTGGTCGGTGACGTAGTTCGGCGTCTCCCATGCCGTTGGCAGGAAGAAGTCCATCAGCGTCGCGGTCTTGACGTTGCCGGTCTCGTCATAGGCGATCTCCTGGCCCATGGCGATGGCCAGCGCTTCCGTCAGTCCGCCATGCACCTGACCTTCGATGATCATCGGGTTGATGCGGGTGCCGCAATCGTCGAGCGCGTAGAAGCTGCGGATATCCGTCTCGCCGGTGTCGACATCCACATCGACGACGCAGACATAGGCGCCGAAGGGATAGGTCATGTTCGGAGGATCGTAATAGCTGACCGCCTCGAGGCCAGGCTCCACGCCGGGGATCGCCTGGTTGTAGGCGGCAAACGCGATCTCCTTCATGGTCTTGAAGCGCTCCGGCGCGCCTTTCACCGCGAAGCGGTCGACGTCGAACTCCACGTCGTCGTCGTGCACTTCCAGCAGGTAGGCGGCGATCATCTGCGCCTTCGCCCGGATCTTGCGCGCCGCCATCGCGGTCGCCGCACCGGCCACCGGCGTCGAGCGCGAGCCGTAGGTGCCAAGGCCGTAGGGCGCGGTGTCCGTGTCGCCCTCTTCAAGCGTGATGTCGTCGGCCGGGATGCCGATCTCGCTGGCGATGATCTGCGCGAAGGTGGTGGCGTGGCCCTGGCCCTGGCTGATGGTGCCGAGCCGTGCGATCGCCGAGCCGGTGGGATGGATGCGGATCTCGCAGCTATCGAACATACCGAGCCCGAGGATGTCGCAGTTCTTCACCGGTCCCGCCCCGACGATCTCGGTGAAGAAGGTCAGGCCGATGCCCATCAGCTTACGCGTCTTGCCGGCCTTGAAGTCAGCGAGCCGTTCGGCCTGTTCCTTGCGCAGGCCTTTATAGTCGACCGTCTTCAGCGCCTTGTCCCAGGCGGTGTGGTAGTCGCCGGAATCGTATTCCCAGCCGAGCGCCGACTGGTAGGGGAACTGTTCCTTGGAGATGAAGTTGATGCGCCGCAGTTCGGCCGCGTCCATGTCGAGCTTGATGGCCAGTACCTCGATCATCCGCTCGATGAAATAGGCGGCTTCCGTGACCCGGAACGAGCAGCGGTAGGCCACGCCGCCCGGCGCCTTGTTGGTATAGACGCCGTCGACGGCGAGATAGGCGACGGGGATGTCGTAGGAGCCGGTGCAGATGTTCATGAAGCCGGCCGGGAACTTGGTCGGGTCGGCGCAGGCATCGAAGCCGCCATGGTCGGCGGTGGTGTGGCACCACAGCCCGGTGATCTTGCCGTCCCTGGTGGCGGCGATCCTGCCCTGCATCCAGTAGTCGCGGGCAAAGGCGGTGGCCATCAGGTTCTCCATGCGGTCCTCAACCCACTTCACCGGCTTGCCGGTGACGATGGAGGCGACGATCGAGCACACATAGCCCGAATAGACGCCGACCTTGTTGCCGAAGCCACCGCCGATATCCGGGCTGACGACACGGATATTGTGCTCGGCGATGCCGGAGATCAGCGAGGCCACCGTGCGTACCGCGTGCGGCGCCTGGAAGGTGCCGTAGAGCGTCAGCTTGCCGGTCGCCTTGTCCATCGAGGCGACGCAGCCGCAGGTCTCCAGCGGGCAGGGGTGGGTACGGTGGTAGTAGACCATCTCCTCGGCGACCACGTCGGCCTCGGCCAGCACTGCCTCGGTGGCGGTCTTGTCACCCTGTTCCCAGGTGAAGATGTGGTTGTCGTGCCGGCGCGGCCCGTGCGCGCCCTCCATGTTGCCGGCGATGTCCTCGCGCAGCACCGGCGCACCGTCCTCCAGCGCCTTGAAGGGATCGATCACGACAGGCAGTTCCTCGTAATCGACCTCGACCAGATCGACCGCGTCGGCCGCGACATAGCGGTCCTCGGCGATGACGAAGGCCACCTCCTGGCCCTGGAACAGCACCTTGCCGTCGGCCAGCACCATCTGCTTGTCGCCGGCCAGCGTCGGCATCCAGTGCAGGCCGAGCGGTTCGAGGTCCTCGGCCGTCAGCACGGCGATCACGCCGGGCAGGGCGAGTGCCGCGTCCTTGTCGACACCTTTGATGCGGGCATGGGCATAGGGCGAGCGCACGAAGTCGCCGAACAGCATGCCGTCCAGCTTGAAATCGTCGATGTAGTTACCCTTGCCTTGCGTGAACCGCACGTCCTCGACGCGCTTGCGCGACGAGCCAAGGCCTTTCAGCTTCGCGGTGCGTTCCTCGGTGGTTTCGATGACGTCGCTCATTCCGCAGCCTCCTTCACGGCATTCAGGGTGTCAGCGGATGCGCGGATCGCCTTGACGATGTTCTGGTAGCCGGTGCAGCGGCACAGGTTTCCGGACATGCCGAAGCGGATGTCCTCCTCACTGGGGTCGGGGTTCTCCTGCAGCAGCCGATGCGCCCGGGTGATCATCCCCGGCGTGCAGAAGCCGCATTGCAGGCCGTGGTGCTCGCGGAACATCTCCTGGATCACGCCGAGCGAACCGTCCGCGTTGGTCAGCCCCTCCACCGTGGTGATATCGGCGCCGTCGGCCTGGCCGACGAACAGCGTGCAGGACTTCACCGACCTGCCGTCCATGTCCACGGTGCAGGCGCCGCAATGGGACGTCTCGCAGCCGATATGCGGTCCGGTGATGCCGAGTTCCTCGCGCAGGAAATGGATCAGCAGGGTGCGCGGTTCGGCGAACCCCTCCACCTCCTGACCATTGATGGTCATCTTTACGTGCAACTTGCTCATGTGGGGACGTCTCCTGGCGGATATCTTTGGGGGGATGTCTGGCGTCAGCTTGCGCGCTCAAGCGCACGGTCGATGGCGCGGCCGAGGATCACACCGGCCACGTGCTGCTTGAATTCGACGGGCCCCCGGTTGTCGGTCACCGGATCGATCGCGGCGACTGCCGTCTCGATGGCCGCCTTGCGGGCGGCATCGTCGACGGTTGTGCCAACCAGCGCTGCTGCGGCGTCTTCGGCCCAAACGGGCGTGTCGGCGAGATTGGTCATGGCGATGGAGGCTTCGGCACAAGCGCCGCCGTCCATGCGGATCAGCACTGCGGCTGCGGCGGTCGCGTAGTCGCCGATCTTGCGCTTCTGTTTCTCATAGGCGTAGCCGGTGCCGCCGGCCGGGCGCGGGATGGTGACGCGGGTCAGGATCTCCTCATCCTCGCGCGCGGTGAAGTAGGCCGCCTCATAGAAACTGCGCGCGGCCACCTCACGGCCGCCGTCGGGGCCGCTCAGCGCGTAGGTCGCGCCGAGACACTGCATCAGCCCCGGCATGTCGTTGCCCGGATCGCCGTTGGCTACATTGCCGCCCAGCGTGCCCATGTAGCGCACCTGCGGGTCGGCGATCTGCAGCGCCGCCTCGCGGATCAGCGGGATCGCGGCGGCAAGCGCGTCGCTGTCGATCAGCTCATGCTGGGTGACCATCGCGCCGATGGTCACCGTGTCGTCGGTGATCTCGATGCCCTTGAGATCGGCGATGTCCTGCAGGTCGACCAGATGGGACAGGTCGGCCATGCGCAGCTTCATCATCGGGATCAGGCTGTGCCCGCCGGCGATGACGCGGGCCTCGTCACCATGGGCCTGCAGCAGACCGACGGCCGACGCCAGGTCGGCCGGCCGATGATACGAAAAGCCGGTTGGTATCATGATCGCGTTTCCTCCTCCGGCTGGATGTCGAGCTCCAGCGATTGGCCGGGAGTTGACGCGAGGTGCGCGCACGCGTCCAAGCACGCGTGAACGAACGAAAGCCAACGATTCACGAAATGCGAAATGCGCGCACGAATGGCGTGTGGATCAGGCCAGGCCGAGGACCGCGCGCACGTTGCCGAGTCGGGATCGGCTGACCGGAACCTTCGGCAGCGAGCCGACGGCCTCAAAGTAGCAAACTCCGGTGTCTTTGGTTCGCGTAAAGCTGGAGACGTGACCGGGATTGATCAGGTAGCTGCGATGGGCGCGCACGAAACCGGCCTTCACCAGCCGGGCCTCGGCGCGCGAGATCGACCACGGACAAAACAGCTTCGTCTCGTCCATGTAGAGCACCGTGTAGTGCCCCTCGGCGCGCACCGCGGCGATGCGCGCGGGATCGGCGAAGCGGGTGTGTCCCTCGCTCTCGTAGGGAATGCCGCCGCCGAAGGCGCTCGCGGCCATCGCTTCGGTGTCGAGGATGTTGTTCTGGTCGGAAGCCGGCATGTCGGGCAGCGCCACCGGCTGTGCCGGCTCTGCCTCGGTGGCTGCCGCTGTCCGGCGCTGACGTTGGTCCGGCCGCGACAGGAAGGTCACGCCGGTGAGCAGGAACGCGCCGCAGATCAGGAACACCGACACGGTGACGCCGAGCGCCAGCACCTGGTTGCTGATCAGCGGACCGGCGCCGCCGCCGCTGCCGTCGATGGCGATGAAGCCGGTGTGCCACATCGCCACGAAATGGACGATGAACACGGCAAGGCCGAAGCAGGCGGTGCCGGCGATGATGTTGCGATGGGTGCGTGCGCCATAGGCAACCCAGATCGCCAGATTGGAGAGCGCCACCGCCGCAATCGTCGAGACCGCGATGTCGAAAACGCTGAACACGGGTCGACAGAGTTGCATCCCCAGCATGCCGACATAGTGCATCACGGCGATACCGAGACCGACGATGGCGCCGGCCGTGGTGATGGTCAAGGTGGTGCGCGGATAGAAGTGCAGGATCAGCAGCGCCAGCCCGACCATCAGGATCGCCACCAATGCCGAGATCAGCGTGATCACCGCGTCATAGTAGAACAGGATCGGCAGTTCGAGGCCGAGCATGGCGACGAAGTGCATCGACCAGATGCCGCCGCCCAGCACCACGGCCGAAAGCGCCACGACGAGCTTGCGCGGCGCGACGCCGAGCGCCGAGGCGCCCTGCGTCAGCGACAGTCCCGTGAAGGCGGCCATGAACGAGACCGCCAGCGAAGCCAGCACCAGCCAGCCATTGTGCGAGAACTCGAGCAACCGTGAACCCCTTGGAACTCTTCCAGGGAGGATAACAAAGCGGCGAATGTGCGACAAATGCGGGAGGGTGACTGCAGGGTCACGCCTGTGCATGCGTTGATGCCTTGTAGCCGTAAAGTTCAGCCGGTGGGGTGTCGCGGAATCCCTGATAACGCATGGATTGCCGTCGACCGAAGACGCCCAGGGAACCGGCGCGCCGTCGGTTGAAATGCAAGCCGCGAACAATCGAATTCGGACGATATGACTTTTACTCAATCCACCTAACGCCAAGACTGAAAAACTGGACAATTTGCTCGATTTGGAATAGATTAACACTAGCCGTTGTTGAGCTGTTTGGCTCGCGCTCCGCGCAGTTTGAGCGTATTCGGCATTTGGGCGGCGGGCGGGCCAAGACAGACATCGAGCCAATAGAGGCATAATGCCCTCACGGCACATGCGCCGCGAGCAGGGCAGTGGTCAGGTCTTGGGCGTCAGAGTGAGCGGGAATGTCCCTGGTGATGCGTACGAAATGGGCGGACCCTTTCGCGTGGCCGCGGTGGCTCAAGAAGGTACTTGTCGTCGCCGCCGATAGCGCGTTGATCCCGATCAGTCTCTACATTGCCTTTGCCCTGCGCATCGGCTCGATTGTCCCACACCAGCACGAGTCGCTCTCTGCGGTCTATTTTCTTGTCATCTTCGTTGGCGGTGTGGGCCTTCTGTGGCTGCTGCGGCTCAACCGGCTGAAGCTCCATGCCTTCGATATGCACGCCATGGCGCGGCTTGGCGCCTGCTCGGCCGGGCTGACGCTGCTGGCCATCACGGTCAGTTATATGTTCAGCCTGTGGGCGCCGCGTTCGGTGCCGCTGATTTTCGGTGCCATCTTCTTTCTCAACGCCGTTGCCATGCGCATGCTCGTGCTTGGTGTCCTGGGGCACATCAAGCAGGCCACCGGCAGCCATACGTCCGTGGCAATCTACGGTGCAGGGGCGGCAGGCACGCAACTGGCCAACGCGTTGCGTCAGTCGCGCGAGCTGCGGCCCGTCATCTTCGTCGACGACAATTCCGCGCTGCATGGCATCATCATCGGGGGCGTGCGTGTGTGCCACCCGTCCGTCCTGGAGCAGATGGCGCACAAGAACGAGATCGATCGCGTCCTGATAGCGATCCCCTCGATGACGATCGGCCAGCGCGAGCGACTGCACAAGACGCTCGAAGCGCTGCCCTGCGAGGTTCAGGCGATCCCGTCCTACGTCGATCTGGTGTCGGGCAAGAGCTGGGTCGACGAACTGCGGCCCATCTCGCCCGACGAGTTGCTTGAACGGGAAAAAGTCGATCTCGACATTCCCGAGGTGGCCAAGGCCTATGCTGGGCGCAGCGTGATGGTCACTGGCGCGGGTGGTTCGATCGGTTCGGAGCTTTGCCGGCAACTGGTCGACTGCGAACTGGGCCGTATTGTCCTCTTCGAGCGCTGCGAACTCGCGCTTTACGAGATCGAGCGGACACTCAGGCCGCTCGCCGCCGAGAAGGGTGTCGAGATTGCCTGCTGTCTTGGCTCGGTGATTGACCGGCCAGCCGTGGACGCGGTGATCGAACAGCACGGTGTGGACATCATCCTGCACGCGGCGGCCTACAAGCACGTTCCGCTGGTGGAGGAGAACGAAGTCGAGGGCATCCGCAACAATGCGATCGGCACGCACACGGTGGCCGAAGCGGCGCGCGATGCCGGCATCGAGCGCTTCATTCTGATCTCGACCGACAAGGCCGTGCGTCCGACCAATGTCATGGGCGCCACCAAACGCCTTGCCGAACTGATCGTCCATGAGGCCCAGCGCAAGGCGCAGCGCACACGCTTCGCCATGGTACGGTTCGGCAATGTGCTGGGTTCATCGGGCTCGGTCGTGCCGCTGTTTCATGAGCAGATCCGCCGCGGCGGTCCGGTCACGGTCACGCATCCCGAAGTGACGCGCTACTTCATGACGATTTCCGAAGCATCGCGCCTGGTGCTGCTCGCCGGCGCGTTCTCGGAGGGCGATGACATGTTCGTCCTGGACATGGGCGCCCCGGTCAAGATCGTCGACCTGGCCCGCCGGATGATCAAGCTGGCCAACCGCACGGTGCGTGACGCCGACAATCCCGATGGCGACGTCGAAATCGAGTTCTGCGGCCTGCGTGCGGGCGAGAAGCTCTACGAGGAGCTGCTGATCGACGATGACAGTCTGATCCAGACCCCGCACGAGAAAATCCTGCGCGCCTCCGAGTCTCCGCTGTCGGAAATCGAGGTCGCCGCGATGCTGAAGCAGATCGGCGAGGTGCTTGAGACACGCGACAAGCACAAGATTCGCATGATCCTGCAGCGCTACGTGGCCGGATACGCCGCCGCTGCCGGCAACGATGAGACCCCAAAAGTCCAGCCGGGCATGTGATCGCCGATCAGTTCGGCGACAGATTGTGGGGAGCTAGGCGTACTGGAGCCTCCGGGTGCCGGAAGATGCCCCTGTACAGCCGTACATCTGGAATGGTGGAGTGGTTGGCTGGGGAACCTGGATTCGAACCAGGACCGACGGAGTCAGAGTCCGCTGTTCTACCGTTAAACTATTCCCCAGCAGGAACGCGCGCGCCGGACATGTCCGATTGCGCGGTTAGGCAGGCGCGTTGGCTATCATAGCCCCGGCGGCGGATTCAAGCACGCGTGTCCGCCAGATTGTGAAATCGCCAGCGAACCGCCATCGCCGACCCCACTGGGCAGATGGTAGCGCTTTGCGCGCGCGGCACATCTTGTTACGCTTGCGGCAACTTTGGATCGGGCCGGCTGCGCCCATCGGTGACGCGCGTATCATCCGCCGGACGTCACCGTGGGCAGGATTGCCGGCCCCGGACGGGACGACGCTCGTGCAAGGACCCGAAGGGCAAGCCCCGAACGGCGGTCCGCGGCGACGCCGGCGCAGACGGCGCGGGCGCCGTGGCGGTTCCGGAAATGCCAGCGCAGCAGGTACGCCGGCGGCCAACGCGGATGGCGCGGGCGCACCCCGGTCCGACCCCGACAGCAAGGACGCAACGCCGCGCGCCACCAAGGCACGGGCGGACAAGTCACGCGCCGGCAAACCACACGGTGGCAAACCACATGGCGGCAAGCGGGGGCATCGGGGCCGCGCGCGGGCACGGCGTCTGCGCGACGATGAGCCCGTCTATGCCGCGCTGGATCTTGGCACCAACAATTGCCGACTGCTGGTCGCACAGCCGACCCGTTACAATTTCCGCGTGGTCGACGCGTTTTCGCGCGTCGTTCGTCTCGGTGAGGGGCTTTCGAGCGCAGGGGTGTTGTCCGACGGCGCCATGACCCGGGCGCTCGAAGCGCTGAATGTGTGCCGCGACAAGCTCGTCATCAACGGGGTCAACCGGCATCGCTTCATCGCCACCGAGGCCTGCCGCCAGGCCAGGAACGGGGACGTTTTCCTCGATCGGGTCAAACAGGAAACCGGTTTGACGCTGGAGGTCGTCTCGCGCGAAGCGGAGGCGCATCTGGCGGTCGCCGGCTGTGCCTCGCTGATCGATCCGCAGGCCAGCGGCGTCGTCGTCTTCGATATCGGCGGCGGCTCCACCGAACTGGTTGTGCTCGACCTGGCACGGGTGGGCGGGCGCGACGGCGATGCCCGAGGGTCGATGAGCCATGCGGTGGTCGGCTGGACTTCCCTGCCGGTGGGCGTCGTGGGGATCGCCGAGCGCCATGGCGGCGTCCGCGTCGATGGTGCCTCGTTCAACGCCATGGTCGCCGAGGTGGCGGACATGCTGGCAGAGTTCGATGCGGCCGGCGCGCTGGACGGCCATGCCCGCGACAAGGTGCACCTGCTCGGCACGTCCGGCACGGTGACCACCATCGCCGGCGTGCATCTTGGTCTGAGGCGCTACGATCGCCGCCGCGTCGACGGCACCTGGATGAGCCCGTCCAGCATCCGGAACGTCAACGAGCGCCTCTGCGCCATGAGCTACGAGGAGCGCGCCGCCAATGCCTGTATCGGCCGCGACCGGGCCGATCTGGTGCTGGCCGGCTGCGCCATCTTCGAGGCGATCCGCCAGCGCTGGCCCTGGGCCAGGGTACGGGTCGCCGACCGGGGTTTGCGCGAGGGCATCCTGATGTCCCTGATGACCGCCGACGGCGTGTGGAGCGGGCAGGGCACGCAGCGGTCGAATGGCGCTGCGCCGTCATGATGGGGCGGTCATGACCGGCAAGGGGCAAGGCTCGGGGCGCCGTGGCGGGCTGAAGACACGGGTGAAGACCGCGCGGGGGCGCTCGTCGTCCTCGACACGCTGGCTGCAGCGCCAGTTGAACGACCCTTACGTGGAGAAGGCGCAAGCCGCCGGCTATCGCTCCCGCGCGGCGTTCAAGCTCGCCGAGATCGACGACAAGCACCGGTTTCTCAAGCCGGGCGCTCGCGTTCTCGATCTGGGGGCGGCACCTGGCGGCTGGACCCAGGTCGCCGCCGAGCGCATTGGTTCCGATGGCGCCATCGTCGCCATCGACCTGCTGGAGATGGACCCGGTCCCCGGCGCGGATGTGCTGCGGATGGACTTCATGGACGAGGATGCACCCGCGCGCCTCGAGACAGCCCTTGGCGGTCCCGTCGATGTCGTGCTGTCGGACATGGCGGCGGCCACCACCGGCCATCGCCGCACCGACCACCTGCGCACGCTGGCGCTGTTCGAGGCGGCCTACGACTTCGCACTCCAGGTGCTGACGCCCGGAGGAACCTTCCTGGCAAAGGTGTTTCGGGGCGGCACCGAGCAGGCGCTGCTGGCCGATATGAAGCGCCGCTTCGCCTCCGTGCGCCATATCAAGCCGCCGGCCAGCCGCGCGGAATCGGTGGAGCTCTACGTGCTGGCGAGCGGTTTTCGCGGCGCCGGGAACTGACGCCACGCCCGCCACCCGCGACAAAGGGTGCATTTGAGCGGGCATCGGCTTTCGCCGCCCGATTCGCCGTGATATGGACACGAGCCACGATTGATATTGGTCGGCTCCCCAGTCCGCTTCGTGGCAGCTCGCGCGCCGCGCAGCGCCTGTTTTGGAGGCGCCATCGAACGCGGAGCCACCCGACATGTCAGCAATACCCCCCAACAGCAACGGCGCCGGCTTCGGCGATCTCGCGCTGACCTTCGACGACGTGCTGCTGAAACCCGGCCGCTCAACGGTGATGCCGGGCAATGTGGACACCTCCACCAGGCTCACCAGGTCGATCCGCCTCGGCATCCCGGTGCTGTCCTCTGCCATGGACACGGTCACCGAGGCCAACATGGCCATCGCCATGGCCCAGGCGGGCGGATTGGGCGTGGTGCACCGCAACCTGTCGGCCGACGCGCAGGCGGAAGCCGTCAAGCAGGTGAAGAAGTTCGAGTCCGGCATGGTGGTCAATCCGCTGACCATCTGGCCCGACGAGACGCTGGCCGACGCGCTGGCGCTGATGCAGCGCCACAACATCTCCGGCATTCCGGTGGTGGAGCGCGACGACAACGGCAACCAGCGCAAGCTCGTCGGCATCCTCACCAACCGCGATGTGCGCTTCGCCACCGATCCCGGTCAGCCGGTACACGAGCTGATGACCAAGGACGTGATCACCGTGCGCGAGTCCGTGGATCAGGACGAGGCCAAGCGGCTGCTGCACGCCAACCGCATCGAGAAGCTGCTCGTCGTCGATGACGCGTACCGCTGCATCGGGCTGATCACGGTGAAGGACATCGAGAAGGCGCAACTGCACCCCAATGCCTGCAAGGACGAGCAGGGCAGGTTGCGCGTCGCCGCCGCGACCACCGTGGGTGACGACGGCTACGAGCGCACCGAGAGGCTGGTGGATGCCGGCTGCGATGTGGTGGTGGTCGATACCGCCCACGGCCACTCCGAAAAGGTGCTCGAACAGGTCAGGCGCATCAAGCGGCTGTCCAACGCGGTTCAGGTGGTTGCCGGCAACGTTGCCACCGGCGAGGGCACCCGCGCGCTGATCGATGCGGGCGCCGACGCCGTCAAGGTCGGCATCGGGCCGGGGTCGATCTGCACCACGCGCGTCGTCGCAGGCGTCGGCGTACCGCAGCTCACCGCCATCCAGGACTCCGTGGCCGCCGCCCGTGAGCACGACGTGCCCGTCATCGCCGACGGCGGCATCAAGTTCTCCGGCGATCTGGCCAAGGGCATCGCGGCGGGCGCCGATTGCGCCATGGTCGGCTCGCTGCTGGCGGGCACCGACGAAAGCCCCGGCGAGGTCTATCTGTACCAGGGACGCAGCTACAAGGCCTATCGCGGCATGGGATCGGTCGGCGCGATGGCGCGCGGCTCCGCCGACCGCTATTTCCAGGCCGAGGTCAGCGACGCGCTGAAGCTGGTGCCCGAGGGCATCGAGGGGCAGGTGCCCTACAAGGGTCCCGTCGGCGCGGTGGTGCACCAACTCGTCGGGGGTCTGCGCGCCGCGATGGGCTATGTGGGGGCGGCGAGCATCGCCGAACTGCACGAGAAGGCGCAGTTCGTGCGCATTTCGTCCGCCTCCCTGCGCGAGAGCCACGCCCATGACGTCACCATCACCCGCGAGAGCCCGAACTACCCGAGCAACGTCTGAGCGGATCATGATCGGTTCATCGCCATCATGAGGGACGGCGGGCGCATTGCCGCGGCTGCCGAGGTGCTCGACGACATCGCCACGCGCCGCCGGCCGGCTGCCGACGCGCTGAAGGACTGGGGCCTGTCGCACCGCTTCGCTGGCTCCGGCGACCGCGCGGCGATCGGCAATCTGGTCTTCGATGCGCTTCGGCAGCGCTCTTCAATTGCATATGCAATGCAAATTCACACAAGCCGTGCGCTGGCACTCGGCGCCTATGCCCGGTTCTGGAACAAGGACCTCGAGCATATCGAGGTAACGCTGGCCTCGGACCGCCACAGTCTCGGCCCCCTGGAGCCGGGCGAACGCACCGCGCTGCAGCGCTGCATGACGTCCGAGGCGCTGGCCGATGCGCCCGATCACGTGCGTGGCGACTATCCCGACTGGCTGGACGACGTTTTCGCGCAAGGCTTCGGCGACGCGCGGGGTGAGGAGGGGGCCGCGCTGGCAATGCGCGCCCCGGTGGACCTGCGCGTCAACACGCTGAAGGGCGACCGCGACAAGGCGGCGAAGGCGCTGAAGCGCTTCGATCCCCGGCCGACACCGTTTTCGCCCTGCGGGTTGCGCATTCCCGTGGGCTCGGGGCCGGCGCGGGCACCCAATGTGCACAACGAGGCCGCTTTCCAGCGCGGCCGCATCGAGGTGCAGGACGAGGCCTCGCAGATCGCCGCCATCCTCGCCATGCGGCCGGACACGCGCCAGATCGGCGATCTGTGCGCGGGTGCTGGCGGCAAGACGCTGGCGCTGGCGGCCCTCGCCGCCAACAAGGGGCAGATCTATGCCTTCGATACGGACGCATCACGTCTCGCCCCGATCCACGCACGGCTGACCCGCGCGGGCGTGCGCAACGTGCAGGTCGTCGGCAGCGATCCGTCCGCGCTGGCGCACCTTGCCGGCAAGCTCGACATGGCCTTCGTCGATGCGCCGTGTTCGGGCACCGGCGTGTGGCGGCGCAGGCCGGATGCGAAGTGGCGCCTGAGCGAGAGCGCGCTGGAGAAGCGGCTGCAAGACCAGCGCGAGGCGCTGGCGCTCGCCGCCCCGACCGTGAAGGCCGGCGGCACGCTGGTCTACGCCACCTGCTCGATCCTGCCGGCGGAGAACAACGCCCAGGTGAGCGCCTTCCTCGCCGACAACCCGGACTTCTTGGTCTGCGACCCGCGAGCCTTCGTCCCCGAACGCCTCGGCGCCGACGCCGGCGGCCGGCTGCTGGATGCCGCGCTCGTCAGTGACGAGGGGCTGACCCTGACACCCCGACGCACCGGCACGGATGGGTTCTTCGTATCGGTGATGCAGAGGGGGTAGTGGCGTGTGGCGAAATGAAATGGGTGTGTGAAGGCCGGCACCGCGGCAAGTCTGCCATCGTCCCACCCGTGGAACCCGACAACTCACTCAGCCTTGCCTGGCCGCTTGTGCGATACAGGCCATATGGCGCATGTCCGTGCCGCAGCAGCCGCCCAACACGTTGATGTCGGGATACGCGCGTCGGATTTCGGCGAGTTGCAACCCCAGTTCTTGCGGGTCTCCGTCGTCCAGCACGTCCGCTTCGTCCAGCTCCGCGTGGCTGCACCGCGAGGCGTTGGCGACAATGCCCTTCAGTCTGTTCATCCATGGCGCGTCCGACAGGACTTTTGCGAAGTGGTCGGGGTGGGCGCAGTTGATCATGAAATAGGACGCGTAGCCGTCGGTCGCCGCATCGACGGCTTCGATCGCCGCGCCCAGCGGCTGGCCCGTCGGCAGGCGGCCATCCGTCTCGACGGTGAACGCGATGATCACCGGCAAGCCGAACCGCTTTGCGGCGCGGACGATGCCGATCGCTTCCTGCGCGTAGGCGATGGTGTAGCCGCTGATCAGGTCGACGTCGGTTTCCGCCAGCGTGCCGATCTGCTCGCCATGATAGCCTTCGGCGTCGTCTGCCGACATCTGCACCGACGGGCTGTAGGCATCGGCTCTGGGGCCGACATTGGCGCTGATCACCGTCGGCAGGTCGCCATGGGTCTCGCGCACCCCGGCCATCAGTCGAACGGACTGGCGATTTCGCTCTTGCAGGATGTCCGGGGCGTAGCCGATATCCGCCCCGCGATCCCGATTGGCGACCCATGTGGGGCTCTCCAGAATGACGCCGGCGCCGGCCCGGCGCGCCACCTCGATCAGATCGACAAGATACTGTGCGAGCAGCGCCCGCCCCTGGTCGGTTTCCAGAAGCGGATAGGACGCAAATCCCGGCAGATCGATGCCTTTCGTGAACAGCAGGTCCGTCTCCATGCCCGTATAGGCAAGGAACAGGCCGCCTTCGGTCTGCGGCAGATGAGTCCGATGCAATGCCATGTCGATATCCGCATGCGGGTTCACACCCTGCCAGCATGAGGCGACACGTGGCACGGCGCAACCGTGCTCACCTGGACATCTTGAGCATCACCGTGCCGATCAGCGTCGTGCCGATGGACGCCAGGCGTGCCAGGTCAAGACGCTCCCTGAGGACGAAGACGCCGAACAGCACGGCGAACACCATGCTGGTTTCCCGAACAGCGGAGACCAGCGCCAAGGGTGCCTGAGTCATGGCCCAGACGACAGTCCAGTAAGCCAGCAGCGAAATGAGCCCGGCGAGGACGCCGATCTTCCAGCATTGCCGTACCGACACCACAACCCGCCCCTTTCGCAGATAGAGCGCCAGAAGAGTGATCGGAATTCCGTTCACGAAGTGGACCCAGAAGGTGTAGCTGTGGGCGCTGTCGGCGAGACGCGCGCCCAGGCCATCGACGACCGTGTAGCCGGCGATGAAGATGCCCGTTCCCAGGGCGTAGAGCATGGCCCTTGGGTCCCTGAAGCCCTCCGCGCCGCGCGTCAGGGTCAGGCTCATGATCCCCAGCGCGATCACGACAACCGACAGGCCGGCCTGGCGGGTCAGTGTCTCGCCCACGACGGCAACCGATACGACCGCGACGATCAGCGGCGCCGTCCCCCTGGAAATAGGGTAGACGTGGCTCAGGTCGCCATGGCGGTAAGCACTGATCAGAAACACGCAATAGGCCGTGTTCAGGGCGGTCGAAGCCCAGATATACGGCCAGCTTTCCGGTGTGGGAAACGCTACGAACGGGATGACCAGCATCGCCACGCCGACCTGGCTCATCATCATGATCGCGACCATGACCAGCCGATCGGCATTCACCTTGACCAGCGCGTTCCATGCCGCGTGCAGTACGGCCGCGCCAAGCACCATCGCAAACA
This sequence comes from Tepidamorphaceae bacterium, assembly GCA_028279445.1. Classification (GTDB taxonomy): domain Bacteria; phylum Pseudomonadota; class Alphaproteobacteria; order Rhizobiales; family Tepidamorphaceae; genus JANQNT01. The sequence goes on along the minus strand of JANQNT010000023.1, from coordinate 78,567 downwards.
CGCCGGTGGTCATGTCGGTCTTTCCGTATTCGAGCAGGGCAGTTTCAGGAGTGTGGCGTAACCGAACGAGCGCCAATGTGCATTACGCTTCTGACCAATGTCGCGATGATGACGGTCATGCAGCCAGACTCCGACCGTTCGGAGAGACAGGCGACTGACATCGGTTGCACCGCAAAGGCCGCGTGTCGTGTCCAGTCCAGCGGCGTGCTCCAAGAGCGTTCACTTGACGCTGATGCACTCGTGATTGGCCGGGCGCCGCGTTTGGGCCACATGCTTGGTGGTCCGTCGCGCGCTGCCCTTGTGCGGACGGGACTCAGACCACGCGCGCGAAAGGCCGCCCATGACATCGGTAGCACGCTCAACATCCAGTTTCTTTGCGATCATAGCCCTGGTCGCGGCGCTGTTCCTGGTCTGGGCCGATGAGCCGCGCGCGCAGGATGCCGCGCCGCTGCCCGATTACGTCATCGAGCAGTTCGGCACGCCGCCGCCAATCCCCGAAGGCCCGCTGCCGGAAGTCTTGCAGGCAGCCGTCCAGGTGGCCTTCGTCGACGCCATGACGCAATCGAGCTGGGGCACGGATCAGTCGATCGCCCTGACCGAGATCGCCGCGTCGAAGGACCCCCGGCTTGCCTGGATCGTCAGCGACCTGATGCGGTTCGCCCCGAGCCGTGGGCTAAACGCGGCGCTCGCCGATGCCGCTTCCAAACTGCTGGGAAAGGAGCTGCCGAACCAGAACCACTGGGGCGTCGTGACCGACCATCTCATCGCATGGGACATCCCCGCGCCGCCCGGCTATCTCAGGGTCAAGCGCGCCATCTTCACCGGCTTCGTGCCCGGCTGGGAGAAGATTTTCGTGGACGGTGATATCGACTGGCGGCTGGTGTCCTGGGGCGGCGTGCTGATCGACGACCGCGCCTACGACACCACAGATCGGCGCTGCAACTGCATCCCGGCCGCCGACAACCCTGAGGTCAGCAGTGCGGAAGAAGCCACCTGGCTGAAGGACGAGGACATCGTCTTCGGCATCGCGGTGAACGGCGAGTACCGGGCCTATCCGCGGCGCATCATGGAGGTGCGCGAGATGGTCAACGATACGCTCGGCGGGCGGCATCTGGGCATTCCCTACTGCACGCTGTGCGGCGCTGCGCAGGCCTATTTCACCGATCAGCTTCCGGCGGGCATCGAGCGGCCGGTGCTGCGCACCTCCGGGCTGCTGATCCGCTCCAACAAGGTGATGTACGACATCACGACCCATTCGGTGTTCGACACGTTCCTCGGTAAGGCCGTGACGGGGCCGCTCGCCGAGAAGGGCCTGCAACTCAAACAGGCAACCGTCGTCACCACCGACTGGGGCACCTGGAAGACGGCGCATCCTGAAACGACGGTGCTGGTCGAAGCGCTGGCGCTTGGCCGCGATTTCGACTTCCGCAACAACCGCGACGCCGATGGCCCGATCTTCCCTGTCGGCGACGTGGACCCGCGCCTGCCGGTACATGAGGACGTCATCGGCGTCATCACCGCGTCCGGCAAGCCGGTGGCGTTCCAGCGCAGCAAGGCCTTCGTGGCGCTCAGGAACGGCGAGGAAATCGCGTTCGAGAACGTCCGCCTGGAACTTGATGCCGGCGGCATCCGGGCTGTGGATTCAGACGGCTCCGACCTCGGCAGCCACCAGGCGTTCTGGTTCGCCTGGTCGCAGTTCCACCCCGGGACAGAGCTGTGGCCGATGTAGGGGTGTGGGTGGACGCGCGCATTGGCGAGGAGGGGATCGACCAATCCGACACGACGGTGGACGGGTTTTTCGTGGCGGTGGGAAGATGGGTGAGTCAGCGCGCGGACGGAGCCCCTGTTCAGCCGACATACGCTATCGTTGAGATGGGTGTTTGTCCGGCGTTTGTTATTCGCAAGTCGCATGCAGTCTAAGATGTTGAAAAAGATGCCCAAATTATCTGTTCAGATTTAGTGATTTTCTCAATTCACTCTAGTCGCAAAAAATTCATGATTTACCTAACTTGAAAATTTTCTAAAAACTGTCAACATAGGCTCAGTTAACAAGACAAATATAAATAAAATGACGTGAGATTTCATGCCAGAGGAATGCCATGACAAGAATTTATCATGGCCTGAGCAGACTTGATCGATTTACCAAGGCTTGCATTGACGGTCACGCACTGAACGATCGCATGGCCAAAGCGGTACTACCGCAGTTCTTTGGCCGCCTCGCGCCCGCCAATCCACTGCAATGGAGCAGTGACAACGCCGATTTGGTAGTAATTTTCGAAACCCTCGTGGGGGGCATGAAAAACACGAATACTGTTGCAGGGCCCGCAGATGCCGGCATGACCTTCTTCGGTCAGTTTGTCGACCATGATGTGACATTCGACGCGACCTCCGCGATCGGAACGGCGGCAGACCCGCGGGGCATTCGTAACATTCGTACCCCCAACCTAGATCTCGATTGCGTCTATGGTGATGGGCCGGAAGCAAGCCCGCACCTTTATGAGACCGTGGACGGTCACGAGGGATTCCTGCTGTTCGGGCGGGAGGAAAGCCCGCTCGATCTGGCACGAAACTGCAAATACACAGCCCTCATCGGAGACCCCAGGAACGACGAGAATATCTTCATCAGCCAACTTCAGGGCATCTTCATATGCAGCCACAACATCCTGCTGAATGAGGTGATCTCCGGCACCGCGCTTGGCCAGACGGTGAAGAGCAAGGCAATGGAGGGTACCGAAGCTGATGTCTGGAGCAGCCAGACCCTTCCGCCGATGAACGACTTCGAGGTCGTCCGGCGCTTCCTGCGGCTTCACTACCAGTTCATCACGATGACCGACTTCCTGCCCCAGATGGTGGTGCCGGAGATCGTGGACGCCTGCATGGGGACGGGTCCGTTCGGAGCTGAGGCTGCCCTGATGCCAGTGGAGTTTTCCGGCGCCGCCTATCGCTTCGGTCATGCGACGGCGCAGGAAGCCTATAGCCTCACGGTTGGAGGGCCGAAACAGGGATTTTTCGACAAGCCAGGGTTCGAGGCGCGGGGGCCACAGCACGATGTGGCGATGACTGCCTTTTTTGGCCCTGACGCACAAAAGGCTCGCCCGGTGGGCACCACTGTCACAGGCGCGCTCTTTGACCTGCCTTTCGTGAACCATGGTTTCACGATGCCCGACGGTACGGCTGTGACGTTGCCACAGGCCAGGCAGTTGCCACTCCGCAACATCCTGCGGGACCGTTTCGCGTTGCAGATCGTCAATGGACAGCGTCTTGCCGGTCTTCTCGGCTTCGATCCGCTGCCGGTGCCGCAAGAGCTTGCGGACCACCACATCGTCAAGACGCCACTGTGGTTCTATGCCCTGCAGGAGGCCGATGCGGCGGGCGGCAAGCTCGACAAGGTCGGTGGCACGGTCGTTGCCTCGGTTCTCTCACGTCTCCTCGAGTGCGATCCGGCAAGCTATGTGCATATCGATGGTTTCCAACCGCTGCCTGATTTCGCAACCATGGCCAATATGGCCCAATTTGTTGAAAACCATCGTGATGATCTGCCGCAACGCGAGGCGCTCTGGTGTGGACCGGAGCCCGATTCCTGACGGAAGCCCTGCGATAGATGTCAGCCTGTCAGGAACGCGAACTACCCCTCCGCCATCACCAGATTGTGCCGGCCGAAGCTTCGCACATCCGTCTCGCCGCATAGCCCCAGCGTGGTGTCCAGTTCCGCGTGGATCACCTCCAGCGCCCTGGTGACGCGTGCATGTAGGCCAGGCCGGCATGGCGCCCCATCACCGTTCGGCGACAAGGTGACGACCTGAAGGGACCGGCGCCGTGTCGTCTGTGTGGATGTCGGCGAATATCTCAAGGATGTTGTTTTCCGGATCGCGGAAGAACAGCGTTCGATGCGGCCAGTCCTGATTGGTCGGCGCCTCGATGACGTCGACATTGCTGGCCTTGAGCGCCCGATATGCAAGATCGACATCGGCCGGCGGAACCCGGAAGCTAAGCTGCATGGCGGCAGACGTGTCAGGGATGGCAGGCCCGTCATACGATCGTCCACGGCTGCGCAGGCCCAGGAACAGGGTTCCCACTCTGAAGGCGATCCAGTGTTCCGTCTCCTCCTCGATCCTGAAATCGAAGATATCGGAATAGAAACGCTTCATCCCGTCCAGATCGTCACACAGGACGATGACGTAATCCATGCTCCGGATCGCACCCAGACCACTGTTTTCATTCATGTTTGCGCCTCGGGTTTGGGTATCGCATTCTGCTTCGGTTCAGCCCGCGGCCACCACCTCGATCTCCAGCAACCAGGCCTCTTCGAAGATATCGGCGATGATCACGGTGAGGGCCGGTTCGTGGTTGCCCAGCACCTTGCGGCGCACGTCCCTATACTCGGCGCGATACTTTCGGTCTGAAAGGTAGGTTGTGTGTTTAACGATGTTGCCGAGCCCAAGCCCTGCGGCTTGAAGCTGTGCCTCGACATTCGCCCAGACCTGCTCCGCCTGTTCGGCAAAGGTCCCGGGCACGGTTCCATCCGGGCGTACGGGAATCTGCCCGCTGACATAGACAGTTCGCGTGTTTTCGGAAACGGCAACGCATTGGGCGTAGCCGGTGTTCATGTTGTGCGCATTCGCCGACGCGATGTATTCCAGCTTCATCGAATGTCTTTCATTGTCCGGCATCTTGTTGGAGCCCGAAGCTATCTCCCGCCAGTACCGGCACTCAAATCAGTTGTATTCATGCAGAGGGATAGAAATTCTGAGCCTACAAATCCGATCCTTATGCCAACCTCGGAGCGGGAGGACCGAAATGACCTACAGACTGCCCGCATTGAACACGTTGCGCGCCTTTGAGGCCGCGGCCCGGCATTCGAGTTTCAAAACCGCGGCCATTGAGCTTGGCGTTACCGCTGGCGCGGTGAGCCAGCAGGTGAAGAAACTGGAAGCCTCTCTTGGCGTGCCGCTCTTCCGGCGATTGCCACACGGGCTTCTGCTGACCACCGAGGGAGAGACCTATCTGCCTTTGATCACAAAGGTGTTCGACGATCTGACCCGTGCGACCGAGCTCATCGCACCGGATATCAACGCAAAGAAATTCACGGTTGGTATCTGCGCTTCCGTGAAGGCCATGATGCCGGCGGCATGGCCAAGACACAGCGATGATCTGCACCATCATGTGAGGGACTGGATCGAAACTTCGGATGTCGAATTGCTTCGGGACAACGAACTGGATTGCCTGATCAGGGCCGGAGGCGGTCCCTATCGCGATCTTGCACTTGTCGTGATCCCGGTTTCATCCAGTGCCCGGGACGTACACTTCGTCTGCAGGCCGGGACTGGCCGATTGCACGCAGTCAAAGGTCATTGTTCAGGATCTCACCCGGCATCTGAACCAATCGGCAGCATAGAAGCGCTACCTCGTAGTTGTAACGAAAGCGGCCGAATGACCACGCGGGCATTCGCTATACCCGACGGACCGAGGCAGGGCAGCCATTCATTATGCGATGTGCGGCATCAGTTCTTTTGGCTCATTGCGGGCATTGGAACTGACCCGATGGGCTTCTTGGCTCCAGTCTTTTCCCACGCACATGCCGCGTGGAGAGCGCTGATATTGCGCCGCCAATCTCCCCCAACCGGAGCCTCACGCCCCTTCCGCCATCACCAGATTGTGCCGGCCGAGGCTTCGCACATCCGTCTCGCCGCATAGCCCCAGCGTGGTGTCGAGTTCCGCGTGGATCACCTCCAGCGCCCTGGTGACGCCGGCGCGGCCCATGGCGCCGAGGCCATACGCATAAGCGCGGCCGATGAAGGTGCCCTGGGCGCCCATGGCGAGCGCCTTGAGCACGTCCTGCCCTGACCGGATGCCGCTGTCGAAGTGGATTTCGACCTTGTCGCCCACCGCATCGACGATGGCGCCCAGCATGTCGTAGGCCGCCACCGCGCCGTCGAGCTGCCGCCCGCCGTGGTTGGAGACGACGATGGCGTCGGCCCCCATACCGGCGGCGATGCGGGCATCCTCCACATCGTTGATGCCCTTGATGATCAGCTTGCGGTCCCAGTGCGCGCGCACCCAGTCGATGGCACTCCAGTCGAGCGACTGGTCGAACTGCGCCTTGGTCCACTCCGACAGCGAGACGAAGTTGTCGACACCCTTCACATGGCCGACGATGTTGCCGAAGGAGTGCCGCTTCGTGCCCAGCATCTTCATGCACCAGCGCGGCTTGATCATCATCTCGAAGATGAAGCGCGGCGTGATCTTCGGCGGGGTGGAGAGCCCGTTCTTGAGGTCGCGGTGGCGCTGGCCGATCATCTGCAGGTCCAGCGTCAGCACCAGCGCCGAGCAGCCGGCAGCCCTGGCGCGCGCCATCAGCGCCTCGCCGAACTCGCGGTCGCGCATGACGTAGAGCTGGAACCAGAACGGCTTGGTCGTGTGCTTGGCGACATCCTCAATCGAGCACACCGACATGGTGGTGAGCGTGTAGGGGATGCCGAAGTCCTCCGCGGCCTGCGCGGCGAGGATCTCGCCGTCGGCGTGGACCATGCCGGTCAGCCCGACCGGCGCCAGCGCCACCGGCATGGTCACGCGCTCGCCGACCATCTCGGAGGCCAGGTTGCGGTTCTCCACGTTGATCGCCACGCGCTGGCGCAGCTTCTGGCGCTGCAGCGCCGCCTCGTTGTCGCGATAGGTGCTCTGGGTCCAGGAGCCGGTGTCGATGTAGTCGTAGAACTGACGTGGCACGCGAGCCTTGGCCAGCGCCTGCAGATCGGCGATTTCGGTGATGACGGTCATGGGATGACGGTGGTCATGGAACGGTCCGGGCTAATCGTGTTGCAGCAAATCCGCGTCGCCGGGCCCCGGATTGTTTTGACGCGGACGCGGTGTTGTAGCAGGAATCGATGTTGCTGCGATGCTACCATCGGCGCTGCCGTCAGTAGCCGGTCACCGGTCATTGGCCGACGGCCGCTGGACATCTCAATGCGAACCCATGTCGAAAGCCGCTTCAACACCGCGCCGCGCGGACAACATTCCCCTGGGCGTCGGTACCATCGTCGCGACCGTCTTCGCGTTGTCGCTGGGGGATGCGCTGATCAAGGCCATCGGTGGTGGCGAAACCATCGGCATCTGGCAGCTCTTCGCGCTGCGCTCGCTGATCGCCTGTCCCGTGCTGCTGTGCGGCGCGCTGGTTGTGCTGGGTCCTGCCGCCATCCGGCCGCGGTCGCTTGGCTGGATCGCGCTGCGCTCCACACTGCTGGTGGTGATGTGGATCGCGTACTACGTATCGCTGCCCCACCTGCCGTTTTCCGTGGCCGCCGCGGCCTACTACACGCTGCCGCTCTTCATCGTGCTGTTTGCCGCCGTGTTTGGCGGCGAAACGGTCGGGCGCACCCAGTGGATCGGCGTTTGCCTGGGGTTTGTGGGCATCCTTGTCGTCTTGCGGCCCGGCAGCGAGGCGTTCCGGATCGCCGCGTTGCTGCCGATCCTGGCGGCCATTCTCTACGCCTGGGCGATGATACTCACACGCACCCGGTGTCGCGATGAGCATCCCGCGACGCTAGGGCTCGGCCTCAATGTGATGTTTGTCTTCGCCGGCGGCTGCGGCCTGCTCTTCGGCCAGTTCAGCCCCGAGACGTTCAGCGGCTTCCTGAGCACACAATGGGTGGCCATGGGCTTCGCCGAATGGCGTTCCATGGCGGTCCTGGCTGTCCTGATCATCATCGCACCGGTGGGAGCTGCCATCGCCTATCAGGCCGCACCCGCCTCGACCGTGGGAACGTTCGACTTCGCCTATGTGGCCTTCGCGCTGATCTGGGGCGTCGTGTTCTTCTCCGAGCGCCCGGACGCGCTGGCCCTGCTTGGCATCGGTCTCATCGTCCTGGCCGGAATCCTCGCCGTGCGCCGACCCGCTTGAGCGGTCCGCTCCCCGCCCCGCCTCGCATTGACCACATTCGCTGCGTATCCGCTTCGCCGTCGCTGTTGCAAGACACGTCGCGGCGACATGCTCAACCGTCGAAAGACCCTGACCATGATGCGTCACAGACCCACTGACATACCGCCAGGCGCCTTCGGGCATCTGCGTGCAGCTGTTCTTCGATCAGCGGGCTGACCAGCGTCTTTTTCGACCTCAAGGCCCGCGGGAGGTATTCCCATGCGGGCCGAAACCGCACACGAAATCATCGCGACCCAGCCGCGCACCCGCGCGCGCTTCGCCTATGCGCGCGACAGCTACGCGCCGCGCCTGCTTGGCTATGTGCTGCGCGGCGAGACGCGCATCGCCGCCATCAAGGCGAGCCGCTTCGGCAGGCTGCTGGCGCGGCCCAACATGGCGGCACTTGTCGCCGAACGCGGCGGCGGCATCGTCACGCCGGACGATCTCGCCTATGCCGAGGCCATGGAGCTTGGCGGCGCGACGCCGGTGCTCGCCTACACGATCCGCTTCGAGACCTGGCCGGCCAACAACGACAGTTGGGACATGCTGCAGGTCTCGCGACCCGGCGTGAACCTGGTGGTGCGGCTCGATTTCACGGGCCGGCACGACAAGGCGCTGGGCAAGCTGATCGGCCGGGACTGCGCCCGGTCGTTCCAGGTTGGCTGCCATCCGGGCAGCAGCGAGGCGCACAACACGCTGTGCTGGGCGCGCATTGATCTCGATCTCGACGCCGGCGAGGCGCTGATCGAGGAGGTGCAGACGGACTGGCTGCGCGAGGCGGTCGATCTGCTGCGTCTGGCCACCGCCAACGACGGTGTGCAGATCGGCGGCTACCGCGTGCCCGCGCGCCGCTGGATCGCTTATGTGGACCGGGTGCTGGCGCCCCATCGCAAGGTGTGGGCGGAGGCGATCATGACCGCCGCGATCCGCGTCATCGTGGAGGATATCGGCATCCGCCGCATCTTCATGCACGACGCCTTGAGCGGTCATCGGCTGAAATGCATGGACGAGGACGACCGGCCGCCGCGCTCGCTCTACACCGACCTGCCGCGCCGCTTCGGCTTCCTCCATGGCGACGAACTGCCGGAGTTCCTGGAGGATGCCCAGGTGATGCGGCTGGCGGAGCTGCGCCGGACCGCGCCGCTGACCATGTGGCAGCTTGATCTGACGCCGCTTGCGGATGTCGGGGCAGTTCGCCGCGCAGCGTAACAACAACGCGCCTCCCGGGGGGGGGGGGGGGGGAGGGACGCCTGAGCGATTGGTTCGGTCAACCTCATCCTGAGGTGCGCGCCTTCCATCCTCGCCCTTCGAGGCGCGCTTTCGCGCGGGCGTCCGGTCGGACGCCTGGGTGCCACACACTCAGTTCGTGCAGGATGATGCCGCGAGCCCCGAAAAGTGGGCACCGGTTTTCGGGCAAGGCGAACGGCCAGCAAACAAGAGCCGTGAGCGGAATAAGATCATGCCGGGCTTGCGCATGCCGGCGCGGGGCGTAACTAAACGCCCCATGGAGATTTTCGACATGGACCTTCCCTTCGAACTGACCGCTGATCAACTGTTCTCGCCGGGACAGATGGTCGGCCATCTGTCCTACGTGCTGCTGGTGCTATCGATGATGATGCGGCAGATGACCTGGCTGCGCATCATCGCGGTCAGCGCCGGGCTGACGTCGGCGGCCTACGGCTTCTTCTGGCTGCGCGATCCGGTCACCGTGTTCTGGGAGATCGTGTTCGTCGCCACCAATCTGGTGCAGTTGACGATCATCGCCTACGAGAACCGCAAGCGCGCCTTCACCGACGAGGAGCAGATCGTTGTCGATGCCATGGTGCCCGGTGTCGACATGCGCTACGTGCGGCGCCTGCTCAAGCTCGGCGCGTTCAAGGAGGCTCCCGCCGAAACCGAGCTGACGACGCAAGGTAGGATGGTCGACGAGTTGGTGCTGATCACCCGCGGCACCGTGCAGGTGGAAAAGGACGGCCGCATCGTCGGCGCCTGCGGCGAGGGCGATTTCATCGGCGAGATCAGCTTCCTGAGCAAGGACCCGGCGACGGCAACCGTTCTGGTCACCAATCCGGTGCATTACATGGCCTTCGACTGCGGCGAACTGCGCGGCTTCCTCAACCGGCATCCTGAGTTGGGGCGTGCCGTGGAGGCCAGTTTCAACCGCAACCTGATGGCCAAGCTGGTGCGCACCAGCCACGCGGTGACGCAAGGGGGCGATGGCGACGGCGAGGCTCAGCCGGCGGCGACGTGAGGAGGCCATTGCGAAAGCCCCGAATCTTCCGTAATCCCATCGCGATGACCAGCGCCAAAGACCTGCATCCCGACCGCATCCTGATCATCGACTTCGGCAGCCAGTTCACGCAGCTTATCGCCAGGCGCGTGCGCGAGGCCGGCGTCTATTGCGAGATCGTGCCGTTCCAGTCGGCCGATGCTGCGCTCGAAACGTTCCAGCCCAAGGGCGTGATCTTCTCCGGTGGGCCGGCCTCCACGACGGAAGCCGGCAGTCCGCGCGCGCCGGACAAGGTGTTCGATCTGGGCGTGCCGGTGCTCGGCATCTGCTACGGCCAGATGACCCTGTGCGTGCAGCTTGGCGGCGAGGCACAAGGCTCCGATCACCGCGAGTTCGGCCGCGCCACGGTGGAGGTGGTCCGTGACTGCCCGCTGTTTGCCGGGGTGTGGACCGCCGGCGAACGCCACGACGTGTGGATGAGCCATGGCGACCGGGTCGACCGCATGCCGGACGGCTTCGAGGTCTTTGCGCGTTCCGACGGTGCGCCGTTCGCCGTCTTCGGCGACGCGGCGCGGCGCTATTACGGCCTGATGTTCCACCCGGAAGTGGTGCACACGCCCGATGGCGCGAAACTGATCTCCAACTTTGTGCACGGGATTTGCGGCTGCGCCGGCGACTGGACCATGGCTGCCTTCCGCGCCGAGGCGGTTGCCCGCATCCGCGAACAGGTCGGCGCGGGCAGGGTGGTGTGCGGCCTGTCGGGCGGGGTCGATTCCGCCGTCGCCGCGGTGCTGATCCACGAGGCGATCGGCGACCAGCTCACCTGCATCTTCGTCGATCATGGGCTGATGCGCCTGAACGAGGCCGACGAGGTGGTGTCGCTGTTTCGCGGCAGCTTCAACATACCCCTGGTGCACGTCGATGCGTCGGAGGCCTTCATCGGCGCGCTTGAGGGCAAGGACGATCCGGAAGACAAGCGCAAGACCATCGGCGCGCTGTTCATCGACGTCTTCGAGCAGGAGGCCGACAAGATCGGCGGGGCCGATTTCCTCGCCCAAGGGACCCTCTACCCGGACGTGATCGAGAGCGTTTCCTTCACCGGCGGCCCCTCCGTCACCATCAAGTCGCACCACAATGTGGGCGGCCTGCCGGAACGCATGAACATGCAGCTCGTCGAACCCTTGCGCGAGCTGTTCAAGGACGAGGTGCGCGCGCTTGGCCGCGAACTCGGCCTGCCGGACGCCTTCATCGCCCGTCATCCGTTCCCCGGTCCGGGGCTGGCGATCCGCTGTCCAGGCGGCATCACCCGCGACAAGCTCGACACCCTGCGCAAGGCCGATGCGATCTACCTGGAGGAGATCCGCAACGCCGGCCTCTATGACGCGATCTGGCAGGCTTTCGCGGTGATCCTTCCCGTACAGACCGTCGGCGTGATGGGGGATGGACGCACCTACGAGCACGTTCTGGCGCTCAGGGCGGTGACCTCCGTCGACGGCATGACGGCGGATTTCTATCACTACGACATGAGCTTCCTGGGCCGTGTCGCCACCCGCATCATCAACGAGGTCAAGGGCGTCAACCGGGTCGTCTACGATGTCACCTCGAAGCCGCCGGGCACCATCGAGTGGGAGTAGCGCGGCGCTGGTCCGGGGCGCGGTTTCCGCTATAGGCTTGTCGATGCTGACTAGGTCCGTGCCCGGAGACGCCCGCCATGCTCGAAATCGCCTATGCCGGCAACGTCCTGATCGTGACGCCTATCCTGCTTGTTCTGTGGTTCCACGAGGATGGCAGCGAGATCATCTTCGGCGGCGCCTTCGCGGTCTCCGGGGGCCTGCGTATTCTCATCGCCAGCATGTGGACCGCCATCGTGGCGTGTTCGCTCGCCGGTCTGGAGTGGGAGCGCACTTTCGTCGCCCTGCTGGTGTTCCAGATCGCCTACAAGGTACTGTTTCTGGGCATCTACGCCCTGCCGCGCGCGCTGCGCGGTCGGTGGGATGAGATCCCCACGCTGCTGTGCGCGGTGTTCCTTCTCGGCGCGGTGTTCTTCCCGCTGCTGATCCTGCTCGAATACGGGAGCTAGAATGGCAAAGCGCGGCCATTGCCTGTGCGGCAAGACGGGTTGGGAGTTCGACGGCGAGGTGACATGGGCCTGCTACTGTCACTGCGACGATTGCCGCCGCAATTGCGCCGCCCCGGTGGTCGCGTGGTTCGGCGTTCCCGTCGAGAATTTTCGATGGGTGGGGGAGGCGCCGAAGACGCTTGAGAGCTCCAAGGGGGTGCGGCGCCACTTTTGCGCGACCTGCGGATCTCCCATCGGCTTTGAAGCGGATCATTATCCCGGAGGGATGCACCTCTACGCCGCGTCGCTGGAAAACCCCGACGAGTTCAAGCCGACCTTCCATGTGAACTACGAGAGCAAGCTGCCCTGGCTCCGGATGGATGACGATCTTCCCAAATACGAAGGTACGCTCCTGCAGGCACCGGCGAACCTCAGGGACTACGGTTCGTAGATCGTAAGGCCGCGCGCCGGGGATACCCGCCGCCGTTGGTCGGAATCCCTGGTCGGTCACGGAGATCGTTATGCAAGGACAAGGACCTCTGTTCGAACCTTTCACGCTGCCTTGCGGGATCGTCCTGAAGAACCGCATCGCGAAATCGGCGATGTCCGATTCGATGGGCGACGGCACCGGCCATCCCACCGCCGAACAGGTCAGGCTGTATCAGCGCTGGGCGGCAGGCGGCGCGGCGGTCTCCATCATCGGCGAGGTGCAGGGCGATGCCGGCTATGCCGAGCGACCGGGCAATCTGGTGCTCGACGAGCGCTCCGACCTTGAGCGTTTTCGCGAGCTTGCCGGCCGCGGTGGCGAGAACGGCACTCAGCTCTGGACGCAACTCGGGCACGCCGGGGCGCTGGCCTATGCGCCGACTAGCGAGCCAAAGGGACCGAGCGCCCTCGATCTGCCGGGCCTTCGCTGTGGGGAACTGACGACCGCCGAGATCGGCCGGCTGCCCGGTGAATTCGCCAGGACAGCGCGTCTCGCGCGACAAGCCGGCTTCGGGGGCGTGCAGGTTCACGCTGCGCACGGGTTCCTGCTCAGCCAGTTCCTGTCGCCGCTGTTCAACAGGCGCCGCGACGAGTACGGCGGCGCAATCGCCAATCGCATGCGGCTTCTGCTGGAGGTCATCGAAGCCATCCGCGCCGCCGTCGGGACGCGGTTCCCGGTCGCCGTGAAGCTCAACTCCTCGGATCAGTTGGAGGGCGGACTGAGCCAGGACGATGCGCTCGACGTGGTGGCGGCGCTCGATCGCACTTCGGTCGACCTCATCGACATCAGCGGCGGGACCTACTTTCCAGGTGCCAAGTCGGCGTCCGATGGAGCCGGGCGCGGCCCCTACTTTCTCGAATTCGCAAGGCGCGCCCGGACGCTCACGAGCAAGCCGCTGATGCTGACAGGTGGATTCAAGACGCGCGCGCAGGCCGAGGCCGCCGTGGCCGGCGGCACGGCCGATATCGTTGGCCTTGCTCGTGCGTTCGTTCTCGAGCCGGCGCTTCCCGAGCTCTGGAAGGCGGGTCGTACACCCGAACCCTCCTTTCCCGGCTTCTCCGACCCTCCCGAGGGCGGGATAACCGCGTGGTACACCATGCGGCTGAGCGAGATCGGGGCGGACCGGGAAACGCCGGTCGTCGGCGATATGGAACAGGCGGTCCGGGACTACGAAGCGCGCGACCGCGCGCGCACGCAGGTCTGGTTGCGCCACTTCAAAAATCAGGCGCCGGCCTAAGCCTTAGATAGGCCAGGCTCCAAAGAAAAGGCCGCCTTGCGGCGGCCTTGGTGCTTTGGTTCGTCGGAGGTCTGGTGCCAGAGTCTGGACGCTAGAGCATTCCAGTAAACACCTACTCGCCAGAAATGCTCTATCCATTTGATCTTGAGCATGTTCTTGCCCGAAAACCGCTCACACTTTTCGGGAACATGCTCTAGCGCACCACCCGCACGATGGTGCCGGCCTTGGAGTGGGCCTGGACCATGCGGAAGAACGCCTTGGCGTTCTTGGGGTGCAGGCGGATGCAGCCATGGCTCGCCGGCCGGCCCAGACGGCCGATCGCGCCGGTGGCATGCACCGCGTAGCCGCCATGGAAGAACACCGAGTGGGGCATAGGCGCCATGTTGTATTTGCGCGAATGCCACAAGGTGTGCATGCGGTAGGGACGCCACTCGCCCGTCGGCGTGCCGTAGCCGCGCCGCCCCGACGAGATTTTCCAGACATGCTTGAGCGCGCCTTCCTCGTAGACCCGCATGCGCTGGTCGGAGAGATCGATCACCGCGACGAGCTGGTCGAAGGGCTGCGATTCGCCTGACCAGGCGAGCGCGGTCGACGACATGTCGTCATTGTCCTCGCTCACCGTCGGTGGCACGCGGCGCATGCTCAGAGGATTGGAGCTGAAAAACGTCTTGTCGGTATGGCGCAGCGCGATATCGGTCAGCGGCTGCTCGGGTTCGGGCATGCGCCAGACCCGGTTGCGTGCCGCAAGCCCCTGGCCCGAAGCGATGCTGGCGAGCTCGATCGGCGCGGTCTCGATCGGCGCGGCCGCCGGTACCGGCCCCTCGATCATCACCGAGGGGTTTTCGGCCGCGACATCGGGCAGGAAGCCTGCCGATGCCGGCGCGGTGCTCAAAGCGGTGAGCGCAAACACCACCACCAGACCTGTCGCCTTCAGCGAGGTCGAAAATGCCATGTTCCCCAGTCCCTCTGTACACGTCACTTCAATATGGCCACCTCAGTATCGACACCACTATGCCACACCTAGTTAGACGTGCATGTTTCTCAAACGACACAACCGATCACGTTTTCGTTGTTTACAGCAGCGCACTTAAGGATTGGTGATGCGGGTCAGTTCCGCGCGCAGGCAACGCACAGATGCGCTGCGGGATCGAGCTCCAGCCGCTTGTCGGGGATGTCCTCGCCACACTCTGCACAGGCGCCGTATTCGCCGTCCTCGAGCCGTTGCAGTGCCTGCTCGATGCGCACCAGTTCCTGAGCCCGCCGGCGCGCCTGTTCCTGGCTCATCGCCTGGCGCTGCAGCGCATCCATGCGGCTGAGCCGGCCGACGGACTGCTGATCCAGCGTCACCGGTGCGCTGTCGCCGGCGGAAATCGCGTTCAGGTCCTGCAGTTCCCGGCGCCGGGCGTCCAGCCGGGCGCGGTGTTTCTCGGTATCCATGGATCAAGCCTGCCGCATCGCGCAGGCGGCTTCAAATCTCGTTGCCGACCCACTATACCGCTTGGACGATATCCCCACGTCTGTTCTGGAATTCCGCCATGATGATCCTGCTCGCTGGCCTTGTGGTCTTTCTGGGCGTCCACTGCATCCAAATCCTCGGTCTCAAATCAGGTCTGGTCGCCCGCCTCGGCGAGGGCGGATACAAGGGCGTCTATTCGATGTTCTCGCTGATCGGCCTTGTGCTGGTCGTCTGGGGCTATGGCCTGGCCCGTGCCGAGGGACCGCCGGTGCTCTACTTTTCGCCGGCCTGGCTCGGGCATGTCGCCGCACTGCTGATGGTGTTCGCCTTCATTCTGTTCGCCGCCACCCGCCTGCCGGGACACATCAAGGCACGCGCCAAGCACCCCACCTTCGCCGCGGTGAAGATCTGGGCCTTCGCGCATCTGCTGGTGAACGGCGATCTTGCCTCCATTGTGCTGTTCGGCAGCTTCCTCGCCTGGGCGGTGGTCGGGCGCATCTCGGCCAAGCGGCGCCCCGGAGAGGAGGCGCGCAACGTGGCCGCCGTCGCCGCCGCCCGGCCGAAATACGACGCCATCGCCGTTGCCGCCGGCCTCGTGCTCTATGTCGCCTTCGCCTTCTGGCTGCACGCGCCGCTGATCGGCGTGCCGGCCGTGCTTGTGTAGATTCAGGAGTCCCGCACGCATGTCATCGCAAGCCCCCGTCCGTCGCCGCACGGTGCCGCAGATCCGCGCCATGAAGGGCGAAGAGCCCATCGTGTCCCTGACCGCCTATGACGTGATCACCGCGCGCACGCTGGACCCTCATTGCGACGTGCTGCTGGTCGGCGATTCGCTGGGCATGGTCGTTTACGGCATGTCCACCACGCTCGGCGTGACGCTGGACATGATGATCGCCCACGGCCAGGCGGTGGTGCGTGGTTCGGCGCGCGCGCTGGTCGTCATCGACATGCCGTTCGCAAGCTACGAACAAGGCCCGCAGCAGGCCTTTGCGTCGGCCTCCCGCGTATTGGCGGAAACCGGCGCCCAGGCGGTCAAGCTGGAAGGTGGCGTGGCGATGGCCGAGACGATCCGCTTTCTGGTCGCGCGCGGCATCCCGGTGATGGCCCATGTCGGCATGACGCCGCAGGCGGTCAATGTGCTCGGCGGCTTCATGGCGCGCGGGCGCAGCCGCGATGCCTGGCCGGCCATCGAGGCGGATGCGCAGGCGATTACCGAGGCCGGCGCGTTTTCCGTCGTTATCGAGGCGGTGGCCGAGCCGCTCGCCCGCCGCATCACCGAGACGATCGCCATCCCGACCATCGGCATCGGCGCGTCGCCTGCCTGCGACGGCCAGGTTCTGGTCACCGAGGACATGCTCGGCTTTAACGATCGCGTTCCGGGTTTCGTGCGCCGTTTCGGCGAATTGGGTGCCGATATGGACCGCGCCGCGGCGGCCTATGCAAAGGCGGTCCGCAACCGGGATTTCCCTGCTGAATCGGAGACCTACGCGGAACGCGACGCGTGACAACCGCGACGCAGTCGCCTTGCTGGCGCCCCATTCCGCCGGTTAGTCGAGCGCGAAAGTGCCGCGTGGGCAGGGGCTGAATCGCCGTTTGCGCGATCACGCGTCACGCGCTATCACCGCACGCCAGTGCATCGGCGCATTTTCCGCGCGCCGGACGGTGGAATTGAAGAGTAGCCGCGCATGACCGACTTTTTCCGCGAGGTGGATGAGGAAATCCGCCGCGACCAGATGAAGAAGCTGTGGGAGCGTTTCGGTCCCGCGCTGATTGCGGTCGCGGTGCTGATCGTCGTCGGCACCGGCGGTTATCGCTTCTGGCAGTGGTATGAGGTGCGCGCGGCGGGCAGCGCCGGCGAGGCCTATTACAACGCGGTGCGTGATGCCGACGCTGCGCCGCAGACCGTGGCCGCCGAGCTTGGCGAACTGGCCTCCGGCGGTACCGGCTTTCGCGCCCTGGCGAAGATGCGCATCGCCGGCGCCCAGGCGGAAGCCGGCGATACGCAAGCCGCCATCGCGGCCTTCGACGCGGTGGCCGATGACGGTGCGGTGGACAACCTGCTGCGCGACATGGCGCGCATCCGTGCCGCCTACCTGCTGATTGACACCGCCGATCTCGCCGCGCTGAAGTCACGCGTGGAAGACCTGACGCTCGCCACCAACGCCTTCCGCCATTCGGCGCGTGAAATCCTGGGGCTGTCGGCGTTCCGTGCTGGCGAATACACCCAGGCGGCACAGTGGTTCGACGCCATCATGGCCGATACGGCGACACCGCAGGATTTGCGCAATCGCACCGAACTGATGCAATCACTGTTGACCAGCCGCCTGCCGGCGGAGACCGAGAGCGAAGAAAGCGGCCAGTAATGCGTACCCTGTTTCAAAGGCCACCGTTGTTGCGCGCCGCTTGCGTCATGGTCGCAGCGCTGATGCTCGGCGGCTGCGGAGGTCTTCCCTCCGGCCTTGGTGGCCTGACCAATCCGTTCCAGCGCCCCGAGGCGCGCGTACCCGGCGATCGGGTGGACGCGCTGCCGTCGCTCGGCACGGGCGAGCAGACAAACGCCGAGCCCGTCTCCGTGCCGGCGCCGCAGGCGATCGCGGAATGGGCCAATCCCGGCGGTCCGGCGACCAACTCTCCAAGCCATGTCGCCGTTGCCGGGGCCAGCAGCAGCTATGCGGTGTCCGTCGGCAGCGGTTCGTCGCGCCGCTCGCGCCTGCGCGCACCGCCCATCGTGCATCGCGGTTATGTCGTGACGATGGATGCGCGCGGCGTCGTCACCGCCATTGCCCTGAATGGCGGTGGACGCGCCTGGACCATCGACACCAAGCCTGAGGGCGAGCGCGGCCGCGGCAGTTCCGGGCGCGGACTTGCCGCCAGCGACGGCCGGGTCTTCATCGCCACCGCCTACAACACGCTGGTGGCGGTCAATGTCGCCAACGGAATCCAGCTTTGGTCCTCCAGGCTGTCGGCACCGGCGCGCTCCGCGCCGACGGTCGCCGGCGGACGCATCTATGTCGTCTCCGCCACCAACGTGGTGCACGCCTTCAACGCCGAGGACGGCGCGGAGGTCTGGACCTTTACCGGCATTCCCGAGACCGCCGGTGTGCTCGCCGCATCGGCGCCTGCGGTTTCCGGCAACCGGCTGATCGTGCCCTATTCGTCGGGCGAGATCATCGGTTTCGACGCCGCGGAAGGAAAACCGCTGTGGTCCGACCAGCTCACCGGCCAGAGCCGTTTCTCCGCCGTCTCCGGCATACGCGATGTGGCCGCCCGCCCGGTCATCGAGGGAGACACCGTCTATGCGGTCGGTGTGGGGGGGCGTCTGGCGGCTGTCTCCATCTCCGACGGCAATCGCCTGTGGGGCGCCAACGTGGCCAGTTCCTCCACGCCGGCGGTGGCCGGCAATTCGGTGTTCGTGGTGACGCTGGAGAACGAACTCGTCGCTGTCAGCCGCACCGACGGCACCTATCGCTGGCGGGTGAAGCTGCCGTCCGACACGACCTGGGTCGGCCCGCTGCTGGCCGGCAACGCGCTGTGGGTCGGCGCGGCGGACGGCCGCGTGCTGCGCGTCAGTCCTACCGATGGCAGCACGATCTCCGAGGCAAGGCTCGGCCGCGGCGTGTTGATCCCGCCGATCGCCGCGTCCGGACGGGTCCTCATCCTCGACGATTCCGCCCGCCTCAACGTTTTCTGAGACACGGACAGCGGGGGCGCATGTCATGGCGCTGCGCGTTGCCATTGTCGGCCGGCCCAATGTCGGCAAGTCGACGCTGTTCAACCGCCTGGTCGGCAAGCGGCTGGCGCTGGTCGACGATACCCCCGGCGTGACCCGTGACCGGCGCGAGGGCGAGGCGCGCATCGGCGACCTGCGCTTTTCGGTGATCGACACGGCTGGTCTGGAAGAAGCCGATCCCGAGACGCTGGCCGGGCGTATGCGCGCGCAGACCGAGTCGGCGCTGGATGCCGCCGACGTCGCGCTGTTCATGATCGACGCGCGCGCCGGCGTCACGCCGGCCGACCAGCATTTCGCCAATCTGCTGCGCAAGCGCGGCGGCACGGTCATCCTGGCCGCCAACAAGGCGGAAGGGCGCGCCGGCGAAGCCGGCCTCTATGAAGCCTTCTCGCTTGGCCTGGGCGAACCGGTTCCGCTGTCGGCGGAACATGGTGAAGGGCTGGCCGATCTCTACGAAGCGTTACGGCCGCTCGCCGACGAGATCGCCGAGATCGAAGCCGCTGCCGAGCGCGCGCGCGACGAGGGCGATCCCGATGCGGGCGACGGCGAGCGCCCGGCGGGGCCGATCCGCGTTGCCGTCATCGGCAGGCCGAATGCCGGCAAGTCGACGCTGATCAATCGCCTGATCGGCGAAGACCGGCTGCTGACCGGTCCGGAAGCCGGTATCACGCGCGATTCCATCACGGTCGACTGGACCTGGCAGGACCGGCAGTTCCGGCTGGTCGATACCGCCGGGCTGCGGCGCAAGTCGCGCGTCGCCGGCAAGATCGAGAAGCTCGCCGTCGCCGATACGCTGAGGGCGGTGCGCTATGCAGAAGTGGTGATCATGGTGGTTGACGCTACGATCCCCTTCGAGAAGCAGGACCTGCAGATCGTCGACTTCGCCGTGCGCGAGGGCAGGGCGTTGGTCATCACGCTCGACAAGTGGGACCTGATCAAGGACCGCAAGGCGGTGCTGAAGCTGCTGCGCGAGGAGGCCGACAGGCTGCTGCCGCAGGTGCGCGGTTGTCCGCTGGTGCCTGTGTCGGGGCTGACCGGACTTGGCATCGACAAACTAATGCGCGCGGTGGTGGACACCCATGCGCGGTGGAACACCCGTGTCGCCACGGCAAAGCTCAACCGTTGGTTCGAGGATGCTGTCGCCGCCCATCCGCCTCCTGCGGTGGCCGGCCGGCGGCCGAAACTGCGCTACATCACCCAGGCGAAGGCGCGTCCGCCGACCTTCATCGCCTTCTGCGCGCGCCCCGATGCGGTTCCCGCCGCCTGGCGGCGCTACGCGGTCAACGGCCTGAAGGAGACGTTCGGGCTGACGGGCGTACCGGTGCGGCTTATCCTGCGCCAGACCGATAATCCGTATGCCTGAGATGGTTCAGGCTTCGGTTTCCTGAGGCGCAGGACGGTTGAGGAACGTCCCGCGCGGCACGTCGTAGATCAGGCCGTGCGCCTCAAGGTCCGGCATGAACAGCGGCAGGATTTTCGCCGCGATATCGCGTGGCGAGGGCAGCGTATCGGGGTCTTCGCCCGGCATCGCCTTGGCGCGCATGGCGGTGCGCGTTGCGCCCGGATTGACCAGGTTCACCTTGAGCGGCGAACCGGCCACTTCCTCCGCATAGGTCAGCGCCAGCGTCTCCAGTGCCTGCTTGGTCGCCGCGTAAGCGCCCCAATAGGCGCGCGGCGCGTAGGTGGCGCCGGTGGTGACGAACACCGCGCGGCCCGCATCGCTGGCCCGCAGCAGCGGATCGAGCGAGGCGATCAGCCGCCAGTTGGCGGTCAGGTTGAGCGTCACCACCTGGTCCCAGACCTTCGGTTTGACGTGGGCGAGCGGCGTCAACGGCCCCAGCATGGCCGCGTTGGCGAACAGCATGTCGAGCTTTTGCCAGCGCTCGAAGACGACGCCACCGAGCCGGTCGATGGCCGCCATGTCGGCGAGGTCGAGTGGCACCAGCGTTGCCGCGCCGCCGGCCGAGCGGATCTCGTCGTCGAGCTCCTCAAGCCCGCCGACGGTACGCGCCAGCGCGATAACATGCGCGCCCTGGCGTGCCAGTTCCAGCGCCATCGCATAGCCGATGCCGCGCGATGCGCCCGTGACGAGCGCCACGCGACCTTCGAGCAGGGCTGCCACTCAACCGGCTTCCTGCAACAGGGACAGTTGTTTCGGCTGCGCCTTGCCGGTCCGGTCGGTCAGGCCGGTCGGGTAGTCGCCGGTGAAGCAGTGGTCGGTGAACTGCGGCACCGCGGCGTTGCGGCCCTTCTTGTGGCCCATGGCCTTGTAGATGCCGTCGATCGACAGGAACTGCAGCGAGTCCGCCCCCACGATCTTGCGCATCTCTTCGAGCGAATGGTTGGCTGCCAGCAGCTTGTCCGCATCGGGGGTATCGATGCCGTAATAATCCGAATGGGTGATCGGCGGGCTGGCGACCAGCAGATGGACCTCCTTGGCGCCGGCCTCGTACATCATCTGGACGATCTTGATGGATGTGGTGCCGCGCACCAGGGAATCGTCGATCAGCACGACCCGCTGGCCCTTCACCTGCGCGCTGTTGGCGGAGTGCTTGAGCTTCACGCCGAGCTTGCGGATCTGCTGCGTGGGTTCAATGAAGGTCCGCCCCACATAGTGGTTGCGGATGATGCCCATCTCGTAGGGGATACCCGACTTCTGGGCGTAGCCGATGGCCGCCGGCACGCCGGAATCCGGCACCGGCACCACGACGTCGGCCTTGATCGGGTTTTCCTTGGCCAACTGGCGCCCCATGCGCTTGCGCACTTCGTAGACGTTGCGTCCGCCGACCACCGAGTCGGGTCGGGCGAAATAGATGTATTCGAAGATGCACGGACGCGGCGGCACGCGCGGAAACGGGAAGTGCGAGTGAATGCCGTCCTTGTTGACGACCACGACCTCGCCGTTCTCCACGTCGCGCACGAACTTGGCGCCGATGATGTCGAGCGCGCAGGTCTCCGAGGCGAACACCGGCGACCCGTCCAGGTCGCCGAGGACCAGCGGCCGGATGCCCAGCGGATCGCGGGCCCCGATCAGCTTCTTGTTGGTCAGCGCCACCAGCGAATAGGCGCCCTCGAGCTGCCACAGCGCCTCGACGAATTTCTCCACGAAGGTGCGTTTGCGGCTGCGCGCCACCAGATGGATGATGACTTCCGTGTCCGACGTGGACTGGAAGATGGCGCCGTCACGCACGAGTTGGTCGCGCAACGTCAGGGCATTGGTGAGGTTGCCGTTGTGGCAGACGGCGAAACCGCCCGCGTCGAGATCGGCGAACAGCGGCTGCACGTTGCGCAGGATGGTCTCGCCGGTGGTCGAATAGCGCACATGGCCGATGGATGCGTGGCCGCTCAGGCGGTCGATGATGGACTGCTTGGTGAAATAATCGCCCACCAGCCCCATGTGGCGCTCGGTGTGGAAGCGCTCACCATCGAAGCTGACGATGCCCGCCGCCTCCTGACCGCGATGTTGCAGCGCGTGCAGGCCAAGTGCGGTCAATGCGCCGGCGTCGGACTGGCCGAAGATGCCGAAGACGCCGCATTCCTCGCGCAGCGTGTCGGCGTCGAAGGGGAGTGTTTCGGCATGCCCGTGGGGTTCGCCACCGGCCGGGCCGTCGTTCTCAACGGGTGTGTTGCGCTTGCTCACGTGACCCTCAATTGCCGTTGGGCTGCCCCTCGATCAGGCCGCCGATGCCCTGGTCGCCGTCGGCGGGCTCTTCGACCGGTGTCTGGTCTCCGCCCAGTTCCTCGCGCACCCGGTCGAGAATGGCGCTTTCCGGGTCCTCCGGCAGCAGGTTGAGCAGGGCATCGCCGGTCTGCTCGATCAGCGGCAGGAAGCGGGCGGTCTGGATCCAGCTCGGTCGGTCGGTCTCCTCCGGCACCAGCCAGGCGAAGAACAGATAGGCGACCACCACCAGAAGCACCCCCCGCGCCACGCCGAAGGCGAAGCCGAGCGTGCGGTCGATGGCGCCGATCCGACTGTCGAGGATGAAGTCGGAGATCTTCATGGTGACGTACGACACCACGATCAGTACGAGCAGGAAGCTGCCGGCGATCAGGATGATGTCGGCAAGCTGATCGGGATCGATGCGCTCGCGCGCCATTTCGCGAAAGCGCGAATAGGCGAAGATCGTGGCAATGGCCGCCGCCACCCAGGAGGCGATCGACAAGACCTCGCGCGTCAGCCCGCGCACCATCGCCAGCAAGCCTGACAGCAACGCCACGATGATCAGGATAATATCTAGGCCCGATATGAACATGCGTGCCTTTTTTCAAGTCGTTTGCGAGCACCAACCATCACGCAAACCCAGACCCGGCGACGTCGCTTTTCGGGACCGGAATCGCCGCACATGCGATCCGGCTGCCCGAATACCCCAATTCGCGGCAAAGCGCGAGTCCGCGGGACGTTCAAATGCCGGACATGGTTGCCGCGTAGTTTTCTTGCTGTGCAACTGGTTGCCGCGCGACTGGTTGCGCTGCGGTGTCATGTTTCGCGTGGTCCATCGACCGCGATCATGGCGACAAGCCCGGCGAGCGTGTCGACGGAGCTGAGCGACAGGGCCGGGGCGGCGTCACGCTTGGACTGCACCGGCACCACGGCGCGCGCGAAGCCGAGCTTCTCGGCCTCCTTCAGCCGTGCGGTGTCATGGCCGACCGGCCGCACGGCGCCCGACAGGCTCACCTCGCCGAAATAGACCGCATCCGCCGGCAACGCGGCGCGCGCCATGGAGGAGACCAGCGCCGCCGCGACGGCAAGATCGGCCGCCGGCTCGACGATCTTCAACCCGCCGGCGACGTTGAGATAGACGTCCTGTGCGCCGAGCTTCAGTCCGCAATGGGCGTCCAGCACCGCCAGCACCATGGCCAACCGGCTGGAATCCCAGCCGACCACCGCCCGGCGCGGCGTCGCCAGGGTGGTGGGCGCCACCAGCGCCTGGATTTCGACGAGAATGGGCCGCGTGCCCTCCATGCCGGCGAACACCGCGGTGCCCGGCGCACGCGCGTCGCGGTCGCCAAGGAACAGCGCCGAGGGGTTCGGCACCTCCGCAAGACCCGCGCCGGTCATCTCGAAAACGCCGATCTCGTCGGTCGGCCCGAAGCGGTTCTTGACCGCGCGCAGCACGCGGAACTGGTGCGCGCCGTCGCCCTCGAAATAGAGCACCGCGTCGACCATGTGCTCGACCACGCGCGGGCCGGCGATCTGGCCGTCCTTGGTGACGTGGCCAACAAGCACGACGCTGGCACCGGTGCGCTTGGCGTGACGGATCAGCGTCTGGGCGCTGGCGCGCACCTGGGACACGGTGCCCGGCGCCGATTCGATGGCGTCCGTCCACAGCGTCTGGATGGAATCGATGACCACCAGATCGCTGGCCGGACCATCCTCCAGCGTCGCCAGGATGTTCTCCACATTGGTCTCGGCGGCGAGCGCGACGGGCGTGTCCGCCAGGTCGAGACGCTGGGCGCGCAGCCGCACCTGATCGATGGCCTCCTCGCCGGAGACATAGACGACGCGCTTGCCTGTCCTGGCGAGTTGGGCGGCCGCCTGCAGCAGCAGCGTCGATTTTCCGATGCCCGGATCGCCACCCACCAGCAGGGCGGAACCGCGCACCAGCCCGCCGCCGGTGACCCTGTCGAGCTCGGCGATGCCGGTGGCGACGCGTGGCGGCTGGTCGTCGCCGCCGGCGAGGTCGGAGAGCTGCACCGGCCGCCCGGACCGCGCCTTGCGGGCCGCGCCGGAGACCGGGGCGGCGGCAGTGTCCTCCTCCACCAGCGTGTTCCACTCGCCGCACTGGTCGCAGCGCCCGCTCCAGCGCGGATACTGCGCGCCGCAGTTCTGGCAGACGAAGCGGATCGTGTTGCGCGCCATTGCCTCACTGGGTCCCTGTGTAGCGGCGCGCATAGCGCGCACCCAGCGACGTCAGCACCTCGTAGACGTTGGTGCCGAACTGCGCCGCGGTGTCGCCGAGCGGGATACCACCGCCGATGACGGTGATCCCGGTGCCGCGGGCGACCTTGTCGCGCGGCAGATCGGTGACGTCGATGGTGAGCAGATCCATGTTGACGCGTCCGGCCAGCGGCGCGTGGTCGTCGCCGATCATCACGCGGTAGGGACGTGCGCTGCCAGTGACGCTGGTGACGCCAGTGACGCTGGCGACGCGGTGGAAGCCGTCCGCGTAGCCAAGCCCGACCACGGCGATGCGGCTGTCGCGGGTCGCCGTCCAGGTCGCGCCATAGCCGACCGTTTCGCCGGCCGGCACATCGCGCACCAGCAGCGCCGGTGCGTCGAGCCGCACCACGGGGCGCATCGGGTTGTCATGTCCCGGGACTGCCTCGCCGCCATAGAGGGCAATGCCCGGCCGCGAGATGTCGTAGTCGCCGGCGCAGCCCAGATACATGACCGACGCGGAATTGGCGAGCGAGGCCGGGACGCCGGCAAATGCCGCGCGTACGCTCTCGAACCCGGCGATCTGCGAGGCGTTGAGCGGGTGGTCCGGCTCATCGGCGCAGGCCATGTGCGTCATCACCAGGGCAACGGGAAAACCGGGGTCGCCGGCGAGCGCGCGGGCCTCGTCCACCCGGATGCCGAGCCGGTTCATGCCGGTGTCCACATGCAGCGCGGCGGGCAGGGGCTCGCCTGTACCGCCCAGCGCCCGCCATTCGGCGATCTCCTCGGCCGAGCCGAGCACCGGGCGCAGGTCGCAGGCAATAAAGGCGTCGCTCGTTCCGGGCAGCAGGCCATTGAGCACGTACACGGTGGCTTCGGGTGGCAGCGTGCCGCGCACGCGGCGGGCTTCCTCGATGGTTGCGGCGAAGAACGTGCGCGCGCCCGCACTCCACAGCACCCGCACCGCCGGTTCGATCCCGGTGCCATAGGCGTTGCCCTTGACCACGGCGCCGCACTCGGACGCGCCGCCGAGTTCGCGGCAGGTGCGCCAGTTGGCGGCGATGGCGTCGAGATCGACGGTGAGCGTCGCGCAGGCCTCGCCCAGCAGCGCCCGGCCGTCCGGGTACAAATCGCCACTGTCGCGTACGGGCATCTTCGGTCAGTCCATGCGCGCCGGCATGCCGCCCGCGTGGGTGTAGTTGGAGAACCGCGTGAACTCGCCGTCGAAATGCATGGTGACGGTGCCGGTGGGTCCGTGCCGCTGCTTGCCGATGATCAGTTCGGCCAAACCGTGGGCGGCTTCCATCTCCGCTTCCCAGGCCAGGAACTCCTCGGTGCCTTCCTTGGGCTTGCGGTTCTTCAGGTAGTACTCGTCGCGGTAGACGAACATGACCACGTCCGCGTCCTGCTCGATGGAGCCGGATTCGCGCAGGTCGGCGAGCTGCGGGCGCTTGTCCTCGCGCGCCTCCACCTGGCGGGAGAGCTGCGACAGGGCGAGGATCGGCACGTCCAGTTCCTTGGCCAGCGCCTTCAACCCGGTGGTGATCTCGGTGATCTCCTGCACGCGGCTGTCGTTGGCGCGCCGCGAGGAGCCCTGCAGCAGTTGCAGGTAGTCGACGACCAGCGCGTCGAGGCCGCGCTGGCGTTTCAGCCGGCGCGCGCGCGCGGCAAGCTGGGCGATGGTGAGACCGCCGGTCGCGTCGATATAGAGCGGGATCTGCTCAAGCTCCTGGGCGGCGTCGACGAGGCGCTGGAATTCGCTTTCCAGGATCTTGCCGCGGCGGATCTTGTCGGACCCCACATTGGCGCGCTCCGACAGGATACGGGTAGCGAGCTGTTCGGCCGACATTTCCAGTGAGAAGAAACCGATCATGCCGCCATTGACGGTCTTCTCGCGGCCGTCGGCCTGCGTCTCGGCGCGGTGGGCGCGGGCCATGTTGAAGGCGATGTTGGTGGCCAGCGCCGTCTTGCCCATGGCCGGGCGCCCCGCGAGGATGACGAGGTCGGAGGCCTGCAGGCCGCCCAGCATCTCGTCGAGATCGCGGAAACCCGTGGCGATGCCGGAGACGTGCCCGTCGCGCTTGTAGGCGTTGTTGGCCATGTCGACGGCGCCGCGCACGGCTTGCGCGAACCCCAAAAACCCCGAACCGTACTTGTCGGTCTCGGCAAGCTCGTAAAGGCGCTGCTCGGCGGTTTCGATCTGCTGCGAAGGCTCCAGATCGGCCGGCGCGTCATAGGCGGTGTTGACCAGGTCCTCTCCGATGCCGATCAGCTCCCGGCGCGTGGCCAGATCGTGCACCATGCGGCCGTAGTCTTCCGCGTTGATCACCGTGGTGGCCGCCGCCGCCAGCCGGGTCAGGTATTGCGGTACGGTCAGTTCGCCGACGGGGGGATCGTTGTCGAGGAAGGTCTTGAGCGTGACCGGCGTCGCGGCCTTGTTGGCGCGGATGATCTGGCTCATCACCTCGAAGATGCGCGCGTGCACGCCGTCGTGGAAGTGGCGCGGTTCGAGGAAGTCGGAAACCCGGTAGAACGCCTCGTTGTTGACCAGCACCGCCCCCAGCAGCGCCTGCTCGGCTTCGACGTTGTGCGGAACCCGGCGGTAGCCCTGCGGCTCCTCGTCGGGCGTCTTGATCTGCGTGACGGCCATGCCGTGTCGGGTCCTTATCGGGGCGCGCGCGCGTGTGTGCGGTCGGGCGGCGGGGGTGGCACTGACATGACGTGTGCAGCGTCACACCACAACGTGGTCACCAGGACATTCGTCAACCGCACACGATCTCCACAGGCGTTTCCCACCGAGCCTCGGAAAAGTGCCGGTCGAGCTTTTTTTGCTTGCCAAGGTCGCGGTGATTCGAAGCTGCCGCCCTGCGACGAATCATACAACGAAAACGGCGTTCGGATCGTGTGATCCGAACGCCGTTGTCATAGGAGAGAACGCGCGTCAGGACGTGCTGTCATCGTCCTCGGCAGGGGAGGCTTCTTCGGCCGCGTCGTCCGTGCCCGCGTCGTCGCCTGCATCCTGGGCGGCGTCCGCCGGGGTCTCGTCGTCCGCCTCGGCAGCCTCGTCGCCCAGTTCCTCGTCGAGCTCAGCGGCCAGTTCGGCATCCTCGAAGAACTCTTCTGCCGACACCGCATCCTCGTCGCGATCGGCGGCAACGACGTCCTCGCCGCGCGCCTGGCGCTCGGCTTCGTCTTCCGAGCGCGCCACGTTGGCGGTGATCTCGCTGTCGACCTCCGCGTGCAGGCGCACGACGACGCTGGAGACGCCGACCGCCTTGATCGGCTGATTGAGCAGCACCTGCGCGCGCGCCACGGTGAAGCCGGCTTCCGTCAGCGCCGTGGCGATATCGCGGGCGGTGACCGAGCCGTAGAGCTGGCCGTTGCTGCCGGCCTGGCGGATCAGCGTCACCGCTTCCCCGTTGAGCTTTTCGGCGACGGCTTCCGCCTCCTTGCGCTGTTCCAGGTTGCGTGCCTCAAGCTGCGCGCGCTCGTTCTCGAAGCGCTCGCGGTTTTCGCTCGTCGCCCGCAGCGCCTTGCCCTGGGGCAGCAGGAAGTTGCGCGCGTAGCCGTCCTTGACGCGCACCTCGTCGCCCATCTGGCCGAGGCGCGGGATGCGTTCCAGCAAAATGACGTCCATGGGTTCAGGTCCTTTCGTTCTCACATCCGAAGTGTCATTGGAGAAGGGTCATTGGGTCGGCGGCGGCCAGGAGCCGCCTCCAGAGGCGCTGCCTCCCGAGGCGCCGCCCGCCGGCGGCGGTGACTTGCGTCTGTCGCGGAAGTTCATCGCCGGGTCGGCGAGGCCGACCATCGCGATCAGCACCGCCGTCCAGCCGAACAGCAGGGTGAACATGTAGATCGTGCCGAGGATCAGCGGGCGTGCGGCCATGCCGCGGGTGACGGCATGCACCACGGCCAGTCCCAGCAGCACGAAGGCGACGAAAAGTGCTGCCGACGCCGCCTTCGCGTAGAGGCCGATGGTACCGCCCAGCAGCGCAAGGCCCGTGGCGGCGGCAAAGCCCAGCACCGCCTGCCGGGGAAGACGCATCTGCATGGCCTCCGGCATCGGCCGCAGGGCGTTGCCGGACATGGTGACGATCTTGCCGGCCAGCCACAGGTTGGCGACCATGAACAGCGTCCACACCGCCGCCGACATCAGCGGCAGGAAGGCGACGACGTAGGTAATCACCGCCTCGGTATCGATGCCTTCGGGCAA
Source organism: Tepidamorphaceae bacterium (assembly GCA_028279445.1). Classification (GTDB taxonomy): domain Bacteria; phylum Pseudomonadota; class Alphaproteobacteria; order Rhizobiales; family Tepidamorphaceae; genus JANQNT01. The sequence continues at coordinate 49,363 of JANQNT010000023.1, read as the reverse complement.
GGCGATCTGGCCCTGGCTGAGAAGCCCTTCGCGCAGAACGCTCGAGACGTTTGTCGTGAATGCTCCGCCGGTACCGCCGAGCGCGATGATCGTGGCGGTGGTGACCAGCGCTCCGAACGCGGCCGTCCACAGCACCAGATGCCCCGCCGGATACCATTCGCGCGGGCCTTGCGGATCAGCCTCGTCGAGCGGCCGCGACAGCAGCGCGGAGCGCACCAGCCAGATGCAGGGCACCGCACAGCCGGCCAGATAGACCAGCGCGAGCAGGCCGCCGGTAACGGCGAGCGATGCGATAACCCCGATGGCGCCGGCGATCAGCACGCCGTAGAGACCCCAACCAAGCCCCGCGATCAGCAGCGGCAGCGGCGCGGCATAGAACATGGCGACGGCGGCCGGCTGGCCAGCGGCCACCGCCATGAACAGCAGCGCGGAAGCAAGTCCCGCGAAGATACCGACGAAAGTGGGGTTGTTCATCATGAGAGCTGTCCCGCGTTTCCGTTTGCCGGAAAGCGGTTAGAGACGGGTCCTGCGCGACGCGCCGCCCGCCCCAACCGTGGGTCGGGTCCCGTGCTACTTCATTACGTAGGGCAGCAGGCCCAGAAAGCGCGCCCGCTTGATGGCGCGGGCAAGTTCGCGCTGTTTCTTGGCGGACACGGCGGTGATGCGGCTCGGCACGATCTTGCCGCGCTCCGACATGTAGCGCTGCAGCAGCTTGGGATCCTTGTAGTCGATCTTCGGCGCGCTGGCGCCGGAGAAAGGGCAGGTCTTGCGGCGGCGGTGGAACGGCCGGCGTACCGGAAGCTGGGCAATGTTGGGCAGGCTCATGGATCAGCCCTCCTGCTCGGTCTTGGGCGCATCGTCGCCGCCAGTGCGCTCGGCGCGCGGTTCGCGGTCGCCGCGCGGCTCGCGGTCACCGCGACCTTCACGGTCGCCACGCGGCGGACGGCGATCGTCACGACGCCCACCACGGCGGTCGTCGCGGTCGCGCCGGGTCAGGATCGCCGACGGCTGGTCGGTGTGCTCGTCGACACGGATCGTCATGAAGCGCAGGATATCGTCGTTGATGCGCATCTGCCGCTCCATCTCCGCGACCGCTGCGTGCGGCGCGTCGATATCGATCAGCGTGTAGTGGGCCTTGCGGTTCTTGTTGATGCGGTACGACAGCGGACGCAGGCCCCAGTGCTCCGTCTTGCCGACCTTGCCGCCATTCTCGGTGAGGATGGTGGACATCTGTTCGGTCAGTGTCTCGACCTGCTGGGCCGAGACGTCCTGGCGCGCCAGGAATATGTGTTCGTATAGCGGCATGAATAACGCCTTTCTCTCGTGTCACCCGATGCGAAGACTGGCGCCAAGCCTCGTTCGAAAGCCTTCGGCTGCCGATGTCGCGGCAGAACAGGAGAAAGGCGTTTCGCTTCGGTCTCGAAGAGCGGGAACACGGGAAGTCGGATGACACCTTGCCATCCTTCTGTGGGAACCATCCGACGCCGTAACGTCTTCAAGCCCCGCAGACTTCCGTTCAGCCCCCGGCCGGGCCCTCGCGGGAAGCGCGTGTTATACCCATCTGGCGCTGCGGTGCAACACCATTTCGCCTGGCCCGGCTTGACAAGGCGCGGCGGATACGGTCTTGGACGCCACCCGCTCAACCCGCCCGATCCCGTGTGGAGTTCCCCGAACCGATGAGCATCTGTTTCACCTTTCCCGGCCAGGGCAGCCAGAAGGTCGGCATGGGCAAGGCGCTCGCCGAGGCCTGTCCCGCCGCCCGTGCGGTGTTCGAAGAGGTCGACGAGGCGCTCGGTCAGACGCTCTCCGCGCTGATGTGGGACGGCCCGGAGGACGAACTGACGCTGACCCAGAACGCCCAGCCCGCGTTGATGTCGGTGTCGATGGCGGCGGTTCGCGCGCTCGAGGCCGAGGGCATCACGGTGGCCGGCAACGCGAGCCATGTCGCCGGGCATTCGCTGGGCGAATACTCCGCGCTTGCCGCCGCGGGGACGTTTTCGCTGTCCGATGCGGCGCGGCTGCTGAAGCTGCGCGGCCAGGCCATGCAGCGCGCGGTTCCGGTGGGCGAGGGCGCCATGGCGGCGATCCTCGGGCTTGAGTTCGACGCCGTTGCTGCACTGGCCGCCGATGCCGCCGACGGCGCGGTGTGCCAGGTCGCCAACGACAACGCGCCGGGGCAGGTGGTGGTTTCCGGCAGCGCGGCGGCGGTGGAGCGCGCCGCCGAGCTTGCCAAGGACCGCGGTGCCCAGCGCGCCGTGATGCTGCCGGTGAGTGCGCCTTTCCATTGTGCGCTGATGGCGCCGGCGGCCGAGGAAATGGCCGCCGCGCTTGCCGAGGTGACGATGCACGCGCCCGCCGTTCCGGTGGTCGCCAACGTGCTTGCCGCGCCGATCAGCGATCCGGCCGACATCCGCGTGCGTCTGGTCGAACAGGTCACCGGCACGGTCCGCTGGCGGGAATCGGTTGCCTGGATGGCGGCCAACGGCATCGACACGCTCTACGAGATCGGCGCCGGCAAGGTGTTGACCGGGCTCGCCCGGCGCGTCGACCGGGCGCTGACCGGCAAGGCCGTCGGCACGCCGGGCGACATTGCGGCCCTGCACGGCTGAGCCTTTCCGGGGGCTCAGCGCTTTTCGATCCTGATGGACACAACGATGACAGACACACCCTTCGATCTCAGTGGCAAGACGGCCATGGTGACCGGCGCCAGCGGCGGCATCGGCGGTGCCATCGCCCGCGCCCTGCATGCCCGGGGCGCGACGGTCGCCATCACCGGCACCCGCGAGGATGCGCTTGATGCGCTGGCCGGCGATCTCGGCGAGCGGGTCCATCCGCTGGTCTGCAATCTGGCCGATCTCGAGGCCGTCGATGGGCTTGTCGAGCGCGCCGAGGAGGCGATGGAGACGCTGGATATCCTGGTCAACAATGCCGGCATCACGCGCGACAACCTGTTCCTGCGCATGAAGGATGCGGAGTGGGACGACGTCATCCAGGTCAACCTGACGGCGGCCTTCCGCCTGACGCGCGCGGCTGTCGCCAAGATGATGCGCCGGCGCTATGGCCGCATCATCTCCATCACCTCGGTGGTGGGCGCCATCGGCAATCCGGGGCAGGGCAACTATTGCGCCAGCAAGGCGGGCCTCGTCGGCATGTCCAAGTCGCTGGCCTATGAGGTCGCCAGCCGCAACATCACCGTCAATTGCCTGGCACCCGGTTTCATCGCCACGGCGATGACCGACGCCCTCAACGACAAGCAGCGGGAAGCGATCCTGTCGCGCGTTCCCGCCGGCCGGCTGGGCGCGGTCGAGGAGGTGGCCCAGGCGGCTGTCTTCCTGGCCAGCGACGAAGCCGCCTACATCACCGGCCAGACCATTCACGTCAATGGCGGAATGGCCATGGTTTGACGCTGGAACCCGGAGGCTTCCGGAGCCGGGATCGGGGCCCTTGCGGCTTCTGGCAATGTGAAAAAAAGTGTGTTACCAGCGTCCAAACTCGCCAAGGGAGGCGACGGGATTCCTTGATTCCAGGCGCTGGTCGGGTTGGGGTGCTTGCGGGCCGTTCCAGAGCGGACGGGTGGCGGCGCCACAGGGGGTCTCCAGCGGTTTTGCGTCGGCAGGCCGGAGGCTATCAACAACTGTCGCGGTAACTGCGCGGAGTATCGAGGAGATGTCATGAGCAGCATTGCTGATCGCGTGAAGAAGATTGTGGTGGAGCATCTTGGCGTGGATGCCGACAAGGTCGCGGAAAACGCGAGCTTCATCGATGATCTGGGCGCGGACAGTCTCGACACGGTCGAGCTCGTCATGGCGTTCGAAGAAGAATTCGGGTGCGAAATTCCAGACGACGCTGCGGAAACGATCCTGACCGTCGGCGACGCCGTAAAGTTCCTGGAAAAGAACGCTGCCTGACCGGCATACCGCCTCGCGCAATTCCGTCAGGCACGATCACGGCATGACCGCGTCCGCTGCGGGCGCGGTTCAATAGGGTATGTCGGCTATGCTTCGTCGCGTTGTTGTCACCGGCATGGGAGCGGTCACGCCACTCGGCGCGGACGTCGATACGACGTGGCGGCGGTTGCTCCAGGGCGACAGCGGCGCCACCGCGGTCACCGACTTCGACGTCTCCGACATCGCTTCGAAGATCGCCTGCCCGGTGCGTTTCGGGGACGGCAGCGACGGCTCGTTCAATCCCGACGACTGCATGGAGCCGAAGGAGCAGCGCAAGGTCGACCGCTTCATCATCCTGGCCGTCGCCGCCGCCGAGCAGGCGTTGAAGGATTCCGGCTGGACGCCGAAGACCGCGGAGGAGCAGTTCCGTGCGGGCGTCGTGGTGGGTTCGGGTATTGGCGGCCTGATGGGCATCGAATACGCCGCCCATGTGCTCAAGGACCGCGGCGCGCGGCGCCTGTCGCCATTCTTCATCCCCGGCGCGCTGATCAACCTGGCGTCCGGCCATATCTCCATCCGGCACGGCCTGAAAGGCCCCAACCACGCCGTCGTCACGGCCTGCTCGACCGGCGCGCATGCCATCGGCGATGCAGCGCGGATGATCGCGCTGGACGATGCCGACGTGATGGTCGCCGGCGGCGCGGAAGGCGCGGTCTGCCGTCTGGCGCTGGCCGGTTTTGCCGCATGCCGGGCCCTGTCGACCGGTTTCAACGACGATCCCCAGCGCGCCTCGCGTCCCTACGACCGCGACCGCGACGGCTTCGTCATCGGCGAGGGCGCCGGCGTGGTGGTGCTTGAGGAACTTGAGCACGCCAAGGCGCGCGGCGCGACCATCTACGGCGAAGTCATCGGTTACGGCCTGTCCGGCGACGCCTATCACATCACCGCTCCGTCCGAGGACGGCGATGGCGCCTATCGCTGCATGATGGCGGCCGTCAAGCGCGCCGGCATCACCGCGAGCGACATCGACTACGTCAATGCCCATGGCACTTCGACCCCGCTGGGCGACGAGATCGAACTCAAGGCGGTGGAGCGGCTTGTGGGTAATCGCGGCGGCGAACTGTCGATGTCCTCCACCAAGTCGGCCATCGGCCATCTGCTTGGTGCTGCGGGGGCTGTGGAGTCGATCTTCTCGCTGCTTTCGATCCGCGATCAGGTCGTGCCTCCCACGCTTAACCTGGACAACCCGTCCGTCGAGACGGACATCGATCTGGTTCCGAACGTGGCGCGGGAGCGCAGCGTCGACACGATTCTGACCAATTCCTTCGGTTTCGGTGGCACCAACGCCTCGCTGATCATGCGGCGCTACGACGCCTGAGCGGTTCGGCGCGCGCACCGAGGCGTGATCGGTGCGCGGCGCGTGGATGCACCACAACCTTATCGCTGGAGACCAAGGCGTGTCGGACCACGAGACCGCAGACGACTACAACGATCCCGATACGCTGCCGGACGTCGACGACGAGGCTGCCGCTGCCGGCGAACGCAAGCGCCGCCGCCATTCGCGGCGCAGCCGCAATCCGCTCGTCGTGGCGCTGTCCGGCATCCTCTCCTTCCTGTTCCTGATGGTTCTCGCCGCCGGCGGGGCGCTCTATCTCGGCAAGATCGAGTTCGAAAGCGCAGGCCCCCTGGCCGAGGACAAGGTGGTGATGATCTCCCGCGGACAGGGGGTTCAGTCGATCGCCCGCCAACTGGAGCGCGAAGGGGTGATCGGCTGGTCCTGGATGTTCGTCGCCGGGGTCGCCGCCTATGGCACCCAGGATGCCCTGCAGGCCGGCGAGTACAGCTTTGAAGAGCGCATCTCCATGCGCGCGGTGATGGACAAGCTGGTGTCCGGCAAGGCGCTCCTGCACGCCCAGACCGTTCCCGAGGGTCTCACCAGCAAGCAGATCGTCGAACTGATCAACGCCAGCGATGTGCTGACCGGCGCGCTCGAGGCGATCCCGCCGGAGGGCTCCCTGCTGCCGGAGACCTACAAGTTCACGCGCGGTTCCTCCCGCGCCGAACTGATCGCGCGCATGCGCGGCGGACTGGACAGCGCGCTTGAGGAAGCCTGGGAGAAACGTGCCGCCGACCTGCCGCTGGCAAGCCCGCAGGAACTGCTGACGCTGGCCTCCATCGTCGAAAAGGAAACCGGTCAGGCCGATGAGCGCCCGCGCGTGGCCGCCGTTTTCATCAATCGCCTGCGCCTGGGCATGAAGCTGCAATCCGACCCGACCATTCTCTACGGGCTTTATGGCGGTGACGCCTGGGTGCGGCCGCGCACCATCACCCGTTCCGAGCTGAACGCGGCCAACGACTACAACACCTACCAGATCGATCGCCTGCCGCCGGGCCCGATCGCCAATGTGGGCCGTGCGTCGTTGATGGCGGTCGCCAATCCGTTGCAGACCGATGAGCTGTTCTTCGTCGCCGACGGCACCGGCGGACACGCCTTTGCCAAGACGCTGGAAGAGCACAACCGCAACGTTGCCAGGTGGCGCGAGATCGAGCGCCAGCGCGGCAATGGTGGTACAAACGGCGCGACTCAGTAGTCAGTGACCCGCGGGGCGCGCAGGTGGCGCAAGCGCACAATCACATACGCAGCATGACGGGCTTTGCCGCTGTCTCGGGCAGCGTCGCCGGTTTCGACTGGGAGTGGACCCTGCGCGCGGTCAACGGCAAGGGCCTGGACCTGCGCTTTCGTCTGCCGCCGGGCTTTGAGCGGCTGGAAGTGGCGGCGCGCAATCTGGCCGGGAAGAGGCTGTCACGCGGCTCGGTCAATGTCAGCCTGTCGGTGCGCCGCGAAGGCGCCGATGCCCAGCAACTCACCCTCAACCGTTCGGCGCTGGACGCAGTCATCGCGGTTGCCGAGGAGGTCGCACGTACCACCGGCGCTAAGCCCGCGTCCGTCGACGGCATCCTTGCGGTTCGTGGCGTGATGGACCTGACCGATGCAACGCTGAACCCCGAGCAGGAAGCCGAACGCGATGCGGCGCTGGAGGCCGGTTTCGCGCAGGCGCTCGATGCGCTGGACACCGCGCGGGCCAGCGAGGGCGAGAAGCTCGCCATCATCCTCGGTGGCCAGCTCGACACCGTCGCCACGCTGACCGGCGAGGCCGAGGCGTTGCCGTGCCGCACGCCCGAGGCCATCGCCGCACGTCTTCGCGAGGCGGTCGAACAGCTTGTCGAGGCCGCGCCGGCGCTCGATCCTGAAAGGCTGCATCAGGAGGCGGTGCTGGCGGCGGCCAAGGCTGACATCCGAGAGGAACTCGACCGGCTCGCCGCCCATGTGGAAGCGGCGCGGACCATGCTTGCCAATGGCGGCGCCGTCGGCCGCGACCTGAATTTCCTCGCCCAGGAGTTCAATCGCGAGGCCAACACACTGTGTTCGAAGTCGAACGACGTGGCGCTGACGCGGATCGGACTGCAGCTCAAGAGCGTGATCGATCAGTTCCGCGAGCAGGTGCAGAATGTCGAGTAGCGCAGGTCTAGGAAAAGTGGATTCCGGTTTTCCGCCCGGGACCTGCGCAGACAAGATAAAAGGCGTGTGCACATGAGTGATAATGGCGAACACGCCGCACGCCGCGGCCTGATGCTGGTGCTGTCCTCGCCGTCGGGCGCCGGCAAGACGACCATCTCGCGCATCGTGCTCGACAAGGAGCGTGGTAGCGGCCTGTCGCTGTCGATTTCCGCGACGACGCGCCCCAAGCGCCCCAGCGAAGCCGACGGCGTGCACTATCAATTCATGGGCGAGCCCGATTTTCTCAAGCGCCGCGACGCGGGCGAGTTCCTGGAGTGGGCCGAGGTACACGGCAACTATTACGCGACGCCGCGCGAAAGCGTCGAGACGGCGCTGAGCGCTGGCCGCGACGTGCTGTTCGACATCGATTGGCAGGGTGCCGCGCAGATTCGCAAGGCAAGTCCCGACGACATGGTCGGCATCTTTATCCTGCCGCCGTCAGCCGACGCGTTGCGCGAGCGGCTGGAGCGGCGTGCCGAGGACGATCCCCAGACCATCGCGCGGCGCCTGGCCAATGCGCGCACGGAGATCACGCACTGGAACGAGTACCAGTACATCGTCGTCAATCATGACGTCGATGAGAGCGTCGGCAAGGTCCTGGCCATCCTCAAGGCGGAGCGCGAGCGGCGTCAGCGCCAGCTTGGGCTCGACGGCGACATCCGCCAACTTCTCGACGATCTCAAGACGATGGGCTGAGCGCGTCTAGCGGTCGCCCTCGGCGTGCAGCCGGGCAAGTGCTGCGAAGCCAGCGATATCGACCGTTTCGGCGCGTGCGGTCTCGGCGATACCGGCTTCGCCAAGCGCGGCGACGGGATCGGCGAAGACCGTTTTCAGGCTCTGCCGCAGCATCTTGCGCCGCTGGCCGAAGGCCGCCCGCGTCACCGTTTCCAGTGCGCGCAGCGAGCATGGATGCGCGATCTCCTTCGGCACGAGCTGCACCACGCTTGAGGTAACCTTCGGCGGCGGCGTGAACGCCTGCGCAGGTACATCGAAGACGATGCGCGCATGGGTCCGCCAGCCGGTGAGCACCGACAGCCGGCCGTAGGAGGCGCTGCCGGGTTCGGCAATGATGCGCTCGGCGACCTCACGCTGGAACATCAGCACCATGCGGTCGAACCAGGCGGGCCAGGGGTCCGCCGACAGCCAGCCGGTCAGCAGCGGTGTCGCCACGTTGTAGGGCAGGTTGGCGACGAGGCGCACGGGGCCGTCACCTGGCGCATCCGCCATGATCGCTGCATGGTCAAGCGCCAGCGCGTCGCCGGAAACGACGCTCAGGTGTCCGCCGGCGGCCGCGGCGACGTGTTCCAGCGCGGCAAGACAGCGCGCATCCTTCTCGATGGCCGTGACGTGGGCGGCACCTTCCAGCAGCAGGGCGCGGGTCAGGCCGCCGGGACCGGGGCCGATTTCCAGCATCCGCACGCCATCGAGCGGTCCTGCTGCGCGGGCGACCTTGCGCGTCAGATTGAGGTCGAGCAGGAAGTTCTGCCCCAGCGCCTTCGTGGCACGCAGATCGTGCGCCGCGATCACCTCGCGCAGCGGCGGCAGGCCATCGAGCGCATCAAGGTTCATGCGGCGTCGGCGGAGGCGCCGGAACCGGTCCGCGCCAGCTTGCCGGCAAGCCGTAGCGCGGCGATTAAGCTTGTCGGATCGGCCGTGCCGGTGCCGGCGATATCGAGCGCCGTCCCGTGGTCGGGCGAGGTCCGGATGAAGGGCAGGCCGAGCGTGACGTTGACGCCCTCGTCGAAGGCCAGCGTCTTGATCGGGACCAGCGCCTGGTCGTGATACATGCACACGGCCGCGTCATAGCGTGCCCGGGCGGCTGCATGGAACATGGTGTCGGCGGGCAGCGGCCCGGCGACATCCAGACCCTCCGCACGCAGCCGCGCCAGCGCCGGCACGATCACGTCCGTCTCCTCGCGGCCAAGCGTGCCGCCTTCGCCGGCGTGCGGATTGAGCCCGGCAACCGCGATCCGCGGCGCGGTGACGCCGAAGCGGGACTTCAGGTCCCGCGCGACAACGCGAATCGTGCGTTCGATCAGTTCACCGGTCAGATGCTGTGGCACCTCGCTGAGCGGGATATGCACCGTCACCGGCACGACGCGCAGCGTATCGCAGGCGAGCATCATCACCGGATGCACGTCCACCCCCCAGAACCGCCCGGCCAGCTCGCCAAGGAATTCGGTATGGCCGGGATGGGCGAAACCGGCCACATAGAGCGTTTCTTTCTGGATCGGATTGGTGACGACGGCGCCCGCGGCACCCTCATGCACCAGCCGCACAGCGGTCTCTATCGCACCGGTGACGAGCCCAGCGGCCACCGGATCGGGTTTGCCCGGATCGACGCTGACAACGTCGATGCCCCCGACCGGCAAGACAGGCAGCGCGTCGGCGAACAGCCCGCCGGCCCCGGGCAGATCGGTCTGGTCGATATCGGCAAGCGCCACATCGCCCAGTCCGGCCGTACGCGCGCGTTCCGCCACAAGCGCGCGGTCGCCGATCAGCACGAAGGGTTCGATGCCGGCCTTGCGGCGCGCAAGCCAGGCCATCGCGGCGAGTTCGGGGCCGATACCGGCCGGTTCGCCTATGGTGAGTGCCAGGGGAGGGGTCTGCGCCATGGGGACGCCTGCGCGCGGGTCACCGCCGGACGATGACGGCGCTCTGTTTCAGGTCGATGAGCAGGCGGCGCGCCAGTACGGTGCCGCGCTCCTGGGCGATTTGCCCCTGCGCCTCGCGGCGCGCGGCGGTGTCGTCCTCGACTTCGCGCTTGCCGCACACCGCATACATTTCCAGCGCGTTCGCCGTCCGGCGCGGCGGTGTCACCTGATTGATGTCCGTCGCGCCAAGCCGGGTCTGGTCCTCGGCATCGAACTTCGCCAGCACATGGCGCCCGAACCGGTCCCAGACGACGCCGTCGAACTGGCGCGACAGATCGTGTGTCTGGTCACAGGACTGGAACCGCTCGCGAAAGCGCTCCGCCACGCGTGTGCGCTCAGCGACCACCGCGTTGGAGGGATCGCGCGGCAGAATGACGATGATCTTGTGCAGGTCGAACTCGGTGGTCTTCTGCAGCGCGGCGCTCTCCCGCCCGCCGATGGCCACCAGCACGTCCTGCTCGCGCACCTGCACCTCCTGGCGGAAGCGTGCCCTGACGACCTCGTTCCAGAGCAGATCGGCCCGGATACGCTGGCGCAGCGTGTTCGCGTTGACGCCGACCTGTCGGAAGGCGGCCGTCAGCTTTGCCGGTGTCATCTTCAGCCGGCTGGCGATCTGCGCGTAGGACTGCTCGATGGCCTCGTCGCGCACGCTGATGCCGAGCCGCTTGGCTTCCTGCAGCTTGAGTTGCTCCTCGATCAGTTCATCGAGCGCGGCCGCGCGCGTTGCCGCGTTCGCCGGCTTGCCGCTGGTGACGGCCATGAACTTGGAGCGGTTGCGCACATCGTACGAGGTGATCGGGTCATCATTGACCAGCGCCACCACCTTGGTCTCCGCCGCCAGCGGCGTGGTCTGCAGGGCCAGCGCAACGGCAACCGTCAGCATCACGGCAATCTGGCCGAAAAACCGCCCGAATGTGCAATGGCTTGCCATCTGTTCCTGGCCCTTGTCTTGCTCTTGCGTGCTGTTTGTCATGTGCCGTTTGTTGTGTGCCGTCCGGCACGCGCTCATCGAAGCTCCGGGCACCGCCGCCGAAACCGTACCGGCGCGCGATGTGCGCTCTCGCTACTGACCGAAACCGGCGCCATTGTGGCGCGGGACCTGACAATGATCAATTCGGCAGGCCGGCGCTGAACTGCGTCTCGCCGACATGGCGCACCGAGAAGCGGAACATGATTCGCTCATCCGCCTCCACATCGTCGGTCGAGAAGCGGACGTTCTCGTAGACGATCGAGCCCGCATAGCACAGGTCCTGGTAGCTGATGCCCGCCGTATGGGACAGCATGCGCGAATCCGCGACGTCGTAGCGCGCGCTGCCCAGCACCGACCAGTGCTCGTGCAGCTTGTAGGATGCCTGGCCGGAAATTTCAGAGCGATCGTTGGGATGGCCAAGCGAGGGCTGTGCATCGATCGACGAATACGTCACCGAGCCGTTGAAGCGTCCGGAGGTCACGCCAAGCCGTACGTCGCCGCGCTTGAGTTCGAAGTTGTCCTCGTCGAAGCGCCCCTTGAAGGCCAGACGAAGCTCCGGGCGTGGCGCGATGTACAGCGCCGCGACGTAGTCGGAGCGATCCGTCTCCAGACCGCTGTCGGCGGGGAACGGATTGTCGCCGCCCAGGTGAAAACTCTGGCCGAAAACGCTGTCGATGACGTAGCCGTTGTTGAGCCTGGTCTTCGTCTTGATGGCCAGATTTGCGCGCGATCCGCCCTCGGTCCGGTCGTAGCCGGAGAACTTGTCCCAGGCCAGCAGCGTGGTGTCGTCGAACACGAAACTCTGGGCATCCTCGTTGACGAATTCGTCGGCGTTCTGCTCGTTCGGACGCGCGATGACCTGAGCCACCGGCTCGATCACCGTATAGCCGCCCGTGTGGTTCGCCAGAATTGGATAGCGCCACTCCAGCCCCGCCGTCGCCATGCCGCGCGCCACCGAGCGGTCGTCGACGGGGGTGAAGGCGGCGACGTTGCCGAACGGATCGTCCACATCGCCGTGGAACAGATCGCCGCGAACCGACAGGAACGGCGTCAGCAGATGGCCGCCCGCGACATTGTGCGTCGCGCGCCAGTTGGCCTCCGTCGTGAACCGCGTGAACATGCCCGGCGTGCCGTTGAGGAAGCAGTCCGCGGTCGTCGGCGCGGTCTCGTCGCAAGCCGTGGTCAGCCGCATGAAGTCCGGCTCGTCGCGCGACAGGCTCGTCAGATTGCCGTTGAAGCTCAGCGTCCCGCCGAAGACCTCGCGGCCGACGATGTAGTTGTAGTCGACGACCGGATGTACGACCGGCACCTCGCTCTGGTAGTCGCGCGAGCCAAGGATCGAGTAGTGGGTCACCTCGGCGTTGAAGTGATTGCGGGTCGACAGGCCGGTCAGGAAGAGCTGCGAGCGCCCCTCCGTCAGGGTGGACAGGCGATAGTCGCCGATGAACTCGCGGTCCGACATGCCGAAGGCATTGAAGCCCCAGTCGAAGAATTCGTTGATCTTGAACCGGCCCCAGCCCTCGATGTAACCGCGATTGCGGCGGTCGCCCGGCGGGCCGAACTCGCCGGGGTCGGCCTGATGGATGCCTGCACCGCGCAACTGCACGGTGCCGCGTTCGAACCGCTGGCGATATTCGCCTTTCAGCATAAGGCCCTGATTGGAATACAGGACCGGCGTGACGGTCAGGTCCTTGTCCGGCGCGATGGCCCAATAGTACGGCATGCCGATGCCCAGCCCGCGTGAACTGGAAAACTCGACCTCCGGCGGCAGGAAGCCCGACTGTCGCTCGTTGTCCGGCGCCGGGTGGAAAAAGTATGGCAGATAGGCGATCGGAACGCCGAAGAACTCGAAACGCGCGTTCTCGTAATAGACCATCTTTTCCTTCTGGTCGTAGATGACGCGCGCCGCCTTGATCTGCCAGGTCAGCGGTTTTTCCGGATTGTCCTCGCAGGCCGGGCAGGCGGTGAAGGTGCCGTCGTTGAACACGGTCTGCTCGCCGCGCCGTTCGGCGCTGGCCGCGCCGAAGCGCGACTCGTCGGGTGCCAGGACGGTCAGCGAATCGACGAAACCGTCACGCAGGTTCTCGTTGAGATTGACGTAGTCGGCGAGGATGACGTTGCCGCCGGGCTCGGTCAGGACGACGCTGCCGAACGCCTCCAACCGCGCGGTGCGCTGGTTGTAGGTGACCCGTTGCGCGGTGACCGTGTGGCCGTCGTAGTTGATCTGCACGTTGCCGACCGCGGAGACGATTTCGTTGTCGAAGTCGTAGACCAGTTCGTCGGCCTCCAGCAGCATCCTCTCGGTGGGGTCGAGCGTCGCGTTGCCGAACGGGGCATCGATCACCCCGGCCGGACTTCCCGAGGCATCGACCGCGGTCTGGGCGTGCGTGGACTGGCCTGGGGCAACGCAGGCCAGCGCACCGGCCAGCAGCGCTGACATGGCCCACGCGGCGGTGGATTCGCGCAGACTCGACCGCAAACGCACCTGTCCGGCGCGTCCGCAGACACCGTCCGTTCGCTGTACTGAACCCACCCTCATGCGCGCGATGTACGTGTCCCTTGCCCGTTTCCCTGTTTCACGAAGGTTGCATTGCGGCGCTTGCGCCAGTGTGTCCCGGCGGCGCCCGATGCCTGCCCTGTTTGCCTTTCCGACCCCCAACTAACCGTCCTCGGTGAACAACAGAACGGTCACCCCGAGCAGAAACGCGAGGAACGATGGCGCCCATGCGGCGACCGTCACGCCGATCACGCCCGCAGCGCCGAGATCCCCGGTAACCTTGATGGCTACATAAAGCAGAAAGCCCGCGATCACGCCACCGAGAATCATCCGCGTAATGTTGCCAAAACGGAACATTCGCAATGAAACGCAAGCCGCGATCACGACCATCGCCGCGAACAGCAGCGGCCGGGCGAGGAGGCTCTGGTACTGCAGCCTGAACCCGGTCGAACTCACCCCTGCGCTTTCCGCGATGCCGATCTGGTTGGCAAGCTGCCAGAACGAGAGAAAATCGGGTTGGGTCAGCGCGCCGGTCACCTGGTCGGGGCTGAGTGCTGTGACGAGCGCGGCCCGCTCGGCGTAGGCCGGCCTGCGCCCCGGCACCAGCGTCCAGACATTCTCCAGTTCCCAGCGCCCGTCGCCGAGTTTGGCCGTGTCTGCCTCGATCCTGTAGGTGAAACGGTCCTCGTGGTCGAACAGGTAGATCGAGACGCCGCGCAATTCGTGGCCGAAGTCCAGCGTCAGGTTGGCGTGCATGATGCTCACCTGACCGTCCGGGCCGCTGGTCTGACGCAGCCAGGTGGAACCGCTCGAGCCGCCGGAATTGAAGGCGGTGTGGTGCAGTTGGCCGTGACGCGACAGCAGTTCGGAGGCAAGCGGATTGAGCACGGTGGTGGCGATGGCGCCGATGACGGCCGCCGCGACCACCACCGGCGCGCTGAATTGCCAGGCCGAGACACCGGTCGCGCGCGCCACGGTCAGTTCGTTGCTGCGCGAAAGGGTCAGGAACGTCATCATCGCCGCGATCAGGATGGCGAATGGCAGCGCCTGATCGCCAAGCCAGGGAAGCCGCAGGCCCGACAGGGCGAAGACGATGCCGATCGACTGGTCGGTATTGGCCGCGCGTCGCAGGTTCTCGATGCACTCCACCAGATAGATGATGCCGGCGACGGTCATCAGCACGAGGCCCGTATTGAGCACGAACCTGCGCAGGATGTAGAACCACAGGCGGCCTGGGAGCAATGCGCCGACCATCGCGATCAGCCCCTGAATCCGGCGCGCTGCAGGAACGCCGACATCCGCGGCGCCAGGACCGCGCGGACACGGTCGATTCCGCTTGCCGACGCGATCCGCGCCCATGGAACACGCCGCAACTCGCGCTGCGCCACCCGTGTCAGGCCGCCCGTGCGGCCGAGCGCGATCGCCAGCGCCAGCGCCAGCGCGCCGAGCGGCAGCGCGTAGACCAGGAACACCGCCCAGATGTCGCTGCGCGTCATGTTGAAACTGGCGAAACCCAGCAGCCGCAACCCGATCGCCCACACGATCGCGATGAAGACGAACCGCGATCTGGTCTGACGCGACGTCCGGGCAAAGCCGACGGTGGCCAGCGCAATCGCCGCGAAGGCCAGCGGATACAGCATTTCGGAGAAACGTGCGTGCAACTCGGCGCGAAAGCGGCCCTGCCGCTGCTGGTAATAGGCTTCCTGCGTATCGGCGAACAACAGCTCCATGGTGGTGCGCTCGCGCGGATGCAGGACGAGCGTCTCGCCGGCCTGGGTGAAGTCGGACAGGTCGTAGGCGTAGCGCGTGAAGGCGATCATGTTGGTGGTTTGTGCGGTGCCACCGTCACGATGCGCGCTGCCGTTTTCCATCAGCAGCAAGGCCCGCCCATTGTCCTCGCGCAGGATGCGCCCGCGTTCGGCCAGAAACGTTGTCACCGCGTTGGGGTCGCGCCCGTCGTGCAACAGAAGGCCCACCAGAGTGCCGTCGGGCCGGCGCTCGCGGATATGCAGGGTGATGCCGCGCAACTGCGTGAACCGGCCTTCCTGGGCGAACGAGGCGATGACGTCGGCGTTGACCTGCGTCATGACCAGGCGCAGTTCGCGTGCGGTATGGGGCTGCACCAGGGTGCTCAGGATCCCCACGACGAGCATGACGATTGCCGCGGCGAACATCACCGGCGCGACGATCTGCCGGCGCGGCGCGCCCGCGGCGGTCACCACCACCAGCTCGGAATCGTTGTTCAGGCGGTTGAGCGTCTGGATGGTCGCGATCAGCAGCGCCAGCGGAGCTATGAAGACGATCAGCGAGGGCATCGCCAGCAGCGTGACCTTGAGGAACAGCCACAGCGTCTGGCCTTGCGACATCACCAGGCTGACCTGGCCGAGCGCCTGGCCAAGCCACATCAGCGCGATCAGCACCGTCAGCGACAGCAGGAAAGCGAACGCGATCTGCCGGAAAATATATCGCCCGATCAGGGACATGGCCGATATCTGAAACTCATGGCCGATTCTCTTTACACCCCAGTTTACGGGGTGCGGGGATGGCGGCAAGCCGTTGAAAGAACGAGACTTGGCAATAAATCCGGCAAACGTGTGTTGCGTCATCGCCGGGGTTTCTGCGATAGGCGGAGCCCGACCCCGCGCGAGAGCCGCTTTGTTCACGCCACCATCCTGTCATTGGCGCCGCGTCCTGCCGGTGCATGGAACCCAAGAAAGAGCACGATCATGGCATCACGCCCCAAGATTGACTTCAAGCCGTTCGCAGCACCGGGAACCGGCACGGTCGCGCTCATCGCAGGCGAGGACCTGGCGCTTGGCGAGCATGCCCGGGCGGTCGCCGAGAGTGCGGGACTGGAGCGTGCCGCCGATACCGCCGGCTTCACCGGAGCAACCGGTTCGCTGACCCATTTCCCGCCGGCCGAGAGCGGCTTCGGCAGCGTTGTCTGCGTTGCCGCGGCGTCCAAGTCGGAGGCCATCGGCGACGCGCATGATGCCACGATGGCGCTTGGCGGCCGGATTCTGGCCATCGCCGGAGAGCCCAAGGGCAGCCTCACCGTGCTGGCGGAGACGGCGGACGGTCCGATGGATGCTGAGAGCTGCGCGGCACTTGCCGCCGGCATGCTGCTGCGCGCCTACCGCTTCGATGCCTATCAGGCGGCCAAGGACGATGACGGCAAGGCGAAGGGCAAGGGCAAGTCGAAGCGCAAGGCGCAACTGGCAATTGCCATCCAGTGCGCCGATCCGACCGCCGCGCGCAAGGCGTTCAAGGCAGCGTCGGGCGTGGCCGACGGTGTCATGCTGGCGCGCGATCTCGTCAACGAGCCGGCCAACGTGCTCGGGCCGGTGGAGTTCGCCAAACGCGCCGCCAAGCTCGAAGCGCTCGGCGTCGAGATCGAGGTGCTGGGCATCAAGGAGATGACCAAGCTCGGCATGCGTGCGCTGCTTGGCGTGGGGCAGGGCAGCGAGCGCGACAGCCGGCTTGTCGTGATGCGCTGGCGCGGCACCAAGGCGCGCGGCGTCAAGCCGGTCGCCTTCGTCGGCAAGGGCGTGGTGTTCGACACTGGCGGCATCTCCATCAAGCCGTCCGCCAGCATGGAGGACATGAAGGGCGACATGGCCGGTGCCGCCTGCGTCACCGGGCTGATGCACGCGCTCGCCGCGCGCAAGGCCAAGGTCGACGCCATCGGCGTTATCGGGCTGGTGGAGAACATGCCGGACGGCCGCGCGCAGCGTCCCGGCGACATCGTCAAGGCGATGTCGGGCACCACCATCGAGATCATCAACACCGACGCGGAAGGCCGTCTCGTGCTGGCCGATGCGCTGCATTACACGATCGACCGCTTCAAGCCCCAGTTCGTCGTCAATCTGGCGACGCTGACGGGCGCCATCATGATCGCGCTGGGCAACCAGTATGCCGGGATGTTCTGCAACGACGACGATCTGTCGGGCAAGCTGTCGCAAGCCGGCTTCGACACCGGCGAACGGGTCTGGCGCATGCCGCTGGGGCAGGCCTACGACAAGCAGATCGAGTCCAAGTTCGCCGACATCAAGAACACCGGCGGGCGGCTGGCCGGTTCGATCACCGCGGCGCAGTTCCTCAAGCGCTTCGTCGGCGACACGCCTTGGGCGCATCTGGACATTGCCGGCACGGCCATGTCCTCGCCCAAGACCGATATCTCGCAAGGCTGGGCATCGGGCTTCGGCGTGCGGCTGCTCGACCGCATGGTGGCCGACCACTACGAGCGGTGAGGGGCATCCGGTTGCTCCACGCTCCGCGTCACCCCGGACCCCGGATCAGGCACGATGTGCCGTCCGGGGTGACGACCTGAGCGAGAGGCACCTCGGCACGCGACTGCGTGCCCGGCCGGTCAGGCCGCCCCCGCGGAGCCGGCGAACGAAGTGAGTTCGGCGTGAGCGGCATAAATCAGGCGACTGCGCGCCGCCCGATAGGGCGCCCTCGCGGAGCCGTGCGCGTAGCGCACTGGCGTGAGCGGAACAAAATCGGCTCACGCCGCCTGCTCGAACCCTTCCAGCGTGTTGACCGCGTTGATGCCGATCTCCGCGACTGCGTAGCCGCCCTCCATGACGAACAGGGTCGGCAGGCCGGCGGAAGCGATCTGCTCGCCCAGCCGCAGGAAATTCTCCGAGGTCAGCTTTAAGGTGCTGATCGGGTCGCGCTCGAAGGTGTCGACACCGAGCGAGACCACAAGTGCCTCTGTGCCAGTCTTGCATATGCAATCAAGAACGTCGGCCAGAGCGGCGGAGAAGTGCGTCCAGTCGGTGCCGTCGGGCAGCGGCCGGTTGAGGGTCGCCCCTTCGCCATCGCCCATGCCGGTTTCGTCCGCATAGCCGGAAAAGTGCGGAAACGCCACGCGCGGGTCGGCGTGCAGCGAGGCGAAGAGCACGTCGGCACGCTCGTAGAAGATGTCCTGCGTGCCGTTGCCGTGATGGTAGTCGACGTCGAGGATCGCGACCTTGCCGGCCCCTGACAGGCGCATGTGCTGGGCGGCGATCGCGGCGTTGTTCAGGAAGCAGTAGCCGCCGAACATGTCGCGCGCGGCGTGGTGGCCCGGCGGGCGGGTGAGCGCGAACGCGGCCCGCTCGCCCCCGAGCACGATGTCGGCGGCGGCCAGCGCAACATTGGCCGACCAGCGCGCCGCCTCGAAGGTTCCGGGAGAGATCGCCGTTTCGGCCGCCATGGCGTAGTACCCGAGCTTGCCCTCGATGTGGTCGGGCCGCCGGTCGGTCATCCGCCGTGCCGGCCAGCAGGCGACCATCGCCTCGCCCTTGAAGCCTTCCGCCTGCCATTCGTCCCAGGCGGTCTCAAGAAAGCGCACATAGCCCTCGTCATGCACGGCCAGCACCGGGCTCAAGCCACGCTCGCCAGGCGAGACGATCTCGCCGAGCTGTCGTTCCTCGACGCGGGCGCGGATGATCTCGGCGCGTTCGGGGCATTCGAACGGGCGCACCAGCTCGCCGCCGGCAAGCTCGGTCCGCGCGTTCCTGAGATGGTGCTTGTCGGTATAGACCGTCTTCATTGCAGCCGCTCGACCGCCGCCGGGGCAAAACAATGTGCGGCGAGCGCCGTGCCGATGGCCGGCAGCAGGGCCGTGCTTTTTGCCGCCTTCTGGCCGCTGGTGAAGACGACGAACAGATGCGCGGAGCCGTCGCCGTGTTCGGCGATCAGGGCGTCATGCCGGTGCCAGCTCGATTGGGGATCGCCGGTGTGCATCGCCCAACCCGCCTTGGAGAAGAGCGCCGAACCGTGGGGCAGGGCAGGCGCGATTGCCTCGCCGAGAAATCCCAGCATCTGGCTGATTTCTTCGGCCTCAATGGCCTCCCGCGTCACCGGCCGGGCGAGCGCCGCACGCATGTGCTGGACGGTCTGCGGCGTGAAGTCGCCGCCGCGCACGCTTTCGTGCAGCAATCGCGCCGCGCCGAGCGGGGTGAGGGCGTTGTGGCCAAGCGCCTCCTTGAGTTGCCGTTCGCGGCCGTAGCGGTCCTCGTCGAAGGCCTTCTGCACGATCTGGCAGCCCGGCCACTCCTGCCAGCCGAAGGCGGCAAGCAGGGCGTTGGGTGCCTTGCGCCGCGCCATCGCGTCCGCCAGCGCCGGGGTGTCGAGCAGGGTGTCGCCGCTCGTTTCAGTCAGGCAATCTATGACGTAGTTGGCGGCCGCGTTCGAGGAGACGCCGAGCATATCGGCAATGGCCCTGTCGAGCTCCGGATGGGGTTCGATGGCGCCGGCCTGCAGCCCGGCGAAGGCGGCAAGCCCCCAGCCGAGCTTGACGATGCTGGCCGGATAGAAGGCCTGCGCGCCGTTGTGGGCGGCCATCTCGGCGGTGTTCTCGCCCGGCGCATAGCGGGCGATGACGAGGCCGAGCCGGTCTTCGTCGACGTGGTGCTCGGCAAGGGCCGGCGCGCAGGCCTCGAGCACGCAGGCAAGCTGGCGCGCCACGTCCATGGATGGCTGGAAAACCGTGTTCGTCATGCGCGTCTCGACCGATCCCACTTGCCTTGTGCCGCCATCCTTCGCACAGTCGGACGCGATGAGCGAGGCCACGGAAATCCTCTTCTACCACCTTGAGCGCCAGACGCTTGAACGCGCGCTCCCCCGGCTGGTGGAAAAGTCGCTTGAGCGCGGCTGGCGCGCGGTGGTGCGCGTCGGGTCGGCGGAGCGCCTGGAGGCGCTCGACCACGCGCTGTGGACCTACCGCGACGACAGTTTCCTGCCGCACAGCCGTGACGGCGGCGGCGATGTTGCCAATGAGCCGGTCGTGCTGACCGGCGCCAACGCCAATCCCAATGCCGCCGACGTGCTGTTCGCGGTGGACCGCGCCGGCATCGACGAGCGCGCTGGCTATGCCCGCGTGGTCTACATGTTCGACGGCCGCGATCCCGATGCGGTCGCCGAGGCGCGCGAGGTCTGGAAGGCGGTGCGTGACGCCGGCGAACCCGGCACCTACTGGCAGCAGACCGGCGAAGGCCGATGGGAGAAGAAGGCCTCGACAGAGGCCAAGGACGGTAACGGCGAGGACTGACCGCGCTGACGTGCGGTCGCGCTCGTGCGCCGGCGTCACATACAAGTCGTCACCCCGGACTTGATCCGGGGTCCATGAGGCGGTGGCCAAGTGCCCATGGCGACCGATCTGCTTGTGGACTCTCAGCATGGACCCCGGATCATGGCCCTGACGGACCTGTCCGGGGTAACGACCTTTGGTTGTCGCGCCGCCTTGCTCCAACCGCGACCATCATTCCGGCGAAAGCTGAGAATCCAGAGGGTGGACGACGGCAGATCAGGCTTATTGCGTTCCTCGCAGCACTCGACGCCGTCATGCAAAAATCTCCGTCACCGCTCCGCCCCTGCCTCCACCGCCGCCTCGGCGATCTCCAGCTCTGAACTCGCTTTCAGCCAGGTTTCCTCGGTCGCGGTGAGGTTGCGCTCGGCCTCGCTGCGCAGCTTCGCCAGTTCCGCGCCGCGCTTGGGGTTGCGGTCGTAGAGACCCGGTTCGGCCAGCGCCAGATCGATTTTCTTCAAGCCCGCCTGCAATTTGGCCATGCGCGTTTCGGCTGCCTTCACCTGATCGCGCAGAGGTTGCAGCGCGAGGCGTTGGTCGGCGCTCTCGCGGCGCTTGCCGGCTCTCGCATCCTTGTCGGTCGCACCGTTGCCGCGCGCGCGGCGCGCCAGGCCGGCCGCCTGCAATACCTGCTGGCGGTAGTCATCGATATCGCCATCGAAGGGCCGAACCGTGCCCTCGCCGACGACCCAGAGCCGGTCGGCGCAGGTCTCGATCAGGTGTTTGTCGTGGCTGATCAGGATGACGGCCCCGGTATACTCGTTGATGGCGCGCACCAGCGCCTCGCGCGCGTCCACGTCGAGGTGGTTGGTGGGTTCGTCCAGGATCAGCAGATGCGGTTTGCCGAAGGCGGCAAGCCCGAGCAGCATGCGTGCCTTCTCCCCGCCGGAGAGATCGCCGGCCCTGGTGTTGGCGCGTTCCGCGGCGAAGCCGAGCGCACCGGCGCGGGCGCGCACCTGCGCCTCCGTCGCCTCGGGCATCTTGGCGCGCAGCAACTGGTAGGGTGTCTGCAATGCGTCCAACTCGTCGAGCTGATGCTGGGCGAAGTATCCGGTGACGATCTTGCTGGATTGCTTGAGCCGGCCATGCATCGGTTTCAGCCGGCCGGACAGCAGCTTGGCGAGCGTCGATTTGCCATTGCCGTTGGCGCCCAGCAGGCCGATGCGGTCTTCCGGGTCGATGCGCAGGTCGAGACCGGCGAGCACCGGCATGTCGGCCGCATAGCCGGCTGCCGCATCGTCCAGCGCCACAAGTGGCGCCGCGAGCGGGCGCTCCGGTCCATCCAGCACGATCGGAATCGCCGCATCCTCCACCAGTGCGGCGATCGGCTGAAGCCTGGCCAGAGCCTTCAGCCGCGATTGTGCCTGGCGTGCCTTGGTGGCCTTGGCGCGGAAGCGGGCAACGAAGGCCTCCATGTGGCGGCGCTGGTCGTCTTGTCTTTTCTTCAGCTTCAGTTGCAACGCCTGGCGCTCGGCGCGCTGGCGCTCGAAGGCATCGTAGCCGCCGCGATAGGCCGTCAGCTTGCCGCCGTCGAGATGCACGATGGTGTCGACGCTGGTGTTGAGCAGGTCGCGGTCGTGGCTGACGATCAGCACCGTTCGCGGATAGCGCGCCAGATAGGACTGCAGCCACAGAGTGCCTTCCAGGTCGAGGTAGTTGGTCGGTTCGTCGAGCAGTAGCACATCGGGTTCGGCGAACAGCACGGCCGCCAGCGCCACGCGCATGCGCCAGCCGCCGGAAAACTCCGAAAGCGAACGCGCCTGCGCTTCGGCATCGAAACCCAGCCCGTGCAGGATGCGCGCGGCACGCGCCGGCGCGGCATGGGCATCGATATCGGCAAGCCGGGTCTGGATATCGGCGATGCGTGTCGGCTCGCACGCGGTTTCGGCTTCCTCAAGCAGGGCGCTTCGCTCCGTGTCGGCGGCAAGGACGAATTCGGCCAGCGATTGTGGTCCGTCGGGCGCTTCCTGCTCGACGGTGCCTATGCGCGCGCCCTTGGGCAGCGAGACAGACCCCGATTCCGGTGCCAGCCGTCCGAGCAGGATCGCCAGCAGCGTCGATTTGCCCGCGCCGTTGCGGCCGACCAGACCGGCGCGCGCGCCGTCGGGCAGCCCGAGCGTCGCCTTGTCCAGCAAGGCGCGTGGCCCGATTCGGTATGTCAGTTCGTTAACGTGCAGCATCGGCTTGAGACGCGGTCATCAACCAGTGAAAGGCAGCATGCCCGCAATAACGTTTCCGCGAACGCGGTTGCAACCTTGTTTGCAGGCCGCGATATCAGCCGGCAGGGCAGGGAACAGGAGACCGATCATGTCACACAATGCAGCACATCCAGTTCAGGGGTCCGGCGCCTTGTCGGTCCTCAGGGCGCGTGCCGCACGATTGCGGCTTGTCCCGGCGGCGCTGGCCGCGTTGATCATGCTTCCGCTCACCGCGCAGGCCGGGTTCGGCTCGGACGCCCGCCGCGCCGCCGTGGGTCCGTTCGTGCAGGTCTATGCCGGCATCACATCTCCGGCCAACTGCGCCCACATCTCGGGCAGGAAAAATGGCGCGCCGGCAGGCCGTGCGGTGCATCCCGACGCCAAGCCGGTGACGGTCATCGTCGCGCTGTCGGGTGGTAAATGCGGCAAGCGCAACCTGACCTACGGCTTCCAGACCTCGGTGCCGCGCGGCAAGTCGCTGATCCAGCTATTCTTCGTCACGCCGGGCGGCAAGCTGCTGAAGAACGAGAAGATCTCGATCGCCAACCACTGATCGCGCGGTTGCGCGCAATGTGTTGCACGCAACTCCATCGACAGCCATGCTCCCCGCCATGGGCGGTATTCAACGTCGCCCGTGGCGGAGAGTGATGCATGACGATTGCCCTGTACGACCTGGCTGGCAAGGACGGCCGCTGTTTCTCGCCCTATTGCTGGCGCGCGCGTATGGCGCTGGCCCACAAGGGGCTTGACTTCGAGGTCCGCGAGACCGGCTTCACCGACATCGGCGCGGTGGCCGATGGCGCCAGCCGCACACTGCCGGTCATCGACGACAATGGCTGGATCGTCGCCGAAAGCATGGACATCGCGCTGTATCTGGAAAAGACCCACCCCGACGCACCCTCGCTGTTCGGCGGGGAGGGCGGTGTCGCGGCGGCGCGGTTCATCGATGCCTTCGCCCTGGCGAACCTGATGCCGGTCATCGTGCGCATGTGCGTCAAGGATATTCATGACGCGTTGCAGGCGAAGGACCAGCCTTACTTCCGCGAAAGCCGCGAGAAGCGTTTC
Source organism: Tepidamorphaceae bacterium (assembly GCA_028279445.1). Lineage (GTDB taxonomy): Bacteria > Pseudomonadota > Alphaproteobacteria > Rhizobiales > Tepidamorphaceae > JANQNT01. The sequence continues at coordinate 25,458 of JANQNT010000023.1, read as the reverse complement.
GGGGCGACGCTGGAGGAGGTTCAGGCGGGGCGCGAGGCCCGCATCGATGCGCTCCACGACGCGTTGACGCCGCTGCGCATGATGCTGAAACGCCAGCCCTGGATCGGCGGCGACAGCCCGCTCTACACCGATTACATCGTCTTTGGCGCGCTGCAATGGCCGCGCGTGGCAAGCCCGTTTCCGATGCTCAAGCCCGACGATCCGGTGGCGGAGTGGTTCGCCCGCGGGCTGGCGCTCTATGACGGCCTGGGCGAGCGCATGCCGGCGGCGGCGTAGGGTTCGGCCTCATCCTGAGGTGCGAGGCCGGCGTGCCGGGTTGTTTCCGCCCGGCTCCGCGCCAGCAAAAAAGGGGCGGTGAAGACCGCCCCTTTTCATTTCGGTTGCCAGCCGTGATCAGGTGAGGTCGAACCGGTCCAGGTCCATCACCTTGGTCCAGGCGGCGACGAAATCGGCGACGAACTTCCCGGCCGCATCGTCCTGGGCATAGACTTCCGACAGCGCGCGAAGCTGGGAGTTGGAGCCGAAGATCAGATCGACGCGGGTGCCGGTCCACATGACATCGCCGGTCATCCGGTCGCGGCCCTCGAACACCTCGTCGGTATCGGAGGCCGAGGCCCATTTGATGCCGAGGTCGAGCACGTTGACGAAGAAGTCGTTGTTCAGCGTGCCGGGCCGGTCGGTGAAGACGCCGTGCGCCGTACCGCCATGGTTGGCGCCGAGCACCCGCAATCCGCCGACCAGCACGGTCATCTCCGGCGCGGTCAGGGTCAGCAGTTGCGCCTTGTCGACCAGCAGTTCCTCCGCCGAGACCGCGTATTGCGTCTTCTGGTAGTTGCGGAAGCCGTCGGCGGCGGGTTCCATCACGGAGAAGGAGTCCACATCGGTCTGGTCCTGGCCGGCGTCGGCGCGTCCCGGCGTAAACGGCACGGTCACATCGTGGCCGGCGTCCTTTGCCGCCTTTTCGATGGCAGCGGCGCCGCCCAGCACGATGATGTCGGCGAGCGAGACCTGCTTGCCGCCCGCCTGCGCCGCGTTGAACGCGGCCTGCACGCCTTCCAGCGCATCGAGTGCCTTGGCGAGCTGGTCGGGCTGGTTGACCTCCCAGTCCTTCTGGGGCGCCAGGCGGATGCGCGCACCGTTGGCACCGCCGCGCATGTCCGAACCGCGGAACGTGCTGGCCGAAGCCCAGGCGGTGGAGACGAGGTCGGAGACGCTCAGTTCGGTGGCGAGGATCTTCGCCTTGAGGTCGGCGATGTCGACCTCGTCGATCAGCGTATGCGTCACCTCGGGGATTGGATCCTGCCAGATCAGCACCTCTTCCGGCACCTCCTTGCCGAGGTAGCGGGCGCGCGGACCCATATCGCGGTGGGTCAGCTTGAACCATGCGCGCGCGAAGGCGTCGGCGAATTCGTCCGGGTTCTCCTGGAAGCGCTTGGAGATCGGTCCGTAGATCGGGTCCATGCGCATCGCCATGTCGGCGGTGGTCATCATGATCGGCACCCGCTTGTCGGAACCGTCGACCTCCGGCGCATGGTCCTTCTCGGCGAGGTCCTTCGGGCGCCACTGATGCGCGCCGGCCGGGCTCTTGGTCAGCTCCCATTCGTAGCCGAACAGCACATCGAAGTAGCTCATGTCCCACTGCGTCGGCGTCGGCGTCCAGGCGCCCTCGATGCCGCTGGTGATCGCATCGACGCCCTTGCCAGAGCCGTGGCTGCTGAGCCAGCCCTGGCCCATGGCCTCGATGGGGGCGGCTTCCGGCTCGGCGCCGACCAGCCCAGCGTCGCCGGCGCCATGGGCCTTGCCGAAGGTGTGCCCGCCGGCGGTCAGCGCGACGGTTTCCTCGTCGTTCATGGCCATGCGCGCGAAGGTCTCGCGGATGTCGCGGCCAGACGCGATCGGGTCGGGATTGCCGTTGGGACCTTCCGGATTGACGTAGATGAGGCCCATCTGCACGGCGGCCAGCGGGTTTTCAAGCTCCCGGTCGCCGGAATAGCGCTTGTCGCCGAGCCACTCGTTCTCCGAGCCCCAGTAGATGTCCTCTTCCGGCTCCCAGATGTCCGGGCGCCCGCCGGCGAAGCCGAAGGTCTTGAAGCCCATCGATTCCAGCGCGCAGTTGCCCGCCAGGATCATCAGGTCAGCCCAGGAGAGCTTGTTGCCGTACTTCTGCTTGACCGGCCACAGCAGCATGCGCGCCTTGTCGAGGTTGCCGTTGTCGGGCCAGGAGTTGATCGGCGCGAAGCGCTGGTTGCCCGTGCCGCCGCCGCCGCGTCCGTCGGCGGTGCGGTAGGTGCCCGCGCTGTGCCAGGCCATGCGGATGAACAGCGGTCCGTAGTGACCGTAGTCCGCCGGCCACCACTCCTGCGAGGTTGTCATCAGCGCGACGACGTCCTGCTTCACCGCGTCCAGATCGAGCGTCTTGAACGCCTTGGCGTAGTCGAACGCCCTGTCCATCGGGTTCGACAGCGATGAATGCTGGTGGAGGATCCTCAGATTGAGCTGGTTCGGCCACCAGTCGCGGTTGGTGACCTGGGTCTTGCCCGACATCGGACAGGTTGCGTGGACATTCATCGGGGGGAGCCTCCGGACTGTGGGGCCGGAACGAAGGCGTGCCGGCGCTGGATTTGCGGTCTGATCAGCCCTCCGCCCGGTCATGTGGCAACGAAACGAAGCGGGGCTGTTGGCAGCACCATATGCGCCCAGTTTGGAATAAGTCCAATTGCAATTTTCTGTCGATGTAATAAGATAAATTTATGACTACGCTGAAACAACTGAGATATCTTGATGCCCTGCGTCAAACGGGCCATTTCGGTCGCGCGGCGGCTCTTGTCGGCGTGACCCAGCCGGCGCTGTCGGTGCAGATCAGCGGGTTGGAAGACCGTCTTGGAGTACAACTGGTCGAACGACTGCCCGGTGGCGCCCGGCTGACCCAGACGGGCGCGGAGATCGCCGAGCGGGCGGGGCGCGTTCTTGCAGATGTCAGCGAGATCGAGGCATTCGCCCGTTCCCGCACGGGCAGTCTCGCCGGACCGGTGCGCCTCGGCATCATCCCCTCGATCGCACCGTATCTGCTGCCACGCCTGTTGCCGGCGCTGGGCGCGCGCTATCCGGAAGCCGAGCTCACGGTGCGCGAGACGCTGACCGAACACCTGATGCGCGAGTTGGTCGCCGGTACCCTCGACCTGATCGTCGCCAGTCTGCCGCTCGATCACCCCCTGATCGAAACGGCGGTCGCCTACGAGGAGTCCTTCGTGCTGGTCGGCGCGCCCGATGGTCCCGACGGCGATGACACCCTGGCGCTGGGGTCGCTGCAGCCGGAACGTCTGCTGCTGCTGGAGGACGGCCACTGTCTGCGCGATCAGGTGTTGCAGGCCTGTGGCACCTCGCTGCGCTCAAGCCTGCCGGCTGGCGGCGTCACCAATCTGGCCACATTGGTGGAACTGGTGGCCAACGGGCAGGGCGTGACGTTGATCCCGGAGCGCTTCGCGGCAAGTGGGGCGGTCGATACCGCGCGCGTCTCGACGCAGCGTTTCAGCAATCCGCAGCCGCAGCGCAGCGTGGCGCTCGCTTGGCGGCGGACTCATCCACAGGCCGAGCAGTTTCGCGGCGTCGCCGAGACGCTGGCGGACTGTATGCGGGACATCTGACAGGGCGCGAACGTCTACCGCTTGCGGGCCGGTCGCGCTTGTGTCTATAAGCCCCGCGAAACCAACCGATTTCTTCCCCGCAGCGAGGACCACCCATGGCGCTTGAACGCACCTTTTCGATCATCAAGCCGGACGCCACCGCCCGCAATCTGACCGGCGCGGTCAACCAGATGATCGAGGCTGCCGGCCTGCGCATCGTCGCGCAGAAGCGTATCCGCATGACCCGCACGCAGGCGGAGACCTTCTACGCGGCGCACAAGGAACGCCCGTTCTTCGGCGAACTGGTGGAGTTCATGACCTCCGGCCCGGTCGTCGTGCAGGTGCTGGAAGGCGAGGGCGCGATCAAAGCCTATCGCGACGTGATGGGCGCGACCAATCCGGCCGATGCCGCGGACGGCACCATCCGCAAGGCCTTCGCCAACTCGGTCGGCGAGAACTCGGTGCACGGCTCCGACGCACCGGAGACCGCGGCCATCGAGATCGCCCAGTTCTTCTCCGGTAACGAGATCGTCGGCTGAGCCCGACTGGCTTGCGTCGGCGCGCGAGGTTATCCTCCGCGCCATGAACAAGTCGGTTCCCGCATCGCTCTTCCGCTCGACCTGCCCGCATGACTGCCCGTCGGTCTGCGCGCTTGAGGTGGAGGTTGTCGATGACGGTACCATCGGCCGGGTGCGCGGCTCCAACGCGCAGAGCTACACCGCAGGCGTCATCTGCGCCAAAGTCGCTCGCTACGCGGAGCGCGCGCATCATCCCGACCGTTTGCTGCATCCGCTGCAGCGCATCGGCGAGAAGGGTGGCGGGGAGTTTCGCCGCATCTCCTGGGATGACGCGCTCGATGAGGTTGCCGAGCAGCTTCTCAAGGCTGAGGCGCGCCACGGCAGCGAGACCGTCTGGCCGTACTTTTATGCCGGGACCATGGGCCTGGTGCAGCGTGATGGCATTCACCGCCTGCGCCACCTGAAGCGCTATTCCGGCCAGTTCGACACCATCTGCACCAACATGGCCTGGACCGGCTACATCGCCGGCACGGGGCTGCTGATGGGGCCGGATCCGCGCGAGATGGCGGTCTCCGACTGTGTCGTCATCTGGGGCACCAACGCGGTCTCCACCCAGGTCAACGTGATGACCCATGCGGTGCGGGCGCGCAAGGAGCGTGGGGCGAAGATCGTCGCCGTCGACGTCTATCACAACGACACCATGAAGCAGGCCGATCTGGCCCTGTGCCTGAAGCCCGGCAGCGACGGGGCGCTTGCCTGCGCGCTGATGCACTGCCTGTTCCGCGACGGCCATGCGGATCGGGAATATCTGGCCAAATACACTGATTGCCCCGACGAACTGGAAGCCCATCTGCGGACACGCGGCCCGGACTGGGCGTCCACGATCACCGGCCTGCCGGTCGCCGAGATCGAGGGTTTTGCCCGATTGCTGGCCGAGCGCCCGCGCACCTACTTTCGGCTTGGCTACGGCTTCACCCGTTCGCGCAACGGCGCCACCAACATGCATTCGGTCACCTCCATCGCCGCTGTGCTGGGCGCCTGGCAGTACGAGGGCGGCGGCGCGTTCCACTCCAACAGCGGCATGTACGGTCTCGACCAGAGCCTGATCACCGCCTCCGACCGGCGCGATCCCTCGGTACGCATGCTGGACCAGTCGCGCATCGGCCAGATCCTGACCGGCGACGAGGACGCGCTGCTGGGCGGCCCGCCGGTCACCGCGCTGTTCGTCCAGAACACCAATCCGGTATCCGTCGCGCCGGAACAGGCGCTGGTGAAGCGCGGTTTTGCCCGCGCCGACCTGTTCGTCTGCGTGCATGAGCAGTTCATGACCGAAACCGCGGCGATGGCCGACATCGTGCTGCCGGCGACCATGTTCACCGAGCACGACGACATCTATCGCGGCGGCGGCCACCAGTACCTTTCGCTCGGCCCCAAGCTGGTCGACGGGCCTGGCGAGACCCGCGAGAACCACTGGGTCAATTCCGAACTGATGAAGCGGCTCGGTATCGAGGACCGCGCCAACGCCATGAGCGCGCACGAGTTGGTCGACTGGATACTGCGTGCCTCCGACCGAGGCTGCTGGGATGAGGTGGCGCAGGAGGGCTGGCTCGATTGCCAGCCGGACTTCGAGACATCCCATTACATCAGTGGTTTCGCCAACCCGGACGGCAAGTTCCGCTTCGCGCCCGACTGGCCTCATGTGGCAGCACCCAATGCCGGGCCGATGGGACCATGGCCGGATATCCCGAAGCTGCCGGACCACTGGGACGTGACCGAGAACGCCGACGCAACGCACCCGCTGCGGCTGGTGACCGCACCGGCGCGCTCGTTCCTGAACTCCTCCTTCAACGAGACGCCCGGATCGCTGTCGCGCGAGAAACGCCCGGAGGTGCTGATCCATCCCGATGACGCCGGGTGGCTTGGCATCGCGGACGGCGCGGCGGTGGTTCTCGGCAACGCGCGTGGCCACGTGCACCTGCATGCGCGGCACTTTTCCGGGCTGAAGCAGGGCACCGTCATAAGCGAGGGTCTGTGGCCCAATGGCGCATTTCGTGGCGGTGCGGGAATCAATACCCTGACCGGCGCCGATCCGGTTGCTCCGTTCGGCGGTGCGGCGTTCCACGATGCTCATGTCTGGGTGCGCCCCGATGCGGCGACGGTGGTGCGGGCGGACGAGCGCGAAAACGAAGGCGAGACGGTATGACACGCAGCGGTGTTTGGGGCTTGTGTGCGGCGTTGGCGGTCGGCCTGGCATGGGCCTCGGATGTGCACGCTGTCAGCGACCGTGAGCAGGCCCGCCTGATCCTGCTCGACAGGTGCGTCACCAGCACGGCCAGCACCGACAACCGCTTCACGGAGTTTGCCGACACCTGCAAGTGCGCCGCGGAGAAGACCTCCAAACAGCTCGATTCGGGGCAGATCGCCTCGGTGATCTCGTCCGGCCGTGCCCGTGGCGCGGTGTCGCGCATCTGGAACGAAGCGCGCCGCAATTGCGGGTCATAAGGCGCTGATTGAACAGCGATTATTGATCCGGCCTAGGAAACGGTGGCGAGAACAGCGCGCTTGCTGCGCCCGGCTCATCCTCGATCACGATCCGCTCGCCGGATACCCGCGCCCGCCCCGAGGCGAACAACTCCAGCGCGTAAGCGTAGAGCCGGTGTTCGGCCTCAAGCACCCGCGCTGCGAGCGTCCTTGCATCGTCATCGGAGACAACCGGCACCGCGGCCTGCGCGATGACCGGTCCGGTGTCCATTTCCGGACGCACCACATGGACGCTGCATCCGGTGATCCGCACGCCGGCGTCGAGAACCCGCTGATGGGTGTCCAGTCCCTTGAAGGCGGGCAGCAGGGAGGGGTGGATGTTGATCATCGCGTTGTTCCAGCGGGCGATGAATTCCTCGGTCAGGATACGCATGAAGCCGGCCAGGCAGACCAGCGCGATGTCGTGGCGGTCCAGGGCCTCTTGCACACGGGCCTCGAATGCCGCGCGGCTGTCGAACTCAGTGTGGTCGATGGCTTCGGTGGCGATGCCGTGCTCCGCCGCAATGCCAAGCCCGCCCGCCTCGGGCCGGTTGGAGATCACCAGCACGATCTCGGCCGGGTAGTCGGGCGCCTTGGCGGCCTCGACCAGGGCGGCCATGTTGCTGCCGCGCCCGGAGATCAGCACCGCGGTGCGCACGCGCGTCATGCGCTACCTCCGTCGAGATCGAGTGCGCCGGCATAGCGGACGCTGGCTGGTGCGCCGGCGCTTCCGACAAGTTCGCCGATGACGCAAGCCTCTTCGCCGCCGGCGCGCAGCGCGGCGCAGACTTCGTCGGCCCGATCGGCGGGCACCACCGCCACCATGCCGACACCGCAGTTGAAGGTGCGCAGCATCTCGCTTTCCGCGATGCCGCCGGCACGCGCCAGCCACCCGAAAACCGGCGGTACCGCGATGGCGTCCAGATCTATCGCTGCGTCGAGCCCGTCAGGCAGCACGCGGGGCAGGTTCTCGGTCAGCCCGCCGCCGGTGATGTGCGCCAATGCCGTGATCGGGGCGCCGGCGGAAATCGCTGCGAGGATCGGCTTCACGTAGATGCGCGTCGGCGTCAGCAGGGCCGCGCCGAGCGCCTTTTGCGATGCGAAGGGCGCTGCATCGGACCATGTCAGGCCGGCGCGCTCCGCCACCCGCCGCACCAGCGAAAAGCCGTTGGAATGCACACCCGATGACGCGAGCGCCACCAGCGCGTCACCGGCACCTATTCCGGCTGCCGGCAGCAGCCGGCCGCGTTCCACCGCGCCGACGGCAAAGCCGGCCAGATCGTAGTCGCCCGGCGCATAGAGGCCAGGCATTTCGGCGGTCTCTCCGCCGATCAGCGCGGCGCCGGCCAGCCGGCAGCCTTCGGCGATACCGGCGACAACATCGCGCGCCGTCGCCGGGTCCAGCGCGGCGGTCGCGTAATAGTCGAGGAAGAACAGCGGTTCGGCGCCCTGCACCACGAGGTCGTTGACGCACATGGCGACCAGATCGATGCCGACCGTGTCGTGGATGCCGGTTTCGATGGCGATCTTGACCTTGGTGCCGACACCATCGTTCGCTGCCACCAGAAGCGGGTCCGCGTAGCCTGCCGCCTTGAGGTCGAAGATGCCCCCGAACCCGCCGATATCCGCATCGGCGCCCGGCCGGCGGGTCGCCGCCACCAGCGGCTTGATCGCCTCCACCAGCGCGTTGCCCTTGTCGACGTCGACACCGGCATCGGCATAGCTCAGACCGGCCTGCTTGGTTTCGCTCATCGTGCTCCTTCCGTCCGCGCGTTTTTGGGCGTTCGGGTCGCCAAAGGCAAGGCCGCGCGGCGGCTCTCAACAGTTCGTTAGCGTTAATGGGTTGTCAGTGCGAAGCCGCGATGATGGCACCGCAATCGGGATTTGCGGGGAGACGCAAGGATGTCGGCAGGTGTCGGCAGCGGTTTGACAAGGCTTGTCGTCGCGACGGTGATGCTTGCCGTGGCGGCATTGGCCACGCTCGCCTTTCCGGCCGCCGCGCGCGGCCCCGACCCCTATGTGGCGCGCGACATCACCGTTGAGCGCACCGCCGAGAACGCGGTGGCCGCCAAGCGCGCGGCGATGGACGCGCTGGTCAGCGAAGCGCTCGGCGACGTGTTCCGCCGGCTGACCCGGCCCCGCGACCGCAAGCGCCTGCCGCCGCCCGACGCCTGGCTCGCCAACCGGCTGCTCACCGGCATGAAGATTATCTCCGAGAGCAGCAATCGCGTGCGCTACTCGGTCACCGCGACCGTTACCTTCGACCGGTACGAGCTCGACCGCATCTTCACCGCCGCCGGCGTCCCGGTCTACAGCAGGCCGGGCCCGGCCGCGCTGTTGATCCCGGCTCATGTGCGCGACGGGGAGGCGGCGATGTATGCCGACGCCGGCGAATGGAGCGAAGCACTTCATACGGTCGCGCGGAAACGCTGGCTGATTTCCCTGAAAGTGGCGAAAGGCAGTCTGGAGGACCGCCTGGAGACGCTTGAGCGGCTGCGCAACCGCGATCGCGTCTCGCTCGACTTCCTGCGGCTTCGCTACAACATGCGCGGCGCGGTCCTGGCGGAGTTCAACGATGGCGATGACGGACAACCCGCGCATCTTCGTCTGGCGGGCGACACCGGCGCCGGCGATATCGACATGATCGTCCCGATCCAGCCGGACATCGATGATCCGATTGATTTCGCAGCCGTGCGCGCGGCCGAACTGCTCGACGATCACTGGAAGCAGGTGCAGGGCCATGGCGCTGGCGCCGGTGTGCGCATCAACGGCGCGCCGATCCATCCCTTCGACGTCGATCCGTTGCAGGACGGTGCCGCCGGTATCGCCGAAACCAACGCGATCCTAACCGAGTTGCGCCTGACGCCAAAGGCGGCGACCGCCCAGGCCGAGCCTGTGATCGCTCAGGCCGAGCCTGTGATTGAGCCCCGCGACCGGCCCGAGCGTGCGGAAGCGGACCAGGTGCGGATACTGACCGGCTCGGTTTCGGCCGCACCGCGGGTGAACCGTAACGAGACCATGCTGAGCATTCCGATCGCCGATGACATCGACACCGTCGATCTGTCGGCCACCATGGCCCGTCTGGCTCCGGTCACCGCCTTCATGATCACCCACAGCCCGACCGGCGCCAACCTGATGTTGTGGCATCGCGGCGGCGGACAGGACTTGAACGCCGCCCTCGCCGGTGCCGGATACGCCATCGGTCATGATCTCGTCGCCAACACCGATATACTGGTGCAAGCCGCGCGCTAAGTAAGGCCTTGCCTCGTGGCCGCCGTAGCGCTTGACCTCTCCGGGCACGGTTGAACTGGACGGGCGTTGCGCGATCTTTGAGGCGACCACATCTTTCATATCGGCACGCTCAACGTCATCGCCCCACAGCTTACTCATGACGATCCCCAACATCCTGACAATCATGCGCCTGGCACTGGTGCCGATCATTGTCTATGGCGTGATCGTCGGCTGGTACACACTTGCCTTCTGGCTGTTCGTGATTGCCGGCTTGTCTGATGGCGTCGATGGGTTCATCGCCAAGCGCTTCAACCAGGCCAGCGAGCTTGGCGCCTATCTCGATCCGCTGGCCGACAAGGCCCTGCTGGTCAGCCTTTACGTCGCGCTTGCCATCCTCGGCTACGTTCCGGCCTGGCTGAGTATTCTGGTGGTCAGTCGCGACCTGTTCATTCTGGCCGGCATCGGTGTCGCCGCCCTGATGAGCCGGCCGATGGAGATCGATCCCCTATGGGTGTCCAAGGCGACGACCGCCGCCCAGATCGCGCTGCTTGCGGCCATCCTCGCGAAGATCGGGCTCGGGCTGGATTTCGGCGGTGTGCTGGAAATCGGCATCATTGTCGTTGCGGGGCTGACGCTGACCTCCGCGGTGGCCTATCTTCTCACCTGGATTCGCCACATGAGTGATTGAGCTCTTCGCTGTGACCACCCCAACGACCGCGACAGGACAAACCGTGAGCCTGCAGAAACAAGTCCGCTTCTGGCTGATCGCCCTGGCCGTGTTCATCTTCGCGCTGTGGCTGTTCTCCGGTATTCTGCTGCCCTTCATCGTCGGCATGGCGCTTGCCTACCTGCTCGATCCGGTGGCCGACCGCATGGAGACGATGGGCATCCCCAGACTGGTGGCGACGTTGCTCATCCTGGCGGTTTTCGCATTGCTGTTCCTGCTCGCCTTCTTCGCGCTCGTGCCGGTGCTGATCAGCCAGCTCGATGGCCTGATCGCGCGGCTGCCCGACTACCTTACCCGCCTCCAGACACTGTTCGAGACCTGGTCGCAAGGCTGGCTCAGCGGCCTGCTGCAGGAGCGCGTGCAGGACTTCCAGGGCAATATCGGCGATGTGCTCACCAACGTTGCCGCCTGGCTCGGCCGCATCACCCAGACCCTGCTGTCGGGCGGCCTGGCGGTCGTCAACATGCTGGCGCTGTTCGTGGTGACGCCGGTGGTGGCCTTCTACATGCTGGTGGACTGGGACCGGATGATCGCGCGCATCGACGCACTGCTGCCGCGCGACCACAAGCAGGCGGTCCGTGCCATCGCCACCGACATCGACCATGCGCTGGCCGGCTTCATCCGCGGCCAGACGCTGGTCTGCATCATCCTCGGCACCTTCTATGCCGCCGGCCTGTCGCTGCTGGGGCTCAATTTCGGGCTGTTGATCGGGCTTGCCGCCGGCCTGATCAGCTTCATTCCCTATGTCGGGTCGATCAGCGGTTTCCTGATCGCCGTCGGCGTCGCGCTGGTTCAGTTCTGGCCCGACTGGACCATGGTGGTGGCGGTCGCCGGCGTGTTCGTCATCGGCCAGACCATCGAGGGCAACATCCTGCAGCCCAAGCTGGTCGGCGGCCATGTGGGGCTGCATCCGGTCTGGCTGATGTTCGCCCTGTTCGCGTTCGGCTACCTGTTCGGCTTCGTCGGCATGCTGCTGGCGGTTCCGGTGGCCGCGGCGATCGGGGTGGTGACGCGTTTCGGCATCAACCAGTATCTCGCCAGTCCGCTCTATCGCGGCGCCAACGGCGACAAGCCGGGCGAGTAGGGCGGTGCGGCAGCCGGTGTCGCCGGATGGGGCTGAACAACTCCGCTTCGATCTGGCCTTCCGTCCGGCGATGGGCCGAGACGATTTTCTCGTTTCCGACAGCAACGCCGAGGCAGTTGCCGCGATCGACCGCTTTCCCGACTGGTCGCCGCAGGCGATCGCCCTGATCGGCCCCGCCTCGAGCGGCAAGAGCCACCTGGGCGAGGTCTGGCGTACAGAGAGCAACGCACAGCGCGTCACGGCGACCGATCTCGACGAGGCGGCCGTCTCGGCGATCATGCAGGCCGGCACGGGGCTGATCGAGGACCTGGGCATCGCCTTAAGCGAGGCCGCCGAAGCGGCGCTGTTCCACCTGCTCAATGCATGCCTGCAGGGGCGCATCTTCCTGGTGCTGAGCGCGCGCGCACCGGCCGATAGCTGGCCGATCGCCACGCCGGATGTGGCGACCAGGCTGAAGCTGGTGCCGACCTTTGCGCTGCGTGCGCCAGACGATGCGCTGCTTGCCGCCCTGATCATGAAGCTGATGGCAGACCGCCAGCTTGTCGTTGCCGCCAATGCGGTACGCTTCGCCCTGCCGCGGCTTGAGCGCACGTTCTCCGCCGCCAGCCGATTCGTTGACGCGGCCGAGCGCAAGGCGCTCGAAAAGCGTCGTGCCGTCACGTTGGGAATCGCCCGCGAGGTGATCGCCGACATGGACGCCGCCGGATGAGAGGCCGTGACACCAAACCGTCACCGAGCGACACTACCGTTACCATGATTTACCGGCACCATTGCGCAGCCATGCTGTAGCGCTATCTTGTAGGTACACTTCGTTGAAAAGGCGCAGGTTTGCGCGGACGCTCAGGTCCGCGGCAATCGCGGCATTTTTGCCCGCGACACCGGCGCGTGAAAGGGGAGGGGCGGCCGGAGCTTAGTCCACCGGCCGGCCGATATGCCATGGCTATGGAAGACGTCAGCCCCGCGGTTCCCTCGTCGACCGGCACGCCGCGCCGCGCCAGCCGGCGCAAGGCGAGCAGACCGGCCGACAGCGAGCGGCGCAGCCTCAAGCAATGGCTGCAATCGCCAGAGCGTTTCTTCAACCGCGAACTGTCCTGGCTGCAGTTCAATCAGCGGGTGCTGGAAGAGGCCGCCAACACCAACCATCCGCTGCTGGAGCGGCTGCGCTTCCTGTCGATCTCGGCGAACAATCTCAACGAGTTCTTCATGGTGCGTGTCTCCGGTCTCGTCGACCAGTATCGCGCCGGCATCAACGCGCTCAGCCTCGACGGGCTCAATCCGCACGATCAGCTCAAGCAGATTTCCAGTTCCGTCGATCAACTGGTGGCCAACCAGCAGGCGCAGCTTGTCGCGTTACGCGGCGAACTGGCCGAGAAAGGGGTCGTCATCTGCGACGGCGCCAGCCTGACGGCGGACGAGCGCGACTGGCTCGACCAGTACTTCCTGGCGCACATCTTTCCGGTGCTGACGCCGCTGGCGGTCGACCCGGCACATCCGTTTCCGTTCATCCCCAATCTCGGCTTCTCGCTGGTGCTGGAACTTGCCCGTACCGGCTCCAGCATGACGGCGCTGATCCGCGTGCCGCAGCAGATCGAGCGCTTCGTGGCACTGCCCGAAGGCGGCGAGAAGGGCAGTCGCTTCATCATCCTGGAGGAGGTGATCGGCCTCTATATCGAGCGGCTTTTCCCGGGTTACGAGGTGCGTGGGCGCGGCGCTTTCCGCATCATCCGGGACTCCGACATCGAGATCGAGGAAGAGGCCGAGGATCTGGTGCGCGAGTTCGAGACCATGCTCAAGCGCCGCCGCCGCGGCAGCGTCACGCGGCTGGAGATCGAGGCTTCCACGCCGGACTCCCTGCGCACGTTGGTTCAGGAAGCCCTCAATGTCACCGACGAGGAGATCGTCACGGTCGACGGCATGCTGTCCATGCACGAGCTCGACCAGTTGGTCGACGTGGACCGCCCCGACCTGAAATTCGTACCCTACACGCCGCGTTTCCCGGAACGCATCCGCGAGTTCGGCGGCGATTGCTTCGCGGCGATCAAGGCCAAGGACCTGATCATCCACCACCCCTACGAGTCCTTCGACGTGGTGGTGCAGTACCTCAACCAGGCGGCCCGCGACCCGGACGTCCTGGCGATCAAGCAGACGCTGTACCGCACCTCCAAGGACAGTCCGATCATCCGCGCGCTGATCGAGGCGGCCGAGGCCGGCAAGTCGGTGACGGCGCTGGTCGAACTCAAGGCGCGCTTCGATGAGGAAGCCAACATCCGCTGGGCCCGCGACCTGGAGCGCGCCGGGGTGCAGGTGGTGTTCGGTTTCGTCGAGCTGAAGACCCACTCAAAGCTGTCGATGGTGGTGCGCCGTGAGCAGGGCCAGCTCACCACTTACTGCCACATCGGCACCGGCAACTATCACCCGATCACCGCGCGCATCTACACCGACCTGTCGTTCTTCACCGCCGATCCGGCGATCGCCCGCGACGTGGCACGCATCTTCAACTACATCACCGGATACGCCGAGCCGAACGATCTTGAGCACATGGCGATGTCGCCGATGACGCTGAAGAAGAAGATCCTCGGCCACATCGACCAGGAGATCGAGAACGTTAGCGCTGGGCGCCCCGCGGCGATCTGGATGAAGGCCAATTCGCTGGTTGATCCGGAGATCATCGATGCCCTCTACCGGGCGAGCGAAGCGGGCGTGAAGATCGACCTGGTGGTGCGTGGAATCTGTTGCCTGCGCCCCGGTGTTCCGGGCCTGTCGGAGAACATCCGCGTCAAGTCGATCATCGGCCGGTTCCTCGAGCATTCGCGCATCATCTGCTTCGCCAATGGCGAGGAGATGCCATCGCTCAAGGCCAAGGTGTATATCGGCTCCGCCGACCTGATGCCGCGCAATCTGGACCGCCGCGTCGAGGCCATGGTGCCTATCCACAATCCCACCGTTCACGAGCAGGTGCTCAACCAGATCATGGTTGCGAATCTCCTGGACAATCAGCAAAGCTGGCGGGTGAAGGGCGACGGGCTGTCGGAGCGGCTGACGCTGTCTGACGGCGAGGCGCCGTTCAACGCGCACGAATACTTCATGACCAACCCGAGTCTGTCAGGCCGTGGCCGATCGCTCCGCAAACATTCGCCGCGTAGTCTCGCCCGTTCCGTCCGGTTCTGAGGTCTCCAGTTTGCTCGAAAACGGCGCACCCGGGCGATTGCCCGGCGTGACGCCGGTCGGCGTCATCGATATCGGCTCCAATTCCGTCCGTCTCGTGGTCTATGAGGGGCTGACGCGCTCGCCGACCCCGATCTTCAACGAAAAAGCGCTGTGCGGTCTGGGCGCGCAGATCGGTTCCACCGGGCGCCTCGACGACGAGGCGGTCGAGGCGGCACTTGGTGCGCTGAGACGGTTCCGCGCGCTGGCCGAGCAGATGCGCGTCGGGCAACTGCATGTCATCGCGACCGCGGCGGTGCGCGAGGCGAGCAACGGGTCGGCCTTCATCGCCGAGGCTGAGGCGATCTGCAAGGCACGCCTGCGCGTGCTGACGGGCGCCGACGAAGCCTGGCTGACCATGCTCGGCGTACTGTCGGGCATTCACGATCCCGATGGGCTGGCCGGTGACCTGGGCGGCGGTTCGCTGGAGCTGATCGCCACCAGCGCTCAGAGCCCCGCCGACGGCTCGACCCTGCCGCTCGGCGTCTTGCGCCTGCGGGATCTGTCCGGCGGCGACGTCGACAAGGTCGCCAAGATGGCGCGCACCGCGCTCAAGTCCGGCCTGCCGGAGGGCACGAGGCAGGGCCGCGATTTCTACGCCATCGGCGGCACCTTCCGCTCCTTCGCCCGGCTGCATATGGCGGCCACCAAGTACCCCCTCCACGTCACCCACTACTACACCATCGAGGCACCGGCGGCGCGGCGCTTCGCCAGGGCGCTGCTGCGCGGCAAGCATGCCGACAAGGCGGACATTGCCGGCATCTCCGAGACCCGCCGGGCGCTGCTGCCGTATGGCGCAGCCGTGCTTGACGGGCTGATCTCGACCGTCAAGCCGCAGCGTATCGTCTTCTCCGCGCTGGGTGTGCGCGAGGGACTGCTCTACGAGCAACTCGGCCCTGTCGAGCGGGAACGCGATGCGCTGATTGCGGCGGCCGAGGAACTGGCTCTGCTGCGCTCGCGCTCGCCACGCCATGCGCGCGAGCTGGTGCGCTGGACCGATCTGCTGTTCACTTCGCTCGACATGGATGAAACGGACGAAGAGAAGCGGTTGCGCCACGCCACCGCGCTGCTTGCCGATATCGGCTGGCGCGCCCATCCCGACTATCGCGGTGAGCAGAGCGTCAACATCGTCGCCAACGCCGCCTTCGTCGGCATCGACCACCCCGGACGCGTCTTCATGGCCATGGCGCTGACCTACCGGCACGCGGGGCTGAACGGCAACGGGCATTTGCCGGGCTTGCGCAAGCTGGCCCCGGCGCGCCTGCAGGAGCGCGCCCGCATCCTCGGCGGTGCGCTGCGTGTCGCCTACCTGATCACCGCCAGCATGGCCGGTGTCCTCGACCAGACGACGCTGCAGCAGCGCGGCGATCGCCTCGTGCTACGCCTGCCGGAAAGCCGGGCCGATCTGGGCGGTGGGCGCCTGGCGAGCCGACTGCGCCAGCTTGGCCGCGCGCTCGGTCTGGACGCGGAGATCGAGGTCGTCTGAGGAACGGTCTAATTTCGCTCACGGCAAGTCTCGCTTTGCTCGACGCCTCCGCGAGGGCGGCCTGACCGGCCGGGCACGCGGTCGCGTGCCTGGGTGCCACTTACTAAGTCGGTGCAAGGGACGAGCACAGGCGTCCGACCGGACGCCCGCGCGAAGAGCGCGCCCTCGCGGAGCCGGCGAACGCAGTGAGTTCGGCGTGAGCGAAATAAACCAAGCGCGGAACGCGAACTATTTCACCGATTTGCCCAGCTCGATGCGCTTCAGCTTGCTCTTGTCGACGGCGAGCGCGATCTGGCCGTGCTTCAGGCGCAGCGCCACCTCGCCGTAGATTTCCCGCCGCCAGCCCGAAAGCGCCGGCACCTCGGCATTATCGTCGGCGGCGATCGCCTCCACCTCGTCGACGGTGGCCACCATGCGCGCGGCGACCCCTTCGTCCTCGCTGACCTGCTTGAGCAGCACCTTGAGCATGTCGACGACGGCCGGATGGGCCTGCGGCCGGCGCTCGCCGCGCGGCACCTTGGGCAGCGACTTTTCGTCGAGCCCCCGTACGGTGTGGATGATCTTGAGGATCGACTTGCCGTTCCTGGAGCGCTCGAAGCCGCGCGGCAGGGCGCGCACATGCGCCAGCGCCTGCTCGTTGTCGGGCATCTGGGAGGCGAGCTCGTAGAGCGCGTCGTCCTTGACGATGCGCCCGCGCGGAACGTCGCGCTCCTGCGCTTCCGTCTCCCGCCAGGCGGCCAGCCGCTTCAGCGTCTCCAACTCGTGCGGCTTGCGCACCCGCAGCTTGAGCCGCATCCAGGCCCGTTCCGGATCGCTGCGATAGGTCTGCGGCGAGGTGAGGATCGCCATCTCCTCCTGGATCCAATGCGCCCGCCCGTTCTCTTCCAGACGCTCCCTGAGGTGCTCGTAGATGGCGACGAGGTGTGTCACGTCGGCGGCGGCGTAGCGCAACTGTTTGTCGGTCAGCGGGCGCCGGCTCCAGTCGGTGAAGCGGTGCGACTTGTCGATGTCGACGCGGGTGACACGGCGCACGAGCTGGTCGTAGCTGATCGATTCGCCGAAGCCGCACACCGCTGCTGCGACCTGCGTGTCGAATACCGGATGCGGGATCGTACCGCTCAGGTTGAAGAAGATCTCAAGGTCCTGGCGCGCCGCGTGGAACACCTTGATGACCTGCTCGTTGCCCATCAGCTTGAACAGGGGATCGAGATCGAGGTCCTCGACCATCGGATCGACCAGCACCGGTTCCGCGTCCGGCCCGGCCAACTGCACCAGGCAGAGCCTCGGCCAGTAGGTCGTGTCACGCAGAAACTCGGTGTCGATGGTGACGAAGGGTTGCTCGGCGAGGTCCTTGCAGACGCGCTTGAGCGCTTTTGTTGTTGTGATCGTGTCCATTGAGCAGGGGAAAGAGGTGGCGGATCAGTTGTCTGACGTCGAGTCACGTCGCGCCAGCCGATATAGCACGGGGGAGGTGCGCAGCAAGCCGACGAAACGCCCCGCCTTGACGATCCGTGGTCCGCGCAGGGCGCGCAGGCCCGTATAGAGCAGCAGCGAGCCGTGAATGGTGCTGGTGAAAATGAACAGCGCACCGGCGCCGTAACGATCCATCACCAGCGAAGCCGTGATCGGTCCGGCGATGGCGCCGATCGAGAAGAAAAACGTCAGGCCGGCCGACACCAGCACGTATTGCGTGTCCGCCGCGCGGTCATTGGCGTGCGCCGCCGACAGCGAATAGATCGGCAGGGCGAAGGCGCCGAAGGCGAAGATGCCGATCATGTTGAGCCAGGCGTCACCCGTGGCGATGAATGACAGGAACAGCCCGGCGCCGATGGCGCCGGCGGTGGCGATGGCGATGGCCGACCGGCGGTTGAAGCGGTCGGACAGCCAGCCGAGCGGATATTGCAGCAGCACGCCGCCGGCGATTCCGGCGCTGATGAAGGTGGCGACGCCGGCCTCGTCCAGCCCGATATCGCGCGCGTAGAGCGGCGAGATCAGGCGGAACGCCGAGTTCGTCATGCCGATGCTGAGGCAACTCATGCAGGCCAGCGGCGACAGCGCCCAGATCGCCTTGAGGTCGAACTGGAAGCCCTCCGGCGCTTCCGGTTGGGAACGGTCGCTGAGCGAGACCGGCACCAGCGAGAAGGAAAACAGGATCGCCGTGACCAGAAAGATCGCGTAGCCGTCGATGCCGAACACGGGGATGAAGTACTGCGCGCCCGTGACCGCGCCCAGATCGATGATCCGGTAGATCGACAGAAGCCGTGCCCGGCTGCCCGGCCGCGCGCTGGCGTTCAGCCAGCTCTCCACCGTGGTGAACAGGCCGGAGAAGCAGAAACCCATGATGAAGCGCAGGACGCCCCAGGCAATCGGGTCGATGATCAGCACCAGCAGCAGCGTGCCGATGCCGGCCAGCGAGGCGAGTGCCGCAAAGACGCGGATATGCCCGACGGCCTGCAACAGCTTCGGGGCGGCGACGCAGGCGAGCAGGAAACCCACGTAGTAGGCCGCGCCCATGGCGCCGATATAGACGGTGGAAAAGCCTTCCGCGTCGGCACGCAGCGCCACCACCGTGCCTTGCAGTCCGTTGCCGGCGAGCAGTACGCCGGCGGCGGCGAGCAGGGGAATCAGCGGGCGCAGTCCGGTCATGATGGTCTCAATCGTCTGTCCGACGTATGCGCCGCGGCGCTTGCCTTGACAAGCCTCGCGATCTTTGTGCTTGTCCGCGCGGATTCACAAGTCGCTTTTCCGGATGTCTCCCATGCACCGTTACCGCAGCCATACCTGCGCCGACCTGCGCGCGTCCAACGTCGGGGAGCGCGCCCGCCTGTCCGGCTGGGTCCACCGCGTGCGCGATCACGGCGGTCTGCTGTTCATCGACCTGCGCGACCACTACGGCATCACGCAAGTGGTCGCTGACCCGGATTCGCCGGCTTTCGCCTCGGCCGAGGCGGTGCGGGCCGAATGGGTCATCCGTGTCGACGGCAAGGTGGTGTCGCGGTCGGAAGACACCGTGAACCCGAACCTGCCGACCGGCGCGGTCGAAGTCTTCCTCGACGAACTGGAGGTGCTGTCGACGGCCGCCGAACTGCCGATGCCGGTGTTCGGCGAGCAGGAGTATCCGGAAGAGACCAGGCTGACCTACCGCTTCCTCGACCTGCGGCGGGAACGCCTGCATCGCAACATCATGCTGCGCGGCGAGATCATCTCGCGCATCCGCGAACTGATGCGCGGGCAGGGCTTCCAGGAGTTCCAGACACCGATCCTGACCGCGTCCAGCCCGGAAGGCGCGCGCGACTTTCTGGTGCCCTCGCGGCTGCATCCGGGCAAGTTCTACGCGCTGCCCCAGGCGCCGCAGCAGTTCAAGCAGCTCATCATGGTCGCCGGCTTCGACCGTTACTTCCAGATCGCGCCGTGCTTCCGCGACGAGGACGCCCGCGCCGACCGCTCACCGGGCGAGTTCTACCAGCTCGACATCGAGATGAGCTTCGTCGAGCAGGAGGACGTGTTCCAGGCCGTCGAACCGGTGCTGCGGCAGCTCTTCGAGGAATTCGCCGACGGCAAGCCGGTGACGCAGGTGTTCCCGCGCATCCCGTACGCCGAGGCCATGCGCAAGTACGGTTCCGACAAGCCGGATCTGCGTAATCCCATCGAGATGCAGCCGGTGACCGAGCATTTCGCCGGCTCCGGCTTCAAGGTCTTCGCCGGCATGATCGAGGCCGATCCCAAGGTCGAGGTCTGGGCGATCCCCGCGCCCGGCGGCGGCAGCCGCGCTTTCTGCGACCGGATGAATTCCTGGGCGCAAGGGGAGGGGCAGCCGGGCCTTGGCTACATCTTCTGGCGCGAGGGCGAGGATGGCGGCGCCGGCCCCATCGCCAAGAACATCGGCGTGGAGCGCGCGCAAGCCATCCGCGAGCAGATGGGCCTGACCGTCGGTGACGCCTGTTTCTTCGCCGCCGGCCGGCCGGAGAAATTCGCCGCCTTTGCCGGACTTGCCCGCACCCGCATCGGCGAGGAGCTGGAGCTGATCGATACGGATCGCTTCGATTTCTGCTGGATCGTCGACTACCCGATGTTCGAGTGGGACGAGGAGGAAGAGCGCGTCGACTTCTCCCACAATCCCTTCTCCATGCCCCAGGGCGGACTTGAGGCGCTGGAGGGCAGGGACCCTCTTGAGGTGCTCGCCTACCAGTACGACATCGTCTGCAACGGCGTGGAGCTCTCCTCCGGCGCGATCCGGAACCACCGCCCGGAGATCATGGAGAAGGCCTTCGCCATCGCCGGCTACGAGCGCGCCGTGCTGGAAGAGAAGTTCGGCGGCATGCTCAACGCGCTGACCTACGGCGCGCCGCCCCACGGCGGCATCGCGCCCGGCATCGACCGCATCGTCATGCTGCTGGCGGGCGAGGAAAACCTGCGCGAGGTGACGCTGTTCCCGATGAACCAGCGTGCCGAGGACCTGATGATGGGCGCGCCGTCGGAAGTGTCCGCCCGGCAGTTGCGCGAGCTCAATATCCGCATCATCCCCGCCGAGCAGGACTGAAACAGCCGCCCGGTCATCGAATGCACGGCAGTTTCGCGCTCCGGTGCATTGGTAATTGACGGCCGCGCGGCTAACGTGGGCGAAAAACCGCTCGGGGGAAGTTCATGTCCAGTTCGATTTCGGATGACCTGCGCACCGGCGCGCTCGTCTATCATCGCGAGCCAAAGCCGGGGAAGCTGGAAATCCGCGCCACCAAGCCGCTCGGCAACCAGCGCGACCTGGCGCTGGCCTATTCGCCGGGCGTCGCCACCGCCTGCGAGGCCATCGCGGAAGATCCGGGGCTCGCCGCCGAACTGACCACCCGGGGCAATCTCGTCGCCGTCGTCTCCAACGGCACCGCCGTGCTCGGCCTCGGCGCCATCGGTCCGCTTGCCTCCAAGCCGGTGATGGAAGGCAAGGCGGTGCTGTTCAAGAAGTTCGCCGGCATCGACGTCTTCGACATCGAGATCGACGCCCTCGACGTCGATCGCATGGTCGAGGTCGTCTCGGCGCTGGAGCCGACCTTCGGCGGCATCAATCTGGAAGACATCAAGGCGCCGGAGTGCTTCGAGGTGGAGCAGCGCCTGCGCGAGAAGATGTCGATTCCCGTCTTCCACGACGACCAGCACGGCACCGCGATCATCGTCGCGGCCGCCGTCATCAACGGTCTCAGACTCGCCGGCAAGGATATTGCCAAAGCCAAGATCGTCACATCCGGCGCGGGCGCGGCGGCGCTTGCCTGCCTCAACCAACTCGTCTCGTTGGGCGCGACACGGGAGAACATCTGGGTCACCGATATCGAGGGCGTCGTCTACGAGGGTCGCACCGCCCAGATGGACCAGTGGAAGGCGGTCTACGCGCAGGACACCGACAAGCGCGCCCTGGCCGAGGTCATCGATGGCGCCGACGTGTTTCTCGGCCTGTCGGTCGGCGGCATCCTGACGGCTGACCATCTCAACAAGATGGCCGACAAGCCGCTGATCCTGGCGCTTGCCAATCCGGTGCCCGAGATCATGCCGGACGAGGCGCGCAAGGTCCGCGCGGACGCCATGATCTGCACCGGCCGCAGCGACTTTCCCAATCAGGTCAACAACGTGCTGTGCTTCCCGTTCATCTTCCGCGGCGCGCTGGATGTGGGTGCGACGACGATCAACGAGGAGATGAAGCGCGCCGCCGTGCGGGCCATCGCCGACCTGGCGCAGGAAGCGACATCCGACGTTGTCGCCCGCGCCTTCGAGGGGGAGGCGGGGCGCTTCGGGCCGGAATTCCTCATTCCCAACGCCTTCGATCCGCGGCTCATCCTGCGCATCGCGCCGGCGGTGGCGCGCGCGGCGATGGAGTCGGGCGTTGCGGCCCGCCCGATCGACGATTTCGACGCCTACAACGAACGCCTGAACCGCTTCGTGTTCCGTTCCGGCTTCATCATGAAACCGGTCTTCTCGGCGGCCAAGGCGGACGTCCAGCGGGTGATCTACGCCGACGGCGAGGACGAACGCGTGCTGCGTGCCGCCCAGGTGGCCGTCGAGGAGGGGCTGGCGCGGCCGATCCTGGTCGGGCGCCCACAAGTGGTGGCTGACCGCATCGAGCGCTTCGGGCTTGCCGTGCGTGCCGGCGAGGACTTTGACCTGATCAACCCGGAGGACGACCCGCGCTATCGCGACTATGTCGACACCTACCTGGAACGCACCTGCCGGCGCGGCATCTCGCCCGATGCGGCGCGCACCATCGTGCGCACCAATGCCACGGTGATCGCCGCCGTCGCGCTGGAGCGCGGCGACGCGGACGCCATGCTGTGCGGGCTCGACGGGCGTTTTACCCGCCATCTGCGGACCGTCCGCGAGGTCATCGGGCTGGCGCCCGGCGTGCGCGACTTCTCCGCCATGAGCCTGCTGATCATGTCCAAGGGCGCGTATTTTCTGGCCGACACCTTCGTCACGCCCGACCCGTCCGCCGACGAGATCGCCGAGATGACCAAGCTCAGCGCCCAGCATGTGCGCCGGTTCGGCATCGAGCCGAAGGTCGCGCTGCTGTCGCACTCGAATTTCGGCAGCGCCGATACCCGGAGCGCGCGCAAGATGCGCGAGGCCCTGGCGATCCTGCGCGAGGCGGCTCCCGACCTGGAAGTGGAGGGCGAGATGCATGGCGACGCGGCGCTGTCGGAACAGTTGCGCATGCGCATCTTCCCCCACTCGCATCTCAAGGGCGAAGCCAACATGCTGATCATGCCGAACCTCGATGCGGCCAACATTGCCTATGAGCTGATCAAGATGCTCGCCGACGCGCTGCCCGTCGGCCCGATCCTGGTGGGCGGGGCGCGGCCTGCGCACATCCTCACACCTTCGGTGACAGCGCGCGGCGTGGTCAACATGACCGCACTGGCCGCCGTGGAGGCGCAGCAGCGCTCTGGCTGATCCGGCAGGCTGGCGCCGTATCCCCACACTCTCCGCGTCACCCCGGACAGGTCCGTCAGGACCGTGATCCGGGGTTCATGGGGCGGTTGCCGAGGTCAATTTGCCGTCGGTGTATCCGCGGACATTCAGCCTGGACCCCGGATCAGGCACATCGTGCCAAGGCACGTTGTGCCGTCCGGGGTGACGCGGAGTGTGGCACTGCGGCGCGAGCGAACAATCTCAGGCCTCATCCCGAGGAGCTGCCGGCCAAGAGGCGTGGAGCGCCGAAGGCGCGACAGGGAAGCGGCAATGCCCACGTCTCGAAGGGCGAGGCCGGTCTTTCTACGAAGCCCGTTACGAACAAATGCGCCGCGGCGTCAGACGCCGCGGCGAGGTGCAGAGGTGCTTGGGAGGCTTATTGGGTGCGCTCTCAGGAACAGCCGGAAGTCGACCCACACGTGTCGCACTTCAGACACGTCCCATTCCGCACCATGGTGAAGTTGCCGCATTCCGAGCAGGCTTCGCCCTCGTAGCCCTTCATGCGCGCTTCGGCGGCGCGCTGCGCCGCATCGACAACCGGCTCCGCGATCGTTTCGACGACCGCCGTTTCAACGGTCACGGTCTCGACCGCCACGCTTGCGGTTTCGACGCTGATCGCCGCGCGCGGCTCGCTCATGGTCGCCAGCGCCTGGGCGCGCGCCTGCAGCGCGCCGACCGGGCCACCACCGTCACCGGGCTGCACCGCCTTGGCCACGCCGCCGTGCACGACGGTCAGCTTTTCCGACGGCTTGCCGCGCACAAGTCCGGTCGAGACGTAGCGGCCAGGCGACGCGGGCGGCTCGGGCGTTTCCTCGCCATCGCCGATCGACGTTGACGACAGATCGTCCGGCTTCACATGGGCCAGATCGTGCCGGCCGATATACGACACCGCCAACTCGCGGAAGATGTAGTCGAGGATCGAGGTGGCGTTCTTGATGGTGTCGTTGCCCTGCACCATGCCGGCCGGTTCGAAGCGGGTGAAGGTGAAGGCCTCCACGTACTCTTCCAGCGGCACGCCGTATTGCAGGCCAAGCGAGATGCCGATGGCGAAGTTGTTCATCATGGCGCGGAAGGCCGCACCTTCCTTGTGCATGTCGATGAAGATCTCGCCCAGACGTCCGTCTTCATATTCGCCGGTGCGCAGATAGACCTTATGGCCACCCACCATCGCCTTCTGGGTATACCCCTTGCGCCGGCCGGGGAGCTTCTCGCGCTCACGCACGATCTGCTCAATGACCTTTTCGGTCATGCGCTCTGCCACCGCCGCGGCACGCTGCGGCACGTTGGCGGCAACCAGTTCCTCGACTGCGTCGTCTGTGTCCTCGTCGTCCTCATCGGCCAGCAGTTGGGCATTCAACGGCTGCGACAGCTTGGAGCCGTCGCGGTAGAGCGCATTGGCCTTCAGCGCCAACCGCCAGGACAGCATGTAGGACTGCTTGCAGTCGTCGACCGTGGCGTCGTTGGGCATGTTGATGGTCTTGGAGATGGCGCCTGAGATGAACGGTTGCGCCGCCGCCATCATGCGGATGTGGCTGTCCACCGACAGGAAGCGCTTGCCGATGCGCCCGCACGGGTTGGCGCAGTCGAAGACGCTCAGGTGCTCCGGCTGCATGTGCGGCGCGCCTTCCAGTGTCATCGCCCCGCAGCAATAGGTGTTCGCCTCCTCGACCTCGACCCGTCCGAACCCCAGTTCGGCCAGAAGGTCGAACTGGGGGTCGTCCAGGCGGTCCGCCGCGACCCCGAGGGTCGAGATGATGAACTCCTCGCCAAGCGTCCACTTGTTGAACGCGAACTTGATGTCGAAGGCCGTGGCCAGGCCCTTCTCCACCGCTTCAATCTGATCGGGCCCGAAGCCCTTTTCGATCAGCGTCTCGTGATTGACGCCGGGCGCACCGGCCAGCGTGCCGCGTCCCACCGCGTAGGTGACGATCTCGTCGATATGCTCCTGGGAATAGCCGAGCACCCGCAGCGCCTCCGGCACGGCGCGGTTGATGATCTTGAAGTAGCCGCCGCCGGCCAGCTTCTTGAACTTCACCAGCGCGAAGTCCGGCTCGATGCCGGTGGTGTCGCAATCCATCACCAGCCCGATCGTGCCGGTCGGCGCGATCACGGTGGCC
>JANQNT010000002.1 GCA_028279445.1 Tepidamorphaceae bacterium | reverse complement strand
CAGAGCCAGAGCCAGAGCCAGAGCCAGAGCCAGAGCCAGAGCCAGAGCCAGAGCCAGAGCCAGAGCCAGAGCCAGAGCCAGAGCCAGAGGTGCCATCGGCACACGAACCTGAACCGGAGGTGCCGTCGGCACCGGAGCCTGCGGTGGAACCCGAACCGGAACCGGAACCGCCTGTGGCACCGCCTGCGGCGGTGTTGCCTGCGGCAGACGTTGAACCGGCACCGGAGCCCGAACCCAAGCCGAAGCAGTCCTGGTTCAAACGCCTCACTGACGGCCTGTCGCGTTCGTCCACGGCGCTCAAGGACAGCCTCGTTTCCATCGTCGCCAAGCGCAAGCTCGATGACGACGTGCTGCAGGAACTCGAAGACGTGCTGATCGCCGCCGATCTCGGCGTCGACACGGCGATGAACATCACCGAGGCGCTTGCCGCCGACCGCTACGACAAGGAAATCTCCGAGAGCGAAATCCGCGCGGTGCTGTCGGCGGAGGTCGCCAAGGTGCTGGAGCCCGTCGCCCGGCCGCTCGAGATCGATGCCGGCCGCAAGCCGCACGTCATCCTCGTCGTCGGCGTCAACGGCACCGGCAAGACCACCACCATCGGCAAGCTCGCGGCGCGGTTCCGCGCCGAAGGCAGATCGGTGATGCTGGCGGCCGGCGACACCTTCCGCGCCGCGGCGGTCGAGCAGCTCAAGATCTGGGGCGAACGGGTCGGCGCGCCGGTGATCGCGCGCGATATCGGCGCGGATTCAGCCGGGCTTGCCTTCGATGCGCTCGATGCCGCGCAGGCGGAAGATGCCGACGTACTGCTGATCGATACCGCCGGGCGGTTGCAGAACAAGGCGGACCTGATGGCCGAGCTCGAAAAGGTCATCCGCGTCATCGCCAAGAAGGACGCCGACGCGCCGCACTCCGTCTTGCTGGTGCTCGACGCCACGACGGGCCAGAACGCCATGCAGCAGGTCGATATCTTCCGCAATGTCGCTGGCGTCACCGGCCTTGTCATGACCAAGCTCGACGGCACCGCGCGCGGCGGCATCCTTGTCGCCATTGCCGCAAAGCACACATTGCCGGTACATGCCATCGGCGTCGGCGAGGGCGTCGACGACCTGCAGGCGTTCGATGCGCAGGAATTCGCCAGCGCGATCGCCGGCGTTGAGGAGACCGAGGCCGCCCAATGAGCGACACCACGGCACGCCACCCCAAATCCGATGCCGTTCGGCTGGTTACCGAGATCGGCCCGCTGATCGTCTTCTTCGTGGCCAACTGGCAGGCCGGCATCTTCTGGGCGACGGGGCTGTTCATGATCGCCACGGCGATCGCCCTGCCGGTCGCCTACATGTACGAGCGCCGTGTGCCGGTGATGCCGCTGGTGTCGGGCGTCTTCGTGCTGATCTTCGGCGCGCTGACGCTGTGGCTGCAGGACGATCTGTTCATCAAGATCAAGCCGACCATCGTCAACCTGCTGTTCGCGGCGATCCTCACGGTCGGCCTGATGCTCGGACGGCTGTTCCTGAAACTCGCCTTCGGGCCGGTTTTCGCCCTGGACGATACCGGTTGGCGGGTGCTGACCATCCGCTGGATCGGGTTCTTTGTCCTGCTGGCGGTGCTCAACGAAGTCATGTGGCGCAACTTCTCCACCGACACCTGGGTCAACTTCAAGGTGTTCGGCATCATGCCGCTGACATTCGCCTTCTCGCTGGCGCAACTGCCCCTGCTCAAGCGCCATTCGCTGGAAGACTGGGACGAGAAGGGCTGAGGCAGGCCGCTTAAGCGCTCATCGCGCCGGTTTCGCCCGGCGGATTGGCGAAGGGCGGTGCCGCCGCGCCGGCAGCGATGCTGGCGTCGTGGTCCAGCGCCCATTTGACCGATGGAAAGGCGAGTTTGTCCCAGGGGATGTCGTCCCAGGCGAACAGCCCCACTTCGAGGCTCTCCTCGCCGGCGGCGATTTCGGGGTTCGCCAGCACGGCGCGATAGAAGATCTGCACCTGGCTCAGGCGCTCGATGGTGTAGACGGCCAGCAGCTCGCCGATCTTGATCCTGGCGGTGGCTTCCTCGTAGGCCTCGCGCATGGCGCCGGCCATGGGCGTCTCGTTGAGCTCCATGTAGCCGGCGGGAATGGTCCAGAAGCCGCGGCGCGGCTCGATGGCGCGGCGGCACAGCAGGATGCGGCTGCCGGTTCTCACCACCGATCCCACCACGATGCGCGGGTTCTCGTAGGCGATGAAGCCGCAATGGTCGCAGACCTTGCGTTCGTGCGTGTCGCCGTCGGGCCGGTTGTGTCGGAACGCCGGTTCGAGCGATCTGGCGGGGTCCTTGTCGCTCACGACGTGCCGCCGAGCACCGCCTCGATCTTCGGCATGATGATCTGGTCGAGGATCGCCTGATTGATCGGGCCGATGTGCTTGTAGGCGATGCGGCCCTGGGGATCGACGATGAAGGTCTCCGGCACGCCGTAGACGCCCCAGTCGATGCCCACGCGCCCACCGGAATCGGTGCCCACCGCATCGTAGGGGTTGCCGTAGCGGCCCAGGAACCGGCGGGCGTTCTCCGCCCTGTCCTTGTAGTTGAGGCCGTAGACGGCGAAGCGCCCATCGCGGCCAAGCACCTCGATATAGGGATGTTCCTCGCGGCAGGGTACGCACCAGGAGGCGAAGACGTTTACGACGCTGACCTGGCCATTGAGATCATCGCGCGAGAAGCCCGGCACGGGACCGTTCTCGCCGGTCAGGCCGTCCAGCGCGGCGAGCTCGAATTGCGGCGCCTCGCGGCCGATCAGGGCCGAAGGTACTTGCGAGGGATCGCCCGCGCCGAGGCGGAAGAAGAACAGTCCGGCCATGGCCAGGAACACTGCCAGCGGCGCGAAGATGGCAATGCGGCGCAGCGTGTCGCTCATGTCCGGCGATCCTCCATGTCATCGGCGGAGCCTGCCTGGCGGCGGATGCCACGGCGTTCCAGGTCTTCGAGCTGGCGAAGCTGATGGGCACCGTCGAGGCGCACCCAGACGATCAGTCCCGCGATCACCATGACGGCGATCGCATAGGCCGCGGCGATGAAGCCGGCGTGCTCGCCGAAGGGTGCCAGCAGGTCCGTCACGCCACCGCCCTTGCGGCAATCGTGCTGCGTGCGGCGCGCGCCTGCATGGAGCGCAGGCGCCGGCGCAGCACCTCGTTGCGCATTGCCGCAATGTGCAGCGCTACGAACAACAGCGTCGCGCCGAGCGCCATCACCAGCAGCGGCCAGAGGATGGTCGGGTGAATGGTCGGGCCGTCGAAACGGAAAACGCTTGCCGGCTGATGCAGCGTGTTCCACCAGTCGACCGAGAACTTGATGATCGGCAGGTTGACGGCACCGACCAGCGCCAGCACGGCGACGATGCGCGCGCCGCGGCCCGGATCGTCGAAGGCGCGCCACAGGGCGATCAGCCCCAGATACATCAGGAACAGGATCAGCACCGAGGTCAGCCGCGCGTCCCATTCCCACCAGGTGCCCCACATCGGCTTGCCCCAGAGCGAGCCGGTGACCAGCGCCAGGAAGGTGAAGGCCGCGCCGATCGGCGCGGCAGCGCGCGCGGAGACGTCGGCCAGCGGGTGCCGCCACACCAGGGTGCCAATCGACGAGGTGGCGATCAGTGCGTAGGCGAACATGGCCAGCCACGCGGCGGGCACATGAATGAACATGATGCGCACGGTGTTGCCCTGCTGGTAGTCCTGCGGCGCGGTGAAGAAGGCCATGTAGAGGCCGACCGCCAGGACAAGCGCCGCCAGCCCCCAGAGCCACGGCAGGACCCGGGCGCTGAAGTTCATGAATCGGGTCGGGTTGGCGAAGTCGAATACGCCCATCTGGCTAGCCTTCGTCTCCTTGTCGCCGCTCAGACCGGCGCTGGAACAATTCCAGTGTTACACCATGGAGCAACACCGATAGAAGTCCATGCCCTGCCGCATCGCGTCACAGGCTTTTGTCCGGTGGGCTCACTCCAGTCCGAAACGGATAGCTGCGGCGGCTGCGACCGGGGCCAGAACGAAGGCGCCCAGCGACAGACCCAGCAGCACCAGGAACGGTGTCATGAACGGCGTTGGCCCGGTGATCGCCGCGCCGGTGGCGGAAATGCCGAAGATGAGTATGGGGATCATCAGCGGCATGACCAGGATCGCCATCAGAAGTCCGCCGCGGCGCAGCGCCACGGTCAATGCCGCGCCGATGGCGCCGACGCAGGTCAGTCCCGGCGTTCCCGCCAGCAGCGTTAGCACGACGGCGCCGAGCGCTTCGGGCGGCATGTTCAGCATCATGCCGAACAGCGGGGCGGACAGTGTCAGCGGCAGTCCGGTGGTGAGCCAGGAGGCGATCACCTTGGCGACGACGCTCAGTTCCATCGGCAGCGGTGCCATCAGCATCAGGTCGAGCGAGCCGTCTTCCTGGTCGGCCTGGAACATGCGGTCGAGCGCCAGCAGGTTGGACAGCAGCACGCCGATCCACAGCAGCGCGGGGCCGATGCGCGCCAGCAGGTTGAGATCGGGACCGACGGCGAAGGGGATCAGCGTGACCACGGTGAGGAAGAAGATCACCGCCATCATCGCGCCGCCGCCAAGGCGTATCGCCAGGCGTAGCTCGCGCGCCATCAATGCGTTGAAGGCCGTCATGCTGCCACCTCCAGCCGCAGCGTCCGGGTGGCCAGCGGCAAGTCCGTATGGGTGGCGATGACGATCATGCCGCCACCGGCAAGGTGGTTGGCGATCAGCTCGAACAAGCGCGCCTGGCCGTCGCTGTCGAGTGCCGATGTCGGCTCGTCGAGAAGCCAGAGCGGACGCTTGACGGCGACGACGCGGGCAAGCGCGAGGCGGCGGCGTTGACCGGCCGACAGCGTGCGTGCCGGCAGGCCGGCCAGAATGCCGAGACCGACGGCATCGAGCGCGGCATCGATGTGGGGCGGCTCGCCGGTGCCGAGGAAGCGGGCCCAGAAATCGAGGTTCTCGGCCACCGACAATGCCGGCTTGATGGCGTCCAGGTGGCCCAGATAGTGGGCCTGCTCGCCGATCGGCAATTCCGGATCGCCGCCCTCAAGGGTGAGCTGGCCGGCGGTCGGGCGTACCAGGCCGGCGATCAGCCGCAGCAGCGAGGACTTGCCGACGCCGTTGGCGCCACGCAGCGCCAGGGCCGTTCCGCCTGGCACCTCGAAGCCAAGCTCCTCGAACACCACCCGGCCGCCGCGCACGCAGGCGAGGCCGTCCCCGCGAAGCTGGAACGTGCTCACCGCGGACCTGATCCCGGTTTTTCAAGACTGACGCAAGACTTGGACTTAGGGCTCACTGGCGTTGCCTGTTTGGATTCAATATAAGTTCCGTCATGTGCCGGCCCGGATGCAATGCGCACCGTCTCGCCGATGCGTTGACGACCGGGCACCGGATACCCAATTGACCGCCGATGTCCGCCACGCGAGATGCGCGCGGCCTTGTGTATCTTCATTCGTACCTGCCAGGACATGGGTCGGGTGCCAGACGTGAGGAACGAACCGATCGTGACGACTTCGCTCGACAGCTTCAATTGCCGCCGTACGCTGAAGGCCGCCGGCAAGACGTATACCTATTTCAGTCTGCCCGTGGCCGAAAAAAACGGCCTTGAGGGCGTGTCGCGGCTGCCTTTCTCGCTGAAGGTGCTGTTGGAGAACCTGCTGCGCCACGAGGATGGCCGCACGGTAACGGCCGACGACATCCGCGCCATGGTCGGCTGGCTCGATACCAGAAGCTCGACGCGCGAGATCGCGTTCCGCCCGGCGCGCGTGCTGATGCAGGACTTCACCGGTGTTCCCGCTGTGGTCGATCTTGCGGCGATGCGCGATGCGACGCGCAAGCTCGGCGTCAGCCCGAAGAAGATCAATCCGCAGGTTCCCGTCGATCTGGTGATCGACCACTCGGTGATGGTCGACGCCTTCGGCAACGGCATGGCGTTCCAGACCAATGTGGAACGCGAATACGAGCGCAACCGGGAGCGCTACGAGTTCCTGCGCTGGGGCTCGGAAGCCTTCGACAACTTCCGCGTCGTGCCGCCGGGCACCGGCATCTGCCATCAGGTCAATCTGGAGTATCTCGCCCAGACCGTGTGGACCAAGAAGGACGGGCGGCGCACATACGCTTATCCGGACACATTGGTGGGGACCGACTCGCATACCACCATGGTCAACGGCCTGTCGGTGCTGGGTTGGGGCGTCGGCGGTATCGAGGCCGAAGCCGCCATGCTGGGCCAGCCGATCTCCATGCTGATCCCGGAAGTGATCGGCTTCAAGCTGACCGGTAAGCTCAAGGAAGGCGTGACGGCGACCGATCTGGTGCTGCGCATCGTGGAGATGCTGCGCGCGCGCGGCGTTGTCGGCAAGTTCGTCGAGTTCTTCGGCGTAGGTCTCAACAATCTCAGCCTCGAGGATCAGGCGACGATCGCCAACATGGCGCCGGAATACGGCGCCACCTGCGGCTTCTTCCCGATCGACCAGGACACCATCGACTATCTCACCGCAACCGGCCGCGAACCCGACCGCATTTCGCTGGTGGAAACCTACGCCAAGCGTCAGGGCATGTTCCGCCGCCGCCGCATGCCCGATTCTGTCTTCACCGACACGCTGGAGCTCAACCTGCGCACCGTGGAGCCGGCGATCGCCGGGCCGAAACGTCCCCAGGACCGGGTGCCGCTGAAGCAGGCCAAGAAGGTGTTCGCCACGGCGCTCAAGGACGAGTACGGCAAGACCCGCAACACCAAGAAGCGCTATCGCGTCCCGAACCAGAACTTCGATCTCGGCCACGGCGACGTGGTCATCGCAGCCATCACCTCATGCACCAACACCTCCAACCCGAGCGTGATGATCGGTGCCGGCGTGCTGGCGCGCAACGCCCGCAAGAGGGGCCTGTCCGTCAAGCCGTGGGTCAAGACCTCGCTGGCGCCCGGCAGTCAGGTGGTCACCGACTATCTGGCGACCGCGGGCCTGCAGGACGATCTCGACGCCATGGGCTTCAACCTGGTCGGCTATGGCTGCACCACCTGCATCGGCAATTCCGGTCCGCTGCCGGAGGACATCTCGGCGGCCATCAACGAGCATGACCTGGTGGCCTGCTCGGTGCTGTCGGGCAACCGCAACTTCGAGGGCCGCGTCAACCAGGACGTCAAGGCGAACTGGCTGGCCTCGCCGCCGCTGGTGGTGGCCTACGCCCTGGCCGGATCGCTCAACGTTAACCTGAGCCGCGAGCCGCTGGGTATCGGTTCCGACGGCGAGCCGGTGTTCCTGAAGGAAATCTGGCCTGGTTCGGCGGAGATCGCCGAACTGGTGCGCGGCTCGATCAATCCGGAGATGTTCGACAAGCGCTATTCGGACGTCTTCAAGGGCGATGCCGAGTGGCAGGATATCGAGGTCTCCGGCGGCACCACCTATGGCTGGAGCATGAGCTCCACCTACGTGCAGAATCCGCCCTATTTCGAGGACCTGGAGATGACGCCAGCGCCGGTCACCGACGTCAAGGACGCGCGCGTCATCGGCCTGTTCCTGGACTCCATCACCACCGATCACATCTCGCCGGCCGGCGCCATCAAGGCGGACGGGCCTGCCGGCAACTATCTGACCGAGCGACAGATCCCGCCACGCGAGTTCAACTCGTACGGTGCGCGACGCGGCAACCATGAGATCATGATGCGCGGCACCTTCGCCAATATCCGCATCAAGAACCAGATGGTGCCAGGCGTCGAAGGCGGCGTCACGGTGCATCACCCCTCCGGCGATCAGATGCCGATCTACGATGCTGCCATGCGCTACCAGGACGATGGCGTGCCGCTGGTCATCTTCGCCGGCAAGGAATACGGCACTGGGTCCAGCCGTGACTGGGCCGCCAAGGGGACCAGGCTGCTCGGCGTGCGCGCGGTGATCGCCCAGTCGTTCGAGCGCATCCACCGCTCCAACCTGATCGGCATGGGCGTGGTGCCGCTGGTGTTCACCGGCGAGGATAGCTGGCAGTCGCTCGGCCTGACCGGCGAGGAGACCGTGTCGCTGTCGGGTCTCTCGGACCTCTCGCCGCGCGCCACGATCAGTGCCGATATCACCTTCAAGGACGGCAAAACCAGATCGGTCGAACTGCTCTGCCGCATCGATACCGAAGACGAGATGGACTACTTCCGCAATGGCGGCATCCTGCACTACGTGCTGCGGGGGCTGGCGGCTTGATTGTTTGCCGTTCGGCTTGTCCGAAAACCGGTTCCCACTTGTCGGACCTCACGGCGTCAGCTTTATTCCGCTCACGCCAGTTCGCTACGCTCACGGCTCCGCGAGGGCGCGCTTTCGCGCGGGCGTCCGGTCGGACGCCTGGGTTCATCCCTTGCATTGACTGAGCGTTTGGCACCCAGGCGCACGACCGTGCGCCCGGCCGGTCAGGCCGCCCTCGCGGAGGCATTGCGCGTTAGCGCAACTGGCGTGAGCGAAATAAACCGCCCGCGAAGACGGGCGCCTGCCCTCGGCTAGGGCCTCGGGCGTTCGGCCCCTACAATTGGTCCACCGGACCAATCGTCGAGACGGGCCTCACTCTCACGCATCATTGAGAAGGGTTTGACGCGGTGTGCGCCGGGTGCGCGCTAGAGTGTGTCCGTCGCCCATTCGCAACGGACACAATCCCGATGATCACCCGCGCCACCGCGTTCCTCGCACTCGTGCTTGCGGCCTGCGTGGCCATTCCCGCCAGCGCCGAGACGTTGCGGCCGCGCGCGGTCGCCGAGCTTTTCACCAGCCAGGGCTGCTCGTCGTGCCCGCCCGCCGACAGGCTGTGGAACGAGCTTGCCGAGCGGCCTGACGTGCTGGCGCTGATGCTGCCGGTCGACTACTGGGACTATCTGGGCTGGAAGGACACGCTGGCACGGCCGGAGCACCACACGCGCCAGCGCGGCTATATGCGCGCCCTGCGGGAGCGCTCGGTCTACACGCCACAGGGTGTGATCAACGGTACGAAAAGCGTGGTCGGTTCGCGTCGCGACGCGGTGATACGCGCGCTGGCCGGAGCAGGCCTGGAAGACATCGCGCTCGACATCGTTGCCGATACGGACGGCATCACCATCACGGCAGGGCCAGGGGCTGGTCACAGCCGCAGCGGCGGCACGTTCTGGCTCGTCACCTATCTGGCGGCGGAAACGGTCGCCATCGGCCGTGGCGAAAACACCGGACGCACCATCACCTACACCAACGTGGTGCGCGATATCCGGCCGCTGGGAAGCTGGACCGGCGAGGCGGTCTCGTTCCGGGTGCCGCGCTCAGAGATGGCGGGGAAGGGGCTTCGATACGCGGTCATCCTGCAGGATGACCGCGACGGGCGGCCGGGCGAAATCCGCGCGGCGGCGGTGCTCGCTGAGGCGCTGTGAGCGAAGCGGGAAAGCCTGAATTCAAAGAAAAAACGGCCCGGTTCGTTTTCAAATGCTCCGCCGCGGAGGGGCTGGGGGGCTGAAGAGTTCCGCGACCTCGCAACGAACCGGGCCTTCGAGGCAACATCGATATATCGCCAAGCCAATCGGGCCGGCCAAGGGCCGGAATCGGGCAAATTTGTGATTTGTTAACGCCGCGCGGCCGAACCGATTGGACTTGCGTATCCGGTCTGCCTCGGGCGATCATTCCCCGTGTGACGGTTTTGCGTCGCTCCTGCACTGCCGACGGACGTGCGTTTGGCGTCCCGGAAGGTGCATCTTGAGAGGGAGGCGTGTTTGCTCGACGAAGACCCCATAGCGTTTCTGCGCGGCCGGCCTGAGTCCTCGGCCGCGTATCCAGCCAGCCGAACCCAACCCGCCCAAATCGCCTTCGACCGGCGCGAACTCAACCAGATACTGAATGTCTACGGCCGCAAGGTCGCCGATGGCGAGTGGCGCGACTACGCCATCGACACGCTGCGCGACCGGGCCGTGTTTTCGGTGTTCCGGCGCGCCAGCGAGGTGCCGATCTATCGCATCGAGAAGACGCCGAAGCTGGCCCGCCGACAGGGCGCCTACAGCGTCATCGCCGCGACGGGCCAGATCCTCAAGCGCGGGCACGATCTCGCCCGCGTGCTGCGGGTGCTCGACAAGGGACTTCGCCTGGTCGAGGCTTGAGTTGCCGGCCGTTCGGCTTTCTTGCTGGCGCGCCGTCCGGGCGGAAAACCGGCGTCCACTTTTCCCGACGGCACGCAATCCGAAAACCGGTTCCCACGTCACACGATGTGTGTTTCGGGCCTCGCGGCATCGGTTCTATTCCGCTCACGCCAGCTCGCTACGCTCACGGCTCCGCGGGGGCGGCCTGACTGGCCGGGCGCACGGTCGTGCGCCTGGGTGCCCAACACTGCGTCAGCGCGAGGAACGAGCCCAGACACGCGACCGCGTGTCCGCGCAAAAGCGCGCCCTCGCGGAGGCGGTGAGCGCGGACATCGTCCGGGCGAACTCGCCGTGAGCGGAATAAAAGCGCGTCGACGAAACGGCCGTGAGCGAGATGGAGCAGACTGGCCTCACCCCTTCTCCGGAGATGATGCATCGCCTTCACCGAGCGCGCGCTGCATCAGCACCGTGTCGCGCCAGGCTGCGTGCTTGTGGCCGACGGCTTTGAAGGTTCCGACATGATCGAAACCGGCGGCCTGATGCAGCGCGATCGACGGCGCGCTGGCCGAATCACTGATGACCGCGATCATCTGCCGGAAGCCGCGTGCGGTTGCGTCTGTGATCAGTGCCTCGAGCAGCGAGCGGCCGATGCCCTGACCCTGCGCGCCGGGTGCCAGATAGATCGAATCCTCCACCGTGAAGCGGTAGGCGGGCCGTGGCCGATAAGGCCCGGCATAGGCGTAGCCGAGCACCGCGCCATCGCGCTCGGCGACGAGATGGGGGAAGCCGCCCTCGTGAAGTGTCGCAAAGCGCGTTGTCATTTCGGCAAGGTCGGGGGGCGATGTCTCGAACGAAGCGGTGCCGTGGTCGACCGCATGGGCGTAGATCGCTGTCACCGCCGGGAGGTCGGCGGTTTCCGTGTCGCGGATGACGATATCTGCGGTCATGGCGCGGGTATCTACCGGTGGTATCGTCGGTCCGCAAACGAAAACGGCCCCGGCGATTGCCGGGCCCGCTTCGATGTTTCTGTGCGCCTGAAAGCTATTCGCGGCTGCCGAAGAGGTGCAGCAGCATGATGAACAGGTTGATGAAGTCGAGATAGAGCCGCAGCGCGCCCATGATGGCCTTCTGGCCCATGACCGTGCCGTCATCCCCGACGTAGTACATCTCCTTGATCTGTTGGGTGTCGTAGGCGGTCAGGCCGGCGAACACCAACACGCCGATCACCGAAATGGCGAACTGCAGCGCCGAGGAGCCAAGGAAGATGTTGACGATCATCGCGAGGATGATGCCGATCAGGCCCATGAACAGGAACGAGCCCCAGCCCGACAGGTCCTTCTTCGTCGTGTAGCCGTAAAGGCTCAACGCGCCGAAGGTGGCAGCCGACAGGAAGAAGACGCGCACGATGCTCTCGCCGGTGAAGACCAGGAAGATCGACGACAGCGAAACGCCCATCAGCGCCGCAAAGCCCCAGAAGGCCAGTTGCGCGCCGGTTACGCTCATCTTGTGAATGCGCGCCGACAGCAGGAAGACGAAGGCCAGCGGCGATAGCATGACGACCCACTTCAGCGGGCTGACATACAGCGCATAACCGATCGACGTGAGCTGGCCGTTGCTGACCGACAGCACGGCTGTGCCCAGCGCGGCGATGCCGGTGACGGCAAGGCCGATCGCCATGTAGTTGTAGACACGCAGCATGTAGCTGCGCAGACCCTCGTCGACATAACCGGCCTCGGCGCGGGTTGCCGCGCCGAACCGGGTCGCGGGGTTCCGGTTCAGGTCGGACATCGAAATACCTCTCCAGATGATGGACATACCCGGATCACAATATGGGTGCGCGGGCGCGTCTCGGCAAGCTCAAACCGGCAGTTTTTGGGGCAATCGCCGGGGTTTATCGTTAATTCGGCGCGCAAAACTCGCACCCATTGTTGCTGTTTGGGCCGGCCAGGTTCGTCTGTTGGGTTTAACCTGTTGGGCTGGGCCTGTCAGGCCGCGGCGATCGACCGCAGGTAGCCGGCTGGACGCTGGCCGAGCGCCCGCCAGGTGCCGATCAGTCCCAGCAGCACGGTGACCGCCACTGCGCCGGAAACCGCCGACATCGCCACATTGCCGGCGAAGGCGAACTCAAGCCCCATGATCTCGCTCACGGTGAACCATGCGGCCGCCGTGCCGGCGGTCAGCGCGAACAGCGCCGTCGCCGCGCCAAGCAGCAGGAACTCCAGTGCGTAGGTCATGACCAGCCGGCTTCGCGATGCGCCGAGCGTTTTCAGCACGACGGCGTCGTAGATGCGGAAGCGGTGCGAGGAGGCGAGCGCGCCGGCGAGCACCAGAACCGCCGCGACCAGCGTGATCGAGCTTGCCGCGCGCACCGCAAGTGCCAGCCGCCCGAGCAGTTGCGCGAAGGTGTCGAGCGCTTCCTTGACGCGCACCGCGGTTACCTCAGGGAATCCGGTTGCCACCTCGCGCATCAGCACCGCCGCGTCGGCTTCCCGGCTTTGCTCACGGAAGGACACGGTGGTCAGCATCATGTGCGGCGCGCCGGCGAGCGCGTTGGGCGAGAACACCATGACGAAGTTGATCCCCATGGTTTCCCACTCGACGGTGCGCAGGTTGGCGATCTCCACGGTAATGTCGCGGCCGAGCACGTTGACGGTCACGGTGTCGCCGATGACGAGATTGAGCTCATCGGCCAGTTCCGCCTCGAAGGAGACGAGCGGCTTGCCGTCGTAATCGGCGCCCCACCAATCGCCCGCGACCAGTTCGGAGCCTTCCGGCACGTCGGTGGAATAGGTGATGCCGCGGTCGCCGCGCAGCACCCAGGCGGCACCGGGCTCCACGGGATAGGTATCCGCCGGCTGGCCCTTGAGCGCGATGATGCGCCCGCGCAGCATCGGCACCTGCTCCACATCGGCGCCGGGCGTGACCGCGTCGATCAGGCCGACGAAATCGCTGGCGCGGGTGGAGGGCACGTCGACGAAGAAGTAGTCCGGTGCCTGGGCGGGCAGCGACTGGGCCAGTTGCCGCTTGAGATTGGCCTCCACCAGCGCCAGCGCCACCAGCAGGGTCAGGCCGAGGCCGAGCGACAAAACGATGGTCGGCGTCAGGGCGTTGGGGCGGTGGATGTTGGCGAGCGCCATGCGCAAGCCGATACGCCCGCACATGTCCTTGCCGCGGCGCGCCAGCGCCATCAGCCCGGCGGCCACCAGCCGCAGGAAGACGTAACCGCCGGCGGCCCCGGCGATCAGCATCGCCGCGACGCGGGGTTCCTCGGCAACGCCGATCGCCAGGCCGGCCAGCAACGCGCCGCAGCCGAGCGCGGCGGCGATGTAGCCCCATGGCGCACGCGCCCGGTCGCGGCTGACATGGTCGCGGTAGAGCGCGCTGACCGGAACCTCGCGGGCGCGCCCCAGCGGCGTGATGGCGAAGGCGAGCGCGGCCAGCAATCCGTAGATGGCGGCCAGCAACAGCGCGCTCCAGTAGATACCGGCGGCGGCATCGGCAACCGGGAACAGCGCGGAGAGATAGGAGCCGGCGATCAGCGGCGCGATGGCGCCGATCACCAGCCCGATCAGAATGGCGATCGATCCCAGCATCAGGATCTGCAGCAGGTAGACGCGAACAGCCATGGAGCCGGTGGCGCCGACCGCCTTCAAGGTGGCGATCACCGTGCGGCGGGTGTCGAGATGGGCGCGTACCGCATTGGCGACGCCAACGCCGCCGACGGCGAGCGCTGTCAGCCCGACGAGTGTCAGATAGTCGCGGAAGCGCTTGATCTGGTCGGCGATGCGCGGGGCGGCGTTGTCGCGCCCGCGCACCGACCAGCCGGCCTGCGGAAAGGTCTCGCGCCCCGCGGTCAACGCCTGCTGCAATGCGGCGTCGGATGTATCGTTCAGCCGCACCGTGTAGCGCCAGCGCGACAGGCTGCCCGGCCGCACCATGCCGCTTTCCGTCAGCGCCTCGTTGCTCAGCATGACGCGCGGGCCGAAGGTCAGCCCGCCGGACAGACGGTCCGGCTCGCGGGTGATGACGCCGGCGATCACCACCGGCATGCCGCCCACGCTGAGCGTGTCGCCGACCTCAAGCTGCAAGCGACCGAGCAGCGCTTCCTCTACGACAACGCCCCAATGGTTGCCGCGCCTGGTCAGCGCGTCCTTCAACGCGCCGTTGCCGGCAAGCTCGAGTTCGCCATAGAGCGGATAGGCGCCGTCGACGCCCTTCACCTCCACCAGCGTCTGGTCGGAACTGTCATTGAGCCTGGCCATGGCGCGCACCGAGCCGATCTCGGAGACATCGCCCATGCTCTCCAGGAAGGCCCGTTCTTCAGCGCTTACCTGACGCTGGGAGAGACGGAAGGCGACATCGCCGCCGAGGATCGCCTGGCCTTCCTGCTCGATGCCGGCGACCAGCGCCCGGCTCACCGAGCCGACGGAAGCGATCGCCGCCACGCCAAGCGCGATGCAGGCGATGAAGACCGCGAAGCCCGAGAACCCGCCGCGCAACTCGCGTAGCGCGATGCGCAGGCTGACCGGCAGTTGCATGGCCGGCGACGTCATGTGCGTTCCCGTGTCGTCGCGGTGAACGGCGCGGCGGCGCCGGTGCTGTCGTCGGCGCTGTCGGAGACGATGCGTCCGTCGGCCATGCGCAGCACCCGGCTGCAGCGCGCCGCCAGCGCCTCGTCATGGGTGACCAGCACCAGCGTGGTGCCGCGTTCGGCGTGAGCGGCGAACAGCAGATCGGTGATCTGCCGTCCGGTGACACCGTCGAGATTGCCGGTCGGCTCGTCGGCGAACAGGATCTTCGGCTTCACGGCGAGCGCACGGGCGAGCGCGACGCGCTGCTGCTCGCCGCCGGAAAGCTCCGCCGGATAGTGGGCGGCGCGCTCTGCCAGACCGACATTGGCCAGTTCCTCGCGCGCCCGCGCGAAGGCATCTGCCTGGACGCCGCGGCCGGCGGCGGCCGCCAGCTCAAGCGGCACGGCGACGTTTTCCAGCGCCGTCATGGTCGGAATCAGGTGGAAGGACTGGAACACGATGCCGGTGGTCTCGCCGCGAAACCGCGCCAGCGCGTCTTCGCTCAGCGACCCGAGCTCGGTGCCGGCGACGGTGACGGCGCCGCTGTCGACGCGTTCCAGCCCGGCCATGATCATCAGCAAGGTCGACTTGCCCGAGCCGGAGGGTCCGAGCACGGCGAGCGAGGTTCCTTCGGCGATCTCAAGGCCGATGCCGCGCAGCACATGCACCTCGGCACGGCCGCTGCCGAGCGTGAGATGAACGTCTTCGACGCGGATGGCCGGTACGGACGCGGAGGTATCCGGCTTGTCGGATGCTGATAGCTGGGATTCGGACATGGAGGAGATGGTCACCTGATGTTGAGACTGCCGGTCGGGCATCCCACTTGTTGGCTGGTGCGTAGGTCGCACATGATGATGTGCGTCGGCAAACGCGTCTTGAGATGGGGCCGCGTTCATCGATTGCCAAGCCGTGGAGACGAGATGCATACACTGATCAAACGTTTTGCCGCCGCAATGCTTACGGCGGTGGCGGTGTTTTGGTTCGCGCCGACGGTTGCGTGGGCGGAGACGATCCGGCTCGTGGCCTTCGGCGACAGCCTCACCGCCGGCTACGGACTGGCGGTGAACGAGGCCTATCCGGCGCGCCTGGAGGCGATGCTGCGCGACCGCGGACACGATGTGCGCATCGACAATGCCGGAGTCTCCGGCGATACGGCATCGGCGGCCGCGCGGCGGCTCGACTGGTCGGTTCCCGACGGCACGGACGGCGTCATCGTCGCGCTCGGCGGCAATGACCTGCTGCGCGGCATCGATCCGGACGTTACCCGGGTGGCGCTCACCGAAATCGTCGACCGCCTGGCGGAGCGCGGCATCCCGGTGCTGCTGGCGGGCATGCGCGCACCGGTCAATCTCGGCGACGACTACGTTGCCGCGTTCGACGCGATCTTCGCCGATCTGGCCGAGCGCGGCGTCATCTATCTGCCGTTCTTTCTCGACGGCGTGGCGACGGTTGCCGAATTGAACCAGCCCGACGGTATCCACCCGACGGCCGCCGGCGTCGAGGTCATCGTCGACAACATCGCGCCCTACACGGTCGAGTTGCTGAAGCGGATCGGCGCGCAGGGCTGACCGCTCATTTTCGCCGCTGCGGGCAATAGGCCGCGGGTCTCTTGGCACATGACGACCGGTCGAAACCGGTTCCCACGGTGGGCAGATTTGCGTAGCGTCGATTCGCCGGTTCCGCAGGGGCGCGGCTCCGGCGCCAGTCTCGTTGGGGGAGGGAACCGTCATGCCGCGGCTGTTCGTTGCACTGGACCTTCCCGAGGAAACCGCGGCGGAGATTTCCGGCCTGCGTGGTGGGCTGCCCGGTGC
Organism: Tepidamorphaceae bacterium; assembly: GCA_028279445.1. Classification (GTDB taxonomy): domain Bacteria; phylum Pseudomonadota; class Alphaproteobacteria; order Rhizobiales; family Tepidamorphaceae; genus JANQNT01. Next base: position 182,834 of record JANQNT010000002.1, on the reverse strand, counting down.
GCGCTGGATCGATCCGGACAATTATCACATCACACTGCGCTTCATCGGCGACATCGATGGCCGTACCGCGACCGAGGTCGCCAACGCGCTCGATCAGGTGCGCCGCGAACCCTTCGCGGTTCAGGTCAGCGGTATCGGCAGCTTCGGCGGGCGCAAGCCGCATTCGCTGTATGCCGCGGTGGAACCGACACCGGCCCTGCTTGCCCTGCAGGGGGAAATCGAGCGGCGTATGCAGCGCATCGGCCTGGCGCCGGAATCGCGCCGCTACACGCCGCATGTCACGGTGGCTCGGCTGCGCGGAGTGAGCGGTGCCGCGCTGGCCGCGTATCTCGGCGGACGCGGCCTGTTCCGCCCGGCCGCCTTCTGGGCGGACCGGTTCGTGCTTTTCTCCTCGCGCGCCAGCCAGGGCGGCGGACCCTATATCGCCGAGGAGGTCTATCCGCTGCACCAGGCGGCGGCCTGATCGGGAATTGCCGTTTCAAGGGAGGCAGATGCCATGGCGCGGGCGAAACTGAGCGAGGCGGAGCGCGGCGAGTTGCTTGCAAGGTTGCAGCACTGGTCGATGGTGGACGGCCGTGACGCGATCCACCGCAGCTTCACGTTCCGCGACTTCAACCAGGCATTCGGCTTCATGACCCGGGTGGCGCTGGTGGCCGAGAAGATGGACCACCATCCGGAATGGTCCAACGTCTACCGCACCGTCGAGGTGACGTTGTCGACGCACGATGCCGGCGGGCTCACCGCGCTCGATGCCGAACTCGCCGCTGCCATGGACAGGATCGCCGGCGACATCGACGGGTCATGACCGACATTCTGCGCGGGATGAGGGTGGTGGAGGGCTCCGCCTTCGTCGCCATCCCGCTCGCCGGAATGACGCTGGCGCAGATGGGCGCCGACGTGATCCGCTTCGACCGGCTGCAGGGCGGGCTCGACGCGACCCGCTGGCCGGTGACCGATCAGGGCCGCAGCCTGTTCTGGGCCGGCCTCAACAAGGGCAAGCGGTCGATTGCGGTGGACATGAAATCGCCGCGTGGGCGCGAGCTGATCACCGAAATCATCTGCGCGCCCGGCGAGGATGCCGGACTGTTCCTGACGAACCTGCGGGTACGTGGCTGGATGGACCACGAGACCCTGAACCGGCACCGCGAGGACATCGTCACGGTGACGCTGCTCGGCGACAGGCACGGCCGTCCGGCGGTCGACTACACGGTCAATCCCTCGGTCGGCTTTCCCGATGCCACCGGTCCGGAAGGTTCGATCGAGCCGGTCGCCCATGTGCTGCCGGCGTGGGACTGCATCGCCGGCAACATGGCGGTGACCGGTCTGCTGGCCGCCGAGCGCCATCGGCTGAAGACCGGCCGGGGCCAGGCGGTACAGATCACCCTCAAGGACGTTGCCGCGGCCATGCTCGGCCATCTCGGCATCATCGGCGAGGTCGCCGTTAACGGGATAGCACGGGCCAAGTCCGGCAATGCGCTGTATGGCGCCTACGGCCAGGATTTCGTCTGTGCCGACGGCCGCCGCGTCATGGTGATCGGGCTGACTGACCGGCAGTGGCACGGGCTCATGGAGGTGACCGGAACGACCGCTGACATGGCGGCGCTGGCCGGGCGTCTTGGCGTGGACCTGGGCGATGAAGGCGTACGCTGGCTCAACCGCGCCGAAATCACCGCGATCCTCAAGCCCTGGTTCGCCGCCCGCAACGTCGCCGATTTCGCGGATAGCTTCGATGCCGCCGGCGTGACCTGGTCGCGGTTCCGCAGCTTTGCTGAAGCCGTTCAGGAGGACGATGACCTTTCGGCGGTAAATCCGATGTTTGCGGATATCGACCAGCCTGGCATCGGCCGCTATCCGGTACCCGGTTCGCCGTTCAGCTTTTCGGCGTCCGCGCGCACCGATCCCGTGCCTGCGCCGGAACTGGGTCAGCACACCGAGGAAATCCTCGCCGATGTGGTCGGATTGTCGGCGGGCGAGATCGCCGGGTTGTTCGACCAGGGTGTCGTCGCCGACCCAAAGCACCCGACAGGCTAGAGTCGGGACCCTAGATTGCCGGTTCAGGCGAGGTTCTTGCGGCGGATCTGCGGGCGACGGGCCTCCAGCCAGTCCACCAGATCGTTGGGCGCCATCGGTTTGGCGATGTGATAGCCCTGCGCGTAGGTGACGCCGGCCTGCTGCACCAGCGCCAGGTCATGCTCGCTCTCGATGCCCTCGGCCACCGTGGTGAGCTGCAGCGACTTGGCGAGCGAGACGATGGCGTTGAGGCAGATCGCCTTGGCGCTGTCGTTGGTGACACCTTCGAGAAACCCCCGGTCGATCTTCAGCTCGGTGAAGGGGAAGGTGCATAGCTGCTTCATGTTCGAGTTGCCGGTGCCGAAATCGTCGATGGAGATCTCGAACCGCATCATCCGCAGTCGCGCCATCACCTCCATGGAAGCCGCGCCGTCCTGCAGCAGGCTGCGCTCGGTGACCTCCAGGACAACGTCCTCGTTGGGCACGCCAGCGGCTTGCGTCAGCGCGTAGATGGCTTCCGGGAAGTCGAGCTGGTTGATGGTCAGAGCATCGGTGTTGACGGCGATCTTGAGGTTGTGGCCGCGCTCGGCGCAGCGCTGCTTCGTGGCCATGGCATCGCGCAGGATGTAGTGGGTCAGGTCGGGGATGAGACCGGCCTTCTCGGCCACGGGGATGAAGGAATCCGGCATCACCAGGCCACATTCGGGGTGGAACCAGCGCGCCAGGGCCTCGGCGCCAACGACGCGCCCGGTGGCGCATTCGATCTTCGGCTGCATGTAGGCGCTGATCTCTCCGAGCTGCATGGCGGAGCGCAGGTCGGCCTCGGAGACGGCGGTGGTCTTGCGGGTGCCGCTGCGTTGCGGCGCCACCACCGGCTCGGCCAGCGCCTCCTCGAGGGCGGCGTAGTCGAGCGGTTTGCGCACGCGTCCCAGGATGCACAGGTTGTGGGACTTGGCCAGGTTGTAGGCCGCCTGTACCACCGAGCCGTCCTCGCCGCTGATGATGATGATCGGTTGGCTGTAGCGCCGCTCCATGAGCAGCCGCAGGAACTGCACTCCGTCCACGTCCGGCATCTTCAGGTCGCAGACGATGAGATCGATCTGCGGTGTTTCCTCGAGCGCCGTCAGGCCCTCCGCGCCATTCATGGCACCGAGAACCTGCAAGGCCCCGCGGCGCTGGAAGAACGCCTTGCAGACCGCATGAATCAGGGGGTCGTCATCGACGATCAGGACGGTTTCAAACGGCATGGGAGATGGCCTCTCGGATCTGTATCGCGGTCGCCGTACCGTGCCTTATCTGGTCAGCGCGACGCCGCCGCCCACCGGGCCGACGCCACGGGGCACCGGCACCTGGGTTGCGCCGTAGTCGGTGTTGAGAACGAGGTTCGGCCCCGCGTCCAGCGTCAGCCTGCGTGCGACGATGACGGTGTAGGCCGACTTGTCGGCGATGGTGCCATTGCCGATCACCTCCAGCGTGCCGCGGGGCAGGTAGATCGTGCCGAGCAGGTTGCGCGCATCGGCACTCTCGATGACGTGCTTCGGCTTGCCGGGCGCGTTGCGGTCCTCCTGGAACAGCATGCCGGCCATCGCTCCGGTGCGCGGCGCTTCCAGATCGATCGTGGAATGTACGGCGAACAGCAGCGAGGCGCCCTTGCCGGTGAAGTAGAAACCGACATCCTTGCCGGTGAGCCTGGCGCCGCCGCCGATGCGCAGCGGCCCGCCGTCCATGACGTAGATGCCGGGGGCCAGGCGGATGTGATAGGGACCGTTGACCGTCAGCCCGCCGCAATAGGTGCCGGGCTTCAGCTTGACGGTCTCGTAGTCGTCCGGGCGCCAGTCGCCGTCGGCGGAATCGTCGTCGAGATCGAGCATGGTGTCTTCCAGCGACCGGTCGACGACGGTGCCGTTAACCTGACGGTTGACGACGTCGCGGCGTCTCGGTCTGCCGTCACCGATCGTCATGTCATTGGCGTCGCACCCGCCGGCATGGGGCGGCTTGCGGGCGCCCAGCGGGTCTTCGACGACCGGGCAATCGGTCAGCGGCGTAGGCGAGAAGTTCGCCTTGCGGCCGAGTTTGCCGCCGGCCGAGCAGATGAACTCGGCTGTCATCGAGGCATTGCGCATCGATTGCAGGCCCATCGTGCTTTTCGAGTTCGAGTAGACGCTGCAGGTCGGTGCCGTGATCCGGGCGTTCTTGTCGAGCCGCACCGTGCCAGCGCCTCTCGTGTCGAGACCCATGACGCACAAACGGCCACCGCCTACGACGCGTGCCGTCGCTGTGACCTGCAGATCGGTGTCGAAATAGCCGAATGCCGCGCCGAGCACGCTGTCGGCGTCCTGCCGGATGGTGACGGTGACTTCGTCGTTGGTCGGAGGCATCGCGGTGCTGATCGCGGCGTTGGTGCCGTTGCCCAGGGTGCTGCGGGCGATCGCTTCGGCGGCGGCGCCGATCCGGGTCACGTCGGCGCCGGCGAGATAGAGCTCCTTGGCGCTGCCGAGGGCCGCTGCGTCCGCGGCCTGCTGCAAGCGGGTCTTCTGCGCCGACAGGGCCGCGTAGTCGATCGCCCCGCCGACCGCCGCGATCAGCACCGGGGCGGCCAGAGAGAACATGATCAGGACATTGCCCGATGTGGAGCGGGCAAAGCGGCGCAACCTGGATCGGATATGACGGCCGAGGCCTCCAACGAGGGGTCGTGATGCACGCGGAGTCCCGGTGCAGCGGCTGCCGACCGGCTTTCCGTCATGCATTCTCGCGGTCGCCGGAACGGACTGTCCGACCATTGTTCTGCGCCTCCGTAAAACAACGGATCAGTCTCCACAAAGCCCGTTTCGGATCGGTAAATCCGGAAGAGTTGCCGTGCCATTCGCGCCCTAGCGTTAACCAACCCTTGACCGATTCGCCGATAGCTTCACCGCCCTTGCCAATGTGCGCGGAAGGCCTATGAATCGGCGCCGATCTATCTGGGCCAAGATCGTTCTCGTCGTTTCCCTGATCATGGCAACGACGGTTCTGCTCGTCGCCGGCATCTCGGTGTGGCGCGAGGCGTCTCGCTATGCCGAGACCCGCGGAGCGGAAGTATTGTCGATCGCCCGTGTGCTCGCCTCGACCTCGGCGCCGGCGCTGGCGGCTGGAGATCGCGTCGGCGCGCTCCAGACATTGCGGGCGATCCGCGACTTCGAAGGGGTGACCTACGCCAGGCTGGAAGGCCGCGAAGGCGCGGCGTTCGCCGAGATCGGTACCGGTGTCGTTCTCGAAACCGATATCGAGGCATCGGAGGCCGGCGATGCGCTGGCCATCCTGCTCGGCCGGCCGATCATCGTGACGGTGCCGGTGCTTGACGGCGGTACCACCATCGGCGCGCTGGTGCTGGTGTCGGAAGCCGGTGCCGTGTGGTCTCGGATTTCCGGCTTTCTCGGCGATCTGGCGATCGGCAGTCTGGCCGCCGCGCTGCTGGGCATTGCCGCCGCCAGCTTCATGACGCGGCGGATCACCGAGCCGATCAAGTCGCTGAGCATGGCCATGACGCAGGCGCAGCAGCGGCAGAACTTCCGGCACAAGCTGGTGCGTTCCAGCGACGACGAGACCGGCGAGCTGACGGATGCGTTCAACGAGATGATGACGCATATCCGCGACCGCGACGAACGCCTGCAGCGCCATCGCCAGCACCTTGAACAGACGGTTGACCGGCGCACCCGCGAACTGCGCATCGCCAAGGAGGAGGCCGAGGAGGCCAATACCGCCAAATCCGACTTCCTGGCCACCATGAGCCACGAAATCCGCACGCCGATGAACGGCATGCTGGTGATGGCGGAACTGCTGGCCAAGGCCGAGCTGCCGGACCGGCTGAAACGCTATGCCGATGTCATCAACAAGTCCGGCCAGGGCCTGCTCACGATCATCGACGACATCCTCGACCTGTCGAAGATCGAAGCCGGTCGGATGACGCTGGAAGACGGTGTCTGGGCGCCGCGCGAGATGGTGCTCGACGTGCTCGACGTGTTCCACGACCGCGCCCGCGCCAAGGGATTGGAGCTGGTCGGCACGGTGAGCGCCGACGTGCCGGAGAAGCTGGCCGGCGACGCGGTTCGGATGCGTCAGATCCTCTCCAATCTCGTCAACAACGCCATCAAGTTCACCGAACACGGTTCGGTCGGTGTCGAGGTCTCCGGCTTCGTCGATACCCTGCGCATCAAGGTGCGCGACACCGGCGTGGGTATCGCCGAGGAGAAGTGCGAGACCATCTTCGACGCCTTCAGCCAGGCCGATCAGTCGACCACGCGGCGGTTCGGCGGCACCGGGCTTGGACTGGCGATCTGCAAGCAGTTGGTCGATGCGATGGACGGCGACATCCGCGTCCAGAGCACGCTCGGCAAGGGTTCGACATTTGTCGTCTCCATGCCGCTCGAAGCCCGCGCTCCGACGCCGCAGTGGCCCGATCTGGAACTGCCCCGCGATATTTCCGCCTGCATCGATGTAACGGATGCCGCGACCCGCACGTCGCTGCGCCGGCATCTTCAGGAACTGCTGCCCGGCGTCACCATCGGTAAGCCGGGCGCGCTGTTCGGACAGCGGTTGCTGCGGTTCGTCTCGGTGGAGCGGTGCGCCCGCGAGCCGGCCACCGGCGATGACCGCATCGTGGTGCTGGCGAGCGTCGGCGATGCCAATGCCGAGCGGTTGCTGGAGCAGGGTGCGTGCCACTCGGTGCTGATGCTGCCGTTCGGCCACGAGCGTCTGGCGAATGCCATGACCTCGGCGTTCGGCCTGGCTGCGGTTTTCGGCGATGGCGAGGCGAGGCCCGTCCAACAGGATATTCCGCAGTGGCGCGGCAAACGCGTGCTGGTCGCCGACGACAGCGAGGTCAATCTGGAAGTGGCGCGCGAGGCGCTGATGCGCTTCGGCATCGCGCCGGATTGCGTGGCCGACGGACAGGCGGCGCTGGAGGCGCTGGAGGCCAGGACCTTCGATCTGGTGCTGATGGACTGCAGCATGCCGACCATCGACGGCTACGAAGCGACGCGGCGCATCCGCACCGCCGACATCACCGACCGCTGCGGTGGACGGCTGCCCGTCATCGCCCTGACGGCAAATGTCGCCAACGCCTCGGAGACGCGCTGGGCGATCGCGGGTATGGACGGACATCTGGCCAAGCCGTTCACGCTCGCCGGGCTGGAATCCTGCCTGATGCAGTGGCTTGGAGAACCGGGCGACGCAGCCGGGACAGCGCCACAGGCGGCCACTGCCGAAGCACCGGCCGAACTGCCGGAGCAGGTGCCCGCCGATGCTGTCGAGGCACCTGTGGTGAATGCCGATGAAGAGATGCTGGCCGATGCCGTCGAACAGGCGCTGGCCGCTCCCGTCGAGGACGTGCCGCTCGATGCGCCATCGGACTTTTGGGAGACTGACGGCCTGGTCTGCGAAGAAGGTCTGCACGCCCTGGGCCAACTGACCGGAGGTCTGGATATCGACCTGTTCACGCGGCTGGTCGCGCTCTACGAGGACAACGCCCCCAATGTCGCGGAGAGGATCGGCCGGGCGATCGCGGCGGAAGACCTGCCGCAGCTTGCCGATGCTGCCCATGCGCTCAAGTCGATGAGCCACAATGTGGCGGCGCGCCCGCTCGCGGAACTGTGCGCCGACATCGAGACCGTGGCGAAGGCGGGCGATGTGGCCGCCGTTGCGGCGGCGCGTCATGTGGACGACCTGCTGGCCACCACCCGCGAAGCACTTCAACGCAAGTTGGGCGAGCTCGCCGCCGCGCCCAATGGTCGTGCGGCGATGTCCGCTCGGTCGCGGGCTGGCGCGGCTTTCGTCGGCTGAGGGGCGTCACCACGATCAACGGCGACGATCAGGATGAACGTCCCTGGACCGCATGTCGGCGGATGGTGGTGCGAGTGAGAGGAGAAACCTCGAACCCGCACAAGGCCGCGACTGCGGCCCGGGCTTTCGCCCGCCCCCGCGGAGACTTCGAGCAAAGCGAGAATGTCGTGAGCGAAGTGGTGGTGCCCCAGGCCGGACTCGAACCAGCACTCCCGAAGGAACCGCATTTTGAGTGCGGCGCGTCTACCAATTCCGCCACTGGGGCACGGGCGCGGACTATAATCGCCGACCTTGCTGCGTCAATCGATCCCATGCGCGGCAAGCCGGCTGGACTTCACCTCACGCATCGGGCAAACCCGCGCGATCATGCTGCGCCGCCTCTATGACTGGACCATGAACCTCGCCGGGCACCGCCGCGCGCCCTGGGCGCTGGCCGGCGTGTCGTTCGCGGAGAGTTCGTTCTTCCCCATCCCGCCGGACATCATGCTGATCCCGATGGTGCTGTCGGAGCGGGCCAAATGGTTCAGCCATGCGTTGGTGTGCACCATTGCCTCGGTGCTCGGCGGTGTCGCCGGCTATCTCATCGGCGCCTTCCTGTACGATCAGGTGGCGCAGCCGATCCTGGCCTTCTACGGCTATGACGGGAAATTCGCCGACTTCGCCACGCGCTACAACGCCTGGGGCGCGTGGATCGTGCTGATCGCCGGGCTGACGCCGTTTCCCTACAAGGTGATCACCATCGCCAGCGGCGCCACCGGCCTTGCCATGCCGGTCTTCCTCATCGCCAGCCTGGTGGCGCGGGGCGCGCGCTTCTTCATTGTCGCGGGGCTGCTGTACTGGTTCGGCCCGCCGATCCGCAGCTTCATCGAGCAGCGGCTGGGTCTGCTGTTCACCGTCTTCATGGTGCTGCTGGTGGGCGGTTTCGTCGTTGCCCGCTATCTTGTGTAAGGCGTTTGCGTCACACTGCGCATCCGCAAGCCGATCGCGAATCACCTCGGGCGCCGAAGCCGTGGATCAGACGACCACCAGTCACGTGACGACCGGGCGCCAGCGCCCATGGCGGCCGCTGGTGGTGCTCTCCGGGCTGATCGCGCTGGCCGCCATTCTCGGCGCCTGGGGCTTCGAACTGATCGGCGGGCTTGAACCCTGTCCGCTGTGCCTGACCCAGCGCACACCTTATTACGCCGGCTTGCCGATCCTTGCGGCGGGGCTTCTGGCGGCGTCGGCGGATGTCTCCTGGAACGGGCTGGCGGCACGTCTGGCGGTTCTGGCCTTCATCGCCGCCATGCTGATCGGCGCAGGCATCGGTGTCTATCATGCCGGCGTGGAATGGGGCTGGTGGGCCGGGCCTGGCGCGTGCAGCGTGGCCGGCACGCAAGGACCGGCGACGGTCGGCGAACTCATCGAGCAACTGGATGACGCCGAGGTCGTGCGCTGCGACGAGGCGCCGATCCGCGTCCTGGGCCTGTCGCTTGCCGGCTGGAACGTGATCGTTTCTCTGGTGGTCGCCGGGCTTGCCGCGCGCGGTTTTCGTAGGATGGTGTGAATAGGTTTATTTCGCTCACGGCAGTTGCGCTAATGCGCAACGCCTCCGCGAGGGCGGCCTGACCGGCCGGGCGCGCAGTCACGCACCTGTGTGCCAATCGCTCAGTGGGTACAATCTTCACCCAGGCGTCCGACTGGACGCCCGCGCGAAAAGCGCGCCCCCGCGGAGGCGGTGAGCGTTAGCGAACTCGCCGTGAGCGAAACAAAGCCGAGCGGCCAGCTATCAAGGCTCCAGTTCCGTATCCCAATAGAGGAAGTCCAGCCAACTCTCGTGCAGGTAATTGGGTGGGAAGGCCCGGCCATTGCGGTGCAGGTCGTTGACTGTGGGCCGGAAGGGCTTCTGCAGCGGGTACATGTGCGCTTCCGCCGGCAGCTTGCGCCCCTTGGCCAGATTGCAGGGCGAGCAGGCGGCGACGACGTTGTCCCAGGTGGTCTGACCGCCGCGCGAACGCGGGATCACGTGGTCGAAGGTCAGGTCCTGGGTATCGCCGCAGTACTGACAGGCGAACCGGTCGCGCAGGAAGACGTTGAAGCGGGTGAAGGCCGGGTGGCGCGAGGGGCGGACATAGGTCTTCAGCGAGACGACGCTCGGCAGCCGCATCTGGAAGCTCGGGCTGTGCACGATGCGCTCGTATTCGGAGACGATGTTGACCCGGTCCAGGAACACCGCCTTGACCGCGTCCTGCCAGTTCCACAGCGAGAGCGGGAAGTAACTCAGCGGCCGATAATCCGCGTTGAGAACCAGGGCCGGGCAGGCCTCGGCCGGTACGAAAGCGTTCAAGCCACGCTCCTTGCCTTGTCAAAAGCCATCACGACGGTCAGCATCGCTCGCTACGGATCAGATCGGCTACTCTCGATGGGCAGTTGGCAAAGGTGACGCTCGAAACGCGCCGAATCGCTCTCCAAATCCAAGCCATAGTCGAGCGTTCGGCTAGGGCCACCGAGATATAGTATATTCGCTATGTCAGTCTTGTGAAGGCGAGGCCCGGCAAGCGCTTGCTAGATCATCCTGCGTTTGGGTTGAATCGCCCAAATGCAGAAAAGATGATCTGCATCAAAAGAGTAGAGACAACTTGTCTGCGCCGGTCCCGGCGCAGGTTGCTCTAGCGCGGCTGAAATCCGTGCGCGGCGCCGGCCAGGAACTGCGCCCCCATCACCAGTCCTTCCGGATCGATGCCATGGCCGAGACCGGCGGCGATGTGGAACTCCGCGCCCACCTCGGCCTCGGTCAGGCCCTGCAGCGCCAGGAACAGCATGTGGATCGGGATCACCTCGTCGCGATCGCCGTGCAGCAGCAGGACGGGGGGCTTGTGGGTCAGTTGCCCCTTGAGGTGCTCAGGGCCCGCAAGCGCGCCGGAATAGCCGACGATCGCGAGCAGCCGTTCGCGCCGGCGCAGTCCCACATGCAGCGCCATCATGGTGCCCTGGCTGAAGCCGACCAGGGCGACATCCGCATCGCTCAGGCCGTAGCGGTCACGCTCCTTGTCGATGAAGGCATCGAGGGTCGGACCGGCGGCGTTGACGCCGCGCCAGTACTCGTGCGGATCGCGGAAGGTGAGTTCGAACCATTGCCGTCCTGCACCCGCGCCCGGCATGGCGCAGGCTTCCGGGGCATGGGGCGACACGAAGGCTGCATCCGGCAGCAGCGCGCGCCATTGCTCGCCGATGGCGATCAGGTCGTTGCCGTCGGCACCAAAGCCGTGCAGGAAGATGACCAGCCGGCGCACGGGCGTGCCGTCTGTCGGCTCAAGCCGCGGACCGTCGATGTCGATCGCCATGATGTTCGTATTGCCGGCCGGTTGGTGTCGTTCAGAATCGCCGCGGACCGTATCGCGTTGCCGGCGCAAGCCGCAATGGCCTGAATGGCGGCTGGAATGGTGCCTGTCAGGCCGCTGCGTCGGGTGCGGCGGTGTCGGGCGTGCCGGAGCGGCCCTTGGCATGGGCATAGTAGGCCCACAGCAGATGCGCCGCGGCACCCCGGTAGGGCCGCCAGATGTCGGCCACCGCGATCGCGTCATCGCCCTTCGGACGCTCGGGCAGGTCGCGCAGCATCCGCACCGCCTCGACCACCGCGAGATCGCCGGCCGGCCAGGCATCGGCGCGCCCGAGGCAGAACAGCAGGAAAATGTCCGCCGTCCAGGGTCCGATGCCGGTGATGGCAGTGAGGCGTTCGTGCACCGCCTCGTCCGGCGCATCGACCAGGGCGTCGAAGTCCAGCGCGTTGTCGTCGATGGCCGCGCAGATGTTGCGCAGGGTGCGGATCTTCGGCCGCGACAGGCCGAAGGAACCGAGTTCCTCGTTGCCGGCGCGCGCCACCGATTCGCGGGTGACGGCGCTGAGGCCGGTTTCCATGCGGTTCCAGATGGAACGCGCGCTTGCCGTTGAGAGCTGTTGGCCGGTGACGATGGCCGCAAGGCCGGTGAAGCCCGGTTCCCGGCGGCGGAGGGCCGGGACGCCGCACTGTTCAAGCGCGTGCGCCATGTGGTGACAGGTCCCGGCCAGGGCGTTCAGGGCGCTGGCGAGATCGTCGTCGCAGGTCAGGTGGGTGAGCTCGGCTGCGGACATGGCACTCGATGACAGGGATCGGGTGGCAGGCATGCTACAAGGCGACCTGCCCCGTTTTCCAGCCCGATCCGCTTGTTGTGACCGCACCCGTCTTCCGTTTCGCGCCGAGCCCCACCGGTTACCTGCACATCGGCCATGCCTACTCGGCGCTGCTGAACGCCGACCTTGCCGCGCGGGCGGGTGGGTGTGTGTTGGTGCGCATCGAGGACATCGATGTGGGGCGCTGCCGGCCGGAATACGTTGACGCTATCTTCGAGGATCTGCACTGGCTTGGGCTGCAGTGGGCGGAGCCCGTGCGGCGGCAGTCGGAGCACTTCGCGCGCTACAGGCAAGCGGCGGATCGGCTGCGGGAGATGCGCCTGATCTATCCCTGCTTTGCCACCCGTGGCGAGATCGTTGGTGTCGTCGCGGAGAGGGAGGCGGCCGGCGAGGCATGGCCGCGCGATCCGGACGGCTCGCCGCTTTATCCCGGTATCTGGCGCGGTGCCGCGCCTGCGGCACTGAACGAGCGGATGGGGTCAGGCGAGGCTCATGCCTGGCGGCTCGACATGGCCAAGGCGCTTAAGGCAATCGGCGATGCCGATCTGGATTTTATGGAGTATCCCCACGAGAGCGCAGAGCGGACGGTCCGGCAGTCGCACGACCCGGCGGTATGGGGCGATGTGGTGATCCTGCGCAAGGAGGCGCCGGCGAGCTATCACCTGGCCAGTGTGGTCGATGATCATCTGCAGGGCATCACCGATGTGGTGCGCGGGCGTGAGTTCGCCGAGGCGACGGGCCTGCACCGGCTGTTGCAGGTGCTGCTGGGTTACGATCCGCCGCGCTACCGCCACCACCGGCTGATCACCGATGAGACCGGCCGCAAGCTGTCGAAGTCAGATCGCGACACGAACCTGCGCGAGTTGCGTGCCCAGGGCGTGACGGCTGCGCAGGTGCGGGCACGGGTCGGGATGTGAGGTGGGATGTGGCATTTCCGGCCAACAGGCCCCGCCCTTCGAGGCTCGCACCTCAGGGTGAGGGCTGTTGGATGCGGGTAAGAGTGCCTAGCGCGGCGCCAGCCGCAACGCCCCGTCGAGGCGGATGCCGGTGCCGTTCAGCATGTCGTTTTCGCAGATATGGCGGACCAGCGCGGCGTATTCCGACGTGTCACCGAGCCGCTGCGGGAAGGGCACGCTTGCGGCAAGGGCGTCGCGCACCTCGTCGGTCAGGCTGTCGAACATCGGCGTGTGGAACAGGCCAGGCATGATCGACACCACGCGGATGCCTTCGCGAGCAAGATCGCGCGCCATGGGAAGCGTCGCGCCGAGCACACCGCCCTTGGAGGCTGCATAGGCCGCCTGGCCGATCTGGCCTTCCTCACCGGCGATCGAGGCGGTCATGACGATGACGCCACGGCCCGATCCCTCAAGCGGTTCGAGCATCGCCATGCCGGCGGCCGAGAGCGCTGCGGTGCGGAACGTGCCGAGCAGATTGATGTCGACGACCCTGGCGAAGATGTCGGGATCGTGCGGGGCGACGGCGCCGGTCTCCCGGTCGCGGGTGACCGTCTTCTGGCCGGCGACGATGCCGGCGCAGTTGACGCAGATGCGCTCCTGGCCGTGCGCGTCGCGGGCCCTGGCGAGCGCCCCGGCGATGCTGTCCGCGTCGGTCACGTTGCAGCGCGCGAAGACACCGCCGATTTCTTCGGCGACCGCGCGGCCACGCTCCTCGTTGAGATCGAGCAGCGCGACCCTGACGCCTGCGGCCGCCAGTCCGCGGGCGGTTCCCTCGCCAAGTCCCGAAGCGCCGCCGGTGACGACCGCTGCAATGTCCGGACCCAGTTTCATGACCGTCCATCTCCCTATCGATGACGTGTCGAATGCGTCGCTAGCCTATAGCGGCCTCGTCGCTGCGTCGGCAACGGCAACGGTGACAGAGCTTGCCATGGCGGCGCGATGACCCCACGTCTAGGGATCAGCATGTTCAGCAGAAGGTTCGCCTGGCCCCGTGAGCGAGCGGCAGATACCGGAATGGATACGGCGCATCCTCGGCGATGCGGCGAGTGAGCCGGATACGCTCGCGCACAATGCGGAGCGCGTGCGCGAGGGTTTCGGCAAGAAGCTGAAACGGGTGGTGCGGCGTATCCCGTTCGCAGAGGATCTGCTGGCGGCGTACTTCTGCACGCTCGATCCCGCGACGCCCACCCGCGTCAAGGCCACGCTGCTCGCCGCGCTCGCCTATTTCGTGTTGCCCTTCGACACCATTCCCGACTTCCTGCTGGGGCTTGGCTTCGGCGACGACGCCACGGTGCTGCTTGCAGCGATCTCCATGGTCGCCTCGCACATTTCCGACACCCACCGGGAGGCGGCGCAGCGGGCGCTGAACGATGATCTCGACATCATCGATCTTGAAGCCCAGGACATCACGCCGGACGACCCGACGCATAGTTGAGTCTCAGGGAACCAGGATGATCTTGCCGCGTGCCTCGCGCCGCGCGATCGTCGCCAGCGCCTCGGCCGCCTGATCCAGCGGAAACCGCTTGTGCACTGGTGTGCTCAGCTTGCCATCTGCAACCCACTGGATGAGCTGGCGGTCGTTGGCGCGGCCGGCTTCCGGGTCCTCCTCCAGAAAGCGGCCCCAGAACACCCCCTTGATGTCGAGACCCTTGAGCAGGGCGAGGTTGAGCGGGATACGCGGAATGTCGCCGGCGGCGAAGCCGATCACCAGATAGCGGCCGAGCCAGGCGGTGGCGCGCAGGGCCTGCTCGGCGAAGTTCCCGCCCACCGCGTCATAAACGACATCGACGCCGCGCCCATCAGTCAGCTCCTTCAGCCGGTCGCGCAGCGAGTCCTTGGCGTAGTCGATGCCCTCGTCGGCGCCGTGCTTGGCGCAAAAGGAGAGCTTGTCCGGTGACGAGGCGCAGGCGATGACCCGCGCGCCCATCAGCTTGCCGAGTTCCACCGCGGCGATACCGGTGCCGCCGGAGGCGCCCAGTACGGCCAGCGTTTCGCCGGATTTGAGGTCGGCGCGGTCCTTCAATGCGTGCAGGGCCGTGCCGTAGGCGATGAGGATGCCGGCGGCCGCTTCGAGGTCGAGTTCGTCCGGCACGGCGACGAGCCTGTCCGCGTAGAGCACGATTTTCTCACGCGCCGCCCCCCAGCCGGGATAGCCGATCACCCGATCGCCGGGTCTGACCGATTTGACGCCCTCACCGACCGCCTCGACAACGCCGCTGAATTCGCCGCCCGGCGAGAACGGCAGGCCGGGCTTGAGCTGGTAGCGGTTCTGGATGATCAGTGTGTCGAAGAAGTTGAGCGCGCAGGCGGCCACGGCCACGCGGGCTTCGCCGGGACCGAGTTCAGGCTCGGCGATGTCCTCGACCACCAATGTCTCCGGCGGACCGAATTCCCTGCACAGAACCGCTTTCATTCAGCCATTGCTCCCCATTGCCCTTTCCAGAGGGTTCGCGTAGCAGCTTTGCGCGTAGTCTGCGAGACCGGTCGACCAGGAATACGATGACACGCGACGTCACATCCATGCGCGGCTATTTCGGCATCGGCGTGGAGGGCATCTCCAAGCCGATGAACCTCGGCAACCTGATGCGCTCCGCGCATGCCTTCGGGGCGAGCTTCTTCTTCACCGTCGATGCCCATCGCGGACTGGAAAAGGTCGGCTCCGATACGTCGCGTGCGCCCGCCCACATGCCGCTCTACAACTGGAGCCATGTGGAGGCGATGGAACTGCCGGTCGGCTGCACGCTCGTCGGGGTCGAGCTGACCGATGACGCGGTCGAGTTGCCGAGTTTCGGCCATCCGCGCCGGGCGGCCTATGTGCTGGGGCCCGAGCGCGGCTCGCTGTCGCCGCAGATGCAGGCGTGCTGCCGGCACATCGTGAAGATCCCGGCGCGCTTCTGCATCAATGTCGCGACCGCCGGCGCCATCGTCATGTATGACCGCATTCGCAGCCTGGGCGCGCATGCGCCACGTCCGGTGCATGAGGGCGCGCCCAGCGAGGAGCGTCCCGAGCATGTGCACGGCGCGCCGCGTTACCGCAGCCAGCGGCAGGACGTAGCACGGGCGAAGTCGGCCGCCAGAGAGGACGAGTAGGCCCGGCCGGGCAGTTTTTGTTCAAGACAGCTCCAGCACGCTTCTTCTCTATCAGTTCCAGCCCGCTCCCCCGGCCCAACCACCCTATCGAGGGTACCCTTGGGGTGGTTGGGCCGGGGGAGCGGGCTGGCTTTGGCCACTGGAGAACTAAGGCTGATCGATGCCGCGGCGTTCCAGCTCGCGACGCAGACGCGAGAAGGCCAGCCGGATGCGCGATTTCACCGTTCCGAGCGGCAGGCCGGTGCGCTCGGCGATCTGGCTGTGCGACAGGCCCTCGAAGAATGACAGCCGCAACAAGCTGAGCTGTTCGTCGGGCAAGTCGGTCATCACCACGCGGACCATCGCCTCGCGCTGCTTCAGATCGATATCGTCGTCGGCGGCCCTTGGCGCCTGGGGCTGTAGCGAAGGGTCGTGCTCGTCGAGCGAGCCGGAGCGGTCGCGGCGCAGCAGGTCGATGCGGCGATTGCGCGCGATACGGAACAGCCAGGTGCTGACCGACGACTTGCGGCGGTCGAACAGGGCCGCCTTGCGCCACAGCGTCACCATGGCGTCCTGGGCGATCTCTTCGGCCAGCGCGGCATCGCTGCCCAGCCGCATCAGGTAGGCGTTCAGCCGCGGCGCGAAGTGATCGAAAAGCTGGGAGAAGGCATCGCGGTCGCCGCGCTCGGCGATGGCGACGACGAGCTCGGCGAGCCGCTCACGTTCGGCGATTTCTGCGTTCACCTGTCCCAAACCGGATTACTGGTTCCAAACTCGTCCCGGTCGTGCAATCTACCGCAATCGGATCGCCACCAGCACATTCGAAAACGCGACATCGCGCCGCTGATCGGTCCGTCCGCCGGCTGCAATCGATGCGAAGTGTTACCGATTGTCAAATTCTTGCCCGCATTGTGCGACATCTGACGCCTGACCGGTCACCGTCAGAGCAAGACATGCTCTAGGCTGTATCGACAGTCAGGTTTCGGGCGTGGCGCGTGTCGGATTTCGCCCCTGACGGCGTTGAAGCGACCTAATGGTGATCGGCACCATGTCGGTCACTTCGCCTTGTCAGGACCAAAATCCGACACGCGCCACGCCCGAAACCTGACTGTCGATACAGCCTAGCGAACCGGACGGGGTGCAGCTCATTTCCCGACGTCTTCGACGTACGGGCCATTGTGCATAGACCACGTCACGGGGTAATCGGTGTTGTCATGACTTTTTTGCGATTCGCTTCTTTTCTGCTCATTGCCGCCGCGACCGGCCTGTCGGCTGCGCCTGCCCAGGCGCAGAACGCCAAGGCCATCGCGCAGTTCAAGGACTGGGCGACCTATGTCGGCCAGGAGGGCGGGGGCAAGGTCTGCTTCGTCGTGTCCCAGCCGAAGGACACGCTGCCCAAGGGCGTCAATCGCGGTGACATCTACTTTTACGTCACGCAGCGGCCGGGCGAGGGCGTGCGCCACGAGGTTTCGGTGATCACCGGGTATCCGTATCGCTCGGGCAGCGAGACGACAGTGGCGATCGGCACCGACACCTTCCGGCTCTACACGAGCGAAGATTCAGCCTGGCTGGACAACGCCGCGGAGGAAGAGCGCCTGGTCGCCGCCATGCGCGCCGGCGCGCGGATGATCGTCAAGGGTACCTCGTCGCGCGGCACCGACACCACCGACACCTATTCGCTGCTGGGTGTCTCCGCGGCGCTGAACCGCGCCGCAAAGGAATGCGGCGGACAATCCTAGGGTCCTGATCCAAAGACAGCGTCGGCGCGGTCAATCGCAGGCCCCGGCTCGTTCGGCCGGGGCTTTTGTGTTAAGTGCGGCGTTTCCACATTCGCCGAACCTGGACTAATCGCGACAGCCGATGACCGTAACGCTCGACATGACGCGCGAAAACGCCAATGCCCCGCCGCCGCAGGCGGTGGCCGGCGCGTCGGCGCGTGCGTCCCTGGTCGGGCTGGGCCGTGGCGAGCTGGCCGAACGGCTGACGCAACTCGGCGTACCGCAGCGGCAGCTCAGGATGCGCGCGAGCCAGCTCTGGCGCTGGCTCTACGGGCGCGGCGTCAGCGATTTCGCCGAGATGACCGATGTCGCCAAGGGGCTGCGCGCCGACCTTTCGCAGGCCTTCGACATCGCCCGGCCGGAGATCGTCACCGAGCAGGTCTCTGTCGACGGCACCCGCAAATGGCTGATCCGCCTGCCGGCGCACGGCGGCCAGGCGCCGGCGGATGTGGAAGCGGTCTACATCCCCGAGCACGATCGCGGCACCTTGTGCGTCTCCAGCCAGGTCGGCTGCACCCTGACCTGTACGTTCTGCCACACCGGCACGCAGCGGCTGGTGCGCAACCTGACCGCCGGCGAGATTCTCGCCCAGGTGCTGATCGCCCGCGACCGTCTCGGCGACTGGCCCGGCGGCACGCGCCCGACCGACGCGCCGGTGCCCGACGCGCAGCGCGCGGTGTCCAACATCGTCATGATGGGCATGGGCGAGCCGCTCTACAATTTCGACCAGGTGAAGCAGGCGCTGCTGATCGCCGCCGATGGCGAGGGGCTTTCGGTATCGAAGCGCCGCATCACGCTGTCGACGTCCGGCGTCGTGCCGATGATCCCGCGCACCGGGGCGGAGATCGGCGTGATGCTGGCGATCTCGCTGCATGCGGTGCGCGACGAGCTGCGCGACGAACTGGTGCCGCTGAACAAAAAGTACCCGATCGCCGAATTGATGGACGCCTGCCGGTCCTATCCGGGGCTTTCCAATGCCCGGCGCATCACCTTCGAATATGTCATGCTGAAGGGCGTCAACGACACCGCGGCGGAAGCCAGGGACCTGGTGCGGCTGCTCAAGGGCATTCCCGCCAAGATCAACCTGATCCCGTTCAATCCATGGCCGGGCAGCGGATACGAATGCTCCGACTGGGAGACCATCGAGACCTTCGCGGAGATCGTCAATCGTGCCGGCTATGCGAGCCCGGTGCGCACACCGCGCGGCCGCGACATCATGGCCGCCTGCGGTCAGCTCAAATCGGCCTCCGAGCGGGTGCCGGCCTGGAAACTGCGCCAGGGCGCTGACCAGTCAGTCGGCGAGCCGGTGGGGTAGCCGGCCGGTGGCCGCGTTTGGCCGCATCCTGTGGCGCCTGCTGGTGGTGTTCGTCGGGCTGGTGTTGGCGAGCGCGGCCTCTATGGCGGTCGTCGTCATGGCGGTCGCGCAGCGCTTCTCGCCGCAGGACGATCCCGTCGTCGCCGTTGTCGATATCCTGCTCTATAGCTGGTTCGAGGCGGTTCCCATGATCGTGGCGGCCGGCTCCACGACGGCGCCAGTCTTCGTTCTGGCGGCACTTGTGGCGGAGGGCTTCCGGCTGCGCGACTGGCTCTATCACGCCGGCATGGGAACGCTTTCGGCGGCCGTTTCCACCGTCGTCGTGTATGCGGACGGTTTCGCGGCCACGCCCTCGTTTGCCGTCCTGCTGGCGGCAGGTGCCGTCGCGGGCCTGGTCTACTGGCTGGTCGCCGGGCGCGGCGCGGGCTTCTTCAGGCCCATGGCGTCGCAGGAGGACCAACCCTAATCCGAAGTGCTGCGCGCCCAGGCGAGCGCCTGCTCCAGCCGGTCATCGCCCCAGAAAAGCTCGCCATCCGGCGTGGTGAAGGACGGCGCGCCGAAGATGCCAAGCGCCTGGGCCTCCTCGGTTTGCGCGCGCAGGGCCTGCTTGATCCGGGGATCGCCGGCTGCCTCGCGAATGCTGGCGCCATCAAGTCCGCAATCATCGGCGAGACGACCCAGCAGGTCGGGATCGGTTATGGCGGCGCCATCGCCGAACTCGGCCGCGTAGACCGCACGGCAGAAGGCCGGCAGCTTGCTTGCGTCGATATGCTCGACCGCGAGTGCGGCGCGGGCGGCGGCAAGGCTGTTCTGCGGGAACGGATCGGGTTGCCTCAGCGCCAGTCCGCGTGCTTGGCACAGCCGCTCCATGTCGCGCCACATGTAGCGGCCTTTCGCCTCGTAGATGTTGAACGGCGAGGTGGTCCAGCCCTGGCTGGCGAAGATGGGGCCCAGCAGGAATGGCCGCCAGCGCACCTCGACACCCGCGTTGTCGGCCAGTGCTTCGATGCGCATCGCCGACAGATAGGAGTAGGTCGAGGCGAACTCGAACCAGAAGTCGATTTTCGATCCGCTGCTCATGGTGGATGCGCTCCCTTGCGAGGCCGCCTCTTGCGGCGCGGCGGCGCGTGCCTATAGTGCCGCGCGCCGCGTCGCGTTGCGAGCCTTTTGCAAGGCTTCCATCCCGGCGGCGCCAACCAGACAACGGCGATATCCATCATGGCGATTTCCTCCGACATCAAGCGCGTCGTGCTGGCCTATTCCGGTGGGCTCGACACCTCGATCATCCTGAAATGGCTGCAGACCGAACTGGGTGCCGAGGTGGTGACCTTCACCGCTGATCTCGGCCAGGGCGAGGAACTGGAGCCGGCGCGGCGCACCGCGGAACTGCTCGGCATTCGCGACGAGAACATCTTCATCGACGATCTGCGCGAGGACTTCGTGCGCGACTTCGTGTTCCCGATGTTCCGCGCCAACGCGCTTTATGAGGGGGTCTATCTGCTTGGCACCGCGATTGCCCGGCCACTGATCGCCAGGCGGCAGATCGAGATCGCCGAGATGACCGGGGCGGATGCGGTGTGTCACGGCGCGACAGGCAAGGGCAACGATCAGGTCCGCTATGAGCTGAGCTATTACGCTCTGAAGCCCGACATCAAGATCATCGCTCCGTGGCGCGACTGGTCTTTCAAGTCGCGCAGCGATCTCGTCGCGTTCGCCGAGAAACACCAGATTCCGGTGCCCAAGGACAAGCGCGGCGAGGCACCGTTCTCCATCGACGCGAACATGCTGCACTCCTCGTCGGAGGGCAAGGTGTTGGAGGACCCGAACGAGACACCGCCGGACTACGTCTATCAGCGCACGGTCGCGCCGGAAGATGCGCCCGACCAACCGACTATCGTCGAGATCGGCTTCGACAAGGGCGATGCGGTTTCCATCGACGGCAAGGCGTTGAGCCCGGCGGAGCTGCTTGTCGCCCTCAACAAGCTCGGCCACGACAACGGTATCGGCCGGCTCGATCTGGTGGAGAACCGCTTTGTCGGCATGAAGTCGCGCGGCGTCTACGAGACGCCCGGCGGCACCATCCTGCTGACCGCGCATCGCGCCATGGAGTCGCTGACCCTCGATCGCGAGGCGGCGCATCTCAAAGACCAGCTCATGCCGCGCTACGCGGAACTGGTCTACTACGGCTTCTGGTTCGCGCCGGAGCGCGAGATGCTGCAGGCGCTGATCGACAAGAGCCAGGAGCATGTGGAGGGCACGGTCCGGCTCAAGCTCTACAAGGGAAACGTCATCGTCGAGGGCCGCGAGAGCGCGAAATCGCTCTACGCCGACGATCTCGTCACCTTCGAAGACGATCGCGGTGCCTATGACCAGAAGGATGCCGAAGGCTTCATCCGGCTCAATGCGCTGAGGCTGCGTACACTCGGCATGCGCCGAAACAGGGGTTGAGAGCCTGTCCTTGGGCGGGCGAAGCCTGACACGCGCCACGCCCGAAACCTGACTGTCGATACAGCCTAACGCACCATTGATACCGCCGCGGTTCTTCCGTGACGGAATGTGGGTTACAGTGCCGGCGGGAGATTATCACCGGGATCAATAACCAAGGGTCCTGACCCAAGCAGGAGGGCTGTGCCTCAAATGGCTCATCAATCCCGAATCCGCGGTGCTTACGCGCTTGCAGCAGGCATCGTCCTGGCGATCGGACTGGCGGGTCCGGCGCTGACCCAGTCGCGGGACAGCTTCGACCGTCGCGTCGACATCATCAACGAAACCGGTGTGGCGATCGTCACGTTCAACGCCTCGCACGTGAATACCAAATCCTGGGAGGAGAATATCCTCGGCGACCGCACCATCGAGAACGGCGATACGGTGACCATCAATATCGACGACGGTACCGGTCACTGCCGCTACGACTTCCGCGCCATCTTCGCCGACGGCGATATTGTCATCGACGAGGGCGTCAATGTCTGCGAGGTGAAGTCGCACCGCTACTACGTGGGCAACTGAGCATCGCGGCGTAATCTCGCAGACAGGGCTTTGCGGGCGGGCGCGAACGCGCTAAACGCTGCGCGTCAGGCTCCGAACCCTGTAAACCAGCCCATTCCCCCATGTCCGTCCGCAACATCGCCATCATCGCCCATGTCGACCACGGCAAGACAACGCTCGTGGATCGGCTGCTGCAGCAGTCCGGCACCTTCCGCGACAACCAGAAGGTCGCCGAACGGGCACTCGATTCCGGCGACCTGGAGCGCGAACGCGGCATCACCATTCTCGCCAAGGTCACCTCGGTCGACTGGCAGGGCAACCGCATCAACATCGTCGATACGCCCGGTCATGCCGATTTCGGCGGCGAGGTGGAGCGCATCCTCAACATGGTCGATGGCGCCATCGTGCTGGTGGACGCTGCCGAAGGCCCGATGCCGCAGACCAAGTTCGTCGTCGGCAAGGCGCTGAAAGTCGGGCTCAAGCCGATCGTCGCGGTCAACAAGATCGACAAGCCGGACGAGCGCCATGTGGAGGTGGTCAACGACGTCTTCGATCTGTTCGCGGCACTTGAGGCCGATGACGAACAGCTCGACTTCCCGATCCTCTACGGTTCGGCGAAGGAGGGCTGGATGGCGACGGACCCGGCCGTGCCGAAGGGTGATATGGCTGCGCTGTTCGAGCTGGTGTTGGGCCACGTACCGGAAGCAGCCGGCGAGGTGGGCGATTTCTCCATGCTGGTCACAACAATCGAGGCGGACCCTTATCTGGGGCGCATCCTGACCGGGCGCATCACGTCCGGCACCGCCCGCGCCAACATGGCCGTCAAGGCGCTGTCGCGGGACGGTTCGCAGATCGAGACCGGCCGCATCTCCAAATTGCTGCAGGCGCGCGGACTGGAGCGGGTGGGTATCGACAGCGCCGAGGCCGGCGACATCGTCTCAATCGCCGGGCTTGAGCAGGCGACCGTCGCCGACACGATCTGCGATCCGGCCGTCGAGATGCCGCTTGCAGCCCAGCCGATCGATCCGCCGACACTGTCGATGACCTTTCGCGTCAACGATTCCCCGCTTGCCGGCCAGGATGGCGACAAGCTGCAAAGCCGGGTCATCCGCGCCCGCCTGATGCGCGAGGCGGAAGGCAACGTGGCGCTGAGCATTCGCGACACCGCCGAGGCGGAGGCCTTCGAGGTCGCCGGACGGGGCGAGTTGCAGCTTGCGATCCTGATCGAGACCATGCGACGGGAGGGCTTCGAGCTTGGCGTCTCCCGGCCGCGCGTGCTGATGCGCCGCGATGAGGACGGCACGCTGATGGAGCCCATCGAGGAAGTGATCATCGATGTGGACGAGGAACATTCCGGCGTCGTGGTGCAGAAGCTCTCCGAGCGCCGCGCGGAACTGGTCGAGATGAAGCCGTCTGGCGGCAATCGCACGCGGCTCGTCTTCCATGCGCCGACGCGCGGGCTGATCGGTTATCACGGCGAACTGCTGTCGGACACCCGCGGTACGGCGATCCTCAACCGGCTCTATCACGGCTACGCGCCGCACAAGGGCGAGATCGCCGGCCGGCGCACCGGCGTGCTGATCTCCAATTCCGATGGCGAGGCGGTGGCCTATGCGCTGTGGAACCTGGAGGAGCGCGGCGCGATCATGATCGATCCCGGTGCCCGGGTCTATCGCGGCATGGTGGTCGGCGAGCACAGCCGCGACAACGACCTTGAGGTCAATGTGCTCAAGGGCAAGCAGCTCACCAATATCCGGGCCGCGGGCAAGGACGAAGCCGTGCGCCTGACCCCGCCGATGAAACTGTCGCTGGAGGCGGCGCTGGCCTATATCGACGACGACGAGCTGGTCGAGGTGACGCCGAAGGCGATCCGCCTGCGCAAGGCGCTGCTCGACCCGCACGAGCGCAAGCGCGCCAGCCGCAAGAAGGACGCCGACGCGGCTTGATTTCGCTCACGGTCGTGCGTCCGGACAATCTCCGCGCTCACGGCTCCGCGGGGGCGCGCTTTCGCGCGGGCGTCCGGTCGGACGCCTGGGTTCGTCCCTCGCACTGACTGAGCGTTTGGCGCCAAGGCGCACGACCGTGCGCCCGGCCGGTTAGGCCGCGCCCGTGCAGGCGGTGAGCGATAGCGAACTCGCCGTGAGCGGCATAAATCACGCGACTGCGTGCGAGCCGTGCTAGGCTGGCGTGCAATGACCACCTTGGCCATCGATATCCGACCGATTGCCGCGCGCGACGCGGTGGCGCTTGCCGCGGTGTGCGATGCGGCCTGGACGCAGGCTTATCGCGGCATCATCCCGGACCTCGATCTGCGCCGGGTCGCCGGCAAGCGCGGCACGCGCTACTGGCGTGACATGGCGGCGAAGGCGGGCGAGCGGGTTCTGGTTCTCTCGCTGGACGATACGCTGCGCGGCTACGTGGCGCTTGGGCACAACCGTGCCCGCGTGCTGCCCGCGCAAGGCGAGATTTTCGAGCTTTATCTCGATCCGGTCTGCCAGGGGCTTGGTCTCGGCCGGCGGCTGTTCCATGCGGCGCGCGATCGGTTGAGGACACGCGGACTGAGTGGTCTGGTCGTCTGGGCGCTGTCCGACAACGGTCAGGCCGATGCCTTCTACCGGCAGCTCGGCGGCGAAGTGGGCGGCGAGGACACGCTGCGCTTTTGCGGCCGGAACTATCGTCGCATAGCCTATCTGTGGCGATGACGCCATAACCGCTTCAGTCCGGGTCGCTTCCCCACGGCCCATCGAAATTCCCGGAGCCAAATGCCATGCGCCTGGACGCGATCCCCATCGGCGACAACCCGCCCGAGGACGTCAACGTCATCATCGAGGTTCCGGTGGGCGGCGAGCCGGTCAAGTACGAGATGAACAAGGACGCCGGCACCATGTTCGTCGACCGCTTCCTCTACACGCCGATGCACTATCCCGGAAACTACGGGTTCGTGCCGCACACGCTGTCGGATGACGGCGACCCGATCGACGTGCTGGTGCCCAATGAACGCCCCATCGTTCCCGGCGCGGTGATGAACTGCCGGCCGATCGGCGTGTTGATGATGGAGGACGAGAGCGGTCTCGACGAGAAGGTCGTGGCGGTTCCCTCCGGCCACCTGACGCGCCGTTACGACGGGGTGCATTCCTACGAGAACCTGCCGGAGATCACGGTACAGCAGATCGAGCATTTCTTCGGCCGCTACAAGGACCTGGAGCCCGGCAAGTGGGTCAAGATCAAGGGCTGGGAGAACGCGGCGAAGGCGCGCGCGCTGATCAGCGAGGCGATTGCGCGGGCGGCCGAGGGCTGAGCGCGAAGCCCCGAACGCCGGCATGTCGTCCGGACCGCAACCGCGTATGCGAGAAAGCCGGTTCTCAAGCCTGGCTTGAGGGGCTAAATCGGTTTACGAGCGTATCGCTGCGCGAGGAGGCCGCCAGCCATGACAACCGATCTGACGATGCTCGTAGCCGCCTGCCTGCTGGCGGTGGTGCAGCTCTTCCTCTATGCGAGACTGGGCAACCGGGACGCGGGCGTGGCCTACTCGGCGGGCCCGCGCGACGAACCGGTGCCGACGCTCTCCAGGCTCACCGGGCGGGCGCACCGCGCATATCTCAACCTGCTCGAGACGCTGCCGCTGTTTGCCATCGCCGTGCTGGTCGCCCATGTGGCCGGCAAGGCCGATGCGGCCACCGCGCTTGCGTCGCAAGTCTACCTGGTGGCACGGATCGCCTACGTTCCCGCCTATCTGTCCGGCGTGCCGTGGTTGCGCTCTATCATCTGGGGCGTGGCTCTGTTCGCCATTCTCACCATCCTGTTCAGGACGCTCGTGTGATCCTCGGGACAACGCAATACAAGGCAATACCCCATGGCTGATGCCTACGACCTCATCGTCATCGGAACCGGGCCCGGCGGCTATGTCTGCGCCATTCGTGCGGCGCAGCTCGGCCTGAAAACGGCCGTCGTGGAGAAGCGCGAGACCTTCGGCGGCACCTGTCTCAACATCGGCTGCATCCCCTCCAAGGCGATGCTGCACACATCCGAATTGTTCGAGGAGGCCGGCCATGAGTTCGCCGGCATGGGCATCAAGACGCCCAAGCCGAAGCTCGATCTCAAGGCGATGATGGGGCACAAGGACGAGGTGGTGGATGCAAACGTCACCGGCGTCGCCTTCCTGTTCAAGAAGAACAAGATCGACACCTATCGCGGCACCGGTGCCATCGCCGGACCCGGCGAGGTCACGGTGACGCCCGAGAAGGGCAAGGCGCAAACGCTCAAGACCAAGGCGATCGTGATCGCGACGGGATCGGACTCCGCCACGCTGCCGGGCATCGAGGTGGACGAGAAGCAGATCGTCACCTCCACCGGGGCGCTGGAACTCACCAGGGTTCCCGGTCACATGGTGGTGGTCGGCGCCGGCGTCATCGGGCTCGAGATGGGGTCGGTGTGGCGCCGCCTCGGCGCCAGGGTCACGGTGGTGGAGTTCCTCGACACCGTGCTGCCGGGCATGGACGCGGAGGTGCGCAAGCAGTTCCGGCGGCTGATGGGAAAGCAGGGCATGACCTTCATGCTGTCGTCGAAGGTTGCCGGCGTCGAGAAGGCGGGCCGCAAGCTGAAGGTGGCGGTGGAGCCGGCGGCGGGCGAGGCCGCCACGCAAACCCTGGAGGCCGACGTGGTGCTGGTGTCCATCGGGCGGGTGCCCTACACGTCGGGGCTCGGACTGGAGGCCGCCGGTGTTGCCACCGACGAGCGCGGCCGGGTCGTTACCGACGCCAACTTCCAGACCAACGTGCCCGGCATCTACGCCATCGGTGACGTCATCACCGGGCCCATGCTCGCCCACAAGGCGGAGGATGAAGGGATCGCCGTCGCCGAGATGCTCGCCGGCCAGGTCGGTCATGTGAACTACAACACGATCCCCAACGTCGTTTACACGCACCCGGAAGTGGCGACGGTCGGCAAGACCGAGGAGGAACTGAAGAGCGCGGGCGTCGACTACCGCGCCGGCAAGTTCCCCTTCACCGCCAACGGACGGGCGCGGGCCATGAACGCCACCGACGGCTTCGTGAAGTTTCTGGCGGATGCCAAGACAGACGAGGTACTCGGTTGCCACATCGTCGGCGCGGGCGCCGGCGAGATGATCCACGAGGTCTGCGTGCTTATGGAGTTCCGCGGCGCCTCGGAGGATCTGGCGCGCATCTGCCATGCGCACCCGACCATGTCGGAAGCCGTGCGCGAGGCCGCGCTTTCCGTCCACAAGCGTCCGATCCATATGTGATCCGGCGCAGGCGGCGAGCCCATGCGCAGGGTATTGCTGATCGCGTTGACGCTGGTGTGTGTGGGATGCGCCGCCGTGCTGGTGGCGGTCGGCTATGCGCTCGGGGCGCATGTGGCAGGATCACAGGCAGCGGGCATCGTGGTTGGCGCTGCTATCGCCATCGGTATCGTTGCCGGGGCGGTGCTGGTCTGGCGGCGGGCCGTTGAATAGCAAACGGCCCGAACCGCCAGGTCCGGGCCGCGAAATGTGTGTCACAGGCGTGCGGTTACTCGGTGGTCGAGCTCTCCGGCGCCTGCGCGGTCTGCAAGGTGCCTTCGTCGGTCGTCGTCTCGGTCAGATCGACCGCCGGAGTCTCCGGCACCGGGGTGTGATCGCCTTCGGCCATCTCAAGCGAGGCCTTGGCACCCCAGTTACAGCCTTCGGCGAGGCTTGCGGTTGCAAAACCGGCGGTGCCGGCGGCAACGATTGCAAGCGTCAGCAGCTTCTTCATCGCCGTTCATCCTTCTGCCTTGGCGCGCAACACGAACCGTGTGTTGCGCAGGTTGGGGGAACGCGTCGAATAGGCGGGGCCTGAAACGCAGGCCTTACGGGTACGCTAGAGCAGTTGCCCCGGATGTCAAAATGACATTATGGAGACAATGCCGGTCCGGACCGCTCCGGGCGGGGCGATGGAGGTATCCATGCGCAGCCTTTTCCATCTTGCCTACAACATCACCGATCTCGATGCGGCGCGCGCCTTCTATGGCGACGTGCTGGGTTGCCGGGAGGGCCGCAGTACCGAGACCTGGGTCGATTTCGATTTCTTCGGCCATCAGATTTCGCTGCATCTGGGCACGCCGTTCGCCACCGCGCCGACGGGAAAGGTGGGCGATCACATGGTGCCGATGCCGCATCTGGGCGCCGTGCTGCCGCTCGATGACTGGCGGGCGCTGGCGGCGCGTCTCGAACGGGCCGGCACGGATTTCATCCTGCCGCCATCGGTGCGTTTCGAGGGCGAGCCGGGCGAGCAGTGGACGATGTTCTTCACCGATCCCGCCGGCAATCCTATCGAGATCAAGGGCTTTGCGGATTTCGATGGGGTCTTCGCGGCCTGATCAAAGGCCGCTCATGTGTGCTCTTCGTCACCCCGAACCGGCTCTCCGCGCCTCTTGCCCCTCCATTCCGGCGAAGCCGGCAAGCGCGACCGCGCGGACATTGTCCGGGCGAACTGGCGTGAGCGGAATAAAACCGCGCAAACCTCACGCCCTGGGATGCGCGCTGCGGTAGACCGACATCAGATGGGCCTCGTCGATGTCGGTGTAAATCTGCGTCGTCGACAGGCTGGCATGGCCGAGCAGTTCCTGGATGGTGCGCAGATCGCCGCCGTCGCTGAGGATATGCGTGGCAAAGGCGTGGCGCAGGGCATGCGGTGTGGCGCTGTCGGGCATCCCCAACGCGCCGCGCAGGCGCGCCATGGTGCGCTGGACGATGCGCGGGTTGAGTACGCCGCCCCGTGCGCCACGGAACAGCGGCTCATCCGCGGCCACCGCATATGGGCAGACGGCAAGGTAGGCCGCGATTGCCTCGCGCACGACCGGCAGCAGCGGTACCAGCCGTGTCTTGCCGCCCTTGCCGGTGATGCGCATGGCGCCGTCGGCGTCCTCGACCTGTCTGCGGGTGATCCCGAGCGCTTCGGAGATGCGCAGCCCCGCGCCGTAGAGCAGCGAAAAAACGGCGATGTCGCGCGCCTCGATCCAGGGCTCGCCGGCCTCGTCCATGCCGATCCCGTTGCAGATATCGGCGGCTGCCGTCGGAGCGACCGGTTTGGGCAGGGATTTCGGCAGTTTCGGCCCGCGCAGCGTCGACAGTGCGGCCATGTCATGACCGGTTGTCTTGCGCAGATGCCTTGCCAGGCTGCGTAGCGACGACAGGGCGCGGGCCAGCGAGCGGGCGTTGATGCCGGCGTTGCGGCGCGCCGCAAGGAAGGCGCGGTAGTCGGATACCGCAAGCCCGGCGAGATGGTCGAGCGTGGACCGCTCGCCCAGATGTCCGGTCAGGAAGTCAAGGAACTGCGCGATGTCGCGGGCGTAGGCGGTGAGTGTCGTCGGCGCCAGCCGCCGGGTGCCGGCGAGCGCGGCAAGCCAGCCGCGCGCAGCGGCGTCGAGGTCCGGTGCGGCGTCGAACGCGATTTGATCGGGTGACTGCGGAGACATGCGGGCAGTTTCGGCGGCTCGCGTTGACGGGCGCTTAACCGCCGAGTGCTCCGAGGGTCACAGGATCGTCTGGCCGGTCTTGGCCCAGTCGGCAAGGAAGGCGTCCAGCCCCTTGTCGGTCAGCGGGTGCTTGACGAGGCCCCGCAGCACCGCCGGCGGCACAGTGACCACGTCGGCGCCGGCCAGCGCGCTGTCCTTGACGTGGTTGGGCGAGCGGATCGAGGCGGCGAGGATTTCCGTCTCCAGATTGTCGTAGTTGTCGTAGACCACGCGGATTTCGCGGATCAGTTCCATGCCGTCCAGGCCGATGTCGTCGAGTCGGCCGATGAAGGGCGAGATGAAGGTGGCGCCGGCCTTGGCCGCCAGCAGCGCCTGGTTGGCCGAAAAGCACAAGGTCACGTTGACCTGCGTGCCGCCCTGCGTCAGCGCCCGGCAAGCCTTCAGTCCGTCCCAGGTGAGCGGCACCTTGACGGCGACGTTGTCGGCGATCTTGGCCAGCTCGCGGCCTTCCTCGATCATGTTGTCGGCATCGGTCGCGGTGACTTCCGCGCTGACCGGCCCGTCCACCGCCTTGCAGATGTCGGCGATCACCTCCTTGAAGTCGCGTCCGGACTTGGCGACGAGCGAGGGGTTGGTGGTGACCCCGTCGACCAGGCCGGTCTCGGCGAGATCGCGGATTTCGTCGATATCGGCGGTGTCGACAAAGAATTTCATGGCGGCTTGTCCCCAACTAAGGATGCGTGGCGTGTGTCCTGTTTAGCGCATCCGGCGCGAAACGGTAGCCTCGCGTTCACCGCGAAGCGTCGATTCGTTTCGTGACACGTGTTTGGAGCATCATGCACCGCCCATGTCCGCACCGATTGCAACTGATGTCAGGACCGTTGCCGTGCAATGCGCGGTGGCGGTGGCCGGCGCATATACCTACGCGGTGCCGGAGGGAATGACGCTTGCGCCCGGCGATGTCGTCACCGTGCCGCTTGGGCCGCGCGAGGCGCTGGGCTGCGTCTGGGACGAGGCCGGCGATGATGTCGATCCGGCCAGGCTGCGCGATGTCGCCGAGAAGATTGACGTGCCGCCGCTCAATGCCGAGTTGCGCCAGTTCGTCGACTGGGTGTCCGCCTATACGCTCGCCGACCGCGGCATGGTGCTGAAGATGGTGCTGCGCGCGCCGGATGTGCTGGCGGCGGAAAAGCCCGTCACCGGTGTGTCCTGGGCGGGTGCGCGGCCTGAACGCATGACGCCGGCGCGTGCGCGCGTGCTGGAGCGGCTCGAAGAACAGTCCGTGTGGCCGAAGTCGGCGCTCGCCGATGTGGCCGGCGTGTCGCCCGGCGTCGTCAACGGACTTGTCGAGGCCGGTATCCTGGAGCGTATCGATCTGAGCTTGCGCCCGCGTATCGAGGTGCCCGATCCCGATCACGCGGTGACCGCGCTGGACAAGGACCAGTCGGCCGCCGTGGATCGCCTGCGCGAGGCGGTAGGCGAGGACGCCTTCTCCGTCAGCCTGCTCGACGGGGTGACCGGGTCGGGCAAGACGGAGGTCTATTTCGAGGCGATCGCGGACGTCTTGCGGCAAGGTGGCCAGGCGCTGGTGCTGCTGCCGGAGATCGCGCTGACGCAGGATTTCCTGCGCCGCTTCGCCCGGCGCTTCGGGACGCCGCCCGGTGAATGGCATTCCGGCGTTTCCGGGAAGGCACGGGCGCGCGTCTGGCAGGGGGTGGCGCGCGGCGAGGTGCGCGTGGTGGCCGGTGCGCGCTCGGCGCTGTTCCTGCCGTTTGCGAACCTGAAGCTGATCGTCGTCGACGAGGAGCACGATCCGGCTTTCAAGCAGGAGGACCGCGCCACCTATCATGCCCGTGACATGGCGGTGAAGCGTGGCCACATCGGCGATTTCCCGGTGGTGCTGTCCTCGGCCACGCCGTCGGTGGAGAGCCGGGCAAACGCCGATCAGGGCCGCTACGCCCATATCTGCCTGCCGGAGCGTTTCGGCGGTGCGATGTTGCCGGATATCGAGCTTCTCGACATGCGCCAGCAGGGGCCGGAGCGCGGCAGCTTCCTCGCGCCCAAGCTGATCGGCGCAATTCGCGATTGTGTTACCGCCGGCGAGCAGGCCCTCGTCTTCCTCAACCGGCGCGGTTATGCGCCGCTGACGCTATGCCGGCGCTGCGGGTTTCGTTTCGAATGTCCCAACTGCACCGCCTGGTTGGTGGAGCACCGCTTCCGCCGCAAGCTCACCTGTCATCACTGCGGCCATGAGCGCCCCGTTCCGCCGGCGTGTCCCAACTGCGGGGCGGAGGACGCGCTGGTCGCCTGCGGACCCGGCGTCGAGCGCGTGGCCGAGGAACTGGTCGGACACTTCCCGGATGCGCGCATCGCCGTGATGTCGAGCGATCTGGTTCCCGGCATCCGCGCCATGCGTGCGCTGCTGGCGGAGATCGAGGCAGGCCACGTGGATATCGTCATCGGCACGCAGCTTGTGGCCAAGGGGCACAATTTCCCGTTGATGTCGGTGGTTGGCGTGGTGGATGCCGATGTCGGTCTGCAAAGCGCCGATCCTCGTGCCAACGAGCGTACGTTCCAGATCCTGCAGCAGGTCATCGGGCGCGCCGGGCGCGGGGGTCAGCGCGCGCATGCCTTCGTCCAGACCTATGTGCCCGAAAACCCGGTGCTGCAGGCGATTGCCGCCGGCGACCGGGAGGCGTTCTATGCGCGCGAACTGGACCTGCGCCGCGCCGCCGGCATGCCGCCGTTCGGGCGGCTGGCGGCGCTGATCGTCTCCGGCCGCGACCGGGCGAAGACGGACATGCATGCACGAGCGCTCAAATCCTGCGCGCCGTTCGTCGATCAGGTGCAGGTGCTGGGGCCTGCGGAAGCACCGATTGCCATGATCCGCGGCCGATACCGCATGCGGCTGCTGGTCAAGGCAGCCCGCAATGTCGACGTCCCTGGTTTCGTGCGCGGCTGGCTTTCCGGCGCGCCGCCGGAGCGCGGCGGCATCCGGGTTCAGGTCGATATCGATCCTGTGTCTTTCTTGTAGGCGGGAGCTTTTCAAGGGATGCGGTGAGCGTTGCCGGTTCTCCTCAGTCATTTCATTTAAGCCATGGCCAGCCCTCTTTTTTGCTATCCGACCGTACCGGCCCTCACCCCCTCCCGACCACCCATGCAGCATACTCCCGTGGGTGGTCGGGAGGGGGGTGAGGGCCGGAACCGCAGGAGCAAAGAAGGACGGGAGCGGACTGGAACCGTTCAAGCAAGAATACCCGGCCAGGTCTTCCGGCCTTCGACGCCGCGCGCTGAATTCCCACATCGATTCAGCATCATGCGGTGCTCTGCGCGCGCCGGCTTCGCTGCACCGCAGCAGGCTGGTAAAACGCCGCGCGCATCTGCGCTTCCGCGTCTTGTTGCGCGCCCTATATGAGTGTGCTAGTTCCCTCGCGTCCTTGCGGACGGGGGCTGCAAAAGGCGGGTGCAACCGTCATGTCCGAGGCGCGTCCCGCAGGGGCGGTTTGGGTGTCAGACAACCAGGCCGGCTGATCCGATTTTCCATTGGCTGCGGCGCCACCGACCCGATGATGGTCGTGTGCGCCTCGCCATGGCTCCCGACCGGGCAGAGCGGTGCGCGGGGCCGATAGGCGAGAGTGGCCAAAACGCGAGAGTGACGTGGGAAGCGTGGACGTTTCGATGGTAAGCGGCGTAGCCGGACGTTATGCAACCGCCCTGTTCGACCTGGCGAAGGACGAAAAGGCGGTTCCCGCCGTGTCCAAGGACCTCGACACTTTCGCCGCGCTGCTCGATGGCAGCGACGATCTGACCCGGCTGGTCCGCAGCCCGGTGTTTTCCGCCGAGGATCAGGCCAAGGCCCTGCAGGGCGTTCTCAAGAAAGCGAAGATCGGCGGGCTGACGGCCAATTTCCTGCAGCTCGTGGCGCGCAACCGCCGGCTGTTCGCGGTACGCGACATGGTGTCGGCGTTTCGCGCGCTGGTTGCCGCCGACAAGGACGAGATGGTGGCCGAAGTCACCTCGGCGCATCCCCTCAAGGTGGCGCAGCAGAAGTCGCTCAAGGCGGCGCTGAAGTCGGTCACCGGAAAGACCGTGACGCTTGAAGAGAGCGTCGACCCCGCCCTGATCGGCGGGCTGGTGGTGAAGGTCGGCAGTCGCATGATCGACACCTCGATCCGCACCAAACTCAATTCCCTCCAGACACGCATGAAAGAGGTCGGCTGATGGATATTCGGGCCGCTGAAATCTCCGCGATCCTGAAGGATCAGATCAAGAATTTCGGCAACGAGGCGGAAGTCTCCGAAGTCGGTCAGGTGCTGTCCGTGGGTGACGGCATCGCCCGCGTTTACGGCCTCGACAACGTTCAGGCCGGTGAAATGGTCGAGTTCCCCGGCGGCATCGCCGGCATGGCGCTGAACCTGGAAGTCGACAATGTCGGCGTCGTCATCTTCGGCTCCGACCGCGACATCAAGGAAGGCGATACGGTCAAGCGTACCGGTGCCATCGTCGAGACGCAGGTCGGCAAGGAAATGCTCGGCCGCGTGGTCGATGCGCTGGGTAACCCGATCGACGGCAAGGGTCCCATCAAGGCCAAGGACAAGAGCCGCGTCGACGTCAAGGCGCCGGGCATCATTCCGCGCAAGTCGGTGCACGAGCCGATGCAGACCGGCCTGAAGGCGATCGACGCCCTGATCCCCATCGGCCGGGGCCAGCGCGAACTGATCATCGGCGACCGCCAGACCGGCAAGACGGCGGTGGCGCTTGACGCCATCCTCAACCAGAAGTCGGTCAATGATACCGGCACGGAAGCCGAGAAGCTCTACTGCGTCTATGTCGCGGTCGGGCAGAAGCGTTCCACGGTGGCGCAGTTCGTCAAGGTGCTCGAAGAGCGCGGCGCGCTGGAATACTCCATCGTCGTTGCGGCAACCGCCTCGGACCCTGCGCCGATGCAGTATCTGGCACCCTTCACCGCCTGTGCGATGGGTGAGTATTTCCGCGACAACGGCATGCACGCGCTTATCGTCTACGATGATCTCTCCAAGCAGGCGGTGTCGTACCGCCAGATGTCGCTGCTGCTGCGCCGTCCGCCCGGGCGCGAGGCCTATCCCGGCGACGTGTTCTACCTGCACTCGCGGCTGCTGGAGCGCGCCGCCAAGCTCAACGAGGACAACGGCGCCGGCTCGCTGACCGCGCTGCCGGTCATCGAGACCCAGGCCAACGACGTGTCGGCCTATATCCCGACCAACGTCATTTCCATCACCGATGGCCAGATCTTCCTGGAGACCGACCTGTTCTATCAGGGCATCCGGCCGGCGGTGAATGTCGGCCTGTCGGTCAGCCGTGTCGGCTCGGCCGCGCAGATCAAGGCGATGAAGCAGGTGGCCGGCTCGATCAAGGGCGAGCTTGCCCAGTATCGCGAGGTCGCCGCCTTCGCCCAGTTCGGCTCCGACCTGGACGTTGCGACCCAGAAGCTGCTGAACCGCGGCGCGAAGCTGACCGAGTTGCTCAAGCAGCCGCAGTTCTCGCCGCTCAAGGTGGAAGAGCAGGTGGCGATCATCTTTGCCGGTGTGGAAGGCTATCTCGACGATCTGCCGGTTGAAAAGGTCGGCGCCTTCGAGGAGGGTCTGCTGGCGGACATCCGCGACAATCACGGCGCGCTGCTTGATGCGATTCGCATCGAGAAGGCGCTGAGCGACGAGTTGCGGGCCAAGCTGAAGGCCGCCGTCGACGGCTTTGCCAAGGGCTTCGCCTGACCCTCGGGTCAGGCTGAACGGCGCGCAGCGGAGACCCCATGCCGAGTCTGAAGGACCTACGCAACCGCATCGCTTCGGTGACGGCGACACGCAAGATCACCAAGGCGATGCAGATGGTGGCCGCCGCCAAACTGCGCCGGGCGCAGACCGCGGCCGATGCGGCGCGGCCCTATGCGGAGCGCATGGGCACGGTGCTCGGCAACCTCGCCGCCGGCATCGGTGACCAGCCCGGCGCGCCGAAGCTGCTGGTGGGCACCGGCGACGACCAGACCCATCTGCTTGTCGTATGCACGGCGGAACGCGGCCTTTGCGGTGGTTTCAACTCGGCCATCGCCAAGCTGGCCCGCGACCGCGCCAACGAGCTGATCGGCCAGGGCAAGACGGTCAAGATCGTCTGCGTGGGGCGTAAGGGGCACGACATACTCAAGCGGCTGTTCGCCAGCCAGATCGTCGATTTCATCGATTTTCGCGCCGTGCGTCAGGTTGGCTTCGAGCATGCCGACCAGGTTGGTGCGAAGGTGCGCGAACTGTTCGAGGCGGGTGAGTTCGACGTCTGCACGCTGTTCTTCTCGACCTTCAAGTCGGTCGTCTCGCAGATACCGACCGCACGCCAGCTCATCCCGGCGGAGTTCGATGGCGACGCGGCCGACGGCGCCGGCGCATCCTACGAATACGAGCCGGACGAGGAGGCGATCCTCGCCGAACTGCTGCCGCGCAACATTTCGGTGCAGATCTTCCGCGCCCTGCTGGAGAACGCCGCCGGCGAACAGGGCGCGCGCATGTCGGCGATGGACAACGCCACGCGCAATGCCGGCGATATGATCGACAAGCTGACGCTGAGCTACAACCGCCAGCGCCAGGCACAGATCACCAAGGAACTCATCGAGATCATCTCGGGCGCCGAGGCGCTCTAGAGACAAGCGATCAGGGGAAAGACCGATGGCAAGAGCAGCAGCCAAGGCGAAGACGAAGGCAGCGACCGGAGCGACGGGCAAGGTCCGTCAGGTGATGGGCGCGGTGGTCGACGTGCAGTTCGACGACAACCTGCCGGAGATCCTCAACTCGCTCGAGACCGACAACGGCGGCAACCGCCTGGTGCTCGAGGTGGCCCAGCACCTGGGCGAGAACACCGTGCGCACCATCGCCATGGATTCAACCGAAGGTCTGGTGCGCGGCCAGGTCGTGACCGATACGGGCAAGCCGATCGCGGTGCCGGTCGGCGACGGCACGCTGGGGCGCATCATGAACGTCATCGGCGAGCCGGTGGACGAGGCCGGCGACATCCCCCACAAGGAGCGTCGCGCCATCCACCAGCCGGCGCCGGAATTCGTCGAGCAGTCGACGGAGCAGGAAATCCTGATCACCGGCATCAAGGTCGTCGACCTGCTGGCGCCCTACGCCAAGGGCGGCAAGATCGGCCTGTTCGGCGGCGCCGGCGTCGGCAAGACGGTGCTGATCATGGAGCTGATCAACAACGTCGCCAAGGCGCATGGCGGTTACTCGGTGTTCGCCGGTGTGGGCGAGCGCACCCGCGAGGGCAACGACCTCTACTGGGAGATGGTGGAGTCCGGCGTCAACAAGGAAGGCGGCGGGGAGGGCTCCAAGGCAGCGCTCGTCTACGGCCAGATGAACGAGCCGCCCGGCGCGCGCGCGCGCGTCGGCATCACCGGCCTGACGGTCGCCGAGCATTTCCGCGACGCGGGCCAGGACGTGCTGTTCTTCGTCGACAACATCTTCCGCTTCACGCAGGCAGGCTCGGAAGTCTCCGCGCTGCTCGGCCGCATCCCGTCCGCGGTGGGCTATCAGCCGACGCTCGCGACCGACATGGGCGCGCTGCAGGAGCGCATCACCACCACCACCAAGGGGTCGATCACCTCGGTGCAGGCGATCTACGTGCCCGCCGACGACCTGACCGACCCGGCGCCGGCGACCTCGTTCGCCCACCTCGACGCCACGACCGTGCTGTCGCGGGCGATCTCGGAGAAGGGCATCTACCCTGCCGTCGACCCGCTCGACTCCACCTCGCGCATGCTGGAGCCGCGCATCATCGGTGAGGAGCACTACGGCGTTGCCCGCCGCGTGCAGGAAATCCTGCAACGCTACAAGGCGCTGCAGGACATCATCGCCATTCTCGGCATGGACGAACTGTCGGAGGAAGACAAGCTGGTGGTGGCGCGCGCGCGCAAGATCGAGCGCTTCCTGTCGCAGCCCTTCTTCGTCGCCGAGGTGTTCACCGGCTCGCCCGGCAAACTGGTTGCGCTGGAAGACACCATCAAGGGCTTCAAGGGCCTGTGCGACGGCGAGTACGACCACCTTCCCGAAGCTGCCTTCTACATGGTCGGTACCATCGAGGAGGCGATCGAGAAGGCGCAGAAGCTGGCCGCGGAAGCCGCTTAATCCAGAGGTCGCCGGAGAACTGCCATGGCCGAAACGCTCAACTTCGAGCTGGTCTCGCCGGAAAAACTGCTGCTGTCGGAAGTGGTGCTGGACGTCACCGTTCCCGGCTCGGAAGGCGAATTCGGCGTGTTCCCGCGCCACGCCCCGTTCATCACGACGCTCAAGCCCGGCATCCTGAAGGTCAACATGGCCAACGGGGAGACGCGCGAGATCGTCGTGCGCGGCGGCTTTGCCGAGGCCGGCCCCGAAGCGTTGACCGTGCTCGCCGAGCAGGCCACGCCGGTCGAGGAGATCGATACGGCGGCGCTGGAGACCGACATCCGCGATGCCTCCGACGACGTCAAGGACGCGTCCGACGACGAGGCCCGCAACAAGGCGCAGGCGCGTCTCGACCAGCTTCGCGAATTGCAGGGACTGCTGGCGCGGCGCTAGATCATCCTGTGTTTGGGTTGACTCAACCCAAACACAGAAAAGATGATCGATTCTAAGAATTTAGAGCAACTTATCTGCGCCGATCCCGGCGCAGGTTGCTCTAGGGTTCTGACCCTGGGTTGTCGTGACCGCTGACGATGCAGAGGGCGCCAATGGCGCCCTTTTCTTTGCCGTATCGATCAGTCCGCTGCCTCACCGGCAGCATCGAGGGCGAACTGCGCAATGCGGTCTGCCAGTCCGGCTGCGAGCGGGCGGTCCGGCTGTGCGTAAGTCGCGAAATTCCCGGCGATATCGGCGGGCGCGTCGGTCAGAACATGGTTCATCTCGGCAAGCCAAAGCGGCACGATGTCGGCTCGGGCCTCGGTCAGGGCATCGAAGTCCGCTCGTGTCACCTGCAGGTCGGTGCCTCCCCCGATCACCATCGTGGGCTGCGTCACCGCGGCGAGCATTTCGGCCGGGCGCAGCGCGAATAACGAACGCAGGAACGGATGGATCGAGGGTCGGAACAGTGCCAGCAGGGGTGGCGACATCCGGGTCGGCGATTCGCCTGCCAGAATCTTATCGAGCAACGCGACGGCCTCGTCCCGCAGCGGCGGCGGATATCGGCTGAACTGCTCGCGAAGCGTCTCCGCGATGGGCCTGCCGGGCGCGGTGATCAGCACCAGACCGGCAACCGGAACGCCACGCTCGGCGAGCCGCAGGGCGATCAGCCCGCCTTCGCTGTGACCGGCGACAATGATCGGGCCGCCCGGCTCCCTGGCGTACCAGTCCAGCACCCGCTCGGCGTCATCGACAAACGTTTCGATCGTCAGCCCCGCTTCGGTGGCCGAACCGATGCTGCCCGCCACACCGCGCTTGTCGTAGCGAAGCGACGCAACGCCGTTCGCCGCGAGTTCGTCGGCGAGCTTGCGCAGATAGCCTGCGTTGATCCCGAGTATGTTGTCGCCGTTGCGGTCCGTGGGGCCGGAGCCGGCGATGAACAGGATGCGGGGCGCCGACGCATCGAGCCGCACGATGCTCGCGGGAAAGCCGTTGGCGACGACGTCAACCGTTGCGGGACGATCTTCGGCGGCTGCATGTGCGATACCGAGCCAGAGCAGCGCGGCTGCGACGAGCGGCCGGATCACGCTACGAGATGCCGGAACGCCGCGACGACTTGCTCGTAGACGCCGCGTTTGAAGGCAACCACCTGCTCTGGCAGCCGGTCGATAGCGACCCAGTCCCATTGATCGAATTCCGACGCGTGCTCGCCTCCGCCGGGACTGAGCACGTCGATCTCGCTGTCCTTGCCGGTGAAGCGGTAGGCGAACCAGCGCTGCTTCTGGCCGCGGTAGCGGCCCTTCCAGGCAATGCCGACCAGTTCGCGCGGCAGGTCGTAGGTCAGCCAGCCGGGCGCTTCGCCGAGCGCTTCGACCGAGGTGACGCTGGTTTCCTCGTAGAGCTCGCGGCGGGCAGCGGCTTCGGCATCCTCGCCCTCGTCGATGCCTCCCTGCGGCATCTGCCACCAGGCCCCCGGCCCTTCCACCTGGTCGGCATCCGAGCGCCGGCCAAGCCAGATCAGGCCATCCGGGTTGATCAGCATGACGCCGACGCAGGGGCGGTAGGGCAGCGTTTCGGGATCGACCGGCTTGGGCATGGTCCACTCGGACTTTCTCGGGGGGACTGTGCGGACGTGACCTGATCGAGCCTAGGAAGGGCCGACCATGGCCAGCATGGTGACGGGAACAACGGCGATATTGCGCCGTTCCAGAACGCTGATCCAGTCCTCGATCGCGCTGATGGTTCCCGGCAGCGCGCTGGCCACCCCGATGGCATAGCCACGATCGGTGGCGATCGCAATCAGCTCCGCCAGGCTTGCGTCGATCGCTTCGCGCGTGGGCACCCGGTCGACGACCTTGTCCGCCTTCACGCGGGGCAGGCCGAGCCGCTCGCTGATCCCAGGCGTCCGGTTCTGCGGCGCCGTCGCGTCATCGACGTAGATCAGGCCGCGATTGCGGACCTCCTCCAGGACCGGCCGCAAGGCGTTCTCGTCGGCGAGGAACTTGGCGCCGAGATGGTTGAGCACGCCGGCATAGCCGACGATGCGCGCCATCAGCCAATGCAGCCGATCGATGTTCTGGCGCTCCGGCAGGCTGGCCAGCAGGGTGTGCGGGCCGGGATCGCTGTCGGGATAATCGTAGGGCTCCAGCGGCAGTTGCAGCAGCAGTTCGTGACCCTCGTCGCGGGCCAGCCGTGACAGCCTGCGCACGTCACGGCCATAGGGTGCGAAGGCTAAGGTGAAATCGGCCGGCAGGCGGCGGATCGCCGCCTCGGTGCCGGCCGTCGACAATCCCATTCCGGTGATCACCAGCGCGATGCGTGGCTGACCGGGCGTGATCTCCGGCGCGGGCCGCGCGTAGACGTTCATCGGCCGCCGGCCGTCCTCGGCGATGCGCGGCAGCGGACCGTGCCGACCGGTCTCGACCAGTTCCTTGTCGGCTCCGTCGGCGGCAGCGAGCGGGTCGGAGATGACGACTTGGCCGCCAATCGTCCCGGACTGGCCGCCGGCGCCGAATTGCGGCGCGCTCTGGCCTTCGCCGCCGTCCTCGCCGCTGACGCTGGGACGCATGGCATCGGCGGTTTCCGTGTCACCTTCGCCGGCAGTCGGCGGAGCAGGTTGCTGCAGGCTGACGATGGCGTGTGGTTCGCCGCCCAGCGGGTCGTTGGCGAACAGTGCCCAGCCGGCGATGAAGACAAACACGGCGACGAGCCCGCCGGTGATCAGCCCCAGCAAGCCGGCGCCGCGCACGACGGAACCCGTCTTCTCGGCGAAGCCGGCCAGACCGGAAAGGGAGGGAATGCGCGCCACGGGCGTCTCCAGCGATCGCGGCGGAGTTCAATCGCCGTGTGGCACATCGATCAGAACGCGCGCCAACACGTGACCTGCGAAACAGCGTCGTGACGGCCCGCCGCTGGCCGTCACAGCCCAATGGTGGTCAGTTCTGCGTCGCCACCTCCCGATCGGGATCGGGCGGGAACATCTCGTGCGTTTCCTGGCCGCGCAGCAGCGACAGCGCGTATTGCAACTGCTTGTCGGCATCACGCTCAGCGGGGATGTAGCTGGAGGAACCGGATTGTTCCTCGCCTTCCCCGGAGAGGTGGCCGGGAAGGCTCGCCTCGCCGCGGTTCTCGTTCTCGGCGTCTTTGAGTTCTTCGGGCAGTTCCTGCATGACGACGATGTCGGGGACGATGCCCTGCGCCTGGATGGAGCGGCCGCGCGGCGTGTAGTAACGCGCGGTGGTCAGCTTCAGGGCACCGTTGGCGCCGGCCAGCGGAATCAGTGTTTGCACCGAGGCCTTGCCGAAGGAGCGGGTGCCGAGGATTGTCGCGCGGCGATGGTCCTGCAACGCGCCAGCCACGATCTCGGATGCCGAGGCCGAGCCGCCATTGATCATGATCACCAGGGGCATGCCACGGACGTAATCGCCGGGCTTGGCGTTGCGGCGTTCCAGTTGATCGGCGGCGCGGCCACGGGTGGAGACGATCTCGCCGCGATCGAGGAACATGTCGGAGACCAGAACCGCCTGGTCGAGCACGCCGCCGGGATTGTTGCGCAGATCGATCAGATAGCCCTTCAGGCGGTCGCCCTTGATCTCCTCACGCAGCCGGTCGATCGCCTTGCGCAGTTCGGTTTCGGTCTGGGCGTTGAACTGGGAGATGCGGATATAGGCCACATCGTCCTCGACCTCCCAGCGCACCGAGCGCATGCGGATGGTGTCGCGGATGACGGTGACCTCGACCACCTCCTTCGCCTCGCCGCGCAGGATACGCAGGGTCAGCGGTTCGGAGACCGCGCCGCGCATCTTCTTGACGGCCTCCGACAGGGTCAGGCCAAGCACCGGATCGCCATCGAGATGGGTGATCAGGTCGCCGGGCTGAATGCCGGCGCGGAAGGCCGGCGTGTCCTCGATCGGCGCGACCACCTTGACCAGCCCGTCCTCCATGGTGACCTCGATGCCAAGGCCGCCGAACTCACCACTCGTCGACTCCAGCATCTCCCTGTAGGACTGCTCGTTGAGGTAGCTTGAGTGCGGGTCGAGCGTCGCCAGCATGCCGTTGATGGCGCCCTCGATCAGCTTCTGGTCGGCGGTCTCCTCGACATAGCCGGCGCGAACCCGCTCGAAGATGTCGCCGAACAGGTTCAACTGCCGGTAGGTCTCGGTGTTGGCCGCTTTGGCGGTGCCCAGGGACAGCAGCGGATGGCCAACAATCGCCATCGCGCCAGCGCCGACCAGGGCACCCATGACAAC
Source organism: Tepidamorphaceae bacterium (assembly GCA_028279445.1). Classification (GTDB taxonomy): domain Bacteria; phylum Pseudomonadota; class Alphaproteobacteria; order Rhizobiales; family Tepidamorphaceae; genus JANQNT01. Next base: position 140,432 of record JANQNT010000002.1, on the reverse strand, counting down.
CAGTGAAAATCTGCGCATCAGCCTTCTGCTCCGTCCGGATCGTCCGACCACCACGGCTTCGGATCGATCGCGCGTCCGTTCTTTCGGAATTCGACGTAAAGGACCGGTTGTATCGGTCCTCCGTCCGGGGCCACCGCACTCGCCAGGGCGAGGGTGCCCATCTGTCCAACAGGCTCGCCGGCCAGGACGAATTGTCCGACGCGCGCCGTTACCGATTCAAGACCAGCCAGAACCACATGATATCCGTCGCCCGCGTCGATGATCAAGAGTTGGCCGTAGCTGCGGAATGGTCCCGAATAGGCGATCCAGCCATCGCTCGGGGCGGTGACCTGTGCCTTGGCGCGGGTGGCGATCGAGATGCCTCCGGCGCGCCCGCCATAGGTGTCCGGCGCGCCGAATTCGCGGATCACCGCGCCGGCGACCGGGTGCGGCAACAGGCCCTGCGCCTTGGAAAAGCGAACCGCCGGGCGCAGGCGACCGGTGTCGCGCAGTGCCTCGCGGACGTCGCGCTCGTCGCGGCCGGCCTCTTCGCTCTCCAGGCGAAGCTGTTCCTGGGCGCGGCGTTCGGCGTCCTTTTCCAGCGCCGCCAGCAGGTCTTCCAGGTCGGCCGCCATGGCGGTGAGTTCCTGGGTGCGGCGGTTCGTCTCGGCGATGCGGTCCTGGGTTTCCAGGGTGGCCCGGGTCTTGGCGTCGAGCAGCGCGGTCAGGCGGATACGGTCGTCGTCGAGCTTGGCGTGTTCCTCGGTGAGGCGCTCGCGCTCGGCGGAAATGGACTTCGTCACGCGCAGCAGTTCGGCAAGATCGGCGCCGAGTTTCTCCGTGTCGCCGCGGATGTCGGGCACCACGGCGCCGAGCAACATGGCGCTACGCACCGTCGCCAGGGCATCGTCTGGTGAGACAACGACGGCCGGCGGGCGGTGATGGCCCATGCGCTGCAGGGCGGCCAGCAGGGCGGCGAGCACATCGCGCTGGCTGGCAAGGTCGGCGCGCAACTCAACCTCGCGCGTGCCCAGCGCATGGAGCCGCTCCTCGGCCTTCTGGATTTCGGTCTCGTAGCCCTGGATCCGGTCGGCGGTGGCGATCAGGTCCGCATTGATCGCTGCGCGATCGTTCTCCAGGCCAGCCAGTTCTTCCCTGATTTCCTGCAAGCGAACGCGCTCGGCCTCGAGGTCATCGGTGACCGTCTGCAATTCGCCGCGCGCTTCGTCGATGGTTTTCTCGGCGGCGGAGACCGGGGCGAGCAAAAACATGACAAGCGCGATGCACAGCACCGCGGCCAGCCTGTCGCGCCAGAAATCACCGATCAGCCGATTCTGCATCCAGAAATCCTAGAACCCGGCTCGTTAACGATCTGTTAACCACGCCACCGCTCGTTCACGAGATATCTTGCCGGAGACCGTGGCGGTGGTGTGACCGCATACGCACGCCTGGCCCATGACGTTCGTCACAATTGCGTCAGCAACGGCGTATCAAGCCCGGTGATAGGGGTGGCCGGAGAGGATTGCGGCGGCGCGATAGAGCTGCTCGGCCAGCAGGACCCGCGCCAGGCGATGCGGCCAGGTCATGGTGCCGAGGGCGAGCGAGAGATCGGCCTCGGCAACCAGTGCCGCGTCGACCCCGTCCGGTCCGCCGACAATGAACACCGTCTCTGCTGCGCCGTCGTCGCGCCATGCGCCGATGCGTTTCGCAAACCGCTCGCTGGCAAGCGATTGGCCGCGCTCGTCGAGCACCACCAGACGGGTGTCGCTGCCGGTGAGCTTGCCGCGGATCGCCGCGGCTTCCTCGCGCTTGCGCTGTTCGGGCGCGCGGGCACGGCTCTCATCGATCTCCACGCCGCCCTGCCAGTCAAGGCCGATGCCACGGCCCTGATTGGCAAGCCTGGTCGCATAGTCGTCGAAGAGACTGCGTTCGGGCCCGGATTTCAGCCGACCAACCGCGATGATGCGCAGGCGCATGGATCAAAACCGAGCCATTTGAGGGGTCTTGGCCCTAGTGTGCCGCCTGATCGCCGCCCGGTTCGTCGTGTGCGGGCGCCGACCACATCTTTTCCAGATTGTAGAACTCGCGAACCTCGGGCCGGAAGATATGTGCGATGACATCGCCGGCATCGATCAGCACCCAGTCACAGGTCTCGGTGCCTTCCGCCGGCACGCTGCCATACCCGGCATCCTTGAGCGCACGCAGGAGCCGATCCGAAACCGCGTTGACGTGACGGTCGGAGCGCCCGGAGGCGATCACCATGGTGTCGGCGATCGCCGATTTGCCACTGAGGTCGATTGTGACCACGTCCTGCGCCTTGGCGTCATCAAGCGCCTCGAGTACGAGGTCGAGAAGGCCGGTTGAGGGCGCTTCGCCCATTGCCGAGCCGGTCGCCGAAGCAGGCGTCGTGCCTGCGTCGGCCGTGTGCTGCTTGGTCAGCGATTCACTCTCCCATGCTGTGGTGCGGGGGGCTTGGCCCCCATGCCCGGCCGCACGGACCAATCGTGGCTCTGTCACCGGCGAGTTGCCGACACAGCGTTTTTGCCGCCATCGGGCGGCACCGATTGTCCGAATTGTGAAGCCGTGAGCGTTTCACGCTAGATCATCCTGCATCCGGGTTGAATCGACCCGAATGCAGAAAAGATGATCGATTCAAAAGATTAGAGCAACTTGTCTGCGCCGATCCCGGCGCGGGTTGCTCTAGGCGATGTCTCCACCACTGTTTCATCCAGCCATCGAAGCGACTGGCTCTCACAAAATACGTCAGGTCATGTGACGGTTTCAACACGAATCCTGCTGCCGCAAGTCGGTGGAGGACAGCGGATTGAGCGGCGCGCGCAGGAACGTCCAGGCCGGCGGACGCATGACGGCGAGGCGTGTGGCGTCATCTTCGTCAAGCTGATCGTTGGCCAGGACGCGGGCGGCCGGCGAAGTGAGCGCCGGCAAGGTGAAGCCCGGCCGGTCGACCACCGCGATCGGGATCTCGGCGACGATCTCGCGCCAGCCATGCCAGCGATGGAACCCGGCCAGGTTGTCGGCGCCCATCACCCAGACGAAATGCACCCTCGGAGCGTGGCGCTTCAGCCAGCGCAACATGGACAGCGTGCGCGTGGTGCCGATATCGGCTTCCAGCGCGGTGACGACGACGCGCCGGTCTCGTGTCAGGGCGCGTGCAGCGCGCATGCGCGCATCGAGCGTTGCCAGATCGCTTGCATCCTTGAGCGGGTTGCCCGGCGTCACCAGCCACCAGATGCGGTGCAGCTTCAGTCGCCGCAGAGCGACCTGGCTGACGTGCGCGTGGCCGTCGTGGGGCGGATTGAACGATCCGCCGTAGAGACCGATGCGCATCCCCTCCGTATGGGCCGGGAGCGGCGGCCAGGGCGGTGCGCGGCCGGATGTCTTCGGAGGCATGCGGGACGCCGTCGGTGTCAGGGGCGCGTCTGGCCGTTGCCGCGCACCTTGTACTTGAAGCTGGTGAGTTGCTCCACGCCAACGGGGCCGCGCGCGTGCATGCGGCCCGTGGCGATGCCGATCTCCGCGCCCATGCCGAACTCGCCGCCATCGGCGAACTGGGTCGAGACGTTGTGCATGACGATTGCCGAATCGACGATTGCCATGAACCGTTCGGTGGCTTGCTGGTCGGCGGTCACGATGGCCTCGGTATGCTGCGAACCGTAGGTGGCGATGTGATCGGCCGCGTCCTCCACGCCGTCGACGACGCGCATGGCGATAACGGGACCCAGGAACTCCTTGCCCCAGTCCTCGTCGGTCGCGGGTACCGCGCCGGGCGCGTGCGCGCAAACCGCCTCGTCGCCGTGCACCTCGCAGCCGGCATCGATCAGCGCGTTCACCAGCGGGGCGATATGGCTGTCGGCGATGGCCCGATCCACCAGCACGCATTCCGCCGCGCCGCAGATCGAGGTGCGCCGCATCTTGGCGTTGACGACGATGTCGCGCGCCATCTCGAGATCGGCCGCGGTATGGATGTAGATGTGGCAGATGCCTTCCAGATGGGCGAAGACGGGGACGCGTGCCTCCTCCTCGACCCGGGCGATCAGGCCCTTGCCGCCGCGTGGCACGATGACGTCGATTGACCCGTTGAGCCCGCCGAGCATGGCGCTGACCGCGGCACGGTCGGGTACGGGTACCAGACCGATTGCCTCACGCGGGAGGCCGGCTTCGGCGAGACCCGCCTGCAGGCACTGGTGGATGCGCCGGGCAGCACCCAGCGCGTCGGAGCCGGACCGCAGGATCGCCGCGTTGCCAGCCTTCAGGCACAGCGCGCCGGCGTCCGCCGTCACATTGGGTCGACTCTCGAAGATGATGCCGATGACGCCGAGCGGCGTGCGCACGCGTTCGATGTTCAATCCAGTGGGCTGCTGCCACGCGGCGATGACCGCACCGACGGGGTCGTCCAGCGCGGCGATCTGTTCGATGCCGGCGGCCATCGCCTCGACGCGCTCGTCGTTGAGCGTCATGCGGTCGATGAAGTTCGCCGCCAGTCCGCGCGTGCGGGCCGATGCGATGTCGGCCTCGTTGGCGGCGAGGATATCGCCACGCGCTTCACGGATGGCGCGGGCCATGGCGTGGAGCGCGGCGTTCTTGGTCTGGGCAGGGGCAATGGCGAGCGCGTGGGCAGCCGCGCGCGCGTCGCGGCCCATGTCGGCCATCAGCGCGGCGATGTCGATCGCCTGCTGCGCCGCGTCTCGTGTCTTGCGTGCGTCCATCACCCGGTGTCCTTCTCTCCGGGTCCGGCGGTTTCCCCCGCCTGACCCAGCGCCATGTCATCGCGATGTATCATCTCGCTGCGTCCGGCGTAACCCAGCAGCGCCTCGATCTCGGCGGAGCGGCGGCCGGTGATGCGCCGCGCGTCGGTGTCGTCATAGGCGATCAGGCCGACGCCCAGCGTGTGGCCGTCGGAGTCACGGATCGCCACGGTGTCGCCGCGCTGGAAGCGGCCCTCGACGGCTGTGACGCCGGCCGGCAGCAGGCTCTTGCCCGCCGCAAGCGCGCGGCGCGCGCCCTCGTCGATGGTGATGGCACCGCGGGTTTCCAGCGTGCCGCCGATCCATGCCTTGCGGGCGGCGAGCGGACTGGCCACCGCGCTGAACCAGGTGCTGCGCGCGCCCCCGTCAACGCGGCGGATCGGACCGGGTTCATGGCCCGACGCGATCACCATGGTGGCGCCCGCACCGGTGGCGATCTTGGCGGCCTCGACCTTCGTCGCCATGCCGCCGCGCGACAGGTCGGAGCCGGCACCCGATGCCATGGCGACGATCTCCGGCGTGATGCGCGGAACCTGAGGGATGAACACAGCGTCCGGGTCGTCGGCCGGCGGCGCGCTGTAGAGCCCGTCCACATCCGACAGCAGCAACAGCAGGTCGGCGCTGACCATGGTGGCGACGCGCGCGGCCAGGCGGTCGTTGTCGCCATAGCGGATTTCTGTGGTGGCGACGGTGTCGTTCTCGTTGACGATCGGCACGGCGTGCAGCCGGAGCAGGTTGAGGATGGTGGCGCGGGCGTTGAGATAGCGGCGGCGTTCCTCGGTATCGCCGAGGGTGAGCAGGATCTGGCCGGCTGCATGGCCGCGCTCGGCGAGCGCCTCCGCCCAGGCGCGCGACAGGGCGATCTGGCCGACGGCGGCGGCCGCCTGGCTTTCCTCCAGCTTCAGCGGGCCGCGGGGAAGGTCAAGCACCTTGCGGCCGAGTGCGATGGCGCCGGACGAGACCACCAGCACATCGGCGCCGGCGGCGGCCAGCGAGGCGAGATCGTCGCACAGCGCGCCGAGCCAGTCGCGGCGAAGCCCCGCGGCGGGGTCGACCAGAAGCGACGAGCCGACCTTGACAACAACGCGTCTGAAGCCGGCGAGCCGGCCAGTCATCGCGGTCGAGGTGTGCGTGCGTGCTTCCATCAATCAGGGCCGCCAGGGTTGTGCTTCGACGGGATCGCGGGTGGCTTCGGCTGTCTTGTCGGCTGCAATGTGATCGTGGATGCGGCGCAGCAGCTCCGTCATGCCGGAGCCGGACACCGCCGAGACGCGGGCGATCGTCCCGCCTATCTCCTCGGACAGCATCGTCGCCTGGGCTTCGGCCTGTTCTGGATCGAGGGCATCGCATTTCGACAAGGCGACGACCTCCGGTTTGTCGGCCAGCACGCCGTCGCCATAGGCCTCGATCTCGCCACGCACGGTGCGGTAGGCGGTGATGGGGTCTTCTTCGGTGGCGTCGATCAGATGCACCAGCACCCGGCAGCGTTCGACATGACCGAGGAACCGGTCGCCGAGACCGGCGCCCTCGTGCGCGCCTTCGATGAGGCCGGGGATGTCGGCCAGTACGAACTCCCGCTCGTCCACATGGGCGACACCGAGACCCGGATGCAGGGTGGTGAAGGGATAGTCGCCGATCTTCGGACGGGCGGCGGTGGTGGCCGACAGGAAAGTGGACTTGCCGGCATTGGGCAGGCCGATCAGCCCGGCATCGGCGATCAGCTTCAGGCGCAGGATCAGCGTGCGTTCCTCGCCGGGCAGACCGGGGTTGGCATGGCGTGGCGCCTGGTTGGTGGAGCTCTTGAAGTGCGCGTTGCCGAAGCCGCCATTGCCGCCGCGCGCCACCAGCACGCGCTGGCCCACGTCGGTCAGGTCGGCGACCTCGCTGTCATCGTCGGCATCGACGACCTGGGTGCCGGCGGGCACGCGGATGGTGGCGTCGGCACCGCCGGCTCCGGTGCGGTTCTTGCCCATGCCGTGGGTGCCGCTCTTCGCCTTGACGTGCTGCTGGTAGCGGTAGTCGATCAGCGTGTTGAGCCCGTCGACGCATTCCGCCCACACGTCGCCGCCCTTGCCGCCGTCGCCGCCGTCAGGACCGCCGAACTCGACGAACTTCTCGCGCCGGAACGAGACAGAGCCCGGCCCGCCGTTGCCGGCCTTCACGTAGACCTTCGCCTGGTCGAGGAACTTCATCGCTCAAACTCAATACGCGGAACAGTGCGCATTGCTTACATCAGGTGGCGGGCAGGCCACAAATCGCGAGCCATACCCGCCATCCGACGCGCTCAGGCGGCCGCCCACGATTTCAGGCTCTCCCAGATGCGCCGGGTGAGGCGGAAGGCGAACACCGGCACCACGGCGTTGTCGAACCGCGACTGGGCCATGTCGAGACCGCAATACTGGAAGCCGCATTTCTCGATCACCCGGCGCGACGCGACATTGGTGACCCGGCAGGAGGCGCCCACCGCGTCGAGCACGGACGTTGTGAAGACGTGATCGATCAGCCCCTGCACCGCCTCCGTCGCGATGCCCTGACCCCAATAGGGCTCGCCGACCCAATAGCCGATCTGGGCGAGGTCGAAGTCCTTGTCGCGGTCGACGCCGCACGCACCCAGGACGGTTTCCTTGCCGGCGTCCACGCGGGTGATGACAAAGGCGCACTCGCCGGCATCCTCGCCACTGACCGAACCAATCCAGCTACGCGCGTCGCTCTCGTCATAAGGGTGCGGCATGCGCGACAGCCAACGTGCCACCTTGGCGTTGTTGGCGATCTCGGCGATGGCCTGTGCGTCGGCCGGACTCGGGCGGCGCAGCACCAGCCGGCGCGTTGTCAGAACCGTGGGAACGCTGTCGATACCGGCGGCGCCGGTACTTTCAGCCTCTTCGTCGCTGTCCCTGACGTTCATCTCAAGGTCTCCCTCTGGTCAGTGGCGCGCGGGGCGCCAAGAAAAAACCGGGTAGATGGCGATCCATCTACCCGGTTCCTGACCTAATTCCTGGTTCGCCGGGTTCTGGATCGCCGGCGAAGCAGGAGGAAATCCCTGTCGCCGTTAGGTTGCGGCCTCCATCGGCCACACGTTGACGTAAGTGCGCCCGTTGGCCTTGGCCCTGAATACGACCTTGCCGTCGGTGAGCGCGAAGAGCGTGTGGTCCTTGCCCATGCCGACGTTCTCACCGGGGTGCCACTTGGTGCCGCGCTGGCGGATGATGATGTTGCCTGCCATGACCTGCTCGCCACCGAACTTCTTGACGCCGAGACGGCGTCCTGCGGTATCGCGCCCGTTGCGCGAGGAGCCGCCTGCCTTCTTGTGTGCCATGCCCGTGTCTCCTTTGTATCGGTCCCGACCGGGCGGTCAGGCGTCGCCCTTGGCGAATTCCGCGGCCTGCTTCAGCCATTCGTCGCGTTCGATGCGACCCTTGAAGTTGAGAACCTCATCGACCTTGGCGATGTCCTCAGGCGTGAAGGCGGCGATCTGCGCGAACTGCGTGATGCCGAGCGCGTTCAGCTTCTTCTCCAGCGCCGGACCGACACCGGAAATCTTCTTCAGGTCGTCGGCCGCACCATCGGGTGCCGTGAACAGCGCCTCCACCTTGGCGGCCTTGGTCTCGGCCTTCTTGCCAGTGTCAGTGGGCTTGTCGGCCGCCTTCTTCTCGGACTTGGCGGGCTTGTCCTCGGCGTCCGTCTTCGGCGCGGCCTTCTTCTTGACCGGCTTGGGCTTCGCGCCACCGGTCAGGATCTCGGTGATCTTCACCGTGGTCAGATGCTGGCGATGGCCGCGGGTGCGGCGGGAGTTCTTGCGCCGGCGCTTCTTGAACACGATGATCTTGCCCGCGCGGGTCTGTTCGACCACCTCGCCGGCGACGGTGGCACCGTCGACCAGTGGCGCGCCGATCGTCGCGCCGGCGTCGTCACCGACCATCAGAACGTTGTCGAAAGCGACCAGCTCGCCGGGCTCGCCGGTGAGCTTCTCCACCGAGATCACGTCGTCTGGCGCGACCCGGTATTGCTTGCCGCCTGTCTTGATGACAGCGAACATTGGCTCAATCCTCTTTCAGCCGCATCCTACGGCGCCGCCTGTGACCTGAACGGGGTTTCCCCTCGGCCGGCGGACTTTGCAGCGGGCTTGAGCTCTCGTCACCGAAAGCGCCCGAAAAGCCTCGGATAGCGCAACATTGGCGAGGTCAAAGGCACACCCCGCGCAAGCGAACCACGGGTTATACGGATCGGCCGTTCAAAGTCAACGCGATGCGTCAGATGGCAGCCATGCGCAGGCACTTGCGAGCGGCATGCGCGCGGTGTAAGCCTCGCCCGGCTTTGACCCCGGGCGGCAACCTGCGCCCGGTTCCAGCGCGGAGAGGTGCCGGAGTGGTCGAACGGGGCGGTCTCGAAAACCGTTGTGCGCGTGAGCGTACCGAGGGTTCGAATCCCTCCCTCTCCGCCACTCTGGAACATAGATGCGAACGCCGTTTGCCACCGGTTCGACTGGTCCGCCAATGGCTGGTTTTCGTCCGACAAGAACAATTCAAGACCAGTTATTGACTGTTCGCTGCTCGATTCCGGGTTTCGTTGCAGGGCTGGGAGGCCCCAAGGGGGCAAACATGTCGGAACTGCTGCAGATACTGCGGGCGTATGACGGCAAAGCTGTATCCATTCTCTCGGAAGCACGCGCGCGCTTCGGCGGGGACGCAGACTTTCTGGCCCGGCTTGCTGCGCTCATTGGGTCGGAGGAGCGTTTCGTTTCAGACGGCGCGACCTGGCTGATAAAGAACTGCGCTGAGAACGGTATCACTCCGGGGCCGCCGGAGATTGCCACGATTTTGGCTCGGCTTGACGCTGTGCCGACTTGGCAGGCGGCGCTTCATTTATGCCAGACTGCCGAGTTCTTCGCGTTCACGCCCGATCAGGCGCAACGGTTCGCCGACTGGGCGGCTCAATTTCTCGACCATGAGCGCCCCTTCCTGCGCGCCTGGTCGATGGATGCGCTCCATCACGCGGCGACACACGTGCCTGACCTTGCTCCACTTGTTGAAACCGCTCTGTGTCGCGCGGAAAACGATGGATCGGCGTCAGTGCGTGCACGCGCCCGGAAGATCACGGCCACGACTCGAGATCACAGTGCGGATGCGAAAACGTAGTTCGTATCAGCGACTCGCGTGGCCTGCCATCAAGCCTTTGTTTTTGCTTATCTTCTCGATGTGGTTTCGAGCGCCCCGCGTGGTTCCCGGTGTTCTACAGGGTTTGGTGCGGGGGGCCGTGACCTCGGCTTTTGCCGATCCGTGGCGTCGTCCCGCGCCGTGGTCCGGTCCGGTTGCAATGGCACCATACATGGCATATGGCCTCACTGTCGCAATCGGCCGGCCGCGATTTCCACTGGGCATCTGCGCGTGACCAACTTCTTCGATCGCATCGCCGACAGGTCGGCAAAGGTCGGCATTCTCGGCCTAGGCTATGTCGGCATTCCCTTGGCGCTCTCGATTACGCGATGCGGTCTGCCCGTTCTTGGCTTCGATGTCGCGCAGGAGCGGGTCGGTCAGCTTCAAGCCGGGTCCAGCCCGATCAGGCATATTGCCGACGACGAGATCGCCCGCATCCGGCAGGACGGCTTCGAGGCGACCAGCGACTTCTCGCGGGCGTCCGAATGCGACGCATTGATCATCTGTGTGCCGACCCCTCTGAACAAGTATCGCGAACCGGACCTCAGCTTCGTCGAGGCGACGATGAAGTCGATCGCGCCGCATCTGCGCGCCGGCCAGCTTCTTTCGCTGGAGAGCACGACTTGGCCGGGCACAACCGCTGAGGTGCTGTTGCCTTTCATCTCCCGGGCCGGCCTGACGCCGGGCGAGGATTTCTACCTCGTCTATTCTCCCGAGCGCGAGGATCCGGGAAACGCGAACTACCATACCCAGACGATTCCGAAGATCGTCGGCGGGCACACGGCCGACTGCCGCAAGGCGGGCGAGGCGCTATACGGCACCTTCATCGACACGATCGTTCCGGTGACTTCGACGCAGGCGGCGGAGATGGTCAAGCTGCTCGAGAACATCCATCGGTCGGTGAATATCGGGCTGATCAACGAGATGAAGCTCATCGCCGAATCGATGGGGCTCGACATCTTCGAGATTGTCGATGCGGCAAAGACCAAGCCATTCGGCTTCACGGCCTACTATCCCGGACCCGGCGTCGGCGGCCACTGCATTCCGATCGATCCGTTCTACCTGACATGGAAGGCGCGCGAATTCGGTCTTCATACGCGCTTCATCGAGCTTGCCGGCGAAATCAACGCGCGCATGCCGCAATATGTCATCGACCGCGCGATCGAAGCGCTGAACGGCCAGGGCAAGGCGCTGCGCGGCGCAAGGGTGCTGGCGCTCGGCATTGCCTACAAGCGCAACGTTGACGACATGCGCGAAAGCCCCTCGGTCTTCGTCATGGAACTGCTGCGCGATTGGGGCGCCGAGATCGCCTATTGCGACCCCCATGTGCCGGTGTTCCCGCCCATGCGTGAGCATGACTTCGATCTTTCGTCGGTGGAGCTGACGCCCGAAACCGTGGCCTCCTACGATGCCGTCATCTTGCTGACGGACCATGCCGGCTTCGATTATGAGATGATCGGTGAGAATGCCCGACTCATCATCGACACGCGCGGCCGGTTTCCGCCCGACGGCAAGCGGGTGTGGCGCGCATGACGGGGACCGAGACGACGATCGCCCGTTATGCGCTGATCGGCGCGGCCGGCTACATCGCGCCGCGCCATCTCAAGGCGATGCGCGAAACCGGCGGCAAACTGCTCGTTGCCTACGATGTCAACGACAGTGTCGGCATCATGGACAGCCATTTCCCGGATGCCGCCTTCTTCACCGAGTTCGAGCGCTTCGAGTCCCATGTGCACGATGTGCAGCGGGTGGGCCCGCCGATCGATCACGTCGCGATCTGTTCGCCCAACTATCTGCACAAGGACCACATCGCCTTCGCGATGCGGGCGGGCGCCGACGCCATATGCGAAAAACCGCTCGTGCTCGATCCCGTCGACATCGATGCGCTTGCCGCGATCGAGGCCGAGACCGGCCGTCACGTCTTCTCGATCCTTCAGTTACGGCTGCATCCGGCGATCATCGCGCTCAAGCAGAAGATCGATGGCGGCGACCCCGACACGATCCATGACGTCGATCTGGGTTACTTCACCTCGCGCGGCGCCTGGTATCACGCTTCGTGGAAAGGCGTCGAACACAAGTCGGGCGGTATCGCCACCAATATCGGTGTGCACTTCTACGACATGCTCGGCTTTGTCTTCGGGGCCCTGAACACCAGCGTTGTGCACCATCGCGGCGCCGATGCCGCCGCCGGCTATCTGGAATTCGACAGGGCCCGGGTGCGCTGGGCGCTGTCGATCAACCGAGACCATCTTCCCCAACGCACGCCGGAAGGACAGAGCACCTACCGGTCGATCACCATCGATGGCGAGGAGATCGAATTCTCCAGCGGCTTCACCGACCTGCACACGGCAAGCTATCGGGCGGTGCTGGACGGTCAGGGCTTCGGCCTGGATGCGATCCGGCCCTCCATCGAGATCGTCAGCGGGATACGCACCGCGGACATCGAGCCGAACCGCGGCGAGCGCCACCCCGATCTCGGCCGGATCGTCGGCTCATGATCGCGCCAGACGTGTTCATCCACGAGAGCGCCTACGTGGATGAGCCTGTCGAGATCGGCGCCGGCACGAAGATCTGGCACTTCTCGCACGTTCTGCCCAATACGCGCATCGGCGAACGCTGCATCCTTGGCCAGAACGTGGCGGCCGGTCCGGACGTTGTGATCGGCAATGGCTGTAAGATCCAGAACAATGTCTCCCTTTATCGCGGCGTCGTGCTCGAGCGGGACGTGTTCTGCGGCCCGTCTTGCGTCTTCACCAACGTTCTGACCCCGCGCGCCCATGTCGAGCGCAAGAAGGAGTTCGTACGCACGCTGGTCAAGCGCGGCGCGACGATCGGGGCGAATGCGACGGTGATCTGCGGCAACACACTTGGCGCCTGGTGCATGATCGCAGCCGGTGCCGTTGTCACGTCTGATGTCGCCGACTATGCATTGGTGGCCGGCACTCCGGCGCGGCGCATCGGTTGGGTAAGCCAGGTGGGCGAACGGCTGGGCGACGATCTGGTCTGCCCCAGGACAGGCGAACGCTATGTTGAAGAAGATGGGAAACTCCGACCGGCCGACCACGACGGCTGAACCGATCCCATTTCTCGATCTCGCCGCGCAGCAGGCACGGATCAAGGAGGGCGTCGACGCCCGCATCCAGGCCGTTCTGGCGCATGGTCAGTATATCATGGGTCCGGAAGTGGCCGAGCTGGAAGCGGCGCTGTGCGACTACACCGGCGCGCGGCATTGCATCACCTGCGCCAACGGCACCGATGCCATCCTGCTGGCGCTGATGGCACTCGGCGTGGGTGAGGGTGACGCGGTGTTCGTACCCGCTTTCACCTTTGCGGCGACGGCAGAGATGATCCCCTTTGCGGGCGCGGTTCCCGTCTTCACCGACATCGACCCGCGAACCTTCAACATGGATGCTGCCAGCCTTGCCCGCTGCGTGGCCCATGCACGCGACGAGGGGCTGCGGCCGGCTGCTGTCATCCCGGTCGATCTGTTCGGCTTGCCGGCAGACTATGACGACCTGGGAAGGATCGCCGCCGAGGCGGACATGCGTGTCGTTGCCGACAGCGCCCAGGGCTTCGGCGGTGTCCACAAGGGCCGCCGCGCAGGTACGCTCGGTGACATCACCACCACGTCGTTCTTTCCGGCCAAGCCGCTGGGCTGCTATGGCGATGGTGGCGCGCTGTTCACCGACAACGACGAATGGGCCGACCTGCTGCGCTCGATGCGCTTTCACGGCAGGGGCGCGGACAAGTACGACAATGTGCGCCTGGGCATGAACTCGCGTCTCGACACGCTCCAGGCGGCGATCCTGCTTGAAAAGCTGACCGTCTTCGACGAGGAACTGGTGGCGCGCCAACTCCTCGCCGACCGGTATACGGCAGCGCTCAGTGACCGTGTGACGGTTCCCCATGTTGCGGACGGTTTGTCATCGGCATGGGCGCAATACACCGTCCGGCTGCCCGACGGCGTGGACCGACGTGCGCTGCGTGAGTGTCTTGCGGAGCGAGGCATCCCGACCAACGTCTACTATCCAACGCCGATGCACCGGCTTTCGGCGTATGCTGATCATCCGTGTGATCCAGCGGGTTTGCGCCATAGCGAAGAAGCGGCCGCTACCGTGTTGAGCTTGCCCGCCGGCGCCTATCTTGGCAGTGACGCATTTGACCACATTGTTTCCACCTTGCTTGCGCATACCTGAGGCATTGGCACGCCTGTCCAATTGGCTGGGCGCTGTTTTCTGGTGGGTGACACACCTCTTCCGCATCGATGCCTTGCTTGCAACCGGTGGAGAGAACCTGAGCAATACAGGTCAAATTCCGACTTCACTGCCAACGAAGCGCAACACTTTGGATTTGCAAAGGTGGATCTGATGGCGGGCATGGTCGCACCCGGCGTGTACCGGCCTTGCACGGTTCAGAATTGCTGTAGGTTTCAGAGGTCAAGACCAAAAACCGTCTGGGCGTACAGGTCCCTGATCGCCGTCGATTGATACCGGACAAACCGATTGTCCTGCTGCCGGGAGTCGTGCATTAGCGGCCTGTTCCACCCGAAACGGAGTCAGCATTCGCCATGTGTGGCATCTTCGGCCTGGTGGTCACCGCGCCATCGCAGCTTGACCGGACAGCATGGTCGCGCGCGGTTCGCAACCTGTTTGCCCTGTCCGAGAGTCGCGGCCGCGAGGCCGCCGGCATCGCTCTCGCCAACCCCGAGGAAATCGTCGTCCACAAGGACTCCGTCTCCGCTGGCGCCATGCTGGGAACCGAGGACTACCGTCGCGCCGTGGCCAGGGCGAGCGATGGCTTCTTCTCGGGCAGCGAAGAACAGGACAAACTGGCTGCGGTGGGCCACGCACGACTGGTCACGAACGGTCTGCAGGGCATCGATACCAACAACCAGCCGGTCTGGCGCGACGACATCGTCATCGTTCACAACGGCATTGTGACCAACTGGACCGAGCTGTGGGCCGCCAACCCGGACGTTGAGCCACGCGCGGAAGTCGATACCGAAGTGATCGCGGCGCTTATGCACAAGCGCATGGGGAAGGGGCAATCGGCCAGGCAGGCCCTCGCGGGTGTGTTCGGCGAGGTCTACGGTGAGACATCGGTAGCCCTGTTTCAGCGCGGTTCTGACGAGTTACTGATCGCGACCAATACCGGCTCGGTACACTATTGCTCGTCGCGCGACGGTGGCGCTTTCTTCTTCGCCTCCGAGCGCTGGATCTGCCAGAAGCTGACCGAAGGCGACAAGTGCATTCCCGGCTTCGAGGGCGCCGAAATCATGCAACTGCATGCCGGTGAAGGCATGGCGGTGAATCTCAGTTCAGCGGCAGTCGAGACGTTTGAACTCAAGGCCGGAGAAGACGACACCCTGGCGGCGCCTGGCGTCAGCCCCATGCTCGCGAGCCAACGCAAGATCGAAGAAAAGGCACATCGCCTTCGCGAAGCACGCACCGGCATGCAGCGTTGCTCCAAGTGCCTGCTGCCTGAAACGATGCCGTACATCGCATTCGACGCCGAGGGGGTCTGCAACTACTGCCATACCTACGAGCCGTGGGCCAAACGTCCCGAAAGCGATCTCGAGGCCCATCTCGCCAAATACCGGGGCGACGGCCGTTCGCCCGATTGCGTGGTTGCCTTCTCAGGTGGCCGCGACAGCTCGTACGGCTTGCACCTCTTGCGCGAAAGGTACGGCATGACGCCGATCACCTTCAGCTATGACTGGGGAATGGTCACCGATCTGGCGCGGCGGAATCAGGCCCGCATGTGCGGCAAGCTCGGCATCGAGCACATCTGGATTTCCGCCGACATCCGCGCCAAGCGCGCCAACATCCGACGCAACGTTCAGGCATGGTTGAAGAAGCCCGACCTCGGGATCATTCCGCTGTTCATGGCCGGCGACAAGCAGTTCTTCTGGTATGCGAACGCGATGATCAAGCAGACCGGCATTCCGTTGATGGTCTTCTGCACGAACCGTTTCGAGAAGACCGATTTCAAGCTCGGTTTCCTGGACATCCCGCCCCAGGTCGAAGGCTTCAACCAGCCTTCGACGTTCGGGATGGGGCGCAAGGCACGCATGTTGTGGGAGTACGGGCGGCGCTATCTCGGCAATCCACGCTACCTCAATCGCTCACTGCCCGACACGGCGTGGGCGTTCGTTTCCTACTACGGCATCAACCAGGATCATCTGTATCTGTTCGACTATCTCGAATGGAACGAGGACGAAATCGACGATGCACTCATCAATGGTTACGATTGGGAACTGGCCGACGATACCGAGTGCACCTGGCGGATCGGCGATGGCACCGCAGGCTTCTACAATTACATCTATACCACCGTTGCTGGCTTCTCCGAGCATGACACGTTCAGGTCAAACCAGATTCGTGAGGGCCAGTTGGACCGGGCACGCGCGATGGAGCTGGTCGAGCGGGACAACGCGCCGCGCTGGAAATCGATCCGCGAGTACACGCAGCTCATCAACATCGATTTCGATGAAGCCATACGTACGATTGACCGTATTCCCAAACTGTACGCGCCTGGCCTGCCCGATGGAGCCAATGCCTGATGCACGTCGTTTTTCGCTGATCAGACCGGTACGTCGATGATCGAAGTGGGAGCGGTCGGGCTTGCAGTTCTGCTGTGCGCTGTGGCTCTGTGCACGGCGAGCGGGCTGGCTATATCGCGTTGCCTTCTCTGGTCGCGACCGGCTGTTGAGGCGCGTCTTCCGATTGCCGTGGGTGTGGCGCTTGGGCCGTTCCTGTTCGGCATGGTGGCGGCCCTGGCCCTCGCGGTCCTGTCTGGTGCGTCGCATTCCGTACACTTGCTCGCGGTGTTTTTTGCATTGGTCACGATTCTCGCCACCGCGTTGGTTCTCGGCCGCGGCGCCAAGGAATGGCGGGTGTCGAAGAGCGAGCCAACCAAAAAGGTCGAGCTTATTCTGGTGTTGGCCTGGATCTTGTGCGGGCTCGCCGTTCTATTCATCGCAACCTTTACACCGCTAACGCAGAACGATTCACTCGAATACGCCACCGTTGGCCGCATCCTGTTCGAGACCCGTTCGCTATGGTCCTATCCGGTACTCGATCCGGAAACCAACTCATCGGGCTTTTTTGGCCCATGGACACACCCCCCGCTTTACGTGGCTTCGATCTATCTGGCTTCAATCGTTCAGGGGAACGTTGACGTGCCAGGGGCTATGAGGCTCGTCTCTCCTTGGTTTTTCATCACGGCTTCTGGCGTCGTTTATGCACTGGGCGCGCTGGTCAACAGGATGACCGGGCTTTCAGCAGCCATCTTCTTCCTGTCGACACCGCTACTGTTCCTCGGCGCAGGTTCGGCGCTGTTGGATGCAATGTTCGTATCGGCGTTTGCGCTATTGCTGGCTGCGATCGTGGGAGTCGAGGCGCGCCCGGTACTCCGCGGAGGCATCGTTGGCGCGGTGGCAGGCATTGGTCTGTGGACGCACTCGGTAGCCATCCTCTTTCTACCGCTGATGCTCACAGGACTCGCCCTCTACAGAGGTCTGCAAGGCCTGCGAACGCTGCTACCGGAAGCTGCGACGGCCGTTGCGGTGACCCTGGTGGTGGGGGTCTGGCACTATGGTCGGAATATCGTCCTTTTCGGAACACCCGTGAGCGACAATCCTGCCGTTTTTGCTCTGCCGGAACTCCACTGGGACGATTATTTCCTTATCAACCGCGGTTTGGGGACGACCGCCTCCATGATCCAATATGGCTTGCTGAAAGGCTGGTTTGCGCCCGAGGCCTTCGGAATCACCTACTGGGCGATGGCGGTCGGTTTCGCGATTGTCCTGGTAGCGGCAATGCGTGGACCGCTCTGGCAATCCGTCTGGCGGGGCACGGCAACGCATTCACCCTCCACAATGGTCCTTCACATGGGGCTCGGTCTGTTCCTTGTTTACACCTTCGGAGCGGTTGTCTCGGTAGCGCTGGGCATGGACATCATGGTCAAGAACGAGCGCTATGTGCTGGTTATGCAGTCCATTGTCGCGTTTGGCGCCGGGTACGGCTTCGTTGCCGTTCTCGGATTCATATCGAACTTCAGGTTTGGCCATGTCGTTCAGGCACTGGGCGTGCTGGCCTTTGTCGCGGGTGCGCTTCTGCAGGCGATGGTCTTCACCGGCTATGCCGTCGCGCGGACCGGCCAGACCTTTGCTGAAGCTGTGCATCCGAACTTTGCCGAAACGCTCAGCAGAGTCGGCGAATATGTGCTCACAGATTACATGCGTACCAACACACCGGATGATGCGTTGTTGCTATCGATCAAGCCTGCGGACATGTATTACGCCGACCGCCGCATGATCAGTTATCTCGACGAGCGGCTCATCCCCTTCTACCGTGAGGAGAACCCCAGCGAAGCAGTAGCCATGTTGCGGCAGCTTGGGATAACCCACGTCCATGTGCCCGACTACGGAATACCGCCGCTCTACAACAGCACGCTGCACGAAATCCTGCGGTCGCCGGCCCTGTCAGACCTGCTGATTTCAACGGACCGAGGGCAAGTCTACGCGCTACACCCTGACGACAAATCGGAAGGCGAGCCGATCGACATTTCGCCAAGTGCACGACCGTGGACGCGCGAGCAGGTCTTTTTTCTCGGAGGGCGCCGACGCATTGGCGCGGCTTCCATCGGGCAGCAAACGGACTTGATGGGCAACGAGAACTCCGTTGAACTCCCATTCGGATTGTTTGAACGCAACATCACGACTAGTTTGCAGGTCGGTGGGCCGGGCTCCGTCAGCGATGCAATCGCGGTGGAGCCATCGAGCGAAATCGCGCTTGACCTGCAGCTTTCTGGCAGCGGGCTGACCCTGATCTACGTGGATGAGCACATGACTGATGAGGCGTCGAAGGACGGTACTCGACCAGCGACCACAATGATCGCGACTCTTGAACTCACAAGCGAGCAGGCAGTTCGTTCGTTCTCGCGACGGTTTCGCGTGAGTGAAAAGACTGAGGCCGTGTCTTTCCGTATTGAGCAGAAGGGACGCGCACGGATCATCATTCGGTCCGCGATGATGGCGCCGCTGAGGTGACGCTGAACAGTCGCCCCAGATCGAACGTGTAGACCCACGATCCACCGCCCTGCGCTGCAAGCGATCGATGCGCCAGGTCGACTAGGAGTGCAGCTACCGTTGCTGGCCAGATCGACAATACCGTATCCCCGGAGATTAGGGAGAATGGCATCACCACCAGAAGAATGGGGAAGGTGCCGTTAGCATAGCCAGCTAAGCCATTCCTTAGCGCATTGATGCCCGGTATTGCATAGAAGAGCAATCCACCGATAAGGCCTACTATACCAAACGCCAACCACGCCGACATCAAAGTTGAGTGTGGATAATCTAGGTGTTCACAGTCGACAAAGTGGCAGGAGAAGTCCTCTTGGTAAGACAAGCCACGACCAATGATGTATCCGTCGTCTTTTATGCCATTCCAAGCAAACTCCCACCGATCAATCCGGCCGCCCACGTCGGTTGAAATCGTACCCGTCAGGTCGGTCGGCGAGGTTCGTCGGGGCGCTAAGGAATAGGTCGAACGGTCACAGCTCAAGAAATCGGGACCATTGCGTTCCTTACCGAACGCCTCTTCGCAAACCGTCCGCCTACCTTGGGTGATATCCTCGACAAGACGAATCTCGTGATTGGGAACGGCGTCATAGGGATAGTCAAGCGCAACATAAGCGCAACCGACGCAGATCATCACCACTGCTCCCAACGACGCCCCACGCCATGGACGCGCGCTGTAGTAAGTGAGGAGTATCCAGAGGACAGGAACTGTCGTGATAACGAATGCGAAGCGCCGAGAGCCGACAAAAAGACCAGCGATCACCAAAATCACGACGCACGCAGACAGTGCGACGCTGATCGCCGGTCTATCCATGGCCTGAAAGGCCAAGACAGTGGCAGATATTGCCGCCACTGCCAGCGTCATTGCGATGATATTGTAATCACCGCATACATTTGTACCTTGAGGATAAAACACTCCGCATGCATAGATAAGAAATCCAAAAATAATTCCATTAATCTGCAATATGAATTTCAATAATCCAAATATTGCTATTAAAGTAAATAATATTGTCATAGATATATAGAAAAATTTTAACATTAAATTAAATTCACACTTTTTTATAAAAATAATAATAAATATTATTATAGATATCCAAATGCAATTCTTAATATTAATATACCAGAAATCATTATTATGAAATAAATTTGCTGTAAAGTAAGATAGAATAATTAAAACAAGGAGCAGTGTGTTGATTGAGAGTGATATCTGCCGCGGAGGTTGGGTTATGCAGGTGGCCGCTAACGGCAGCAATAAGAGTGCGAATATATAAGCCGGCGCAACTGCAGCAATGAATGGCGAAGCTAATGCAACACCTGCTGTTCGACCATAGCCAACCTCATGCGCAATTTTGCTCTTTATGGTGTGGATCATAGCTGCAGATGATAATTGAAGCGGCGCCAAGTCGTTCGCCGACACGGGCAGAATCGAGCGTCTATTCGATGTTATTTTTTTAGCAGCGCCGCATCTCTGATGCCATAGGTACTTGGTGCGCGTTCATCCCTTTCGCCCCATCAGGCACAAGACTGACACGGTCCCAAACGATTGCGTCGTTTAGGATAACCCGATAGTGGAAGCGCGCCAACGCCCGCGTCTGGATTTCTGCACCTCTCGAAAGCTCTCCACCCATGTACCGAGACAAGATGATCAGTGCCGTCGTTCCGGCGCACAACGAGGAAACGCAGATCACGACGGTGATCGACACGATGCCCGATTTCGTCGATCGCATCGTGATCATCAA
Source organism: Tepidamorphaceae bacterium (assembly GCA_028279445.1). Lineage (GTDB taxonomy): Bacteria > Pseudomonadota > Alphaproteobacteria > Rhizobiales > Tepidamorphaceae > JANQNT01. Next base: position 119,716 of record JANQNT010000002.1, on the reverse strand, counting down.
TGATCGCAGCACCGACCGGACGTCGGATGTGGTCAGGGAGCACTCCGCATTCGGAACGGACAGGATCGTCCTGATCGAGCACGAGGAGAACCAGGGCGTTGGTGGGGCGATCGCGTCGGGCTACAAGTGGAGCCGGGACAACGGGATTGATATCGCCGTGGTGATGGCGGGCGATGCGCAGATGAACCCCCTGGACTTGCCGGACCTGCTGGATCCGGTGGTCGAAGACCGCGTCGACTACACCAAGGGCAACCGCCTGGTCACCGGCGAGGCGTTCAGGAAGATTCCGAAGATCCGGTTTTACGGCAACGCGTTTCTGTCGCTCTTCACCAAGATCGCGTCCGGCTATTGGCACGTGGCGGACTCGCAGACCGGCTACACCGCGATCAACAAGGCCGCTCTGGCGGCCATCGACTGGGACAGCATGTTCAAGAGGTATGGCCAGCCCAACGATCTGCTGGTCAAGCTGAACGTGGAGGGCATGCGCGTCCAGGACGTGCCAGTGGAGCCGGTCTACAATGTCGGCGAGAAGTCGGGGATCAACATCCGCAAGGTGATCTTCACGATTGGCGCCTTGCTCGTGCGTTTGTTCTTCTGGCGGCTGCGCGAGAAGTACGTCATCCGCAACTTCCATCCGCTGGTTTTCTTCTACGGCTTCGGATTCCTCATGGCCGCTCTCAGCGTGCTCTTCTTCCTGCGGCTGGTCGTGCTTTGGACAGCGCAGGGCGTTGTCCCGGAAATCACGTTCCTGATCTGGCTGTTCACCTTTTCCATCAGCTTCAATGCCCTGTCGTTTGCAATGTGGTTCGACTACGTCGAGAACAAGCATTTGAACCCGCCAATGGAAACGCGGGACATCGTACGCGACGACGTCTAAGCGGGGAGAGCAGGCTTGAAGCTGTTCCGCAGCAAGCTGTCGGGCGACATCGCCTGGACAACAGGCAGCTTCGTCGTGCTGGCAGCAAGCGGCCTACTGATCAACCTCGTCATTGCCTATTTCAGGACAGCCGCCGATCTCGGCGTGTTCAATATCGCCTACTCGTTCTACATCATCATCTCGCAGATTGCGGCGTTCGGCATCCACTACTCGGTGCTGCGGCACGCGGCGCTGCATGACGCCGAACCCGACAAGCTGGGCACCATATTGGCATCGGCGCTTGTGCCCGTGCTGGCATTGGGTTTTGTCCTGGCGGCAGTGGTTTTCCTGGCCGAGCCGTTCTTTGCAACTGCGTTCGGCAGTGAGCGCGCCGCCCGCGCCATCGCGTTCACAGCACTTGGTATCGCGCTGTTCCCGGCCACCAAGGTGCTGATCTCGTTTCTCAACGCCCTGCGGCACATGAAGGCGTTCGCGGTTCTGCAGGCCGGGCGTTACATCGCGGTAGCCGTCGTCGTTACCGTGTTCGCCGTCAGCGACTGGGATTTTACACTTGCAACGCTTTGCTTCCTGATCGCCGAGCTTCTGACGCTTGCTGGCGCCTTGCTGTACATCATGTGGATGGGCCTGATTGGACGGCCACGTGTCGAGGGGCAGTGGCTGCGCACCCATGTCAGCTTTGGCGGCCGAAGCCTTGCGGCGGGAATGTTCGGCGAGATCAACACGCGCGTCGACGTTCTGTGCCTGGGCCTGTTCCTGTCGGACCGCGAAGTCGGCATCTACAGCTTCGCAGCCATGCTGCTCGATGGCCTCTACCATCTGCTGGCGATGGTTCGCGTCAATTTCAATCCCATCCTCGTCGGGGCACTGCGCGATGGTCATTGGCCCGAGGCACAGCGTATCTTGCGCCTATCGAAGCGCTTTGCCCCTTTGGCGATGGGTGGATTGGCGCTCTGCGTCTTCGTGTTCTACTGGCTCGTCACTGTCCACTTCGTTCCCGAAAGGGGGCTGCAGGAGGGCATCGTCGTTTTGTTCATTCTGCTCGCCGGGCTCGTCCTGACCGCAGGCTTCATTCCCTTCGACAATCTGCTTCTCGTTTCCGGACATCCGATGCGCCAGACCTTGCAGCAGGCACTGGCTGTTTCCGCCAATGTTGCACTCAACCTTGTGCTGATCCCGGTTCTGGGCATCGAAGGCGCTGCAATTGGTACGGCGAGCAGCTATGTCGTTGCGATTGTCGCGCTTGCAATCATGTCGAAAAGGCAACTGGGATGGAGCCTCATCACCAATCGTGTGCGTCAGAAGGACGGAGCTTGGAGCGATCCCGGCAAAGCCTAGCGCCGCGTTGCCCTAAGCCAGCGCTGCCGTATCCGTTCAGGCATCGCAAGCGACATCCACGCCCCGATTTCCCAGATCGCGCGCTCCAGATGAGCCGCGGGTCCGCGCGGGCCATTATTGGGTGCAAATACGATGGGCGCGGCAAAGCGCCGGTCATCGCGGATCAAGATCGCGATTCGCAACAGGTGATAGTCATCGCTGATGAAGACCATTGCCGTGTCTGGGCCGCGTTCAAGATGAAACTCGGCAATGCGATCGAGGTTGCTGATTGTATCGTAGGACAACCGGTCGGCGACAAGGTCGATGCCGGCTGCAAGCGCGCGGTCTGACAAGAGGTTCGCCAATGCGACCGATCCGAACTGGTTCCGCCACTGTCTTGCCCCGCCAACCAAGAAGACGGTTTCGATCCCCAGTTGTTCGGCGACGGCCAACCCCGCCTCGGCGCGTGGAAGAGTGGCCGCGACATCATCGTTGAAGAAGACGACAACAACGGAAGAATTTGGATCGGTAACCTGGGTTCGTATGTCAGCAAGGTTTGCACGCCAGATGGTGACGCAGGCGATCATGCCGGCAATGGCCAAACAGCTAACTACCGTGAGCAGAAGGACCACACGTGTCGCCCAACCCAGTGTGCGTTTCGCGCGTCCTTTCCGGCGATCAGGCGGGGTGGTCTGCATGGCACATTGCCATCCATTGACTCGGAACCGGTGACAGCATTCAACACCAGTCCATCTATCACGTGCCCTGCAATGCAGTTCGATGCAGCCGGGTTTGTCGTATCATGCGTCGAAGACATCAAGGTGGGAACTGACTCGCGGTGAAGCGACCGTTTGACATTGTCGTCAGTGCAAGTGCGCTCTTGCTCGCGGCACCGCTCATGCTGATCATCGCAGCGTGCGTCCGCGCCTTGATGGGCACGCCTGTCCTGTTCCGGCAGACGCGACCCGGCCTGCACGGCAAGCCATTCGAGATGGTCAAGTTCCGCACCATGCGCGATGCCGTGGACACGGCCGGCAACGCGCTGCCCGATGGGGAGCGTCTGACCTGGCTGGGGCGCTGGCTGCGCGCGACCTCGCTCGACGAACTGCCCGAGCTGTGGAACGTGCTCAAGGGCGACATGAGCCTCGTTGGCCCGCGGCCGTTGCTGATGGAGTACCTGCCACGCTATTCCGATGATCAGGCGCGCCGCCATGAGGTGCGTCCCGGTATCACGGGCTGGGCCCAGGTCAATGGCCGCAACGCCATCAGTTGGGAGGACAGGTTCGCGCTCGATGTCTGGTATGTCGACAATCGCGGCTTCTGGCTGGACATGAAGATCCTGGCGATGACCGCCCGCAGTGTGTTCCGGCGGGAGGGTATTTCTGCCGACGGAGAGGCGACCATGTCGAAGTTCGAGGGCAAACGATGAAGCGGCTTGTTCTCATCGGCGCGGGCGGGCACGGCAAGGTGGCGGCCGATATGGCCCGGAGCGCGGGCTGGCGCGACATTGTCTTTGCTGACGATGCTTATCCCGACCGCACGGCGAATGGTGCCTGGGCGATTGTCGGCAGGCCGGGCGATGCGTTGGAAGGCGAACGCTTCCTGACAGTCGGCCGCAATGATATGCGTGCGCGCCTCTGGACCGAACTGGGGATGACGGACAGCCCGGTGATCGCCCATCCGTCTGCCGTGATCTCGGCGGAAGCGGTCATGGATGCAGGCGTGCTCGCCGTTGCCGGGACAATCGTCAACGCGGGCGCCCGTATCGGGCGCGGCACGATCCTCAATACGGCGTGCAGCGTCGACCATGATTGTACGATTGGTGCCTTTGCGCATGTTTCACCGGGTGCGCGCCTTGCTGGCGGTGTCACCGTTGGTGACCGGAGCTGGATCGGCGTCGGTGCCGTCGTACGTGAGGGGGTGGCCATTGGCGCCGATGTCATCGTCGGGGCCGGAGCGGCCGTTGTCGATGATGTGGGTGACGGCCAAAAGGTGGGCGGCGTACCTGCACGAGCGATATGAAGACGGCGAGGCGGAGACCGGACATGACCGAAGTGGCCGCTCCCTGGCCGAACTACACCCAGGACGAGGTAGACGCGGTCAGCCGCGTGCTGCTGTCCAACAAGGTCAACTACTGGACGGGCGACGAAGGCCGCCAGTTCGAACGTGAATTCGCAGCCTTCGCCGGGACCGCTCATGCCATCGCGCTCGCCAACGGGACGGTGGCGCTCGATCTGGCGCTGCACGGGCTACAGATCGGTGCGCACAATGGCGGCCGGGCGGACGATGAGGTGATCGTCACCCCGCGCAGTTTCATTGCCTCGGTATCGTGTGTCATCAATGCGGGAGCGGTTCCGGTCTTCGCGGATGTTGACCGCGAGAGCGGCAACATCGCGCCGGAAACGGTCGCGCCGCACATCACCGAACGCACGCGCGCGATCATCTGCGTGCATCTGGCCGGCTGGCCCTGTGACATGGACGGCATGCGCGAGGTGATCGGAACGCGCGGCATCAAGCTGATCGAGGACTGTGCCCAGGCGCACGGCGCGCGCTACAAGGGGCGACCGGTCGGCGGCCTTGGCGATGTCGCGGCATGGTCGTTCTGTCAGGACAAGATCATGACGACGGGTGGCGAGGGCGGCATGGTCACCTGCGACGACCCGGACCTGTGGCGCCGCATGTGGTCGTTCAAGGATCACGGCAAGAGCTGGGAGGCGGTCCATGAGCGCACCCATCCGCCCGGTTTCCGCTGGCTGCATGAAACGATCGGCACCAACTGGCGCATGACCGAGATGCAGGCGGTGATCGGCCGTATCCAGCTTGCCCGAATGCCCGAATGGAATGCTGCGCGGACCGACAATGCCCGCAAGCTCACGGATGTTCTGGCACCATACGCCGGCGAAGACGACGGTTTCATACGCCTGCCACGCCCGCGATGCACAGACGATCGCGTGGTGGTCGGCGACACCGCCTGCTGCCGGCATGCCTGGTACAAGTTCTACGCCTTCGTGCGCCCCGAGCGGCTTCCGGCAGGTCTCGACCGTGATGGCGTGATCGCGGCCATAAACGCTTCAGGGGTGGGGTGCGCGCAGGGTTCGTGCTCCGAGATCTACCTCGAAAAGGCGTTTGACAATTCCCCCTCACGCCCGCCCGCCCGCTTGATGCATGCGCGTGAACTTGGCGAGACGAGCCTGATGTTCCAGGTCCACCCGGGTGCCGCGATCAAGGATCTGTCGCTCGACGACGTCCGACGCTAGAGCAACCTGCGCCGGGATCGGCGCAGATAAGTTGCTCTAATTCTCTAGAATCGATCATCTTTTCTGTGTTTGGGTTGAGTCAACCCAAACACAGGATGATCTGGCGGTTTTCCCGCCGATGGCCCAATGGGTCTGAACCCAATCGAGCCCGGACCCTGATGCAGGTGGAGATCATCCTGCATCCGGATTAGCCCGATCATCATCACAGCGCTGCGCGCTCGCACCGCATCGTCTGCGCCTGCGAAAGGTTGGCGACAGCTAGGCCCGCTAGACAGGGATCAACCCGAACGCGAATTCGGGACCTGCCTGGGGAGGGCGAGACGATGCAACTCAACGGCATGCTCTATGGATCGAGGCTGCTCGGTCATGTGGGCTTTCCGGTGCCCGAGATCCTCGGCCCCGATGCGAGCGAGGACGAGCTGCAGGCGTTTATCGCCCGGCACGGACTGGTCTTCATCAAGCCGGTCTTTCGCGGCGGCGTCGGCAAGAAGGGCAAGGCCGGGCTGATCGGCAAGGCGCGCGACCTGAAGACCGCACTGGCCGAAAAGGAACGGCTCTATTTCGCCGAGCATCGCCACGGCAACGCGTCCGCCAAGGCCAACGGCGTGACCTTCGAGGCGGGCATCCCCGCCGAACACGAAGTCTATTTCTCGATCAGTGATGACACCAACTATCGCGCGCCGACGATGACGCTGACCCATCGCGGCGGCGTCGATATCGAGGAACTGGACAAGTCCGAGATCGCCACCGTGCCCTTCGAGGCGTTGACCGGGTTGAAGGCCTTCGTCGTCGCCAACGCGCTCACCGATATCGGCGCGCCGCGGGAGATCATCTCGCCGCTGGTGCAGCAACTGCCCAAGCTCTGGGAGCTGGTGCACCACTACGGTATGACGACTCTGGAGATCAATCCGCTGCGCATGCGCCCCAGTGCCAACGGTCGCCTGACGCCGGTCGCCTGCGATTTCAAGTGCGGTTTCGACCGTGACGACCCGCGAGTCGAGCGGCTTGGTTTGCCGGCGCAGTTGTTCGCCTCCGACATCTCCGACTTCGAGCAGGAGGTCAATCAGCTACGTACCCACCAGGGCCAGTCGGACGTTTTCGTCATCAACGATAACGGCACGATCCTGGCGCCCACCTTCGGTGGCGGCGCCAACAGCCTGGTGACGGAAGTGCTGGGGGATGCCGCGATCATCTCCTCGGACTTCGGCGGCAATCCGCCCTACGAGAAGATGAAGGCGGTCGCGGCCATCTGCTACAAGCACTTCCTGGCGCGGTCCAACGTGCTGTTCATCATCGGCGGCAAGTCGAACAACACCGACATCCACGAGACCTTCCGTGGCATGGGTGACGCCCTGCGCGAGCATTTCGCCGCGCATGGCCCCACGCCGCTTTACGTCGTCGTCGGGCGCGGCGGGCCGAACCTCGTGCGCGGCATGGGCAACCTCGCCGAAACCCTCGACAGCCTCGGCCTGCCCTATCGCTTCTTCGGTTTCGACAGTGCGATTTCGGAAGTAGTCGGCTACGCCAAGCAGGTCGATCACTGGATGCGCCGCGGCGGGCGGGACGACGTCGCCCGGCACCTTGGCCTCAAGCCGGCCGCCTGAGGAGGAACATCCATGTATCGCCAGGGCATCGACGGTTTCCCCTACTATCTCGGCATCGGCTCGCTGGCCGATGTGGCGACGCGCGAGGATCGGGTTTGCGTGCTCAACATCCTCGGCGGCGAGTCGCGCCAGGTCACGCCGACCAGCCACGCGTTCTCCGGCGGCAACATCGTCTTCGGCACCTCGCCGGGGCGCGGCGGTGGCGTGCTCAAGACGCCGGCCGGTGACATCCCGGTGTTCAACAACGTGCGCGAGGGGCTCGTCGCGGGACACGACTTCAACGTCGGCGTGGTCTACCTGCCGCCCGGCGGCGTGCGCGACGGTGTCGCCGAACTGGTCCGCGTCAACGATGCGCTGTCGAAGATCATCATCATCACCGAGAAGATCGCCGTGCACGACGCCCGCGAGATCCGGGCCATCGCGCAGTCCAACGGCGTCGACATCATCGGCGGTAACTGCCTTGGCGTGGCCGATAGCTGGAACCGGGTGCGCATCGGCGGCGCGCTGGGCGGCGACCACCCCGAGGAGTCGCTGCTCAAGGGATCGGTGTCGATCTTCTCCAACTCAGGCGGCTTCACCACCACCATCGCCCAGTACCTGGCGACCGAGGGCTGGGGCACCACGACGCTGATCTCGTCGGGCAAGGACGTCTACATCCACTATGCCGCGCGCGACTTTGCCCACGCATTGCAGGCCGATGAGCGCACCAAGGCGGCCGTTCTCTATGCCGAGCCGGGCGGCTATTACGAGCACGGTATCGACTTCGCCAAGCCGGTGGTTGCCTGTGTCGTGGGGCGCTGGAAGTCCAAGCTGACCCGCGCCGTCGGCCATGCTGGCGCGATGGCCGGTTCCGGCGACAAGGCCGAGGACAAGGAACGCTGGTTCATGGACATGTTCGGGGTTGATGATCTCTACACCCCCGAAAACCCGGCCGCATCCGCCAAGGGCGCGGTGGTGACCAACATCGCCGACATTCCCGCAGCTCTGACGGCGGTGATGGCGCTGAACGACGTCAAGCCGGATTTCCCTCCACGCGGCACGCTGGCGCTCAAGCCATGGGTCGCCAACGATCAGGGTCTCGACCTGCCGTCGGACATCGCGCTGCCGCTGGTCAAGGCGCAACCGCCCTACGATGCCCAGATCGACGCCTTGAAGGGCCAGATCGGGGCGGTGATCGCGCGCCAGACGATGAAGGACCTGTCCGGTGCCTCGGTGATGGACCCGACGTCCCAGGTCACCAGCGTGCACGGCCACTCGGTGCTCGATCTGGCGCTGGAGCCGCTTGAGGCGATCTTCGCGCTGCCGCTGGTGCATGAGATCGCCAGCGAGAACGACCGGGCCATGCTGGATGTCGCGGTCGCCGCGGAGGTCAATCTCGTCGGCGATCCGATTCTCGCCGCGGCGGACGCGGCGCGCGACGCCGGCAACGCGCCCAATGCGGTGATGGCCACGGCCGCGGCGATCGTCGGTCCGAAGCGCGTCGAGCGGGCGCTCGCCTGCACCCGCGCCCTGATCGACGCATTTGCCCATTCCGGCCTGCTCGACGGGCGCGACGAGGCCTTCGACACCAGCGCGATCGTGCTCGATGGCGAGACCCGCGCGATGTTCTTCGCCACGCCGCAGGAAGATGACGATCCCCGGCCGGAGGCCATGCTGGCCGCTGTCGAGGCGCGGGGCGGCAAGTCGGTCTTCCTGAACTACGTCACCGGTCTCGGCGGCCGGGTGTCGCGCGATGCGATCCTCGCGGCCATCGCGCTGACCATCTCCTGGGGGCCCTTGATGCGCAAACGCATCTCAAGGCTGACCGCGGAGACCCTGCCCTGGTATCTCAGGCTCTACGGCGTCATGGTCGGCGCGACCATTCCCGGCGAGCAGCATCAGCCCGGATCGCTGTACGGCATCCCGCGCGCGGAGCGCTTCGGCAAATGGACCATGGCGGACCTGTGCTTCCTGGCGATGACCGGCAAGAAGCCGACGGAACGTGAAGCGCTACCGTTGCAGATCCTGGTGGGGCTACTGGTCTCCAACGGCCCCGGCGCGATCTCCGCGCAGGGCGCCAAGGGTGCGGTGTCCGCCGATGGACCGCAGACGCCGGAACGGGTGCAGATCAACAAGGGCATGCTCGGCTTTCTGAGCCATTGCGGTTACAGCCACGGCGGCAACGGCTTCGAGGGCATGGCCTTCCTGCTGGAGCAGTTCAAGGACACCGGACTGAACGACCCCGCCGACCCGAACCACGGGCTCGACCTGAAGGCCATGGCGGGCGCGTTCGCCAGAGACTACAAGGCCGACAAGGCGCAAGCGAAGGAACTCGGCGCCGAGGTGCGCGCGCTGCCCGGCGTGCATCATCCCGTCTTCAAGGGCAAGCCGGTCAATTACGATCCGCGCGAGCGCTTCATCGCCGAGTTCATGGAACAGCGCGGCGAGTACAACATCTTTCACGCCTTCTACCGTGAACTCGTGCAGGCGCTCTATGACACGGGGGCCTCGCGCTATGTGTTCTGCGTCAATGTGGACGCGGTGATCGCCGCGCTCCTTCTGGCGCTGTTGTGGAAGGACTACCAGTCCGGCGCGCTCAGTGAACGTGACCTGGAGACCGCAGCCTTCACCGTCTTCCTCTACGGGCGGATGATCGGGGCGGCCGCCGAGATCGACGACCACCTCAATCGTGGCCGCAACATGGACACCCGCACGCCTGCATCGGCCTGTGGCTTCGTCGTCTGAAACCGGTTCACAGCACGGGTAGCTGCAGTTCCACTTCCAGCCCCGGTTTCCGGTTGGCGATGTGAAACGCCCCGTTGTGGCCATGGGCCACGGCGCGTGCGATCGAAAGTCCTAGCCCGCTGCCGGAACCCGCCGAAACCTGCCGGAACCGCTCGGGCACATCCGCCAGTTCGTCCTCGGGGATGCCGGCGCCGTCATCGGCCACGCACAGGCAGACGTTGTCCGGCGTGCGCCTTGCCGACACCTCGATGGTTGTCAGGTCCGGGCCGCCATGGCGGATGGCGTTGTCCACGAGATTGCGCACGGCTTCGCGCAGCATCACCGGATCGCACTCGATCTCGCCAAGCTCGCCATCGACATCGAGACGCACCTCGATCCCGCCCCTTTCGTCGCGGCGCAGTTCACCGATCCACTTGGGAAGGCAATCGCCGAGCCGGACGTCCTGTCGTGCGCTCGCCGGGCTGATCGACTTGGCCCGTTCGAGGATAAGCAGCTTGTTGCTCAACTCGGCGGTCTCGCGGGCCGCTGCCAGCAGATCGGCGGAGCGGCGGTGTGCTTCCTGTGCGCTCGGTGCCTTGTTCACGGCCTCCGCCAGCGACAGCACGCCGGCGATCGGGTTGCGCAACTGATGTGCCGCGTTGGAGATGAAATCGGCCTGTGCGGTCATGCTGCGGGACACCTGGCTGAACAGGTCGTTCAGCGTACGCACGATGCCCTGGACCTCGGAGGGGACCGGCCGGCGGATCGGGGAGAGCTCGTCGCTGGAGCGCATCTCGATCGCGTCCTGCAGATTGAGCAGTGGCCGCAAGCCGATCCGCACACCGAACCAGATGATCAGCGCGAGCGTGGAGATCAGCAGCGAGATGGTGATGACGGAGCGCAGCACGAGTTGGCGCACGAATGCGGTGCGCACCGATGCATCCTGCCAGACCGTCGTGGTGAAGATGCCGGCAAATCCATCGATCTCCGTGCGTGCCTGAACCCGGACGCCGCTGACCTGGCGGCCGAAATAGGTGGCATCGAAATAAGTGGGCTGGACGATCTCGGCCTGGTTGCGCGGAATGCCTACCGGCGGCGTCGCATAGCCCGCGACGATGACGCCGTCGGGCGCATAGACATGGTAGAAGACCTGACCGCCGGAGGTGTCGGCGAGAATGTCGCGGGTGCTTGCAGACAGTGCGTCGCCACCGGAAATCGTTACGTCGTTGGCGACCGCAAGTGCCGCCGACAGCAGGCTGCGGTTGAAGACATCGGCGGCCGTCTGGCGCGCATTGCCCAACTGCCACAGGCCGGCTGCGGCCGCGACAGCGAGAACCGGCAGCAGGATGATCGCCGTCAGGCGCATGCGCAGCGACAGGGCCCGCGTCATGGTGCATCGACCGCCAACGAATAACCGATGCCACGATGCACCTGGATGCGTACGCCATGCGGCTTCAACCGCTTGCGCAGCCGCGAGACATAGACCTCGATGACGGTTTCGTTGGTCTCGCTCCCCACCCCGTAGACCTGGTCCAGCAGGCGCGACTTCGGCACCACCGTGCCCCTTGCGTTCACCAGCGCGGTGAGCACCTTCAGCTCCTGCCGCGGCACGTCCAGGGGGCCTGTCTGCGCCTTGAGCTGAAACGTCTCCAGGTCGAGTTCGAGCGCTCCAAGGGCTGCCACGCGGCGTGGCGCCACATCCCCGCGGCGGCCCAGCGCGCGAACCCGTGCCGCCAGCTCATCCATCTCGAAAGGCTTGACGAGATAATCGTCCGCTCCGGCATCCAGGCCTATGACGCGGTCCTCGGTGCGGCTGCGCGCGGTCAGCAGGATGACCGGCGTGGGATCGTCACGGGCGCGCAGCGAGGCCAGCACATCGAGCCCGCTCTGGCCAGGCAGATTGATGTCGAGAATGATGAGATCGCAGTCCTCATGTTTGAGAAACAGCTCGGCGTCCTCGCCGCTTTCGAGCACATCGACAGTGTGGCCATCGTCCTCGAGACGATAGGCGATGCCCTTTCGCAGACTGCGGTTGTCTTCAACCAGAACGATCCTCATCGTATATTTTTCGCTGCGATGAAGGGTTGGTGCAAGGTTCAGCCGAGAAAACTGCGTCCCAATACCGGGAAGAACCCGGATCAGGACCAATCGAGAATTGGTGCAATCGCCAAGGGAGGACATGATGACAGAATCCAGATTAACCCGCCGCATGGCCATCGGCCTGATGGCCGCCGCCTCGACGGTTTACGCCACGCATGCCTGGGCCGGAGGTCACGGTATCGACCTGTCCGGCAAGACGGTTGAATGGGTCATCCCGTTCTCAGAGACCGGTGGCTCGGCCAAATGGGCGAATTTCTATGCGCCGCTGCTCAGCGAGGCGCTGCCCGGCAAACCGACCGTGGTCGTCAAGTTCATGCCGGGCGCGGGATCGACCAAGGGCGCCAACTGGTTCCAGGACCAGGCATACGAGGACAGCGAAGGCACGCTGATCTTCGGCTCGTCCGGGTCCACCCAGTTCCCATACCTGCTCAGCGATCCGCGCGTTCGCTACGAGTACAACGACTGGAATGTCGTGCTGGCGTCCGGCACCGGCGGCGTCGCCTACCTGCCGCCCGACCTCGCCGAGAAGATGAACGGCATGGATGCCAGCGCGCTTCGCGAGACGGATTTCATCTACGGCTCGCAGGGCGCGACCAGGCTCGATCTGGTGCCGCTGCTGGCCTGGGAGATGCTCGGCCTGAAGGTCGAGCCGGTGTTCGGCATCAAGGGGCGCGGCGACGGCCGTCTGATGTTTGAGCGCGGCGAGGCCAACATCGACTATCAGACCTCCTCGTCCTACCTGAAGGGCGTGACGCCGCTGGTGGAGGCCGGCACCGCCGTGCCGATGATGACCTGGGGCGCGCTGGACGCTGACGGCAATATCATTCGCGACCCAACCTTCCCGGATATCCCGACCTTCAAGGAGATCTGCGAAGCGACCGAGGGTTGCGAGACCTCCGGCGAACGCTGGGATGCCTGGAAGGCATTCTTCGTGGCCGGCTTCCCGGCCCAGAAGATGGTGTTTCTGCCGGCTGGTGCCTCGCAGGATGCGATCGCCACCTACACCAAGGCGTTCGAGGCCATCAAGGCGCGCGACGACTTCTCCGAGATTTCCGCCGGCCGGCTCGGTGTCTATCCGCAGATGACCGGCGACAAGGCCAAAGGTGCGCTGCAAAGCGCGACGAATGTGCCAGATGCCGCGAAAAGCTTCGTGGTGAACTGGCTCAAGGACCGCTACGGTGTGTCCCTGAACTGACCGATAACGGGACTCCGGCCGTCATCTGACGGCCGGGGCCTTCCAACCTCGGAAAGCATTTCGTCGTGGACTCCTTCATTGACGCACTGCCGGCGCTTGCCGACGCCGCAGGCATGATCTTCCAGCCCGTCGTGCTGGGGTATCTGGTCCTGGGTGTCGTGATGGGCCTGTGTGTGGGTGTCTTCCCCGGCCTGGGAGGCATCGCCGGCCTGTCGCTGCTGCTGCCCTTCATGTTCGGCATGGAGCCGGTGCTCGGTCTGGCGCTGATGATCGGCATGGTCGCCGTGGTGCCGACATCCGACACCTTCGCCTCTGTGCTGATGGGCATACCCGGCTCCTCCGCCTCGCAGGCGACCGTTCTGGACGGCTTTCCGATGGCCAAGAAGGGCGAGGCGGCCCGCGCCCTTTCGGCGGCCTTCTCCTCGTCGCTTTTCGGCGGCCTCGTGGGCGCCGCCTTCCTGACCATCTTCATCCTCGTGGCCCGGCCCGTGGTGCTGGAGTTCCGCACCCCCGAACTGCTGATGATCACCGTGTTCGGCCTGTCCATGGTCGGTATCCTGGCCGGGCGGGTCGCGCTGAAGGGCATCGTCGCGGCGGGCCTTGGCATGATGATCGGTACCATCGGCGAGGGCGACAGCGCCGGCGAGTTGCGCATGGCGACCTACGACATGCCCTACCTCGTCGACGGGCTGAAACTGGTGATCGTGGGCCTGGGTATCTTCGCGGTGCCGGAGATCGTCGCGCTGCTGCGGCAGGATCGCGCCATTGCCGAACGCGCCGTGCTCGGCGGTGGCTGGTTCAAGGGCGTGCGCGACTGGTTCGCCAACAAGTGGCTGTCCGCGCGCTGCTCGATCATCGGCGTCGTGGTCGGCGTCATCCCCGGCCTCGGCGGTTCGGTGGTCGACTGGATTTCCTACGGCCACACCGTCCAGACGACGAAGAACAAGGAGAAGTTCGGCAGCGGCGAAGTGCGCGGCGTGATCGGCCCGGAAAGCTCCAACAACGCCAAGGAAGGCGGCGGGCTGGTGCCCACCCTGCTGTTCGGCATTCCGGGTTCCGGCTCCATGGCTGTCTTCATCGGCGCGATCGCACTGCTGGGCTCCGGCCAGATCGAGGTCGGGCCGTCGATGCTGAAGAACAACCTCGACGTGACCTACGCGATCGTCTGGCTGCTGGCGCTTGCCAATGTGGCCGGCACGCTGATCTGCATTGCTGCCTCTGGTGGCATCGCGCGGCTGACGACGATCCCCTTCGGCCTGCTGGCGCCGTTCCTGTTCATGATCATCTCGTTCGCCGCGTTCCAGTCGGGCCAGAACCTGATGGACCTGGTGGCGCTGTTCGCCATCGGCATGCTCGGCATCCTGATGCGCCGGTTCGACTGGTCGCGCCCGGCCTTCCTGATCGGCTTCGTGCTGTCCAACCCGGCCGAGACCTACGCCAACCAGGCGGTGCAGATCGCCAGCTCGCGGTTCCGCAGGAGTTTCGAGGACGGGATCGACTACATCTTCTCGCCGATCGTCATCGTGCTGATCGTCATCACCGTCATCTCGGTCGTCATCGGCCTGCGGCAGGCCAAGTCGATCATGGCCGAAGGCGCCGTTCAGTCGGGCCGCAAGACGGCGCCGATGATCTTCCTGCTGGCCGTGCTCGCCTATCTCGTCACCGCCTTCGTCAACGCGTCGATGATCCCGGACTTCGCCGCAGCCGACCGTGTCTTCCCGCGGTTCGTCTCCGGCGTCGCGATCGTCGGCACATTGATCCTGCTGGTGCAGATGTTCCTGCGCCCGGCGACCCATCCGCTGTTCGCCGACCGTGAGTTCTCCGAAGGTGACGACAATGTCTATGGCCTGTGGTCGACGCTGGCGTGGTTCGTCGGATTGCTGGTACTCACCGCGCTCGTCGGCTTCATCCTGGCGCTGTCGGTGTTCCTGCTGACCTTCATCCGTTTCCGTGCCCGCAGAAGCTGGTCCTTCGCGGCGATCTACACCGCGGCCGGGATCGGATTCATGTGCTTCATGGCCAGCCTGCTGAACCGCGATTTCCCGCCCGGCCTGCTGCAGTCCTTCGTCGATCTGCCCTGGCCGCTGACATGATGCAGACGGGCATTCCCTTCGTCTTCATGCGCGGTGGAACGTCACGCGGACCCTACATGAACCGGGCCGACCTACCCGAAGACCGCGACGATCTGGCAAGGGTCCTGATCGCCATGGTCGGCTCAGGTCATCCGCTCAACATCGATGGCATCGGCGGCGGTGACGCGGTGACGACCAAGGTCGCCATGCTGTCGTCCTCCGACGACGACTGGGCCGATGTCGACTATTTCTTTGCCCAGGTCAGCGTCGAGGACCGCCTCGTCGACTTCAAGCCGACTTGCGGCAACATCCTGGTCGGGGTCGGGCCGGCGGCCATCGAGATGGGACTGATCGCGCCATCGTACGGCGAGACACAGGTGCGCATCCGGGCTGTGAACACAGGCGCTCGCGTTCTGGCAACGGTCCGTACCGACGGCACATCGGTTATCTATGACGGCGAGGCGGCGATCGACGGTGTTCCGGGAACCGCGGCTGCGATCGAATTGCAGTTCATGGATGTGGTCGGCGGCGCGACGGGCAGCATGTTTCCCACAGGGGCGCGCCGCGATGTCTTCGACGGCATCGAAGTGACCTGCATGGACGTGGCGATGCCGATGGTGATCGCGCGCGCGGCGGACTTCGGACTGTCCGGGCGGGAGACAATCGCCGAACTCAACGAAAACGAGGCGTTCTTCGCCCGCATGGAAGCGATCCGGCTGCAGGCGGGAGCGGCCATGGGGCTGGGGGATGTGGCCAGGTCGGTGACGCCCAAGTTCGGTCTGCTGGCGGGCGCCCATGACGGCGGTTCGGCCCTCACCCGCTACTTCATGCCGTGGAAGTGCCACCCGAGCCTCGCCGTGACCGGGTCGCAATGCCTCAGCGCGTGTCTGCTGTGCCCTGGCACCGTCGCGGACGGACTGCTTGAGGGCCCATCCGGTTCGCCGGCGCAGCTCGGGCTGGAACACCCCATGGGCGTGCTCGACGTGGTGATGGACTACACGCTGGACGGGGAGGACTTCTGCGTTGTCTCCGCCGGGCTGGTGCGCACCGCCAGGAAGCTGGCCCAGGGTCAGGTGTTCGTGCCGCACACCGCGTGGGCTGGTGATTGAGCTTCGCGACCAATTTGTATACAAGCGGATACAAATATGGAAGGAGCTGCCGATGCCCTACGAGGACAATGTCCGCCGCGCCACGCGGGAACTTGAGGCCGCGCGCCAGCAGATCCAGGACGAGATCAGCAGCTATCCCGCGCCGATCGCCGGCTGCGACGCCCAGTTCACCCACCTGATCGGACTGCGCAGCGCGATCGTGGAGGCGCTGCAGGCGCTCAAGGCGCCGCGTTTCGTCGCGACCCCACGCCAGCTCGAGCCCGATGCCGGAGTGGAGAGCCGGTGAGGGTCCATATCCTCGACGACTGGTTCGACACGCTGCGGACACTTCCCTGCTTTGAGCTTCTGGACGGCCATGATGTGACGGTATGGACCGATCACGAGCCGGACGCTGCGCGGCTGGCCGAGCGCGTTGCCTCGGCGGAGGCGCTGGTGCTGTTTCGCGAGCGCACGCGCATCGGCGCAGACCTGCTGGACCGGCTGGAAAACCTGAAGCTGATCTCCCAGCGCAGCGTCTACCCGCACATCGATGTGGATGCCTGCACGCGCAACGGCGTGCTGCTGTGTTCCAACATGCACGCCGGCACGCCGTCCTATGCGGCGGCCGAACTGACGCTTGCGCTTATCCTCTCAAGTTACCGCCAGATCCCCGAACAGGCCGCCTCGCTGCGCACCGGCGACTGGCAGATGGGGGTGGGGCGCACCCTGCGCGGCCGCACGCTCGGGCTTTACGGCTACGGACGGATCGCCAAGGCGGTCGCCGGCTACGCGCAAGCCATCGGCTTGGCAGTGCAATGGTGGGCTTCCGAGGCGGGTCGCGCCCGGGCCAAGGCCGACGGCGCCACTGTCGCCGAAAGCCGGCAAGCCTTCTTCGCCACCTCCGACATCGTCAGCCTGCACGTACGACTGAAGCCCGAAACGCGTGGCATCGTCACGGCAGCCGATCTTGCGGCGATGCGGCCGCGGTCGCTGCTGGTCAACACCTCGCGCGCCGGGCTGATCGCGCCGGGGGCGCTTGAAGAGGAGATCGCCGGTGGCCGCATCCAGGCAGCCATCGATGTGTTCGACACCGAGCCGCTGCGCGACACCGCGCATCCCCTGCTGGCCAGCGCCAACGTGCTGGCGACGCCGCATATCGGCTACGTCACCGAGGACGAGTTCGACCTCCAGTTCAGCGACATTTTCGAACAGGTGAACGCCTTCGCCGATGGCGCTCCGATCCACATGATCAATCCGGAAGCCTGGGGCTGAAAACCTTCGCGGCGACCGGCGCGCCGAGGATGACCACGATGATCCTCAGCACATGATGGGCGACGACGAAGGCGAGATCCGCGCCGACGATCAGTGCCAGCACCGTCAGTTCCGCCTGTCCGCCGGGCGCGAAGGCGAGCAGAGCCTCCATCCCCGGCGCCAGCCCCGAGACGTAGATCGCCTCGACGAAGACGACCGTCAGGGCGATCAGGATCAGACAGAAACCGAAGCCGGCGGCGAGATCGCGCCTGAGTTCCTGCGCCGTGATGCCGGCATACTTGCTGCCGATGGTGACGCCGATGAAGAACTGTGCCGCCCAGATGGCTTCCGCCGGCGGGCGGTTGTGCAGGAAACCCGACAGCGTCACCGCCGCCGTGACGATCAGTGGCCCGAGAATGGACGCACCGAACAGGCCGATGCGTTGTCCGCCGCGCCAGCCGACGATGGCGCACACGACCATCAGCGCAAGTTCATGCATCGGCACGGTGGTCAGTGGCACGCCCGGCGGGTTGGTGAGGTCGGCGCCCCAGATGCCCTGCAACAGGAAGGGCAGGGTGACGACGATCACCATGACGCGGGTTGCGTGGATCAGCGACAGGGACCGCACGTTGCCGCCGGCCTGTTCGCCGAACAGCAGCATGTCCTGCAGCCCGCCCGGCATGGCGGCGTAATAGGCGGTGGGAAAATCGTACTTCCAGACCCGCAGGAAATACGGGATGCCGATGGCGCCGATGCACACCACCATCGCCGGCACCAGCATCAATGTCGGCCACATGGCCGGGAACGTCGCCAGGACAGCCGGTGTCAGCGTTGCGCCGACGGCCACCCCCAGGATCGTGCGCATGCCGTCGTTCAGCACCTGCACACCCCTCATGGGCACGCCGGCAAGCGCTGCGATCAGGCAGGCGATGATCGGCCCCAGCAGCCAGGGCAAAGGCAAGGCCAGCAGCTTGAACACCGCAACGCCAATCAGTCCGACACCGAAGGTGATGACGATCGGCTTCATGCGGTCATGTTCCGCAGCCGATGGCGCAGCGATGTCTTGAGATGGGCCTCGGCGGCAGCTCCGGCGGCTTCCGCGTCTGCCTGCCGAAGTGCATCGACGATATCGCGATGCTGGCGTACCACCACCTCGATGCGTGCGGCATCGGTGTAGGTGGTGGGTCCCAGCAGCAGCAGCGAATTGTTGAGCGCGCGTGCCGCCTCCAGCAGGAAGCGGTTGCGACAGGCCAGATACAGTCCGTGGTGGAACTCCTGGTTGATTGCCGCGGCCTTGGCCGGGTTCTCCCGCTCCTGCTCGATTTCGTTGTTGATGTCGTCGAGCGAATCGAACTCCGCCTCGGTGCCGTGCTTGGCCGCCATTTCGGCGGCCGTGCGCTCCAGCACCATGCGCATCTCGTAGAGCTCGACCACCTCGGCATGCTCGAGCTTGCGGATGACAGCGCCGATGCGCGGCCGGTGTTCGACGATCCCGTCCGCCTCCAGCCGCCGCAGTGCCTCGCGCACTGGTGTGCGGGACAGCGATAGCCGCTCCCCGACATCTTCCTCGCGCAGCCGGTCGCCGGGCCGGAACACACCGTTGCGGATGGATTCCATCAGCGCCGTGTAGGCGGCTTCGCCGCTCGGCTGGGTCTTGCTCTGTGCCTTTGCCATCATCGCATCTTGCAGATTTGTATCCAACTGTATACAAAACTTAGAACAGGAGATCAGCCATGTCAAAGAGGATTGTCGTCGTCGGTTCGGGAAATGCCGCCATGTGCGCCGGCATCGCCGCGGCCGACGCCGGCGCGCGCGTCGTCATGCTTGAGAAGGCCGGGCCGGAGCTGGCCGGGGGAAACACCAAGTACACCGCAGGCGCCATGCGCTTTTGCTACGAGGGTTGCGGCGACCTGCTGCCGCTGCTGGCCAATCCGGATGACCCGCGCATCGCCAATACGGAGTTCGGCAGCTATCCGCGCGAGACGTTCGCAAGCGACCTGCTCGGCTTCAACGAGGGACATCCGCTGTCGCCGGAGCAGGAAACCCTCGTCGCGGAGTCCTATGATGCGGTGCGCTGGCTTGCCGGCCACGGCGTCACCTACGAACCGATCTACGCCCGTCAGAGCTTCCGGCGGAACGGCAAGCACGTCTTCTGGGGCGGTCTGACGCTGTCGGCGGCAAACGAGGGCGTCGGGCTGTTCGACATGGAGCTGGCCGCCTTCGAGAGACTGGGCGGAGAGATCCGCTATGACGCCGCCGTCACGGGCCTGATCACCGACAACGGCCAGGTCACCGGGGTGCGCGTCGGCGAAGAGGAGATCGCCGCGGACGCGGTTATCCTCGCCTGCGGCGGTTTCGAGGCCAATGAACGGATGCGCTCAGACCACATCGGACCGCACTGGTCGGCGGCACGGGTGCGCGGCACACCGCACAACACCGGCGACGGGCTGAGCTTCGCCTGGGCGCTGGGCGCGGCGCGCTACGGCAGCTATACCGGCTGCCACGCCACGCCGATGGACCTGCACATGAAGGAGTTCGGCAACCTCGACCTGCCGCCGGTCGAGCGCAAGAACTATCGCAAGATCTGCTACTTCCTCGGCGTGATGCTGAACGCGCACGGCGAGCGCTTCGTCGATGAGGGCGTGAATTTCCGCAACTACACCTACGCCCAGTATGGCCGCGCCGTGCTCGAGCAGCCAGGCCATTTCGCCTGGCAGGTGTTCGACGCCAAGGTGCTCGACCTGCTCTATGCGGAATATCATTTCCACGATGCCCACTTCGTCGAGGCCGATACGCTGGAGGCGTTGGTGACGAAGCTGGCAGGTGCCGATGCCAATGCGGCACTTCGCACGCTGACTGCGTTCAACGGTGCGGTCGATGACGAGGCGGCGTTCGATCCGAGCGTTCTCGACGGCAAGGCGACCAGCGGCCTTGCCCTCGACAAGACAAACTGGGCCCAGCGCATCGACACGCCGCCCTTCCGCGCCTACCCGGTGACTGGTGGCATCACCTTCACCTATGGCGGCGTCAAGGTCGATGAAATGGGCCGCGTGCTGCGTGACGACGAGACGGCGATAGCGGGCCTGCACGCCTGCGGCGAGATGGTGGGCGGGGTGTTCTTCGGCGGCTATCCGGGCGGTTCGGGCCTGACATCCGGCGTCGTCTTCGGCCGCCGTGCCGGCCAGCATGCCGCCAGGCTGTAGGGTCTGCACCAATGGTTCAGGCGTGCCGGCGACACAACAAGCTGGAAGGGACATGACGATGGACGCAGGATTCTGGCATCAGCGTTGGGAGGCCAACGAGATCGGCTTTCACCAGAGCGCCGGCAACGCGCTGCTGGCGGCCCACCTGGACGTGCTGTCGCTCCCGGAAGGCAGCCGTATCTTCATGCCGCTGTGCGGCAAGTCAGGCGATATCGGCTGGTTGCTGGCGCGCGGCCACTGCATCGTCGGGGTGGAGTTGAGCAAGCTGGCGGTCGATCAGCTTTTCGGCGAACTGGGCGTCGAACCGCAGGTCACCGAAGCGGGCGGGTTGTTGCGCTACGCGGCGCCACGGATCGACATTTTCGTTGGCGATATCTTCGACCTGACCGCGGACCTGATCGGTGCCGTCGATGCGGTCTATGACCGGGCCGCCCTGGTCGCGCTGCCGGCCGGGATGCGTGGGTCCTATGCCGCGCATGTGGCGGCGATCACCGGCTCGGCACCACAGCTTCTCATCAGCTTCGACTACGACCAGACGCTGCTGGACGGACCACCCTTTTCGGTCAAGGCCGCCGAGCTGGCGCAGATCTATGGGCCGCACTACACGCTGTCGCTGGTTGCCAGCGTCCCGCTGGAAGGCGGTTTGAAGCAGGTCTGTGCGGCGGACGAGACCGTCTGGCTACTCACCGCGCGGGGGTGACGCCGGTTGGCTGACCGCTGCCACGAAGGCCTCGACCGCTTCGTCCAGCGCGCCGTCGTTGTCGATGGTGACGACGGCGATGCCCGGCGGTGGCGCTGGAACCGCGCGGGCCAGCCTGCGGGCGATGTCGGCGGCGTCCTCGCGTCCGCGCGCGGCAAGCCGCGACGCCACCGTCTCTGGCTTTGCCGTGATCGCGACGATCACCGTGTCGCTCCAGGCGGTGACGATGTGGGGCAGGGCGGCGCGCGAGACGTTGGCAACCACGTTGCATCCCTCGGCCAGATGGTCCAGTAGCGAAGCGGGCAGGCCATAGCTCAGTCCGTGTGCCTGCCAGGAGGCGAAGAAGGCGCTATCCGCCTGCATCGCCGCGAAGGTCTCGGGCGTCACCGCATCGAAGTCCTCGCCGCCTGCGTTCGCGTCGCGGGTGATCGTGCGCCGGGCAAAGACGGCTCGTTCGGCGAGCCGCGCGCGGGCCGCGTCGAGGATGGAATCCTTGCCGACCCCGCTCGGGCCGACGACGAGGAACAATCTGCCGCCCAAGACCGGACCCCTCAGGCCGCGTCGCGCCACTTGATGGAGCAGCCGATCGACGGGGTCTGCTCGCGCGGCCCCTCGCCGGTCTCGGCCACCTGGCGCATGGCCTCGAACAGGTCGCGGCGCAGGTCCGGCGGTCCGGCCTGGGCGCGCGAGGCGTCGAGCCGGCCGCGATACTGCAAGCCGCCATCCGCATCGAAGCCGAAGAAGTCCGGCGTGCACATGGCGCCGTAGGCGCGGGCCACGTCCTGGGCTTCGTCGTGCAGATACGGGAAGGGGAAGTCGAGACGCTCGGCCAGTGCCTTCATGTTGTCGAACGAATCCTCCGGATAGGTCTGAGCGTCGTTGGCGCAGATCGCCGCCACGCCGATGCCGAGCGGTTGCAGATCGCGCGCGTCGCGGATCATGCGATCGACGATCGCTTTCACGAACGGGCAGTGATTGCAGATGAACATGACAAGCGTACCGTTCGGCCCGGCAATGTCCGCGTAGCCCAGGATGCGGCCGTCGGTCGCCGGCAGCGTGAAGTCCGGCGCTTTCCAGCCGAAATCGCAGATCGGGGTTTCGATGGCGGGCATGGGGGCCTCCTGGCGGCGCGCGTGAACCGAGAGCTTGGTGCGATCCTGACAGGTTCGCCGCCGCCGCGCCATGGGCCGGGCAATTGCTCCGGCGGGGCGTTAGCCTGTAAGACAGGCGCCCTGGGCGCCTGACACTGGCTCGCCCCAAATCATCTGGCAGGTCGGCGAAAATCGTGGCGAAGACACCCTTTTCAGTCACCATCATCACGCTGAACGAAGCCGATCACATCGCCGCGTGTATCGCCTCGCTGGATGGCGTTACCGACGACGTGGTCGTGCTCGACTCAAACAGCAGCGACGATACCTGTGCGATCGCCGAAGCCGCCGGGGCGCGCGTGGTTCGGCAGGCCTTTCTGGGCGATGGTCCGCAGAAGAACGAAGCGGCCGCGCATGCCCGGCACGACTGGGTGTTCAGTCTCGATGCCGACGAACGCTTCACGCCCGAGCTTGTCGCCGTATTGCGCGAGCTCGATCTGGACGGCGGCGGCCACGACGGCTACGCGATCCGGCGCCGCAACCATGTGGGCAGCCGCTGGGTGAAACACGGCGGCTGGTATCCCGACCGCATCACCCGGCTCTACAACCGCAAGCGGATCGCCTACAACCCGGTGTTCGTCCACGCAAAGGTGGTTGGCGGATCGGTGCACGCGCTCGACGCGGACATCCTCCACTATAGCTTCGACTCGATCGCCGACGTGCTGAGCAACGCCAGCAGCCACCATTCCGCGCATCTTGCGTATGACCTCTATCAGTCCGGGCACAGGAACGGCATCTTCAAGCCGGTCTCGCGCGCTCTCTGGTCGTTCCTTTGGTCCTATTTCGTGCGCATGGGGTTCCTGGGGCGCGCAGATGGGTTCACGATTGCGGTCTCGATGTTCCTGCGCGCCTACGGCAAATATGCCATCGTCGACGAGCTGCACCGCGATCCCGCGGTCAGGGCGCAGTTCGACGAACTCTACGCCAGGTCCTATGCGCAGACCCGCGCCCGGGCGGCGGCCGGAGGCGGGAACTGACCATCCATGGGAGGGGTGCTGGTGACAACCCTGCGTGCGATACTTCGGACATGCGTCGCGGTGGTGGGGGCCTGGCTTGTGCTGGGGCTGCAGCCGGCGGTCGCGCAACAGCCCGCTTGCACGCAGCCGCCACCGGTATGTGATGCGCGCGGCTTCGTGTTCGCCATCTCCGGTTTCGATCCGGTGGCCAGTGCGGTACGGATCGACGACGAGACGCTGATCACCGTGCGCCATTCGGTTGCCGACGAAACCGAGGTCATGGTGCTGCTGGAAGACGGCAGCCGGCGCAGCGCCGAGGTGATCCCCACCGCGTTCGTCGGCGACCTGATCCTGCTGCGCGCGGCGGACTTGCCCGACGGGCCGGTCGCCGAGATCGACACGGCGGAGCCCGATGAAGCAGTGTTCACGGTCGGCGCCGATGTGCGTCAGCGCACCATCGTCGCCTACGATCCGGGCACTGTCGGCCATCTGCCGGCGGAGGGTTTCGCCCGCGCGCGGCTGCACCATTCCGCCTTCAGCCAGCCGGGCAACAGCGGCGGCGCGCTGGTCGATGGCGAGGGCCGTCTGGTCGGGATCGTCGCTTCGGGCGGCGAGGGGCGGTTCGAAGCGGTTCCGGCGTCCGCGGTTGCCGAGATCAGGGCGTTGAGCGGCCCCGAGCACGCGGCCACAAGTGCTGAAGTCGGAGCGGCCAACCGCATCTGCGTCCTCAAGCTGGACGAGGCGCGGGTCAACCTGCGTGGCCTCGAAGATGCCGACGCGATGGCCATTGCCACCGCCTGCCGGCGCAGCAACAATCGTCAGAACCTCGATCTTGCCGCGCAGGCACTCGGCATTTCCGGGCGCACGGCAACCGCGGTCGCGCTCTACGAAGAGGCGCTTGCCATCGACCCCAACGCCACCAATACCCGGCTCGGGCTGGCGATCGCCTTGCACATCGCGGCGCGCTACGAGGACGCGCTGCCCCATCTGCGGGCATTGATGGGCGAGATCGGCGAGGACCCGCAGGTGCTGCGGCTGGCGATCCAGTCCGGCATCTGGGGCGGCGATCCGGAGCTGTCGGAACGCGCCTTCGAGACGCTGCAGCGCATCAACCCGCAGATGGCGCCGGCCGCGCGCAGGTTCCTCGACAATCCGCCACCGCGTCCGCCGCGCCGCGACCGGTAGCGTTCAGGTCAGTCGGCCGCCGGGTCCGGCAGCCAGCCGAGCCGCACGCGCGGCGCGCCGCGGTCCATGCCGGGCACCGCACGGGCGGCGATCGCCGCGATCAGCTCGTCGGTGGTCCAGTCGGGATTGGCGGCCAGCAGCCGCACCGCAAGCGCTGCCACGCGCGGCACCGCATAGCTTGATCCGGAAGCCTGCACCGTCGCGCCGCGATGATCGGTGACGTCGACCGACTCGGCTGGAACCAGCAGGTCGACATGCTGGGCGCCCCAGTTGGAGCCGCGTGCCAGCCGGCCGAAATCGTCGGCCGAAGTGACCACCAGCATGTTGTCGAGATCGCTGGCGGCGGGATAGAGCGGGTCCGCGTCGATGTCGATGCCGTTGTTACCGGCGGAGACGATGAACAGCAGTTGCGGTGCTGCGCGGGCGGCGGCGAGGAAGCTCTCCCAGTCGGCGATGTCGCGCGAGCCCATGGGCATGGCGACGACGCGCGCGCCCGTCGCGGCCGCGTGGCGCACCACGTCGCCCATCTTGGTCATCTCGAAGCGCGGGAAGCGCAGCGGCACCAGGCTGGCGTCCGGCGCCTCGCGTAGCAGGATGCTGGAAACCGCTGTGCCATGGCGGATAGGGAACAGCGGCGAGCGGCCGAAGTTCAGGTCGAAGGGCCGCGCGTCGTCGTCCCAGAAGTCGTAGCCGAGGATTTCGCCGCTGGCGTCACGGGCAAGCCGGCCGGCGATCTCCGGCAGCAGGTAGTTCACGCCGCTGTCCACATGGGCAACGCGCATGCCCGGCGTATCGGGCGGACCCGGCGGAACCGGCGGATTGAAGTCGATGCGCTCGGATGTGTCGGCAAGGGACCCATCGAGCATGACGATGGCCTGGGGCGTTCCCGCGCCGTCGCGTTCCAGCCGGCGCGCGTCGTTGACGCCGCAGGGATTGCCCGACCCTTCGGAACTCATATGCACCTGCGCTAGCGGTCGATCCTCGGCGTCGTTCTGGGCTGCCCAGATGCTGATCAGTCCGCCTCCGCGCGCATCGACGCGCAGCGATGCCGGCCCGGTGCCCGCGACATCGATCTCCATCACGAAGCGGTTCGGCGTTCCGGTGCGCGACTGCGAGTGAACCTGCCTGATCGTGACGCCGTCGGGCAGGCGCGTCTGCAATTCGGCGTCGCTGCCGCGTGCATTGGCGCACAGTGCCGTCACCGTCTCGAGCAGCATGCCGCGCCAGGAAGACTCTGCCAGCGCTGCCGGCGAGGTGGCACAGACAATCGCCGCGGTGGCGATGCCGCGCAGCACGGAGCGCATCACGCCTTGACCACGAGCTCGCGGGGAACATCGGCCAGGCACTCGGCGCCGTCCTCCGTGATCAGGATCGACTCGGTGATCTCCAGTCCCCAGTCCGCCATCCACAACCCGGTCATGAAGTGCAGGGTCATGTTCGCCCGCAATTCGGTGGTATCGCCGCTGCGCAGGCTCATGGTGCGCTCGCCCCAGTCGGGCGGATAGGACAGTCCGATGGAATAGCCGGTGCGGGTGTCTTTCTCCACGCCGTGGCGTTTCAGCGCGGCGAAGAAGGCGCGCGCGACATCCTGGCATGCATTGCCGGGCCGGGCGGCCTCAAGACCCGCTTCCATGCCCTCCAGGACGGCCTTCTCCGCATCGAGAACCGCTGTCGGCGGCTTTCCGAGCCAGATCGTGCGCGACAGGGGGCAGTGGTAGCGTTTGTGGCAGCCGGCGATCTCGAAGAAGGTGCCTTCGCCGGCGCGCAGGGGTTCCTCGTTCCAGGTGAGATGTGCGGCCGATGCATCGGCGCCGGAGGGCAGCATCGGCACGATCGCCGCGTAGTCGCCGCCGTGACCGTCGGTGTAGCGCAGCGATGCGTCATAGATATCGGCGACGAGATCGCATTTGCGCATGCCCGGCTCGATGCCTTCGCGCACGCGCGCATGCATGCGGCTGACGATCTGCCCGGCAATGCGCATGTAGCCGATCTCGGTTCCGCTCTTGATGGCGCGGCGCCAATTGACCAGTCCGGTCGCATCCTCAAACCGCGCATTGGGCAGGCCATGCTGCAGAACGGCGTGGGCCTTGGCCGAATACCAGTAATTGTCCATTTCCACGCCGATGACGCCACGCGACAACCGGCGGACCTCGATGAGCCGGCAAAGTTCTTCCATGGGATGGCATTCGGTCGACTGTACGAAATGGTCCGCATAGCGGACGATGTCGGTCTCATCCATCCACACCGTGCGCAGCGCGCCGGGGGCGTCCATGCCGCGGCCGAACCAGACCGGATCGCCGGAAGGCGGCACCAGCACCGCCTGATGCACGTAGAACGACCAGCCGTCGTAGCCGGTCAGCCAGGCCATGTTGGAGGGGTCGGAGACGATCAGCGCATCGAGATTTCGCCTGGCCATTTCCTGCTGCGTCGCGGCCAGCCGGGCGGCGTATTCCTCGCGCGTGAAATGCAGCGGAACGTCGGGCATGGCGGCTCCTGTCAGGCGCGGATGATCAGGGGATCAGGACGACTTCCTGGCCCTGCTTGGCGAACAAGGTGCCGGCGCGGGTCTTACCGGCGATGACGCCGAGGTCGTCGAGTTCGGCATCCGTGCGCAACGGCCGGTGATGGATCGCCGCCAGTGGCCCGGCACCGAATGCCTCGCACAGCCGCACGCCCTCCTCCCAGGTGGAGTGGCCGTAGCCGACATATCGCGGCAGTTCCTCGTCGGTGTACATGGCATCGTAGATGACCAGGTCGGTGCCGGCGATGAAGCGGCCGAGCGGCTCGTCGCGGGTGCCGATGACGTGCTCGTTGTCGGTGATGATGGCCAGCGACTTGCCGCCATAGGTGATGCGGTAGCCGGTGGCGCCGCCGGGATGATTGAGCGCGAAGGTGGCCAGCGCGATGCCGTCACCCAGGTCAAGCGCGTTGCCCACCACAATGTCCTTGCAGCGCCAGTCGGCGACGAACTTGTCGGGATGGATCGGGAAGTAGGGCGGACGCACGAAGCCCTCGATCAGGTCGCGCGTCGAGAGCGCGTCGCGGCCGTGGGCGGAATAGATGTTGACCTCGCCGTCGGCGCTGTATAGGGGCGCGAAGAACGGCAGGCCCTCGATGTGGTCGTAATGGAAGTGGCTGATGAAGACGTCGACGTTGCGGATGCCGCGTTCGGACAGATCGTTGCCGAGCCGTCGCCCGCCGGTGCCCACGTCGAAGACCAGCGTGCGATTGCCGCAGGTCACTTCCATGGAGATGGTCTCGCCGCCATAGCGCGCCACTTCGGGCCCGCAGGTGGCCAACGAGCCGCGTACGCCCCAGAACCGGACGCGGAACGATTCTTCAGACATCGCGCCGGCTTCCCCCCGAAAGCGCAGGCATCCGATTGAGCCGTGGCCGGTTCATGTGCCGGTTCCGGGCCTTTCGATCACTCAACGTGCGTTGGTCCGCAATGGCGGACTGCTCAACACATGGCCATTGGCGGATGCCGCGTCAATGCGAATGTTGGCGATGCTACGCCGCCCGGCGGCATCGACCACGACGATGCGCGAGAAGCCGGTCTCGCCGGAACCCCAGGATACCGAACGGCGGATACCGCGATGCACGGGCTTCCCGTTGGCCAGCACGGTGAATGGCGGCAGGCCGCCTGTGATGCGGATCGGCACCGATACTTGGCTGCCGGGTGTCGCGAGGGACGGCTCGATCAGCCCGCCGTCGGGCGGGTAGGCGATCCGCGGCGGTGGCGTGGCCGCGAGTGCGACGAGTTCGGCCCGGCGTACGAAACGGCGCAATGGCGGCGGCAGGTCGCCGCCTGTCAGGTCCGGCGCATCGCCGACCGGCTCGATGGGCCGGCCAAGCCGCGCGAAGGCATCGAACAGCAGCGGTGCTGCGGCATCGCGGCCGGCGAGGCCCGGCACCGGGCTTGCGTCGGCGCGGCCGATCCACACCGCGATCGTCGTGTAGCGGTCGAAGCCCACTGCCCAGGCGTCGCGGTAGCCGTAGGACGTGCCGGTCTTGAAGCTGATGCGCCCGGTGGCGGCGTGCTGCGGCGCTGGCGCCTCGCGCAGGATGCCGGCCAGCATGCGTGCAACGTCCGGTATGGTGACGGGATCGCCAGCCGGCTCGACCGGATTGCCTTGCGCGATCCGCAAGTTGGGCGCGCGGCCACCGCGTGCGAGGCCCGCATAGAGGCTGGCCAGGGCGTCGAGGCTGATGCCGGCGCCGCCGAGCACGATCGGGAGGGCCGGGCGCGCACCTTCCGGCAGCACCAGCGGATGGCCCGCTGCGGCCAGGCGCGCGGCAATCGATGCGGGACCGATGCGTTCGGCGAGCAGTACCGCCGGGACGTTGAGCGAGAACTGCAGCGCCTCGCTCACGCTGACGGGACCTTGATACTCACCGGCGAAATTCTCTGGCGTCCAGCCGCCGAAACGGGTCGGGCGATCGTCGATCAGCGTGGCGGGGCGCACGTGCCCGCGTTCAAAGGCCAGCGCATAGACGAAGGGTTTCAGCGCGGAGCCGGGCGAGCGGGTGGCGGCCGCCATATCGACGGCGCCGAAGCGTGCCTCCTGCCCGTAGGCGGCATTGGCGATGCGCGCCAGCACGTTTCCGGTGGCGTTGTCGACGACGACGATCGCGGCGGTGGTGCGCGCGCCCCACCGCCGCGCGGCCTCGAGGCCCGTACGCTGCAAGCGGGTCTGCAACTCGCGGTCGATAACCGTTTCCGTGTGGGCCGATGGCGGAAGATCGGCATAGAGCCGCTGCACCGTCAGCGGGGCGTGGCGCGGCATGGCAAGGCGCGCTCCGGGGATCGGCGCGGCCCTGGCGCGGGCGATCTGTTCGGGTGTCGCCAGTTCCAGCACCAGTGCCCGGTCGAGCACCCGGCCGCGGGCGGCGCGGGCGGCCTCGGGCGATCGGTCGGGCCGGCGCGCTTCCGGTGACTGCGGCAGGGCAACCAGCAGCGCGGCTTCGGCGAGCGTGAGATGGCGCGGTTCCTTGCCGAACCAGATCAGGCTGGCCGCCCGAACGCCTTCGATATTGCCGCCGAAGGGTGCGCGGGTCAGATAGCGTTCCAGGATATCGGTCTTGCCGAGCGCGTCTTCCAGACGCAGCGCCTGCGCCATCTGGCGCAGCTTGCGCGACAGGCTGCGCGGACCGCGTTCGCCGGTCAGCCGTGCAAGCTGCATCGAGATGGTGGAGCCGCCGGATACAATCTGCCCGTTTGTCACCATCTGCCATGCGGCGCGCACCATGGCCCGCCAGTCGACGCCGTGGTGGGCGTGGAAGCGCTGGTCCTCGTAGGCGAGCAGCAGCCGCACATAGTCCGGATCGACATCCTCAAGGCTGACCGGAAGCCGCCAGTGACCACTCGTGGTCAGCGCGGCGTTGAGCAGCTTGCCCTTGCGGTCGAGGATCACGCGCGCGGTTTCGGCCCGCTCCAGGTCGGGCTGAGGAAGGTCGCGCAGAGCATTGTACGCGGTCCAGGCACCGATGCCGCCGGCGGCCAGCAGGCCAGCAAGACAGAGCGTGGCGATGCGCGCGCGCGGACGCATCAGTCGGTGACGTTCAGGCTTGCAAAGCCGGTGCGTCCGAAGCGCTCCGGCCGATACATGTCTTCCACGATGGCGGCGGGATGCGCGTAGGCGCCGGGCCTGACCGCACGCACCACATAGGCGACGTCGAAGAAGGCGGACTGGCCCTTGGCGCGGTTGAAGGCTGCGACGATCCGGTCGTCGCGGAAGGAGACATGGACCGGCTCGACCTGACGGACCAGCCAGGGGAATGCCTCAAGCCCGCCGCCGTCGACGAGGCTTGGGTTCTCCACCTCGAAGCCGGCCGGCAGATAGTCGACGACCAGCGCGCGGGCGCCCTGCGCCTCTTCCTCGGTGATGCGCAGCACCACCACAAGGCGCTCGTTGCGCGCGACCGTATCGCCGTCGACCTCACTGCCATCGAGACGGTAGAGCGTGCGCTCGATGCGATAGCCGTTGCTGGCGGGCGGCAAAGGATCGACCGGGTGACCGGCCACCGTCACGGCAATGCGCGCGGGCGCGTCGCCGTCATTGCGGATCGCCACGTCCTGAACGCTCAATCGGTCGGCCGGTACGTCCACGGTAAGCGGACCGGAGACCACCGCGCCGTCGACGGAGAAGCGCCAGCTATCGGCCTCGCGCTTCAAGGCGTCGGCGGCAGCCAGCAGCCAGGCCTTCTCCTGGGTGCTGGTCACGGTGCGGCCACGCCAGCGCTCGGTCAGGTGTCGGCGTGCCTCGGCGGCGGGTTCGCCGCCGACGTTCGCCTCAACCAGCAGGGTCAGTAGCGCGGCGCTGTCGCGAAGCGCGGAGCCGAAATCGGCGCGCAGGCCCGCGCCCGGGGCCTCGCCAAGGCTTGCCACCGCATTGGCGAAGACCACGCCGGCGCGCTCCTGTTCGCCGAACATGGTCAGCGCGGCGGCGATCCGGGCGCGCGCCAACGGGCTCGCAAAGCGCTCAAGCCGGGTGTCGGACAAATAGCGCACGTCGTTGCCGATGGGCCGGCCGTTGCGCGCCAGCACGTAGGCCGCATAGGCAAGACCGGCATTGTCCTCGTCGTAGTTGACCGCGTTGACGAGGCCGTTGCGCAGCCGATCGAGGGCGCTGGTCAGGGCCGCTGTCGGGACCTCGTGGCCGCGCTCGCGCGCCCTGGTCAGGAAGTCGGTGACGAACGCATTCAGCCAAAGTCCGCCGTCATCGGGCCGCCACAGGCCGAAGCCGCCGGCCGTCGTCTGGCGTGACAGCACCCGGGCGATGGTCATGTCGATGCGCGCGGCGATCTCCTCATCGGTGCCGAGCGCGTATCCGGTGGCCAGCGCATCGCGCGTCAGCAGCGGCAGGGCGCGGCTGACGAGTTGCTCGCTGCAGGCATACGGATAATCGTCGAGCGCGCGCACGGTTGCCTGCGGATTGAAACCCCGCAGGATGGTCGACAGCGGGCTTGCGGCGGCCGACACCCGTCCGGTGCCGGGTATCAGTCCCTCGACCAGATCGCTGGTGAGCGTCAGGGTGGCGCTGGGGGCCAGCTCCTCGATCACCAGCCGTTCGACCAGCGGGCTTGCCGGCGAAACGTCGAGGCCGACAGTGCGTTCCAGCATCACGCCGGGCCCGCTGATCGCCACCCGAAGCGCGGCGGGGCCAACGTCGGTGGCGCTGACCGGCAGCGTGACGTCGACGCGCATGCCGCTGTCGAGCATCAATGTCTGCGCCGCGCTCCCGCCATCGATGCCGAGCGGACCATCGGCGAATGCCGTCACCTCGTAGGGGCCGGGCGGGCCGGTGATGTTGTGGACGCTGAGCCCGATGCTGGAACGGTCGCCGACGGCCAGAAAGCGCGGCGCGGTCAGCGAGACGACAATCGGATCGCGCACCAGGACATCGGCGCTCGCCGACCCGACCCGGCCGGCGCTCCATGCGACCGCCATCAGCCGGACCGTGCCATCGAAGGCTGGCATCTCGAAATTGGCCACCGCACGGCCATTGGCGTCGGCTTCCAGGATGCCGGAGAACAGCGCCACCGGTTCGCGGTCGGGCGGCGGGTCCCCCAACAGCCCGGGCGCGCCATCGCCGCCGCTGCGCAGGCGGCCGGCATTGGTGCCCATGCCGTCGATGAGATGGCCGTAGAGATCGCGGACGTCCGCCGGCAGGCGCGTCTGGCCGAGCAGGTGCTCGACCGGGTCGGGGCTCTCGAAGCGGGTCAGGTTGAGAATGCCGACATCGACCGCGGCCACGGTGACATAGGCGCGCTCGCCCGGCTCAAGACCGCCGAACAGGACGGGCGCCTCCAAGACGGTGCCGGGGCGCACCTCCGCCGGTGCTTCCAGAGACACGGCGATTGTCCGCGTGTCGCGTGCGACGGGGAACCATTTGAGGCCGATGGCACGGCCGGGCATGCGCCCGGCGGAGATATCCAGCGGCCGGTGCGCGAAGGCGATGGCATAGGCGCCGGTGCCCCAGTCTTCGGCAACGGTGAATGTGGCCTCGACACCACCGGGACCGGCATCGAGCGTCTTCATTGCCTTCAGCCCGTCGCCGAGAATGGCGATGGTCACCTTCGCGTCGAAGCGCGGTGCGACGCGCACCACCATGTTCTCGCCGGTCGCGTAGCTGTCCTTGTCCAGCGTCAGCGCCAGGGTGTCCGGCGAATCCGGCGCCACGCCACCATGGCCGACGGCGAAGGTATGGCTGGTCTCCTGCGCGCCGTCGGCGGTCGTGACCACCAGGCGGTGGGTGCCCCAGCCCAGTGGCGCGGCGATGCGCACCGGACCATCGGTTGTCAGGTCGATGTTGCCACTGGCCAGCCGGCGGGTGCGGTCGACGGCTTCGGCGCGCCAGCGCCCATCATAGCTGTACCATTGCCAGTCGCGCTCGACGGCCAGCAGTTCCCAGCTCGCGCCGGTGCTTGCCGCCAGGCTGCCGTCGGTGTTGGCGAGAACGACCTCGAATTCTGCATCCGATCCCGGCGCCAGAGCCTCGGGAGACTGAAGCGGACGCAGCGCGACGACAGGACCGTCGGGTTGCAGTGGAACCGTGACATTGCGCGAGACGGCCCGCCCGCCTGCTTCGGTCACGCGAAGGGTGATGCGCGCTTCCAGCGGTCGCGGCACATAGGCGCGCGGCAGGTCCACGGCGACGATGGCGCGGCCGTCCGCATCGGTGCGCAGCGTTGTGGGAATGGTGGCAAGTGCGGTTTCGGCGGCCTCGTCGTCGAGGCCGTAGACATAGCCGTCCAGACCAGGCAGCGCCGCCTCACCGGGGCGCACCAGCACCTCGCCGCCAATCTCCAGTCCGCCGGCCGGAGCGCCGTAGAGATACTGCGCGTCGAGCCTGATCTCGGTCGTGCCGCCGCGTGCGGGATGGCTTTCGGGCGCGGTCAGCGTCAGGGCGATGCGCTCGGGGACGTAGTCCTCGACGAGGAAGGCCGCCTCGCCCACGGAATCGCCGTCGGGATCGACATAGGCGCGTAACCGCCAGGTGCCGGTCATCGCCTCGCTCAGCAGGTCGAGCGTGTGCACGCGGCCGCCGGCGCCCCCATCGGCAAGCTGGACGCGGGACTGTTCGACACCGTCCGGGCGCTCGGCCACGAGCGTCAGGGGCAGTTCAGGCATGGCGGCGCCCTGGCGTCCGCGCAGCAGCGCGCCCACATGGACCCGTTCGCCCGGCCGGTAGACACCGCGATCGGTGTAGACGAAGGCGTCGAGCGGTCCTGGCGCAAGGCGCCCCTCGACGCCGCGATCGGTGAAGTCGAAGCCCTGCGCGCTCAGATCGAGAAAGCCGAAATCGCTGTCACCGACACGCGCAATCAGCACGCCTGGCGCCTGCCCGCCGGTGCCGCGTGACAGCCCGGCGGGGAAGCGGGCGACACCGTCAGCATCGCTGGTGGCGCCGGCAAGCTGGTCGTTGTTGCGGGCGATCAGTTGCAGGGAAACACCGCCGAGCGGTTCGGCGCTCGCCAGCGAGCGGACCACAACGTGAATGCCGTCATCAGCGGTGATGGCGGTGAGACCGATGTCGGAGACGACGAACCACTGTGTCGCCCGCTCGGTCCAGGGATCGGGGTCGGTGCCCGCGGCGCTGGCGCTCATGACATAGACGCCGGGTTCGAGTGTCCCGGTCGCTTCCAGCACCGGCATGGCCGTGGTCACGTCGCGGTTGCGGTCCTCCTCCACGTCCATGCTGCCGGACCACACCGGTATCGCGGTTTCCTCGCGCAGGCTTTCCAGCGCGACGCCGGCAAGCTGTTCCAGGAACCGGCCGCCGCGCAGCAGTTCGGCCAGGCCGCGCACGCCGATGCGGTGGATTTCAAGATCGACGCTTGCCGTGTTGACGCTGACCACGGGGATGCCCGACTGGCCGCTGGCGGCGAGCACGTAGTTGCGTCCGGTGAAGCGCACCGAGGGGCGGCGGTCGCGCACATAGACGCGATAGTCGGCGGCGCCTTCGAGCGCCTCGTCGATGTCCGACGGCAGGCCGGCGCGCAGCACGATGTCGTAGTGGCGGCCGTGCTCGACGCCGCTGATGCAGATTTCCGATCCGCTGACGCTCAAGGCCGTATCGGCCGCGTTGCCGACGATCACGTACGGTGCGAAATCACGGGTTCCGGTATCGAGGCGCTCGGAGAACTGGATGCAGATGCGCGGCGCGGCGGCGTCGGAATCGACGCTGTAGTCGAGCACCCGGAAGCCGTGTTCGCCGCGCAGCTCGGCATAAAGCGCGCGCACGCCGGCATTGTCCTCGAAGCCAAGGCTCGCCCGATAGGCATCGATGGCCGGGCGCCAGTTGGAGGTCGCGACGTAGGCTGCGGCGAGGCTCGCCAGCGCGCTGGCGCGCAGCGCGTCGTTGCCGGCACGCACGAAGGCGAGATAGGCACCGGCCCTGGCCTCGCTTTGTAACCGTGTGCGTTCACGCCAGTCGTCGCTGCGCATCTGCCGGGCGACATTGGCGAGGCCCAGCCAGGCACGGGCGTTCTGCGGATCGGCGCGCAGGGAGCTGCGATACAGGTTGCGGGCCGCCGCCTGTTCGCCCACCTCGATGGCGCCGGCCGCGCGATCAAGCAACACCGCCGCGTTATCGTCGGGCATCGGCGTGTCGCGCCGCAGCGCGGCTTCCAGGCGCACCGCCTCGCTCTTCAACTGCGCGCTGATATGCGCGGTCGATGGCGTGCCGGCGAGTGCCGCCGACCCGATCAGGAGTGCCAGAAGCGCGGTGAGTAGTGCTGCTATCCAGGCCGTCGCGCGGGCAGGTCTCGCGGTGGGGAGCGGGGCGAATGCGGCAGGGGATGTCATCGGAATCGGACCTCGTGCTGGGGGCGGCACGTGAAAATCAGCTTGATGATCATCCGGTGTTTTGGCCATGGAGGCCAGCGGAAATCGGCCCTCGCGGGTCAATTCGCGTAGGTCGGCCTCTTGCCGGGCGACATGTTGTGCGACCAGGTGCGGCACGCTGTGCCCGATCAGCGGCAGATGGGTGCGGAGCCCTGGCGGCGCTTGGCCATGTCGAGGTGGAAATGGTCGTCATGGAAGGCATCGGCGCCCGGCCCCAACACCGTGCGGAACGGACCGCAGGCCGCTTTCCGGACGCGTGCGAGAAAGCGCACCTTGCGGCTGGCCGGCCACAGCCTCAACCCCCTGCGATAGGGCCTGACGTCGATGCGCCGCCCATCGGCCAGCACGAAGGCGGAGATGTCGATGGCGTTCGCCTTGGCGTGCTCGGAGAGCCTGGCGCCCCTGATATGGTTGCGGGTGCGGCAGGCATAGGATGCGGCCACGCGGATGGACGCGACCCGGCTGCCGAGCAGTTCGACAGCCGCAGGATCGACCGCGGTGGACAGCCACTTCGCCAGCGAGCGTGCCACCGGACAGTTGATCGTCGCTGACGGCGACAGCTTGATGGCGCGATTGACGCCGGCGGCGCGCACGCTGATCACCGTCTCCGCGCCGCAGGCACCCTCGCGGATCGGCGCCATCGCGCGGGCCTCGATAGCAAGGCCGTCGAGCAGCCCGCTGCAAAGTGCGCTGGCGGGCGCCTGCGTGCGTGCTGGTGGCTTCGGCTTCTCGCGCGGCATGGGCGGTGCGCTTTGCGCCAAGGCCGCGGCGGCCATCAGGGCGATGGCCAATCCCGCAACGAGGGACAGATACCGGCTCAACTGTCTGTCCCCGTTCAACTGTATGCGTCTTGCAGATTGAGCGTACCGCGCTTGCCGATATTGGCGTAGTTCTCGTCGAGCCAGCGCGCGGCGCTGTCGCGGCCGATGTCGTGCAGCTTCTGGAAGAAGGTCCAGCGGGTGTCGAACTTGGTGGCGGCGGAGTACTGGCGCAGCTCCGCATCCGCGTCGATGCGGTGCATGCGGGTCTGCTTGTACTTGGTGCCGCCGAGGCGCTTGTCGTCGACAAGGCGGTTGACGAACTCGATGGCGCGGAACTCGCGCAGCAGCGAGGCGTTGAAGGTGATCTCGCTGACCCGCTCCATGATTTCGTGCGGGCTGGTGGGGACCTCGTCGCGGACGATCGGGTTGATCTGCACCAGCAGGATGTCGCGACTTGCGGTTTCCGGATCGAAGAACGGGAACAGCGCCGGGTTGCCCATGTAACCGCCGTCCCAGTAGGGCTCGCCGTCGATGTCCACGGCCTGAAACAGCATCGGCAGGCAGGCGGAGGCCATCACCGCGTCGGAACAGATGTCGGTACCCTCGAACACCTTGATCTTGCCGGTGCGCACGTTGGTGGCGGAGATGTACAGGCTGATGTCGGTGCAGGCATGCACACGGTCGAAATCGACCAGCCGGTCGAGCAAGTCCTTGAGCGGATTGATGTTCAGCGGGTTGATGTCGTAGGGCGAGGTGAAGTGGTTGATGAGATTGAAGATGCCGGTGGTGGTGACCTGGGGCACGTGCCAGAAGCTCAGCATGGCATCCAGCACCGATTGCGGCGGCCCCGAGACGCCGCCGCCCCGGCTGACGCCGCGCCAGAAGCGTTCAAGCTGCTCGCGCGCGCCGTCGCGCCCGCCGCGCACCCAGCCGTCCAGCAGCACGACGGCGTTCATGGCGCCCGCGCTGGTGCCGGAAATGCCCTCGATGGTGGTGCGGCCATCCTCCAGCAGATAGTCGAGCACGCCCCAGGTATAGGCGCCGTGCGCACCGCCGCCCTGCAGCGCCAGATTGATCTTCTTGGCGTTGTCGCCCTGCCGTCGCTTGCCGCCAACGGCCTGCTTGATGCGCTTGGTGACGCCTTTGGCCATGATGCTGTACGTCCCCTAGATCTACTGCGCGGTCCAGCCGCCATCCATGGCGATGTTGGCGCCGGTTATCTGGCTGGCCGCTTCCGAGCACAGGAACAGCGCCGCCTCGGCCACTTGCCGTGACGTGACGAACTGCTTGGTGGGCTGGGCGTCGAGCAGCACGTCCTCGATGACCTGTTCGCGCGTCAGGCCGCGCGCCTCCATGGTATCGGGAATCTGCTCCTCCACCAGCGGGGTCCAGACATAGCCCGGCGAGATGCAGTTCGCCGTGGCACCGGACCTGGCAAGCTCCAGCGCGGCAACCTTGGTCAGCCCGAGCAGCCCGTGCTTTGCCGCCACATAGGCGGACTTGAACGGGGACGCGTCGCTGGCATGCGCCGAGGCGGTCGAGATGATCCGCCCCCAACCGGCCCTTTTCATGTGCGGGACCGCGGCGCGGATGGCGTGAAACGGCGCCGTCAGGTTTATGCCGATGATCGCGTCCCACTTTTGCGGTGGGAACTCCTCCAGCGGCGCGACGTGCTGGATGCCGGCATTGTTGACCAGGATATCGACACCGCCGAGCTGTTCGGCGGCCATGGCGATCATGGTTTCGATCTCGTCGGCGTGCAGCATGTTGGCGGGCGAGAACAGGCAGGTGACCCCATGTCTTTCGGCGATTTCCGCGCGCAGCGAATCGTTGTGGGCGGCATCGCCGAGCCCATTGATCACCACGTTGGCTCCCGCCCCGGCGAGCGCATTGGCGATCTCCAGCCCGATCCCGCTGGTGGAACCGGTGATGACGGCGGTCTTGTCCTGCAGGTCGGGGGTCATGGGATGCTCCGGTCGGCGTGATGTTGCAATGCAACATAATCGGTTGGCGGCCATATGGCCAGCCGGTTTGGGCAACGACGTGCGGCCACTTTGGGTCGCTGCGTCCGCGAAGCGCCATGGGCAAACTGGGCACCGGGCGCTATAGTTTTTCGAGGAGACGGATCACGGCATGAACAAGCCCGAACCCATCGATGCGATTCAGCCCGAGCCGATCGGCCCGGCGCCGCGCCATGAAACGGTGCCGGTGACGATCGGCGGCGTCACCATGGGCGGGCCTGCGCCGGTTGTCGTGCAGTC
This sequence comes from Tepidamorphaceae bacterium, assembly GCA_028279445.1. GTDB lineage: Bacteria > Pseudomonadota > Alphaproteobacteria > Rhizobiales > Tepidamorphaceae > JANQNT01. The sequence continues at coordinate 81,192 of JANQNT010000002.1, read as the reverse complement.
GATGACCAATACCGACACCGCCGACATCGAGTCCACGGTGGAGCAGGTGGCCGCGCTGGCGCGGGCGGGCTCGGAGATCGTGCGTATCACCGTCGACCGCGACGAGGCGGCCGCTGCCGTGCCGCATATCCGCGACCGGCTGATGCTGCGCGGTGTCGACGTGCCGCTGGTCGGCGACTTCCACTATATCGGCCACCAGTTGCTGGCCGATCATCCGGCCTGCGCGGAAGCGCTGGCGAAGTACCGGATCAATCCGGGCAATGTGGGCTTCAAGGAGAAGAAGGACGCCCAGTTCGGCGCCATCATCGAACGGGCGATCCACTACGACAAGCCGGTGCGCATCGGCGTCAACTGGGGCTCGCTGGACCAGGCGCTGCTGACCAGGCTGATGGACGAGAATGCAGTTTCGGCCCAGCCCAAGTCGGCGCGCGAGGTGATGCACGAGGCGATGGTGCAGTCGGCGCTGCTGTCGGCCGAGGATGCCCTGCGCGTTGGCCTGCCGGCGTCGCGCATTGTGCTGTCGGCCAAGGTCAGCCAGGTGCAGGATCTGGTCGCGGTCTATTCGATGCTGGCGGCGCGCAGCAATTTCGCGCTGCATCTGGGTCTGACGGAAGCCGGCATGGGCACCAAGGGCATCGCCGCGTCGGCGGCGGCCATGGGCATCCTGCTGCAAAGGGGGATCGGCGACACGATCCGCGTCTCACTGACGCCGGAGCCCGGCGGCGACCGGACACGCGAGGTCAAGGTGGCGCAGGAGATCCTGCAGACCATGGGGCTGCGCAGCTTCGTTCCGGTGGTGGCGGCGTGTCCGGGATGCGGGCGCACCACGTCGACGGTGTTCCAGGAACTGGCTCAGGAGATCGAGGGCTTCCTGCACAGCGAAATGCCGGTTTGGCGGGAGAAGTACCCCGGTGTCGAGGAGCTCAACGTCGCGGTGATGGGGTGCATCGTCAACGGCCCCGGCGAATCCAAGCATGCCGATATCGGCATCTCGCTGCCCGGCACCGGCGAGCAGCCCACCGCACCGGTCTTCATCGACGGCAAGAAGGCGCTGACCCTGCGCGGCCCGACGCTCGCGGCGGACTTCAAGGCGCTGGTCATCGACTACATTGAGCGCCGCTTCGGCGACAGGGCCGACGGCGCGGGCGCGCCTGCTCAGACGCCGTAGTAATCCCGATACCAGTCGACGAAGCGGGCAAGCCCGTCGCGCAGGCTTGTGGCGGGCGTGTAACCCGTCGCGGCGATCAGGTCGCTGTTGTCCGCATGGGTCGCCAGCACGTCGCCTGGCTGCATGGGTCTGTCGCGGCGGATCGCCTTGCGGTCGAGCAGTTGCTCCAGCGTGACGATCATCTCGTCGAGCAGGACGGGCGTGCTGTTGCCGATGTTGTAGACGCGGAACGGAGCGGTGGACATGGCCGGATCCGGGTCGGCGCTGTCGAATTCGGCGGCGGGCCGGGCCGGCCGTGCGGCGATCCGGATGATGCTCTCGACGATGTCGTCGATATAGGTGAAGTCGCGATGCATGTTGCCGGCGTTGAAGACGTCGATCGGCTCGCCGGCCAGGATCGCCCGGGTGAACAGGAAATAAGCCATGTCCGGCCGTCCCCACGGGCCGTAGACCGTGAAGAAGCGCAGCCCCGTGACGGGCAGGCGGTAGAGATGAGCGTAGGAATGCGCCATCAGCTCGTTTGAACGCTTGGTCGCCGCGTAGAGGCTCAACGGGTGGTCGGCGACCTTGTGCTCGCTCAGGGGGAAGTCGCTGCGCAATCCGTAGACGGAGCTGGTGGAGGCATAGACCAGATGTGCCGTGCCGGACTGGCGGCAGCACTCCAGCACCGTCATGAAGCCGGTCAGGTTGGCATGCGCGTAGTCGTAAGGGTGGGTCAGCGAGTGACGCACGCCGGCCTGGGCGGCCAGGTGGATGACCGTCGCCGGATTGGCGTCGGCGAAGATCGCCTCCATCGCGCCGCGATCCGCGACATTCACTTCGTGCTGGGTAAAGCCGGCATGCTGGTTCAGCCGGTCAAGGCGGTCGTGTTTGAGCCTGGTATCGTAGTAGGCGTTCAGGCTGTCGATGCCGATGACCGGGATGCCGGCGGCAAGATAGCGTTCGGCGACGAAGGAGCCGATGAAGCCGGCGGTGCCTGTCACCAGAACCGGACCGGGCGTGGCTCCCGCGGCGTCATCCTTGCTGGGCGTCTCGGCCATCTAAAACGGATCCCCCGACAGTCTGCGTGCGATGGCGGGGTACACCAAAGCCATCTCTGCGGCAACGTGGCCGTATCGGTAGACAAGGGACGGGAAGGGGCGCTAACGCTTCCACCTGGCGTGGTGGTCTCAAGGCGGAGCGGGCATGAGCAGCGGAGACAAAGCGCGTGCGCGGCCATGCGCCTTTCTTGACCGTGACGGCGTGCTCAACGTCGACAAGGGCTATACGCACCGGGTCGAGGACCTGGAGTTCGTTCCCGGCGCGCTGCAAGCCGTGGCGCTTCTCAACGCGCGCGGGTTCGCGGTGGTGGTGGTCACCAACCAGTCGGGAATCGCGCGCGGCATGTTCGAGCCCGCGGACATGCACGCGTTCCACCAGGCGATGGCTGAGCGGCTTGCGGCGGCGGGCGCCCGGCTCGATGCCATCTATCACTGTCCCTATCACGGCGACGCGGTGCTGCCGCGCTGGCGCCATGCCGACCATCCTGATCGCAAGCCCAACCCCGGCATGCTGCTGAAGGCGTTCGAAGAGCTGCCGATCGGCCGCGACGGCAGCTTCCTGATCGGCGACAAGCCAAGCGATGTGGCGGCTGCCGCCGCTGCGGGTATCCCGGGCCATCTGTTTCCCGGCGGCCGGCTCGATACGTTCGTGACTGAGATCGTCGGCGAATGACCTAGGGTCCTGACCCTGGGGTCAGGACCCTAACGGTCGCGCGCGGCGATGAAGGCGGCAAAGTCGGCCAGGGGCCGGGTGTCGCCGGGAAGGGTGCCGAGCGCGGCGACCGCATCGCGCAGCGTGTCGTCGAGCATGTCGCGGGCGGCGGCGCTGCCCATCAGCGATACGATGGTCGCCTTGCCGGCGGCGGCATCCTTGCGCGCCGCCTTGCCCATCGCCGCCGCGTCGCCTTCGTGGTCGAGCAGGTCATCGGCGATCTGGTAGGCGAAACCGATGGCGCGGGCGTATGTGCCGAGCGCCTCGATATCGGCTTGCGCGGCGCCGGCGCTGCGCGCCCCCAATTCGCAGGCGGCCGCGATCAGTGCTCCGGTCTTCATGGCCTGGAGCCTGCGCACCGTCTCCACCTCGCCCTCAGGCGTGACGCCGAAGCGGCCTTCCGCGGCAAGGTCGAGCATTTGTCCGCCGACCATACCGCGTGCGCCGGCGGCGCGGGCCAGAACACCGGCGAGCGCGGCGCCCGTCGGCATCCCGGACAGCGCCTCGAAGGCGATGGTCAAAAGAGTGTCGCCGGCCAGGATCGCGGTCGCTTCGTCGAACGCCACATGTACGGTCGGCTTGCCGCGGCGCAGCGTGTCGTTGTCCATCGCCGGCAGGTCGTCATGCACCAGGCTGTAGCAATGGATGCACTCCACCGCGATGGCCGCCGGCAGCACCTCCGCCTGCCCGGTGCCGAACAGCGCCGCGCTCTGGCACACCAGGAACGGGCGGATGCGCTTGCCGCCGGCCATGGCGGCATGGCGCACCGCATCGGCGAGGCGATCCGGCACCCCATCAAGCCGGTGGTCGAGGTCGGCGGCGAAGGCCGCATCGAACGCATCGGCGAAGGTGACGAGGCGCGCGGTAATCGCGGGAGTATCGGTGTTGTCGATCACGTGTGGACGTCCGGCGGATACGCTTACTTCATGGCCGATCTAGCACAGCCGGCGGCCGACAATCCAATCTGTGAAGGGTCGGCCCGCTTCCCGCAAATGTCTTGCATGCGCCGTCGGGGCGCGTCTATGCCAGCATCATGAGCAGCTCATCGCAGACGCGCTCCGACAAGGACCGGCGGGGCGGTTCGCGCACCGGGCGCGGTTCGCTGCTGCGCCGGATGCTGCGCGGCGCGGCGCTGGTCATTGCTGTGCTGGTGGCGATTCCGCTGGTCCTGGTGCCGATCTACCGTTTCGTCGGTCCGCCCGTGACCACGCTGACGGTGCGCGATCTCCTCATGGGGCGCGACTACCAGCGCGACTGGGTGGCGCTCGACGATATCGCGGCCGTGCTGGTGCATTCGGTGATCGTCTCGGAGGACGCGCGGTTCTGCGTCCATCACGGTATCGACTGGCAGCAGGTCGGGATCGCGGTGGAGGATCTGCGCGAGGGCGGTTCGCCGCGCGGCGCCAGCACCATCGCCATGCAAACCGCCAAGAACCTGTTCCTTTGGCCGGAGCGCTCCTACGTACGCAAGGCGCTGGAGGTGCCATTGGCGCTGTATATGGATGTCGTGTGGCCGAAGCGGCGGATGATCGAAATCTATCTGAACTCGGTGGAATGGGATGCGGGGGTTTATGGTGTGCAGGCGGCAAGCCGGCATTACTTCGGCCGGGATGCGTCACGACTGACCCGCCGGCAGGCGGCATTGCTGGCGACCGCGCTGCCTTTGCCCAAGGCACGCAACCCTGCACGGCCCTCCGGCCGTCACGCGCGGCTCGCCCGAACCATCGAGTCCCGGGCGCGTGCGGCGGGTCCCTGGGTGGACTGCGTCAGACCGCAACAGTGATGATCAGGATGGGCGATGGCTTGACCGCAAGCCACCATGGCGGCTAGCCGGAGAGACCAACAACCCAATCGAGTGCCATGCTGTTCATTCGCTCCGTGTTGCTGACGGGCCTGTTCTTCCTCAACTGGATCGCCTTCGCGCTTGCCTCGCTGCCGCTGCTGCTGGTGCCGCGCGCCTGGGTCCTGCCGGTGTTCAAGGCGTGGGGGACAAGCTCCGCCTGGCTGCTGCGCGCAATCGTCGGCGCCCACGTGGAGGTGCGCGGCGCGCAGAACATCCCGCAAGGCGCGGCGCTGATCGCCAGCAAGCACCAGTCGGCCTTCGAGACGTTCGCGCTGGCGCCGCTGATGCCCGACGCCTCGCTGGTGCTCAAGCAGGAACTCAACCGCATTCCTCTGTTCGGCTGGTGGACGCGCAAGCTCGGCATGGTGTCGATCGACCGCTCGCGGGGCGTGCGGGCGCTCAAGCAGGTCGCCGAAAGCGCCCAGGCCGCCTTCGACGAGGGTCGGCAACTGATCATCTTCCCGGAAGGCACGCGCCGGGCGCCGGGCGCGCCGCCGGACTACAAGGCGGGCGCGGCGCATATCTACACCAGTTGCGATGTGCCCTGTGTGCCGGTGGCGCTCAATTCCGGCCTGTTCTGGCCGCGCCGCTCGTTCGTCAAGTATCCCGGCACCATCGTGGTCGAGTTCCTCGAGCCGATCGAGCCGGGTCTCGACCGGCGCGCGTTCATGGCCCGGCTGGAGCAGGTGGTGGAAGCAGCCAGCGACCGGCTGCTGGTGGAAGGCGCGGCCAACCAGCCGCCGCCCCCGCTGGGCGAGGCCGCGCTCACCCGGCTGGCGGAGTTGGCTCCGGCCGAGGGATAAGGTCAGATCAGCGCGCGCAGATGGTTGTCCCAGGCAAGCGGCGCATGGGCGGCAAGCCGCGTGGCGTGCGTATCAATGTCGCCGGTGCCGGCCGAGGTGACGAACGCGTCGCCGCGCGTGGTGACGCCTGACACGTCGGCGATCTGGCGCCGGGCGATCAGGGCACGCGTCGCTGTATCGAACACAAGCATGCGGCCGCCGCGCGGGCTGGTCACCGCGACCTGGGTGCCGTCACGGCTTGCGGCGACGGAGCCGATGTAGTGGTTCATGCCGCGATAGTCCGGGGCCGGCGCATCGGCAAGGCGGATTGCCCGGCCGCGCGCGTGATAGCCCACAAGCGCCACATCGTCGCTCGATGTTCCCTCGTACTGACCGCCAAACCACACCGCGCCATGGCCTGCCTGCGCCATGTGGCGGATCGACAGCTGATGCAGACCGGAGGGCAGCGCGACCTGCTCGACGATCTCGCCGCTCAGGCGATCGATATAGGCGAGCGAAGGCGCCATGGTGGACAGATTGAGCTTGTGGCGCGGGAAGTCGGGGTGGGTGAGGATGCCGCCATTGGCGACCGCCAGCGTGCGGCCATCGGCGAGCAGGATGATCTCGTGCGGACCCGTGCCGCCGGTGGCGAACTCGCCGATGCGCGCGAAGCTGTTCGTGGCGTCATAGATGCCGACGACGCCGCGCTCGTTGTCGAAGTCGTTCTCGGTGGCGTAGAGCAGCCGGCCCTCAGGGCAGAAGGCGCCGTGGCCCTGGAAGCGGCGGTTGCCGGGTGGCGCGATTGCGGTTGCCGGCACGCGGCCGTGCGTATCGATGGCCAGGGCAAAGCGCCCCGGGCGGCGGGCGAAGACGACGACTTCGTGCCGGTCCGGCCGCACGGCGCAATCGTGTCCGCGCGCGTCGAGGCGTTCGGTGAACAGGATGTTGCCGGCGGCGTCGAGCAGGGCCGCCGCATAGCCGCCATCGGGTGTGCGGCAGCAGGCGACGAAGGCGGCCCGGTCATCGGCGGTCGCCAGGCCCGTCAGCGAGATCGTGCCGCTGGCGGTAAGCCCGGCCAGCACCTGACGCCGGGTGAGCGTCACGTCAGTCCCCGTCGGTTGAGTTGAAGCCAACGATCAGCCCGAGTGTTCCGGGATAGGTCTCGGTGGCAAGGCGGATCATTCCACCCAGTGGTATGGGCAGGTAGGCAAGGCGCGCGTGCGTTTCCGCATCGCTGGCGAGTATAACCCAGTCCGCACCGCTCTCGGCAAGGGCCGCAAGGGTGCCGTCGGCCTGCCTGCCTTCGAAATGCAGCGAGTTGGCGTGACGCGCGGCATCTTCCGGCAGCAGGCCATCGATGCCGGCGGAGAAGAAGGCCAGCGCGCCGGCGATGTTGCCGCGCAGCGACGTGATCGTGAGGTTGGAGCGCCACAAGGGTGCGCGCTTCGGCTTGGCCTTGTCCGGCGTCTCGGAGATCACGGCGAGCAGCTTCAGGTCGCGGGCCACCTGCAATTGCTCGCGCGCCGCGCCAAGGAGCGCCTGCAGCGCTTCGGCGTGGGTGCGGTAGGAGGGGTTGTCGGGACCGGCCGCGCGCATCAACGCGCCGTAACCGTCATCGCCCGACCAGCTCTCGGCGATCTCGGCGGCGTTCGCGGCGATGGCCCCGGCGATGGCCGCGCCGTAAGCGCAGCGGTAACCAGCAACTCGCGCAAGTTCGTCGGAGCCCTTGCCGAACAGAACGAATTCAAGCGCCGGAAGTCCCTGTACCGCAACGCTCTTGCGGCGCAGGGTCTCGGTCTGCGAGGCCGTCTCGTCTTCGCTCGCCAGCAGTCTCTGCACCTGCTTGAGGCCGCGGCCCTTGCGGTCGGGCCAGTAGAACAGTTTCTCAAAGCGGTTGTCCTCGCGTGCCGGTCCGAAGCGGACAAGCTCGACGCGCGACCAGGCGGCGGCGAGCCCTGCGAAACGCTCCCGCGCCTTGGTGAGCGCGGCCTCGCCAGGCGCTGCGCACAGCGCCTGCATGCTGACGCTCTGGGCCTCGGCTGTCTCGCTGAACGCCGCGTAGCCGGGACGGATCGCGCCATCGATGATGTCCGCGACGGCGGCGGCGAAGCGCGCTTCGCGGTCGGAGGCGTCGGTGGCGTTGGCCGGTGACGCCGCGGCGATGACGAACGCGGCCAGTGCGACGAGAGCGACATGGACCATTCAGAGCGACTCCAGGAAGCGGATCAGCGCGGCGCGATCCTCAGGCTGCATGGCCACGACCGTGTCGCGCGCGGCCTGCGCCTCGCCGCCATGCCACAGCACAGCTTCGAGCAGGTTTCGGGCGCGCCCGTCGTGCAGGAAGAAGGTGTGGCCGTTGACGGTCTCGGTCAGGCCGATGCCCCACAGCGGCGCGGTGCGCCATTCGCGTCCGGAAGCGTCGCCCACCGGACGGTTATCGGCAAGCCCTTCGCCCATGTCGTGCAGCAGCAGGTCGGAATAGGGCCAGATCAACTGGAAGGCATGTTCCTTGTGCAGGGCGTTGCGGCTGGTGACGTAGTTGGGTTGATGGCAACCGGCGCAGCCTGCCGTGTGGAACTGCTCCTTGCCGCGCAGCACCTGCGCATCATCGACGTCGCGGCGCTTCGGCACGGCGAGATTGAGGGAATAGAACTCGACCAGATCGAGCACCGGGTCGGGCGCCTCCGTATCGCCGAGGCGCGGCTGTGCGCCATCGGGCATCTTGAGACAGTCGGGCTGCTGTTTGGTGCAATCGCCCCAGTGGTTCGGGGCGCCTGGATTGGAGATGCCGATGTCGCCGGAAAACGCGCCTGCCGTCTGAGCGCGGACGGTCGGATTCGACGCCTTCCAGCCGAAACGGCCGACGACAATCTCGTCGCTGCCGGGATCGCGCACATAGCTGATGCGGCCCGAGATACCGTCGCCATCGGCATCGTCGGGATCGGCGCGGGCGATGATGTCGCCGGGATGGATCGCCTCGATGAGGCCAAGCCCGATCATCGGCGGTGCGATACGCGGTGACAGCATGACGTCGGGGTGGAAATCGCCGTAGCCCGGTTCGGCGACCGAATAGCTCGGCTTGCGCAACGAGGCGGTCTCCCCGCCGGCAAGCTCCACCGCGATCTCCTCATAGGTGATCACCATGCGGCCCTCGGCTGGAATGCCGGGCACGGCGAAATCCTGCAACTGTCCGCCATAGGTGGGCTCGGGCACGACCTGGATGTGCCGACTGGCCAGCGCGGCGTGCTCGGCTTCGGTGCGTGGCGGCACCGACAGGCGCAGGAACATGGATGTTGCCAGATCGTCCGGCCCGTTGGGCGGATGGCCGCGCCCGTCCTTGAGGTGGCAGCGCTGGCAGGAGCGCGCGTTGAACAGCGGACCCAGTCCGTCGGAGGCCTGGGTGGAGGACGGTGCGGAGACCCACAGCTTCTTGAACAGACCGTTGCCGAGGAAGAACTCCTGGCGGGCCTCGAAACTCAGATTGGCACTGGGGTGTGAAAAGGCATTGGCGTTGGCGCGTGCGCGCGAGGTCGCCGCACCGCCTGTCATAGCTTCAAAGCCCTGGGGCTTGGAGAAATCCTGCGGTGGCGCCGTCACGGCAGCAACGCGGGCACGGTCTTCGGCGCTCAGATCGTCGCGATGCGGCAAGGGTCCGTCGGCCAGCGCCGAGGCGGCCGCAAGGCACATTGCTGTGGTCGCCACAATCGCCTGGACGGCTTTCGGGCCGATTGTCTTGCGCGATTGGGAATGTCGGATTGCTTGCCTGTCGTCGGGGAGCTGCTGGCGGCGGCACATGGTGGGGGAGCCTGGTCCTTCGTCGGCTTAAAAAATGCAGGCGGTCCAGTCTGCCGGCTGGACCGCCCGCTGTCGTTTTTACTGGAAGACGGCGTTCGGGTTGTCGAGGCTGTCGGAGCCTTCGATCTCGATGGTGCCGAGATCCAGCGTGGCCACGGCCCGCTCGATCGGCCTGGTCTGGGCGACCAGCGCATCGACAACCGCCTGGACGACGCCGTTGCCGGTCTCGTTGCCCTCGCCGATCATCTCGTCGAAGGCCTCGATCGACTCGGCGCGCGACTTCATGGCGGCGAGCGCCACGACGCCCTCCTCGATCTTCGACATCAGCTCTTCGTGGATGCCGGCATCCGCCGCGGCGACCAGGTCGGACACGGATGGACCGGAAACCACCGAACCGTCCACGCGCCGGTAGTGGCCGGTGTAGACGTTACGGATGCCGATCTGGTTGAAGTAGTGCGAGTTGTGGGTGTTGTCGGCGAAGCAATCGTGCTCCTCCTCGGGATCGTTGAGCAGCAGGCCGAGCTTGGTGCGCTCGCCGGCAAGCTCGCCATAGGACAGCGATCCCATGCCGGTGAGGATGATCGACAGGCCAGCCTGCTCGTCTTCCATCAGGGCCGTGCGGGCCGCGCCGCCTTCTTCCCAATTGCCGACCATCTCTTCGAGATCGGAGAGCAGCAGGGTGGACGCCGCCTTGAGGTACTGACCGCGACGGTCACAATTGCCGCCGGTGCAGTTGGCGGTGTCGAAGTCACTCGCCGGACGCGCGCCGGCGCCAGGGCCGGTGCCGTTCAGATCCTGCCCCCAGAGCAGGAACTCGATGGCGTGATAGCCGGTGGCGACGTTGGCCTCGACTTCCTCGGCCTCGTGCAGGGTATCGGCCAGCAGCTCGGGCGTGATGTTGGTCGCGTCCACCGCAGCGCCGTTCACGGTCAGCGTCGGGTTGGCGATGACATTGACCGTGTAGAGCGCGTTCTCGTCGGATTCGCTGCCGTAGGACGCGTCGACATAGTCGATCAGGCCCTCGTCGAGCGGCCACGCGTTCACCTTGCCTTCCCAGTCATCGACGATGGCGTTGCCGAAGCGATAGACCTCGGTCTGCTGGTAGGGCACGCGGGCGGCGATCCAGGCCGCGCGCGCGGCGTTCAGGGTCGCTTCGCTCGGGCCGGCCAGCAGTGCGTCGATGGCCGAATCCAGCGCGCGCGCCGTGATCAGCGAATCCTCATAGCCCGCGTGGGCGATGTCGGCATAGGTCTTCAGCACCGCCGAGGGCGTGTCCGCCAGCGCAGGGCCTCCAACGCCCAGAGCCAGCGAAAGGCCGGCCACTGCGATTGTCGTTCTCATGATTGACGTCTCCTTTTCAGATCAGGGTTCAGGGCGTTTTCCGGCAGGAGAAGTCCTGACCCCTAGTGGAACTGGGTTTGTGCGGGCCGACCGATGATCTCGTCGATCGTGTCGGCGGGAACAGGCATCAGAACCTGCCCCACACGGTCGAGGGTTGCGGCGTAGAGCCGGGCAGTCTCTTCGATCTCACCGGCATGGGGACAGCCGGCGAGACCCGCGATGCAGGTGTCGCGGGTCAGACGGTCGCCATGCTGGCAGGCGGAAATCAGCGCCGCGGCCAGGCATTCCTCCCGGCACAGCCGGTTGGCGCCAAGCGGGAACGTGCGCAACGGGCAACCGGCGCACACGCGCAGCGCGCGCACAAAACAGGACAGATCGGACACCGCACGGCGGCCGTCGTTGGCGCCAAGTTCGCTGGAGTAGAACGACCAGGCGCATTCCCACGGTTCGATCGAACCGGTCTCGTAGCCCGCCATCCAGTAGCGATAGCCCTTGACCACGAGTCGCTCGGGCAGCCGGTCGAGATAGCCGGCGTGATTGCCACTCGGCAGCTTGACCTTCATCGCCCCGCTCCAACGCGTGGGCACATCGTGTCATGTGTCGTCGCATGCAAGCAAAAAGCACCCGCACCGCAAGAAGCGGTGGGCGCAGCCGCGTGTCCCATGCGAACCTCCAGCAGCCCGGAGTCAAGTTCCGGATGAGTATGGTTCCAAGTCGACGCTCGGTCCGGCGGAAACGTTAGGACAGCCCAAAAATGCCGTCAATCGCGATGTTTTTGAATGATTCCAGATTTTAATATTGGAATTATTACAATTCTTATCAAATTTGACTCGAAGCCATCCGCCACTCCCGTCAACGCGCGGTTAACCAAGCTCTAAGGCGTTCGCGCGACAATTGCCCGATTGACCGGTCCGCCTAGGCTGTATCGACAGTCAGGATTTGGCGCATACCACGCTCCAAATCCTGACTGTCGATACAGCCTAGTGGACCTGCGCGATTGGACAATTCGCACATGGCTCGCCGCAAGAACGCGTCAGTGCCGCGTGATATCCGCGATCTCCTGCGCAGCCGGCTGTGCTGGGGCGTTGCGGCGTGCGCATTTGTCTTTCTTGCCGTGCTGCAGCTCGGCGTCATTCTCGGTAGCCATGAGCAGCGCCAGGCCAATCTGACCGAGCGGCTGGATGCCAAGGTAGCCGATCTGGTGGGCGCCAGCCTCGACAACCGCGGCCGCCACGATCTTTACGACATCATCCGGATGGGCGAGGGCCTGGTGCGGTTCACGCCGGTGGAGGGCGCCGTCATCGTCGACGCCATCGGCACCGAGCTCAGCCGGTTCGGCACCCAGCCGGAACTGACCTGGATCCAGGCGACGAAGATGGTCCGGCCTTACGTGCTGCGCAGTGGCGCTGAGCGTTTCGAGACCTTTCTCAGCGCCGACAGGCTGCGGCTCGATCATGGTCTGCTGGTGCGCTATGACGCCGGGCCGGAACTGACACAACTTAAGGATGAACTGGTCGGCGAGGCGCTGCTGGGTGCGGTGCTCGCGGTTCCGCTGGCGGTCGCGTTTGCGGCCGGTTTCGGCTGGTTCGTCCTGCTGCCGCTGATCGCCATGCGTCGGGCCGCGGAGGAGACGCTCCAGGACCCGCAGACCTGGCGGGGCACGGGACTTCGCAACCCGGCCGGTCCGGAGCTGGGCCGGCTGTTCAATGCCATGCAGGAGTTGCGTGCGGCGGTGGCCACCGCCATGTCGGGCGACCTCAGTCCCAACGAGGCCTGGCTGCATGCGATGCCCGGGGCGGCGATCTTTGTCTCCGATCATGGCTTTATCACGCTTGCAAACGAGGACGCGCTGACCCTGTTCGCCGCCGATGACGACGAGACGCTGGCCGCGCAGATCGATGGCGGCATGCTGCACCTGGAGGGTGTGCAGGTCTCGCTGGCCGAAATCGTGTCGCGCGACCGGTTTGCCAGCACCTGCACGATACACCTGGGCGGCCAGGAGACGCCCTGTCTGATCGCCTGTCAGCCGCTGCACCGTCCCAACGGTTCGGTGCAGGCCTACCTGATCCAGTTCACCGATGTGACCGGCATGGTCAGCGAGATGAGCCACGAAACGGCGCGACGCCGTTCGCTGGAAGAGGCCGTTGCCCGCAAGGACAGGCGTCTGGCGGAGATGCGGCAGTTGTTCGACTGCTGCCTGATCCTGCTTGACCGGACCATGGCCGCAACCGATGCGGCGCCGGTCACCGTATTGCCGGATACGCTGATTTCCGCCTGGCTGCGGGACATGCGCGAGCAGGAGCGCATCGAGGAGAGCGCGATACAGTTCAACTCGCTGCCGGCGATCATCGGCTGCCCGTCGACCTCGCGAAAACTGTTCCGGTTGTTGCTGACCGCCATGCTGGAACGCTCGCTTCAGGAGCAGCCCGAATTCGTGGTGCAGGCCTCCATCAAGGACCCCGACACCGCGCACTTCGAGATGCGGGAGGTGCAGGAGAGCGCCGACGGTGCGGGTTGCCGGCTGGCCGGAGATAGCGCCGAGGCTCCGGTGTTGATCGCCGCCGCCGCGCGACTGGCCACCATACTGGGGGGCGAGGTGGTGCGTTGGGCCGGCGGATCGGACAACCAGCTCAACGAAATCCACCTGGAGATGCCGCTCGACACAGTGACGATGCGCGCCATCGTCGAGGACGACGCGCCTGACGATCTGCCCGGCGTGGAGCAGTTGACAGGCGCCAGTGTCGCCTGACGCTGCGCCCGACGCGCAAGGGTGCGAACCGCGGTCCTGACCGCTTTCTGAGCGCGGAAATACTTGGGTCCCGACCCTTGCATTCACGCCACCGATTTGCGACACGGCGGGGGTGGTCCCGATTGCCTCCGTGAGGTGTGTGCCGCTGCGGTTGCGGCGTGAACGGCGGATGGCGGGCAGGCGCGGCAGGATGCCGATGCCCGGAGGACCCCGGACTCAGGGATCGAGGGGCACGCGCCGTGCAGCCGCGCAGACGCACATTGCAGGCACTCATCGCACTTGGCCTGTTTCTGGCGGTGGTTGCCGGTTTCGGCCAGACGGCCCGTGCGGCGCCGGCTATCGTTGTCGATCTCAAAAGCGGTGAGGTGCTCTACGCGCACCGGGCGCACGACCGCTGGTATCCGGCATCGGTGACCAAGCTGATGACCACCTACCTCGCCTTCATCGCCATGCGCGAGGGCCGGCTGACGCCCAATTCCCCGGTGCTGATGAGCAAGTACGCGCTGTCGAAGCCGCCCAGCAAGATGGGCTTTCCGGTCGGCACGCGGATCACCTTGTCCAGCGCGCTGAAGATGCTGATCGTCAAGTCGGCCAATGACGTGTCGGTCGCCGTTGCCGAAACGGTGTCGGGCAGCGAAGGGGCGTTCGTCGCGGAGATGAACAGGACCGCCCGGCAGCTCGGCATGTCGGGCACGCGCTTCGCCAATCCGCACGGGCTGCATGATGCCGGCCAATACACCACGGCGCGTGACATGGCGGTGCTGGCGCGCGCCATCTTGCGCGAGTTTCCGCAGTACCGGTCGCTGTTTTCCATCCAGGCCATCAAGGTCGGCCGCAAGACGCTGCGCTCGCACAACCGGCTGATCGGCCGCTATCCGGGCGCAACCGGCATGAAAACCGGTTACATCTGCGCCGGCGGCTACAACCTAGTCGCCTCGGCCAAACGCGGCAACCGGCACCTGATCGCTGTGGTGCTGGGCGCGCGCAACGGCACCAGGCGGGCCCTGACGGCGGCCATGGCGCTGGAAAATGCGTTCGAGGGCGCGCGCGGCTTTCGCGGCAATGGCGCAAATGTGGAATCGTTTCGCGGGTCCGGCCGGTCGCCGGTCAACATGCGCCCGCACCTGTGCCGCTCGCGATCCAATCGCGTTCCGATCCCCGCGGATATCGCGTCTTTCGGCTTCGATGTGCCATCGCCCGTCGCGCGCGAGCAACGCCAGCAGCGTCAGCAGCAGGCCTCCGGCAATTTCGATCCGGTGGGCGGACGCGGCGCAGCGGCGATCGTGGTCAATTCGAACCGTCGCTCGTCGCGCGGTGAGCGCATCGCGGCCATCATCGCGGGACCGCGTGCGGCCTTTACGCCGGTCAGCGCAAACAGCCGGCTGGAAGCCGATCCGCTCGCCACGATGAGCTTGCCCACATCGGTCCCGCTGCCGCGCCGACGCCCGATCATCGCGTCGGTCAACGAGCAGCCCATGGTGGCTGGCGCCGGCGCGCCGCCGGCCGGCGTTACCGAGGGCGGCGTGCCGATGCCGCGTGCCCGTCCGGCGCGCTAGCGCGGCGGGCCGCGTCTGATCTCGAAAACGAAGCGCTCACCGTCCTCGCGCTGCGAGACCAGTTCGTGCCCGGCTTCCTGACAAAAGTGCGGGAAGTCGATGACCGATGCCGGATCGGTCGCGACCACCGTCATCGTCTCGCCGACGTCGATGCCGGAGATCGCCTTGCGGGCCTTGAGCACAGGCAGCGGACAGATCAGCCCGGTCACGTCGAGATGATGCGGCATCGGCTCGGCCCCGTTGAGCATGCGGGTTGGCACGGCGCGCTGTCGGTTAAGGCATCTTGTCCCGGCGCGCAAGCCGCAGGATGGGCCAAGGCTTGATCCGACAGGCGATTTTCTCCATCTAGAGCAAAGACCAAGAACAATCGACGTCTGCGACTTAGGCAGGCACAGCGCGTGCTCATGTAAGATACACGTCCGGTAAGAGGCGCCTGTGGGCGCGCGCGATCGGAGGGGACACATGGGGATTCTCGATCGCGTCGCAAGCGAGGTCACCTACCTGCGCGGCGCATTGCGGACGCTCAAGCGCGTCACGGCAATCGCCAAGAACCGCGAGCATACGCTGCCCGATGAGCTCGAAGACCTGGCCATGCGGTTTGCCGACCGGGTGGCGCTGATCGGGGAGGACAGGCGCTACAGCTTCGCCGGGCTCAATGCGCGCGCCAATCAGTACGCCCACTGGGCCTACGATATCGGCCTGCGCCAGGGCGATACCGTTTCGCTGATGATGCCCAACAGCGCCGAGTACATGGCGATCTGGCTCGGCGTCACCCGCATGGGCGGGCGCGTCGCGCTGCTCAACACCAACCTGACCGGTCATTCGCTTGGCCATTGCATGGCGATCGTGCCCAGCCGCCACACGATCTTCGATCCGCGCTATCTCGATGCGCATGGCCGCGCGATGGATCATGTGCCGGTCAAGCCGAAGCTCTGGCTGGCCGGCGAAGGCGATGGCGGCCAGCCGCTGTTTCCGGCGGTGGACGCGATGCCCAAGGAAGGGCTGGCCGACAAGCACAAGCCCGACCTGACGACTGACGATCCCGCGCTCTACATCTACACCAGCGGCACCACGGGCCTGCCCAAGGCGGCGGTGCTCAACCACTATCGCGTGCTGGCGATCATGAACGGTTTCTCGGCGGTGTGTGACGCGCAGCCGGAGGATCGCATCTACGTCGCCCAGCCGATGTATCACACCGCCGGTGGCGTGTTGGCGATCGGCATCGCGCTGACGGTGGGGGGCTCGGCGGTGGTGCGGGAACGGTTCTCGGCGAGCCGTTTCTGGGACGATCTGGTGGCTGAGGAATGCACCGCGTTTCAGTATATCGGCGAGTTGTGCCGCTACTTGCTCAACGCGCCGACCAGCGACAACGAGACCCGCCACAACCTGCGTTTCTGCAACGGCAACGGCCTGCGGCCGGACATCTGGACGGACTTCAAGACCCGCTTCCGGATTCCGAAGATCATCGAGTGGTACGCGGCCACCGAAGGCAACGTGACGCTGTTCAACATGGACGGAAAGCCCGGATCGGTGGGGCGTATCCCGAAGTGGCTGTCGCACCGTTTCCCGACGAAGATCGTCAGGTTCGATATCGCCGAGGAGCGTCCGGTGCGCGACGTCGAAGGGCATTGCATCGAATGCGATGTCGACGAGGTCGGGGAGGCGATCGGGCGCATCCTCAACGATCCCTCAAAGCCCGCGCAGCGCTTCGATGGCTATGCCAACGAGGCAGAGACCGAAAAGAAGATCCTGCGCGATGTGTTCGAACCCGGCGACGCCTGGTTTCGCACCGGCGACCTGATGCGCAAGGATGCGCTGGGGTATTTCTATTTCATCGACCGTATCGGCGACACCTTCCGCTGGAAGGGCGAGAACGTTTCCACCTCCGAGGTGGAGGAGGTGGTTTCGGTGTTCCCCGGCGTGCGCGAGGTCAATGTCTATGGCGTCGAGGTGGCCCACCACAATGGTCGTGCCGGGATGGCGGCGATCACCTGTGATGAGGAACTCGATATCGATGCGCTGCACGGGCATATCGCCGAGCAACTACCGATCTACGCCAGGCCCATCTTCCTGCGGCTGCAGAAGGCGCTCGACGTGACGGGAACCTTCAAGGTCCGTAAGGTGGACCTGCGCGAGGAGGGCTTCGATCCGCGCCGCAGCGAGGATCCGGTCTACTTCGCCAATCCGGAAACCAACGGCTTCGAGCGCATCGATACCAGCATGTTCAAGAAGATCGATGTCGGCGACTACCGGCTTTGACCGCTGATCCCCGGGGGCTTTGATGGCGACTGACGCGCTGGACGTGCTCGACTTCTGGTGGCGGGCCGGGTCGGAAAAGTGGTTTTCTTCCGACCCCAGGTTCGACACCGCCTGTCGCGAAGGTTTTCAGGACAGTCTCGAGGCGGCCGCGGCCGGCACGCTCGATGCCTGGTGCGAGACCCCGCACGGAGCGCTCGCGCTGATCCTGTTGCTTGACCAGATGTCGCGCAACATCTTCCGCGATACACCGCGCATGTTCGCCACCGACGCCCAGGCGCTCGCCATCGCCGAGCAGGCCATCGACAATGGCTTCGACCGTGCCTTCCCGCTCATCGAGCGGCGCTTCGTCTACATGCCCTTCATGCATGCCGAAGACCTCTCCCACCAGGAGCGCTGCATCGATCTGTGCCGTGCGTTGGGCGACAAGGAGGGCTACCGCTACGCCCTCATCCACATGGACCCGATCCGCCGTTTCGGCCGGTTTCCCCATCGCAACCGCATTCTTGGCCGCGAGTCGACGCCCGCCGAGATCGCCTACATGGAGACCGGCGGCTTTTCCGGTTGATCGTCTGCGCGGAAAACGCAGCACCAAGCAAAACGCCCGACCAACAGGCCGGGCGTTGCTGTGTTCGTTGCATGGGTCGCTTACGATCAGGCGGCGGCAACCTCGTTGAGGAAGGTGTCCACCGATCCCTTCAGGCGGTTCGCCAGTCTGGCAAGCTCGCCGGTCGCCTCGGTGACCTGGTTGGCCGACTGGCTGGTCTCGCTGGCCGTGTGAGTCACGCCGGTCACGTTCTCGGCGACCTTCTGGGTGCCCGATGCGGCTTCCTGAACGTTGCGGCTGATCTCGTTGGTCGCCGCGCCCTGTTCGCGGACCGCGGCGGCGATGGAGGCGGTGAACTCGTCGACTTCGCCCATGATCTGGGCGATCTGGCCGATCGACTCCACGGCCGATCCGGTAGAGTCCTGGATGCCTGAGATCTGTTGTGAAATTTCCTCGGTCGCCTTGGCAGTCTGGTTGGCCAGCGATTTCACCTCCGAGGCGACAACCGCGAAGCCCTTGCCCATTTCGCCGGCGCGCGCCGCCTCGATGGTGGCGTTGAGCGCCAGCAGGTTGGTCTGCTCGGCGATGTCCTGGATCAGGCCCACGACATTGCCGATCCGCTGCGCGGCGTCGGCCAGCGAGGAGACCTGCTCGTTGGTGGTGGTCGCTCGGTCGCTGGCGCGCTTGACGACGTCGTTGGTCTGGCTGACCTGGCGATCTATCTCGCTGATGGAGGCGGCGAGTTGCTCCGATGCCGCGGCCACGGTCTGAACGTTGCCGGAGGCCTCCTCGGAGGCTGTCGCGGCGCCGGCGGCGCGCTCGTTGGTGGTGTCGGCGATAGAGGACAGCGCCCCTGCCGTCGATTCCATCTCCGTGGTCGCGGCGGCGACCTGCTCCATCACGGCGGCGACTTCGGCACGGAAGCTTTCGATCAGCCGCTCGATGGCCTTCTGGCGATCGCGCTCGCGCTCGGTATCCTGAGCAGAGGCCGCCTCGAGGCGTTCGCGCTCCAGCGCATTCTCGCGGAACACTTCCGCAGCCTTGGTGATGGCGCCGATCTCGTCACCGCGCTCCGCCCCGCTGAGCTCCACATTGGTGTTGCCGCTGGCGAGCAGCCGGAGCTTCTCGGTCACGTCGGCCATGGGATGGGTGATGGAGCGGGAGAAGAAGAAACCGGCTGCCGCGACAAGCACCAGGCTGACAAATGCGATCAACAGCATCTGGTTGCGCATGGCGATGACGGGCGCGTTGGTCTCGCTGGCCGTCTTCATCGAGATGATGGCCCAGTCCGCACCGCGATAGGAAAAGCCCCGCGCGCTCGCCAGCATCTCCGCTCCGCGGTAGTCGGTCATCATGCCGGCGGCATGTTCACCGGCGAGTGCGGTGTTGACGATCGGATTGTCGATGGTGGTCGCCAGGATGTCGTTCGCTTCGCTGAAACGCGAATCGTTGCGCATCAGCTTGTCGGTACCCACGATCACCGCTTCGCCGGTCTTACCGAGCCCGCTGACGGTGCTCATCACGGCGTTGATGCGGTCGATCGGCATCTGGAAGGCAATTACGCCGACCTTGCGCGCGTCCTCGTCGAAGACCGACATGGCGATAAAGCTCGCCGGTGCATCGGCGCTCGGCGCGTAGGGCCGGAAGTCCTTGAAGGTGATGAAGTCCGGATCGGCTGCCGCGCGTGCCTCGCGGAAGACGTTGCCGAGATCGGTATCGGCCCATTCGCCATCGACCAGATTGGTGGCGAAGTCGGCTTCCTTGAACACCGAGTAGATCAGGTTGCCGGACAGATCGAACAGGAAGATGTCGTAATAGCCACGTGTTTCCAGGAGCGTGCGGAAGGCGCCATGGAAACGTCGGTGGTGCTGGGCATAAAGGGAGCCGTCATCGGCATAGTCGAGCTTGTGCTTCTCGCCGAGCGGATGCGGATTCTCCTCGATGTACAGCCGCTGCAGTTCGGCCTGGGCATTCTCGGTGGAGCGGAACGAGGCGGTGAAACTCCTGACCGCGGCAGCCGTGCGCGGATTGCTCGCCGCGATGCGCAAGTCCTCCTCGATGGCGCCGAGGTAGTCGGTCAGCGCCGCGTGGCGCGCGTCGAGCACCGATTGCATGCGCTGTTGCGACTGGTTCTTGAGTTCCGCCAACGATGAGAAGTAGGCGGGAAGGCCGATGGCGATGGCGAGGATCGCCGCCGAGCCGATGACGATTGCGGGCAGTTTGGCCGAAATCGGCAGATTGGAGAGACTGGTGAGGCGCATTGCTTATGGTCCCGGAGCGGATTGGCTTGGACGTTGGAAAGGCTGCGCACGGGTATCCAAAGCGAAAATATGAGATTGTATATCGCATAAAGATACACGTATTGCGTGTGTTAAGGTTACCGAGATGCGTTAACAATTCGTTTCCATTTGCGATGGCCGTTGCGCTCACCTTAGGTTGGCGAATGGAAGCGAAGACGCTGACGACGGAGATGCAGGCAGCGGCCAGCGCGCAAAGAGAGATCCGCACCGAGCGGGTCGATTGGCCGACGCTCGAACGTCACCGCGAGGCCTGGCGGCGGCTGTCGCTGAATGCGGCTGACGGGAACGTTTTCAACGACCCCGGTTTTGCATTGCCGGCCGCCGAGGCGCTGGGCGTCGCGGACAGCCTGCAGGTCATGCTGGCCTGGCGCGGCGAGGGGGACGCGCGGGAGCTGGTCGGGCTGATGGCGTTCCGCCGCCGGCATCGCTGGGGTATCTGGTTTCCGGTTGTCGAGGTCTGGACGCATCCTTACGCGCCCGCCTGCCTGCCGCTGGTCGATACGCGTTGCGCCGAAGCTGCGACGATCGCGCTGTTCGATGCGGTGACCCGCGATCCGACACTGCCGGGCATCGTCATGCTGCCGCTGCTGTCGCTCGATACCGCCTTTGCCGCGGCGTTGTTGTCGGTGCGCAAGCCGCTCTATGTGCATGCCGGCCATCAGCGCGCCGTCGCCAACAGTGAGCTTGGCGGAGACGCCTATCTCGCCACCGCCATTTCCGGCAAGCGGCGGCGCCGGCTGGGGCAGCAGCAGCGTGGTTTGGCGCGTGAGGCGGGCGAAATCGCGTTTGCCGTCGCACGCGAGCCCGGTGAACTGGGCCCTGCGCTGGACACGTTCCTGTCGCTGGAAGCAAGCGGCTGGAAAGGCGCCATGGGGACTGCCCTGGCAAGCAGCGAGCCCAGCGCGCGGATGTCGCGCGAGATCGTCACCGGGCTCGGTGCCAACGGTCACACCCGCATCCTGATCATGACTGCCGGCGACAAGCCGGTGGCCGGTGTCATCGGCTTCGTCATGCGGGACACGGCGTGGATCTGGAAGATCGCCTATGACGAAGCCCATGCGCGTGCGTCACCGGGCAAGCACGCGTTCCTGGAAACGGTGCGGCTGCTGATGGACGAACGGCCGGGCCTGTTCGTCGATTCCTGCGCCACGCCGGATCATCCGCTTGCCGGTTTTGCGCTGCGCGAGCATATGGCGATGGGCGATGTCGTGGTGTCGTCCGGTGGTACGGCGGGCCCGGCGTTTCGCATCGCCAACCTACTGGAGCGGCTGCGTGGCAGCGTCCGAGCCATTCTCGCGCGGTAGCTCTATTTCGCTCACGCCAGTTCGCTGCGCTTTCACGCCTCCTCGCGCAGCAGGCGGCGGATCACCTTGCCGGTGGTGGTCAGCGGCAGGGCATCGCGAAAGGCGATCTCGCGGGGATATTCATGCGCGGCCAGGCGTTCGCGCACGAAGGCCTGGATGTCGGCGGCCAGTTCGTCCGTGGGGGCATGGCCGTCCTTGAGCACGATGAATGCCTTGACGATCTCGGTGCGGACCGGGTCGGGCTTGCCGACCACGGCTGCGAGCGCCACCGTCGGATGGGCGATCAGGCAGTCCTCCACCTCGCCGGGGCCGATGCGGTAACCCGCCGAGGTGATGACATCGTCGTCGCGGCCGACGAAATGCAGATAACCATCGTCGTCGGCCTGGCCCTCGTCGCCGGTCGTCATCCAGTCGCCGACGAACTTCGCCCTCGTCGCGTCCGGATTGCCCCAGTATTCGAGGAACATCACCGGATCGGGACGGCGCACGGCGATCTGGCCGGTTTCGCCGGGCGGCAGCCGCGCGCCCTGCGGATCGATGACCGCCACCTCGTGACCGGGCACGGGTACGCCGATGGCGCCCGGCCGGGTGATGCCGATCGCCGCGCAGGAGGACAGCACCAGGTTGCACTCGGTCTGGCCGTAGAACTCGTTGATGGTGAGACCAAGCTCGGCGCGCGCCCAGTCGTAGGTCTCGCGGCCAAGCGCCTCGCCGCCGGAACCGATGGTGCGCAAGTCGAGGCTGAACCGCCGGCCGGGATCGGCGACCGTGCGCATCATCCGGAGCGCCGTCGGCGGTATGAACGCGTTGCGGATGCCGACCTGTTCGATCAGTGCGAAAGCCGCGTCCGGCTCGAACTTGGCGGTGCGGCTGGCAACCACCGGCACGCCGAGCAGGAGACCCGGCAGCAGCACGTTGAGCAGCCCGCCCGCCCAGGCCCAATCGGCCGGGGTCCACAGGATGTCGCCTGGCTGCGGCAGGAACTCGTGCGGCATCTGTACGCCGGGGATATGGCCGAGCAGCACCCGGTGGCCATGCAGGGCGCCTTTCGGCGGGCCGGTGGTGCCGGAGGTGTAGATCATCATCGCCGGGTCGTCGGGGCCGGTGTCGGCGGCGGCAAAACTGTCCGGTGCATCTGCGATCATCTGCCGGAAATCGGCTACGTCGCCGGCACGTCCGTCGATCGAGACGATCAGCTCGATGTCCGCGGGTCGACGGTCCATGCGGGCAAGCCGCTCAAGCCCCGGCGCGCAGGTGATCAGCCCCCGGGCGGCGGAATCCTCAAGCCGGTAGGCCAGCGCGTCAGGGCCGAACAGCAGCGCCAGCGGGACGGCGATGGCGCCGAGCTTGTAGACCGCGGCATGGGCGATGGCGGTCTCGCGGCACTGCGGCAGCAGCAGCGCGACACGGTCGCCGCGACGAATGCCGCGCGCGGCGAGGGCCGCCGCCAGCCGGGTGGAGGCGGTCGCCAGTTCCCCATAGGACACGGTCTCGATGTCGCCACCGGGCCGGCGGTCGATGATCGCCGTGCGGTCGGGCTCCCGCGCCGCCCATGCATCGGTCACCGCCACGCCGATGTTGAAGCGCTGCGGGATGCGCCATTCGAAGTCACGCAGCAGGGCCTGATAGGTGTCCGCCGTGGGCAGCACGGGCTTTGTGCCCCTATTTCGGCCGCGCCATGACGAGCACCCAATAGACCTTGTAACGGGTGTTCGGGACATAGGCCGCGGCGATGCCCATCTCGGTGGCATCCTTCATCAGCATGGTGCGGCGGTGGGGCGCGCTGTCGCGCCAGCCGGAAAACGCCTCGGCAAAGGTGTGATAGCCGGCGGTCACCGATTCCTGCACCGCGGCGGCGTCATAACCGGCGCTGATGAGGCGTGCTCTGAGCTTGCCGTCGGGGCGCACATCGCGGCTGAAGCGGGCATCGTTGCCAAGCGAGGCCGCATAGCCGCGCGCCAGGCTCATCAGGGCCGGATCGAGCGACACGGCGCCCACACCCTGGGATTCGCGGTAGCCGTTGATCAGGTCGCGGGCGTTGCGGGCATCGAGCTGCCCGCCGGCCTGGGCAAGGTTGCGGTAGAACGCCGGACGGTTGGCGTCCGGGCCGCCGGCACACGCGGCCAGCAGCAGCGCAAGTCCGCAGGCGATCGCGGCAAAGCCGGTGCGACCGGTGCGGCCTGTGCGACCGGCGCGGAAGGCGGGCGCGGCCGGTGCGGTGTGCGGACTTGCCGATATGCCCACGTTGCGATCCTCAGTCCGTGTTCTGGGAAACGTTCACCGTGCCGCGGACATTGAGGTCGCGCTGCGGGAACGGAATCTCGATGCCGGCTTCGCGGAACCGGGCGAAAATCTGATAGCGCAGATCGCTGGACACCGACAGGGAGTTGTCGACTTCCGAGAGGAAGGCATAGAGCGAGAAGTCGAGCGAGCTGTCGCCAAATGCCAGGAAGTACACGCGGGGCTCGGGGATCGACAGGATGCCGTCATGCTCGGCGGCGATGTCGAGCAGGATCTGGCGCACCTGCTCGGGATCGGTGTCGTAGGAGACGCCGACGGGTATGCGGATGCGCCCGATCCGGTCGGAGTGCATCATGTTCTTGACGACGCCGGAGATCAGATCCGAGTTGGGCACGATGACGCTCGCCCTGTCGAATGTCTGGATTTCGGTGGCGCGCACCTTGATGTTGCGCACATAGCCCTGCTCGCCGGCGACATCGATCCAGTCGCCGACCTTGACCGGTCGCTCGGCCAGCAGGATCAGGCCGGAGACGAAATTGTTGACGATCGACTGCAGCCCGAAGCCGATGCCCAGTGACAGCGCGCCGGCGACAATGGCGAGGCTGGCGAGATCGAACCCGGCAAACGACACCGCGACCGCGGCGGCCGCGACGATGCCGGCATAGCCGATCGCCGTTGCCACGGAGGTCTTCAGGCCGACATCGAGCTTGGTGCGCGGGAGGTATTTGGTGTTGAGCCAACGCTGCACAGCGCGGGTGGCGGCGAGCCCGATGATGAAGATCAGGATTGCCGAAAGCACGCTCGACAGCGAGATGGTGATCTCGCCGACCTGGAAGCCGAAGAAGGCGGCGCGAATCCAGCTTGTCCACTGTCCGGTGTCGAACCCCCATGGCAGCAGGACGAGGATGACACCGAGGATGATCAGGAAGACGCGAAAGATGCCGCTGAGCACGACGATGAGCTGGTCCACGGTACCGCGTTGCAGTCCGAGGCCGGCACCGATCGCCGAGGCGGGGCCGTCATGGGTCGAGACCAGGGTCGAGGAGATGGCCTCGGTGAAGGCGATGAGCACGGCGAGGAAAGCCACCACCGCGCTTGCCAGGACCACCTGCGTGGCGCCGTAGGCGGCCAGCGCGATATAGCCGGAGATCGCCGCGGCAAAGATCAGCAGTACCGCAATCCAGAGCACCGACCGCATCCATATGCGCCAGCGCGACGGGACGTCTTCGGGCGCGGGAGGGCCGGGCTCCGCGGTGTCGCTGACTGTCGGCGCCAGCGGCAGCGCGTTGCCGAGAATGCGCAGGGCATAGGCGCCCAGACAGGCGACCAGCAGGGCATGGGTGCCACTGAACATGATCTCCAGTGACAGTGTCGCGGCGACCAGATCGAAGGCGGTGTTGAGGAACACGTCGAGCGCGGTCAACGCACTGATGATCAACAGGATGCGCGCAAGCCGGCGCCCCTCGGGCGGTTCGATCGCGGTCATCCGCCAGTCGGGTGCGCGCGGCGCCAGAATGGCGATCACCAGCGAGCGCAGGAACAGATACAGGCCGATGGAGATCATCGCCCCGCCGACCAGGCGCTGCAGCCGGTCGGGCAGGAAGTCCGACCAGTTGAGCGCGCCAGTGACGAGCAGCAGCGCGGCGAAGGGAATGATGCCGTCGACGACGACCATCCAGGCGGCGCCGGCGTACTTCTCCATCCGGCTGACGCCGGCGTGGCGCTCCGCGCGGTGATAGAGCTCGCGCATCCGCCGCCGGCCGACGATGATCAGGCCCAACGCGATGATCATCGCCATCGCGACGATGCCGGCCCTCCACAATATCTGGGCGGCCGACTGGTCATCGTCCGGCGTCAGGTTGGAGATGGTTGCGCTGGTGCCCTCGCGCAGCAGCAGGTTGAGACGGCTCAGGGCCGACGGAATGCCGGGCAGCGCGTCGGCCCAAAGCGAAGGATCGAAGGGCGGGCGGTTGCGCTCGGCCAGGCGCGCGGCGAAGCGGTCCCGGCGGCGCTCGGCGATGAACCCGGACAGTTGCTCGATCTGGACCTGCATGACGCGCGCCTGGGACAGCACGCCGCCCACATCGCTGCGCGCGCCGGTGAGCATGTCGCGGGCTCTCGCCACGGGTTCCGGCTCGGGCGGTCCGTCCGCCGCCGGTGGCTCGCCCAGTTGGGCGATGCGCTCCGTGATGGACTGGGCGCGCACCTGCAGTGACGAGATGACACCGGGAAGTTCGGTCTGGATCGGTTCGACGAGCCTTCTGAATTCCGAGAGTTCGTCGTCGTCCAACTGGCGAAGCAGACCCACCTCGATACGATCCAGCGTCGCCTTCCAGGCGGCGATCTTGGAGCGTTGCTCGTCGATGTTGGCCGCCTCGAGGCGCAACTCGTCGGATGGCGAGACCGGCGGCTGCTCCGTCGGCGTCGCGGCAGGCTGAGGCGGTGCGGGTTCTGCCGGAGCTGCCTGGGACTCGGCCGGCGGTTGCTGGGCGGCGGGCTGCTCGTCCTGCTGCGCCTCGGCGCCGCCGGCAAGGACAAGCGCGAACGACAGCACCAGCAAGGTGCGCAGGAGCATGGTTTTGGCCAGTGGCATCATCAACGGGTTCCGGCGGCGCGGCGCGCAGATTCGCTTTCAATACGGCAATTTTGCAGCAAACGCTAAGGGGCATTGCGCGCGCCGCGCCGCGCTTTCGCCATGTTGATCGGCATGCTGCGCAGCTATTGACGAGGCGGACGCGGCAATTTGCCGGCTGAATGCCGTCCTTGCGCACGTCCGAAGGGGCGCAAATTCCCGCAGACGGCAGTGCTATGAAACTGTATACCCTCTTGCTCTACGGTGCGTGGCTCCAAGGTGCGTGGTTCGGTCACCGCGACAACGGGCCGGGACCAGGCAAGCGTTACAGGTGAAAGAGTTGACGGCAAGGCAGGGCGGCAGCAAACGGATGCAGCGCAATGCGTCGACATGGCGAACGCGGCTGGCGGGCGCCACCGGCTGTGTGCTGGCCGTGGTACTGGTTGCGGCATGCGCATCGCTTGATCCCAACAATCCGGGCTTTCTGGCCGGCGAGATGTCGGAGGCCCAGGAGCAGCGCATCGGTGCGCGCGAGAATCCCAAGGTTCTGGCCGCTTTCGGCGGCGCTTACGAACCGGCGCAGATTTCGCGCTACGTCAATCGGGTCACCACGCGGCTGGCGGAAAACGCGGCATCAGGCCGCGACGGCTATCGCGTCACGGTGCTGAACTCGCCGTCGATCAATGCCTTCTCGCTGCCCGGCGGGTTCATCTATGTCACCCGCGGGCTGTTGGCGCTGGCCAACAACGAGGCCGAGCTGGCCGCCGTCATCGCGCACGAGATCGCCCATATCGATTCGCGTCACGCGCTGCAGCGCGAGCAGCAGGTCACCTCTGCTGCGTCCATCGGCCGCGTGACGGCCGACATCATGCGCGGCCCCGGCGCCAGCGCCGAAGCGCTCAGCTTTGCCCGCAACCAGTTGGCCAAGTTCTCGCGCCAGCAGGAGCTCGAAGCCGACGCGATCGGCATCCGGCTGATGGCCAAGACCGGCTACGATCCACGCGCGGCGGTGTCTTTCCTGAGGTCTCTGTCCCGGCAGACCCAACTGCATTCGCGTCGCCTCAACCGCATCCACGATCCCAACCGGGTCGACCTGACCGCGACGCATCCGACCACGCCGGAGCGTATCTCGG
Source organism: Tepidamorphaceae bacterium (assembly GCA_028279445.1). Taxonomy (GTDB): domain Bacteria; phylum Pseudomonadota; class Alphaproteobacteria; order Rhizobiales; family Tepidamorphaceae; genus JANQNT01. The sequence goes on along the minus strand of JANQNT010000002.1, from coordinate 53,853 downwards.
CGGCCGAGCAGGATGCGCGCGCGCTGACGCCGGCGGACGGCGGCCGGCGTGATGCGGCGGCGCATCTGGCGGCGATCGATGGTGTGCTTTACGGCGACGATCCGCGCGAGGGCTTCGTGCGTGGACGCACGTTCCTGCATCCGCGACTCGGCATCACGTTTTCCGTTCCGGACGGCTATGGCCTGCAGAACGCGCCGAACGCGGTGGTCGGTTTTGCGCCCGACGGCGCGATCGTGCGTTTCGATGGCATCGAGATTTCGCGGCGCGCCTCGCTGGTGCGCTATCTGGAACGCAACGCCGTGCGGGGCGGTGAGGTCAGGGAGGTCAGCGAGGGCCGTGTCAACGGTCGCGATGCGGGGTTCGCTGTCGCAAGCGCCGACCGCTGGATTTTCCGTATTGCGCTGATCCGCGGTCGGGACCGCATGGTCTACCGGTTCATTCACGCGACGCAGAAGCCCGGCAGCAACGATGCGGCTGCATTCATGCAGACCGTCAATACGTTCCGCTTCGTCAGCGAGCAGGAGGCGCAGTCGATCCGGCCGCTGCGCATCCGTGTCGACCAGGTGCGGCCTGGCGATACCTCGGTGTCGCTGGCCCGCCGCATGGCGCAGCCCGACATGCAGTTGGAGCGTTTTCTGACGTTGAACGGAATCCGCGCCGGCCAAGCGCTGCAGCCCGGGCAGCAGGTCAAGCTGATCGGCGAATAGCCGCGCCTTGGCGATACGCGCTGCCGCGCTTCAGATCATCGCGCGGTCGCCGTCGGGAAGGTCGCGCAGCAACGCCGCGCGCAGCTTCTCCAAAGCCCGGTTCTCGATCTGGCGTACGCGCTCCTTGGAGATGCCCAAGCGGCTGCCGAGCGCCTCCAGCGTCACCGATTCCTCCGACAGCCGCCGCTCGCGCACGATGCGCAGTTCGCGATCGGACAGAACGGTCAGCGCGTTGGAAATCCAGCGCGTGCGCCGCTCCTGGTCGATCGCAGCACCAACCGTCTCGTCCGGCAGGGGACGATCACAAACCAGGAAGTCCTGGCGCTCGGAGGTGCCGCCGCTGTCGCTCTCCACGACAGGGGCGTTCAGCGAGGTGTCGAGGCCGGAAATGCGCGAATCCATCAGTGCCACGTCATCCTTCGACACGCCGACGGCGGCCGCGATCTCCGCGTGTACCTCGTTGTCCGGACGACGGTCGACGCCGCCGGAGAGCTTGGCGCGCAGCCGGCGCAGGTTGAAGAACAGGGCCTTCTGCGTGGAGCTGGTTCCGCCGCGAACGATCGACCAGTTGCGCAGGATGTAGTCCTGGATGGAGGCACGGATCCACCACGTGGCGTAGGTGGAAAAGCGCACCTCGCGTGCCGGTTCGAAGCGCTGGGCGGCCTCCAGCAGGCCGACGTGGCCCTCCTGGATCATGTCGCCCATCGGCAGGCCGAAGTGGCGGAACTTGGCGGCGATGGCGATGACCAGACGCATATGGGCGGCGACCAGGCGGTGCAGCGCATCTGCGTCGTTTTCGTGTGCCCACCGCTCGGCAAGGGCGCGTTCCTCGTCGCGTTCCAGATACGGCGCCTTCATGGCGGCGCGAACGAAACTGCGATTGTGATTGGTTGATCCAGTCATCTTTGGGGCGCCCTCGGGTTTCCTGCTCAACGTCTTTACGCAGCCGGCCGAACTGTGGATTACAGCGCCGGCGCCGTTCTCGTTGTCCTGTTCCGGACTTGCCGCGTACGCCCGGTGTCGTGTGGGGAACTCCGGGTTCTGGGACGAGGTCTTGGCGTCGTGTTCTGGCGGTGGGCTGTCGATAGCGTGCTGGGTCTGGAACGGTTCCAGTATACGTATTTCCCCTAGGCGTGCAAATAAGATTTATTTTTGCCCAAACAAAAAAGCCCGGCCGCGAACGGCCGGGCTTGAATGGGTTTGGCGTCTTCAGCGACGCATTTTCGATCAGGCAGCTTCTTCCTGACCGTTCTCGTCCGTCTCGGCCTCGCCGCGCGCACCGCGCCGGGGGCTCTTGGCGAGCATCTTCTCGATCTCCTGGATCGCCTCGGTCTCCGTCGATCCGCGCACGGCGGCGACTTCGCGGGCCATCCGGTCGAGCGCCGACTCATAGAGCTGGCGCTCCGAATAGGACTGCTCGGGCTGCGACTCGGAGCGATACAGATCGCGCACCACCTCGGCGATGGCGCCAAGGTCGCCGGAGTTGATCTTGGCTTCGTATTCCTGCGCCCTGCGGCTCCACATGGTGCGCTTGATGCGCGCGCGCCCGGTCAGGGTCTGCAGCGCCTTGCCGACGATGTCGCCCTCGGACAGCTTGCGCATGCCGACATTGGTGACCTTGGAGGTGGGAACGCGCAGCGTCATCTTGTCCTTTTCGAAATTGATGACGAAAAGTTCAAGCTTCGCGCCGGCGATCTCCTGCTCCTCGATCGCCACGATGCGTCCCACGCCGTGGGCCGGATAGACAATGTACTCGTTCGTCTTGAAGCCGACACGCGACTGGGGCTTCTTGTTTGACTTGGTGCTCATTTAGTCTCCAACGCTTCCCGTTCTTGCGTTGCGCGCAAAAAGCCACTGTCCCCGCGGGTGCGGTGGATCGGGCGGCATTGTCGATTTGCGCGCGGCGCCTATGGTGCGCACGGTCGTTCGGCAGAATCCTGCAACGATGGCCTTCTGCTGCCGGCGTATCGCCTGGACAAAAACCGCAAAAGCCATCCCTTCGAACCTGAACGGTGGTTCGAAAAGTTAACGGGCGCGGTCAGAAAGCGATCGAAATCGCGGAAAACCTCAAGACTCCGCCGAAGTGCGGTGCGGTCGAATTGCTTATTATAACACAAAAATATGTGAATTGGAACAAACCGCGCCGCCATATGCCCGAAACGTTAACGTGCTCGCCGATTCCGGCAACGGATCAGTCGCCCTCGCCGGGATTGGGCGAGAAGAACTGCTCGAACTTGTTGTCCTTGCCGTCGTAATCCTCCGCGTCCGGCAACTGGTCCTTCTTCTCGGTGATATTGGGCCATTTGACAGCGTATTCGGCGTTGAGCGCGTACCATTTCTCCAGGCCGGGCTCGGTGTCGGGAACGATTGCCTCGGCCGGGCATTCGGGTTCGCATACGCCGCAGTCTATGCACTCGTCGGGATGGATGACGAGCATGTTCTCGCCTTCATAGAAGCAGTCGACCGGGCAGACTTCCACGCAGTCGGTGTACTTGCACTTGATACAATTGTCGGTGACCAGATAGGTCATGGTTGGTCCTCGTTCGGCCGCCCGGACGCGACGGACTGGCGCGATGTGGGGAATTAGCGGAGCGTGGCGGTGACGGCAATAGACCGATCGCCACAGTTACGGCGTCGCATTGCTGCCATGCCGGCCGGTGATGAGTTCCTCAAACAGGGTTGTGGCGTCGGCCGGCGATCCGCGGCGTTTCGCCAGCGCGGTCACGCGCAGCACGCGCACCCGGCTGGCGGCGGCGACCGTGAGGACATCGCCAGGGCGCACCGGCGAACCGGCGCGCGCGGTCTTGGCGCGGTTGATCCTGATGTTGCCGCTACGCACAAGCGCTGCGGCGTGGCTGCGGGTGCGGGTTATCCGGGCGTGCCACAACCACAGATCAAGCCGCTGGCGCTCAGGTGCCGCGTCCAGCCGGTTCTTCGCCGCGGGCTGCGCTATGACCCGCCCTCGAGTTCGCGCTTCAGGTCGGCCAGCTTCGCGAATGGCGAATCCGGGTCCGGCTGGCGCTTGCGCTGCGATGCCTTGTCGGCGCCCTTGCGGGGCCCGGTCTTGCCCTGTTTGGCGGGGGCGCCGGCGGTCTTCGAACCGTTGCTCGACTTCGCCTTGCGCCCGCGCGGCGCGCCATGACGGGGACGCTCGCGGCGTCCGCCGTCGCGCCGCCCCGGCCGCCATACCTCGATCAGCCCATCGCCGGCGTCGTCGCCTGCCGCATCGGCGGATGCGCCTGCTTCATCGGCTTGCGCGGCGCTGACGTTGTCTTCTTCACCGGCAGCGGGCGTCTCGGCATCCGCTTTGCTGTCGCCGCTCTGGGCCGGTGTTGTGCCGCTCTGCGTCGCAACCGTTTCTGCGGGCGCACCCTCCGGCGCCGCATCGATGGGGCCAGCCTCTGAAGCGGTCTCGGCCGTTTCCGGCTTGCCGGCCTCTTCGTTCGTCTGAGGTTCGGGCGGTGCGCGGCGGTCCTTGCGGAAGCCGAGCGCTGCGAGCACTTCCGCCATGTCCTCATGGCCGCAGCCCAGCAGCGACGTCATGTTCGGCGCGACCCGGAAGGTGCCGCCATCGACGAAGCCTTCGGGCTGCGGTGAGCCGCTGAGCGGACGCCACGACATGGCATCGCGAATGGTATCGCCGAGGCGCTCCAGAATATCGATGCGCACCACGCGCTTGCCTACGGGCTTGAAGCCGAGCAACGCATAGACGACGTCCGGCAAGGCGGCCTCGCGGGGAACGGAGGTGCGCCCGCTGGCCACCAGCTCCGGCACCAGCCGTTCCTCGATCTCCTGCGGGCCGACGCCCGCCGCGCCGCCGTCATGCAACGCCCACAACTGGGCGGCGAGCTTGCGTGGGCCTGGTTTCAGCAGCGCGGGCACGAAGATGTGAAAGGCGCCGAAGCGCACGCCGTGCTTGCGCAGCCGGGCGCGATCGTCCTGCTCCAGCGCCTTGATCTCATCGGCAATGGGCGCGCGCTCCAGGATGCCGAGGTTCTCCACCAGGCGGAAGGCGAGGCCGCGCACCGATGCGGGAAGTTCGGCGCCCTGCTGCATGTCGAACAGCGGCTGCAGCGTTGTCGTCACCATCATCGCGACGTAACGTTCAAGGCGCTCCTGCACCTTGTCGCGCGTCGCACCGGTCAACTGTTCGTCGGCGATAAGACCGATGCGTGGCTTGAGCAGGTCGTCGCCGGCGATCAGCCGGGCCACGATGGCGCCTTTCCAGCTCAGCGAGAGATCGGGCTGAAAGGCGAAATTGTCGGCCGGGCTTTCGGTCAGTGCCGCGGCGCGGCGTTCGATCTCGCCGGCCAGCGCCCGGTCGGCGGCGGCTCTCAGCGCCTTCGTCTGGCTGGCGTCGGCGGCATCGTCCGGGGTGAAGCGGAAGCCGTCGAGACGCCCGATGTGCTGCCCCTCGACGGTCACTTGGCCGTCCGGATCGATCTCCGCGTCAAGCACGGTCTTCTCCCTCAGTCGTCGCGTCAGGACGCTGGTGCGCCGGTCGACGAAGCGCTGCGTCAGGCGTTCGTGCAGCGCATCCGACAGGCGATCCTCGGTTTCGCGCGTGGCACCCTGCCACGAAACGGGGTTTTCTAGCCAATCGGGCCGATTTGCAACATAGGTCCATGTGCGAATGTGGGCGATACGCGCCGCCAGCGTATCGATGTCTCCGTCGGTGCGCTCGCAGGTCCTGATCTGGGCCGCGATCCAGTCCTCGGGAATGCAGCCCTCGCGCATCATGAAGCGATAGAGCGTCAGGATCATGTCGGCGTGATGGGCCGGGGCGATCTTGCGGTAGTCGGGAAGCTGGGCGAGGTCCCAGAGCCGGGCGACGCCAGAGCGGTCGCAGGCCATGTCGCGGACCTCCGGCTCGCGCGCGGCCATTTCCAGCGTCTGTATGTCCTCGCCGGCCGGCGCCCTGGTCAGGCCGTCCTCGCCGGGCATGGCGGCGAGGCTCGCCTGCAAGGCTTCAAGCGATGACGTATCGATGCTGCTGCTGCGCCATTGCAGGACCTGGACCGGTGGGAAGTCCTGCGCCTCGATGCGCGCGGCGGCCTCCGACTCCAGTTCGTTGACGCGGCCGGTGACGCCAAACGTGCCGTCGCGCTTGTAGCGCCCGGCGCGCCCGGCGATCTGGCCCATCTCGGCGAGGTTCAGATGGCGGAACTGGAAGCCGTCGAACTTGCGCACACCGGCGAAGGAGACGTGGTCGACATCGAGGTTGAGACCCATGCCGATGGCGTCGGTGGCGACGAGGAAGTCGACATCGCCCGCCTGATACAGACCGACCTGGGCATTGCGGGTGCGAGGGCTGAGCGCTCCGAGCACCACCGCCGCGCCGCCGCGCTGGCGGCGGATCAGTTCGGCGATGGCGTAGACATCCTCCGCCGAGAAGGCGACCGCCGCGCTGCGCGGCGGCAGGCGGGTGATCTTGCGCGCACCGGCATAGGTCAGTTGCGACAGGCGCGGCCTTGTCGTCACCATGATGCCGGGGATCAGCCGCTCCAGGATCGGCCGCATCGTGTCTGAGCCCAGCAGCAGGGTTTCATCGCGGCCACGCCGGTTGAGGATACGGTCAGTGAAGACATGGCCGCGCTCAAGATCGGCGGCAAGTTGCACCTCGTCGATGGCCATGAACGAGACGTCGAGGTCGAGCGGCATGGCCTCGACGGTGGCAACCCAGAAGCGCGGGTTGGCCGGCTTGATCTTCTCCTCGCCGGTGATCAGCGCCACCGCGTCCTCGCCGACGCGCTCCACCACCTTGGCGTAGACCTCGCGCGCCAGCAGGCGCAGCGGCAGGCCGATGATACCTGAGGGGTGCGCCACCAGCCGTTCGATGGCGTAGTGGGTCTTGCCGGTGTTGGTCGGCCCGAGCACGGCGGTGACGCCGCGGGCGCGCTCGGCCACGGGCAAGCCTGTCGTCACTGGTGGAGAATTGGGGGGCACTTGGCTTGGTCGTTCAGGGCCGGTCTTCCAATGGCCGCCGGGTGGCGCCGTGAAACGGCGGCACCGGAGCCTGAAATCGCGACCCTAACATGGCGACCTGCCGGCTGCCATCAAGCCCCATGCATGGCCGCCGAGCGCCATGGTGCCGACAACTGTGCCAGGACGGCACGCCGGCGGCGCTGGTCCCGGCCGGCTTAAGGAGTCGAACGAGTCCAGAACAAATGTGGCCCGAATCGCTGACTCGCGCGGTATTCGGGATTCGTTCATCGCGACATCTGGTGGGACTCGCTTGAACGCCACCAGATGTAGACTCTGGCCAGGCCAACATCACCGGCTGCGGGTGTCCGGTGTTTACCTTTCAAGGCCGCGCAACGAGTGGCGACGTCAACCTTTGGCGCACAGCGTGAACAGGGCATGGACGAATCACTGACGCGCCGGGTGTTGCGGGAATGTTCGCTGTGCCGGAGGGGGATGAGCGAGCACAAGAACGGACATGCTCGTCAACGCCAATTCGCCCACCCGGAATACCTGCGCCTGCTGGAGTTGGCGGACGTCGCGTCTGATGACTTGTCTTGCAGCAGAATGCACATCTTTGGCAGTTGCCTAATATGTTCGACAGTTTGGTTGGTCGATGCTACGCTTTCATCGTATTTTTTATTTTGGGAGGCAAGTTATGACAAATGCAGTGGAAGTTCCGATCTGTGTGCCCGGTGGAATTACAAAAACCACTCCCTCTATTTGCCTGGATGGAGCAACGCACCTCGTCCATACGGCGATTGTTGGTGCGATCCGAGTTCGTCCAACAAACGACGAAGCGAGAAAGGCCCTCGAGAGTTTCGAGGATGCCAAAGTCATGGTCACTGTTTGTGGCTATCAGAGGAAAACCGAACATTGCAGCCATATTGACGCATACTACGTCGGCCTGTCCGAGGATTTCTCCAAAGGGTTAGAACAATCAATCGGTGCTGGCAGCTAACAGCATCAATCTGGCGCTGATCGGGTCAACGAGGTGCTGCTTGTGCACATCTATTTGACTTGGGTCTGACCAGCCGCCCGATTGTGCCGGCTTACGCGCGCGAACGGGCGTTTCACCATGCCGGTTCGTGATAGCGGTCGAACGGGATCACCGCGATTTCTTATGCGGGCCGATCACCGCGCCGCCGACGTCCGGCTGGCGCGGGCGTCGGAGGTGGTGAAGCGGGTGGCCTGGATGACGCCGGTGCCGAGCGGGGTCGGCAGCACCATCCGGTAGGGCACCATCAGCCCGGTGTCGCCGGCAGGCGCCAGCCACACTTCCATGGACTTGGCGTTGGCGTAGTAGTTGACCTCGCTGCGGCCCTGGCGATGGCCGGCGACCGGCCGGTACAGTGCCTGGCAGATGACCACCTGACCGCGGTAGCCGGCCGAGCGGCTGCTGCCCACGGTGCGCACGCCCTTGTAGTTCAGCCTGAGATCGAAGCGCTCGCGGCCGTTGAACACGGGGATGGTGCGGTTGCAGGTGGAGGCGTCGATGCCGCCGTTCTTGCCGGCCGGCAGGATCATCGCCGTCATCGGATCGACGACGCCGCGCTTGTGCGCGTCGCGCACCTTGATGCGGTCGCGGCTGGGATTGACCTGCGGGTTGAGCGCCAGGCGGGCCACCTTGCCGCGCGAAAAGCCCATGCGCACGACCTGCTTCTGATTGGCCTCGCTGGCGCTGGACACGAAGCTGCGCGGGCGATGCTGGCGCTGGCCGAGCCGCCCGTCGACCTCGCCGCTGGCGGAATAGTCGAACAGCATGCCGGCGATGCCGGTCAGCCGGGCCTTGCCTTTGAGGCGGTAGGCGCCTTTGGAAACGCGTCCGGCGAAGTCGCCGCGGCCAAGCAGCAGACCATTCAGCGAAACCGTGTAGCCGATGGTGAAGACCTTGTCGCCGCTGGCCTTGGCGGTGTCGGCAAACGGGTTCGCGAACACGCCGGCGGCGCACACGGCAGCGGCCAGTGCTGCGCGCCGCAGGGCGGTGAACGTCAGGGATGGGCGGACATGCGCCGTCTTGTCAAACGCGGGAACAACACTCGCCATCGGGCGCCAACCTCCATGTCGGGTGCACGCATCGCAGTCCTTGCCGCGGCCGCACCCGATACGCAACTCTCCTGGGCGGTGGCCACGCGGGCGCTGTTCGCGCGCGGGCGAACCTGCTCCGCCAATGCGACAAGATAGTGGCCGGAGGTTATGAAGTTGCTAACCATAACCAACAGCGAACCGATTTCTCCTTATGTGCGCAGCGCCTTGGTACCCTTCAGGTGGCCAAGCGTGCCGCCGCGCGACCGGCAAGCCTTGACGCGTCGGCGGGTGGTGAGTATTCGTGCGCGCCGAATTCAAGAAACTGCGAATTGCCGGCCGACCGCGCGCTGCCTTGCGTCCAGTTCCGCGCGGCCCGGCAATCCATCGAGGACCAGGACATCGCCATGGCACGCCGCTGCGAACTCACGGGCAAAGCCGTGCTGACGGGCAACACCGTCAGCCACGCCAACAACAAGGCCCGCCGCCGTTTTCTGCCCAATCTCGTCAATGTGTCGCTGTTGAGCGACGCGCTCGGCCGGCGGGTGCGCCTGCGCATCTCGGCGGCGGCGCTACGCACGGTCGAGCACCGCGGCGGCATCGACAAGTTCCTGCTCAAGGCCAAGGACGCGGACCTGTCGCGCCGCGCCCGCGCGGTGAAGAAGGAACTGCAAGCAGCCCTCGCCGCGGCCTGAGCCGAGGTGGCCTTGCCCGGCCGCTGTTAACGATGATGCAAAACCCGATGTTCACTCCGCCGACCGGCTGGTCCGGTGTGGTCCGGCTCTGGCCGGCGGTGCTGGCCATGTGCGCGGTCGTGGCGCTGTCCAACGTCGCCGTGCAGTACCCGTTCACGCCCTTCGGGCTGCAGGACTATCTGACCTGGGGTGCGTTCACCTATCCGGTCGCCTTCCTGATCACCGATCTCAGCAACCGGCATTTCGGACCGGCGATGGCGCGCCGGGTGGTGGTGGCCGGGTTCGTGCTCGCCGTCGTCTTGTCGGTGGTGCTGGCGACGCCGCGCATCGCGCTCGCCTCGGGCACCGCGTTCCTGGTCGCCCATTTCCTCGACATCGCCGTGTTCGACAAGCTGCGCGCCGGGGTGTGGTGGCGCGCGCCGCTGGTCTCCTCGCTGATCGGATCGGCCGTGGATACGGTGCTGTTCTTCTCCATCGCCTTCGCCGGCACCGGCCTGCCGCTGGCGACATACGCGATCGCGGGCGGCGCGACCGTGCCGGTCTGGGTCGGATGGGCGGTGTGCGACTGGCTGGTGAAGCTCGCCTGCGCCGGCGCGCTGCTGGTGCCGTTCCGCGTGCTGATGCGCCGTATCGCGGCACTGCCGGCCGGCGCCTGAGCCTGTCGGTTCTCGACCCTTCGAAGGCTCGCTACCGACACTAATCCAGTCGGTTGTCCTCCAGCAGGAACTGCAGCAGCACCGTGTGTTGCAGGGCGTTGAAATTGTCGTCGGACATCAGCGTCAGCACCGTGCGGCCCTCGGCATCCTCATGCACGCCAAGCGCCTCCATGTTGTCGATGCGCGATACGACATCGATGGCGCCGACGAGTTGCGGTCGGATGGTCGCGCCGTCCGCGATGTCGGCGACGTCGATCCGACGCACCGCCATGTACGGCCCGGTGACGACCGAGAAGAACCGCTCCAGCAGCAGGATGTCGCCGTCGGGTGCCAGCGCGGCATCGGTGATGTCGTAGCTATCGTAAGCCTGCAGGCGGAACGCGCCAGGTGCAGGTCCGCCGAGGATGAAGCCGGCGATGGCGCGGTCGGGACCGATGCGGTCGGGACCGGCGCGCTCGGCGATGGCGATGATCGCCCCGGGCAGGTTGCCGTCGGCCGGCAGGGCCACAAGCGCCTCGACGCCCTTGTTCCGCGGCAGATCGTGTATCGCGTCGGGGATGGGAACGTTGGTTCCGGCAACGGTCAGGTCACCGTCCGAGAAGTCGTAGGCGAGTATGCGGTCGTTGCGCTCGAAGCCGACCAGATAGTGGCCGGGCTTGCCCGGAACCTCCGCCAGGGCTTCCGCATCCGCATCGCGCTTGCCGGTCAGCCGGCGTCCGCCGATGCCGCGGATCGGCTCAAGCCTGACCTCGCCGAGCGTCAGCGTGCCGGCCGTGTCGGTGGTGAGTGCTGCGGTCAGCCAGACGCCCGCATCGGTCACCGCGATGATTGCGTCGCCGTCCTCGGATATGGTCAGGCTGGAGATGCCGCCGAAGCGTTCATCCGGCGATGTCAGCACCGATCCGCGCAGGAAGGTAAGACCCCCGAAGCGGGTGCGGTCCGCAGCGAAGGGCAGCAGCGCGGCGATCGGTTCGGCGCTGACGGGCGTGGTGGTCTCGGCGCGCGGCGAGCCATGGTGCAGGATGACGAGCGCAACGCAGGCGGTTAGCGCCAGCAACCGGTGGCGCATCCGCCCAAGGCTCATGCAGACAGCCGCGCCTTGCCCGCCGGCCGACCCCGCTGCGGCATGGCAGGCGGCGTTTCCTCGAACAGTTCGGCCAGCTTCTCGGTCATCGCGCCGCCCAGTTCCTCGGCATCGACGATGGTCACCGCGCGGCGGTAATAGCGGGTCACGTCGTGGCCGATGCCGATGGCGATCAATTCCACCGGCGAGCGGGTCTCGATGTCCTCGATGACGCGGCGCAGGTGGCGCTCCAGATAGTTGCCGGGGTTGACCGACAGGGTGGAATCGTCGACCGGCGCGCCGTCGGAGATCATCATCAGGATGCGGCGCTGCTCGGGCCGGGCCAGCAGGCGCGCGTGTGCCCAGGTCAGCGCCTCGCCGTCGATGTTCTCCTTCAGCAGCCCCTCGCGCATCATCAGCCCGAGATTGCGCCGGGCGCGCCGCCAGGGCGTATCGGCCGCCTTGTAGATGATGTGGCGCAGGTCGTTGAGCCGGCCGGGATTGGCCGGCTTGCCGTCGGCGAGCCACTTCTCGCGCGACTGCCCCCCCTTCCAGGCACGGGTGGTGAAGCCGAGAATCTCCACCTTGACGCCGCAGCGTTCCAGCGTGCGCGCCAGGATGTCGGCGCAGGTGGCGGCAACGGTGATCGGCCGGCCGCGCATGGAGCCGGAATTGTCGAGCAGCAGCGTCACCACCGTGTCGCGGAAGTCGGTGTCGCGCTCGTGCTTGAAGGCCAGCGGCTGCATCGGGTCCGTCACCACGCGGGTCAGCCGGGCGGTGTCGAGCAGGCCTTCCTCCAGATCGAACTCCCAGGCGCGGTTCTGCTGCGCCAGCAGCCGGCGCTGCAGCCGGTTGGCGAGCCGCGCGACGACGCCCTGCAGGTTGGCGAGCTGCTTGTCGAGGAAGCCGCGCAGGCGATCGAGCTCTTCGGTGTCGCAGAGCTCATCGGCCGCCAGTGTTTCGTCGAACTGGGGCGTGTAGAGCGCGTAGTCCTCGAACTGCGTGTTGGAGAACGGATAGGGCGGACGGTAGGGCTGCGGCTCGTCCTCGCCGTCAGCCTCCTGCTCCTCGCCCTGCAGTTCCTCCATGCGGGCATCGGCGGAGTCGTAGTCGAACTCCTCCTCGCTGGTGTCGCTTTCTCCGTCGTCGGCGCTGTCGGCGTCTTCCGACTTGCCGTCCTCGCTGTCGTCGCTTTCTTCGGCCGCGTCCTCGGTGCTGTCGTCCTCGGCCTCGGTGTCCTCGTCTTCCTCGCTGGCGTCGTCGCCGAGTTCGTCGGCCATCTCCAGCGCCACCAGCAGGTCGCGCATCAGGTCGGCATAGGCGGTCTGGTCATCGATGCAGTCCTTGAGCGCGGTGATCTCGTCGGCGGCGCGCTCCTCGATCCACTCGCGCCAAAGCGCGACCAGTTGCGCGCCGCTTTCGGGCACCGCGCGTCCGGTTACCGCTTCGCGCACGATCAGGCCAAGCGCCTGTTCCATCGGCGCGTCGGCGCGCTCGGTGACGCTTTCCATGCGCATCCTGGCGCAGCGATCGTCCTGCATGGCGTCGAGATTGCCGGCCATGCCGGCGAAGCGGCTACAGCCGATCGCCTCCACGCGGGCCTGCTCGACCTGCTCGAAGACAGCCTGCGCGTTGCGTCCGGTCGGTTGCAGGCGGCGATGCAGCGCCTCGTCGTGACAGGCGACCCTGAGCGCCAGTGCATCGGCATAGCCGCGCACGATGGCGGCTTCATCGGGCGTCAGAGCGCGCGGCGGATCGGGCAGGCGCACCGCGTTGCCGGACAGGCCCGGCCGGTCGCTGCCGTAGGACACCGATACGTCCTGTCCCGGCGCGATGGCGCGAACGGTGGCACCCACCGCGCGCTTGAACGGCTCGGTGGGGGCACCGCGCGTGGTCTTGCTGCCGCCGTTCTGGGGCATTGCTGGATTGCTCCTCGGCTAGAGCGTTCCCGACGAGGGTCGAAGCCGCCAATATCGCTCTATCTCTTTGATCTTGGGCATGTTCTTGTCCGAAAACCGCTCACACTTTTCGGGAACATGCCCTAGTTGAGCGCCAGGTTGACCGTCGATTCGGGCAGTTCCTCGCCAAACGCGCGCTGATAGAACTCCGCCACCACGCTGCGCTCAAGCTCGTCGCACTTGTTGACGAAGGTGAGCCGGAAGGCCAGGCCGATGTCACCGAAAATCTCCGCGTTCTCCGCCCAGGTCAGCACGGTGCGCGGGCTCATCACGGTGGACAGGTCGCCATTGACGAAGGCGGCGCGGGTCAGGTCGGCGACCCGCACCATCTTGGACACCGCCTCGCGTCCCTCGTCGGTGGCGAAGTGCTTGGCCTTGGCGGCGACGATGCCGACCTCGTCGTCATGCGGTAGGTAGTTGAGCACCGTGACGATCGACCAGCGGTCCATCTGCGCCTGGTTGATCTGCTGGGTGCCGTGATAGAGCCCCGATGTGTCGCCGAGCCCGATGGTGTTGGAGGTGGCGAACAGCCGAAAACCCGGGTGCGGGCGGATCACCCGGCTCTGGTCGAGCAGGGTCAGCCGGCCGGAGGATTCCAGCACCCGCTGGATCACGAACATCACGTCTGGACGGCCGGCATCGTATTCGTCGAAGACCAGCGCCACGTTGTGCTGGTAGGCCCAGGGCAGGATGCCGTCGCGGAACTCGGTCACCTGCAGCCCGTCGCGGATGACGATGGCATCCTTGCCGACCAGGTCGATACGGCTGATGTGGCTGTCCAGATTGACGCGCACGCAGGGCCAGTTGAGGCGCGAGGCGACCTGCTCGATATGGGTCGACTTGCCGGTGCCGTGATAGCCCTGAACCATGACGCGGCGGTTGTGGGCGAAGCCGGCCAGGATCGCCAGCGTCGTCTCGCGGTTGAACAGGTAGTCCTCGTCGAGTTCCGGGACATGCTCGTTGGCCTCCGAAAAGGCCGGCACCTCGAGGTCGCTGTCGATGCCGAACACCTGGCGCACCGACACCTTCATGTCGGGTACGGTGGCGATCTCGGTGTCGGCCTGCATCGTTGCGGGCATGATCGTGACTTTCCTGTTTCAACCGCAAGCCACCCTGCGCCCCGGATGCGTGCGCTCAGCAGAATCCGGCGGACTTCAGCGTGTTATAGGCCTGGATGATCTCCCGCAGCCGGTGCTCGCTTGATCTGTCGCCGCCATTAACATCGGGATGGTGTCGTTTCACAAGTGCCTTGAAGCGGGCACGGATTTCCTGCCGTTCCGCGGCCTCGTCCAGATCGAGCGTCTCGAAGGCGTGACGGTGCGAGGCCAGCACAGTGCGGCGTGGCCGCCGGGCGCTGGCCGAAGCGGCTGCTTCCTCGGGGAAGACGTCGAAGGGATCGTCGATGTGCGCGGTGCCCTTCTTGCGGCGCTTGCCGGCGTTCTGACCGAGCTTCCAGGTGGGGCGGTGGCCGGTCTGGGAATCGCGCTGATAGGCGACCACGTCCTCTGGCGCCATGCCGTTGAAGTAGTTGTAGGACTTGTTGTATTCGCGCACGTGGTCGATACAGAAGGTGTAGAACTCGCCCTCGCGGCCACGCCCCTTGGGCGCCTTGTGGGTGCCCGGCGCGTCGCAGCCGGGGTGCTGGCACGGCTGCACGTCGTCGGCAGCCGCGCGCCTGCGCCCGGCCTTCGCCGACTTGGCGCTGATATTATCGAACCATTTCGATTGGCGATTCATCGGCGGGATTATGGGTAGGCGCGCGTGCGCATACAAGGCTGGCAGGTGGTCGCATGGGCGTTATGTGTAAGCGGTGGAGCGCGCCCGGTGCGACAAAACAACGGCGGCAATGGACGGTGGTGGGAATGGCAGGTGTTCGCAAGACGATCGAGGCGCGGCTGAGGGAAACCTTCGCGCCGGACGACCTCAGCGTGGAGGATGAATCCCACCTGCATGAAGGTCACAGCGGCTGGCGCGAAGGCGGCGAAACCCATTTCCGGGTGAAAATCCGGTCCGATGCCTTCAACGGCAAGAGCCGCATCGACCGTCACAGGATGGTCAACGCGGCCCTCGATGATCTGATGAACAATCCCGTCCACGCCCTGGCGATCAGCGCGGAAGGTTCCGGTTAGCCGCGCTCAGGCGTGCACCCGATCGCGTTGACCGACACCGAACCTGGCGAGCAGGCGATCGGAGCGCAGCGCGGCGAAGGCGCCGTCGCCGATCAGCACTTGCACGAGCGAGGCGGCGACCAGGAAGGCGGGGTATTCCCAGCCACCGTTCTCTGCCGAGAACAGCCAGCCGTTCGGCACATGCACCAGCGTGGCGCCGACAAGCACCGGGATCAGCGCTGCCGCGACAATACGCGGCGCGACACCGGCAATCAGCGCGATACCTCCCAGCACTTCCGCGGCAATGGTCGCGTAGGCGGCCACGGTCGGCAGCCCGAGGCTGGCGAAGAAGCCGACGGTGCCGGGGATGGTGAACACGAACACCTTCAACAGGCCGTGGGCGAGGAACATGATGCCGAGCGATACGCGCAGTACGAGGGCGCCGTAGGGGGCGAGCGTTTGATCCGTCATTGTCATCTCCGTTTGCTGGCCGGGCGGCGCCTGGTGGTCGCTCCGGCGGGTGTCACGCAACGGAAGATGTCGTTTGCGATACGCGGTCAGTAGACGGAATTTCGCGAAATATCGTTCCTGTAAATGGAACAATCAGGTGATCGCCTGCGTGCGCCGCACCGCCGCCCCGCGTGTCGGGCTGATCTTCAGGCCGGTGATGCGGTTGCGTTCGCGATCGGTGACCACGAAACGGAAGCCGTGGAACGTGAACGCCTGGCCGGGCTCCGGGATCAACTGGGCCTCGTGGATGACCAGACCGGCGATGGTGGTGGCCTCGTCATCGGGCAGCGACCAGTCCATCGCCCGGTTGAGATCGCGGATCGGCACAGATCCGTCGGCCTGCACCGATCCATCGGGCTGCGGGCGCACGCCGGCCAGATCGATATCGTGCTCGTCGGCGATGTCGCCGACGATCTCCTCGAGGATGTCCTCCAGGGTGATCAGCCCCATCACCTCGCCGTACTCGTCGACGACCATGGCGAAATGGGCGCGCCGCTTGAGGAACGCGCCAAGCTGATCCTGCAGCGACGTGGTATCGGGCACGAACCAGGGCGGTGCGGCCAGACCGACCACGTCGATGTTGTCGCCCTTGCCGTCGGACGCCTGCATGGCGCGCAGCAGGTTCTTGACGTGCAGGATGCCGACGATGTTGTCGCTGGTCTCGCGCCACAGCGGCAGGCGCGTGTAGGCACTGGCCAATGCCTGGTCGACGATCCGTGCCGGCGCATCGTCGGCATTGAGCGCCTCCATGTCGGTGCGATGGACCATGACGTCGGACACCTCGAGGTCCGACAGATCGAGCACGCCGCCGAGCATGTGCCGGTGTTCCTTGACGACGGCGCCTTCCTCGGCGTGCAGTTCGATGGCGCCGCGGATCTCCTCATGCGCGCTGGTCTCGTCGGCGCTGCCGTCGACCTTGACGCCAGCCATGCGCAGGATGCCGCGTACGATTGCCTGCACGGCGAGCGAGACGGGTGCGAATATCTGCACGACGACGCGCAGGATCGGCGCCACGGCGAGCGCCATGCGGTCGGCGTTGTTGATGGCGAAGGTCTTCGGCAGCACCTCGGCGAAGATCAGCACAAGGGCGGTCATCACCAGCGTGGCCACCGCCACGCCGGCATCGCCGAACATGCTCACGAAGAGACTGGTGGCCAGCGCCGAGGCCAGGATGTTGACCAGGTTGTTGCCGAGCAGCAGCGCGCCGATGAGGCGCTCACGCGCGGCGATCAGCTTGTTGACGATGCCGGCGCGCTGCTCGCCCTTGCGCTCCAGCGCGTGCATGCGGGCGCGCGAGGCCGCGGTCACCGCGGTCTCGGAGCCGGAAAAGAAACCGGACAGGACGATCAACACCAGAATGGCGAGGACGGTCAGGACGAGGGTCGTGGTCATGTTCGTGTGGCCGGTGGAACAGGTGTCACCGGCGGTTGCCGGATCAAGTAATTATGCCTTGCCGGCCAGTTTGCCTTCAAGAAACCGCGTCAGCATCGCGCGGTCGATATCAGGTGCCACATAAGCCTCGCCGATGCGATGGGCAAGGATCAGGGTCAGCGCGCCGCGCGTCACCTTCTTGTCCTGGCCCATCAGCTCGACCAGGCCGGCCGCGTCGGGAATGTCGCCCGAAACTTGCGAAAGCGCCGTCGGCAGGCCGACCGATGCCAGATGCGCGGTGGCGCGCCCGGCATCCTCTTGCGGGCATTCACCATGTTCGACGGAATAGGCGAAGGCGAGCGCCATGCCGATGGAAATCGCCTCGCCGTGCAGCAGCCGGTCGCCATAGCCGGTGGCCGCCTCCAGCGCGTGGCCGAAGGTGTGGCCGAGATTGAGCAGGGCGCGCACGCCCGCCTCGCGTTCGTCTTCCGCCACGATGTCGGCCTTGCCCTGGCAGGCGGTGGCGATGGCTTGAGCGCGCACCCCGGCGTTGCCGGCAAACAGGGCGGCCGCGTTGCTCTCCAGCCAGGTGAAGAAGTCCGTGTCCCGCAACAGCGCGTATTTGGCGATTTCGGCGTAGCCGGCCTTGAGTTGTCGCTCCGGCAGCGTATCCAGCAGGCTCGTGTCGGCGAGCACCAGCGACGGCTGGTGGAAGGCGCCGATGAGGTTTTTGCCGTGGGACGTGTCGATGCCGGTCTTGCCGCCGATCGAGGAATCCACCTGCGCCAGCAGCGAGGTGGGCACCTGCACGAAGCGTACGCCCCGGCGCAGGATCGCCGCTGCGAAGCCGGCCAGATCGCCGGTGACGCCCCCGCCCAGCGCGATGACGATGTCGCCGCGCTCGATGCGCGCGTCGAGCAGCGCGTTCGTTACCCGCTCCAGTTCGGCGAAGCACTTGCTCGCCTCGCCGGCCGGCACGCCGACAGTGACGTGCCCGATGCCGGTGGCTTCAAGGCTCTGCTTCAGGGCGGGGCCGTGCAGCGCGAAAACGGTTTCGTCGGCGACGATGGCCGCCCGCGCGCCCGGTGCCAGCGCGGCGATGCGCTCGCCCGCCGTTTCCAGCAGGCCGCGCCCGATCACCACATCATAGCTGCGCTCGCCAAGCGGCACACGCACGATGCGCGGAGCCTGGCCGGAGGCGTCGGCTGGTTCGCGCATGGCGTTCACGACTGATCTGCGGACGGTGCGGTGCGGCCGCTGCGCAGGCGTGTGTCCAGCGCGGCGATGATCTCGTCGACCACCACCGCATGTGGCGCGTTGCGTGATTCCACGGTGATCTCGGCGGTGGCGTAGACCGGTTCGCGCTCCGCCAGCAGGTTGCGCATCACCGCTTCGGGATCGTCGGTCTGCAACAGCGGCCGCGTTGCGCGCCGGCGCACCCGCTTCATCAGCACCGGAAGAGCCGCCTTGAGCCAGACGGAAATCCCCTTGTCGAGGATCGCCGCGCGGGTCTCGGCGTTCATCACCGCGCCGCCGCCGGTGGCCAGGACCTGGGGGCCATCGCCCAGCAGACGGGCGATGACGCGGCGCTCGCCGTCGCGGAAATAGGTTTCGCCATGATCGGCGAAAATCTCCGCGATGGTGCGGCCGGCGGCCAGTTCGATTTCCTGGTCGGCGTCGGTGAACGGCAGATCCAGACGCTGCGCCAGACGCCGCCCGACGCTGCTCTTGCCGGCGCCCATCATGCCGGTCAGCACCACCGAGCGCTCGCCAAGCAGGCTGCGCACACGGGCGATATCGGCATCGGTGGCCGCTTCGGGCGGCTGCGATTCCATGGTTTGCGCCGACACGTCGCGCGGTTCCTTCCAGTCTGGCCGGCCTCGCGCCGGCGGCCACTTGGTACTTGCCGACGGGGCGGAACACAAGCGCCGGCGTCCGCGCCGGGACCGCCCTTGCGTTGCGTCAGTCGGCGTGTTTCTACTCGGCAGGGGCCCAGGCGAATGGAAACCGGATAGCAATGCCGACACTCATCAGGCTGGTCGTGGTGCTGGCGGTTCTCGCCGGGGTCGTCTATGGCGGCATGTTCGCGCTGGTCAGCTTCGTGGAAAACGAACCGTCCGAAATCTCCGAACGCGTGCGCCTCGACGACGTGCGGACAGACTAGTTGCCGACAATGGCATCGCCGGCACTGCTGATCGAAGCCTTTCTGGAAATGCTGAGCGCGGAACGCAACGCGGCCAAGAACACGCTGGCCGCCTATCGCCGCGATCTTGAGGACTTTGCCGCGCATGCAGGTGCGCGGGGACATTCACTTGAATCGCTCGGCGAGCGGGACGTATCGGACTACATGGGCGCGCTTGCCGCGCGGGGCCTTTCGCCGGCGAGCACCGCGCGAAAGCTCTCCGCGTTGCGTCAGTTCTTCCGCTTCCTGTTGAGCGATGGCGTTCGCGACAGCGACCCCACCTCGGGCCTCGATACGCCAAGGCAGGTGGCGAGCCTGCCGAAGACCCTGAGCGAGGATGAGGTGGAGCGGCTGCTGGATGCGGCGGCCCGGACGGCTGCGGAGGCTGATCCCGGCACGGTGGCTGGCCGGCGGGCACTGCGCATGCGCTGCCTGATGGAGCTGATCTATGCGACGGGCCTGCGGGTTTCGGAGCTGATCGCCCTGCCGGCAAGCGCGGCCGGCGGCAAGCGCGACATGCTGAGCGTGCGCGGCAAGGGCGGCCGCGAGCGTGTCGTTCCACTGTCGGCGCCCGCCAAGGTGGCGATTGCCGATTACACGGCGAGCCTGAAGGACACCGCACCGTCCCGCTTCCTGTTTCCCGCCAGCAGCAAGGCGGGACACCTGACGAGGCAGGCATTCGCCCGCGATCTCAAGGCACTGTGCATCGCCGTGGGTCTCGATCCCGCACGGGTTTCGCCGCATGTGCTGCGCCATGCCTTCGCCAGCCACCTGCTGGCGCGCGGCGCGGATTTGCGCGCGCTGCAGAAGCTGCTTGGCCACGCGGATATCTCGACGACGCAGATTTACACCCACGTGCTGGAAGAACGCCTGCGCGAAACCGTGGAGATGCATCATCCGCTCGGCCGCAGGCAATCGCGCGGGCGGCGCTAACCATACCGCTAAGCCGTTGGATTTGCTCACCGACGATGCTTGACAGCGGCAGCCCTGCGCGCCAGTGTCCGGCGGCCTTGCGGCCAGCCCTCTGCGAGCCCCGGTCGGCGGCAATCCTCTGGCAGAGCGGGTGGGTATAATCCGGACATGAAGGCCTATCTCGACTTCGAGAAGCCGGTTGCCGATCTGGAAGGCAAGATCGCCGAGTTGCGTTCTCTGGGCGGCGAGGACGACGCGGTGCGCATCTCCGAGGAGATCGCCCGCATCGAGGCCAAGGCCGCGCAGGCCCTCAAGGATATCTACGGCAAGCTGACGCCCTGGCAGAAGACGCAGGTGGCGCGCCATCCGCAGCGGCCGCACTTCAAGCACTATGTCGATGCGCTGATCCGTGACTTCACGCCGCTGGCCGGCGACCGGAAGTTCGCCGAGGACCACGCCATCGTCGGCGGGCTCGGCCGCTTCCAGGACAGGCCGGTGGTGGTGATGGGCCACGAGAAGGGCGACGACACCGAAAGCCGGCTCAAGCACAGCTTCGGCATGGCGCGACCGGAAGGCTACCGCAAGGCCGTGCGGCTGATGGAACTGGCGGAGCGGTTTTCGCTGCCGGTGATCGCCCTGGTCGATACCGCGGGTGCGTATCCGGGTATCGGCGCCGAGGAGCGCGGCCAGGCCGAGGCCATTGCCCGTTCCACGCAGATGTGCCTGTCGCTCGGCGTGCCCAACGTTGCCGTGGTGATCGGCGAGGGCGGTTCGGGCGGCGCGGTGGCACTGGCCAGCACCAACCGGGTGCTGATGCTGGAACACGCGATCTACACCGTTGCCTCGCCGGAGGCGTCCGCATCGATCCTGTGGCGCGATTCGGGTCGCGCCGCCGATGCCGCCACCGCGATGAAGGTGACGGCGCAGGATCTGAAAGGCTTCGGCGTCATCGATGGAATCGTGCCGGAACCGCTCGGCGGTGCCCATCGCGATCCGGAGGCGACCATCGAGGCGGCGGAAAGCGCCGTCGCCGCGGCGCTGGCTGATTTCGACGGCATGGAACCTGCAGATATCCGCAAGGCGCGCCACGACAAGTTCCGCGCCATCGGATCGGTGCTTTAAACCGCTCACGCCAGTTCCCCCGGATTGGGCACTTCGTGCCGTCCGGGGTCACGGCTCCGCGAGGGCGCTCGTTTTTGCTGGCCGCTCGGCTTGTCCGAAAACCGGTTCCCACTTTTCGGGCCTCGCGGCATCATCCTGCACGGACTGAGTTTAGGGCACCCAGGCGTGCGACTGCGCGCCCGGCCGGTCAGGCCGCCCCCACGGAGGGTGAGGTCCGTCTCGACGATTGGTCCGGTGGACCAATCGTAGGACCGAACGCCCGAGACCCGAGTCGAGGGCCGGAGCGATAGCGAGACTTGCCGTGAGCGAAATAGAGATGAACCCGGAAACCCTCTCACACGAACGTGCGGGTGCTGCGATTTGCCACGCACCCATCGAAACGACTATTGTGCAGCGCGGCGGTCGCCAGGGCCCGTGCCATGGCCGCGCCGCAATTGCGGCCGACGGTACTGTGCAGGTGCCGCCGGACGACGCATTGGGGCGCGACGCGACGTCGTTCAGGGACTTGGCGCCTGGCGCGGTTTGCAGGAAAAGGCCGCATCGGCCTACGCGGGACGGGGAATCAGGTTGCAACCCTTTCTTAAGTCCGTTCGGCAAGAGTTTGCTTACGGTGACCGCGGGTCCGCCGGCAGGTTTGCCGGTGCCGGCCGCAGCGGAAAGTGTGAGGTAGTGGTGTAATGCGTACTCGTCTCCTCGGCGCCGCCGCCGCGTGCGGCATGGCGCTTGCTGTCGCCGCCTGCAGCGGCCCCGTTCCCAAGCATGAGAGGCCGCTCGGCTTCGCCATCCAGCGCGACATGGACCTGCGCGGGATGGACAAGGACGATCCGATCCTGATGCGGATCTTCAAGGAAGAGTCCGAGCTTGAGGTCTGGAAGAAGGATGGCAGCGGCAAGTATGCGCTGCTGAAGACCTACGAAATCTGCAAGTGGTCCGGCGAGCTTGGCCCCAAGCACAAGGAAGGCGACCGGCAGGCACCGGAGGGCTTCTATCAGGTCACTCCGGCCAACATGAACCCCAACTCGTCCTATCACCTGTCGTTCAATCTCGGCTTTCCGAACACCTTCGACCGGGCGCATGCGCGCACCGGCTCGCACCTGATGGTGCATGGCGACTGCCAGTCGGCGGGCTGCTATGCGATGGAAGACGAGCAGATCGAGGAAATCTACGCCCTGGCGCGCGAGGCTTTCCGCGGCGGCCAGAAGGCGTTCCAGGTGCAGGCCTATCCGTTCCGCATGACGCCGCAGAACCTGGCCCGCCACCGCAACGATCCCAACAAGGCGTTCTGGCGCAACCTCAAGGAAGGCAACGACCACTTCGAGGTGACCCGCGCCGCGCCGCAGGTCGGCGTGTGTGACCGGCGCTATGTGTTCAACGCGAGCAACGGCGATCTCGACCCCTCCGCCCGCTGCCCGGTGCTGGATGTGCCCGAGGCGATCCGTGTGGCGGTTGCCGAAAAGGCCAGGCAGGACGACAAGGCGATGCAGGTTGCCATCGCGCGGCTTGAGTCCGGCGTTGGCGGCCCACCCGTGTCGGCCGACGTGCAGATCGCACAGGCTGGCGACACAGCGCCGCAGCGCGGTGCCACGGCCAGCGGTGGCGAGAGCGGCGGATTGCTGTCGCGGATGCCGCGGCTTCGCGTGCCGGGTCTGAGCGGTGGTCAGCGCCAGGTCCGGTCGCAGCAGGCTTCGCCGGTTGCCACGGCGGTGACCGGCTACGCGCCGCAGCCCGCTCCAGTGGCTGGCGGCAACGATCCGTTCGCGGTGTTCGACCTGTTCGTCACCGTCGATGCGCGCACGCTGCCCAAGGCGCATGCCGAACGCAGCGACGCTGCGGGCACGCGGTAGGGCTTTATTCCGCTCACGACAGTTGCGCTGACGCGCAACGTCTCCGCGGGGGCGCCCTGATCGGGCGACGCGCTGTCGCGCTTGCCGGCTTCGCCGGTTTGTTTCCTGCTGGCCGCTCGGCTTGTCCGAAAACCGGTTCCCACTTTTTGGGCCTCGCGGCGTCGACTTTATTCCGCTCACGCCAGCTTGCTGCGCTCGCGGCTCCGCGGGGGCGGCCTGACCGGCCGGGCGCACGGTCGTGCGCCTGGGTGCCAAATACTCCGTCGGCGCGAGGAACGAACCCAGACACGCGACCGCGTGTCCGCGCGGAAGCGCGCCCTCGCGGAGGCGGTGAGCGTCAGCGCAACTGTCGTGAGCGGAATAGAGCCGAACGGCCAGCTATAGAGGCCACACGTACAGGATCGCGGGCACTGCGACGGCGATGACGATCACCTCCAGCGGCAGCCCCATGCGCCAGTAGTCGCCGAAGCGATAGCCGCCCGGCCCCAGGATCAGCGTGTTGTTCTTGTGCCCGATCGGCGTCAGGAAGGCGCAGGACGCAGCCACCGCAACGCACATCAGGAACGGGTCGGGATTGACGCCGAGCTTTCCGGCGATGTCGATGGCGATGGGCGCTGCGATGACCGTCGTGGCGGTGTTGTTGAGCACGTCCGACAGGGTCATGGTCACCACCATCAGGATGGTCAGCACGATGGCCGGGTGCAGTCCGGCCGCCACATCTACGATGGCGCGCGCGATCAGCACCGTCCCGCCGGAGGCCTCCAGCGCCGCGCCAAGCGGGATCATCGACCCGAGCAGCACCACCACGGGCCACTCGACCTCCTCGTAGACCTGGCGCACGGGAACGATGTCGAGCAGCACATAGATGACCACGACGGCGGCGAGCGCGATCGGCAGGTAGACGAAGCCGACACTGGCCGCCAGCACGGCGCTTGCGAAGATCGCAGCCGCCAATCCCGCGCGCCCGTGCTGGGTCACCTGCAGGCCGCGCCCTGCCAGCGGCAGGGTACCGAGCCAGCCGGCCATCTCCTGCAGGCGCTCCTCTGCGCCGAGCAGCAGCAGGATGTCGCCGGCCTTCAGTTCCAGATGGCGCACGCGGTCGCGGAAGCGCCGGCCCTGGCGCGACACGCCGAGCAGGATGACGTTGTGGCGGGTCAGCAGCCGCACATCGTTGGCCGAGCGTCCCTCGATGCGCGAATCGCGCTGCACGACGACCTCGATGACGGCAAGGTCGGCGCCGGCCTGCGACTTGAGGCGCTCGCCACCGACATAGCCGAGCCCCATGGCGCCGACGAAGGAATCGATGGCATCCGGCGTGGCATCGACGACGATCATGTCACCGGTGCGGATTTCCTCGCGCCGCGCCCCGCCGGGCAATCTGCGGCCGTTGCGCACCAGCCCGACGAAGGCGATGTCGGCGGTGCGCTGGTCATCGTCCATCTCTGACAGGGTCGATCCGACGAACGGCGATTTCTCGCCAACCAACAGTTCGGCAACAAAGCCGTGCAGGCTCATCAGGTCCTCGGCGGAGTCCTGCTTGCCGCGCGCGGTGGGGATCAGCCGCCAGCCGATCAGCGCGATGAAGGCGACGCCGGCCAGCGTGCAGGCGATGCCGACGGGGGCGAAATCGAACATCTTGAAGCTCTCGCCGAGCTCCTGCTCGCGATAGGCGGCGATGATGATGTTCGGCGGCGTGCCGATCAGCGTGATCAGGCCGCCCAGGATGGTGGCGAACGACAGCGGCATCAACGTCAGGGCGGGGCCGCGCGCGGCCTTGCGGGCGGCATTGATGTCGACCGGCATGAGCAGCGCCAGCGCGGCGACGTTGTTCATGAAGGCGGACAGCGTCGCGCCCAGTCCGGCCATCGCCGCGATATGCGTCTTCAGCGTGCGCCCGGGATCGACCAGCGCGCGGGTGATGATGTCGACCGCGCCGGAGTTGATCAGTCCGCGCGAGACCACCAGCACCAGCGCGACGATGATCGTCGCCGGGTGGCCGAAGCCGGAGAAGGCGTCCGTCGTGGGGACCAGCCCGGCCATCACCGCCACGACCAGAGCGGCGAAAGCGACGAGATCGTATCGCCAGCGCCCCCACAGCAGCAGAACGAAGACGGCGCCGAACAGCGCAAACAGGGCAGTCTGCTTGTAGGCCTCGGGAATCAGGTCCATTCAAGAGCTTTGGAGGGCCGAGCGGCGAAGGTCAATTGCTGTTGGTTGCAATTTGCCACAGCGCCACCGGGTCAGCCTTGCCGCGCAGCACATGCTGGCCCGCATCGCACCAGCTTTCCGGCATGGCCGAAGCGATCTCGGCGGTCGCCAGCGCCGGCGCGTCCAGCGTCTTGGTCAGCGCCTCGATGCGGGCGGCCTCGTTGACCGTCGGGCCGATGACCGAGAAGCGCAGCCGCTCCTTCACGCCGATATTGCCGAACATCACCTCGCCAGCGGTCACCGCGATGCCGAAGGAGAGAGGCAGTTCGGGATTAGCGCCGAGCGCTTCGTCACGATTGGCGAGCGCGGTTTGTGTCGCCGCGGTGGCCGCGCGCGCAGCCGCCTCCAGGCCCGCCGCATCGGTGTGAAATACCGCCAGCACCGCATCGCCGATGAAATCGAGCACGTTGCCGCCATGCGCCAGCACCGCGCCGGCGGTGCACTCGAAATAGGTGTTCAGCAGGGCCAAGTAGTCGGCCCGCGCCATGCTCTCGGACAGGTGTGTGGAGTCGCGCATGTCCGAGTACCATACGACGGCGCTGATCTCCGCGCCGTCGCCCCGGCGGATTTGTCCCGACAGCACGCGCTCCGCAGCAATGGGGCCCAGATAGGTGGCGGCGACGTTGCCCAGGATCGAGGCCTGCATGGAGGTCTTGATCGCCAATGCGAAGCGGCTGTGGATACGCGTCAGCGCCGCGATCGCCGCATCGGAAAAACCGTCCGGCGCACGTGTTGCCCATGTGACCGCCATGCCAGGCATGACCGGCTGGTTCTCAGATGTCGAGGTCATGGCCAGCGCTGTGGCCTGAATGAGGTAGTCCGTGTAGCCCTCGTCGCGCAACTCAACCAGCAGCGGGTAGTCAAGGATGGCATCGGGGCCGGTCAGCCGGCGGCGAAACAGGGGAATCAAGTTCTCGGTGACATAGCGCAGCGGGCTTTGCTGCCAGTCTTCTCTCTCCGAGGCGTCGTGATCGTGCTGGATCGTCTCCAGGGGTTCGCCGGGCCGCCAGCGCGCTGTCTCCGCCTCTATCATCGGGTGCAGGGTCGTGTACGCGACATTGCCGCGATCAATCGGCACGCCGATCTGGTGCAGCCGCTCGCACATGCCAACGAAGAGGTCGGGTGGGCTCAGAGCCTCGAGCGATTCGTGCACCAGCCATTCGATGACGTCGCCGACGAGATGGTCGTAGGACATGGCCGGTCAACTGTTCTTTGGCTGCTATCGGCTGCGGGGTCGAAAAACGATGTTGCGGGTCCAGTCCGGCCCTTGGTGGCGGGCCAGAACCGCATGCGCATTCTGCAACTCGCCATCGGCGAGAATACAGCCTTCGTAGTCGAATTCCGACTCGATGCGATGAATGGATTTGTCCGGGTCCGCAGTCGCGTCGGTCAGCAACTCGATCAGCATCGTCGGGCGATCCCGCACAAT
Source organism: Tepidamorphaceae bacterium (assembly GCA_028279445.1). Classification (GTDB taxonomy): domain Bacteria; phylum Pseudomonadota; class Alphaproteobacteria; order Rhizobiales; family Tepidamorphaceae; genus JANQNT01. The sequence continues at coordinate 27,102 of JANQNT010000002.1, read as the reverse complement.
CGTGCTCCGGCCGCCGGCGAGAACCTGTTCCTCGGCGCCCTCCACATCGATCTTGATGAAGCCGACGTCCTCGAAACCATAGCTGTCAAGCGTGCGTGTTTCCACGTCGACCGCAACGCTCCGGCATGCGGGCTGTTTCCGGATGCTGCTGATGAGGTGCAGGGCGCGCCCGGTTTCATCGTCTATCGGGACATGAAGCCGTGTCGTGCCGTCAGTGTCCGACAGGGCGATCTGGTGAAGGTTCACACGCCGTCCCAGCATTCGCGATGCGAAGCGGGCCATGGGAGGAAACGGTTCAAATGCCTCGACACGCGATGTGTGCTGACGCATTGCGTAGGCGTAGGAGCCGCGGTTTGCGCCAATATCGATCGCCATTCTGGCGGGATCGACGAGCTCGCCGATGATATCGAGCTCAGGCTCGCCGCGTTTGCGCTCCTTGGCGATCTTGTGCGGGTAGTAGACCCGCGCAGGCAGGATCAGCTTGGCCAGGTCTTCCAGTGCAAGGCCAGGCGTATCGCTCATCCTCAAAGCCTGCCGTGGCAGTGCTTGTACTTCTTGCCGGAGCCGCATGGGCAGGGTTCGTTGCGTCCCACCTTGCCCCAGGTCGTCGGATCATTCGGATTGCGCTCGGCGGGCGCCTTGCGGGCCGTGCCGGTGGCCGGCGCTGACCGCAACTCGTCCTCGCCGGTCGTCAGGTCGACGTGATGGGCCTCGAGCTCATCGAGGTCGGTCTCCAGCTCCGGCGGCTCCTGCACCAGTTCGACGCGCATCAACTGGCCGGTCACCGTCTCGCGCAGCCGGTCGAGCAGGTTCTCGAACAGCGAGAAGGCTTCCGTCTTGTATTCGTTCAGCGGGTCACGCTGGCCGTAACCGCGGAAACCCACCACCTGGCGTAGCTGTTCGAGCTGCACGATGTGCTCGCGCCAAAGCGAGTCGAGCGTCTGCAGCAGGATGGCCTTCTCGATCTTGCGCATGACCTCGGGCGAGAACTCCGCAGCCTTGCGTGCGAACGCCGAATCCGATGCCTCGTTGACGCGCTCGCGCAGCTCTTCCTGGGCGATGCCTTCTTCCTGCGCCCAGTCGGCGACGGGAAGGTCGAGCGCCAGGTGTTCCTCGACCTTGGCCTTGAGCCCATCGGTGTCCCACTGCTCCGGATAGGCCTTCTCCGGGATGTGCTCGTCGATCATGTCGTCGATCAACTGGTGGCGCATGTCGGCGATCGTCTCGGCCACGCCCTCGCCCTGCATCAGGTCGATGCGCTGCTCGAAGATCGCCTTGCGCTGATCGTTCATCACGTCGTCGTACTTGAGCAGGTTCTTGCGGATGTCGAAGTTGCGCGCCTCGACCTTACCTTGCGCCTTCTCCACCGCCTTGTTGATCCACGGATGGACGATCGCCTCGTTCTCCTCGAGGCCGAGCTTCTGCAGCATGCCGTCCATGCGGTCGGTGCCGAAGATGCGCATCAGGTCATCCTGGATCGACAGGAAGAAGCGCGACTGGCCGGGATCGCCCTGACGGCCGGAGCGGCCGCGAAGCTGGTTGTCGATGCGCCGGCTCTCGTGGCGTTCGGTGGCCAGCACGAACAGCCCGCCGGCATCGATCGCCTTTTGCTTCAGCACCCCGATCTCGTCGCGGATCTGCGCCTCGCGCTGGGCGCGCTGCGGGCCGTCATCAAGATCGTCCAGTTCGCTCTTGATGCGCATGTCGGCGTTGCCGCCAAGCTGGATGTCGGTGCCGCGCCCGGCCATGTTGGTGGCGATCGTCACCGCACCGGGGATACCGGCCTGGGTGATGATCTGGGCTTCCTGCTCGTGGTAGCGCGCGTTGAGCACCGCGAAGACGCGTTCCTTCTTGGAGCCGTCGTCGCCGTCGTAGAGCGCGCTGAAGGCGTTGGCGTCGTTGAAGTCCTTCTGGCGGTAGCCGTCCTTGATGAGCTGTTCGGCAAGCTGTTCGGACTTCTCGATCGAGGTGGTGCCCACCAGCACCGGCTGGCCGCGATCCTTGCAGTCGTCGATCAGCTCGATGATGGCGCGGTACTTCTCGTCGATGGTGCGGTAGACCTCGTCGTCGTCATCGACGCGCGCGACGGTCACGTTGGTCGGTACCTCGACCACATCGAGGCCGTAGATGTCGCCGAACTCCGCCGCCTCGGTCGCCGCCGTGCCAGTCATGCCGGCGAGCTTGTCGTAGAGGCGGAAGTAGTTCTGGAAGGTGATCGACGCCAGGGTGACGTTTTCCGGCTGGATCGGTACGCGTTCCTTGGCCTCGAGCGCCTGGTGCAGGCCTTCCGAGTACCGCCGGCCCTCCATCATGCGGCCGGTGAACTCATCGATGATCACCACCATCTGGTTGCGCACGATGTAGTCGCGGTCGCGCAGGAACAGCTTGTGGGCGCGCAGCGCCTGGTTGACGTGGTGGACGTAGGTGACGTTCTCCACGTCGTAGAGCGAGCCCTCGACGAGGCCGGCTTCGCCCAGCAGTTGCTCCATGCGCTCGGTGCCCGCTTCGGTCAGAACCACGGCGCGTTGTTTCTCGTCGAGCTCGAAGTGCTCTTCTTCCAGCTCGGGAATGAAGCGGTCGATGGTGTTGTAGAGATCGGAGCGGTCCTCGACGGGGCCGGAGATGATCAGCGGGGTGCGTGCCTCGTCGATCAGGATGGAGTCCACCTCGTCGACGATGGCATAGGTGTGGCCGCGCTGGACCATCTGCTCCAGCTCGTACTTCATGTTGTCGCGCAGGTAGTCGAAGCCAAGCTCGTTGTTGGTGCCGTAGGTCACGTCGCAGGCATAGGCGGCCTTGCGCTGCTCATCGCTGAGCGAATGCACGATGCAGCCGACCTCCAGACCCAGGAAGCGATAGACCTGACCCATCCACTCCGCGTCGCGGGTGGCCAGATAGTCGTTGACCGTGACGACATGCACGCCCTTGCCGCTCAGGGCGTTGAGATAGACCGGCAGGGTGGCGACCAGCGTCTTGCCCTCGCCGGTCTTCATCTCCGAAATGCGCCCTTCGTGCAGCACCATGCCGCCGATCAACTGCACGTCGAAATGGCGTTGGCCGAGCGTGCGCACGGCCGCCTCGCGCACGGTGGCGAAGGCGGGCACCAGCAGCTCGTCCAGGCTGGCGCCGTTCGCCACCTGCTCGCGGAATTCGTCGGTGCGGGCGCGCAGCGCATCGTCGCTGAGTGCCTTGATTTCGTCTTCGAGAGCGTTGATGGCGGCGACACGGTCCTGATAGCCGCGCACCTGGCGGTCGTTGGACGTGCCTAACAGTTTGCCGGCGAGTTTGCCCAAACCCAGCATTACGGGGGCTTCCTTCGTCAAGTCGGGCGCAACCGGCAAGATCGCCGGATGGCTGCGGACTGCCACGCTGTCAGGTTTGCAGACCGGTTCGCGCGATGGTCGCACAGACGCAGCCGCGGATGTGCGGTCGCGTGCGTCAGAAAATCCTGCGGAGACTTAAGATTGCCATATCACCTTGTCAACGCGGCGCGAATGCGCCAGCAATTGGATCAACCGAAAATGACTGGCGCGGCGGGGCCGGCATTGCCAGCAGGCCCGCGCGTTGGTGCGGCAGCGGTCTGCCGCCGATCACGCCACCCGCGCAAAGGAGTGCGACCATGAAGGCGATCACGCAACGGATCACATGCGCTGTGGAGCAGCCATGGCTGTCGGTGATTGCCGCCGCCGCCATGTTCGCGCTCGTGCTCACCGGCGCCGGCCAGGCGCTTGCCCAGGAGGTCGAGGGCGCCCCGGCGGATCAGGAGGCGGCTGCCAACGCCGTGGTCGCCACGGTCAACGGGGTGGAGATCACCGAGAGCGATCTGGCGATCGCGGCCGTCGATCTGGCCGGACTGCTGCAGCAGGTCCCGCCGCAGCAGCAGCGCAACTGGCTGATCTCCTTCCTCATCGATCTGAAGGTGATCTCCGCTCAGGCCAGTAACGATGGCCTGGCGGATACCGAACTGTTCCGCCGCCAGATGGCGTTTCAGCGCGAAAGGGCACTTGCCGAGGCGAAACTGAGCGCCGTCGGCGATGAGGCGATCAGCCCGGAGGCGATCCAGGCCTCCTACGATGAGAGCATCAAGGACTTCCAGAGCGAGACCGAGGTGCGCGCTCGCCATATCCTGGTGGAGAGCGAGGAGACGGCGAAGGAACTGCGCGCCAAGATCGAGGACGGCGCGAGCTTCGAGGAGGTGGCTTCCGAGCACTCCATCGACGGGACGCGCCAGAACGGTGGCAATCTCGGCTATTTCACGCGCGGAATGACGGTGAAGCCGTTTGGCGACGCTGCCTTCGCAATGGAGGTTGGCGACGTCTCCGACCCGGTTCAGTCCCAGTTCGGCTGGCATATCATCAAGGTCGAGGACAAGCGCGAGACCTCTCCGCCGACGCTCGATGAGCGGCGCGTGGAGATCATCCAGCAGTTGTCGCTGCAGGCGCGCCGCGATTACGTGCTGGGCCTGCGCGAGGGGGCGGAGATTGCCCGCGCCGATGCCGAGGCGGCGTCCGAGGACGAGGCCGGGGCGGACGGCGATGCGCCGGCCGAGGATGCCAAGCCAAAGACCGAGTAGGGTGAGCTTCATCGATCGTCGCGTTTCTGCCCCCGGGGTCGAGCTTGGCCCGCCCGAGGGCAGGCTCAAGGCGCGTGTCGCGTATTGCGTATGGGGGCGGACATGACGGCTGCGGTTTCACCGTTGGCACCCAAGGTGATCCCGGACCCTGATCCGATTGCGGGCGTGCGGTTCGCGGTCACCCAGGCCGGCGTGAAATACAAGGGCCGCACGGATCTCATGCTGGCACTGCTCGATCCCGGCACCGCGGCCGCCGGCGTCTTCACGCAGTCGAAGTGCCCGTCCGCGCCGGTCGATTGGTGCCGCGCGGTTCTGCCGACCGGCATGGCGCAGGCGCTGGTGGTGAATTCTGGCAACGCCAACGCGTTCACCGGCCAGGCCGGTGCCGAGGCCGCGGCGGCGACCGCCAAGGCGGTCGCGCGCGCAGCCGGCTGCCCGCCCGAAGAGGTCTATCTGGCGTCCACCGGCGTCATCGGTGAACCGCTGCCGGCGGGGCGCATCACGGCCCGTCTCGATGCCATGGCCGGCAAAGCGGGCATGGCGCGGCCGGTCGATGCGGCGCGTGCGATGATGACCACCGACACGTTCCCGAAGGTGGCGGAGGCCAGCGCCAGGATTTCCGGTAAGCCGGTGCGCATCAACGGTATCGCCAAGGGCGCTGGCATGATCGCGCCGGACATGGCCACCATGCTGGCATTCGTGTTCACCGACGCGGCCATCGAGCCGGCGGCGCTGCAGGCGCTGCTGGAGCGTGCCGTGCGTCCCTCCTTCAACTGCATCAGCGTCGATAGCGATACGTCGACCAGCGACACGGTGCTGATGTTCGCCACCGGCGCGGCGCGCGGCGCGCCGCTTGTCGAGACGGCATCGGACCGCCGGCTGGTGGGTTTCCGGCGCGCGCTGAACGCGGTGATGCTCGATCTCGCCTGCCAGGTGGTGCGCGACGGCGAAGGCGCAAGCAAGTTCCTGACCGTCTCCGTGACCGGTGCGAAATCGGCCCGTTCCGCGAAAAGGGTCGCGTTCGCGATCGCGAATTCGCCGCTGGTGAAGACCGCGATCGCCGGGGAAGATGCCAACTGGGGCCGCGTCGTGATGGCGATCGGCAAGGCCGGCGAGCCGGCCGACCGGGACCGCCTGGTGATCCGCTTCGGCGATCTGCTGGTCGCCGAGCGCGGTGCGCGGGTGCCCGGCTATCTGGAGGCGGAGGGCGCTGCCTACATGATGCGCGACGAGATCGAGATATCCGTCGATCTCGGCGTCGGCAAAAGCCGGGCGAAGGTCTATGGCTGCGATCTGACCAAGGACTATGTCGCCATCAACGGCGACTACCGGAGCTGACCGGGTGGCGGGGCCGATCGTGTTGGTGGCGGCCTGCGCGCTGGTCGACGCGGACGGGCGCGTGCTGCTGGCCCAGCGTCCCGAAGGCAAGTCCATGGCGGGTCTGTGGGAGTTTCCAGGTGGCAAGGTGGAAGACGGGGAGACCCCGGAACAGACCTTGATCCGCGAGCTGGCCGAGGAGCTGGGGATCAATGTTACGGAAGCGTGTCTGGCACCCCTGAGCTTTGCCAGCCACGCTTACGAGAAATTTCACTTGTTGATGCCACTGTATGTGTGCCGTCGCTGGGAAGGAGCCGTCAGCGCGCGGGAAGGCCAGGCGCTCGCATGGGTGCGGCCGGCCCGGATCGCTGACTATCCCATGCCGCCGGCAGACGAACCGCTGATCCCGGTGTTGCGCGATCTTCTGTGAGTGTGCATCGGGTCGCCGTCGCAGCGAGCGAGGACGACATGATGCAGAAGCGTTCCGGCACACGTGGCGAGCAAATCGCCCACGCCATCCGCCGTTTTGCCTGCGACGAACGTGGCGCGACGGCGATCGAGTACGCCATCATCGCTGGCGGTATCATGGTGGTCATCGTCGCCGTCGTCGGTGAGATCGGCGAAAACCTGATACCGACATTCGAAGATGTGAACGACGGCTTCGAGTAACGCCGCCCCCCTTTGCTGGCCGCTGTTATATTCCTCTCGCGGCAAGTCTCGCTTTGCTCGACGCCTGCGGGGGCGCGGCCCCGGATCAAGTCCGGGGCAGACTCTGACCGGCCGGGCACGCGGTCGTGTGCCTGGGTGCCAAACGCTGCGTCCGTGCGAGGGAACAATCCAGGCGCACAACCGTGCGCCCGCGCAAAAGCGCGCCCTCGCGGAGTCGGTGATCCCGGACTTGATCCGGGGGAGCTCGGCGTGAGCGGATTAAGTCACCTCCTCCAGCCGATGTGATCGCGGAACTGCCCCAGCAGGATCGTCCAGATATCGAACGTGTCCTGGAAGTTGGCCCGGGTCACGCCACCATCCAGATTGACGTCCAGGCGGATGATCGGGTCGCCGTTGTCGGTGAGAACCGCACGGGTGAAGCGCTTCTCCCGATTCCAGCGCAGAACGACGTCCGCCGGCTGTGGATCGTTGAAGTCGAAGCCGGCCTGGAACTGGATCGAATCGCAGTTTCGGCCGTTCTCGCAACCATAGAAATAGATGCTGAAGCGCACACCCTGTGAGGTGCTGGTGATCCGTGGGTTGCCGGAGCTGTCCGACTTGATGCCGGCACGGAAGCCCTCATCCTTGATGATCTCGGCGATCGTGTTCGGATCGGCGGTCACGGTCTGCTGGGCGTTCACGCCGGTTGCGGCGGCAAAAAGAACGGATACGGCGAAAGCGAGGCGTACCAACATGCATCTGTCTCCATTGGGGGTCTGAAAATGTGAGCCGGTGCAATTCTAGGGTCTAGACCCATTGTTGTCATCCATCGGCGTGGCATCTTTGCCGGTCGGCGATCAGCGCGGACCGGCCTTGTCGCCGGCGGATATCTCCTCGCTGTTCAGAGCATCGGCCAGGCGGGACCTGGCGCTGCCTGGACGCAGTGGCTGCTGCTGGCTCGCGTGCGGTGCCCAGCCGCTCAGGTGGACGATCTCGAAGCTCGCCCGGAGTCGACCGTCGGCATCGGCGAAACGTTCAGCATATATCTCTCCCGCGCGCATGACGGTTTGACGACGCAGCGGCTTGCGCTCGCGCATGGCAAGCGCGTTGGTTGCACCCATGCGGCGCAGGTCGGCGATCAGGTCGAGCATGGAGCCGTAGCGCACGGTGACGGGCTCCACGTCGACCACCGGCAGCGCGAAACCCGCCCGCTGCAGCAACGCGCCCAGTTCGCGCAGGTCGGCGAACGGACTGACGCGCGGCGGCGCGCCGCCCGAGATGTCCGCGTCGGCGGCCAGGAACGCATCGCGAAGCTCCTGCAGCGTGCCGGCCCCGAGCAGGGCGGCGATGAACAGCCCGTCCGGTTTCAGGGCCCGGCGGATCTGCACCAGCGTGCCCGGCAGGTCGTTGACCCAGTGCAGCGCCATCGCCGAGACGACCAGATCGAGACTGGCCGGTGCGAAGGGCAGCGCCTCCTCGTCGCAGACCAGATGCGCGGCGGCACTTTCGGGCAGCAGTGCCGCATGGCGCTCGCAGACGATCACGCTGCCGATCCGCGGCTGCGCCCTGAGCGCGTCCGCGACGATGCCGCCCTGGGCGGACAGATCGACGGCCAGGGGAAAGTCGCGCAAGGTGGCGCCGAGCCGCGCGGCGATATCGTCGGTTGCCCGGCGCAGCAGGAAATCGGCGGCCGGGAACTGCGCGCGCGCGCGCAGGCGGCGGTTTCGCACCAGGCCCCGGTCGAACGGTTGCATCGGATTGTCATCCATTCCACCTTTTCGCCCAGAGCGCACATTCAAGACAAGCGGGGCGGACGTGGCGTACGCACAGGCGGATCCGGGAGCGCAGGGCGGCGGCGTCGTTGCGCGCATGCGCTTTTGGGCACGTGGCGCGGCCGATCTTGTGCTGCCGCCACGCTGTGCGGTGTGTGGCGAGGCCACCGGCGGACACGATGCGGTTTGTGCCGCGTGCTGGCAGGGCCTGCATTTCATCGAGCCGCCGGTCTGCGCGGTGCTGGGCACGCCGCTGCCGGCGGCAAGCGAGCCCGGCACGCTGAGCGCGCCGGCGATTGCCGCGCCGCCACCGTTTGCCTGTCTGCGCGCGGCGTGTCGCTACGATGGGTCCGCGGTGCCGTTGGTGCGGGCCTTCAAGTACGCCGATCGCATCGAGTGCGCCCGGTTGATCGCGCGGCTGATGGCGCGCGCCGGCGGCGATGTACTCAAGGCCAGCGATATCGTCGTGCCGGTGCCGCTGCACTGGACGCGGATGCTGGCACGGCGCTTCAACCAGTCAGCGGAGATCGCGCGGCGGCTGTGTGGCGAGGCCGCCCCGGCGGCCGGCTGCACCTACGTGCCCGATGCGCTGAGGCGCATCCGCCGCACCCGCAGGCAGGTCGGTCTCAAGCTCGCCGAACGCGCGCTCAACGTGACCGGCGCGTTTGCCGTACCCGAACATCTGCGCCATCTGGTGGCCGGAAAGCGCGTATTGATGGTGGATGACGTCTACACCACCGGTGCGACGGTCACGGCGGCGGCGCGCGCCCTCAAGCGTGCCGGAGCGGATGACGTCAGGGTGCTGGTTTTCGCCATGCGCTTGGACGACGTATAAGGCGTGCTTATCTAAGGGGCAGGCGAACGATACGAAAGCAATCGGAAATGAAAGACGTAACAATCTACACGCAGGCCCTGTGCGGTTTCTGCACCGTCGCGAAACGTCTCCTGGACGCCAAGGGCGTCAGCTACGAGGAGATCGACGTGACGTTCAATCCGTCCGTGCGCGCGGCCATGCGCGAACGCGCGTCGGGTCGCAATTCGACGCCGCAGATTTTCATCGGCGATACCCATGTGGGCGGTTGCGATGATCTGCGTGCGCTTGATGCGCGTGGCGAACTGGACGTGCTTCTGGCAGCCTGATTGTCATGTCGGCGTTCACTGCAGCCTGTGTCCAGCTCCGCGCCAGCCGCGATGTGGCGGCAAATGTCGCGGAAGCCGAGCACTGGATTCGCGACGCGGCAAGGGCCGGCGCCGACTATGTGCAGACGCCCGAGCAGACGGCGCTGATGGAGCTTGATGCGGGCATCCTGTTCGAGACAATCGTCGCCGAGGAGGATGACGCCGGCCTGAAGCGGTTCCAGGCATTGGCGCAGGAACTCGGCATCTGGCTGCATCTGGGATCGCTTGCCGTGCGTGTGGGGCCGAAGGCTGCCGCGAACCGGGCGTTCGTCATTGCACCGGACGGTGCAATCGCGGCGCGCTACGACAAGATCCATATGTTCGACGTCGATCTGCCGAGCGGCGAGCGCTATCGCGAGTCGAAGACCTATCGGCCGGGCGAGGCCGGTGTCGTGGTCGATCTGCCCTGGCTCAGGCTCGGGCTGTCGATCTGTTACGATCTGCGCTTCGCCTATCTCTATCGCGGCTATGCGCAGGCCGGTGCCGCGATGCTCTGCGCGCCCGCCGCCTTCACCAAGGTCACCGGCGAGGCCCATTGGCACGTGCTGCAACGCGCGCGCGCCATCGAGTGCGGTGCCTTCATGGTGTCCGCCGCGCAAGGCGGGCGGCACGAGAACGGCCGCGACACCTATGGCCATTCGATCATCGTCGACCCGTGGGGCGTGGTGCTGGCCGAAGCCGGCACCGACCCCGGCGTCATCCTGGCGGAGGTCGATCCGGCGAAGTCCGCCGAGGCGCGCCAGCGCATCCCGTCGCTGACGCACGATCGTGCGTTCACGATGTCTGAACCGGACGCGCGGAGAATCGCGTCATGATCCGCTACACGCTCAATTGCGAGAATGGTCACGGCTTCGACGCCTGGTTCTCCGGTTCGGCCGACTTCGACAAGCAGGCCGCCGCCGGACTGGTGTCCTGTGCGGTGTGCGGTTCCAACGCGGTGGAAAAGGCGATCATGGCGCCGGCGGTCAGCGGCACCAAGGCGCAAGGCACTGTCGGTACCGATGATGGCGCGCCCGATGCAGCGGCCGCGGATACCGATGCGCCCGCGCCGGTTGCGGCTGCACCGAGCATGTCGGAGCCGGTCCGCGAGGCACTGCGCACGTTGCGCAAGCATGTCGAGGCGAACGCGGACTATGTCGGTCGCGATTTCCCCGAAGAGGCGCGCAAGATTCACTACGGCGAGAGCGATGCGCGCGGCATCTACGGCGAGGCGGGCCGGGCGGAGACCGAGGAGCTCAAGGACGAGGGGATCGAGGTGCACCCGCTTCCCGTGTTGCCCGAGGACCGGAACTAGGGTTGCGGGGTTGTCATTCCGCTCACGGCGAGTTCGCTTTTTTGCTGGCCGTTCGGTTTATCCGAAAATCGGTTCCCACATCATACGACGTGTGTTTCGGGGCTCACGGCATCATCCTGCACCGACTGAGATTGGGGCGTGCGATTCTATTTCGCTCACGCCAGCTCGCTTGCGCTCACGGCTCCGCGAGGGCGGCCTTTCGGCCGGGCGCGCAGTCGCGCGCCTGGGTGCAGGTTGCAACGCCGGTGCGAGGAACCGATCCCGACACGCGACCGCGTGTCCGTGCGAAAGCGCGCCCTCGCGGAGGCGTCGACCCCGGATGGCACGATGTGCCTGATCCGGGGGAGACTTGCCGTGAGTGGAATAAAATCGCCCATTCAGGCATCACCCTTCGCCGGTTTTTCGCCCAGCATCATGTAATTCACGTCCATGTCGCGCGATGTGCGCCACTCGTCGGCGAGCAGGTTGTAGAACACGCCGGTGCGGTCGACCGCCCGCATGCCGTTCGCCGCGAAAGCGTCCTCGATCTCGGCAGGCGTGACGAACTTGTCCCACTGGTGGGTGCCCTTGGGCAGCCAGCCGAGCACGTATTCGGCGCCGACGATGGCCAACCCGAAGGCCTTCATGGTGCGGTTGATGGTGGCCACGAACATCAGCCCGCCCGGCTTCACCATGGAACAGCAGGCCTGCATGAAAAGCCCGATGTCGGCGACGTGCTCGATGACTTCCAGATTGAGCACGACATCGAATCGCTCGCCAGCTTCCGCCAGAACCTCGGCGGTGGTCTCGCGGTAGTCCACGGCCACGCCTGAGCTTTCGGCATGGATGCGCGCCACCTCGATGTTCGTGCGCGAGGCGTCCGCCGCGACCACGTCCGCGCCGAGGCGCGCCATCGGCTCGCTGATCAATCCGCCGCCACAGCCGATATCGAGGAAGCACAAGCCCTTGAGCGCGGTGTCGGATTTCGGGTCGCGGCCGAAATGGGTCGCGACATGGTCGCGGATATAGGCGAGACGGACGGGATTGAACTTGTGCAGGACACGGAACTTTCCCGTCGGGTTCCACCATTCCTTCGACAGGGCGGAGAAACGGGCGATCTCGTCGGCATCGACGGTGCTGGGTCGTTGCGCCTTGGCGGTGGCACTCATGCGTCTGCGATCTCCAATCGTCTGGCTGGCGGCTTGGTTGCGTTGCCCGCGTCCAGCCGATAAGTAGGCGCCGCGCCGCAAGCAACTCGATCGGCGGGCGCCAGTCAAACTGTCTACGCGCTGTCTTGCTCCAGGATCATAGACCGTGATGAGCCGCCTCGTGCTCAAATTCGGCGGAACTTCCGTCGCCGATCTGGATCGCATCCGCAACGTCGCCTGCCATGTCAAGCGCGAGGTGGATGCGGGCCATGCGGTTGCCGTGGTCGTTTCCGCCATGGCCGGGGAGACCAACAAGCTGGTCGGCTTCTGCCGCGACATGGCGCCGCTGCATGACGCGCGCGAGTACGACAGCGTGGTGGCCGCCGGCGAGCAGGTCACCACCGGCCTGCTGGCGATCGCGTTGCAGACCATGGGCGTCAACGCGCGTTCCTGGCTTGGCTGGCAGTTGCCGATCCGCACCGACGGGGCGCACGGTGCGGCGCATATCGAGGCCATTGACGCCAAGCTGCTGGACGAACGCATCACGTCCGGCCAGGTGGCGGTGATCGCCGGCTTCCAGGGTCTTGGTCCGGACAACCGGATCACCACGCTGGGGCGGGGCGGGTCGGATGCCAGCGCGGTTGCCGTCGCCGCGGCGCTCAACGCGGAGCGCTGCGACATCTACACCGACGTCGACGGCGTCTACACCACCGATCCGCGCATCGTTCCCGCAGCCCGCCGCTTGCCGAAAGTGGCCTACGAGGAAATGCTGGAAATGGCGTCTCTGGGCGCCAAGGTGCTGCAGGTGCGGGCGGTCGAGATGGCCATGGTGCATGGCGTCAGGACCTTCGTGCGGTCGTCGTTCGATGCGCCTGATGCGCCCGAGATCGTCGGCGCCAACGAGCCGGTCGGCACCCTGATCTGTGACGAGGATGAAATCGTGGAAAAGAACACCGTCACCGGAATCGCCTATTCCAAGGACGAGGCGCAGATCACCTTGCGCCACGTGCAGGACAAGCCCGGCGTCGCGGCGGCCGTGTTCGGCCCGCTGGCGGACGCCAACATCAACGTGGACATGATCGTCCAGAACGTGTCCGAGGACGGCCGCACCACCGACCTGACCTTCACCGTTCCGCGCTCCGACTACGAGCGCTCGATGGCCAGTATCGAGGCCAATTCGGAGGAGATCGGCTTTGGCGGGCTGGAGGGCGTGACCGATGTGGTCAAGGTGTCTGTGATCGGCATCGGCATGCGATCCCATGCCGGTGTGGCCGCGCAGGCCTTCCGGGCGCTGGCGGGGCGCAACATCAACATTCGCGCCATCACCACCTCGGAGATCAAGATCTCCGTGCTGATCGACGCCGCCTTCACCGAACTTGCGGTGCGCACTTTGCATTCGCTATACGGGCTGGACACGCAATAACGCCGGACACCTGCGTGCCCGCGCGGCTGCTGCCCTGATCGGGTGCCGGCCGCGGGCGGGACCGGGTATGCCTGCAACAATGAGCGTGCCGCCTGAACGGCGCGCCGACCCCAGAGTGTAAGAACGAGTCGTTGCCAGGCGGATGCCGGGATACGGACTCGAAACGAGGCCAGTGAGCGGATGCGCAGTTCCATCGGCGGACCACGCGTTATGCTGCGCCGCCTGCGCGAGGTCATGGCGGAGCCGGTCAGCGCGCAGGAGCGGCTGGACCGGATCGTCGTGCTCGTCGCCGCCAACATGGTCGCGGAGGTGTGCTCCGTCTATGTCATGCGCGGCGACGGATCGCTGGAGCTCTATGCCACCGAGGGCCTGAAGCCGGAAGCTGTCCACCACACCGTGATGCGCGTCGGCGAGGGTCTGGTCGGCGTCATCGCGCGCGAGGCGCAGCCGCTCAACCTGCCGGACGCGCGCAACCATCCCTCCTTCACCTACTTCCCGGAGACCGGCGAGGAAATCTACCAGTCGTTCCTGGGCGTGCCGGTGCTGCGCGGCGGCCAGACGCTCGGTGTGCTGGTGGTGCAGAACATGGCGCCGCGGACCTATTCCGACGAAGAGGTCGAGGCGCTGCAGACGATCGCCATCGTACTGGCGGAGATGATCGCGGCCGGCGAGATCCAGACCCTGGCCTCGCCCGGTTCGGAACTCGCGCTGCAGCGCCCGCATCACCTTTACGGGCGCGCCTTCGCGGATGGTATCGGCCTTGGCCATGCGGTGGTGCACGAGCCGCGCGTCGAGGTCAGCCAGTTGATCGCGGAGAATGTCGACGAGGAACTGCGCCGTCTCGACGCGGCCCTTGAATCGCTGAAGTCGTCCGTCGACAGCCTGATGCAGCATCCCGCCTTCGGTGAAGGGCAGGGCGAGCATGTCGACATCCTGGAAAGCTACCGGATGTTCGCCCGCGACCGCGGCTGGGCGAAGCGCATCCGCGAGGCGGTCGGCACCGGGCTGACGGCTGAGGCGGCGGTGGAGCGGGTGCAGAACGACAGCCGCGCGCAACTGCTGCGCCAGACCGACCCCTATATCCGCGAACGTCTGCACGACCTCGACGATCTCGCCAACCGGCTGCTGCGTGAGCTGGTCGGCTGGAGCAGCCACCCAAGTGCCGCGGAACTGCCCAAGGACGGCATCCTGGTGGCCCGCAACATGGGGCCGGCCGAACTGCTCGACTACGACCGGGAGCGGCTGCGTGCGCTGGTGCTGGAAGAAGGCTCGGCGACCAGCCACGCGACCATCGTCGCCCGGGCGCTCGGCATTCCCTGCATCGGGCAGCTCGACGGTGTGCTCGATCTGGTGCGCTCCGGCGATCCGGTCATCGTCGATGGCCTGTCCGGCGAGGTGCACGTACGCCCGCCGGCCGATATCGAGACGGCCTATGTGGATCAGGTGCGTCTGCGCGCCCGCCGGCAGAAGCGTTACGCCGAGCTCAAGGACACGCCCGCCGTCACCCGCGACGGTACGGCCGTCTGCATGCAGATCAATGCCGGGCTGATGGTCGACATGCCCCATCTGGCCGAGACCGGGGCGGACGGCATCGGTCTGTTCAGGACCGAACTGCAGTTCATGGTGGCGGAGACGTTTCCGCGCATCGGCGAGCAGGAGACGTTCTATCGCGCCGTGCTCGATGCCGCCGATGGCAGGCCGGTGACATTCCGCTCGCTCGATATCGGCGGCGACAAGATTCTCCCGTACATGCGCCATGCGGAGGAGCGCAACCCGGCGATGGGGTGGCGGGCGGTGCGCATCGCGCTGGACCGTCCGGCGCTGCTGAAAACGCAGGTGCGCGCCTTGCTGCGGGCGACCGCTGGTGAAGATCTGAAGCTGATGTTCCCGATGATCGCCGAGGTCGCGGAGTTCGATGCCGCCCGCGCGCTGGTGAACGCGGAGCTGGAGCGGCTTGCGCACTTTGATCATCCGGTGCCGAACACCGTGCATCTTGGCGCGATGATCGAGGTGCCTTCGCTGCTGTGGCAGCTCGACGAGATCGCCGAGCGCGCCGATTTCCTGTCGGTGGGCTCCAACGACCTGTTCCAGTTCTACTATGCGGTCGACCGGGAAAACACGCGGCTGACCGACCGCTTCGACCCGGTCAGCGTGCCCATGCTGCGGGCGCTGCGCACCATCGTGGAACGGGCCGGCGCGCACGACACGCCGTTGACGCTGTGCGGCGAGCTGGCCTCGCATCCACTCAGCGCCATGGCGCTCATCGGTGTCGGTTTTCGCTCCATCTCGCTGGCCGCGGCGGCGATGGGTCCGGTAAAGACCATGCTGCTCAGCGTCGATGCGAAACACTTGCAGGACTGGATGGGCGAGCGTCTCGGCCGCTCCGGTGGCAACATGCGTGACGACCTTCTGGCCTATGCCCGCGACACCGGGGTTGAGATCGATGAGTCCTGATCCTAAAGAGCCAACGGTATGATCGGCGAGGACAAGCTGAAGGCACTGGTGGAGCGGTTCGAGGCGCTGGAGGCGGCGCTGGCCGAAACCACCGAGGCCGGCGAGATCGTGCGCCTGTCGCGCGAGCGCGCGCAGCTTGAACCCGTGGTCGTCGCCGTTCGTGAGCTTGCGGCGGCGCGCGAGGAGCGCGACGGACTTCAGTCGATCCTCGACGATGCCGAGACCGATCCGGAAATAGCCGAGCTGGCTGCCGGCGAGGCAGGCGAACTGGACGAGCGGCTGGTCGAGATCGAGGCGCGGCTGAAGGTGTTGCTGCTGCCACGCGACAGCGCCGACGACAAGAGCGCCATCGTCGAAATCCGCGCCGGAACCGGCGGCGACGAGGCCGCGCTGTTTGCTGGTGATCTGGCGCGCATGTATCAGCGCTTCGCGGAATCCAGGGGCTGGACCGTCAGTATCCTGTCTGCCAGCGAAACCGGGCTTGGCGGCTATCGCGAGCTGATCCTCGATGTCTCCGGGGATGCGGTCTACGCGCGGCTGAAGTTCGAGTCCGGCGTGCATCGGGTGCAGCGCGTGCCGGAGACCGAAACCAGCGGGCGCATTCACACCTCGGCGGCGACCGTGGCCGTGCTGCCGCAGGCGCAGGATGTGGAAATCGAGATCAAGCCTGAGGATATCCGTATCGACACGATGCGCGCGTCCGGGGCCGGCGGACAGCATGTCAACACGACGGATTCGGCGGTACGCCTCACCCACCTGCCGACCGGCATCGTCGTCACGTCCTCGGAGAAGTCGCAGCACCAGAATCGCGCTCAGGCGATGAAGGTGTTGAGGGCACGACTGTTCGACATGGAACGCGAGCGCCAGGCAAGCGAGCGCTCGCAGGCGCGGCGCAGCCAGGTCGGCAGCGGCGACCGTTCCGAACGCATCCGCACCTACAACTTTCCGCAAGGCCGCGTCACAGATCACCGCATCAACCTGACGCTCTACAAGCTCGATCAGGTGCTGTCCGGCGAAGCGCTCGACGAGGTCATCGAGGCGCTGGCCGCCGAGGATCAGGCGCAGCGTCTGGCTGCCGCCGAAATGCCCGGTGGCGGGGAAGAGGCGCATGCGGGCGCCTGAGACGGCCACCGATCTGCGCTTTCCCGCTTCGGCCTCGCTGCGCGAGGCGCGTGCGCTGCTGGCGCGCGCGTTCGCCGAGGCGGGCCTCGACGCGCCTGCGCTCGAAGCGCGCCGGCTGCTGTCCGCCGCCACGCGGCTGAGCGAGGAAGATCAGTTGCGCGATCCCGCCAGAGAGCTGAGCGCGGATCAGCGCGACACGCTGTGGGCGTTTGCAATCCGCCGCCTCAACCGCGAGCCACTTGGCCGGATCGTCGGCACCCGCAGTTTCTACGGTCTCGACATCCGGCTTGGCGACCAGACGCTGGAGCCGCGCGACGACAGCGAGATACTGGTCACCACGGCGCTGGAACGCATCGCCGGCAAACGCTCTCCACGCATCCTCGACGCCGGCACGGGCAGCGGTTGCCTGCTGCTGGCGCTGCTGGCCAATGCGCCGGGCGCCTGGGGCATGGGTATCGACGTGAGCGCCGGGGCCATCGCCACCGCGCGCGACAACGCCATGCGTCTCGGGTTTGGCGATCGCGCCGCGTTCGCTGTCGGTGACTGGCTGAGTGGAGTGGCGGGGCGTTTCGATCTGATCGTCGCCAATCCACCCTATGTGAGGCGCGGCGACATCGCCGGGTTGGCGCCGGAAGTCAGCCGCTTCGATCCGCGCGGCGCGCTGGACGGCGGTATCGACGGGCTGGACCACTACCGGGTGCTGGTTCCCCAGGCGTTGGAGTGTCTGGCCGCCGGTGGCGTGTTGGTCCTGGAGATCGGCGCCGATCAAGCCGACATGGTCGGCGCGCTGGTCTCTGCGGCCGGTCTGGAAGACGTGGTGTGCGTGCGCGATCTGGGTGGTCGGGACCGGGTTCTCACCGCGCGCGGTCCGGATTGCGATGCGGCTTATGACAAGAATCCACTTGGAATGCTGACACGAAGCAGATAATGTCCGGCATCAGAAATGAGGCAGGCGCTTGGCGGATGAGTTCCGCGCGCCGCCGTAAGGCCCTCGACAGGGCTTAGGCCACTCGCGAAAATGACGGATTGCAACGGCCACCCGATTGGGCGGCGCGGGGTTTTTTCGAGAGGCTAGACGCCACTGAATCGGGTTTCATCGCCTGATGGATGCGCAGGGAATTGCGCCAGTTGGCGAACTCAAGGGTCCGGCGACGGGGGATGCGGAGCCGGATCATCAGAATGCCGTTGGCACGCCGCCGGTGATGGACACTGTGCGGAGGGGGATGCGGACCGGAAACGGAAAGCCGGATTTTTCGCAAGGCTGGAACACATCGAAGGCCGCGCGTATTGCGTCGTGAGACGTGTCGCGTGTGCATCGGACCGGCCAATCCAACCTACCTGACCACAAGACGAGTAGGGGTATGAGAGGACAGAACAAGAGAATGCGTGGGCGCGGCGGTGGTCGTAAGCAACCCAACCCGCTGACACGCAGCTACGAAAGCAATGGACCCGACGTGAAGGTGCGCGGCACCGCGTCGAACATTGCCGAGAAGTACCAGCAACTGGCGCGCGACGCGCAGTCATCCGGTGATCGGGTTGCCGCGGAGAACTACCTGCAGCACGCCGAACACTATCTGCGCATCATTGCCGCCGCGCAGGCGCAGCAGCAGGCCGAGCAGCAGGAGCGCGCCGAGCGCGCCGAACAGTCCGGCCGGCGCGATGGTGGACGTGACGGCGGACGCCGTGGCGATGGCGAACAGCACGCGCGCGGGTCCGCCGGCGACGATGCGGCATCGGCCAATGCTCCCGCCAACAACGGTTCGGCCAACGCTGGCCCGGCCAATGGCGCGGCAGGCGAGGGCGAGAGCGCAGAGTCCGGCGGCAACGCGGCGGAGATGGGCCTTCCCGCCTTCCTGCGAAATGTCACGAAGACGCCGGCAGGCGATGAGGCAGACGCTTCGGAGCAGTCCAAGGATGCCTCGGAGGACGGCAAGGGCGAGCAGGCCGCCGAGGCCAAGCCCGCCACGCGTCGGCGCCGCCGCAAGCCGGCTGCCGAGGAGGCCGAGACGCCGGCGGAAGGCGCCGGCGGTTCGTCCGCCAGTGGCGAGGACGACGCGCCGACACCGGCTTCCAGCGACGCATAACGTCCGCTGAAGTACAGAGATTGAAAGGCCCTCGCGCGGTGCGCCTGCGCGAGGGCTTTTTGCGTGGCCACACCCTTTTGTTGCGCGAATGCAACACCTATATCTCGGGACGGGTCCGGCGGTAGTCATTCCGGCGGGAGGTCAATCCAGGCATTCCTCCGCGGACAAGCGCGTCCCCGGGGAGATGGGCAGCGATGCCGGTGCTTTCGATCGAGAAGGCCGGCGATGCATGTGCCACGGGAGTGTGAAGCATGAATTTCGAACAGTATTCCGAGCGCGCGCGTGGCTTCGTGCAGGCGGCACAGGCGGCCGCGCTTCGCGACAATCACCAGCAGTTTCAGCCCGAACACCTTCTCAAGGCGTTGCTTGACGACAGTGAAGGGCTTGCCGCGCGGCTGATCGAACGCGCGGGCGGACGACCCCAGGACGCGCTGCAGGCCGTCGACATGGCGCTCGCCAAGATGCCGAAGGTGGAGGGCGCCAACGGCCAGCTCTACCTCTCGCCGCAGACGGCGCGGGTCTTCGACACCGCGCAGAATGCGGCGGAGAAATCCGGCGACTCCTTCGTCACGGTGGAGCGGTTGCTGCTGGCGCTTGCGGTCGAAAAGAGCGCCGGCACAGCCAAGATGCTCGCCGATGCGGGCGTCACCGCGCAGGGTCTCAACACCGCGATCAACGACATCCGCAAAGGGCGCACCGCCGACAGCGCGTCCGCCGAGAGTTCTTATGATGCGTTGAAGCGTTATGCGCGCGATCTTACCGAAGACGCCCGCCAGGGACGGCTGGACCCGGTCATCGGCCGCGAGGAGGAAATCCGCCGCACCATCCAGGTGCTGTCGCGGCGCACCAAGAACAATCCCGTGCTGATCGGCGAGCCCGGTGTCGGCAAGACGGCGATCGCCGAAGGGTTGGCGCTGCGCATCGTCAACGGCGATGTGCCGGAGAGCTTGCGCGACAAGCAGTTGATGGCGCTCGACATGGGCGCGCTGATCGCCGGCGCGAAGTATCGCGGCGAATTCGAGGAGCGCCTCAAGGCGGTGCTTAATGAAATCCAGTCCGCCGACGGCGGCATCGTGCTGTTCATCGACGAGATGCACACGCTGGTGGGCGCCGGCAAGGCGGACGGGGCGATGGACGCCTCCAACCTGCTGAAGCCCGCGCTGGCGCGTGGCGAACTGCACTGCGTCGGCGCCACGACGCTCGATGAGTTTCGCAAGCATGTGGAGAAGGACGCAGCCCTTGCCCGGCGCTTCCAGCCGGTCTTCGTCTCCGAGCCGACGGTGGAGGACACCGTCTCCATCCTGCGCGGGCTGAAGGAGAAGTACGAACTGCACCACGGCGTGCGCATCTCCGACAGCGCATTGGTCTCCGCGGCGACCCTGTCGAACCGCTACATCACCGACCGCTTCCTGCCTGACAAGGCGATCGACCTGATGGACGAATCCGCCTCGCGGCTGCGCATGCAGGTCGACTCCAAGCCCGAGGCACTGGACGAGATCGACCGGCGGCTGCTGCAACTCAAGATCGAGGGCGAGGCACTCAAGAAGGAGACCGACAAGGCCTCGCGCGAGCGGCTATCGCGGCTTGAGGGCGAGATTGCCGGGCTTGAGGAGGAGTCCACCGCGCTGACCGCGCGCTGGCAGGCGGACAAGGAAAAGCTGCAGGGCGCGCAGACCCTCAAGGCGGAGCTCGATGCGGCGCGCATCGAACTGGAGAAGCTGCAGCGCGCCGGCGATCTGGCGCGTGCCGGTGAACTCGCCTACGGGCGCATCCCGGAGCTTGAGCGCAAGCTCTCCGAGATCGAGGATGCCGAGGACGAGGAAAGCGCCCGGCTGATGGCCGCCGAAACGGTGACGCCGAACCACATCGCTCAGGTGGTGTCGCGCTGGACTGGTATCCCGGTCGACAAGATGCTGGAAGGCGAGCGCGAGAAACTGCTGCGCATGGAAGAGGTGATCGCAACCCGCGTCGTCGGCCAGCAGGAGGCGGTGCAGGCGGTCTCGACCGCGGTGCGCCGCGCGCGCGCCGGATTGCAGGACCCCAACCGGCCGATCGGCTCGTTCATGTTCCTGGGGCCCACCGGTGTCGGCAAGACGGAGCTCACCAAGGCGCTCGCCGCCTTCCTGTTCGATGACGAGACCGCCATGGTGCGCATCGACATGTCGGAGTTCATGGAGAAGCACTCCGTGGCCCGGCTGATCGGCGCGCCGCCCGGCTATGTGGGTTACGAGGAAGGCGGGGCGCTGACCGAAGCCGTGCGCCGGCGGCCCTATCAGGTGATCCTGTTCGACGAGATCGAGAAGGCCCATGCGGATGTCTTCAACGTGCTGTTGCAGGTGCTCGACGACGGTCGCCTCACCGATGGCCAGGGCCGCACCGTCGACTTTCGCAACGCCCTGATCGTCATGACGTCCAATCTTGGCGCGGAGTTCCTCGTCAACCAGCCGGAGGGCCAGGATTCCGATGTCGTCGCCGAGCAGGTGATGGGCATGGTGCGCGGCCACTTCCGCCCGGAGTTCCTGAACCGGGTCGACGAAGTGATCCTGTTCCACCGTCTCAAGCGCGAGCAGATGGGCGCCATCGTCGATATCCAGATGGGCCGCCTGCAGAAGCTCCTGACCGACCGCAAGATCACGCTGGAGCTGGATACGGAAGCGCGCGACTGGATCGCCGACAAGGGTTACGAACCAGCCTACGGTGCGCGGCCGCTGAAGCGGGTGATCCAGAAGCATGTGCAGGACCCGCTGGCGGAACTGGTGCTTGCCGGCGATGTCGAGGACGGCGACAAGGTGGTGGCGACCGTCAAGGACGGCGAGCTGGTGCTCGCCACGGACGTTGGCGCCGAACAGGCGGCGTGACTTACGAGGAATACGACAGCTTCTGCGCCTCGCTTCCTGCTGCGGCCAAGGTCGTGCAGTGGGGCGGGGCGCATGTCTGGAAGGTCGGCGGCAAGGTGTTCGCGATCGGCGGTTGGAGCGATGACGCGATGCCCTTCGTGACCTTCAAGTGCTCGCCGGCCGCGTTCGAGATACTCAAGGAGCAGCCCGGGTTGCGCCCGGCGCCCTATCTCGCCTCGCGGGGCATGAACTGGATACAGCGCACCAGCGATGAGGCGATGAGCGACGCCGACCTGCGCGTCTACATCACCGAGAGCCATCGACTGGTTACCGCAGGTCTGACCAAGAAGCTGCGCAAGGAACTCGGCTTGTAGGGGGACCCAACAAGGGCCGGGCTTCGCTTTGGCTGGCCAGCGCGCCATAGTGGCCCTCCCCATATGGAGTCCGAGGATCGCCAGCATGTCCGAGAGCCAACCAGGCACACCGCAGTTCAAGGCGCTGTGGCCGACCACGCTGATGCAGGTCGAGCTGCCTGGCAGCGAACCGGCCAATGCCGCGCTCAGCGAACTCATCGAAGAGCGCGATGCGGCGGCCTCCGACATGACGGCGGACTATCTCGCCGGCAACTTCTTCGCCGACCAGCACCCGGTCATTGCATGGTTGAAACAGTGCTGCGACCGCGCGGTGCTGGATTACGCCAGACACGCCGGCATCGACTACCAGATGGACTGGCATCTGCAGGCCTGGCCGAACGTCAACCGCTTCGGCGACTACCACAACCTGCACAACCACCCGCATTCCTGGCTGAGCGGCACCTATTACGTGCAGGTGCCGCCGCCGCGCGCCGACATGGGCCAGCGCTCCGATCTCAACCCGGGCGCGATCAGCTTCTTCGATCCGCGCGCCCAGGCGAACATGCTGGCGGTCAAGGGGGACGGGCAGGTGGACCCGGAGCATCGCCTCGTGCCGACGCCTGGGACGCTGCTGCTGTGGCCGGCCTTCGTGCACCATCTGGTGCATCCCAACCTGTCCGACGAAGCGCGCATCTCGGTGTCGTTCAATGTCGTGCTGCGTTGGCGCGACGACTACCTGCCGTGATGCCGGATCGATCGGTTCGCGCCGGCCGGTGAGGTCAGATTTCCGACAGGAAACGCGTCACTTTCTCGCTGACTTGATCGGGCGCTTCAAGTTGCGGCAGGTGACCGACGCCGGCGAGTGGTTCGAAGCCGGCTTGCGGCATGAGCCCATGCAACGCGCGGCCCCGTTCGATCGGTATCCACGGATCATCTTCCCCCCACAGGATGCGCACCGGGCAACGGAGCGCGCCGAACCGCGGCTCCACTTCGGCGGTGTAGCGCTCATCGGCCTGCGCGAACTGTCGGTAGAAACTACCCCGGCCATCTTCGCTGAGCCATGGCTCGACCAGCGCTTCGAAGTCCTCGGCGGCAATCTCCGAGACGAGCGCGCCCTTGATGTACGCCCGTACGACAGCTTCATGGATATGCGGCGGCAGGCCGACAAATGCCTGCACATGCCGGCCGACGTGGTCGAAGAATTCCGATCCCCAGGGACGCATGGCGACCACGTTCATCAGGACGTAGCCGGCGTAGTCGCAGCCGTGCAGCAGATGCGCGCGAAGGGTCGTCGCGCCGCCGAAGTCGTGCGCGATCACGAAGGGATGCTCAAGCTGCCACAGTTGGAGCATCTCGGCGAACACCTGGCCCTGAACATCCAGGGAGGTTCGTTGATCGGCGGCCATGGCCGAGCGGCCATAGCCCGGCATGTCGTACCAGTACACGCGATAGCGCTCTGCCAGCCGCGGGATGATCCGGTGCCAGGAGAACGACGACCAGGGCCATCCGTGCGCAAGCACGAGCGGCGGGCCGTTTCCGCCGGCACCCGCGGCAACCATCCCGGCGCCGGTGTTGAAGCGTTGGTCCAGCGTCCAGTTTGCCATGGCGTTCTTGGCGCGTTGGGGACGAGGCGTGTTACTCGACGGTCGCCAGGCGTGTGGAGACCGGCGGTTTTTCCTTCAGCGCCTCAATGCGGGAACGCTCCTGGCTGAAGGCTGCGAGGATACGTCCATCGAGGCTGCGCCCGCGCGGCAGGCGGATGCGCATCGGGTTGACGTGGCGGCCGTTGACCGTGACCTCGTAGTGCAGGTGCGGGCCGGTCGACAGGCCGGTGGAGCCGACATAGCCGATCACCTGGCCCTGGCGCACGCGCGCGCCCTTGGCGATGCCCTTGGCAAAACGCGACTGGTGGGCATAGCTCGTCTCGTAGCCGTTGGCGTGCCGGATCTTGATCCAGCGGCCGTAGCCCGAATGCCACTTGGCATCGACGACGACACCGTTGCCGGCCGCCAGGATCGGCGTGCCGCGCGGCGCCGACCAGTCGACGCCCTTGTGCATGCGCCGGTAGCCGAGAATGGGGTGGCGGCGCATGCCGAAACCGGAGCGGAAGCGGCCGAACTTGATCGGCTTGCGGATCAGGAACTTCTTGGCGCTGCGGCCGCTGTCGTCATAGTAGTCGACGACGCCGTCATCGGGCGTGCGGAAGCGGTAGAAGCGTTTCGTCTCGCCGCGCACGGTGACGGCGGCATAGAGCACTTCCGGCCCCTCGTCGGCGAATTCCTCGGCGTTCGGATCGGCGAAGAACACTTCCAGCGAGTCGCCGGGCGATACCTTGCGCTGGAAATCGACGTCGAAGAAGAAGATGCGCACGATGGCGCGGACCAGGTCCTCCGGAATACCGCTCTTCAGCCCGGTGGCATAGATGCTCTGATAGACGTTGGCGCGCGGCCCGCCGGTAGCCGCGTTCCCGGAGCCGCCGCCGGTGATCGCTGAACTCATCGGCACATAGCGGCCGGAATAGGCCAGTGCCACCGACATCTGCTTGCCGTCGCTGCGCGACACCGAGACGTGCATCGGGCGTTCGCGGTCGCCGCTGACCGGATCGAGCGCGGTCATGATCTCGACCGGGACGCCTTCGGCGATGACCGAGTTGTCGAGGCCAAGGGCGCGCACGATGTCGGCGGCCTCGGCGCGGGTCGCGCCATGGCGCATCAGCAGCGTCGTCATGGTGTCGCCGCGCTGCGAGGTAACCGTCTGGCGCGTGGCCTCGCCGAAAGCGACCGGCATGGCCGGCTTTTCCAGAACCGTCAGGCGGATGTCCTGGCTGGCGCCCTGCAGGGCCGCCAGGTCGAACAACGCGCTGTCGTCGTAGACGGCTTCACCGTCGCCGTCGGCGAGCGCGAATTCGGCGTCGCCGGAGGTGGCGGCCACCGTGACGCCGTCCGGTGGCGCGAAGCCGGCGATCACCCGCGCGAAGGCCTCTACATCGCCATCGTAGGGCAGCGGCCCCTCGGCCTGAAGGATATCGATCAGGTCGTAGGAGGCGACGGTGACGGTGCCGTGGCTGTCGTCGCCGCCGTTACGTCCGTCCACCTCGTTGCCCTCGTTGCGCGAGGCGCCGGCCTCCGCATAGAGGCGGATCGGGTCGAAGGCGGGGATCTGCTCGCGGAATTCGCCGACATTGGGCACGAGGTCTGCGGTGATACGCAGATAGGGCTTGATGCCGATGAACTCCTTTGCGCCGATGCGGCGCACCGCCTCGTCGTGAATGACGTGCCGGGCGGACTGGGTCTCGCCGCTGGAGAAGATGCGGTCGGCCTTGGTCAGCGCGCCGCGCTCCTCGATCAGGCCGGCACCGCCCTGGGCGGCGTTGGCGGCGAAATTGGTCTGCCGGTCAAGCGCGGTGTAGAGCGCGCCGACGAGCAACATGCCGCCGGCGATGCCGGTCAGCGTGGTGGTGACCAGCCAGCGAAAGGAGATGCGGTGGGCGGAGCGCTGGCGGCTCTGGTCGCGCGCTTCCGACGACAGGGCGGGTTCGTCGCCGACATGCACTTCTGGGCCGGTGGTCTTGCGGTGTGGGAGCGCCATGTCTTTGAGAGCCGAACCGTCGTCAGATCAATCTTGCCGTCAGGACTTTGGTCGTCGTGCGATCCCGGTTGCCGGCGGGGACGGAAAGGCCGTGCCGGCAGGAGGATCGTAGAGTGCGGAGCCGGCGAGGCGAATGCAAGCCCCCTGCGGGCGCACTGCGCGACGCCCCGTCGAGGGCATGTGACTGCGGGTGCATGTTGCAGACCAACGCGGCAAACCCCATATCCACAAAGCGCCAACGCGCCCATTGCATCATGGCGGCTTCGCTGTCGGCGGCGGTATGCCGCCAAGGTTGGAGTGTATTGAAGCGCGCCGATTTCGTGGTTAACGAAATCCATCGATTTTGTGGCATCAATGCGGCGCGACGAGGCAACCCGGCCCGAATGTCGGGGTTGGTCTTCGCGGGTGCGAAAAAAAGCACCACAGCAGTGTTGACAAGCCAAAGGCGGCAAACCTATATAGCCGCCCACGCGCTCGGCGAGGCCGGTCCAACGGCTTCGTTTCGAGCGCTTTACTTTCGAAGCGGATCGGTGGTAAATTCCCTTCCCTTCCTATCGGGAAGCCGGTCTTTTTCGGGCGTTCGGCATCGCCGGGCGGCGCGTTCCTTTGTGTCGATGACAGGTTTTATCTGATCGCGGCATGGTGGCTTCGCGGGCTCTTTGACAACTGAATAGAGAAGAAAGAGAAACGTGGACGGCGGAGTCCTTGCGGCCCGTCAGGCGCGGTTCAAAGTTGCGTTCCAGGCCTTGGTCTGGACTGCTTCGATGACCGTCGTGTGACGGGTTTGACGAGACTTCGGCGGAACACGTTTCAAGACTTAAAGGGTCTCCTTGGCCTGCTCCGGCTTGCCGGCGCGGGGTTTGGAGAACCTCGTCAATGCAGACGTGATTCAAGCCGATCATTCTCTCTTCAACTTGAGAGTTTGATCCTGGCTCAGAACGAACGCTGGCGGCAGGCCTGACACATGCAAGTCGAACGTGAAGCTGGAGCTTGCTCCAGTGGAAAGTGGCAGACGGGTGAGTAACGCGTGGGAACGTGCCCTTCAGTACGGAATAACTCAGGGAAACCTGGGCTAATGCCGTATACGCCCTCCGGGGGAAAGATTTATCGCTGAAGGATCGGCCCGCGTTGGATTAGCTTGTAGGTGAGGTAAAAGCTCACCTAGGCGACGATCCATAGCTGGTCTGAGAGGATGATCAGCCACACTGGGACTGAGACACGGCCCAGACTCCTACGGGAGGCAGCAGTGAGGAATATTGGACAATGGGCGCAAGCCTGATCCAGCCATGCCGCGTGAGTGATGAAGGCCCTAGGGTTGTAAAGCTCTTTCA
>JANQNT010000021.1 GCA_028279445.1 Tepidamorphaceae bacterium | reverse complement strand
GGAGGTCAATATGAACAAGTTCAAGAGCCTTCTTCTCGGCGGCGCTGCGGTTGCGATCGCGGCCACCGGGGCCCAGGCCGCTGACCCGGGACCGTTGCGCGAGCCGGTCTATCGGTGCGACATCACCGGCTTCATCGAGCTGCCGGGCACCGACATCTGCTTCAAGGTCGGTGGTTTCGCCCGTTTGACTGTTTGGGCGGCGAACGAAGATACACCTGGATCGATCCTCGAGGATAACGAGGGTGGTGATGACGTTGGCATGTATGCTCAGGGCCGTCTGAATTTCGACGCCCGCCGCTCGACCGATCTCGGCACCGTGCGTGCGTTCATCGAGATTCAGGCAACCGACGGCAACGGCAACTCTAGCGGTGACATGGGCCTTCGCCATGCCTTTGCGCAACTCGGCAACTGGGTCTTCGGCAAGACCTGGTCGACTTACCTGCACGGCAACTCGGACCCGAACGGTTCGGATCTGTCGTTCCTGGCCCATTCGATCCGCATCAACCAGATCCGCTACACGACCTCGGTCGGTAACGGCCTGACCCTGTCGATCGCCGTCGAAGACCACGCCTACGAAGAAGGTGGTGACGGTGCCCGCGTTGCTTCTGGCCCTCCGCCGGCGCTTGATGCTACCGAAGGGTCGGCCAATGGCGGTTCGGGCGAGAACAACGTCCCGAGCATCGTTGCGACCATCAACTACGCCAATGGCGGCATCGATGCCCAGCTTTCGGGTCTGGTGAAGTTCAACGAGTACGACAACGGTACCGATGATACCGGCTACGGCATCATGTTCGGAATCGGGGCTGAGCTGACGGACGCGATCAACGCGTTCCTGAAGGTCAATTACACCGAGGGCGCGCCCGGCTATCAGTTCGACTGGTTCCGCGTGTCGTTCCCGTCTGGCGATAACTCCAACGCGACCGGGCATGACCACGAGCAGATCGGCGTCATGGGTGGTCTGTCCGCTCAGCTTGCAGACAACATCAGCGGTCAGATTGCCGGTTTCTGGGGTGAGTCGGATAATACTGGCAGCTTCGGTGGTCCGCAGCCGGCTCCGGCCGCCGTTGTCAATCGCGATGTGTATGGCGCTGGTGTCTTGGTCCAGTGGCGCCCGGCGTCCGGCTTCGACTTCCTGGCCGAGGTCTTCTGGCGCGGCACGGACTACGGCGTTGGCGATCCAGGCGGTCCTGCTGACACTGATGAAGTCATCGGCGTCTTTCACGCCCGTACCTCGTTCTGATCGTCTGATCGGAACGCGCTGAAACGAAATCAGGCCCCGGCGGGAAACCGCCGGGGTTTTTCTATTTAAGGCCCAGGAAAATGGATCGATAGAATTTTAGAGAAATAATAAGGGGAAAAATTACTGTAGTTATTTGAACAATCATGCATATCGCGGGAAATCACGCAATGCGCTTAACAATGCGAAAAAATACGATAATAGGCATGGATGGTGACAAGCGCGGGAGAGAAAAACAATATGTGCGGGAAAATACGCGAAATATGGGAGAGATATGCCGATCTTCTGTGGGAGGAAGGGAAACACAAGGATACATGCCATTCGTTCATCGTTGAAATTGAAGAAATAATGAAGCAAGAAAAATTCGATCAGATTGACAGCAATATGATCAGTGCCCTGTGCATTGCGTACAGGAAGAAGGGTAACAAGAACAGCACCATTAACCGCAAGCTGGCCTGCTTGGGCAAACTTCTCCGCAAGCACCATCGTTGCGGGCTGCTGGATCGGTTGCCGGACATCCCGAAGTTTCCCGAGAACAACGCCCGGGTCCGATTTCTCTCCCGCGAGGAGGAAGGCCATGTCTTTGCCGCCATGGACCGGGTCGATGCGCGCTACGGGGCGCTGTGCCGCTTCCTGGTCGACACCGGCGCGCGCGTCGGCGAGGCGATCGGACTGCGCTGGACCGATATCGATGTCGACGTGGTCACCTTCTGGGAAACCAAGACGAACACGCCGCGCTCGGTGCCGCTCACCAAGCGGGCGATGCAGGTTCTTGAAGAGCAGCGCGGGGTCGAGCCGACCGGTCCGTTCCGCTCCATTCGCTACTGCAACTTCCGCAATGCCTGGGTGAAGGCCAAGGGGCATGCCGGGCTGAGCGACGATCGCCAGGTGGTGCCGCACGTGCTGCGCCACACCTGCGCGTCACGCCTCGTTCAGGGTGGCGTCGACATCCGCCGCATCCAGGAATTCCTCGGCCACAAGACCCTCGCCATGACGCTGCGCTACGCTCACCTCGCTCCAAAGCACCTCACTGTCTGTGCCGAAACACTCGACAGCTTCGGTGCCGATCGGGAGCGACCGTCACCGCCGCGCTATCGTGGATGCGAGCCGGAGCCCTGCAGCGCCGCCTGACCGTCACGATCCGGATTCAGGCGTCGGCACGCCCGACGATGTTCTGAGTGCCGTCGCTCGCGGCATCGACATGTTGGACTGTGTGATGATGACGCGCTCCGGCCGGCACGGGCACACCGACACCGGCTTCGGCCGCATCAACCTGCGCAACGTCCGCCACACCGACAACGCGCGTCGCCCGCTCGACGCGGACAGCGAGTGGCCGGCCCGCGCGACGGCGGGCGCTCCTATCCGCACCACCTCGTCAGGACCGGCGAACCGCTCTCGGTACGATGCCGCCAAGCCGGGTCGACATTGCCCACGACCGGCCGCTGACGAGCGGCGTGCGCGAGGCCATCGCGACAGATCTTCGCGACTGCATGGCCACACGCGACGACGCCTACGCCGACCGGCATGACTTCGTCCAGACCGGCGAGGCGCTTGGAGCGATGTTACCGAGCTCGGTCGACATCGCCTGTCACCAGTCGCTGATGGGTGGCATCCGCGAGGCCATCTCCGCCGGCAAACTCTAGGCGCTCGCGATGCGTTGCCGCGAGGGCCGGGCACGCGGTGATCTGGCATCGGCGTAACTGATGCCCGGCCCATTTCCAGCTATCGCCTGTTGGGGCTTGCGGCTGTGCGCGGGGCTGCTATATCGGGCGCACCTCGCGAGGCGGACTCACCTGCCTGCCTGCCCGATGTCTCGGGAGCCCTTAGCTCAGCTGGTAGAGCAACTGACTTTTAATCAGTAGGTCCAGGGTTCGAATCCCTGAGGGCTCACCAATCCACCGATCGACCTCTCCGGTATTGCGCGCGTCATCGGCCTCGTGCCGACGATGGAACCGTCACGCTCCAACCGGCCTGTCCGGCACATCGCCGGTCCGTTCTCCGGAACTCCGGTCATGCGTTCCGCAGCCACCAATCGGGACGGTCGGCGTCGGCCACGGTGGCCCACGCCGGGACGCCACCGATGCATCATCGAAGCCGTCACCCGAAGCGCAGCGCCGCTCATGGCGACAACCACCTGCGGCTGCAGCCGATCCTGTTGGCGTGGCCGTCAGCTGTCGCCTCCGGGCCGCGACCGATGCTGAACGGAAAATGCGCGCGGGATCAGAAATTAACCATATTCGTGGCGTTCCCTTCAGCGTGAAAAACCGGCGCCTCCAGAACCGCGATCAGCCATAAGTAACTGCTAGGGGAGTAGCGACCAAACCGATGGTTATGCGGCCGCGTGCTTGAAAACACACCGGTTAACAAGGACAGTTTCGATTACGAAACAAATTATTTTCAGTAATTGTTACGAAAACGAAATGATAATAGGGGATTGGGTACTCCGATTTCGTAATGACCAGGCGGGGTCATTTACCATGCGCTGCGCCGCAGTGGTCGAGAGGGCTCCGGCAAGACCTCTTGGCTACCAATCATCGTGACAGACGCTCGTAAACAAACTTCCAAGACAGAGCGAAATCGTCTGAACCGACCGGAGGAGAGTTGCGGCACCGGCGCGACGAAAGGCGTGTGTCGAGTGGTGCCGTGCACCGCTCGTCGCAGCCGCTCGCGATGCCGGCTGCAGGCGCGGGTGCATGGCAAGTTCGAACAGCACGAGATGGCGCGCGACGAGCGGGCGACCGGCTGGGCCGAGCACGATCGAGTTTGGTTGCAGACGCGATGGGGGAACTCCGGGGCGGGCGCTCGGAGGAGCGCGCCGGGAGTGCCGCATAACCATCTCGCCAAACTAGGTCACGAGCTGTGATGTTGTCATCGGCCTGGTGGCGGCCGTTCGCGAAGTGCCATTGGCGTGACGACTGAAGCCTGTTGATCTTGAGTCATCGCAGGCTGACCGAGCAGCGCGTCTAGAAGAGACCGTGGCTGCGATCGTTCGGACCCGCAGACCCCTGTCGACGACAACCGTACTGCCGTCGGCGATGGCCTCGTCTGCGATCGTCGTAGCGTCGGTGACGGCCCCGCCGTTGGTAACGGTCAGCTGGCGCGCATCGCCTGAGCGCATTCGTGCCGGGTGGTCACTCCGGGTCCAGCCGCGTGATTGACATGCCGGTCGGCGTCACCTTCGTGAGGTGCGTCAGCTTTCCATCGCGCACAGTCGATGATGCCCTCGGCAAGATGCGTGGCGTGGATCGGATCATGGTGTCGGCCGGCGGCGGACCCGATGCGGTCACCGGTGCGGCTGGTCGAAGCGCCGTCTTTGCTACGTCGCGAATGATCGGCGGTGAGCATCTTCCAGGCACCTCATCTTCGAAGTGTCCCACCTACGAGGTGTCCCACCTTTCGAGGTGTTTCACCTTCGAGGTACCCCGCCGTCCGGGCGCGACCGTCTACGAGGTGTCACTTCATGCCAGGCACCAGATGCGATCTCACCTGCACATGCGTGGGTGGCCTCATTCCCGGCAAGCGTGTTCGTGTCGCGGGCGCGGAGTGGGCCGGTCGCGTCACTCTTTATATATAAGGGTGCACGTGCGCCCATCACCGGCGCGCCGATGGTGAACACGCCAATCGATCGACGAAGTCGCCGGACCGTGCTGACGCCGTGCCGGTCCGGACTCCGCGCAAGGCGTGCGATCCGTCTCGTCCCTGTTGCTGCGACGACATGCGTTGGCTCGGGACTCGTCGTCGGCAGTGTCATCGGTACGGGTTACAGATCGCGGCGCATGCGTCCGTGATGCGTCTCGCGCCGATCATGGATGCAAGGCCGACATGCCGGCGCATAGCCATCTCATGTCCGGTCGTGGTCGGCGGCCGCATCGTCCGGCCGGAGGTGACACGATCCTATTGCGTCTCTGTCGAAGCTGGCCGTCAGCGGTGATCCTGACGCGGGGCGTTGATCGCTGCGCCGGAGCCTGCGTTGTTCATGGCGCCGTCAGTTCCCGGGGCAGCAAGCGCGTGAAGATGCCGACCAGGAACGCCGTGCTGAGCCCGAAGGCGAGCAGGCCGGCGACCGATGCGAACGCACCGAAAATGCGAAACGCTGGCGTCAGGAGAATGTCGCCGTAGCCGAGCGTGGTGTAGGTGGCCAGCGCGAAGTAGAGCGCGTCCTCGAATGTGCCGAGAGCGCCGACGCCGATGACGCAGATGGCCCACAGCCACACACCGATGGTGGTCGCGATCACGACAGCGAACAGCGATACGCCGATCAGCCAGACATTGCGATAGGCCGAGGCCATGGTTTCCAGGCGATGCCTGTTCCGGCGCAACAACTGCACGGACCCCGACAGGACTGCGACGTGAACGACGAGGCAGATGGTCATCAGGATGCTGGCGAGCGTGAGCTGCATAAGGATCGACATTGTTCCTCTCCGGCCGGGTTTGCGGTCCACGCGCAGGGTGGAGCACACTGGCGTTTGGCGCACAAGTGGTCCGGTCAGCGTAAGCGCACGGCCGCACGCGCGTATCACAGCCGCATGACTCACCAACCCGAAGACCGTTCAGATCCGACCTCCCAATGCCGCAAGCCAGGACATTGATCTCGCGAGCCGACACCGAAGCCGAAGCGCTGATGGGGGTCGTGCGCATGCTGGTCTCGCTGGCCCTGGCGCTGGCCGTCGTGCTGATCCTGCGCCGGGTGGGGCTGCCGGCCGAGGAGGTGCCGCAGCGCGCGCTTGCCTTCGTGACCGTTGCGATCAGCGCCTACTTCACGCTTGGCGCGGTGTCTTTCGCGGTGGTGCGGTTCGGGCTTTACCGCCCCTGGATGGCCTGGGTCTTCTCGCTGTCGGAAGTCGCCATCATCGGCCTCAATCTCTACGCCAACGTCACCAACGCTGGCGCCAGCACCGTGGCCGTGCTGTCATCGCCCATCAGCATCATGATCGCGATCCTGTTCGTATTGCAGACCCTGCGATATCGGGTGCGGCTGCATGTCGTTGCGTCGCTGGCCATGCTTTCCATGGTCGTCGTCATCATGCTGCTGGATCCTCATGGCGGCGTGCGACCCGATCCGTCCACGGCGGAGTTCATCGCGCGCAGCTTCGGTTGGCCGCCCAATGTCGTGCGCCTGGTGATGCTCGCGTTGATCGCGGCAATCGCCGGGCTGGCCATGTGGCGCGGCAAGCGCCTGCTGGAGACGGTGGCGCGCGAGACCGAGATCCGCACCAACCAGACGCGCTTCATGCCGTCGCAACTGGCGGCGCGCATGAGCGATGAGGACATCGAGGCAATGCGTGCCGGGCGCCTCGCGGACGCGGTGATCATGTTCGTCGATGTGCGCGGCTTCACTGCGATGACCGAAACGCTGGAGCCACAGGAAACGAGTGCGTTCCTGAGCGCCTTCCGCGCCCGCGTCACGGATGCGGTCGAACCGCATGGCGGCATCGTCGACAAGTTCATCGGCGATGGGGCGCTCATCGTGTTCGGGTTGCAGGGCGACGATGAGGCCGCTGCCGGCAACGCGGTTGCCGCGGGCAATGCAGTTGCCGCGGGCCGAGAACTGCTGAACCGGATCAGGACATGGAACGTCGAGCGCCGCGGTGCCGGCGACCCGCCGATCCGCATCGTCGTGGTGGTCCACGCCGGACGTGTGGTGGCCGGCGCCATCGGCGACATGCGGCGGTTGGAGTACAGCGTCGTCGGCCGGGTCGTGAACGAGGCGGCGCGGCTCGAGACCGTCGCCAAGCGGCGCGATCTCGAGATGATGATCTCGCAGCCTGTGCTCGACCGCGCGGCCGACACGCTGGACCGGCAGGACTGGCGCGACCTCGGCGAGGAGACGCTGGCCGGGGCCAGCGCTCCCATTCGCATCTATGGTTACGCGCCCTCGCTGCGATGACCGAAGGGCAGGGCGCTGATCGCGTGTCCTCGTCGACTAGCAGTCGAGCGTGTGGTCGCGCTCCCACTGACTGAGGTGGTTCTTGAAGCTGTTCCAGTCGGCCATGCGCAGCTTCACATATGAATCCACCACGTGGTCGCCGAACGCCTCGCGCAGCACCTTGGACTTGTCGAACAGTCGGATGGCGTCGAGCAGGTTGAGCGGCAGCTTGCGCGCCTTGGCCTTGCGCAGCACGGACTCAGGCGGGCCTTCGTACATGTTGATGTCGAGCCGTGTGCCGGGATCGCGCTTGTTGGCGATGCCGTCGAGACCGGCGGCCAGCAGGCCGGCCTGCGACAGATAGGGGTTGGTGGCGCCGTCCATCAGGCGGAACTCGAAACGCCCGGCGTCGGGAATGCGCACCATGTGGGTGCGATTGTTGCCGGTGAAACTGACCGTATTGGGCGACCAGGTGGCGCCGGACAGGGTGCGCGGTGCGTTGATGCGCTTGTAGCTGTTCACGGTCGGATTGAAGATCGCACACAACGACTCGGCGGAATGCATTACGCCGCCAAGGAAATTGTAGCCAAGCTCCGAAATGCCGACCTCATCCTTTTTATCAAGAAACAGGTTGGTCTTGCCGGTGTTGTCCCACACCGATGCATGGGCATGGCAGCCGTTTCCGGTCAGATTGGCGAAGGGCTTGGGCATGAAAGTCGCCCTGAGACCGTGCTTTTCGGCGATGGTCTTAACCATGAATTTGAAGAAGACGTGCTTGTCGGCGGTCCGCAGGCAGTCGTCATACTCGAAATTCATCTCGAATTGGCCGTTGGCGTCCTCATGGTCGTTCTGATACGGGTCCCAACCCAGTTCGAGCATGCAATCGCAGATTTCCTTGACCACGTCGTAGCGCCGCATCAGCGCCGACTGGTCGTAGCAGGGCTTGGCCTGGGTATCGCGTTCGTCAAAAATCGCGCTGCCATCGGCATTTACGAGGAAATACTCGCACTCGACGCCGGTTTTGAGGCGGTATCCCAGCTTGGCCGCCTTCTCGATTTCGCGCTTCAGCAGTACCCGCGGCGCCTGATCGACGAATTCGCCGTTCATCACCAGATCGCCGGCCAGCCAGCCGACTTCTCTCTGCCAGGGAAGCTGGATCAGGCTGTCGGGATCGGGCACCGAGAACATGTCCGGATCCGCCGGCGTCATGTCCAGCCAGGTGGCGAAGCCGGCGAAGCCCGCGCCTTCTTTCTGCATGTCGCCGATGGCGCGCGCCGGCACCAGCTTCGAGCGCAGCACGCCGAACAGATCAACGAAACTGATCAGGAAATACTCGATGCCCTTCTTCTTCGCGATGGCTGCAAGATCCGTCATTTGCCCCTCCATTTCGTGTTGGCCCTTGCGGGCCGGTGCTCGTTGAATGACTAACCGTTAGCGCCGGGAATCCAGGTCGTCCCGGCCAGTGGAATACGCGCCATGGCGGCCGCCTCGACCGTCGTCGCCACCATGTCTTCCGGCTCCAGGTTGTGCACATGGCTCTTGCCGCAGGCGCGCGCCAGCGTCTGGGCCTCCAGTGTCAACACGCCGAGATAGTTTGCCAAGCGCCGCCCGGCGAGAACCGGATCAAGCCGCTTGGAAAGCTCGGAATCCTGGGTCGAGATACCGGCCGGATCGCGGCCTTCGTGCCAGTCGTCGTAGGCGCCCGCCGTGGTGCCGAGCTTGTTGTAGTCGTCCTCCCAATGGGGATCGTTGTCGCCAAGCGCCACCAGCGCGGCGGTGCCGATGGACACCGCGTCGGCGCCCAGGGCCAGCGCTTTTGCGACGTCGGCGCCGTTGCGGATGCCGCCCGAGACGATCAATTGGACCTTTCTGTGCATATCGAGCTCCTTCAGAGCGTCCACAGCAGGGCGAATGCAGGCAAGCGTGGGCTGACCCACATGCTCGATGAACACCTCCTGTGTGGCCGCCGTACCGCCTTGCATGCCGTCAAGCACCACAACATCGGCGCCGGCCTTGACCGCAAGTGCCGTGTCGTAGAAGGGCCGCGCGCCGCCGATCTTGATGTAGATCGGCTTCTGCCAGGCGGTGATTTCGCGCAGTTCCTGGATCTTGATGGCCAGGTCGTCGGGGCCCGTCCAGTCCGGGTGCCGGCAGGCGGACCGCTGGTCGACGCCCTTTGGCAGGGTGCGCATTTCGGCGACGCGATCGGTGATCTTCTGGCCGAGCAGCATGCCGCCGCCGCCGGGCTTTGCCCCCTGGCCGACGACGATCTCGATGGCGTCCGCCTTGCGCAGATCGTCCGGGTTCATGCCGTAGCGAGACGGCAGGTACTGGTAGACCAGGGTCTTCGACTGGCCGCGCTCTTCCGGCGTCATGCCGCCGTCGCCAGTGGTGGTCGAGGTACCGGCGATGGTGGCGCCGCGGCCAAGCGCTTCCTTGGCCTGCGCCGACAGCGAGCCGAAGCTCATGCCGGCGATCGTGATCGGGATTTTCAGCTCGATCGGCTTTTCGGCGTAGCGCGTTCCCAGCACCACGTTGGTGTCGCAGCGCTCCCGGTAGCCTTCCAGCGGATAGCGCGACATGGAGGCGCCGAGAAACAGCAGATCGTCGAAGTGGGGCAGGGTGCGTTTCGCCCCTCCGCCACGGATGTCGTAGATGCCGGTGCTCGCCGCGCGGCGGATTTCCGACAGCGTGTAGTCATCGAACAAGGACGACTTGCGCGGTGTCGTGCGGGGTATGTTGGTGTCCATTCGCTGACCTCGATTGAACGCGCGACGCATTAATAAGCGTCGGCGTGGTCGACGTTGAAGTTGTAGAGCTTGCGGGCGGAGCCGTAGCGGCGGAAGGAGGCGGCATCGGCATTGATCTGCGCGCGCTCCAGGAGCTCGGCGACATGGGTCACATGCGCCTCTTCCATCTCCTTTTCGACGCAGTCCGCGCCCAGGCCATCCACCGAGCCGCGCACGAAGAGCTTCGCCTCATAGAGCGAGTCTCCCAGCGCTTCGCCGGCATTGCCGCACACGATCATGGTGCCGGCCTGGCCCATGAAGGCGCTCATGTGTCCGACATCGCCGCCAACGACGATATCGATGCCCTTCATGGAGATGCCGCAGCGTGCTGCCGCATCGCCTTCCACGACCAGCAGCCCACCGTGACCGGTCGCGCCGGCAGCCTGTGACGCATTGCCTTTGACGCGCACCAGGCCGCTCATCATGTTCTCCGCGACGCCCCAGCCCACATGACCGTCGACGACGACGGTCGCGTTCTGGTTCATGCCCGCGCAGTAATAGCCGGCATGTCCGCGGATCGTGACCTCGACGGGAGCGGTGAGGCCGACGGCGATGGCATGCTGTCCTCGCGGATTAAGAACTTCCCACGATGTCTCATTGCTATCTTCATGCAATGCATGAAGCTGTGCGTGGAGCTCGCGAAGCGGGGTTTCAGCAAGATTGACGGTCACGCTCATGCCACGGCCGCCTGTTCCGCGGCACCCAGCCGCCAGCTATAGACCTGTCCGGGCTTGGGTTCCCACAGCACGGCGTCGTCAATTCCAGGCAGATCGGCGAGGCTGCGGAACTCGGATGCCATCGCCACCCAGTCGTCGGTCTCGGCAAGCTGCGCCGGCTTGCACCCGATGCCGTCCCGCACCACGGCGAATCCATCGCGCGTTCCCATGGCAAAGGTGTAAAAACCGTCAAGATCGGCAAAGCCCGCCCGAAGCGCTTCGTCGAGCGGCAACCCCTGCGACAGGCGATAGGCGAAGTACTTCGCGGCGACCTCGCTGTCGTTCTCGGTCTCGATCTCCATGCCGCGGCCGCGCAGCCACTGACGCAGACCGAAGTAGTTCGACAGCGACCCGTTGTGCACGAGGCACATGTCGTCGGTGGCGGTGAAGGGATGCGAGCCGTCCGTCGTCACCGCGCTCTCGGTCGCCATGCGGGTGTGACTGACGGCGTGCGTGCCGGCAACGGCGCGGATGTCATATTTGTCGATCACCTCGATCGGCAGGCCGGTGTCTTTATAAATCTCCATCACCTGCCCATAACCGACGACCCGGATTTCGGGATGAGCTCGCGCCAGCCAGGCGCGGGCCGTGTCGCTGTCGGTCGCCGATGTGATCAATCCGTGATTGCCGCGCATTGTGGCAGTGCAATGTACCTGAAGCGCGGCCTCCATCTCAGAGGCGATAGCCCCCCAGTCACGTTCGCCATGGCGCTCACCACGGTGTTCGCCCGACGGGTCGTGCAGCGTCAGCTTGATGGCGCCTTCGGGAGCAGGCGCATGATAGAGCGCGATCCCCGCGCTGTCGGGACCGCGTTCCGTCATTCCAATCAACATGTCAGATAACATGCTGCCTAAATTATCGCGTAGTTCCTCTCTCTTCAGGAACAGGCCGACGATTCCGCACATATTTCGATCTCCCTATCGAGCAATCGAGATTGCTCTCTATCACGTGCGATGGTCCGAAGGGGCGCTCCGCACAGGCATTATCCAGGACAAATCCGCATATATAACCAATTACATCCAATTTTGTTGCAAATGAATGGATAC
Source organism: Tepidamorphaceae bacterium (assembly GCA_028279445.1). GTDB lineage: Bacteria > Pseudomonadota > Alphaproteobacteria > Rhizobiales > Tepidamorphaceae > JANQNT01. The sequence goes on along the minus strand of JANQNT010000021.1, from coordinate 70,376 downwards.
CAAATGCAACCAATTTGTACCAAACGTAGTGAAACCAATCGATATCAATCGATTTGGCCTCACCAATAACAGCCAATCTAGAACAAGCGCTACCAATTTGACAAGAGGGATTTTTTTGGTTTTAATTGGTCAAAATCTGTATGTGGACAAGCCTGACCACAATGCCACAACCAGGAGAAACCAATGTCAGCCGACCACGCGCGAGAGTCCCAGCGTTTCTGCGGTTGTGTGGTGTTCTGCGTGATCGGGGCCGGGCTGTGAGGTGCATCTGGGCCAGCATTGCAATGTGTTGTGCCGGCGATGTGGACGAGAGCGGGAGGATAATCGGATGATGAGTATGATGAGTGATCAGCAAAACAAATCACGATCTGCGTCGCCGTTGACCCGCGTAACGACGTCCGATCATCTCGCGGAGGTGCTGCGCGACGCCATCGAGCAGCAGGCCTACAGGCCTGGTGACCGACTGCCGACCGAGCGGACGTTGTCGGAAAAGTACGCGCTGCCGCGTTCGGCGGTTCGCGGCGCGCTGGCGCAGTTGGCCAGCGACGGCATCGTCGATCGAAGGGCTGGCAGCGGCACCTATGTGCGCACCCCGCGCACCGCGTTGCAGGACCAGGCGCTCGGACTGATCGCCGATCACATCGCGCCGCTGCAACTCATCGACATGCGCTCGGCACTCGAACCTGCGGTGACCCGGCTTGCCGCGTTGCATGCCAGCACCAGCGACATCCAGCGCCTGCAGGAGGTGGTCGAGGAACTGGATGCGTGCGATGGCGATGTGCGTCGCTTCAACGCGTGCGACGAGCAATTCCATATCGCGCTCGCCGAGGCGACGCGCAACCTGCTGATGGTCTGGCTGTACCGCCAGCTCAACGACGTGCGCGGGCGCACCAGGTGGACCAGCGTGCGCGACGAGAAGCTGACCGCCGAGCGGATCGCCGTCTACAACGGCCTCCACCGCGAGATCGTCGCGGCCATCGATCGACGCGACGCGGATGCCGCGGCGCAGGCGATGGCACGGCACATGGATGAAGTGCGCACCGACTTCTACGACAGCAACTTCGACGGTTGACGGTCCGGTGCAGCGATGACGCGCGGTCGACCGCCGCTCCCTCGTCCCGGCTTGCGGGCCAGGGCGACTTCGGGCACAGCTAGCCGCGCGGCCCGGCATCGCCGGTCTGTATTGGATGGGTGGCCGAGTGGTTGAAGGCACCGGTCTTGAAAACCGGCGAGGCGGCGACGTCTCCGTGGGTTCGAATCCCACCCCATCCGCCATGCATGGGCATGCGGTGCCACCGCCCCACAAAGTTCAACCGTCATGTGATCTTGCGGGGACCGGCCGCTGAGCATCAGCTCAGGCATTGCATGAACCGGATGCGATGTCGGCGATGAACTTGAGTCCATGCATGAGCTCACGGATGAGAGCTTCGATCGAGCACTGATCTGAGGCCAGGCCGGTTCGATGTCTCATCGGTGATCGGCATGAAGCTGCTCGGCGCGACGTTCCCTTCCGGTCGCCCGAGAACCAGATGGCGCTTGTTTTCACCCAGCATGTGCAGGGTCCGGTCGATGATGCTCGCGGCGAAGCCCGGTCCCGGCGGTTGCCGTGAATGTCTGCGACCTCGGTGGCGATATCGAGTTGTCCGTCGGTCGCATCGCGTGGGCGCTCATCCGGTTGCTGCCGCGTTCCGCCGTTCGGGCGTCCTTGCGCGATCCTGTCCACCGAAACCCGTCTGTGCGGATAACCGCTTCAGGAGACTGGTGACGTCAGGGGGCCGTCTCGCGGGCATCGTCCACCGGCGTTCAGCCGTCGCATGATTTCAGACAGGCGCGACCAGCTTTGCAGTGTCACCGGCAGCGCCAGCGCGCTTTCGACGAACTCCCACGAATAGCTGATGATCGAGAAGATCGTGCCGACGGTGATCTCAAGCCTGGTCGTGGCGAACCACAGATTGAACACGATCAGCCCGAGCAGCACGATGAAGATCGCGCCATAGAGCACCGCTTCGGCATCCGACAGCCGTACTTCATGGCGCCTGAGCTGCATCAGGTGCGCGCGGATCGGCCGCGTCTTGCGCCCTTCGAGGACGCTGACCTGCTTTTCGACCTGCTGGTTGAGCGCGCCGTTCAGGCGATAGAAGCGATGGTGGAACAGGGCATAGATCAGCACCATCGCCAGCGCGGCCGCACCGCCCGCCAGCGCCAGCGTCGGCGCGAAGGCATAGAGAACGACAACGGCAATGACGAGTTGAACCGCCGCCGCCATGGCCTCGGGCAGGGTGTGCTCCAGGAAATCGACCAGTTCGCGACCCATGCCGAGACGCGCATTCAGCGCCGAGACGGGCAGGGCGGCCGAGCGCGCTGCCTGTTCAAGGCCCAGTTCGACCCGCACAGTGCCGTAGATCCGCGTGTCGTAGACCCGGCGGATGACGGCTACGACGATCAGTGCCGCCATGATCCCGGTCAGTGTCCAAAGTTCCTGCAACGCGCCCGCAAGCAGACCGTCGATGGCAAAGCCGATGAACAGCGGGATGAGCGCCATCAGGCTGGTCTCGGCGAGGATCATCGCCCAGGTCAGGACGATGCGTCCGCGAAACACGCGCAGCAACGTGCCGATGGTGAGGCGCTGGCCGGTCAGCATGGTCATTCGGCCGGCATTGACGCGGCAGGTTCGCGCGCGGCCTTGAACAACGCGATCACGTCCTCGGCGATGGCGATCAGCACCGGCACGAGGATCAGCATCAGCGCCGTGCCGAACAGCTCGCCGAAGGCCAGTGAGACCGCGGCGGGGATCAGGTACTGCGCCTGCTCGGAGGTTTCGGTGAGCAGCGGCATCAGGCCGATCACCGTTGTGGCGGTGGTCAGGAAGATGGCGCGGAAGCGGCTGGTGCCGGCGGTGCGCAGCGCCTCCGCCACGGGCTCGCCGGTCTCGCGCGCCTGGTTGTAGCGGGTGATCATCACCAGGCTGTCGTTGACGATCACCCCGGTCAGCGCGAGCATGCCGAAGAAGGACAGGACCGACAGCGACACGCCCATGATCATGTGGCCGACGGCCGCCGCGATGAAGCCGAAGGGCACGATGGCGAGGATCACGAAGGGCTGCCAGTAGCTCTTCAGCGGCACGGCCATCAGCACATAGATCAGCACCGCCGCGAGGATCAGCGCGTCGATCAGGCCGCCCCTGATCTCGCCCATTTCCTCAAGTTCGCCGGCGGCGATCACCTCGACGCTCGGATATCTGGCGGTCAGCTCCGGCACCAGTTGTTTGAACACCGCCTGGCCCACCTCTTCCGGCGCGACGCGGCCGCGATCGATGGAGGCGGAGACGGTGTTCATGCGCTTGCCGTCGCGGCGCGTTACCGCGCCGGAGGTGTATGCGCCTTCGATCTCGGCCACGGTCGCCAGCGGCACCCAGGCGCCGGTGGTGCTGCGCAGATGGTTCTGCATCAGGTCGGCGATGGTGTCGCGCGCGGCACGGGCGTTCTGGACGATGACGCGCACCTCGGCGCCGTCGCGACGCACGCGCGTGATCTCCGAGCCGCCAAAGCCGTTGCCGATCTGGCTTGCCAGCGTCTCGGCGGTGAAACCGAGGCTGCGCGCCTCGGGCCTGAGCCGCAGCCGCAGTTCCGGCTGGCCGCCATCGAGGCTGTCGCGGATGTTCGACACACCTTCCAGCGTCGCCAGAAAGGCGCGCATCTCGCCGCTCGCCCGGCGCAGCAGATCGGTGTCCCGCGAGACGAGCCGGATCCGGAAGCCGCCGGCCAGCGCCTCGGAACCGGTGAATTCCAGTTCGGTGGCGCCTTCCACCGCGCCGACGCGCTCGCGCCATTGGCGCACCACCTCGAGGATCGGTACATCCGGCCGCTCGGCGACCGGCACCATCTCGGCGAAGATCTGCGCTCGCTCCGCGCTTTCGATGAGAGTGAAGACGGTTTCGATCGGGGCGGTGTCCATGCCCGCGCTTTGCCGAAGTTCCTCGTTGAGGTCACGCCCGACCTGCGCGATCCGCTCGACGTTGGCGCGCGTCAGGGCAAACGGCGCGCGCGCATCCATCTCCAGGCTGACCGTGATGACCTGGCCCGGCACGTCGGGAAAGAACACAGTCTGAACCTGGCCCTTGATCATCAGGCCCAGTCCACCCGTGGCGGCGGCGATGAACAGGATCAGCACCGCATAGCGGTGGCGCAGCGACTGCACGAGGATCGGTTGGTAGACGACGTCGCGGAACCACGTCAGCGCGGATTGCGCCGCGTCCTGCACCGCCCCCCACAGTCGCGCCGGCGGGTGGCGGCGCTCGTTACTGAGAGGCACCCGCGCCAGATGCGCCGGCAGGATGAACTTGCTTTCGATCAGCGAGAAGATCAGCGCGAAGATGACGATGCCCGAGAAGCCGGCAAGTACCTTGCCGAGCGCATTGTCGATCAGCAGCATGGGGTAGAAGGCGGCGATCGTGGTCAGGACGCCGAACACGGTGGCGACGGCAACGCGCCTGACGCCACGCTCAGTGCCCTTGATCGGATCGGCGATCCTGCGCCGTTCCTCGAACACGCTCTCGCCGACCACCACCGCGTCATCGACCAGGATGCCGAGCGCAATGATCAGCCCGAACGTGGTCACATCGTTCAGTGAGTAGTCGACCCAGGACGAGCCGGAAACGGCGATGGCACCGGCGACCGAGACCGGAATGCCCATCGCCACCCAGAAGGCCACACCCACGTTCAGGAAGACCGACAGCATCAGCGTGACCAGCAGCAGGCCCTGCACGCCGTTGGAGCGCAGCAGCGCCAGCCGGTCGGAGATGTAACCCGCGCTGTCTCCCCACACCGAGGCGCTGATCGCAGGCGGCAATTGCGGCGCGAAGTCGGCCACGACCCCGCGCACCACGCGGCTGATGTCCAGCAGGTTCTCTTTCTGGCCGACCAGCACCTCCATGCCGACGGTGGGCTCGCCATCGAGGCGGAACAGGTAGTCGCCCTCGGCGAAGGCGTCCTCGATTGTCGCCAGATCGCCCAGCGGTACGTGCGATCCGTCCGGCCGTTCGATGATCGGCAGCGCGGCATAGTCCGGCGCGTAGCGCGCACGGTCGTCGGCGCGCAGGAAGATGGTGCCGCCATCGGTGCGCAGGCGTCCGGCCTGGAAATCGAGCGAATTGGCCTCAATGGCCGCGGTCACGTCGGCGATGGTCAGCCCGAACTGGCGCAGCCGGTCGGGGGCCACCTCGATGCGCAGATGGCGCGGGATGAGGCCCCAGATCTGCAACCGCGACAGCTCCGGCTGGGCCAGAAGCTCTTCCTTGAGCCGTTGCGCAAGGGTCTGAAGCGTCGCCAGGTCGGATTGGCCGTGCAGGTTCACATAGAGCGCCGGGAAGTCGAAGCTGGAAGCCTCGATCACCGGCCGGCGGGCCTTGGCGGGCAGGTCGGTCACGCGGTCGATACGAAGGCGCACCCGGTCGAGCACTTTTTGAAGCTCCTCGCCGCCGGCCCGTCGCACCGAAATGCTGGCAAAGCCGTTGGCGGATCGCGACGTGATGGAGCGCACGCCCTCAAGTCCTTCCAGCGCCTGCTCGATCTTCTGGGTGACCAGTTGATCGACCTGCTCGGCGGTCGCGTCTGGATATTCGACCGTGATCTCGACCGTCTCCGGCGGGACGCGCGGAAAACCCTCGATGCGGATTGAAAGCGCGGTCTGCACGCCGAGAAACAGGATCAGCGCCATCAGGAGGTTGGCGGCGACCGGGTTGCGGATGAACCAGTTGGTGAGGGCGTGCATCGCTTACTGCTCCGCCGTCTTCGGTGCGACCAACTGGCCGGGCAGGAACGAGGCGAGTGGCGTGATCGCGACGCGCCAGCGGCCTGCGCCCGGCGGTGCGGCAATCGTCAGCGTGCCGCCGGAACGGAACACAATGTCCGGCTCGATGCGCATCAGCCGATCATCCCCATCCACCATCCAGATGTATCCCGCCCGTGTCAGCGCGGATTCGGGGATGGCCAGTGTGTCGGCGATCACGCGGCCGTCGAACGCCACCTGCACGAAATCGCCCGCGAGGACGGTCTCGGCGGGATCGGCCACATCGAGGAACAGGCGTCGCTGCCGGGTCCGCGGGTCCAGGAACCCTCCGCCCTGGCGAATGCGGGCGTGGCCGAGCGGCGTTCCATCGCGGTGAAACAGTTTGGCTTGGCGGCCGGCAACCGGGTGATCCAGCAGCCCCCAATCGTGTTGGCTCAGTTCAACGGTCAGCTCGTAGTGACGATCGTCGGATAGGTGCACGAGGGGCTCGCCGGCGGCAACCGTCTGGCCAAGGCTCGCCATCCGCCGGGTGATGAAACCGGAAAACGGCGCCACCACGTCGGTGTCGGCCAGTTGACGGCGTGCCGCTTCGAGTTGCGCGGCGGCGGAAACCGCCGTGCGTTCCGCGATCCGCAAGTCCGGCAGGCGCAGGGCAAGCTCGTTGGGCGGCTTGGTTCCGGCGCGCTCGAATTCCCGGCGCGCTAGCGCCACTGCGTTTTCCGCGCGCCACAACCCGAGCCTGGCCTCCTCGACACGCAGCTCGGCCGCCGCAACCGCGGTCCGGTACCGCGTCTTCTCGATCGAGAACAGCAGCGTGCCGGCATCGACGCGTTCTCCCGCCAGCGCAGCATCGTGCACGACCGTGATGCGACCAGGGACGGCGGCGCGGATCTCCGCGTCCCATCGCGGTCGCAGTTCGGCGAATGCAGTCACCGTGGCGGCCGCATCGGATGGCAACACCTCCAGCACCGTGACTGTCGGCGCAGGTGACGGCGCCTCGGCGACCGTCACATTGGCGGTATCCTCGGTCTCCGACACCAGGACGAGCACGGCGGTCAGCATCGCCAGGGAGAGGGCGATCCAGAGCCATCGCCGCTGTGGCCTGGCTGTCTGCCGGGTTTCTGCGTCGTCCATTGGAACCTCGTCTGGCTGCCTGCTTTCCAACCGACCCGGCCATGCGCCCATTGCTGGTCGATAAGCCTCTCGCCGGTCGGTGCTCCGAACCTTGCCGGGTCGGATATTGTGTTATATATTATGAACGATCGTTCGTTCAATAAGGGAATCGAAGACGTGGCAGACGAGCAGGGGAGTCCGGCAACGAAGCGCGACAAGGCGGCTGCGCGGCGGCGGCAGACCATTCTGGAAGCCGCGATGATATGCTTCATCGAGAACGGCTATCACCAGACCGGCGTGCGCGACATCGCCAGGCAGGCCGGCGTCAGCCTGGGCAATCTCTACAATCACTTCGCCGGCAAGCACGATGTGCTGGCGGAGATTGCCGCGCTGGAGCGCTCCGAACTGGACGCTTTTTTCAAGCTGCTGGCGGATCCGTCGGCGCCGCTGGACGTCCTGGACAGGTTCGTAACCGCCTATGCGGCCTATCTGGCCACGCCGGAGAACATCGTTCTGACCATCGAGATCAGCAGCGAAGCCATCCGCAAGCCGGACATCGGCACCTTGTTCCTGGCCAATCGCAATGATCTGGCAACGGCACTGGCCTTGGTCGTCGCGCGCGGTGTCTCCGAAGGCGATCTGCGGGCGGACCTCGACGCGGACGAAGCCTCATTGATGATCATCGAACTGATCGATGCCAGCGCCTATCGCAGCGTCCTTGGCGAGGTTCCGATGGGCAAGATGATCGGCGGACTGAAGGGCTTCATCTTCGCCGCCGTGCGGAATGGCTGAAACCGGGCGGTCGCGGTGCGTCGCCGTGATGCGCGGCGATGGGTTGCACGGTGAAGCACATATGTCATAAACACGCGCGTCCCGCAGGGATATGGCCAAAATCGCCCATTTCGGCGTTGCAAATCCTAGCAAGGGATGACCCTTGCGTCGGCTTTGCGCCTTGAACTGAACGATTTTGGCGCATACCACGCTCCAAATCCTGACTGTCGATGCAGCCTAGGGCTCACCGCAATACTATAAAGACCGCAGTGCATGGGCACGACGCGCCGTCATCGCAGGACGTCCCGGATCGTACAGCGTATGGTCGCGCTGGCGACCGCCCTTGCGCTCGTCGTTACGCCCCTTGTCGTCTTCCTGACGCACGGCCCCGCTGCCGGCGCGCTGACCGCCGAGGTCACCGCACAGATCGATTTTCACGATCACGGTCATGAGCATGGCCACGACCACGCTCATGGTCACAGCGACGACGCCGGGCATGGCCACCATGGCGGCGTGTCCGGAGGGCACAATCCCGCCGACCACGACCACCAGCTTCATGCCGTGCTGTACCGGGCGGCGAGCACGCTCAGGCCGCTTGCCGATACGGCGCGTTCAGCGGTCAGCGACGTCTTTCGCAACCTGACGCCCGACGGACCGAGGCGCCCACCACGCCGCGTCTGAACGACACCTGGTCTCATCGACCGATCACCAGACCGTTCAGACAAGGATCATCACATGACATTCTTACCGGCCGCGCCGCGCGGGCGGGGGTTCGGCACGCGCCACGCGTGCGTACTCCTGCTCGCCGTCGCGCTTTTTCTCGCCTGGGTGGAGACCGTTTTCGCCCATGCCGTGACGCTTGGCGACAAGGGCTATATCCAGGAAGTCACCGGCGTTCATCTCATCGCATTCGTCTATCTCGGCGCCAAGCACATGGTGACGGGATACGACCATCTCCTGTTCCTGTTCGGCGTCATCTTCTTCCTCTACGGGATGAAGCAGATCGCCACCTACGTCTCGCTGTTTGCCATCGGGCACTCCACCACGATGCTGCTCGGCGTGGCGTTCGACTTCGGCATTTCGAGCTACATCATCGACGCCATCATCGGCTTTTCGGTGGTCTACAAGGCGCTCGACAACCTCGGCGCGTTCCGGCTGTGGTTCGGCTTCCAGCCCTCCACCAAGGCGGCAACGCTCGTCTTCGGCTTCCTGCATGGCTTCGGCCTCGCCTCCAGGATCATCGACTACGACATCTCGCCCGACGGCCTGTGGCCGAACCTCATCGCCTTCAACGTCGGCGTCGAGGTGGGGCAACTGCTGGCCCTGGCGGCAATTCTCGTCGTGATGCGCCATTGGCGGACCACGCCATCCTTCGCGCGGCAGGCTTATGCCGTGAACGTCCTGATGATGACCGCCGGTTTTGCCCTGATGGGGCTGCAGATGACCGGCTATTTCGTGGCCGCCGAGGCGGCGGGAGCTTCACTATGACCAACCAATCTCATGCAAAGACGGCCGGCGCCGGACACATCCGGGGCGTCAGGGCCACATCCGGCGGGCTCACATGGGCGACGCTGGGTGCGATGGCCGCAGCGCTGACGATCCTGGTGCTGTTCTGGCTGCCGGCGGAATACGGTGTCGACCCGACCGGGTTCGGCCGCGTGACGGGTCTCACCCAGATGGGCGAGATCAAGCAGCAGCTCTACGCGGAAGCCGCCGAGGAGGACGCCGTCCTCGCGGCCCAGGCGGCTGCCGAACGGGTCTCCGCCGATCCCGCGCTCATCGCGCGGCTTGAATCGCTGGAACGGCAGGTTGCCGGCATCGCCGCTGCCCTTGGCGTTGCCGCACCGCAAGCGTCCGTTCCTGACACCCAGGAGCAGCCGTTGGAACCGCGCGAGCCGGTCGCCGCGGCCCCAGCGTCGACGCCGGCTCAGCCAGCGCAACCGCAATGGCGCGACGAGGTGAGCTATACGCTGGCTCCGACGCAGGGCATCGAGATCAAGTTGGTGATGGCGGAAGGCGCCCGCGCGGCGTTCGAATGGACCGCCAACGGATCGATCCTGAACTACGACACCCATGGCGACGGCGGCGGCCAACGCATCACCTATGAGCAGGGGCGCGGCGTGCCCGGACAGTCCGGGGTGCTGATCGCCGCCTTCGACGGCAATCACGGATGGTTCTGGCGCAACCGCACCGACGCGCCGGTGACCTTCACCTTGCGCACCCGTGGTGACTATTCCCGCATGGTCGCGCCCTGAGAAAACAAAAGCCGCGCCGGCGGGTCTTCGCCGGCGCGGCATTTCATCAGTCCTGACGGTGCCCGATATGCCGCGCTACTGCGACAGGTTCGCGGGAATCTCACCGAACAATGTGCGGTACATCAGGGCGTAGACATCGGTGTTGTCCATCAGCGGTTCGACCAGTTCGGCATTGAGGCCGGCGGTGCGCACCAGGATGCCTCCGGCGACGTCGTTGTAGCCGACGAACGCGATGCCGAAGGGATGCGACACGCCGTTGGCATCGGGCGCCGACATGAACACGTCGCCGAACGCGCCTTGCTGGCCGAACAGCCGGCCGCCGCCATTGGTGCTGGCCGCCACCGGCTTGCCCTTCTTCGCAAGCGAGCCGGACACGACCTGCAGTCCGCCGGCGTCGGAATCGGCAGCCATGATCAACATCGTGTCGTTGCGGCCTTCCAGAAACGCGTTGATGACGCCGACCGCCTCATCGGCCCGGCGCAGCGCCTCCAGCGTTCCGCCCGCATTCATGTTGTTGGCGATGTTGTCGGTGCCTTCCTCCTCGATGACGGCGAAGAAACCGTCTTCGTCGCGCGACAGGATCTGCAGGGCGACTTGGGTCATCTCGGCGATGCTCGGGGCGTGCTCCCAATAGGTCGGTACGCCGTCGATGATGTTGCGCTCCGCCTCCTGGTCGTTGAACGTGTGGCTGTGGGCGAACACGCCGAGCAGCTTGTCGGTCTGGGCGGGGTCGATCGCCATCAGTTCGTCGCGGGTGTAGACGACCGTGTAGCCAAGCTCCCTGGCGCGCTCGATCAGGTTCTTCTGGTCGATCTTGCGCTCACCGGGGCCATGCCGGCCTTCGACGCCTTCGGGCAGCAGATAGCGCTCGCCGCCGGCCATGATCACCTGGGCGCCGGATTCGATCACCTGTTCGGCGATCTGCTCGCGCTCGGCGCGTTTGGGCTGCGAGGCGACGAACACCGCGGTGCCCGGCTCGGCGATGTGACCGGACTGGATCAGCCCGACCGCCTTGCCCGCCGCCATCGCTTCCTCGGCGATGGACATGGTCTTGCCGGAAGCGGCGGTGATCTCCTCGGTGCCATTCAGGCCGAAGGAATCATTGACCACCTTGACGCCATAGGCGTGCACCGTCGCGCCGCCGTGCGAGGTGCCGGTCAGGCGGTCGGCCATATGGCCGGTATAGACGCCCATGCCCGGCAGCTTGTCCCAGTTCAGTTCGCCGTCCGGGCCGACGATGTGCATGCGCGCCGCGCCCCAGTGATTGAGGCCGGTGCCGTCGGGATGGAAGAAGATCACGTTGCCGGTGGGTGTTTCCTGCGCTTCGGCAGACGTCGTGGCGGGCAGGGACAACGCGGCCGCAAGCGCAAGGCCCGAGGCAAATGCGAAAGCGGATGTGACTGGCATGCGGGTCGGTCTGCGGATCATGTCGAACGGCTCCTGTCTTTGCGAAGCGTAGGCGATACGCCCCCCGGCCATACCTACGTGATAGTGTTTATGCCGGCGGCAGATGACGGCTGGTTATCCGCTCTGTGACAGAGCGTTGACGGCGGGCCGGTCAGTGACGCTTAGTCGGCAAATTCAAGATCGACGGACATGGCGATCGTGTCGTCGGGCGCGCGCGCCCAGGTCTGCACGCGGTTGCCGTCCCGGCGACCTTCGACCTTGAACGGCGCCGTTACAAAAAGCGGGTTACGCGCGCGAATACCGTATGATTTCAAATTAATTGTACGATTTTCTTCAACTGCTGATGCAATCAGCAAAGTGGCCGTCAACGGTCCGTGTACGACCAGGCCCGGATAGTGTTCCGCATCGCGCGTGTAGTCCGCGTCGTAGTGGATGCGGTGGGCATAGAACAGCAGCGCCGAATAGCGAAACAGCAGCACGGAATCGGGTTCGATCGTGCGCGACCAATCGGCGGTATCCGGCGCCGGCCTGCCCGGTGGCTTGGGCGTGTTCGGATCGGCTTCCTCGCGATAGACCACGTCCTGGCGCTCGGTGAGGCAGAGTTCGTCGCCCGCGCGGATTTCGTGGTTCACGGTGACGAAGCACAGCTTGCCAGTGCGGCCCTGCTTCAAGGTGACATCGCCGATGGTCGAGGTCTTGGTCGCCGTCTCGCCGAGGCGCAAGGGGCGTGTCACCTCGACCCGCCCGCCGGCCCACATGCGCCGCGGCAGCGCAACCGGCGGCAGGAAGCGCCCGAGCGTCTCGTGGCCGTCTTCCTTCAGGCGCGAGGCCGGCACTTCCGGGTTGAAGTAGATGTAGTGCCAGAAGTCGGGGAGGGGGTCGCCCTCGGTCAGGCTCGCCTCGCGGTCAAGCGTCACCTGCATCAGGCGCGCGTTGCGCGGGTCGATGCGCTGGGTGACGCTCTCGCTGCGGCCGATCCACTGCGCCAGCGTCGTCTCGTCAAGCGTTGCATCCATCCCTGGCATCCCGATCGGTCTTGGGCTGCGTGCCGTGTCCTGACACACCGTGTCTCGACACCGGTCCGCACGCCGATATTCTGGTCGCGGACTTTTTGTCTCCGGTCAAGCAGGCGATGCCGCAAGGCGCGCCGATCGCTAACCGGGCAACAGCTTCAGGTTCCCTCAGATGACCGCCACCGACAGCCAATCCGCGCCTCGTTCCATCCCGCTGGAGCGCCCCTGGGGCGATATCCGCGAGGCGGTGACGCGGCTATGCGCGGAGTTTCCCAACGATTATTGGGTCGCTCTGGAGCGCGACGACGCCTATCCAACGGCATTTGTCCGCGCGCTCACCGAATCCGGCTTCCTGGCCGCGCTGATCCCTGAAAGCTACGGTGGTTCGGGGCTGCCGTTGTCGGCGGCCGGCGCGGTGCTCGAGACGATCCACGCGTGCGGCTGCAACGCGGCCGCCTGCCACGCCCAGATGTACACCATGGGTACCGTGCTGCGGCACGGATCGGACGCCCAGAAGCAGCGCTACCTGCCGCAGATCGCGTCCGGAGCGCTGCGCCTGCAGGCCTTCGGTGTCACCGAACCGACAACCGGCAGCGATACCACCCAGCTCAAGACCAGGGCCGAGCGGACGGCGCATGACACGTACCTGATCAACGGCCAGAAGGTGTGGACCAGCCGGGCGCTGGAGTCCGACCTTATGCTCCTGCTGGCGCGCACCACGCCGGCCGACCAGGTGACCAGGCGTTCCGACGGCCTGTCGGTCTTCCTCGTCGACATGCGCGAGGCGCGCGGGCGACACATGGACATCCGCAAGATCGACGCGATGATCAACCACAACGCCTGCGAGGTGTTCTTCGACGATCTGGAGATTCCTGCCGATGCGCTGATCGGCGAGGAGGGCCGGGGCTTTCGCTACATCGTCGACAGCATGAACGCGGAACGCATCCTGATCGCCTACGAATGCCTGGGCGATGCCCGGTTCTTTGTCGACAGGGCCCGCGAGTACGCTGGCGAAAGGACTGTCTTCGGCCGACCGATCGGTGCCAATCAGGCGGTGCAGTTTCCCATTGCCAGGGCCTATGCGGACACCATGGCCGCCGAACTGATGGTCGCCAGAGCGGCAGCGTTCTACGAGGCCGGCGAGACGCCGGCTGCGGAAGCCAACATGGCCAAGCTGCTGGCGGCCGATGCCTCATGGAACGCGGCGGAAGCCTGCATGCAGACGTTCGGCGGTTTCGCCTTCGCCCGCGACTACGGTATCGAGCGCAAGTGGCGCGAGGCGCGTCTCTATCAGACCGCGCCGATTTCCAAGAACATGATCCTGGCCTATCTTGGTCAGCATGTGCTGGGCTTACCGCGCAGCTATTGATCGATGCGGTGGTGATCGAAGGGGGCATCATGGCCGAGAATGTGAAACGCAAGGCGAAGCCGGCAGCCGGCAAGCGAGTTCGCCGGGTGGGGCCGGCGCGCAAGCCCGGCAATGCGCCCGACAAGGCGAAAGCCGCTGCTGGCCGCGCCACGCAGCCGGCGCCGAAAAACGACGCCCAGGGGCAGTCGCCGGCCACCGGGTTGCCGCTGTTCTATGGCGCGGCGACCCCGCTCAACGTCAAGGAACACGGCGATCTGCGCCTGATCCCTTCCGACAATGCGGAGTTCGCCCGATCCGCCAGCGCGGTGGTGTTGACGGCGGCGGAGTTTCCCCAGGCGGCGACGCATTACCCCATCGTTTTCGGCGGCAACGGCGCCAACCCCCAGGCCTATGCGGTCACCGGCCACACCAACGGCAAGAATGCCTTCGTCACCGAGGACGGGACCTGGCGCGCCAACACCTATGTGCCGGCCTATGTGCGCCGTTATCCCTTCGTCCTGATCGAGGATCGGGAACGGGAGGTGTTGAGCCTGGGTGTCGATCCATCGAGCGACCGGCTGTCGCGCAGCGATGGCAAACCGCTCTACGAAGGCGGCAAGGCCAGCAAGACAGCGGAGCAGGCCCTCAATTTCTGCCTCGTGTTCAACCGCGAGGCGGAACGCTCAAGGAAGCTGTTCGCGCAGATCGCCAAAGCCGGCGTGCTGGCGTCGCAGAATGTCGAAGTCACCTTGCCCGACAAGCGCAAGTCGCGCATCACCGGCTTCCTGATCGTCGACGAACGCAAGCTCAACGAACTCGATGACGAGACATTCCTGGCGCTGCGCAGGAGTGGCGCGCTGGCGATGATCTATTGCCAGCTCTGGTCGATGCGGGGCTGGAAGAACCTGCTGGCCGGATAGACCGGCACCGGGAACCAGCCCCGATTCAGCCTGCCGCGTGGCGCGCCGACAGGATCGAGCGCTTGGCGCCCGCCGGCTCCAGACCCTCCTGATAGGTGGTGGCGAAGACGGACCTGATCTCCGCGAAGTGCTCGGCCGCCTGGCGGGCGGCGTGAAGATCGTCGATCGCGATCTCGTCGAAACCGCAGGATTCCGCGAACGCCGCCTGATCGGCGATCAGCGGTCCATGCGCCCGCAAAACGCCCTCAAAGCCCAGATTGCGCAGCCGCTTGGCGAGCGAGAAACCGCGCCCGTCGGCAAAGCTTGGAAAATCGATCTGGATCAGGTCCACCCGGCCGACGAGGCCCTGCAGCGTTCCGGTGTCCGCGTCGTTGCCGATATCGACTCCGACACGGCCGTTGCGTTCAACCGCCAGCGCATCATCGAGGCGTGCCAGCGGCACGATCACGTCGCCGTCGGACAGGGCCGCGTCTGCGTCTTCCGGCCCGATCAGCGTCCAGTCGTCGGCCACCGCCGAGCCGTGCCTAATGATCGGCATAAAGCGCCTCCTTGAAGGTCTCCGGCCCGAGCCGGCGGCAGGTTTCCAGGAAGGTCTCGCCGTCGTCGCGCACATCGAGATAGTGCTCCACGATGCGCTCGATGGCGTCCGTTACCCCGTCGGCGGAAAAGCCAGGCCCCGCGCGCTCGCCGATCGCCGCGGTCTGCGTCGCATCGCCGCCAAGCGTGATCTGGTAGAACTCCTCACCGGCCTTCTCCAGACCCAGAATGCCGATATGGCCGACATGATGGTGGCCGCAGGCGTTGATGCAGCCGGAAATCTTGATGGCCAGCGGGCCGATCTCCTCCTGCCGCCTGGTGTCGGCAAACCGCGTCGAGATAGCCTGGGCGATGGGGATGGAGCGCGCGGTTGCCAGCGCGCAGTAATCCATGCCCGGGCAGGCGATGATGTCGCTGATCAGCCCCTTGTTGGCATCGGCAAGGCCCGCGACGACCAGCCCCTTCCAGAGATCGTACAGGTCGTCCTTGCGCACGTCGGCGAGCACCAGGTTCTGCTCGTGCGTCACGCGGATGCCGCCGAAGGAGTAAGTGTCGGCCAGATCGGCGACCGCGCGCATGTCATGCGATGTCACGTCGCCAGGCTCTCCGCTGACGCGCTTCACGGTGATCGTCACCGCCGCGTAGCCGGGCTGCTTATGGGTGAACAGGTTGCGCCCGGCCCACTGGGCAAAGGCCGGATCGGACGCTCGCGCGGTCTCGAAGGTTTCGGAGCGCTCGGGCAGGGCATCGTAGTCGGGTAGGGCGAAGTAGGCGCTGATACGGGCAAGCTCGGCTTCGCTGAGCGCCACATCGGTCTGCGGCTTGCGGGTGTATTCGGCCTCCACTTCGGCCTTGAACTGTTCGAGGCCAAGCTCGTGCACCAGGATCTTGATGCGCGCCTTGTATTTGTTGTCGCGCCGGCCGTGCAGGTTGTAGACCCGCATGATCGCTTCCAGATAGCCGAGCAACTCGCCGCGCGGCAGGTAGTCGCGCACCACCTTGCCGATCATCGGCGTGCGCCCCTGGCCGCCGCCGACGATGACCTCATAGCCTGGCGCGCCGTTCGCGCCGCGCACCATGCGCAGGCCGATGTCGTGGAAGAAGACGGCCGCGCGGTCGTTCGGCGAGCCGGTGATGGCGATCTTGAACTTGCGCGGCAGGAACGAGAATTCCGGATGGAACGTCGACCACTGGCGCATCAGTTCCGCCGTTGGCCGCGGGTCCTCCAGTTCGTCCGCCGCGACACCGGCGAAGGGATCGCTGGTGACGTTGCGGATGCAGTTGCCCGATGTCTGGATGGCGTGCATCTCGACGCCGGCCAGATCGTCGAGAATGTCGGCGACCTCGCTCAGCTTCGGCCAGTTGTACTGGATGTTCTGACGCGTGGTCAGATGACCGTAGCCACGGTCGTACTTGTCGGCGATGTCGGCAAGTGTACGCAACTGTCGCGATGAGAGCTGGCCGTAGGGAATGGCCACCCGCAGCATGTAGGCGTGCAGTTGCAGATAGAGACCGTTCATCAGCCTCAGCGGCTTGAATTCGTCCTCGGTCAGCGCGCCTGAGATGCGCCGCTCGATCTGGCTGCGGAACTCCGCGACCCGGGCGCGGACCATCTGCCGATCGAATTCGTCATAGCGATACATATACATCTGCGGGGATCCTTCAGGCGGCCGCGCTGCGCGAACGGGCGGATACCGGCGGCGGTCCGTTCAGCGCGCCGACACTGGGGCCGTTGATGCGCATGCGCTCGCGCAGCCTGACCGGTTCGGGGTGGCCATCGTCGCTCAGCGCGACATCGATGAGATAGGGACCGACGGCCAGGTGCGGCTCGGTCAGCGCGCGTTGCAGCAGGCCTTCGGCGGCAACCGCGTTGAAGCCGATGACGGCGGCGGCGATGTCCGGCGACCAGCCGGATGCGGTGAGATAGATCGTCTCGCCGCTGTGCAGCTCGTTGGCGGAGACCACCTTGGGGACGAACGGCTTCTTGGGCATGGGTTGTGTCCTCTCCGGGTACGGCTTGGTCTTACGACGCCGAGGCCGCGATGCGTGGCGTTGCGATTGACTCTGTCATGCCCCGAGCAGCGGTGCTGCGAGCAGCCAGGCCGACCAGCAGGATCGCCGGTCCCCTGATGCCGGCGTCATCCATGTCCTCGGCAAGGCGCCCGAGCGTTGTGTCGACGCGCCTTTCGTCCGTACGGGAGATGTTCTCGACCACGGTCACCGCAAGATCGCGGGCGCCGCCGTGGATCAGCAGCCGCCCCTGCAGGAAGCGCGCGGCCTTGACGCCCATGTAGACGGCCGCCGCCGTGCGGCCGGAGGCAAGCGTGCGCCACTCGTGCTCGGCGAAGCCCTTCGCGTCGTGGGCGGTGATGAAGCGTAGTTCGCTGTTGCGTCCGCGCCGCGTCAGCGAGACGCGCGCCTGCGCGGCCGCCGCCACCGCCGAGGTGATACCGGGCACGACGGCGAAGGGAATGCCGGCGCCCTCAAGCGCGTCCATCTCTTCATCGGCGCGGCCGAAGACCAGCGGATCGCCCGATTTCAACCGCACCACGTGATGGCCGTCGCGGGCATGGCGCACCATCTCGGCGTTGATGTCGTCCTGCTTCCAGCTTTCGCCAAAGGCCGTCTTGCCGACCTCGATCAGCACCGCCTCGCGGCGCGCAAGCTCCAGCACGCGCGGATCGACCAGCCGGTCGTAGAGCACCACGTCGGCCTCGTGCAGGCGCGTGCGCGCCTTCAGCGTCAGCAGTTCGGGATCACCGGGGCCTGCGCCGACGAGATCGACCCGGCCGGATGTCTCGTTGTCGTTGGCAAGCAGCCGGTCTAGCGCACCTTTCAGGTGCGCGGCAAGTCCGGCCTCGCCGTCTTTCTCCAGCGCGCGTTCGCCGTTACCGTCGAAATAGGCGCTCCAGAACACCCGCCGCAGCCGGCCCATGGGCAGATGCGCCTCGACCGTGTCGCGGAACGCCGCCGCGGCCTGCGCCAGAACGCCGAGCGTCGCCGGCAGCATGGTCTCGATCTGCGCCTTGATGCGGCGCGCCAGCACCGGCGCGGCGCCCTCGGTGCCGATCGCCACGGTGACGGGATCGCGATCGACGATTGCCGGCGTGATGAACTGCGACCCGTCGAGATTGTCGACGAGATTGACCAGCACGCCCGCCGCGCGTGCCAGATCGGCGACACGGGCGTCTTCGTGCGGATCGTCGTCGTTGGCGCCGTAGACGAGGCGCGCGCCGGCGACATCGTCCGCCGCGATGGCACGTTCGTGCAGCGTCAACCGTGCGTCGTTGGCCCAGCCGCGCACCACCTCGTGCGCGTCGTCGCCGTAGACGTGAATGTCGGCTTGGGTTTTCAGCAGCAGACGCAGTTTGGCGGCCGCCGTTTCGCCAGCGCCGGAAACCGCGACACGCTGGCCGTGCAAATCGACAAAGATCGGGAAGTGACGCATTGGTTCAGTCCGTATGGGGGAGGGTGCTGTCGGTGTTGTGCGGTATCGAGGCCATCGCTCAGGCGCCTCGTTCGAGGCGAACGAGTTCGCCGCTGGCGGTGAAGTGAATGCCGCATTCGGTCTTCTCGCGGCCGCGCCAGCGCCCCGCGCGGGCATCCTCGCCGGGCTTCACCGGCGTGGTGCAGGGCAGGCAGCCGATGGAGAGGTAGCCGTCGGCCACCAGCGGGTGTGCCGGCAGGTCGTGGGCGCGGCGGTACGCCTCGATGTCGCCGGCCGTGAACTCCGCCAGCGGATTGATCTTGATGCGCTGGTCCTGCTGCTCGAACTTCGGCACGTCGGCGCGGGTCGCGTTCTGGAACCGCTTGCGCCCGTTGATCCAGGACTGGAAGTCCGTCAGCGCCCGGTCGAGCGGCTCGGTCTTGCGCATGGCGCAGCAGCCGTCGGGGTCTTCGCGATGCAGCCGGCCGTCCGGGTCGCGCCCGCGCAGGTCCGGGGCGGCGGGGCCGTGCGTGCGCACGTCGGTCAGGCCGAGGCGAGCGGTGAGCTCCTCCCGGTAGTCGAGCGTTTCGGGGAACAGCTTGCCGGTGTCCAGAAAGATCACCGGCACATCCGGATCGATGCTGGCGGCCATGTGCAGCAGCACGGCTGAATCGGCGCCGAACGAGGAGGTCAGCGCCACCGGACCGGCAATACGCTCCTCCAGCACCGGGCGCAGCAGATCGGCGCCGGACAGGTGGCCGTAGCGGGCTTGGAGGTGATCGGCGGACAACATGGAAATCGCTTGGTCAACCACGACAAATGGGTGGAATCTGGAACGAATGGGGATGTTCGGCTGGAAAGTTGGGATAATATTCTGTACAAAGCAATTCACAGGAGCGTTTTGAGGAAAATTTTTCAGTCAACGTCATCCGGGATGAACAAATGACCGCACAACGCGACCGCAGCAGAACGTCCGACAACCTCGATGCCACCGATCTTGCCATCCTGCGCCTGTTGCAGGCCGATTCCTCGCTGTCGCTGGAGCGCATGGCGCAGAAGGCGGGCCTGTCGAAGACGGCGGTCTGGAACCGCATTCAGCGGCTGCAGCAAAACGGTGTCATCACCCGCCATACGGTGCAGTTGGACGCCGCCAAGGTCGGGCTGACCGAGACCTTCTTCATCGCGGTGCGCACCGCGCAGCACGAGGATGGCTGGCTCGATGCGTTCAACAAGGTGGTGCAGGAACTGCCGCAGATCACCGAGGCGCATCGCCTGGCCGGCGAGGTCGACTATCTGTTGAAGGTGCAGGTGCCTTCGACGCGCGACTTCGACGCGTTCTACAAGGAACTGGTGTCGCGCATCAGCCTCCACAACGTCTCCTCCAGCCTGTCGATGGAGACCATGAAGCAGACATCCGCCCTGCCGATCTGACCGTATCGGCTACAGCGAATGCGGCGATACTGCGTGACGATACTGCACAGCAGGTTTGCGCTGGAACGCATACGCAGACGCGCTGCATGAGTGCTAGGGTCAGGACCCTAGGCTGGATCGAAATGGCATTCCTGCAATTGATCAGAGAAAACCCGCTGTTGCGGCTGTTTGTCGTCAACGGTCTCGTGGGGGCGCTCGGCGGCTGCATCCTGGCGGCCATCGTCCTCGCCACCAACACGGCCAATCTGGCCGAGCTACTGCACGGCAGCGACTATGCCTTCGTTGCGGTCTTCCTGCTGTTCGGCGGGCTGGCCATCACCTTCGGCACGGCGGCGATCGTCGGCGGCGTCATGCTGTTGCCGGAGAAAGACGACGACTGACACCGCCAGCGATGGCCGGCGATGTTCATCTTGTCGCCGCAATGTTGCGCATGGTGCGCGCCGCGACCTGCTCGCTGCATGGGCAACGCTGCGTTGACCCGAGTGATGCGGCGCTGGGGGAATTAACGGTCGGTTAACGAGATGGCCGGGATTTTATTGGCACCATTACAGAAATCGGTAAGTTTGCGATCCGGCGCGACGAACCGGGTTTGCGCCGAAGGTGGGCAATGGGGCGGACGGTTTTGGGACTGCGGTTGACAAAGGCAATGCTCCGCGAAAAGCGCAACTGGCGGGCGACCGGCGTGGTCGCGGCCGGGGCGCTGCTGCTTTCCGCCTGCAGTTCGATGCCGGGCGGCTCCTCGGTCGATCCGCAATACGGCGTTTCCGCGAGCCCGCGTGTCGTCGACAGCGGCAAGCCGGTCCCGCGCGGGGGAGGGGTCTACAAGGTCGGGCGGCCCTACAAGATCGCCGGCGAATGGTACTACCCGCGCGAAGACACCTCCTATGATCGCGTCGGCGTGGCCTCCTGGTATGGCGATGCCTTTCACGGTCGCCGCACCGCAAACGGAGAAGTGTTCGACATGAACGCGCTGTCGGCGGCGCATCCCACATTGCCGATGCCGACCTATGCCCGCGTCACCAACCTCACCAACGGCCGCTCCGTGGTGGTGCGCATCAACGACCGTGGTCCGTTTGCCCGCGACCGGGAGATCGATCTGTCGGCGCGCGTCGCCAAGGTGCTGGATTTCAAACAGCAGGGTACCGCCAAGGTGCGCGTGCAGTACGTTGGCCGGGCACCGCTGGAAGGCGATGACACCTGGCTGACGACGACCTATGCGGAAGCCGGCCGCAGCACACCGCTGCCGCAGGACACCCAGGTTGCCGTCAACACCCAACCGACACGCAACGCGCGGGCGCGAAGCGTGTTCTCGCTTGGCGGGCTGATGCCGCGCATCGGCTGGGCATCCGGATTCACGCCGGACTGGGCGGCCAGCGACAACCGCGTCGCGGACGCATTTGCAGCCTTCGAGCGTGCCGATACGCCCGACAATCTGTCCCTGCGCGCGACGTTGCAGACGATCGCCAACGATCCAGCACGCACCGCGGATCGATAAGTCACCATCACACACCTTGATGTCACGCCAATCTGTGGCACAGTCGGGTCACTAGAGCGTGTTTTGCTCTAGCAGTTCCCCGCACGGGGGTCCGGCGGCATCAGCCACCGGGTGCGTAGACCTGAGGCCACGAGCAGATGATGCATCCGCTGAACGGTGCATTGGGCGTTTCCATGTTGTATTCTTTACTATTTGCGTTGCGAAAATCGACGTATCATTTTGTTATTATTACAACTCTCGGATTTATAGTATTCGGTGGCGTCATCCCTGGCAGCAGTCGCGACGCGGCGGCTCAGGGCTTCGACTCCAAGGCGCCGTTCGCCTATCTGGTCGATGTGGAGACCGGTTCGGTACTGCTCGACAAGCAGGGCACCGAACCCATGCAGCCCTCCAGCATGGCCAAGCTGATGACCATGGCCGTGGTGTTCCAGCAGCTCGATCAGGGCAGGCTGTCGCTGAGCGATGAGTTCCTGATCTCCGAGGATGCCTGGCGGCGCGGCGGCGCGGGGTCCGGCGGCTCGACCATGTTCGCGCGCGTCGGCTCGCGGGTCACCCTCGTCGATCTCATTCAGGGTGTCATCGTGCAGTCGGGCAACGACGCCTCGATCGCGCTTGCCGAGGGGATCGCCGGCTCCGAGCAGGGCTTTGCGCGAATGATGAACGCGCTGGCCGACGAGATCGGCCTGACCGGCTCCAACTTCACCAATTCGACCGGCTTGCCCGACCCGGACATGCTCGTCACGCCGCGCGATCTCTACAAGCTCGCCCTGCACATCATCCGCAATCACCCGACCTATTATCCCTACTATGCCCAGTCGGAATTCACCTGGGGAGGCGTGCGTCAGCGCAACCGCAATCCTCTGCTGCGCATCAACATCGGCGCAGACGGGCTGAAGACGGGATATACCAGCGAGGCCGGCTTCGGCCTTGTCGGATCGGCGGTGCAGAACGGGCGCCGGCTGATCGTGGTGCTGAACGGAATGGCCAGCGCGCGCGACCGCGAGGAAGAGGCGCGCCGGCTTCTGTTGTGGGGCTTCCGCGCCTTTGAGAAAGCGGTCCTGTTCGACGATGACGAGGCGGTCGGTTCGGTGCGGGTGTTCGGTGGCGAGGTCGGCCGCGTTCCGGTGGCCGGGCGCGATTCCATCCAGCTCATGGTGCCGAAGGGCTCACGCCCGGATTTGCGTGCCCGAATCGTCTATCAGGGACCTGTGGACGCGCCCATCGACAAGGGCGCGCAGATCGCCTCGCTCCGCGTCTTCGATGGCGATACGCTGCTGCTGGATGCACCCCTCTATGCACAAGAAGACGTTGCGGTCGGACCGCTGCATGCCCGCGCCCTCGATGCGGCGCTCGCCATGCTCAGGCAGGTCTGGCGCGGCATCTTCTGACGTCCGGCTTTCTGACGGGTCCGCTCCATGAGCCGCTTCATCACCTTCGAGGGTGGCGAGGGAAGCGGCAAGAGCACGCAATCGCGCCTGCTCGCCGACGCCCTGCGCGCGCGCGGCATCGACGTCTGCCAGACGCGCGAGCCCGGCGGTTCGCCGACCGCCGAGCAGGTTCGTCAGATGATCCTGTCCGGTGCCGTGGAGCGGCTCGGCCCGGTGACCGAGACCCTGCTGCTCTACATCGCCCGCGGCGACCACCTGCAAACCACCATCCGTCCCGCGCTGTCGCATGGCGAGTGGGTGATCTGCGACCGCTTCCTGGACTCAACCCGCGCCTACCAGGAACATGCCGGCGAGGTGGCGCCGGACCTCATTCGCGCCCTGGAACGCGCGGTGATCGCGGACACCTGGCCCGATCTCACCATCATTCTCGACATCGACCCCAGGGAGGGCCTCAAACGCGCCGTTGAACGCAATCCCGACAGCGCCGATCGTTTCGAGAGCGCGGATATGGCCTTTCATGAGGCGATCCATGCGGCGTTCCGGACGATTGCGCGCAACGACCCGGAGCGCTGCGTGCTGATCGACGCGCAGCGGACGCCCGAAGAGATCGCTGATGAAATCTGGAACGCGGTGGCGGCGCGCCTTCAACCGGGCGGGGAGGGCTGAACGTGGCGCGGCGGGCGGCTTCGGCCAGCGACAAAGGCACGGAAACGGAACGGCGCTGGCCGCACCCGCGCACCGTCGCGCAGGTGATCGGCCATGGCGACACCTTGAGTGCGCTGGAGACCGAGTGCGGCTCCGGTGGCCTGCATCACGGGCTTCTGCTGGTCGGTCCGCGCGGCATCGGCAAGGCGACGCTTGCTTACGCAATGGCGCGCAGATTGCTGTCCGGCAAGGCCGGCGCTGCCGCCGACGACCCGCAAAGCCCGACCTTCCGGCAGCTCGCGGCAGGCGCCCACCCGGATCTGCTGGCGCTCGACGGCGATGACAGCGAGACCGTCACGCGCGCGATTTCCGTCGATACGGTGCGCCGTCTGGTGGCGTTCTTCGCCCGGACCGCCAGTGGTGGGCTGGGGGGCGAGGGGGGGTACCGCGTCGGCATCGTCGACCGCGCGGACGACATGACCACCGGGGCTGCCAATGCACTCCTGAAGCTGCTCGAGGAGCCGCCGCAAAAGGCCGTCCTGATCCTGATCTGCGAGGTTGCGGGCCGTCTGCCGGCGACGATCCGTTCACGCTGCCGCCAGATACGCCTTGCGCCGCTGCAGCCACATGATCTCGCGAGCGCGGTCGCAGCAGCCGGGGGCACGATGCCGGACAATCTCTCCGGAGACGTGCAGGCCTGGATCGGCGGCAGCGTCTTGCGGGCGCTGGACGTGGCCGACGCGGGGCTCGCCGAGCCGCTGGCGACCACCGATACGCTGCTGGGTGGCTTGCCGGGGATCGATCAGGCCGCGCTCGGCAAGCTCGCCGCGAAGGTCGCCGCCCGTGATGGGCGCGAGGCATTCGATGCGGTGTTCGGACTGGTCGAGGTGATGCTCGATCGCGCCGCGACCGGCGCGGCGCGGCAGACCGGACACCCCGAACAGCAGGCGCGCGCCGTCGCGATTGCCCAGGCCTGGCCGAAGCTCGCCGCACTCAAACGCGACGCCGATGTGTTCAATCTCGATCGTGGCTGCACGCTGATCAGCGCCTTCGGCGAGTTGGCGCTTGCCTTTGATCGCGCGCGCTGATTTCTAACGCACGCACATCAGTCACGCTCGCTCAAGAGGCATCCACCGCATGGCGCGGCCGAGATACTACCTGACCACGGCGATCTCCTATCCCAACGGCGTGCCGCATATCGGCCATGCCTACGAGGCGATCGCCACCGACGCGCTGGCCCGCTTCAAGCGGCTCGACGGCCACGACGTGTTCTTCCTGACCGGGACCGACGAGCACGGCATCAAGATGATGCAGACCGCCCGCGACCAGGGCTTGACGCCGGAGGAACTCGCTGACCGCAACACCCCGCGTTTCGAGGAGATGTGCCGGGTGCTGGGCTGCTCCAACGACGATTTCATCCGCACCCGCGAGGAGCGCCACCACCGCGCCAGCCAGGAAATCTGGCGGCGCATGGCCGCCAACGACGACATCTATCTGAGCACCTATTCCGGCTGGTACTCGGTGCGCGACGAGGCCTATTACGACGCCAGCGAACTGGTGGTCGGGGAGGGCGCCGAGAAGCTCTCGCCGCAGGGAACCCCGGTCGAATGGGTCGAGGAGGAAACCTACTTCTTTCGCCTCTCGGCCTATCAGGAACCGCTGCTCAAGCACTACGCGGAACACTCGGATTTCGTGCTGCCGCGCGAGCGCATGAACGAGGTTCGCAGGTTCGTCGAGGGCGGGCTGCAGGACCTGTCGATCTCGCGCACCACCTTCGACTGGGGCGTGCCGGTGCCCGATGCGCCGGGCCACGTCATGTATGTGTGGGTCGATGCGCTGACCAACTACATCACGGGTGTGGGCTACCCGGACACCGACGATGAGGCGTTCAAGCGCTACTGGCCCGCCGACCTGCATGTCATCGGCAAGGACATCGTGCGCTTTCACGCCATCTACTGGCCGGCCTTCCTGATGTCGGCCGGCATCGCGCTGCCGAAGCACGTGTTCGCGCACGGATTCCTGTTCAACAAGGGTGAGAAGATGTCGAAGTCGGTCGGCAATGTCGTCGACCCCTTCGCACTGTCGGAACACTACGGCGTCGACCAGATGCGCTATTTCTTCCTGCGCGAGGTGCCTTTCGGCCAGGACGGCAATTACTCCCACGAGGCCATCGTGCAGCGCATCAATGCCGATCTGGCCAACGATCTGGGCAATCTGGCGCAGCGCTCGCTGTCGATGATCGCCAAGAACTGCACCGGTCAGGTGCCGCAGTATGGTGCGTTTCACGATGAGGACCAGGCGCTGCTGGATGCGGCCTACGGCATCCTGAACACGATGCGCGAGGCGCTGGACGGCTTCCAGATCCACAGGGCCATCGCGGCGATCTGGCGCGTCGTGGCCGAGGCCAACCGCTATTTTGCGGCCCAGGAGCCGTGGGCGTTGAAGAAAACCGATCCGGAACGGATGGCGACCGTGCTGTACACCACCGCCGAGGTGCTGAGGGTCGCGGCGGTCGCGGCCCAGCCGTTCATTCCCGACGGGGCCGGCAGGCTGCTGGATCTGCTGGCTGTTGAAGACGACAAGCGGATGTTCCGCGTGCGGCAGGCAGCGCTCGTTCCCGGCACCGAACTGCCCGCGCCGTCGCCCGTGTTTCCCCGTTACGTCGACGAGAGCGCGGACGAGGACTGATACCGGCCATGGCGCATCTCATCGACAGCCATTGCCATCTCGACTTCGCCGATTTCGACGCGGATCGCGACGCAATGCTCGATCGTGCACGCGCCCGCGGCATCGGCGGCTTCATCACCATCAACACCCGCGTGCGCAAGTTGGCGCCGGTGCTGGCGATCGCCGAGAGGCACACGGATGTGTTCTGTTCCGTCGGCACGCATCCACACAATGCCGCCGAGGAAGACGACGTGCCGCTGGACGACATCCTGACGGCGGCCGAGCACGGGAAAGTCGTGGCGATCGGTGAGGCGGGGCTCGACTATCACTACGACAACTCGCCGCGTGACGTTCAGGCGGCCGGTTTTCGCAAGCATATCGAGGCCGCGCGGCAAACCGGCCTGCCGCTGGTGATCCATTCGCGCGATGCTGAGGACGATACCGCCGACATTCTCGAAGACGAGATGCGAAATGGCGCCTTCACGGCCGTGCTGCACTGTTTTTCGTCGCATCCGCGGCTTGCTCATCGCGGCATTGCCATCGGGCTCTATGTGTCGTTTTCCGGCATCGTGACCTTCAAGCGCTCAGAGGAACTGCGCGCGCTTGCTGCCGAACTGCCGGCAGATCGCATCCTGGTGGAGACCGACGCGCCGTATCTGGCCCCGGTTCCCAATCGCGGCAGACGCAACGAGCCGGCGTTCGTCGCCGATACCGCGTCCGTGGTGGCTGAGGCGCGCGGCGTGCCGCTTGCCGAACTGGCCGCGCAGACGACCGCGAACGTGCTGCGCCTGTTCGACAGGATTCCGGCAGACGCCATCGGCAGCGTCGCCGGCACGGGCGACATCGCCGCGTGAGCGCGTCATGAGCCTGCGCGTCACCATCCTTGGCTGCGGTTCGTCGGGCGGCGTGCCGCGCATCGGTGGCGATTGGGGCGCCTGCGACCCCGATAATCCCAGGAACCGGCGCCGACGCTGCTCGCTGGCGGTCGAGCGCTTTGACGGGCCCGTCGCGACGCGCGTGCTGATCGACACGTCGCCCGATCTGCGCAGCCAGCTTCTGGACGCGAAGATTCCGGCCCTCGATGCGGTCATCTATACCCACGATCATGCCGACCACACCCATGGCATCGACGATCTGCGCCCGCTGGTGATCCGCCAGCGGCGGCGCATTCCGGTCCATGCGGACGAGGCCACCAGCCGCACGCTGACGACGCGCTTCGGCTATTGTTTCGAAACGCCGGACGGCTCGATCTATCCGCCAATCCTGGAGCTGAACCGTTTCAGCAGCAGCGAGACGATTTCGATCACCGGTGACGGCGGTACCGTCGCCGCCGTGCCGATACCAGTGCAGCACGGGCCGACGCCGGCACTTGGCTTCCGCTTTGGCGACATTGCCTACATGCCCGATGTCAGCGACATTCCCGAAAGCAGCGTCGCGCTGCTTGAAGGCCTCGACACATGGATCGTCGATGCGCTGCGCTACACCGAGCATGTCAGCCATTTCAACGTCGAACAGGCTCTTGGCTGGATCGACCGGATGAAGCCGCGTCGCGCCATCCTGACCAACCTGCATGTCGATCTCGACCATGCCACGTTGAGCGCGGAGCTGCCGGACAATGTCGGTGTCGCACACGACATGCTACGAGTTGAGGCCGCCCGGTGATCACATGAAATAGCTGGCGGAAGAAATTGAAATAGATGGGATAATACTGATCATACGTGGCGCATGACGCGGTGGAGAGCTCGCCAGCACTTCCACCACGCAGATACCATATAAGTTCCATAATATATATTACGCGACAAATATACCCAAGAATACCGGCGGTATATGGAAAAGGCACTGACGCCGCCACGGACGTTCCCCCGATCCAGCCCGTTTGCCCACCATCACGCCATGGGCTATCCCCTCGCAAACAATCGACCTCAAATGGGAGCTTGGATCATGGCGCGGGCGATCGAGGACCTGCTCGATGTGATGGCGGCGCTGCGCGATCCGCACAGCGGCTGTCCGTGGGATGTCCAGCAGACCTTCGCGAGCATCGTGCCGTACACCATCGAGGAAGCCTACGAGGTCGCTGATGCGATTGAACGCGGCGATCTGGATGACCTGAAGGATGAACTGGGCGACCTGCTGCTGCAGGTGGTGTTCCATGCCCGCATGGCGCAGGAAGCCGGCCACTTCGCCTTCGGCGATGTGGTCGCGGCGATTCACGACAAGATGGTGCGGCGGCATCCGCATGTCTTCGCCGGCGGCGAGGCCGACGATACCGAGGCCGTTCGCGTCACTTGGGAGGAGATCAAGGCCGCTGAGAAGGCCGCGCGGGCTGAACGTAAGGCAGCGCGGGGCATTGCCGAAGCGCCCGCCTCGCTGCTGGAGGAGGTGCCGCGCACCCTGCCCGCCCTGTCCCAGGCGCTGAAACTGCAGAAAAAGGCCGCAAAAACCGGATTCGATTGGCCCGATGTCGCTGGGGCGCGCGCGAAACTCGACGAGGAACTCGCCGAGATGGACGCCGCGCTCGCCGATGCGCACGAGGATCAGGCCCGTCTGGTCGAAGAGATCGGCGACGCGCTGTTTTCCCTGGTCAACGTGGCGCGCAAGGCCGGCATCGATCCGGAAACGGCGTTGCGCGCGACCAATACCAAGGTGCGCCGGCGCTTTGCCCATGTGGAGGCGCGTCTGGCCGAAAGCGGTATCGCGCTGGACGATGCGGGGCTGGAACGCATGGACGCGCTATGGGACGAAGCCAAGGCGGCGGCAAACGCCAAATCCGCGACTTAGAGCAACCTGCGCCTGGATCGGCGCAGATAAGTTGCTCTAAACTCTTAGAATCGATTATCTTTTCTGTGTTTGGGTTGTTTCAACCCAAACACAGGATGATCTAAGCCCCATTTTCGCGCCGGTTATGCCTGGAGCAGCACCCTACTCGGCCGCCTCGTCGTTTCCGCGCTCGCCGAAACGCTGTTCGAAGGCGGCAAGGCGCGCCGACGGCACGCGCACGCTGAGCGGGATCAGTCCCGCCTCGTCGGGCTCGCCGCGCGTCAGAACTTCGCAATTCTCGTAAAGCCAGTTGAGGGCCGCGCCATCGGCCGCGTCGAGATCGACCTGCCGGGTCGTGCTGTCGCTGGCAAACCAGGTCTCGATCGCGGCGAGAAGGTCATCGATCCCCTCGCCTGTCAGTGCTGAGACGGCAATCGGCGCGGGCGCGTCCCCAAATGAGGACAGACGTGCGGTTAGCACCTCACGATCTGCTTCCGGCACCAGATCGAGCTTGTTCCACACTTCGACCAGATTGCCGGGCGCAGCGCTTAAGCCCAGCGCTTCCAGCACCTGATGCACGTCGGCGGCCTGGGCGGCGCTGTCGACGTGGCTGATGTCGCGCACGTGCAGGATCAGATCGGCTTCCGTCACCTCCTCCAGCGTGGCGCGGAAGGCGGCCACTAGGTCGGTCGGCAGATCGGAGATGAACCCCACCGTATCCGACAGTGTCACCTCGCGCCCATGCGGCAGTCCGATCGAGCGCACGGTCGGATCGAGCGTCGCGAACAGCATGTCGCGTGCCTCGACGGACGCCTCGGTCAGCCGGTTGAACAGCGTCGACTTGCCGGCGTTCGTATAGCCGACCAGCGCGACCGCCGGATAAGGAATGCGCGCCCGCCCGCTGCGGTGCAGCCGACGGTGTTTGCGTACAGAATCGAGGTCGCGGCGGATACGCGCGATGCGCTGCTGGATGATGCGTCGGTCCGCCTCGATCTGCGTCTCGCCCGGCCCGCCGAGGAACCCGAAGCCGCCGCGCTGGCGCTCCAGGTGGGTCCAGGAGCGCACCAAACGGCTCTTCTGGTAGGTCAGATGCGCCAGTTCCACCTGCAGTCGGCCCTCGCGGGTCTGCGCCCGGCGTCCGAAAATCTCCAGGATCAGGCCGGTGCGGTCGATCACCTTGGCCGACCAGGCGGTCTCCAGATTGCGCTGCTGGATCGGCGTGAGCGCCGCATCAACGATCACCAGGCCGACATCGAGCATACGCGCCTGCGCGGCGATGTCCTCGACCTTGCCGCCGCCGATCAGGGTTGCCGGCCGGGGCGTCTTGATGGTGACGAGCCCCGCGTCGACGACCTCCAGATCGATCGCCCGGGCCAGTCCGACGGCCTCGGCCAGGCGCGCTTCGCCGTCACGCTGCGCGCCTGCGGTCTCGGCTTGCGAAAATGTCGGGACGATCACCAGGGCGCGCGCAGCCGCACGTTCCTCCCCGTCCATGCCGTCGCCATGCTCGGCTACTCCGGATGCCCGTTTGGCGTCGCGCGTGCGCACAGGGCCTTCCGGGCTACTCGGACTCGGCTTCGGACGGGTCGAACAACTGGATCGGCTGATTCGGCATCACGGTGGAGATTGCGTGCTTGTAGACGAGCTGCGAATGCCCGTCGCGGCGCAGCAGCACGCAAAACTGGTCAAACCAGGTCACAACGCCTTGCAGCTTCACCCCGTTGACGAGGAAAATGGTCAGCGGTGTCTTTGATTTACGGACGTTATTGAGGAACGTATCTTGCAGGTTCTGGGCTTTCTCAGCCGCCATCTTTGTCTTCCTTACCCCGTACGACTCACCCGTGGCCTCGAAGCCGCCAGCCTGTCAAGCCAGCGCGACACCTGGTGATCAATATAGTTGCGACAGTAACGCGAAGCGACAGCCCATTGCACCGAAAAAACGGCTTAAGCACTAATCCGGATAGCAGGTCGGTGTCTATCCCCGCCAAAGCGGTGCAAACAGGACGCTGAGCAGAATCAGCAATTCGACACGTCCGGCGGCCATGATCAGGCACAG
This sequence comes from Tepidamorphaceae bacterium, assembly GCA_028279445.1. Taxonomy (GTDB): domain Bacteria; phylum Pseudomonadota; class Alphaproteobacteria; order Rhizobiales; family Tepidamorphaceae; genus JANQNT01. Next base: position 39,359 of record JANQNT010000021.1, on the reverse strand, counting down.
TACAAGCTTGGCGCCGTCGGGAATCGCGGCGAATGCCAGCGTCGTATTGGGTTCCGGCGACAGCGGTACGGCCATGTTGGAGACCGCGCCGAAACCGCCAAGCAGTGCCTGGTCCAATGGCAACCCGGCGACCCCGAACGCTGCCGCTCCCAGCCCGGCCGCCACCAGCGCGGCGAACAGCAGGCTCCAGATCGCCTTCATGATCTGGATGTTGTAGGCCTGCGTGCCGAACCGTGCGGCGCGGATGGCGTGCGGATAGACCAGCCGCACCAGCTCGCGCGTCGACTGCACCGCCATGGCGCCGACCCGGAACATCTTGATGCCACCGGCGGTGGAGAAGCTGGCTCCGCCCACCAGAATGAGGATCAGCAGCAGCGCGTAGGGCAGCGACAGCATGCCCCCTGCCCGCGCCTCCAGCCCGCTGGTGGTGATCACCGCGGCGGCAGTCGAGAACCCGTCACGAAGCGCTGCCCCGATGCCGCTGCCGGTGCCGCTGTAGATCAGCAGACTCATCACAAGCCCCAGAGCGATGACGATGGCGAGCAGATAGAAGCTCTCGCGATGCTGCAGGGCGGTTCTGTTGGCCCGCAGCAGCCGCCGCAGCCACAGGAAGCTGGCCGCCGAAACAGTGCTGAACACGGTGATGATCCAGATGCCGGGATCGTTGACATAGGAGCCCAGTTCCCCTGCCTGGGCAGTAAACGCGCTGGTGGCGACCGCCGCGGAAGCCAGCACGAAGGCATCGAAGGGCGCCGTTCCCGTGACGGTCAGCAGCACGAAGCACAGCGAACTGAATGCGACATAGAGTGGCACCACCCGCCATAGCGCAAAGAGCAGGCGTTGCCGCTCGAACGCGCCGACATGGTCAAGCGGACCGGCCTGGGAGTCCGGCAGGCCGCCGACCCGCGCCGGTGCCAGCACGAAGATGACGACGAGCAGGACGATGCCGCCGCCCAGCCACTGCAACTGGGCCCGCCACAGCACAATGCCCAGCGGAAGCGCCTCTGTGTCTCCCAGCGCGCTCCAGCCGGTGGTGGTCAGCCCCGAGACCGCCTCGAAGTAGGCATTGACGAAACCGGCATCCGGTACGGCGATCAAGATCGGGACCGCGGCGAACACCGGCAGTACCAGGAACACCAGACTGACCAGCAGGAACCGCTGGCGTGGCTTCAGCCGGCGTTCGCGCCCGCGCAGCGCCATGTTGATGGCGCCGGCCACGAAGATCCACAGCGCGGCGGAGATGAACAGCGCCGGGGCCACCTCCGTCTCGCCGGCGGCACCCGACAGCACCCCGGCGATCAGCAGCAGCGCGCCCAGCGCGGCGAGGAAGAACGAGAAGATATAGACGACCGCGATCATGGTTCGCCGGCGATCAGAAGTACTCGATCGATACGCGGAACATCTGCTCGACTTTGCGCACCGCGCTCTGCATGGCGAAGATGATCACCCGGTCGTGTTCGTTGATCTGCGTGCCCCCACGCGGAATGATCAGCTTGCCGTCGCGATAGATGGCGCCGATGCGGATGTCATCACTGAGCGCGATGTCGCGCAGTGGCGTGCCGACCAGCGGCGAGGTTTCCAGCGCCTCCGCCTCGATGATCTCGGCGCGCCCGTTCTGGATCGAATGCACCCCGCGGATGCGGCCGCGGCGCACGTGCTGGAGAATCTTGGAAATGGTGATCTGGCGCGGGTTGACGTGGGCGGTGATGCCGAGCGAACGGGTCAGGTCCGGATAGGCACGGTTGTTGATGAGGGCCAGCGTGCGCTCGGCGCCAAGCTGGCGGCCGATGACGCAGGACAGGATGTTGACCTCGTCGGAATTGGTGACCGCCAGCAGCGTGTCGGCTTCCGGCGTATCCGCCTCGCGCAGCAGCTCCTCGTCCAGCGCGCTGCCATGCAGCACGACGGAACGTTGCAGCGAGTCGGCAATCTCGATGGCGCGGTCGCGCGATTCCTCGATCAGCTTGATCTTGGCGCCGCGCTGGCGTTCCTCCAGCGCACGGGCGACATAGACGCCGATGTTGCCGCCGCCCGCCACGACCACCCGGCTGGCCTCGCGCTCCTCGTGGCCGAAAATGCCAAGCGTGCGCCGCACCTGGTCCCTGGCGGCGACGAAATAGGCCACGTCCCCGACCAGCAGGTGATCGGAGCTGCGCGGCACGAAGAGCTGTCCGTCGCGGTAGATGCCGACGATCAGCGATTGCAGATCGGGAAACAGCTCGGTGAGCTGGCTCAACGGCGTGTCGACGATCGGGCAGTCCGCTTCGCAGGTGACGCCGGCCACCACCGCCTCGCCGTCGGCAAAGGAGATGGTGTCCGAGGCGCCCGGCAGCTCCAGGCGGCGCAGCACCATCTCGCCCACCTCGATTTCCGGCGAGATGATCACGTCGATCGGCAGGTTCTCGTTGGAAAACAGGTTCTGCCAGTGCGGCGCCAGATAGCTGCGGGCCCGCACCCGGGCGATCTTGGTGGGCACATTGAACAGCGAATGGGCCACCTGACAGGCGACCATGTTGATTTCGTCGTAGAGCGTGGCGGCGATGATCATGTCGGCCTGCTCGATGCCTGCCTGCACCAGCACATCGGGCTGGGCGCCGTGGCCGACGATGCCGCGAACGTCGAGGATTTCACTGATCTGCTGGATCAGCTTGGGCGAGAGATCGACGATGGAGACATCGTTGTCTTCCGCGGCGAGCCGTTCGGCGATGCCGAAACCCACCTGACCGGCGCCGCAGATCACGACTTTCATGCCCTGCCCCCGCGCTGGTTGCGCTTGCGCATTTCAGTATCCTGCCGCGGTCCGCACGCCCGTCCCGCCGCGAGCGCGTCTATAGCCGTTGCCGGCCCGCTTAGAAAGGGCGCGGTGCAAAAAGCGCGATTGCCGATCAGCCGATACCCAGCGATTTCAGCTTGCGGTGCAAGGCGGAGCGCTCCATGCCGATGAACTCCGCGGTGCGCGAGATATTGCCGCTGAAGCGGTTGATCTGGGCGTTGAGGTATTCGCGCTCGAAGATCTCGCGCGCGTCGCGCAGCGGCAGCGACATGAGCTGGTCGCCGCGCGCGCTTCCCGGCACGGGGGGAAGCGTTTCGCCGACTTCGCTGGGCAGCATGTCGGCGGTGATCACCGCGTCCGGATCGCCGCCGGTGAGAATCATCAGCCGTTCCACATTGTTGCGCAACTGGCGCACGTTGCCGGGCCAGTCATGCGCCTGCAGTACGGCCATGGCGTCCTCCCCGACCAGCCGCAGGGCCAGGCCGGTGGATTTCGATATCTGCTTCATGAAGTGCTCGATCAGCGACGGCACGTCCTCGCGACGTTCCGCCAGTGCCGGCACCCGGAGTGGCACCACGCCAAGGCGGTGAAACAGGTCCTGGCGGAAGCGTCCCTCGGCAACCTCCGTTTCAAGGTCGCGCGCGGTGGAGGAGACGATGCGCACATCGACCTGGACACGGCCCGCGCCGCCAACCCGCTGGAAGCTCTGGTCGGTCAGGGCGCGCAGGATGCGTCCCTGCGTTTCCAGCGGCATATCGGCGATTTCGTCGACAAACAGCGTGCCGCCATGGGCCTCCTCCAGCGCGCCGATGCGGCTCACCTTGCCGGCATCTTCGACGCCGAACAGCGCATGCTCCATGTTCTCCGGCGTGATCGTCGCCGCGTTGATGATGACGAAAGGCCCCTTGGCGCGCGCCGAACGCGCATGCAGCAGCCGCGCGGCGAGTTCCTTGCCCGCGCCCGAAGGCCCCATCACCAGCACCCGGCTGTTGGTCGGCCCGACCCGGTCGATGGTGGCGCGCAACTGGTTGACGACGCTGGAGCTGCCGACCAACTCGTAGCTGTCGGCGGTGCGTTCGCGCAGGTCGCGAACCTCCCGGCGCAGCCGCGAGGCTTCCAGCGCCCGCTCGGCGACCAGTACCAGCCGGTCGGCCTGGAAGGGCTTCTCGATGAAGTCGTAGGCGCCGGCCTTGATTGCCGTGACGGCGGTCTCGATGTTGCCGTGGCCGGAGATCATCACCACGGGCAATTCGCCGTTGCGCGCCTTGACCTCGTCGAGCACCTCCAGCCCGTCCATGCGGCTGCCTTGCAGCCAGATGTCGAGGAACACCAGCGAGGGCTTGCGTTCGGCGATGCTGGCCAGCGCCCCATCGCTGTCGCCGGCGGTACGCACATCGTAGCCCTCGTCCTCGAGGATCCCTGCGACCAGCTCGCGGATATCGCCTTCGTCGTCGACAACAAGGATGTCTTTGGCCATGTCAGCGCCCCTAACTGTTACTTCTTGCGCCTTGTTATTCCGCCGCCGATGAAGCGGTCGGGATCGGTCGATCCTTGGCTGGATCGGCCGTGCGTCGTGGAGTGATGTCGGCGGTGTCTTCGTCCTGCAATTCGCGCTTCAGCCGCATGCGCACCTGTGCGCCGCGTCCGCCCCTGGCGACAGCCGGCGCGTCGCCCAGCGTGACGTTGCCGCCGTGTTCTTCCATGATGCGCGAGACGATGGCCAGGCCGAGCCCGGTGCCCTTCTCGCGGGTCGTCATGTAGGGCTCAAGCAGCCGCTCGCGGTTTTCCGCCGGCAGGCCGACCCCGTTGTCGGTGACGAGGATGTCGACCCAAGCGCCACCGGCCTGCAGCGATACCTCGATGCGCCCGCCCTCGCCGCCACGCGCCTCGTTGTCGATCGCCGAGACCGCCTCGGTGGCGTTCTTGATCACGTTGGTGAGGCCCTGCGAGATCAGCCGGCGGTCAAAGCGGCAGATCAGCGGTTCGTCGGTACCGGTGACCACGATCTCGATACCGGGATTGCCCACCCGCATCAGGAACGCCGACTGGCGCACCACATCGGCGATGTCCTCATCGAAGAAGATCGGCTTGGGCATGCGCGCGAAGCTGGAGAACTCGTCGACCATCCTGCCGATATCGCCAACCTGGCGGACGATCGTCTCGATGCACTGGTCGAAAATCTCGCGATCCCGCCCGACGGTGTGGCCGTACTTGCGCCGCAGCCGCTCCGCGGAGAGCTGAATGGGCGTCAGCGGGTTCTTGATCTCGTGGGCGATGCGCCGGGCCACGTCGGCCCAGGCAGCGCTGCGCTGGGCGGAGACCAGATCGGTGATGTCGTCCAGCGTCACCACCAGCGAGTGGTCGTTGGGATCGGCCTGCTCGGAGGCGACGCGCACGGCGATGGTACGCTCCTTGTCGTCCCGGTTGAGTGTGATCTCGCTGCGCACGATACGGCGCGGCTGGGCCTCCGCATGCGCGATGATGCGCGAGATCTCCGGCAGCACGTCGGTGATCGGCTGGCCGACGAACCGCCCGCGCCCCAACAGCGTGATGGCGCTGCGGTTGATCACCGTGATGCGCCCGTCGCGCCCCACGCCGATGACGCCGGCGGTAACACCGGCCAGCACGGCTTCCATGAAGCGCCGCCGGCCGTCGAGCGTGGTGTTGGCGCGCAGCAGTTCGTTGCGCTGCGAGCGCACCTCCGCCGTCATGGTGTTGAAGGTCGTGGTGAGCATGTCCAGGTCACCGGCCTTCTCGCTGATCGGCACGGTGACGTCGAACTTGCCCTGGGCCACGCGGTCGGCCGCGCTGATCAGGCTGCGGATCGGTGCGACCAGCCGGTCCGCGAACCGGATGCCGAGCAGGATCGCCGACAGCATCAGCAGCAGTGCGAACCCGACATAGATCAGCGCGAAGGCCAGTTGCACACCGTAGCGCTCCTGCTCCAGGCGCTGGAACTCGGAGAAATTGGCCTGCGTGTCGCGCAGGTAGGAGACCACCTGCTGATCCACCGTACGGGCGATGTAGAGGTAGAGATCGTCGTAGTTCTTCAGCTTGATGACCGCGCCCACCTGGTCGGTCTCGCCGGGCGCGATGACGATTGGCGTGCCATCGGCGGCTTGCGCGACCGCGTTGGCCGGGGGCAGCAGGAATTCGCGCTCGCCGCGCCCTTGTGCCTTGAAGACGACGGTGCGGTCGGCGCGCAGCAGATAGGCTGCCGGCACGGCGCGCACGTTGGCCTGGGCATTGAGGAAATCCTGCATGCGCCGGTCGTCGATGACCAGGATCTGGCGGGTGCGGTCGAAGTCGTTGGCCATGGCCAGCAGATCGGCGCGGATCACCTGCCCGTGCTCGCGCAGGTAGGACTGCGCCACGGAGATGGATGTCTGGACGATGGCGCGGGTGCGGTCGGAGAACCAGCGGTCGAGCCCCTGGTCGAGCGTCACCGCCGCGACGACGGCGACCAGGATCGCCGGCACCGCCGCGACGACGGAGAACAGCGTGACGATCCGCACGTGAAGCCGCGATCCCGCCTTGCCGCGCGCGCGCGCCGACCACAGCCGGAAGATCTCGCGCAGGATGAACGCGATGAGGATCGCCACCATGACGAAATTCACGGTGACCGCGGCGGTGATCACCCACCGCGCCGGCTTCACCGGTGTGAGACCGGTGAAGATCGCGAAGGTGACGATGCTGGAGATCATCGCCAGCACAATGATGATCGCGCTGGCAACCGGCATGACGCGGTTCAGCCCGGTGGGCCGCTCCACGCCATTGGGAACCGGGGTCGCGGCGCTGCCGGGGGTTTGCTTGTCACTGGCGGGCGGCTTGCTGTTGCCGGGCGAGGCACCTTTGGCCGCCGGCTTGCCTTCAGCGGCCGGTTTGCCCTGCCCTTGTGAATTCGCTGCCACTGCCTGCGCCCCAAAAAACACGTCACTCGGCGGCGGCGGACGCGCGCCCGGACCAGTGCTGTCACACCGCTTCGCGGCGACTCTTCACCGGCCTTCATGACTTAATTGTGGCGAATATGGCACAGGTGTGGCCACAAATCATCAGCGTTGGCCGCGCATCACCGGAATTTCAAGATCGCGTATCTTCTTGCGCAGGGTATTGCGGTTCAGGCCGAGCAGTTCGGCGGCGCGAATCTGATTGCCGTTGGTCGACGTCAACGCGGCGCTGATCAGCGGAATCTCGATTTCGTGCAGCACCCGGTGATAGAGCCCCGGCGGCGGCAGGTCGTTGCCGAAACCGTTGAAATATCCGCTCAGGTGACGTTCCACTGAGGCCGATAGCCCATCGTCTGCGACAACATTTTCGGCGGTCGGCGCGGCGTCGCCCGCGGCCAGTTCCTGTTCGATGATGCCAAGCGTGATCGAATCCTGGGGGTAGAGCGCCGCCAGCCGGCGCACCAGGTTCTCGATCTCGCGCACATTGCCCGGCCACGAATAGCGCTTCATGTGTTCCAGCGCGGCCGCCTCGATGGTCTTGGCGGTCAGTCCTTCACGTTCCACCTGCGCGAAGAAGTGGCGCACCAGGTCGGGAATGTCCTCGGAGCGCTCGCGCAGGGGCGGCAGGCGCAGCGGCACGACGTTGAGGCGGTAGAACAGATCCTCGCGGAACAGGCCCTGCTGGATGAGCTGGCGCAGGTCCTTGTTGGTGGCCGCCACGATGCGCACATCGGTGCGGATCGGCACCCGTCCGCCGACGGTGGTGTACTCGCCCTGCTGCAGCACGCGCAGCAGCCGCGTCTGAGCATCCATCGGCATGTCGCCGATTTCGTCGAGGAACAAGGTGCCGCTCTCGGCCTGCTCGAAGCGCCCGGCCGCGCGCGTCTGCGCCCCGGTGAAGGCGCCGCGTTCATGGCCGAACAGTTCGGCCTCGATCAGGTCGCGCGGGATCGCCGCCATGTTGATGGCGACGAACGGCCCCTTGGCGCGCTTGCCGTAGTCGTGCAGGGCCTTGGCGACCAGTTCCTTGCCGGTGCCGGACTCGCCGCTGATCATCACCGTCAGGTCGGTCTGCATCAGCCGTGCCAGCACCCGGTAGATCTCCTGCATGGCCGGCGAGCGCCCGACCAGCGGCATGCCGTCAGCGTCTTCGTCATTGGCCGGGCGCGCCGGCGCGGCGCGCGGCGCCGACAGCGCGCGCCCGACGGTCGCCACAAGCTCATTGAGATCGAAGGGCTTGGGCAGATACTCGTAGGCGCCCAGTTCGGACGCCTTGATCGCCGTCATGAAGGTGTTCTGCGCGCTCATCACCACGACCGGAAGGTCGGGACGCGCCCGGCGGATACGCGGGATCAGGTCGAAGGCGTTTTCGTCCGGCATCACCACGTCGGTGATGATCAGGTCGCCCTCCCCCTGCGAGGCCCAGCGCCACAGCGTGGTGGCGGCACCGGTGGCGCGCACCGCATAGCCGGCCCGCGACAGCGCCTGATTGATCACCGTGCGGATCGCCGCGTCATCGTCTGCGACAAGTACGGTTCCGTCGGCCATCGTCACGCCCCTTCTCCGGCAGCTTCCATGGCCTCGGTGACGCCGGCATAGCGCGGCATCAGGATGCGGAAGGTGGTTGCGCCGCTCTGCGATTCACAGTCGATGACGCCGCCATGGTCGCCGATGATCTTGGCGACCAGCGCCAGGCCGAGGCCCGATCCGGACGTCTTGGTGGTCACGAACGGCTCGAACAGATGCGGCAGCAGTTCCTGCGAGATGCCCGAACCGTTGTCGCGCACGCAGAACTCCAGCGGCAGCGTGACCCGCTCCGAGGTCCCCGGCACGCTGAGCCGCACGCCGGGACGAAACGCGGTTAGCAGCTCGATCTCGCCGTTGGCGGTGTTGCTTCCGATCGCCTCGGCGGCGTTCTTCACCAGGTTGAGGAACACCTGGACCAACTGGTCGCGATTGCCCCACACCGGCGGCAGCGAGGGATCGTAGGTCTCGACGAACCTGATCTGGCTGGCGAACCCGCTCGTCGCGATGCGCCGCACGTGTTCCAGCACCGAGTGGATATTGACCGGCTCGCGCTCGATGGGGCGCTCGTCGGAAAACACCTCCATGCGGTCGACCAGCTTGACGATGCGGTCGGCCTCGTCGCGGATCAGTTGGGTCAGCACCCGGTCCTGCTCCTGAACCGTCGTCTCGAGCAATTGGGCCGCGCCGCGGATGCCCGACAGCGGGTTCTTGATTTCGTGCGCCATCATGGCGGCCAGACCGGTGACGCTGCGCGCCGCGCCGCGATGGGTCAGTTGCCGGTCGAGCTTGTCGGCGATCGAACGATGCTGCAGCACGATGACGACCGCATCGGGCCAATCGCGCAAGGGTGCTGCATAGATGTCGCTGACGCGCTCGCTGTCGGAGCGTGGCGTGGTCAGATCGACCTTGTATTCGTGCACCACCGTATGGCGCCGGCGCACCTGGTCGATCAGCGCGAAAAGCGGGCTGCCGAAGGGCACGAATGCGCCGAGCGGATTGCGATGCAGGACGGCGCGGCTGGTCTCGAAGAAGGCTTCAGCCGCGTCATTGGCAAAGGCGATCGCGCCGTCACCGGTCACCACGACCGTCGGCAGCGGCAGCGCGTTGAGCACGGCTTCTGGAATGGCGCGGGGCGAACCGCCCGGTGGATCGCCGGTCTGCTCGGCCGCCAGGGCGCCGCTCATGCCGCCACCTGCGCGGATACGGGTTTGTCGGCTGTGGTCGCGGCGATGCACTCGGCGAAGCGCGTCATCGCCGCCGCCGGTGCGCATTCGGTCATGATGGCCTTGCGTCGCGCCGCAAAGCGCGGGTCCCGTTTGACGCGATCAGCGCCGAACAGGGTGTCGAGATACCAGCCCAGGTGCTTGCGGGCGGCGCGCACGCCGACCTCCACGCCATACTGGGTCAGCATGTCGTCGTAGTGCCCGCCGGCCAGCGCGATGACCTCATCCGCGTCCGGTGTCGGCACGGCCGCCTCGCCGGAGAGTTCGGCATCGATCTGCCGGACCAGCCATGGCCGGCCATAGGCGCCGCGCCCGACCATCACCATGTCGGCGCCCGACAGCGCCAGCGCCTGCCGCGCGCTGGCCGCGTCGGTGATATCGCCGTTGACGGTGAGCGGCACATCGACCGCCTCGCGCACCGCACGAACCGCCGCCCAGTCGGCCGAGCCGTTGTAGAACTGGCAGCGGGTACGCCCATGCACGGTGATCGCCTGCACCCCGGCATCGACGGCGCGGCGCGCGATTTCGGCTGCGTTGAGATGGTCGTGATCCCAGCCAAGCCGCATCTTCAGCGTGACCGGCACGTCCCCTGCCCCGGCCACCGTTGCGTCGATCAGGTTGAGTGCGTGGTCTGGATCGCGCATCAGTGCCGACCCGGAATAGCCGTTGGTGACCTTGCGCGCCGGGCAGCCCATGTTGATGTCGATGATATCGGCGCCGGATCGGGCGAGCCGGCGGGCTGCCTCGCGCATCCAGCGTGTCTCGCGTCCTGCGATCTGCACCATGTGGAGCCCGACGCCCGTGGCTTCCGATTTCAGCACCATCGCCGGGTTCTCAACGCACAGCGCCTCGCTGGCCACCATCTCGGAGACGACCAGCGGAGCGCCAAGCCGTACGGCCAGGCGGCGGAACGGCGCATCGGTGACCCCCGACATCGGCGCCAGGACCGCCCGGGCGGCGATGTTATGCGAACCAATTCGGATCAACGCGGTAGACCCCAACGAAATTGCACAATTAATGTGCAATAATTTTCTTGCCCATATTATAATCAAACTTGATCATTCGCAAGCGTCTCCGGGTCCACGCAACGCGCGCCGCCTGCGAGCCGAGATAGCGCGACAGGCCGGCAAGCCCAGTTTTTCCTTCGAAACCTCGTGCGATACGGCTAAGGGAGGGCGATGGATGAGACCAGCTTGCCCGAGACAGCCGTTGTGATCGTCGCCGCCGGCCGCGGCAGCCGCGTCGAATCATCGGACCGCGCGGCCGACGCGACGCCCAAGCAGTATCGATTGCTGGCCGGCCGGCCAGTGCTGGAGCGCAGCATCGAGGTCTTCGCCGCGCATCCGGCCATCGGCCGGATCGTCACCGTGATCGGCGAGGAGGACGGCCCCCGCGCGCAGGCGCTTCGATGCGACCCCGAACGCGTCACGTTCGTCATGGGCCGCGCGAGCCGCCAGGCCTCGGTTCTGGCCGGCTTGCGGGCGCTTGAGCCGGTACCGCCGGCGAATGTGCTCATTCACGACGGCGCCCGACCATTGGTTGCTTCCGCGACCATCGACGCGGTCGTCGATGCGCTGAACAATCACATCGGGGCCATCCCGCTGCTGCCCGTCACCGACACGATCAAGCGCACCGATGCCGGACAGGTCACCGGGACGCTCGATCGCGATGCGCTTGGCGCGGCCCAGACGCCGCAGGGCTTTCGGTTCGCGGATATCCTTAACGCGCATGGGCGCGCTGGCCAGTCGGGCAAGACCGGTTTCACCGACGATGCGGCAATCGCGGCCTGGGACGGGCTTGAGATCGCCGCGTTGCCCGGTGACGTGAACAACATCAAGCTCACGGTCGCAGACGACTTTGCCCGCGCCGAGCAGATCTTGCGCGGCGGCCGGGCCCTGGAGACCCGCACGGGTCAGGGTTTCGACGTGCATCGTTTCGTGCCGGGCGATGCCGTGATCCTGGGTGGTGTGACTATCCCGCACGATGCCGCGCTGTCGGGCCATTCGGACGCAGATGTCCTGCTTCACGCCATCACCGACGCGATCCTCGGCGCCATCGGCGACGGCGATATCGGCACCCACTTCCCGCCCAGTGACGACGCGTGGAAGGGTGCGGATTCGGCGGTGTTTCTCGCCGATGCGATGGCGAGGCTCGCCGCCCGGGGCGGCTCGGTGATGCTGATCGACGCGACCGTCATGTGCGAAACGCCGAAGATCGGTCCCTGGCGCGAGGCCATCCGCGCGCGGATCGCCGGGATTACCGGCGTTGCCGGGGAGCGCATTTCGGTCAAGGCGACGACGACGGAACGCCTCGGTTTCACCGGCCGCGGGGAAGGTATCGCCGTCATGGCGCTGGCGACCGTGCAACTGCCCGCGCCGGAGGATCGGCCATGACGCCGCAGTCCCCCCATGGCGAACTGGCGGCGGCGGTTCTGGATGCCTGCCGGGAGCGCGGCCTGATGCTGGCGACGGCTGAATCCTGCACAGGTGGCCTTGTCGCCGGGACCCTGACCGATATCGCCGGTTCCTCGGACGTGGTGGAGCGCGGCTTCGTCACCTATTCCAATCGCGCCAAGAGCGAGATGCTCGGCGTACCCGCATCGATGATCGAGCGCCACGGCGCGGTCAGCGAGGCGGTGGCGCGGGCCATGGCCACGGGCGCGCAGACGCAGGCCGGCGTCGATCTTGCGATCGCCATCACCGGCGTCGCCGGTCCCGGCGGCGGCACGGCGGAGAAACCGGTCGGTCTGGTCCATTTCGCCTGCGCCGATCTATCGGGACAGGTGACGCATGCCGAACGGCGCTTCGGCGACATCAGCCGCGCGGACATCCGTTCGCTCAGCGTGCGGGTGGCGCTGAAGCTGTTGCTGGAAGCAGCCGGCGCTTAGGCGCTTGTCGCTTTCCCATAGACCACGTCCGCGCGGGTCTCGAAGGCATCCGCGAAGCGCGAGAACGCCCGGTCGAAGACAACCCCCGCGACACGCTCAAACATCTTGCTGCGGAATCCGTAGACCAGATGGAACTCGACCTCGCAGGACGTGTCATCAAGGGCGTGAAACCGCCAGTGGTTCTCCAGCCGCTCGAACGGCCCGTCCATGTTGACGACGTCGATGGCCATCGCCGGTTCGTCCAGCGTCACGCGGCTACGGTAGGTCTCGCGGATCAGCTTGTAGGCGACCGTCATGTCGGCGGTCACCACCGGTCGCCCGGCGGCATCCTCGCTGTGGCGGATCACCTTGAGCGCGGTGCACAGCGGCACGAATTGCGGATAGGCCTCCACGTCGGCGACGAGCGCGAACATGTCGCCGGCCGAGTGCTCAACCCGCCGGCGCGTATCGAAGCGTTTCATGGAGTGGAGATTAGCCCGCGGCGCCGGACAGCAGTTTCTCGCGGGCGGCCCGCAACTTGGCGAAGTCGTCGCCGGCGTGATGCGAGGAGCGCGTCAGCGGGCTCGACGATACCATCAGGAAGCCCTTGGCATAGGCCACCGTGGCGAAGGCCTTGAACTCGTCCGGCGTCACGAAACGGTCGATGGGGAAGTGCTTGCGGGTCGGCTGCAGGTACTGGCCGATGGTCATGAAGTCCACATCGGCGCTGCGCATGTCGTCCATCAGTTGCAGCACCTCGTTACGCTCTTCGCCCAGGCCCACCATGATGCCGGACTTGGTAAAGATCGACGCGTCGAGTTCCTTGACCCGCTGCAGCAGCCGTAGCGAATGGAAGTAGCGCGCGCCCGGCCGCACCGCCAGATAGAGCGAGGGCACCGTCTCCAGATTGTGGTTGAAGACATCGGGCCTGGCCTCGACGACCACTTCCAGCGCGCCTTCCTTGCGCAGGAAGTCCGGCGTCAGCACCTCGATCGTGGTCTGCGGGCTCATCTCGCGGATCGCCGCGATCACCCGGGCGAAATGCAGCGCGCCGCCGTCGTCGAGATCGTCACGGTCGACGGAGGTGATGACCACGTGCTTGAGGCCGAGTTTCTCCACCGCATCGGCGACGCGTGCCGGCTCGTCGTCATCGAGCGCGTCCGGCACGCCGGTGCGCACGTTGCAGAAGGCGCAGGCCCGCGTGCAGGTCTCGCCCATGATCATGAAGGTCGCGTGCTTCTGCGACCAGCATTCGCCGATATTCGGGCAGCCGGCCTCCTCACACACGGTCACCAGCTTGTGCTCGCGCACGATGTCCATCGTCTCGCGATAGACGGGCGAGCCCGGCGCCTTGACGCGGATCCAGTCGGGCTTGCGCAGCACCGGCGTGTCCGGCTTGTGCGCCTTCTCCGGATGGCGCGGGCGCGGGGTGTTCAGCGTGTCGAGGACGGTGACCATGGTTGATGTGCTTCGCGATCGAATCGGGGGCTTGAAGTGTACCGTTAGATATGGATGGCGCGGCCGTAGGCGTCCAGAGCGCTCTCGTGCATCATCTCCGACAGCGTCGGGTGCGGGAAGACCGTGTGCATCAACTCCGCCTCGGTGGTCTCCAGCGTCATGGCGACGACATAGCCCTGGATCAGTTCGGTGACCTCCGCGCCGACCATGTGCGCGCCCAGAAGCTGACCGGTCTTGGCATCGAAGATGGTCTTGATCAGGCCATCGGGTTCGCCGAGCGCGATCGCCTTGCCATTACCCACGAACGGGAAGCGGCCGACCTTGATCTCGTAACCGGCGTCTTTGGCTTTCGTCTCTGTCAGTCCCACGGAGGCGACCTGGGGGTGGCAGTAGGTGCAACCGGGAATCTTCAGCTTGTCCATCGGGTGGGCATCGAGACCGGCGATCTTCTCCACGCAGATGACACCCTCGTGCTCGGCCTTGTGGGCCAGCATCGGCGGGCCAGCGACATCGCCGATGGCATAGATGCCGGCGACGCTGGTCTTGCCGTAGCCGTCGGCGACGATGCAGCCGCGGTCGGTCTTGACCCCGAGCGCTTCCAGCCCGAGCCCCTCGACATTGCCGACGACGCCCACCGCCGAGATCAGTTTCTCGGCCGTGATGTCCTGGGACTTGCCGTCCTCGGTCTCGATCGTCGCGGTGACGCCGGATGCCGACTTGGCGACCTTGGCGACCTTGGCGCCGGTCATGATCTTGATGCCCTGCTTCTCGAACTGCTTGCGGGCAAGGCCGGCGATCTCCGCATCCTCCACCGGCATGATCTGCGGCAGCAGCTCAACCACGGTCACCTCGGCGCCCATGGAGCGGTAGAAGCTGGCGAATTCGATACCGATGGCGCCCGATCCCATCACCAGCAGCGACTTCGGCATGCCGTCCGGCACCATGGCCTCGAAATAGGTCCAGATCTGCTTGCCGTCGGGCTCGATGCCGGGAATGACGCGCGGCCGCGCGCCGGTCGCGATGATGATGTGCTTGGCCTTGTAGGTGCCCGCGCCCAGCGCGCCCTTGGGTTCGGGATGTTGCGGCTGCATGGCCTCTTTGCCCGACTTGGCCACGACCACCTCGCCCGGCTTGGTGATCCTGGCTTCGCCCCAGATCACGTCGACCTTGTTCTTCTTCAGAAGCATGCCGACGCCACCGTTGAGCCGACCGGAGACGCCGCGCGAGCGCTTCACCACCGCTGCGGGATCGAAGGACGCGCCCTGAACCGACAGGCCGTAGTCCTTGGCGTGCTGCATGTAGTGGTAGATTTCCGCAGACCGCAGCAGCGCCTTGGTGGGGATACAGCCCCAGTTGAGGCAGATGCCGCCCAGGTGCTCGCGCTCCACCACGGCGACCTTGAGCCCCAATTGGGCAGCCCGGATCGCGGTGACGTAGCCCCCCGGCCCGGCACCGATGACGATCACGTCGTAACTGTCAGCCATGGCGTTTTTCCACTCCTGAACGCAAGCGCGCTACCGGCCTCAGCCGTGCAGCATCTCGGCGATCTGATCCTTCAGGTGAAGCCGCTGCTTCTTCATGTCCTCAAGATGCAGGTCGTCGGTCGGTTCCACCTCGCTCTCGGCCCGGTGAATGGCCCGGTTGATCTCGTGATACTGCTCGGAGAGATGCGCGAAATGGGCGTTGCTCACCTTCAGTTCGTGCAGCTTCTCGGCGTGCTCGGGAAACTCTTCGTGCAGCTCGTGCGGCGTGTGCGTCATGGTCCCTGTTCCGTGTCTGGTGCTGTCCGTGACGCTTAGCGTCAATGACGCCAAGCCTAGCGAGCGGGGCTGTGGTGCGATTTGCGCTGGCTCAAACGGCGCGCCATCACACCAGCATCCGCATCGGGTCTTCGATGAAGCCCTTGAAGGCGGCGAGCAGTTCCGCGCCGAGCGCGCCATCGACGGCCCGGTGGTCCGTCGACAGCGTCACCGACATGACCGTGGCGGCGGCGACCGCGCCATCCCAGATCACCGCGCGCTGTTCGCCCGCGCCCACGGCGAGAATCGTCGCGTGCGGCGGGTTGATGACGGCGGAGAAATCCTTGATACCGAACATGCCGAGGTTGGACACCGCCGTCGTGCCGCCCTGGTATTCGTGCGGCAGCAGCTTCCGCTCGCGGGCCCGCCTGGCGTAGTCCTTCATCTCGGTCGACATCACCGACAAGGGCTTGAGGTCGGCGTCGCGGATCACCGGCGTGATCAACCCGCCGGGAATGGCGACGGCGACGCCAACATCCACCTTGTCGTGCAGCAGCATGCCACCGTCGGTCCAGGTCGCGTTGGCGTCCGGCACCGCGCGCAGGGCCTTGGCCAGCGCCTTGATGACCATGTCGTTGACGGAAACCTTGTAGGCGGGCTTCTCATCCACCACGGGGGCGGCGGCGTTGATCTCGCCGCGCAGCTTCAACAGCGCGTCCAACGCGCAATCCACCGTCAGATAGAAGTGCGGGATGGTCGATTTCGCCTCGGTCAGGCGCCGGGCGATGGTCTTGCGCATGTTATCATGCGGGACGACCTCGTAGGTGCCCTCCTCGAACATCTTGAGCACCTGCTCGTCCGAGGGACCCATCGGTGCGGCTGGCGCAGCGGCCGGTGCCTGAGGCGCGGTCGCGCCAGCAGATGCCGGCTGCGCTCCGCCCGACGCGATTGCCGCGTCCACGTCGCGCTTGACGATGCGCCCGTGCGGGCCGGAGCCGGCGATGGACCCGATATCGATGCCGGCATCCTTGGCGATGCGCCGGGCGAGCGGCGAAGCGAAGATGCGCGCGCCATTGCTCGCCGGTGCGGCAGCAGCGGGCGCGGGAGTTGGCGCCGGGGCTGCGGCAGGTGTGGGTGCCGCCTCCGCAGATGGCGCGGCCTGGGCCGATGGCGCCGGCGCTGCGGCAGGTGCGTCCGAGATGGCACCGGCGTCCTCGCCGTCCTCCAGCAGCACGGCGATCAGTTCGTTGACCTTTACGTTGGCGGTACCCTCGCCGATGAAGATTTTGCCGACGGTGCCCTCGTCGATGGATTCCACCTCCATCGTCGCCTTGTCGGTCTCGATCTCGGCGATCACGTCGCCGGCGGAGACCTCGTCGCCCTCCTTGACGTGCCATTTGGCAAGCGTGCCCTCCTCCATGGTGGGCGACAGCGCGGGCATCAGGATGTTGATCGGCATCGTCTCATTTCTCCCGCTCAAGGTCGTCGAGCGTTATGGTCAGGAAGTCCGGCAACTCATGCTCGGCAACCCCGTTCAGTTTCCGGCGTGCAGCGGCCAGGACGTGATGGTCGATCTTGTCCAGCTCCGCCTTGGCGTCTATTGCAGCTTCTTGCGGTAACCCGTTGAAAGTCCTCAGTGTCTGATACGTCAACTTGATGCGGACAAGCGCGGCTCCAACCTGCAATGGGCGGCGCAGCGTCGAAAATCCGAAGTCCTTCCATTTGTAGCCCGGTCGCCAGTCCATGGTTCCTAGATGTAAGCCACCGCCTTCACCGCATCGACGACCTCCTGCACGTTCGGCAGGGCGAGTTTTTCCAGATTGGCCGCGTAGGGCATCGGTACGTCCTTGCCGCAAATGCGCACCGGCGGGGCGTCGAGCCAGTCGAAGGCGCGTTCGCTGACCTTCATTCCGATCTCCGCGCCGACGCCATGCTGCGGCCAGCCCTCCTCGACGCTGACCACACGGCCGGTTCTTTTGACCGACTCGATCACCGTGTCGATGTCCATCGGGCGGATGGTGCGCAGGTCGATGACGTCGCACTGGATGCCGTCGGCGGCGAGCGCCTCGGCGGCCTGGGTCGCGTAGGTCATGCCGATGCCGAAGGAGACGATGGTCGCCGCATCGCCGGAGCGCACCACCTTGGCCCGGCCGATCGGTACCGTGTGGTCGTCCAGCAGCGGCACCGGAGAGGCGTGGCCATAGAGGATTTCGTTTTCCAGGAACACCACCGGGTTGGGATCGCGGATGGCCGATTTCAGCAGCCCCTTGGCATCCGCCGCAGACCACGGCTGCACGACCTTCAGCCCCGGAATCTGCCCGTACCAGGCGGCATAGTCCTGGCTGTGCTGGGCACCGACGCGCGCGGCCGCCCCGTTGGGTCCGCGGAAGACGATGGCGTTGTGCATCTGCCCGCCGGACATATAGAGCGTCTTGGCGGCGGAATTGATGATGTGGTCGATCGCCTGCATGGCGAAGTTGAAGGTCATGAACTCGACGATCGGCCGCAGGCCCGCCAGCGCCGCGCCAACGCCAAGACCGGCGAAACCGTGCTCGGTGATCGGGGTATCGACCACCCGGCGCGCGCCGAATTCATCGAGCAGCCCTTGGGTGATCTTGTAGGCGCCCTGGTATTCGGCGACCTCCTCGCCCATGACGAAGACACTCTCATCGCGGCGCATTTCCTCCGCCATCGCGTCGCGCAGCGCCTCGCGCACGGTGGTGTCGACCATCTGCGTGCCTTCGGGAATGTCCGGATCGGCGGGCACTTCCTGCCGGGCCGGCGCGGTCTGCACCGCCGGTGCCGCCGGCTCGGGGGCGGCGGGCGTTTCCGCGGCCGCTGCGGGAGCCGGCGCTGGCGCCGCGCCGGCACCGTCGATCGCGGACGAATCCTCGCCGTCGGCCAGGATCACCGCGATCGGCGTGTTGACCTTGACCGCCTCGGTGCCTTCCGGGATGAGGATCTTGCCGAGCTTGCCCTCGTCGACCGCCTCGACCTCCATGGTCGCCTTGTCGGTCTCGATCTCGGCAATGACGTCGCCGGCGGTGATCTCGTCGCCTTCCGCCTTGATCCACTTGGCGAGCTTGCCTTCTTCCATCGTCGGCGACAGGGCCGGCATCAGGATTTGCGTTGGCATGGTTTGTCTCGTTTCTCGAATGCTGATCGGGCGGGGTGTTCAGGCGTAGACGTCGGTCCACAGTTCGGACGGATCGGGTTCCGGATCGATCTGGGCGAAGTCGGCGGCCTCGTTGACGATGGCGCGGATGTCCTTGTCGACTGCCTTGAGGTCGTCCTCCTCCAGGCCGTGCTCGCCGAGTAGACGCGCCTTCACCTGTTCGATCGGGTCGTGCTCCTGGCGCATCTTCTGCACCTCTTCCTTGGAGCGGTATTTCGCCGGATCGGACATGGAGTGGCCGCGATAGCGATAGGTCAGCATCTCCAGGATGAACGGCCCCTTGCCGCTGCGCGCGTAGTCGAGCGCCTTCCCGGCGGCCGCCTTGACCGCGCGCACGTCCATGCCGTCGACCTGATCGCCGGGGATGTCGAAGGAGGCGCCGCGCTGCGACAGGTCCGTGGTGGAGGAGGCCCGGCTGATGCTGGTGCCCATGCCGTACTTGTTGTTCTCGATGACGTAGACCACCGGCAGGTTCCAGAGCTTGGCCATGTTGAAGCTCTCGTAGACCTGGCCCTGGTTGATGGCGCCGTCGCCGAGATAGGTCAGCGACACCTTGCCGTCCTCGCGGTAGCGGTTGGCGAAGGCAAGCCCGGTGCCAAGCGAGACCTGCGCGCCGACGATGCCGTGGCCGCCATAGAAGGCCTTCTCCACGGAGAACATGTGCATCGAGCCGCCCTTGCCCTTGGAATAGCCGCCCTGGCGTCCGGTCAGCTCGGCCATGACGCCGCGCGCCTCCATGCCGCAGGCGAGCATGTGGCCGTGATCGCGGTAGCTGGTGATCACCTGATCGCCCTCGCGCGTGGCGAGCTGGACGCCGGTCACGACGGCCTCCTGGCCGATATACAGGTGGCAGAAGCCGCCGATCAGCCCCATGCCGTACATCTGGCCGGCCTTTTCCTCGAAGCGCCGGATCAGCAGCATCATCCGATAGGCTTCGAGTTCCTCGTCCTTCGGAAGCCCGGCGGGCGCCGCGGCCTTGGCCTTGCTGTTGCTTTTGCGTGAGCGTGTGCCGCGCGATGACGCGCGGCGAGAAGCCGTCTTCGGCGAAGATGCCATGGCGCGAAGTCCCTCCCCGGCATGGCCGCGGCACCGGAGCGCGACCGGCGGCGGCGTGCGGCCGTTCTGCGGCCGCATCTTGAGACATGGCCCGCCAGGCACATCGATGCCCTAGCCTGCCATGCGCGATCCTGCTGCGTTTCAGGAGGCCGGCTCCCCTGCGGCGCCGGCCGGATCGATAACTCCCTACACGCTCCCCTTTGACATCATTCTATAGCGCAGTTTCGGACAGTGTGCACTAACTTATTGTATTAGAACAACAATATGTATGTTAACCGAAATTCGATTAAACCATCTTGATTACAGCATGCAGCACAACTTTTCCGACCGGGCATAGCTCCTTGCACGGCAGTATCACCGGTTGGGAGGCGTTTTTCAACGCGCCGGCTTGAGCTCGCGAATGTCGGGATGGGTGAAGTTGAGCAGTTCGATGGCGCGCTGCTCCAGATAATCCGGATCGAGGCTGTCGGGCCGCAACAGCATGATATCGCGCTCCAGCGCTTCGCGCCGCGCGACCAGCCCCTTGAGTTCCGCCGACAGCCGCAGTTCTTCGCGTTGCAGGTCGTCGCGTGCCAGCAGGCCGTGCGCGCCGTGATAGGCGTGCCAACTGAAATAAGCGGTGACGAGCAGCGCCGCAGCGGGCAGCACGATGCTGCGCTTGCCCGAGCGAACCGTACGTCTCGTCGCCATCGCCGCCAATCCGCCTCCACGCACAAGGGACCACCCGGGCAATCAATGGCGCGGTTTGCTGAAGGATTGCTTAAGCGATGGCGCCAGGATCGGCGCAGATAAGTTGCTCTAACCTGTTAGAAGCGATCATCCCTCTGCGATTTGATTGGGTCGATCAAATCGCAGGATGATCTAGTGCGCCGCCGTGTTGCGCTTGCCGAGAAGAGCGTCGATCGACAACGGACCCGCGCCGCGCATCACGAGGTAGAGCAGCACGAACACCCAGAAGGCGCGCTGGTCGAGAATGAGCGCTGACGGGATCCGGTCGAACCAGGCGCCGATATCCTTGTCGCCAAGCCCGTGACCGACGACATCGACCCAGCTCTGCACCACCACGAAGCCGATCATGCCGAGCGCGGCGAGCCGGGTGAACAGACCCAGCACGATCAGCACCGGCAGCAGGAACTCCGCCCAGGTGCCCGCCACCGCGACAATCCAGTGGAACGTACCCAGTTGCGAGGTGTCGTATCCCAACTGCTCGACGGTCTTGGGGAAGATCTGGATATAGGCGCCATCGGAGGGAAACAGGAAGCCGAGCGCGCCCTCGCCCAGCTTGGTGGTGGCAGCATTCCAGTAATAGAGGAACAGCACGGCGGCGAAGACCAGCCGCGCAAGGCTCGGCATCAGCCAGGGCGCGACCGACTTCTCAAGCGCGCCGAATACCGAATTGTGGAGGGATATGATCGCGTTCATGCGCTTTGACCTGTCAATGGAGACGATGAAGTGGCTTTTGTGGATGCGACAAGGCGATTGGCGGGCCTCGCACGGCCCACCGGGTGTTTTCTAGACCTCGATTGCCGAAACTGCCTGCGCGCGGATCAATCGGGCGATTGCGGCGGCGAGATCGAAACCATCGTTCGGGCCGGCATCCCGGGCCGCTTCGCCGAGCCTCTTGCCTTGGCCGAGAGCCGCGATGAAGCGGGCCTCGCCGGCGCCCAGCAGATACATCTCCACGTCGAGCTGCGGCCGCACGACGAGCACGTCTTCGCCGCCGTCAGGTAGCGCCCGCGCGTCATCGTCGTGGTGGCGCTGCCAGATGGAGAAGACCGGAAAGCGCGACGAGATCAGCCGCACCGCCGGATGCAACACCAGCCGGGCCACCTCGGCATCTGCGCCCTGCAGCCGCTGGAACGCTGCCTGTGGGGCCGGTACGGCGTCGGCGGCGTGGTAGGCCTGCCGTCGGGCATCCTCAAGGCGCGCCATGTCGGCCAGATAAGGCACCGATGCGGAGGGCGGAAAGCCCTCGATGAAGATGGCGAAATCGCTGCCGTAGTCCATCATCAGCGGCGTTGTGGGCGGGTGTTCGCGCACGTAGACGCCGGCCATGGCGTTGAAGAACGCATCGCCCACCAGTGCCGCGACCGTCGGGAACGCCGCCCGCAGGTTGTCCGTCAGGCTGAGGACGACATTGTTGCGGTAAACCGTGAAGCGCTTGTTGGCCGGCGTGCCGTCGCGCAAGGGGGCGATATCGTCGGGGACGGCCGCCTCGGGCTCCAGCAAGGCACTGACGAAGGCGTCCTGGCCATGCCGGCCGTCCAGGCCGTCACGCGGCGCGGACATCGCCTCCCTCCCCGGCGGTTCGCGCGATGACGGTAGCGGCGTGGCGAACCTCGTCGGCCAGTGTGGCCCAGTCCGGCACGTCGTTGTCCCACTCGATCAGGGTCGGTCTGGGGCCGGTCCTGGCCACCACGCGCTCATAGAGCGTCCAGACGGGATCGATCACCTCGCGATCGTGGGAGTCGATCAGCAGCGGGTCGCCCAGATCGTCGGCGTCCTCGGCGTGGCCGCCGAGGTGGATTTCACCCACCGCATCGAGCGGAAACGCGTCGAGATAATCATCCGGGCTGTAGCCGTGATTGGTCGCCGACACGAAGACGTTGTTGACGTCCAGCAGCAGGCCGCAGCCTGAGCGTTCGGCGATCTGCGCCAGAAAATCGAGTTCGCTCATGGTCGAGGTCTCGAAGCGCACATAGGTCGACGGGTTTTCCAGCAGGATCGGCCGCTGCAAGGCGTCCTGCACGTGGCCGATATGGGACACGACGCGGTCCAGCGTCGCCTGCGTGTAGGGGACGGGCAGCAGGTCGTTGAGGTAATGGGTGTCGTGCGTCGACCAGGCCAGGTGTTCGGAGACCAGCCCCGGTTCGTAACGCTTCACGACCTCGGCAAGGCGCGCCACATGGTCCGGATCGAGGCCACGTTCGGCGCCGATGCTCAGGCCCACTCCGTGTACGGAGACCGGGAAGCGTTCGCGAATCGCGGTCAGGTTGGCATGCGGGCGCCCACCGGCGCCCATATAGTTTTCCGCATGCACCTCGAACCAGCGCGCCGGCTGCGCATCTGCGTCCTCGCCGGCGGCCAGAATGTCGGCCACATGCTGGCCCTTGAGCCCGACCCCGGCCGCTGCCGGGATCGTGCTTGGCGTATCGGCAAAGCAGGTCATCGCGTGATCCCCGCTGTCACCACAGGAACGGCTGCGCGCCGGTCAGGCCGGGTTGTCGCGATCAAGCGGCTCCAGCGAACCCTTGCGGTCATCGGGCAGTTCCATGGTCAGGCAGGTGCCCTTGGGAACCAGCTTCCAGGCATTGCCCTGATAATCGACGGTCGAGGTGCCCGCGCAGGACGTGCCTTCGCCGGCGGCGCAGTCGTTCTGGCCGGCCAGGGAAACGCCATAGCACTTCTCACGCTCCTGGGCCGATGCGGTATCGACAACACCGGTCATGGCAAGCGCTGCGGAGACAGCACCAGCGACTGCGACGGCTTGGACGGTCTTGTTCATATCCTAGGCTCCTGTTGCGGCAGCAGGCCTGCTGCCGGCTGCGTGTTGGGCGAATATCGATGCGGCGAACCTCACCGCTCGCAACAAGATTGTCGCAAGTTCGGCTCGGAGCAAGCAAACTCGCCGTGATCTCGCACGCTTGTGAGGCTGTGTGATCGTTGCGGCAATCCTATGGCGAGCGTGTCAATCCCGAAAACGCGGCCAGCCCGGGATAGATCGCCTGGGCGCCCAGTTCATCCTCGATACGCAGCAACTGGTTGTACTTCGCGGTGCGGTCGGAGCGCGCCAGCGAGCCGGTCTTGATCTGCCCGCAATTGGTGGCGACCGCGAGGTCGGAAATGGTCGAATCCTCCGTTTCACCGGAGCGATGCGACATCACCGCCCGATATCCGGCCTTGTGGGCAGTCTCGACCGCGGCAAGCGTTTCGGTCAGCGTGCCGATCTGGTTGACCTTCACCAGGATCGCGTTGGCGGCCCCGATGGCAATGCCGTCCGACAGCCGGGCTGAATTGGTGACGAACAGATCGTCGCCGACGAGCTGCACCTTGTCACCGATCGCCGAGGTCAGCGCCGTCCAGCCCTCCCAGTCGTCCTCGGCCATGCCGTCTTCGATGGAGATGATCGGGTAGCGTGACACCAACTCCTCGTAGAGCTTCACCATCTCCTCGGCGCCGAGCACCCTGCCCTCGCCGGCCAGGTTGTACTTGCCGTCCTCGAAGAACTCGGTCGACGCCGTGTCGAGCGCCAGCAGAACGTCGTCGCCGGGCTTGTAGCCGGCGGTCGCGCAAGCCTTCATGACGAAATCGAGCGCTTCGGTCGTCGACGACAGGTTCGGCGCGAAGCCGCCCTCGTCGCCCACATTGGTGTTGTGGCCGGCGTCCTTCAGACCCTTGCGCAGAGTATGGAATATCTCCGCGCCCATGCGCAGGGCTTCGGCGAAGCTGTCCGCGCCGACCGGCATGATCATGAATTCCTGGAAATCGATGGGGTTGTCGGCGTGCGCCCCGCCATTGACGATGTTCATCATGGGTACCGGCATCTGCCGTGCCCCGACCCCGCCGACATAGCGGTAGAGCGGCAGTGAGGCCGCATCGGCGGCTGCCTTGGCGGTTGCCAGCGACACGCCGAGGATCGCGTTGGCACCCAGCCGCCCCTTGTTGTCGGTGCCGTCGAGATCGATCATCGCCTCGTCGATGGCGACCTGGTCTTCCGCGTCGAGCCCGGCGAGCGCGGATGCGATCTCGCCATTGACCGCGTTGACGGCGGTCTGCACCCCCTTGCCGAGATAGCGCGCGTCATCGCCGTCGCGCAGTTCGACCGCCTCGTAGGCGCCCGTCGAGGCACCCGACGGCACCGCGGCGCGGCCCATCGAGCCATCCTCGAGCACCACATCGACTTCGACGGTCGGATTGCCCCGGCTGTCGAGAATTTCGCGCGCGTAGATGTCGATGATTTCGGTCATTTTCGGCCTCAAGGTCTTTCTTGATAAGGATATGCGCGCAGCCTAGTTGCTGTTCGACAGAGATTTGTGTCACGCGGTGCTGGCGGGGTGTGAGCCCTACCATCGAGGCGGCGCATCGCCAAGTCCGCGGCCACGAAACCACGATGGAGCCAATCGGTGTCGAGACTGATCCTGACCAATGGCGACAGCGCCCAAGGACTGTTGCACGAAGCCGGCATTGCCGATCCGATTCAGCCTTGGCGGGACGTGTTGCATGCCGGCCGCGTGGCGCATTTCGAGCGGCGCGAGGACTTCATCGCCGACCGGATCGGCGAAGTTGCCACGTTTGCCCGACTGCCGCGTGACGAGGTCGCTCAGGAGTTTGAAGAGCGCGAGAACCTGATTCGGGACCACGGACAATTCGAGCGCATCGAAATCTGGCTCGAGCACGACCTCTACGACCAGTTGCAACTTCTCGACATGCTGGATGCGCTGGCGAGTGCCGGGCGACATAAGGGCGTATTCCTCGTCCAGGCGGACGACTATCTCGGCCATCAGACACCCGACACGGTGCTGCGGTTTGCCGGCAGGACCGAGCCGGTGACGGAGGACATGCACGAGCGCGCGGTGGCCGCATGGAACGCGTTTCGCGGTTCCGACTGCGCGGAACTTGGAGCACTGGCCAACCGCTATGTCGCCGAACCGGGACCGTTTGCCTTTCTGGGCGCGGCCTTGATCCGCTTCCTTGCCGAGTTCCCTGATACGACCTGTGGGCTTGGCCGCACGCAACGCAACGCGCTGAGCCTGCTCAAGGACGAACCAACGACCGCCGGGCGCCTTTTCGGCCGTACCCAGGGGATGGAAGCGGCGGCATTCCTCGGCGATCTGGGCTTCTTCGAACTGCTTGACCGGATGGCGGATACGCGCATTCCGGCGGTCGACGGTCTGCCGCCCATGCCGCAGGGCAGCGACCAGCCGGGTGAACCGGGCTATGACGAGTTCGTCCGAAGCACCGTCTCGCTGACGCCTTACGCCCGCGATCTGCTGGAGGGACATGCCGATTTCGTCACCGAGAACGGTATCGATTGCTGGTTCGGCGGGTATCACGCATGCGGGCACGATCCTTGGCGCTGGGATGAAGCAGCCCAAACGCTTGTTGCGCCTGCCTAAGAAGATCGTTTGGTGACCTTGTCGAACGCCATCAGCGTTTCCAGCAGGGCGCGCATATCCGCCAGCGGCACCATGTTGGGACCGTCCGACGGAGCGTTGTCCGGGTCCTCATGGGTCTCGATGAACACACCAGCCACGCCGACCGCGACTGCCGCGCGCGCCAGCACCGGCACGAATTCGCGCTGGCCGCCCGACGAGCCGCCGCGTCCGCCCGGCTGCTGCACCGAGTGGGTGGCGTCGAACACCACCGGCGTGCCGTTGTCCGCCATCTGCGGAAGGCTGCGGAAATCCGTCACCAGCGTGTTGTAGCCGAAGCTGGAGCCGCGCTCGGTGACGATCACGTCCGGGTTGCCGCTGTCGGTGATCTTGGCGACCACGTTGGCCATGTCCCAGGGCGCGAGAAACTGACCCTTCTTGATGTTGACCGGCCGGCCGGTGGCAGCGGCGGCCAGCAACAGGTCCGTCTGGCGGCACAGGAAGGCGGGGATCTGGATCAGATCGACCACATCGGCCACTTCACCGCAGTGTTCGGGCAGGTGCACGTCGGTGGTCACCGGCACGTCGAGGCGCGCCTTGATCTCGGCGAACACGGTCATCGCGGCGTCCAGCCCCGCGCCGCGCGCGCCCTTGAGGCTGGTGCGGTTGGCCTTGTCGAAGGAGGCCTTGAAGACGAAGCCGATGCCGAGTTCGCCGGTCAGTTCCTTCAGCGTGGAGGCGATATCGAGCGCGTGGTCGCGCGATTCCAGCGCGCACGGCCCCGCGATCAGCGAGAACGGCGTGTCATTGGCAAACGAAACGCCCCCGACGGAGACGGTGTTGGACATCGGTTGATCCGTGGCAGGTCTGCTCGGATGCCTGCGTGGCACGATGACGCGTGAAAGGCAAATCGCCCCTGTGTCAGGCAGGCACGATGACCAGCATGACGCCGAACAGGTCGTCCGGCGCAATGACGATGCGATCCTCGCTGATCGCAGCCGCGGGAACCGCCTTGCGCGCATGGTCACGGGCCGCGCCGAATTCTCCGCTGCTCAGGGTGATACCGGCGAGATGGGCCCCATCGATCACCGGTTCCACGCCGAAGCGCGCCTTGTGTGCATCCCCCGTCAGCACCTCGATCGCACCGCGCGGCGTTGCGATGCGGATACCACCCACGATCTCATCGACCGCATCACTGCCCGCCAGGCCAGCGAACAGCGTGGCCGTGTCTGACGGAGTATCGCAGACCGCATGCGCCGCCACGACACCCGCACATCCGTTGGCATGGCGCTGGAAATCGGCTTTCCAGAAATGCTCCGGCGCGAGCTGCTCGCACACGAAGAAGGCCGATTCCGGCATCGACGTGTCCGTCGCGAAGGCAAGCCGGAAGCCGACTGTGGCGGTGCCGCCGTCGGGCAGATTGGCGATGCGGGAGAACTCGAACGGCGCGCAGGTGGTCAGTCCTGCCGCCTGCATCGCGGTCAGGTCCGCATCCCGGTCGCGGCTCTCCATGACCAGCATCGAGCAGCCCTCGCGCCGCGCGAGGAAATCCGCGTTGAAGCGGGCAAAACTGAACGCGTCGCCGTCGTGCGGTGCCAGTTCGGCGCCGTCCTGGATGCCGAGGATTTCAAGGAACAAGCCATCAAGTTGCACGATGCGGTTCTTGCTGCCGAAGGGATGGAGGTTCTCCGGCGTCAGCGTGAAGCCGAGAGCTGCATAAGCCTCGGCGGCCCGGTCCAGGTCGCGCACGGCGATGACCAGATGGTCGATACCGCGGCCAGGGCCTTGCTCAGACAAGGCGGCTCTGTTCCACGGCCGCCGCGATGAAGGAGGAAAACAGCGGGTGCGGCTCGAACGGCCGGCTCTTCAGTTCGGGATGGAACTGCACGCCGATGAACCAGGGATGGGCGGTGTTCTCGACAATTTCCGGCAGCAATCCGTCCGGCGACATGCCGGAAAACAGCAGGCCCTCCGCCTCCAGACGCTCGCGGTAGCCGGTATTGACCTCGTAGCGGTGGCGGTGACGCTCGGAAATGCTGTTGCCGCCGTAGATCGCGGCCACGTGCGAACCCGGCGTCAGCCGTGCCGGATAGGCGCCGAGCCGCATGGTGCCGCCGAGATCGTCGCCGCTGCCGCGTTCTTCGCGCGTGTTGCCGCGCACCCATTCGGTCATCAGTCCGACGACCGGGTCCGGCGTCTCGCCGAATTCGGTGGAGTTGGCATCCTCGATGCCCGCCAGATTGCGGCTCGCCTCGATGACCGCCATCTGCATGCCGAAGCAGATGCCGAAATAGGGCACGCTGCGCTGGCGCGCGAAGGTCGCCGCCCTGATCTTGCCTTCAGCGCCGCGCTGGCCGAAACCGCCGGGCACCAGGATGCCATGCACACCTTCCAGCAAGGGTGTGGGGTCCTCCTGTTCGAAGGTCTCCGACTCGATCCACTCGATGTTGACGCGCACCCGGTTGGCGATGCCGCCATGCATCAGCGCCTCGTTGAGCGATTTGTAGGCGTCCTTCAGCCCGGTGTATTTGCCGACGATGGCGATCGTCACCGAGCCTTCCGGATTGCGGATGCGGTCGACGATGTCGTCCCAGCGCGCAAGGTCGGGCGCGCCGGCATCCTCCAGGCCGAAGGCCGACAGCACCTCGCGGTCGAGCCCGGCCTCGTGATAGGCCGACGGCACCGCGTAGATGGTGTCGGCATCGAGCGCCTCGATCACCGCGCTTTCGCGCACGTTGCAGAACAGCGCCAGCTTGCGCCGCTCGTCCGGCGGGATCGGCCGGTCGCAGCGGCACAGCAGGATGTCCGGCTGGATGCCGATGGAGCGCAGTTCCTTGACCGAGTGCTGCGTCGGCTTGGTCTTGACCTCGCCGGCGCTGGGAATGAACGGCAGCAGCGTCAGGTGGATGAAGATGGCGTCGCCGCGCGGCAGTTCCTGGCCTAGCTGGCGGATCGCCTCGAAGAACGGCAGCCCTTCGATATCGCCCACCGTGCCGCCGATCTCGGCCAGCACGAAATCCGCATCCCCGTTGTCGTTGAGGACGAACTGCTTGATCTCGTCGGTGACGTGCGGGATCACCTGGATCGTCGCGCCGAGATAATCGCCGCGCCGCTCCTTGGCGATGATGTCCTGGTAGATGCGCCCGGTGGTGATGTTATCCGACTGGGCGCAGGGCACGCCGGTGAAACGCTCGTAGTGACCCAAATCCAGGTCGGTCTCCGCCCCGTCGTCGGTGACGAAGACCTCGCCGTGCTGATACGGGCTCATGGTCCCCGGATCGACGTTGAGATAGGGATCGAGCTTTTTCAGCCGCACCGTATAGCCGCGCGCCTGAAGGACCGCGCCGAGTGCTGCGGAAGCCAGACCCTTGCCGAGGGAAGAGACCACGCCGCCGGTGATGAAGATGTACCGCGCCATGGACCTCTGACATACCGCGTGCGGGATCGATTCGGGGAGTCAAAAAACGCCCGGCCGTCGATTTCTGTTGAGGAGTGATCCGGTGAGGCCCGTTTGCGTTGACCGCGCCTGGCGCCGGCTGCCGGCGGGCTTACTGGGAAATCGGCACCTGCGGGCCGGACTCCCCTGAGTCGTCCGTGCCGCCACCGCTGCCGGGCTGAAGCTGCTCCATCAGCTCCTCGGTCGTCGTCGCGCCGCCCGGAACCGCGGGAACCTGCACGCCTGGCGCGCCCGGCGTGCCGGCATCGAGGATCGAGCCGCTGTCGCCACGGTTGGCGAGGATGGTCAGGATGATCGAGGTGGCGAAGAAGCCAGCGGCCAGCAGCGTCGTGGCCCGGGTCAGCACATTGGCGGTGCCCCTGCCCGACATGAAGTTGCCGCCGCCACCGCCGCCGCCGATACCCAGCGCGCCGCCTTCCGACTTCTGCAGCAGGATGAGGGTCACCAGCGCGGCGACGATCATCAGATGGATGACGATGATGACGGTTTCCATGGCTTAAAGCCCGTGCCCACGAGATTTGCGCCCACGAACTCCGTGCCGTGCTGCCTGGCACGCGTTCCGGATTCGGGGAAAGAAAAGTGAGATTCAGGCAATCAATTGGACCCGCCCGGCCGCTGCGTCAAGCCCAATTGCGAGCGTTGGTGTGTCCGCATCAGCGCGGTCGCGTACCTCAGGCGCGGTAAGCATCCGCAATACCGAGGAAATCGGCTGCCTTGAGGCTCGCCCCGCCGACCAGTGCCCCGTTGACCTCGGCAACGCCCATCAGCTCAACGGCATTGCCCGGTTTCACCGAACCGCCATAGAGAATGCGCATTTGCTCGCCGGTGCCGAAATGGGCCACCAGATGCGCGCGGATGGCGCCGTGCATCTCGGCCACATCGTCGAGCGTGGGCGTCAGGCCGGTGCCGATGGCCCAGACCGGCTCGTAGGCGACGATCATGGTGCCGGCGGTGCCCTCGTCCGGCAGCGAGCCATTCAATTGCGACACGACGCGGGCCACCGCATCGCCGGCGCGGCGCTCGGCCTCGGTCTCCCCGACACAGACAATCGCCGTGAGGTCCGCCGCGAGCGCGGCCCTGGCCTTGGCCAGCACCGTGGCATCATCCTCGCCATGGTCCTGGCGGCGCTCCGAATGCCCGACGATGACGGCGCTGGCGCCCGCATCGCCCAACATCCCGGCGGACACATCGCCTGTGTGGGCGCCGCTGACCGCCGCGTGACAGTCCTGTCCGCCGATGGCCAGCGCGCTTGACCCGGCCGCCTCGGCGCCGGGGGCGACCAGCGTGGCCGGCAGGCACAGCATCATGTCGGCCTGCCGGGTTATCGTATCGGCACCTGCGGCAATCTCGCGCACGGTGGCGAGGTCGGCGGTGAGCCCGTTCATCTTCCAGTTGCCGGCAACCAGCGGCTTGACCATATCAGCGACTCCAAAAACGTGTTCTGTGGCGACCCGTTTAGCGGTTTGCCGGCCTGTTGTGCAATTGCCATGCGTGTGTCGCTGTGGGTGCTTGTCGCGCTTGGGCGGCGCCCATAAGATGCGCCGCCGTTCGGGACCGGCCGTTCGCGCCGCGCGTCACCGTCACCAAGTCACTCACTCCAGGAGAGGTTCCCCCGTCATGTTGGATGCGTTACGGCGCAGCATGGGAAGCTGGGTGACCAAGATATTTCTTGGCGTCCTTATGTTCAGCTTTGCGGTCTGGGGTGTCTCCGACATCTTCACCGGCTATCGCGGCGATGCGCTGGCCACCGTCGGCGAGACCGAGATCCATGGCGAGGTCTTCCGTAACGAGTTGCAGGGCGAGATGCAGCTTGTGGGTCGGCGCATCGGCCGTCCGCTGACGCTCGACGAGGCCCGCGCGCTGGGCATCGATGCCCAGGTGCTCGGCCGCATGATCACCGAAGCGGCCCTGAACGAGAAGGCGCGCGAACTGGGGCTTGGCATGTCGGATGCGGCGATTGCCGATTCCATCCGCACCGATCCGAGTTTCCTCACCCCCGGCGGCATTTTCGACCGCGCCTACTTCGAGCAGGTGCTGCGCGCCACCGGCATGAGCGAGGCCGGATTCGTGGCGGATCGCCGCCTGGAGATGCTGCGCCAGGTGATCGGCAACGCCACCACCTCCGGCATTGCCCCCTCCGATGCCATGCAGGAGGCGGTCCATGCCTATGGCGCGGAAACGCGGTCCATGGACTACTTCGTCATCGGCAACGACAGCCTGGAACCGGTGGGCGATCCCGACGACACCACGCTCACAGCCTATTTCGAGGCCAACAAGGCGCGGTTCACCGCGCCCGAATACCGTGCCATCGCGGTGCTGAACGTCGATCCGCAGATCATCGGCAGCGCCATCGAGGTCAGCGAGCAGGAAGCCCGCGAACGCTACGAGCAGGACAAGGCCCGCTACGAGGTGCCGGAACGGCGCAGCGTGCAGCAGATCGTCTTCGCCGAAGCGGTTGAGGCGCAGGCAGCACTGGAGCAGATCCGTGCCGGTGCGAGCTTCGAGGACATCGCCGAGGCCCGCGGCCTGAGCCCGGAAGAGACCTTGCTTGGCTCCGTCGCCCGGGCGGACATTCTGGACCCGGCTGTGGCCGAAGCGGCCTTCGCGCTTGAGGAAGGCGCCGTCAGCGATGTCATCGCGGGTCAGTTCGGCAACGTGCTGGTGAGCGTGACCGCCATCGAGGCGGGCTCTGAGTCCGCCTTCGAGGATGTCCGCGACGCGCTTGTCGCCGACATCCAGCGCCGCCGCGGCGAAGACCGTGTCCTCGACCTTTACGACGAGATCGAGGATGCCCGTGCGGCGGGTGAGACGCTGCCTGAGATCGCCACCGCCAAGGGGCTGACCCTCCAGATCTTCCCGGCGGTCGATGCGCGTGGCAACGATCCGGAAGGCGCACCGGTGACCGCTATGCCGGCGCGCGACAGCATCCTGCGGGAGGCATTCCAGAGTGACGTGGGGATCGAGAACGATCCGTTGCAGCTACGCGGTTCGGTGTTCATCTGGTACGACGTGCAGGGCATCGAGCCGGCACGCGAACGTACACTCGACGAGGTGCGCGACGACGTCGTGGCGGCATGGCGGGCCGGACAGATCGACGGGGCGCTCGACCGCACCGCGGCGGAAGCCGTCGATAGCCTGAAATCCGGCGATTCGATCACAGTCGTTGCATCGCGCTTCGATCGCAGCGTGACCAGCGTCGGCGCCATCACGCGCGCCGAAACCTCCGGTCCGGTCGGCGCTGTCGCCGTGCAGCGGCTGTTCCTGCTGCGTCAGGGCGAGGCGGCCTTCGCCGAGGCCGACAACGCCGAGAACCGGGTCATCTTCGTCATGACCGGCGCCGCGACACCGCCGCATGATGCAGCCGATGACGCGACGCTGGCGACCTACGACCGTCTGGCGCTCGGTCAGAGCAACGATCTGCTCGGCCAGTACGTTGCCGCCCTGCGCGATACCTACGGCGTCAATGTCAATCCGCAGCTCCTGAGCGAGATTCTCGGCGCCGCGCCGCGACAGGACCGCTGAGCGAACCGGATCATGCAGGTCGAGCCCGCCTTCGAGCCGTTTGAGCGGCGCTACGATGATCGCGTCCCGCAGGTGGTCTCGACCCGGCTCGTCGCCGATCTGGAGACCCCCGTTTCGGCCATGCTGAAACTGTCAGCCGGCCGGCCGCTGAGTTTCCTGCTGGAATCGGTGGAAGGCGGCGCGGTGCGCGGACGTTATTCGATCATCGGGCTCAATCCGGATGTCATCTTCCGTGCCCGCGGCAACGACGCCGAGATCAACCGCAACGCCCTGTCTGATCGGGACGGTTTCGAGCCCTGCGACGCGCCGCCCCTGGCTGCGTTGCGCGAGCTGATCTCCGAAAGCCGCATCGATCTGCCGCAGAACCTGCCGCCGATGGCGGCCGGCGTGTTCGGCTATCTGGGCTACGACACCGTGCGGCTGATGGAGGAACTGGCCGAGCCGAACCCCGATCCGCTCGGCCTGCCCGACGCGATCCTCGTGCGTCCGACCATCGTCGTGGTGTTCGACGCGGTGCGCGACGAGATCATCGTCGTGACACCGGTGCGGCCGCGCGAAGGACTGTCGGCGCAGGCGGCCTACTCGCGGGCCATCGACCGGCTCAACGATGTCCTCTACGGACTGGACCGTCCGGTCCACAAGGGCGCCAGCGACGAAGACCTCGCGGCCGCGGCCGGTGAACCGGTCTCCAACACCAGTGCGGACGAGTACATGGACATGGTCCGCGCGGCGAAGGACTACATCGCCGCCGGCGACATCTTCCAGGTGGTGTTGAGCCAGCGTTTCGAGTGTCCCTTCACCCTGCCCCCCTTCGCGCTCTATCGGGCGCTGCGCCGGGTCAATCCCGCGCCGTTCCTCTATTATCTCGACTACGAGGATTTCGCCGTCGTCGGCTCCAGCCCGGAAATCCTGGTGCGGGTCCGCGACGGCACGGTCACCATCCGGCCCATCGCCGGCACCCGCCCGCGCGGCGCCACGCCGGCCGAGGATTCCGCGCTTGCCGAGGAACTGCTTGCCGACCCGAAGGAATGCGCCGAGCATCTGATGCTGCTCGATCTGGGGCGCAACGATGTCGGCCGCGTCTGCGAGATCGGCACTGTCAGCGTGACCGACCAGTTCTTCCTGGAGTACTACAGTCAGGTGATGCACATCGTCTCCAACGTCGAGGGCAAGCTCGACGACAGCCACGACCCGATCGGCGCGCTGGTGGCCGGGTTTCCCGCCGGAACCGTCTCAGGCGCGCCCAAGGTCCGCGCGATGGAGATCATCGACGAGTTGGAGAAGGAAAAGCGCGGCATCTATGCCGGCGCCATCGGCTATTTCTCCGCCGACGGTGAGATGGACACCTGCATCGTGCTGCGCACCTCCATCGTGCGCGATGGACGCATGTACGTGCAGGCGGGTGCGGGCATCGTCGCGGATTCGGTGCCGGCCTCCGAACAGGCCGAATGCGTCAACAAGGCCAAGGCGCTGTTCCGCGCCGCCGAGGAAGCGGTGCGGTTCGCCGCCGCCGCCGGGCGGGGCCAATGACCATGACGCCGGACAACGACGATCACGCCGTCTCGCCTGAGCTCAGGCAGCGCGGCCGGCGCCTGGCGACCTCCGTGCTGGCGGTCTGCGCGGCACTGTTTGCTGCCATCGCGATCGGTAGCGGCCTGGCGACGTCCTTCGGCATGCTGCTCGGCGCCGCCGGCACCATTGCCACGGCGCTTGTCGGCGGCTGGCTGTGGCAGTTCTTCGCCGTCCAGCGTCACGGCCTGTCCTATGCCGGCGCGGTCGCGGCCGGGTTCATGACCGTGCCAGTGGCCAATTTCGTCATGTGGGCGTTGATGTTCGTGCTGATCAACCTGCTGGGCGTGCTCGTCGGCCAGGATGCCTTCGTGGCGCAGGGCACGCAGTTGCCGCCGCTCTCATCGATCTTCCAGTTCACCCTCGCCTCCACCGTTCAGACCGGCTGGGCGGCGGCGCCGATCGCCATTGCCGCGATGCTCGGCGTCACCCGCTGGATGGCAGGTCAGCTCGAACGTTCGGCCGGCGGACGTGCGGCGTCATGATCGTCCTGATCGACAACTACGACAGCTTCACCTGGAACCTGGTGCATTACATCGGCGAGCTGGGCGCCGAGGTGGCGGTTCACCGCAACGACAAGATCACCGTCGACGAGGTGATGGCCGCCGGGCCGGATGGCATCGTGCTGTCGCCGGGACCCTGCACGCCCAACGAGGCCGGCATCTGCCTCGACCTGGTCAAGGCAGCCGGTGCGACCACGCCAATCCTTGGCGTGTGCCTTGGTCATCAGGCCATCGGTCAGGCCTATGGCGGCCGCGTGGTGCGCGCCGATGCGCTGTTTCACGGCAAGACCAGCACCGTGCGGCACGACGCGACCGGCGTCTTCGAAGGCCTGCCGGAGCATTTCACCGCGACGCGCTACCATTCGCTGACCGTTTCGCCGGACAACCTGCCCAATGAGCTCAGCGCCAATGCCCACACCGAGGACGGCACCATCATGGGCCTGCGGCATGGCGAACACCCGGTGCACGGCGTCCAGTTCCATCCCGAGAGCATCGCCTCGGAGCACGGACACGACCTGATCCGCAACTTTTTAAGGATAGTGGCGGCGCACAAGTCGTGATCGCTGGTCATGGCGGCCTGCTTGCGTTAATCGAGTTTGCCATGACGACGATGAAAGACATGATCGCCAAGGTGGCCGACGGGGCCAGCCTGTCGGTGGATGACGCGCGCGCCGCCTTCGACATCATGATGTCGGGGGACGCCACCCCCAGCCAGATCGGCGGCTTTCTGATGGCGCTGAGGGCGCGCGGCGAGACCGTCGACGAGATCACCGGCGCAGTGCAGACCATGCGCGACAAGATGAAGCGCGTGAAGGCGCCCCCCGACGCCATCGACATCGTCGGCACCGGGGGCGACGGCGCCGGCACCTACAACATTTCCACCGCGGCTGCCTTCGTGGTTGCCGCCGCCGACGTTCCGGTCGCCAAGCACGGCAACCGCGCGATGTCGTCGAAGTCGGGTGCCGCCGATGTGCTGAGTGCGCTTGGTGTCAATATCGAGATCGGCCCCAGGGACATCGCCCGGGCGATCAAGCAGGCGGGCCTTGGCTTCATGTTCGCGCCGACGCATCACGCCGCCATGAAGCACGTCGGTCCGACACGGATGGAACTGGCCACCCGCACCATCTTCAACCTGCTGGGGCCGCTGTCGAACCCGGCCGGCGTCAGCCGCCAGTTGATCGGTGTCTTCGCCAGGAAATGGGTCGAGCCGGTGGCCGAGGTTGCCAAACAGCTTGGCCTGGAACGCGTCTGGGTGGTGCATGGCGGCGACGGGCTGGATGAGATCACCACCACCGGCAAGACGCTGGTCGCCTCGCTGGAAGACGGCACGGTGACGACCTTCGAGATTTCCCCCGAAGAGGCCGGCATTACGCTTAGCGCGCCGGAGTTTCTGAAAGGTGGCGACGCGAAGCACAATGCCCGCGCGTTGCGCGGCGTGCTCGATGGCGAGCGCTGCGCCTACCGGGATATCGTACTGATGAATGCCGGTGGTGCCCTGGTCGTGGCCGGCAAGGCGGACAATATTGCCAGTGGTGTCGAAATGGCCGCCGAGCTGATCGATTGCGGTGCCGCCGCCGAGCGGTTGAAGAAGCTGGTCAAGGCCACCAACGCCTGAGATAACGAGCATGGCCGACATTCTGCGCAGGATCGAGAGCTACAAGCGCGAGGAAATCGCTGCCGCCAAGGCCGCGCGCCCGCTGTCGGCCGTGGAGGATGCCGCGCGGTCGGCACCCGCCGTGCGCGACTTTGTCGGCGCATTGAAAGCCAGGACCCAGGCCGGCGCGACGGCGCTGATCGCGGAAATCAAGAAGGCGAGCCCGTCGAAGGGGCTGATCCGGCCCGATTTTGATCCGCCGGCGCTGGCACGCGCCTACGAGGCCGGCGGCGCGGCCTGCCTGTCAGTGCTGACCGACGCGCCCTCGTTTCAGGGGTCTCCGGAGTTCCTGGCCGCCGCACGCGCGGCGACGGCCCTGCCGGTGCTGCGCAAGGACTTCCTGTACGAGCCCTACCAGGTCGCCGAGACGCGGGCGATGGGCGCCGATTGCATCCTGATCATCATGGCCGGCGTCGACGACGACACCGCGCGGGCGCTGGAGGCCGAGGCGCAGCGCTGGGATCTGTCGGTTCTGGTCGAGGTGCATGACAAGGCCGAGCTTGAGCGCGCGCTGGCCCTCGCCTCGCCGCTGATCGGTATCAACAACCGCGACCTGCGCAGTTTCGAAACATCGCTTGAGACCTGCGAGCGATTGGCGCCGATGGTGCCCAAGGGCCGCATCGTCGCCGGCGAAAGCGGCATCTTCACGCCCGCCGATGTGGCGCGTCTCGCCGCCGCCGGCATCGACACCCTGCTGGTCGGCGAAAGCCTGATGCGGCAGGACGACGTGGAAGCCGCCACGCGCGCGCTTCTTGCGCCTGCGCAAGATACCCGCGCCCTGGCCGGTTGAAGCGCCATGGCCGACGACAAACCCGTCCTCACCCATGTGGATGCCTCCGGCAAGGCGCAGATGGTCGATGTCGGCGCCAAGGACATGACCGAGCGTGTCGCGGTGGCCGAAGGCCGCATCACCATGCAGCCGGAAACGCTGGCGCTGATCCTGTCGGGCGAAGCAAAGAAGGGCGATGTGCTGGCGGTCGCGCGCATTGCCGGCATCATGGCGGCCAAGAAGACCCACGAGCTGATCCCGCTGTGCCACCCGCTGATGCTTTCCAAGGTGGCCGTCGATCTTGAACCCGATCAAGCGACGAGTTCCATCCGCGTGGTGGCGAGCGCCAAGCTCACCGG
The DNA here is from genome assembly GCA_028279445.1 of Tepidamorphaceae bacterium. Classification (GTDB taxonomy): domain Bacteria; phylum Pseudomonadota; class Alphaproteobacteria; order Rhizobiales; family Tepidamorphaceae; genus JANQNT01. The sequence continues at coordinate 1,670 of JANQNT010000021.1, read as the reverse complement.
TCAGACCGGCGTCGAGATGGAAGCCCTTACCGCTGCGTCCATCGCCTGTCTGACGATCTACGACATGGTCAAGGCCGTCGATCGCGGCATGACCATCGAACGAGTCCGCCTGCTTGAGAAATCCGGCGGCAAGTCCGGCGGGTTCCGCGCGGAAAATGACTGAGATGAAGGCTGCCGGGCCCCTGTTGCCGGTCGCCGATGCCCTGGCCCGCGTGCTGGACGGCGTGCAGCCGACAGATGCCGAGAGCTGTCCCGTCGGCGAGGCCGGCGGACGCATTCTTGCCGAAGCGCTGACCGCGACCCGCACCCAGCCGCCCTGGCCCACATCGGCGATGGACGGCTACGCGGTGCGCGGCGCCGATGTCGCATCCGACACGGCCCTGACGGTCATCGGCCAGTCCGCCGCCGGTCGCCGTTTCGATGGCGCGCTTGGCGCCGGTCAGGCCGTGCGCATCTTCACCGGGGCGCCGCTGCCGGAAGGCGCCGACACCATCGTCATCCAGGAGAACGCCGAGCGTGACGGCGATCTGGTCAAGGTGCCGGCGACCGAGGTCGGCCGCTTCGTGCGTCCGCGCGGGCTCGATTTCAGCGAGGGCCAGCGCCTGCTGGACGCCCATGCCGCGCTGACGCCGGCCGGCGTCGCGCTTGCCGCGTCCATGGGCCACGCGCAGGTTCCGGTGCTGCGCCGGCCGGTCTGCGCGATCCTGGCGACCGGCGACGAACTGCGTTTGCCGGGCGAGCCGCTCGGCGAGGACGATATCATCGCGTCCAACAATATCGGCCTGGCGGCCATGCTGCGGGCGGCGGGCGCCGCGCCGATGGATCTGGGCATCGCGCCGGACAACCCCGACACCATCGCCGGCAAGCTGCGCCAGGCCATCGATGCCGGCGCCGACGTTGTCGTCACCACCGGTGGCGCTTCGGTCGGTGAGCACGACCATGTCCAGGATGTACTGGGCCAACTTGGCGTCGCGATTGGCTTCTGGAAGATCGCGATGCGCCCCGGCAAGCCATTGATGATGGGAACCCGTGGGCAGACGCGCTTTCTCGGACTGCCCGGCAATCCCGTCTCGGCACTCGTATGTGCCCGACTGTTCCTGGTGCCGCTGGTGCGCGCCATGCTGGCGCAGGCAACAGTTGAACCGTCCATGACCGCGCAACTGGGCGCCGATGTCGACGCGAACGGTCCGCGGCAGGACCACTTGCGGGCCAGTTTGGAACCGGCTGACGACGGTACGCTGGTGGCCACGCCGTTCCCGCGGCAGGACAGCTCCATGCTCGCCGCGCTTGCCCATGCCGACGTCCTCATCGTGCGGCCACCGCATGCGCCGGCTGCCGGCAAGGGCGAAACGTGCCGCGTCATCGCGATGCTGCCGCGCGGCTGATCCGTCACAAACCCGGCGAACATTAACCGAACATTTAGGCTTGTGGAACAAGTCTGGAACATGTAGTAAATGTTCCTGATTTGTCCTTGCCGATTCTGCGCCGCAATCTGCACCGGATGTGATGTGGATGTAGACCGGAAACGTGGTTGGTGGCGGTGATGGCTGGCGATGGACGGAACAAATGCCGGGATCGGATCATGCCCTTTAAGAGGGTGTGATGTCGGCGGATTTCGATGAGATGGGGTCTTGAACAGATGGGCATTGGAACAGGGGATCGCGAGCCAT